>NZ_CADFGP010000010.1 GCF_902833905.1 Paraburkholderia tuberum STM678 | reverse complement strand
CGAGCGCCAGAACCGTGAACAGTTCATGATCGCAATTGTTCATGCGCCTGTAGTCCTCGCCGATATGGATCATGACCTCAAGCAGATTCCGCCGGTCGTGTCTTTCCTCAGGCGTTACAGAAGGATTCCGGAACAATGAAGTCGCAAGCGTAATCAGGTGTTGAAGTTGCTGTCCCTGCCTTTCACAAAGATGGAAGGCAGCCAGCGCGAGACGTTCATACTGAAGCGCATCTACGGGGGGGCGGGCGGGAAGAAGGCTGTTGCCTGGTAGCTTTGGTCATACGCGGTCCGGGTTATGGTTAAGGATGGCCCGGTCACACCTATGAGCGTGGGTGAGCGGGCACATGACAGGGCTGGAAAACCGGTGCAACACCAAACCGGCAGGCCCGAGTCTGCATGTGCTCTTCAGCGGGGCTGCAACGCGATGTCGCGTGGGTACTCGAGCCGATTGCGTCGTCGGGCGTAGGGCGGCACGATGCGCCAATCGCCGTCGGTTAGCTCGCGCGATCGGCTGAATGTCCCGGCACCGGTTCACGGTCGTCACTGCGCTCAGCAGCCAAGAGATCCCTCAGAAAACTCGAACTCCACCAGTGCACGTCGAACTGGCGGATCCGCCCCATCAATGCTGTGTGACGACTGATCCGTTCTTCGATTGACATCGTCAGCGCACGCTGAATGACGTGCGCTGTCCCGTGCGTATCGTACGGATTCACAAGAAGAGCTTCTTTCAATTGTTCCGCTGCGCCGGCAAATCGGGAGAGAACCAGCACGCCGGGATCGCCTGGGTCCTGCGCGGCGATAAACTCCTTGGCGACCAGGTTCATCCCATCGCGCAGTGGCGTGACAAGCGCGACGCGGCTTGCGCGATATAGTCCCGGTAGCCGCTTACGGGCGACGTTGCGATGAATATAACGAACCGGCATCCAGTCAAGTTCGCCGAAGTCACCGTTTATCGCGCCGCAGAGGCTGTCCATCTCGCGGCGCAGATCGTCATAGGCACCCACGTCTTCCCGGCTCGGGGACGCGATCTGGATGAGTGTTGCACTGTTGCGGTTCTCGGGGTAGTTCGCGAGAAGCTCACGAAACGCGTGCACGCGCTGCGGTAGACCCTTTGAGTAATCCAGCCTGTCGACGCCGAGAAGCAGGCGGCGTCGGGAGTACTCCTGTCGCATACGATCGAACATTTCGACACCCTCCCGGTCCTGCGCGAGAGCGGCGAACTCATCGACGTCGATTCCTATCGGATACGCCCCGACCCGCAACGTGCGATTGAAGGCCCGAAGCTGTGCGCCGGGTAGCGCGTCGGCACCGGCTTCGGACTCTACGTAGTGCGTAAAATGCGTTACATCCGCTTCGCTCTGGAAGCCGGCCAGATCGTAGGCGAATAGTGAACGCATGAGCCATTCGTGCTCTGGAATGGCCGCCATGATGAGAGGCGGTGGCATCGGGACATGCAGAAAGAATCCGATCCGGTTGCCGCACCCCATCGCTCTGAGTTCGGCAGCAAGGGGGATCAGGTGATAGTCATGGACCCAGATGATGTCGTCGGGCCTGAGCAACGGTAGCAGCTTTCGCGCGAACAGCTGGTTGACCCGCCGGTACCCTGCTGCGAATCGTACATCAAAATTCGCAAGGTCCAGCCGGTAGTGGAATACCGGCCATAAGACATCGTTCGCGTATCCCAGATAGTAGCTATCGTAATCCTGCTGGTTCAGGTCAAGCGTCGCCAGTTGTATGTTCCCGATTGTTTGCAGTCTGACGCTGGTCTCGCTGTCAGATTCGGGTGCCGCGTCGCGAATCTTGCCGCTCCAGCCAAACCACATCCCACCTGTCTGTTGCAGACTCTCTTTTACCGCTACAGCGAGACCTCCTGCTGCGGCCTTCCGGAGGTCAGCAGTGCGATTCGAAACAACAACAAGACGGCTCACTCAATCCCCCGGTTGGATACCGCAGCGCAAGGCAAGGGCGTGAGCGTGTTACCAGCAGGTCCGATTTGCCCAGCGCTACCGCTTGTCGCGAGGACAAAACCGCCTTTACCAAGCGTCCGTTCTTTACTACAGTGTGTAAGCAATCGTAACACAGTAGTGTTAGCGCTATTCAAAGCCGTAAAGTTCACTTCACACTTGGCAAACGGCGAATTACTCGAATCAACCTTCGCAATATCGCCCTGATTGCAGAGCGGGACATCGAGAGAAATTTTGCACTGTATCAATTGTCGTTGCAAACGCTCATCGAGCGGCTGCGGCAACCTCGCATCATGACTTTGCCGCTGGCGGTACGGCGGCAGGTTCTTTTCGATCGCATGGCAACCGCGGGATCGCTTGGAACCGTCCTGGTCGTCGATCGCTCGGGTCGCGTTTTGCTCGACTCGGATGATGCGACGCCTGAACAGGTAAGTGTGGCGAGTCAAAAATATTTCATCGTTCAACGAGACGATCCGCACGCGGGCTTTTATATCAGTGATCCCTATTCTTCCCCATTGCGTTTGGGCACGCCCAGCATAGCCCTGAGCAAGCGGATATCCGAGTCAGACGGATCGTTCGGTGGAATCGTCGTCCTGGTCGTCAGTCTCGACTACTTTCGCGCCTTGCTGCTTCGCTAATCGGGAAGGATGGCGTCACGATCATGCGTCAACCTCTCGGTAATGGGATCCTTGGGAAGGACATCAGCCAGTCCCATACATTTCGGCGATTCATCTCGGCAGAGCGTCGTTCGCCAAGTCACGTAGCCCGCGCGAGTGATCGCTGGATATTTCGGTCTTCATGGAGAGTTACTCCCTTCGCGTTCAGTTTTGCGCTCGCCGACGAAGCCAGCATGACAGCCACTCCGGCGATCTCATCGACGTCGCCGAAGGCCCAGAAGCGCGCCTGGCGCGCCCCGGACTGCGGAGTACTCCATGCGCCCTCAGCTTTTCAGCATCCGTATTACCCAGCTTCTCGACATATGTTTTGGGGCTAGCCGATAGTCACTGCCGAAAAGACCCGTTAATTCCAGGCTCATGCGTGAAAGACACAACCGAATCTCCCTCATCGCGCGCTGACCATGTTTATTTCAGCGTGCGCGCACAGCGCGTTCGCGATGGCCGCGAGATGGTGGCACTCGACGAAGCCTTTCACGAGGCGTTGGTCGTCGCCGCCGGCAACGCCGAGTTGAGCGCCGAATGCGTGGCTTCCGAGCCCCAGAGAAATTGATTAGGCATCTGATCGAAGCAACGCATTCAGATCCCGTCGACGTCGACCGAGCTTTCGTCGTGCGCGAGCAACTGGCTGTCCGGCAGGCGCAAGGGCACGAGGCTGTCAGCGAGTTCAGGCTGATCTGCGTGTTTGACCGCCAGCTCCAGTTCGCCATCATGCCTCACACGCGCGCGAATGGACGAACGGGACGAACGGCCCAGCTGAGCCGCTTACGAGTCAATTGCCCGATCTTCGCGTGCAACACCTTCACATCGACCGGGGGCTCGGCCGATGTCTGGCCCGTCTCGAACACTTCGGCAACACGCTCTTGCAGTTGCTTCTTCCAGTCCGTGATCCGGTTCGGATGCACATCAAACTGCTGGGCCAGCTCGGCCAGCGTCTTGTCGCCCTTGAGCGCCGCGAGTGCCACCTTTGCCTTGAACGCCGGTGAGTGTGTCCGTCGGTTGCGTTTCGTCATCTTCTGGTTCCTTGTTGCCGGCCATGATGACCGACTCACGTCCCGGCTTTTCCACTTACCGACCTGTCCGAATTCTCTCGGCGCCACTTCTGGCGCCGCCATGCGATCAGCAGCAGTAGCTGTGAAGTTCGAAAAGAACTCCATATCCTCGTCCCAACAGGGGCGGATAGGTGTCGTAGTGCTACATGAGCAATCAATCATCGTCATGCACCCGCCAGTGCCAAAGTGACATCTTTTGACACACCTTTCCAACAGATTTGAGGTCGCGATCTCTGTACATTCTCTTCTCGGCGCGCGATCCACTTCGTGCGCCCTCTATGTAAAGGAGGATGCTCATGAAAACTCGAACGTTTGCCATGCTGGTGGGTGGGGTTTTGCTCACATCCATGACTGCTTCCGCATTCGCCGGCGTGGTCGTCGGTGTCGCCGTGCCGGCCCCCGTCGCTGTCGTTCCGGCGACACCTGTCTATGCGCCGCCGACCGTGGTCGTGCAAAACGGTTACGCAGCCGCCGCCGTGCCGGCGGCAGTCGCACCGGTTGTGACGGTTGCGCCAGCGCCCCCACCTCCCATGGCGGTCGTCGTCATGCCGCGTCGCGTCTGGATGCCTGGTCACTGGGTAGGTGGGGTTTGGGTGGCCGGTCACTGGTCGTGAAATCTCTGCGCCGAACCCGTCTCGTGCAATACATCACCCCGGTCCATCAAAGCAGCAAAGCCATGTTGCACATCGCTTCGGCGCCAACGCTGCTCGCCGCGGTCTAATGGTTGCCGACTTTGTGCTGCTGGGCGTCCTCGGTGCACTTACGGTTGGAGGGTGCATGAGGCTGAATGGACGTGCACCCAAACGATTGTCCCCCGCAGCGATAATTCACCATCGTTTAACAGCTTGGCATAGCAGTGCACAGTGCCGTATGCGGCGCTAATGAACCTGGCGGAGCTCGCGCGACGTTATGGCAATTCGTCCGCCATCGTTTTGGACGCGCTGTACGGCATGACCGCGCAAGTGGATGAGTGCCTTTCCGGGGCAAGGATGCAGAGGACCCACTGCGATCCCGGGACCGGTCGATCGAATGCAAAAGGCATCTGACTGTTTTATGTATACCTGCGTAGCAGGTCATCGAGAGAGCGAGATGAAAGGAAGCGGTATGTCGGTATGGCGGGGTTCCCTTTTCGCGCGCAACGTATTGCTGTTGATTGTACTGATGCTGACAAGTCAGATCCTGGTCTTTGCCGTCTATCTGAACTTTATCCAGAAGCCAAGAGTTGACGATGGCGCAGCGCTCGTGGCATCGCAGATCCGGATCCTGGACCGGCTGTTGTCAGTACTGCCGGACGACGAGCGAAACCGGCAACTGCTCGAAATGAACGGAGCGCCCCAAGGTGAACTGCCGCCGCCACAGGCTCGCGACGGGTTGCCTCCCGACTACATGGCGCACCGCTTTTTCGGTCGACTGGCATCGGAACTTGCCCCGGACGAACAGCTTCGCTGGGAGCGCGACGGGCACCGGATCTGGGTGCGTCTCCATGTGCAGGACGTGCGGTACTGGGTGGCGCTGCGTGGAACGTCGGCCATGAGCAGTACGCTGCCTTGGGCGCTGATCGGCCTGTTGTTAAGTGCGGCCACCCTTCCTGCTCTTGGGGCCTATCTGATCCACCGGCCGGTCGAACAGGCGTTGCGCCGGCTGGCGCGCGCTGCCGGCACCATCGAGCGTGGCGTTTGGCCCGAAGCGGTTCCCGTGAGCGGCCCGCGCGAGCTGGCAACAGTAGCGGAGGCGTTCAACCGGATGGCGTCGACGCTCGAAGATCTCGAAGCGACGCGCGCCGAAATGCTTGCGGGCATATCGCATGATATCCGCACGCCGCTGACCAAGCTGCGCATGGCCATCTTCGCGCCGGAGTCATTCGAGGCCCCGGCCGCCAGTGCGGAACGCTTTGTCGAGGAGATCGACACGATCGTCCAGCAGTTTATCGATTTCGCCCGTGGGTGGGATAGCGAACCGGCGACGCACGGCGATCTGAACGCGCTGATCGAACAGCTCGCCGCCGACTATGCAGGTCTCGGTCGCACGTTCGAACTGTCGCTCGCGGAATTGCCACCTATTGTGTTCCGACCGGTCGGCATGCAGCGCCTATTGATGAACCTGATGCAGAACGCGGTCGTGTACGGTCAGGTCGGGCTCGCAGTCCGGACTACCGTGGACGCGCGAAGTGTCACGATTGCGGTTGAGGATCGGGGGCCGGGCCTGCCTCAAGAGCTTCTGTCGTTAATAAAGCAACCATTCCGGCGCGGCTCAGAGGCGGATCGAAAGGGCGGGAGCGGCCTCGGCCTCGCGATAGCGGAGCACGTCGCACAGCAGCATGGCGGCACGCTCGATCTCTTCCAGAATGCGCCGTCCGGACTCAAGGCCGTGGTGCAAATTCCCATTCCTTAACGGGCACTTGTCGGCGCGATGACTGCGCCGTCGTCGCGGTGTCGCACGGCCTTCGACTTAATGTGACGCTCGAGCCCCGCCCAAAGGGTCTGGCAGGGCAGCGTGAGCATTTGATGAGATGGCCATTTTTCATGGTTGTGTGATGAAAAACCTTACAAGATACTTTGCGCTACTTAGTATATTCATGGCCGGCGTCGTGGCCGTCGGGTGGTTCCACCAGGCTCACGGTCACCGTCAGACGGCTGTCGCACCAGATCCGATCCGCGTGAGCGCGGTTGCGGCTTCGGTTACCGATGTTCCTGTCTATATCGACTCGCTCGGCACCGTGACACCGACACGGACCGTCACGGTCATCACGCAGGTCAACGGGATACTGCGTTCCGTCGATTTCAGCGAGGGGCAGACGATCAGGAAAGGACAGGTGATTGCACGCATCGATTCGCGGGCGCTCGAAGCGCAGTTGCTGCAGGCACAGGGTACGCTGCGTCATGACCAGGCTGTACTCGCAAACGCGAAACTGGACCTGCAACGTTATCAGCAACTGATCAAAGCGGGCTCGATTACGCAGCAGACGCTCGATACGCAAGTTGCTACCGTCCAGGAGGACGAAGGCACCGTGCTGGCGGACACGGGCAACGTGAACAATCTGCAGATTCAGGTCGGCTATTGCACCATCGCATCTCCCGTGGATGGCGTGGTGGGCCTGCGCCTCGTCGACCCCGGCAACTACGTGAGCAGCACCAGCACGACCGGTATCGCGGTCGTTACGCAGCTGCAGCCGGCGACCGTGATCTACTCGGTGCCGGAAGACGACCTGGGACGGATCCGGCGGGCGATGTCGCACGGGGAGGTTCAGGTGCTGGCCTATGACCGCGACGGCAAATCGTTGCTGGCGAAGGGCTCGCTGCTTGCGGTCGACAACCTCGTCAATACGAGCGCCGGCACGATCAACGTCAAGGCCGTCTTCCCCGATTCCGGCAGCGCGCTGTTCCCGAACGAATTTGTGAATGTGCGGATGCAGGTCGACACGCTGCAGCGGATTCCGGTCGTGCCGACTACGGCAATCCAGCATGGCGCGAACGGCGATTTCGTTTTCGTGATCGGCGGCGCAGGCGCAGTGGTATTGCGCAACGTGAAGACCGGACCGGTAAAAGGCGACGACACGGCGATTCTCGATGGCGGGGTGAAGGAAGGAGAGCGGGTCGCGACCGACGGTGCAGACAGGCTCGATACCGGCTCGCTCGTGAAAGTCATGGCGCACTGAGCGGAGCCGACGATGAACGCTTCACGAATCTTTATCGAGCGACCCATTGCGACCGCGCTGTTGATGATCGCGTTGTTTCTGGCCGGGGTGCTGGGATACATCCTGCTGCCTGTTTCGGCGCTACCGGAAATCGACTATCCGACGATCCAGGTCTACACGCAGTATCCCGGCGCAAGCCCGGATGTGGTCAGTTCGTCCATCACCTCGCCGCTCGAAAGACAGCTCGGCCAGATGTCGGGGCTGAAGGCGATGAACTCGACGAGTTCGAACGGCACATCGGTGATCACATTGCAGTTCGATCTGTCGTTCTCGCTCGACGTCGCCGAGCAGGAAGTGCAGGCCGCGATCAATGCGTCGTCGAGCTTTCTGCCGGCTAATCTGCCGTATCCGCCTGTCTACAGCAAGGTCAACCCTGCCGACCCCCCGGTGCTCTCGCTGTCGCTGACATCCGACGTGCTGCCGCTGACGAAGATCGAGGACCTGGCCGATACCCGGCTTGCGCAGAAGATCTCGCAGATTTCAGGCGTGGGCCTCGTCACGATCAGCGGCGGTCAGCGGCCGGCCGTGCGGGTGCAGACCGATACCGGCGCGCTCAACGCACTCGGCATGTCGATCGACGACGTGCGCACCGCGCTCGGCAGTGCCAACGTTGACCAGGCGAAGGGCAGTCTCGACGGAAAATACCAGTCGTATTCGATCGGTGCGAACGACCAGCTGCAATCGGCGGCGGACTATCGCGACCTGATCATCGCGTACCGGCAAGGCGCACCGGTTCGGCTGGCGCAGATCGCCAGGTCGATCGACAGCGCGGAGAATTTGCAACAGGCGGCGTGGACCAACAGCAGGCCGTCTATCGTGCTGAACATCCAGCGGCAGCCGGGCGCCAACGTGATCGATGTGGTCGATAGCGTGCAGAAGCTGTTGCCGCAACTGCGGGCGAGCTTGCCCGCATCGGTGAAGGTCGCCGTGCTGACGGATCGCACGAAGACGATCCGCGCGTCGGTTGCCGACGTCGAAACGGAGCTGGCAATCGCCGTGGCGCTCGTCGTGATGGTGATCTTCGTATTCCTGCGCAATGTGCCCGCTACCGTGATTCCCGCTGTCACCGTGCCGCTTTCGCTCGTTGGCACGCTCGCGGTCGCGTACGGGCTCGGCTTTTCGCTGAATAACCTCACGTTGATGTCGCTGACTGTCGCGACAGGCTTTGTCGTCGACGACGCGATCGTAATGATCGAGAACATTACGCGCTACATCGAGGCTGGGGAAACGCCCCTGAGGGCCGCGATCAAGGGTGCGAAGGAGATCGGCTTTACGATCGTCTCGTTGTCCGTGTCGCTGATTGCGGTGATGATCCCGTTGCTGTTCATGGGCGACGTGGTCGGGCGCCTGTTCCGCGAGTTCGCGCTGACGCTGTCGGTCGCGATCGTCCTGTCGGCGTTGGTGTCGCTGACGCTTACGCCGATGATGTGCTCGCGCATGTTAAAAGCGCAGCCACACTCGCATCGGGTCGATTTTTTCGACCGGCTCAACAGCAGGTACATACGCGGTCTCGACTGGGTGTTGTCGCATCGGCGCCTGACGATCGCATCGGTGGTGTTGACGGCCACGCTGACGTTCGTCGTGCTGATGCTGATGCCGAAGGGCTTCTTTCCCGAGCAGGACACAGGTCTGATCGAAGGTGTCGTGCAGGCCGCGCCGACCATTTCGTTCCAGCGCATGATCGGCCAACAGCAGCAGGTCGTCGACCGGATCGCACGCGATCCGGCAGTCGCAAGTCTCTCGTCGTTCGTCGGCATCGACCAGACGAGACCGACGATCAATCAGGGCACCCTGTTGATCAATCTGAAGGACAAGGGCGAGCGAGCGCGCATCGACGAGGTGATTCGCCGACTGACCGATGACACCGCAGGCCTCGCGGGCGTGCGACTGTTTCTGCATCCGGTACAGGATCTGACGCTCGACGACACCGTCTCGACGACGAGCTACCGGCTCGGCGTGCAGTCGACCGATCCGGCGCTGCTCACTCGCTGGACTGGCGAGCTGGTTGGCGCGTTGCGCGGCGATTTGGCGTTTGCCGACGTGCAGAGCGAGGCGATGCAGTCAGGCAATCAGGTGCAACTCACGTTCGACCGCGATACCGCGTCGCGCCTTGGCATCACGCCGCAGGCGATCGACGATGTGCTGTACGACGCGTTTGGTCAGCGCCAGGTGTCGACGATCTACACGCAGTTGAACCAGTATCACGTGGTGCTGGTCGCGAGAAACAACGCCGACGACCTTGCGCATCTGCTTTCAGGACTCTATGTCGATACGTCGTCGGGCAGCCTCGCGCCGCTCGCGTCGATGGCGACGATGACGGTAATGCCCGCGCCGCTGAGGATTGATCGCAAGGGCCAGTTCCCGTATGCGGACGTGTCGTTCAATCTCGCTCCCGGATACAGCCTCGGCACGGCGATCGCCCGTCTTGACCGGGTCAAGGAACAGATAGGGTTGCCGCAGTCCGTCCAGGTGTCGCTGGAAGGATCGGCCGCGACCTTTCAGTCGTCGCTGGCGAGCGAAGGGTACCTGGTCGCCGCTGCCGTGATCGTGGTCTATCTGATGCTCGGCATCCTGTACGAGAGCTTCATTCATCCCGTCACGATCCTGTCCACGCTCCCTTCGGCGGCGCTTGGCGCACTGCTGGCGCTGCTGATGACCGGAACCCAGTTCGACATCATGGGCCTGATCGGCATCGTGCTGCTGATCGGCATCGTGATGAAGAACGCGATCATGATGATCGACTTCGCGCTGGACGGGCAGCGCAACCACGGCCTGTCCGCACACGCTGCGATCCGGCGTGCGGCTGAACAGCGCTTCCGTCCCATCCTGATGACGACGATGGCGTCGCTGTTCGGCGCACTGCCGCTCGCGTTCGGCTCCGGCATGGGCTCCGAGTTGAGGCATCCACTTGGCATCGCGATTATCGGCGGCCTGTGCGTCAGCCAGTTGCTGACCTTGTTCTCGACGCCGGTGATCTATCTGGCGATGCATCGTCTGGAAAGACGCTTTGCCGCGGACGAGCCGATCGTAACGGAGTATGTGCAATGAACCTGTCTGGCCCATTCGTCAGGCGGCCCATCGCGACGACGTTGCTGGCGGTCGCCCTTGCGTTGTTCGGTATCCTGGCATTCAGGCTGCTGCCGGTTGCGCCGCTGCCCGAAATCGACTTTCCTACGATCCTGGTGCAGGGGCAACTGCCCGGCGCCGATCCGACGACGGTGGCCACCTCGGTCACGACGCCGCTCGAGCGGCAGTTCGGCCATATTGCGGGCCTGGCCCAGATGACGTCGGTCAGCTCGCGCGGGCAAACGCAGATCACGTTGCAGTTCGACCTGAGCCGGAATATCGACGGCGCGGCACGCGACGTGCAGGCCGCGATCAACGCGGCGAAAACCAACCTGTCGCCCAACATGGACGGCAGCCCGACGTATCGCAAGGTCAATCCCGCGGATTCGCCCATCCTCGTGATCAGTCTGACCTCCGACACGGCCACGCCAGCGCAGCTTTACGACGCGGCGTCGACGGTGCTGCAACAGAAGCTGATGCAGACAACCGGCGTGGGCAACGTGGTGGTGGGCGGCGCCGCGCTGCCGGCGGTGCGGGTTGAACTGAATCCAGATCGGGTGAGCCACTACGGCATCAGTCTGGAGCAGATCCGCAGCACGATCGGGAATGCGAATGTCGATTTGCCCAAGGGATCGATGTCGGCGAGCGGGCAGAACTATTCGATCGGCGCGAACGACATGCTGTATTCGCCCGCCGACTACGGACGGCTGATCGTCAGGCAGAACAACGGCAACATCGTGCGTGTGTCGGACCTCGGCTATGTACGTCAGGATGTCGAGCAGCTTGAGAACTACGGCCTGTCGAACGGCAAGCCGGCCGTGTTGCTGGTCCTCTATAAGGAACCGGGCGCGAACGTGATCGACGCCGTCGACAACGTGAAGACCGAACTCCCGGCGCTCGAAGCGGCGATCCCGTCGTCCATCAAGCTGGCGATTTCGGTGGACCGCACGAAGACGATCCGTGGCTCGCTGCTCGACGTCGAAATGACGCTGCTTGTATCCATCGTGCTCGTGACGGCCGTCACGTTCGCGTTTTTCCGCAACTGGCGCGCGACGCTCATTCCGGCGATCGTCGTACCGCTGTCGCTGCTGGGTACGTTCGGGGTCATGTACGTCCTTGGCTACAGCTTGAACAACCTCTCGCTGATGGCCTTGACGATTTCGACCGGTTTCGTGGTCGACGATGCAATCGTCGTCGTCGAAAACATCATGCGGCATCTGGCGCGCGGCAAGAAGCCCATCGAGGCGGCACTCGCAGGGGCGCAGGAAGTGGGCTTCACGGTGTTTTCGATCAGCGTTTCGCTGATCGCGGTATTCGTCCCGCTGCTGTTCATGGGTGGCCTGATGGGCCGGCTGCTGCGTGAGTTCTCGGTGTCGCTTTCCGTTGCGATCGTGATGTCGATGCTGATTTCGCTCACGGTCACGCCGATGCTGACGAGCATTTTCCTGCGCGCAGGACCGCAAGCCGGGAACGGCGACGAGCATCACGAGAGCGGATTTTCTCGCCTGTACGGCACGTCGTTGCGCTGGGTCATCCGGCATCCGCTATTGATGGGTGGCGTGACGGTGCTGGTGTTCGTGCTGAACCTCTGGCTGTTCACCGTGGTTCCGAAAGGCTTCTTCCCGGAGGAAGACACGGGGCTGCTGCTTGGCACGCTGCAGGCGTCGCAAAGCATCTCCTGGCACGAGATGCAGCATCAGTTCCAGATGGTCGACAAGGCGGTGCAGGAGAATCCGAACGTCGCGTTCGTGGGTGGCTTCGTGGGGGGAGCGAACGCGCTCGACAACGCACTGCTGTTCGTCACGCTCAAGCCCCTGGGTGAGCGTCGAGCGACGGCCGATCAGGTGATCGCTCAGGTGCGCCGACGGCTTGCCGATATGCCGGGGACACAGCTCTATCTGCAGTCGTTGCAGGACCTCGCGGCCGGTGGCCGACAGAGCGCCGCGCAGTACCAGTACACCCTTACTGCGGACGACCAGGCGACACTCGATCAATGGGTGCCGAAGTTAGTCGCGCAGATGCATAAGATGCCGGCGCTGGCCGACATCAACACCGACCAGCAGGACAAGAGCATGCAGGTCGGTATCGACGTCGACCGCGACTCCGCCGCGCGAATGGGCGTGAGCTTCAAAGATATCGACGAGGCGCTTTATGACGCGTTCGGCGAACGGCAGGTCTCGGCCATCTACGGGAGCGCGAATCAATATCACGTCGTGATGGAGGTGGCACCCGAGTACTGGAGAAGTCCTTCGGTACTGAAGGACATCCATGTTCCGGCGAGCCCGACGCTCGCCACGAGCGTCGCGTCGACGACCGCCGCCGGGGGGGCAACCGGCGCAAGCGCCGCTACGCCGTCGGCCGCGGCCCAGGCGAACGGTTCAGCGCTGGTGCCGCTCGCCGCGATGGCCCGGTTCTCGACCGGCCCCAGCGCCATTTCGATCAATCACCAGGCTACGTTCCCCGCCATTACCGTATCGTTCAATCTGCGCCCCGGTGCATCGATCGGACCCGTGACGCAGCAGATCAGTCAGGCCGTCGCTGCGCTCAGAATGCCGGCGAGTATCTCCGGCGCGTTCGCGGGCACGGCAGCAGCGTTTCGTGAGTCGATGGCGAGCGAGCCGCTGCTGATCCTCGCCGCGCTGTTGTCGGTGTACGTCGTGCTCGGCATGCTGTACGAGAATCTGGTTCATCCTTTGACGATTCTCTCGACGCTGCCTTCTGCGGGCGTCGGCGCTTTGATCGCGCTGCTGCTCACTCACACGGAGCTGTCGATCATCGCGTTGATCGGCGTGCTGATGCTGATCGGCATCGTGAAGAAGAACGCGATCATGATGATCGACTTCGCGATTGCCGAAGGGCGTCAGCATGCACTGCCGCCGGAGGAGGCGATCGTGCGCGCGGGCCTGATCCGTTTCCGTCCGATCATGATGACGACGGTCGCCGCAATTTTCGGCGCGCTGCCGCTCGTGCTGGGGTCAGGCTACGGATCCGAATTCCGCAAGCCGCTCGGTATCTCGATCATCGGCGGTCTGGTGTTCAGCCAGGCCATCACGCTCTATACCACCCCTGTCATCTATCTCTGGCTCGATCGGGCGTCGCAGCGGTTGCGGCGCCGAAGGAAACACGCATGAAATCGCCCATCGGATACCGGTCGGCCGTGTCGGTCGGCATGCGCTGCTGCGCCTGTGCGCTCGGCGCCACGCTTTGGCTTTCGGGCTGCGCGGTCGGCCCGGACTATCACCAGCCGGCCGTAGCGATTCCAACGCAGTTCAAGGAAGCGGGCACACAGTGGCGACTTGCGGCGCCCAACCCGCAGGCATCGCTCTCAACCCGGTGGTGGGACGCGTACGACGATCCCGAGCTGTCCCGGCTCGTCCACGCAGCGCTGCAGTCGAATCAGTCGATTGCAGGCGCGGCGGCCGCCTATCGGCTCGCGCAGGCCACCGTCGCTGCAGACCGGGCGAGCCTGTTTCCGACGCTTGGTGTCGACGCGTCGGCCTCGCACAGCTCGAGCACGACGGCGGAATACGCGAAGGCCTACGCGAGTTGGGAAGTCGATCTGTGGGGCGCCGTGCGCCGGCAGATCGAGTCGGGCAAGGCGAACGCGCAGAGCGCGGATGCGACGCTTGCCGGCGAGCGCTTGTCGATTGCCGCGACGCTGGCGACCGACTATTTCGACATCCGCCAGCTCGATATCGACATCGACCTGTTGCGGCAGCAGGAGGCGGTCAACGGGCGGATTCTCGCGATCACGCGCACAGCGCTGGCACAGGGGACCGCGTCGCAAGTCGATCTGCTGTATGCGCAGGACACGCAGGAGGCGGTTGTCGCGAACCTGCAAATTTCACAGACCTCGCGCGAGCAGGACGAGCACGCAATCGCGGTGCTCACGGGTGTGCCGCCGGCTTCGTTGTCGATTGCACCGCGGCTCGACTATGTGTTTCGCGAGCCCGAGGTGCCATCCGTGCTGCCGTCTGCGTTGCTGGAAAGACGGCCTGACGTGGTCAGCGCGGAACGCACCGCTGCTGCTGCGAACGCGCTTATTGGGGTAGAGAAGGCCGCATTCTTTCCCGACCTCGATCTACGGGCACAGGGTCTCGTGCAACACAACACCTTCGCGACGCTGTTCTCATTGCCGACCCGGATGTGGTCGCTCGGTCCCTCACTTGCCGCCACGCTGTTTGACGGTGGTGCCCGCGTGGCCGCCGTGCACAAGGCGCAGGCGACCTATGACGAAGACGTCGCATCTTACCGCGAAGCCGTGCTCACGGCGTTCCAGAACGTGGAAGACAGCCTGTCGTCGCTGAACCATCTGCGCCAGCAGGAGCACGCGTTTGCCGACATTTACCAGCGCAACCGGCAGTTGCTGGAGAGCGTCGCCGCGCAACTGACGGCCGGAACCGCGAGCGAGCAGTCCGATTTGACTCAGCAAGTGACGCTACTGACGGCCAGACAGAACCTGAACGACACGCAGGGGGCACTGGCGAAAAGCGGCGTTGGGCTGGTGAAGAACCTCGGCGGCGGCTGGATGTCGTCGAAGAGTTAGGCTCGATCCCATGATGGCGGGCGCGCCGTTGTGACGTCGTCCGCCGATCTGCGCGGTCCAGAGTCCGGTAGCGCCCACGACCGTTTTTCAAAGTCCGTGTCTCGAACTGCGTGCAAGGCCCTGTTATGTCCACTCGTGCGGTATCGCTTCCCCGCGACGTGGCTTGACATGACATGCAACACATTTCCAACAACATGTAGCGCAGAGGTTCTCTACATTGGCGGCTGTGTCATGCGGGGTTCGCCAGTGGGGCGAATCCATCACATGGAGAGTGTGCAGTGAAATTTAAAATCGTTCTCGTGTCTGCTGCCAGTGCGGCAATTTCTATGGCTGTTGGCAAGGCGCCTGCGGGGTCCCTGGCGATTGATATCAGCGTGGGCGTTGCGGTTCTCTGGGCAACCATCGATAGATGGGCTTGAACATGCATGACTATCGCTTTGTCGCCGCGGTTCTCAAGCGAGGCCGCACACGACGGTGGCTGGGCGCGCTCGCCGTCATCGCCACTGAGTGCCTGCCTTACTCACCAGCGTTGGCGCAGTCGTCGCCGGGCAATAGCGTGAACATCAACGTGACCGCATTGCCCAACTATGAAGGCAGCAAGTCCCATCGTGTGCTGCCGTTGCCCATGCTGTCGCTGTTGAACGGGGCAATCTTCGTGGAGGGGCTCACGGGCGGCGTCGCCTACCCGTTGGGGCCGAGTGTTGCGGTGGGCCCGCTGATCGGCGTTCAACTGGGCCGCAACCAGGACTATGCGGCGGTGCTCAACGGCACCGGAGATATCGCAACGTCCTTCGACTTCGGTGCGTTCGCGCGCTGGCACTATTTGGATCGGTGGGCGCTGCTTACCACTTCTGAGCGCTTACTTCGCGCCGCATCATCGTGAGAGCACTATCAATGAACCAGAATCTGACATCGACTCGTATAGCGCCACTGCTTGTCAGCCTCGCTATTGGGTTGGGCATGGCGGGGTGTGCGGTTACGCCGCCGAGTGCGCCTACCGTCATGGCGGTCCCAGCGAACGGCAAGACCCTCAACCAGTTCCAGCAGGACGACTATAGCTGCCGCACCTACGCGACGCAGGTCGTGAATCCGGCGGCGGTCTCGCATCAGGCGGCAACCTCCGGACTTGCTGCTACCGCCGTCGGCACGGCTGGAGGCGCTGCGGCCGGGGCTCTGATCGGCGCCGGGGCAGGCAACGCCGGTGCCGGCGCCGCAATCGGTGCGGGTGCCGGACTGCTGCTCGGCAGCATGACGGGCTCGGCGCAGCACAATCAGACCGAAGCGTCGTTGCAGCAGCAATACGACAACGCGTACGCGCAATGCATCACGGCAAAGGGAGATACGATCGAAACACCTCGTCCGGCAGCGATCGTCGTGCCTGTACGCCCCGTGCCGCCCCGCGCCGTAATCTATGGCGCTCCCCCACCTTACTACTACGCACCGTACTGATTTCGCTCATATGGTCGTGGCATGGCTTGACCTGGAATTCTGCCGGCTGGAAATCTTCGGTGGAGCTTTGTCCCCTGGCTATTCCGTGCACGCCATTCATTTCTTAACGGAGTCTTTGATGAAACGTTTATTCGTTATTCTGGCTGCAACGTTCGCCGTGTCGTCTGCGTTCGCGCAGAGCAGCATGCAGCAGATGTTGGAAGCGCGCTTTACTGCCGCGAATGCAACTCATGACGGCAAGCTCACGAAAGAACAGGCGGAGGCAGGTATGCCGCGCGTCGCAGCCCATTTCGATGAGATCGATACTACGCATCAAGGGTACGTGACGCTTGAGCAGATCGAGCAGTTCGCTGCGCAGCATCGGCAGTAAGCGCTTGCAAGGCAAGCTTCAATACCCTCGGGTGGTTTAACCGTGTATTGAATATGTCCCATCGGGTCGCCTCATCACGTCGAAAGATGGGGCTGCTGCGCGCTCCGGAGCGGCTGTGTAGTCGTTCCGGTGGGTCGTCCAATAGTGGCCCGGCCACTGGTTGTAGTCCCTCGACCGCCACTGATCGTCGCTCCCGCGTACTATTGACCTGAGTCTATTCGTGTCCGCCCCGGGGGCGGGCGGGATGCATAGCGGCCGCTTTGCATCCTGTCCGAAGCTCGCCGCAGGGACGATGCGCAACTGCGTCCAGTTCACGGATAGCGACCAGGATATAACGGCCGCTCAAAAATCGTCTATCTGAGTGAGTCAGTGAGCCGGCGCTCGACTTATCTTCGATTACCCTTGCCATGGCGTTCGCGGTGGTCACCACTTGGCCGCTGCTACCGTATAGTAGTTTGGCGACTGGTCGCGCTCGAAGCAATAAGCGCATATTCCGCGAAAGGCGCAACAGCAGCATGAGGGCAACCAGAGACCTCAGTTATGCGAATGGTGAGTCGATGTGCCGGCAGCATGCTCTTCGAGGTCCGGCACGAAGATGTATCCGCACCCGCGAACGGTCTGGATGAATCGTGGTGTCGACGGGTCAGTTTCCACGATGCGGCGCAAACGATAGACCTGAACGTCGATGCCGCGATCGGCGGACTCGGATTCCGCGCCATGAAGTGACTTGAGCAGACGCCGGCGGGTGAGTGTGCACATGGGAGAATTAACGAAAATCTGCAGCAGCGCAAACTCACTGGCAGATAAGGTAAGAGACGTCTCTCCGCTATTCAGAGTGCGCGACTGAAAGTCCAGCGTGAACGCGCCGAATGTGTAAGGTTGCCGTCGTTGGGGAATGCCCGCATCGGGTACGGCGCGCTGGCGCCGCAGCACTGACTGAATCCGTGCTACCAGCTCACGCGGGTTAAACGGTTTGCGGAGATAGTCATCGGCACCCAATTCAAGGCCAGCGATGCGGTCCTCTTCGTTGGCGCGGGCGGTGAGCATCAAGACTGGAATGTCGTCGCCTGATGCGCGCAACCTACGTAGTGCCGTCAAGCCGTCGACGCCCGGCATCATAAGATCGAGCACTATCAGGTCCGGGCGTTCGTGTTTGAGCCGGTGTTCGAGCGAACGCGCGTCATGTAGCACTGACACGTCGAAGCCCCACCTTGCCAGGTAGCGGCGAGTCGCATCACACAATTCGGCGTCGTCGTCGATTAGAAGAATCTGAGCTGACATAGGAAGAGAATAACGCTCACAAACGAGTGATGACCGGGGCCGCGACTAACCGCAATGCGAGCGCACCGCAGAAGCTGCAGCACACGATCGATCGAAGAAATGTAGGCGAATTTCATAACGCCAGGTGTTAGCAAATCATGTCAGGAAATGTCATCGACGGGGCCTGTTTTTCTGTCCGCAAACGCACGGGTGCACTCGCTTTCTCGCTGACCACGAGCGAGATCTGTAATATGAGCAGTCAGGATGGCATGCCCGGTACATACGGGTGGCGCCGGGCGGTCGTGGGCTTTCGCCAGTCTGTGTTGTGGCCAGCACAATCGATGACATCTTTTGACATATCTTTCCAACACATCCAGTGCGGAAATCCTTGTATATTCCGTTCGTCGAACCATACGGAACTGCATGCCGCACTGGTACTGTCTGAGGTGCAACGTATCGCCGCAGACATCAAGCGGATTGGTAAGCAGTGCAGGCGCAACTGCAGGCCGGCAGGCCGCCCGGCGCAGCCCGCTTCGACGAGATTGTCGCCGCCCACCGAGGCACGTGACGGCTGTAGCAAAGCCAAGCGGTTCGCCGCGTAGCATCGGAAACAGGAACTAAAAGACAGGCGTTATTAGAGGTGTCTGCTTAATCATATGTCAGATGATCTGCCAACCGGTCGCATCATCGTGCTTGACGATGATGTTGAAATCCGCAATATGCTGCAACGCTTTCTGACGGCACAAGGTTTCTCGGTGCGCGCGGTGAAGACAGGCATTGAGTTGGACGTTTTGATCGAGCGCTACCCGTTCGACCTGTTGATTCTCGATATCATGATGCCAGGCGAAGACGGCCTGTCCATCTGCCGTCGGTTGCGTGCTCGGAGAGAGACAATCCCCATCCTCATGCTAACAGCGCGTGGCGATCCCGCGGACAAGGTCGTAGGTTTGGAGATTGGCGCCGACGACTATCTCGCGAAACCGTTTCTGCCGAGCGAGCTGATAGCGCGGGTTCGGGCGATGTTACGTCGGCAGCAGTTTCAGGTGCGCCTGCAAAACGTGCGGGGCGAGATGCTGCTCGCAGGCGAGTCGCAATGCTTGCGGTTCGGCGCCTTCGGGCTGGACGTTCGGCGTAGAGAATTGATGTCGGACGAAGCGGGCATCGTCGAACTCGGCGCAGCTGAAATGCGTCTCCTGTGTGCGCTTGCGGAGACGCCAAACCGTCCCGTAAGCCGCGCAAATCTGATAGAGCGCGCGCGCGGGTCGCAATATGAGGCGAGCGCCCGCAGCGTTGACGTGCAAGTTCTTCGCTTACGGCAGGTGATTGAGACAGAGGCAACCTCGCCGCGACATATCCGCACAGTGTGGGGCCTCGGCTACATGCTCGTTGCAACCTCAAACTAAAGCGTCACCTATTGGACGCTCGAAAGTGACATTCAAGCCGCTTCCTCTGCTTTCCGTGTACACCGCGCGCGACGCCGTGGCTACCGCGTTCATCGGGTGTGGTCGTGGAATCGACCTATTATGGCCGGCTCGGGATTATGCATGGTTCGTCGTTCAGGCAAATTGAAGTGCGCGGCGTAAAGCCTCTTTCGAAATGCAGGCGCAGTACTTCACGATTTTTACGCATGGTCAACGTTGGGTATGCCGTGTGGCTCCCGACAAAGCGTCGAGCGTGCCGCGGCTACTCGGGTAAAACAACGAGGCAGGGTAGTTTCCGTCATGGCTTGCGCGACCGTTCAGCTATTTCAGGCCCTGTCCAGCGCCTTGATCGCAAGCGCAGCGCCAGCCGCGCGCGTCTCGACGTGCAGCTTACGGAACAGATGTTCGAGGTGCTTGTTCACCGTGCGCGGCGCCATGCCGAGAATGTCGCCGATATCGCGATTCGTCTTGCCGCGAGAGACCCAGAGCAGCACTTCGGCCTCGCGCGCCGTCAAATTGAAGCGCGCCGCGAGTGCGCTGCTGTGCACAGTGTCATCGGTCTCCTTGAGGGTGAGGATCCACTCTCCAGGATCGGGAGCGGAGGTTGCGCTCGCAGAACGCCGCACGTGTCCCGCGGTGAATTCGAGGACGGCGCCGGCCGGACTCCCGCGCCCGAGCCAGTCCGCAAACCAGTCGCGCAACAGCGGCGGCAACATGGGCTGCGCAACCGCTTGCGCGAGGTCATCGGCGTGGCTGGCCCGGTAGGCAGAAATTTGCCGTGCCGCTTGCGGACTCTGCCAGCGGATCGCGCCATCGGCGCCGACGATCAGCGCCGCCCGCGCATCGAGCGACAGTGCCGCGTGCGCATAGAGTTGCGCACGTGAGCGCTGCACGTGTGCGCCAATGCGCGCGCAAACCTCCTCGGGACGCACGGGTTTCGTCACATAGTCGATGCCGCCGACGCGAAACGCGCGCACCACATGCTCGCTTTCCGTCAATGCCGTCATGAAGATCACGGGCAGATGTTCGTGGCGAACGTCCTGCTTCAGGTGGCTGCAGGTCTCGAAGCCATCCATGCCGGGCATCATCGCGTCGAGCAACACGACGTCGGGCGTCACGCGTGCGAGGCGCTTGAGCGCATCTTCGCCCGAGAGCGCGACCAGCACCGCGTAACCATGTGCCTGAAGCGTATCGGAGAGAAATGCGAGGTTGTCCGGCGTGTCATCGACAATCAACACGACGGGACGCTCGCGCAGCCACTCGGGCGACGCATCGGTGGAGTCCATCACGCGCGCGTCAGACGTCCGCGGCGCGAGACAGTCGGTCGAGTTCATGCTCAAGCTCCCTTAGCTGAAAGCGTTCCGCCAAAGCGCGCAACACGTCGATCTGCTCCTGTAGCGCGGGCCATGTCGCGCGCGCCGAGTCGAGTTGTTCGATCACGCCTTGCAGGTAGCCGACTTCGAGGTGTGCGCGCAGCCGCTCGAGCACCGCTTTCGGCCACGCGAGGTCCAGTGACGCGTGCCTGACGGGCGGCGTGGCTTGCGCGGACGTGGACGGCTCGGATGCGATCCAGTCGAGCACGAGTAACTGCGCGAGCTTGTCGAGCAACAAATTGATCTGGAGCGGCTTCACGAGATATCCGGCGCATCCGGTCGCGCTCGCGCGTTCCCGATCGTCGGCAAATGCATTAGCCGAAAGCAGCACGATCGGGGCGTTCGACAACTGGTTTTCGCGGATCAGCCGGCTGGCTTCGTAGCCGTCCATCAGCGGCATTGAGATGTCCATGATGATCACGTCGACGCTGTGTGTCGCCAGCCAGCGCAACGCGTCGGGGCCGCTCTGCGCCTCGGCGACGTCGAAGCCGAGCGGCGTCAGCAGTTGCACGACGATGCCGCGCTGATCCGCGAGATCGTCGACGACGAGAATCGCGCGCTTCGGCCCGGTATAGCCGCGGATCGCCGCGAGTTCAGTGCGCGCGTCGGCTGCGCTGTTCACTGCTGGCGCGAACAGTCGCACGATGAAGCGCGTGCCGCGCCCGACCTCGCTGTCCACTTCCAGACTGCCACCGAGTGCCTGCGTGAGAAGCCGGCAGATCGTGAGCCCCAGTCCCGCGCCGTGATCGTGCGCATGCGCCGCTTCGCCTCGCTCGAACGGCAGGAACAGGCGCTCCATCTCGGCCGGAGGAATTCCGGGGCCGGTGTCGACTACTTCGAACTTCAACGTGTCGAGCACGTGGCTCACGCGCAGCGTCACAGTACCCGTGGACGTGAAGCGAATCGCGTTGCCGATCAGGTTGGTCAAAATCTGACCCATGCATTTCTGGTCGGTACGCACGGTGGCGGGCAGGCGGCCTACGGTCTGCACGTCGAAAGCGAGCGCTTTCTCGAGCGCCTGCGGGCGCAGCATTGAGGTGACGTGCGCGACGAAATCCACCAGTGACACACGTGCGATGTTCAGTTCCAGCTTGCCCGCCTCGATACGCGCGACGTCGAGCAGCCCATCGACGAGCGCAAGCAGATGTTCGCCGCTGCGGTGAATCGTTCGCACGGCACTGTAGCGCGTCGGCGAAAACTCCTCTTTCGCCTGCAAAAGCAACTGTGCATAGCCGAGAATGCTGTTCAGCGGTGTGCGCAACTCGTGGCTCAAACCGGACACGTAGCGGCTTTTCGCCTGATTCGCCGATTCGGCGGCGGCCGTCGCGCGCTTGAGCGCGGCGTCGGTTTTCTGGTGCGCGTCGATTTCCTGCATCAGCAATTCGTTTTGCCGTTGCGATTCTTCCTGCGTGACGCGACGGCTTTCGCGCTCCAGCACGAACCACCACGCCGCTATGCAGCCGACGAGAGAAAGCGCGAAGAATATCTTCAGAAAACTGTGGCCGATCGCGCTGTCGATCGACGATCCGTCGACGGCGAGCGAGGTCACACTCTGTGACCAGATCAGATAGAGCACGCTCGCGAGCACCGCGAGTATCGCGCACATGAGGCTGGCATAGTGCATGAGACGCAGCGCGGCTGGGCCGAGCCGCACGCGGGGAAACACGCGATGTAGCGCGCGATCGGCTTGCGACGCGAAGCGTGCGTGCGGCTTGCAGCGATCGTGGCAGCGCGAATCGAGCGAACAGCACAGCGAGCAGATCGTGCCGCCGTAGGCAGGGCAGAAGGCTGTGTCTTCCGGTTCGAACGCGTTCTCGCAGATCGCGCAGCGAAGCGAAGTGGCGTTGCCCGTGGGTTGGGCGGCGCGCGCGATGTAGTAGCGTCCGCGCGTGACGATCGCGAGCACCGGAGCACAGGCGACTGCCACGCCGAACGCGATGAACGACGACATGGCTTGTGCCAGCAAGCCGAACATGCCGCTCTGCGCGAGCATCGCGGCGGCGGCGGCGATCAGCATCGCGCCTACGCCGACGGGATTCACGTCGTACAGGTGTGCGCGTTTGAATTCGATATGACGCGGGCTAAGCCCAAGCGGCTTGTTGATGACGAGATCGGCGAACAGTGCGCCGATCCACGCGATCGCGATGTTTGCGTAGAGCGACAGCACCTTGGCGATCGCCTCGAATACACCCATTTCCACGAGCAGCAGCGCGATCATCACATTGAACACGAGCCACACCACCCGCCCCGGATGGCTGTGCGTCAGACGGGCAAAAAAATTCGACCACGCGAGCGAGCCCGCGTACGCATTCGTCACGTTGATCTTCAACTGCGAAACGATCACGAACAGCGTCATCGCGGGCAGCGCCCAGCTCGCGAGCCCAAATGGATCGAGCAGCAAGTGATAGGCGACGAGGTACATCTGGGTGGGCTGCGTGGCCTCCGCCGGACTGACTTCATACTGGATCGCGACGAAGGCGAGGAATGCGCCGCCGAGCATCTTGAGGGCGCCGGGCACGATCCAGCCTGGTCCCGCCGACAGCAGCGCGAGCCACCAGCGCGTGTGGTTCTTTGCAGTGAGCGGCGGCAGGAAGCGCAAGTAATCCACCTGCTCGCCGACCTGCACGATCAATGCAAACACCACGGTCGAGGCCTGCCCGAACGCGATCACGCTGAACGCGCGGCCTTGCGCAGCGAAGCCGGCAAAGGTCGTCCATTCGTGCACCAGACCCGGATGGTGCCACAGCACAGCCGCATAGGGCAGCGCGAACAGTACCAGCCACAGCGGCTGAGTCCAGCTTTGCAGCCGATTGATCAGCGTGATGCCGAACATCACGATCGGAATCACGACGAGCGAGCTCAGTACATAGGCGATCGCCAGCGAGATATGAAAATAGAGTTGCAACGCGAGCGACATGATGGCCGCTTCGAGCGCGAAGAAAATAAACGTGAAGACGGCATAGAGCAGCGACGTGAGCGTCGAGCCGATATAGCCGAAGCCCGCGCCGCGCGTAAGCAGATCCATGTCGACGCCATGGCGCGCGGCGTAAAAGCTGATCGGCAGACTGGTGAGCCAGATGAGCACCGATACGACCGCGATCGCCCAGACCGCGTTCGTAAAGCCATGGTTGACGACGAGACTGCCGCCGATCGCTTCGAGCACCAGAAAAGACACGGCGCCGATTGCCGTGTTGGCGACGCGCAGTTCCGACCAGCGTCGAAACGAACGCGGCGTGAAGCGCAACGCGTAATCCTCAAGCGTTTCGTCGCCGACCCACGCATTGTAGTCGCGCCGCACCTTGACGATGCGTTGGGTACTGGGCGTGCCCACTGACGGGTGACTCTCGGGCATGGAGATGATCTGGATTGGTGCGGAAACGATCGGATCGGTGTCTGATGCAAATTACATTCCAGTGCGACCGCGGGGAATACGTCAATCGACGTATTCCGGTTGCCAATTTGGCTTTCTACATTGCGTCCAACCTCGAACCAGCTCTCGCAAGAAGCGCAGGGCGACCGATAAGGAGAATGTGATGTCCGCAGACGATCGAATCGATGATGATGCTCGCACACCGTCGCCGTTGCGCCGGAAACTGATCGGCGGCCTCGCCGCCGCGCCGTTGATGGCGCTGGGGCTGCCACGTACTTCATTTGCTCAAACGCCGCCCACTGCCAAGGTGAACACCACCGGACTAGCGGTGACCGATACCACGGTGACAGTCGGCCAGTTGCATTCGGCGACCGGCACGATGGCGATCTCCGAAACCGGTTCGATCCAGGCCGAACGCCTTGCGATCGAGCAGATCAACGCAATGGGCGGCGTGCTCGGGCGCAAGATCCAGATCATTCAGGAAGATGGTGCCTCCGACTGGCCGACCTTCGCGGAGAAGTCGAAGAAGCTGCTCGAGAACGACCACGTCGCCGCCGTGTTCGGCTGCTGGACCTCGGCCTCGCGCAAGGCAGTGCTGCCGGTGTTCGAGAAAGACAACGGGCTGCTCTATTACCCGACCTTCTACGAAGGCCTCGAACAATCGAAGAACGTGTTCTACACGGGCCAGGAAGCGACCCAGCAGATTCTCTGGGCGCTCGACTGGGCATCGAACACGAAGAAGGCCAAGACGTTTTTCCTGATTGGTTCCGACTATATCTGGCCGCGTACGTCGAACAAGATCGCGCGCCGTCATATCGAGCAGCATCTGCACGCGAAGGTCGTCGGCGAGGAGTATTACCCGCTCGGCACGACCGAGTTTGCGTCGCTGATGAACAAGATCAAGCTCGCGCGGCCGGACTGCATTTTCGCGAGCGTGGTGGGCGGCTCGAACGTTGCGTTCTACAAGCAGCTCAAGGCGGCCGGTATCACTCCGCAGAAGCAGTTCCTGCTGACGCTGTCGGTAACCGAGGACGAAGTGCTCGGCATCGGCGGCGACAACTTCGCGGGCTTCTATTCGTCGATGAAATACTTCGAGGCACTCGATAACGAGAACAACAAGAAGTTCGTCGCTGCGTTCAAGGCGCGCTACGGCCAGAAGTCCGTGATCGGCGACGTGACCCAGGCCGCGTATCTCGGCCCATGGATCTGGAAGGCCGCCTGCGAGCGCGCGGGCAGCTTCGACGTGGACAAGGTGGTGGCGTCGTCGGCGGGCATCGACGTGGCCAATGCGCCGCAGGGCTATGCGAAGGTCGATGCGAATCACCACCTGTGGAGCCGCTCGCTGATCGGCCAGGGCCAGGCGGACGGCCAATTCAAGGTCGTCGCGCAGTCCGACCAGCCGATCCAGCCGAATCCGTTCCCGAAGGGCTACATGTAATCCGTCAACCGCAGCTGCGCGGCGACGCAACGCGCCGCCGCGCGAGGAGCGCTCGATGTCCGCCACCGACATTTTCAACATCACGCTGATGCAGGGCTTCGCCGGTCTGAGCCTGTTCAGCGTTCTGCTCCTGATGGGGCTTGGGCTCGCCGTGATCTTCGGCCAGATGGGCGTGATCAACATGGCGCACGGTGAATTCATGACGATCGGCGCTTATACCGTCTACATGTTTTCGTGGTTCTCGCAGAACGTCTGGCACGCGTTCACGCCGGTGTACTTTTTCTTCGCGATCGTCGCGGCGTTCGGCCTCGCGTTCGCGGCGGGCTGGCTCGCCGAATGGGCATTGATCCGCCATCTATACCGCCGTCCGCTCGACACGCTGCTCGCTACCTGGGGTCTGAGTCTCGGCATGCAGCAAGTGTTTCGCTCGACGTTCGGGCCGAAGGAAGTGAGTCCTGCGCTGCCCGACTGGCTGATGGGCTCCTGGGAGCCAGCGCCAGGCCTGGATATTCCAGTCAGCGGCATGTTCGTGATGGGACTCGCGCTGGTCATGACAGGTGGACTGCTGCTCGCGCTCTACCGCTCGCGCTGGGGCCTGCGCGTGCGTGCCACGGTTGCCAACCGGCCCATGGCCAACGCTGCCGGCATCAACACGCGGCGCACTGACCGGATGACCTTCGCGATCGGCTGCGGTATTGCGGGGGTGGCGGGCGCGGCGTTCACGGCGATCGGCTCGACCGGACCCACCAGCGGTTCTCTTTATATCGTCGATTCGTTTCTTGTCGTCACCTTTGGCGGCGCGGCGAGCCTGCTCGGCACCGTGGCCTCGGCGTTCGGCATCGCGCAGATGCAGTCGATCAGCGAGTTTTTCCTGTCGGGTTCGATTGCACGTGTTCTTACGCTGCTGACGGTCGTCGTGATCCTGATGCTGCGTCCGCAGGGACTCTTTGCGTCGAAGGTGCGGCGCGTGTGAGTGCGGGGCGCCGTGCACGGCTCATTCACTGATTAATTCGTATGGAGATGGACATGGAACCCATCCAAGCCGTGGCGGGGAGCGTTTCCCCGCGATCCGGTCCCAGCGCGCCGGGAGGCTGGCGCGCGCTCGCGATGCGGCTCGACGCGTCGGGTTACGTGGGCATCGCGATACTCGCGGTGCTGATCGTTGTCGTGTTTCCGCTTGTGCTGGATACGTTTCGCTTGAACCTGATGGGCAAGTACCTCACCTACGCTTTCGTGGCGATTGGCCTCGTGATCGCGTGGGGCTACGGCGGCGTGCTCAGCCTCGGACAAGGCGTGTTCTTCGGCCTCGGCGGTTACGCGATGGCGATGTTCCTCAAGCTCGAGGCGTCCGACCCGGCCGCCACCCACACGCAGACCACGCCCGGCATTCCCGACTTCATGGACTGGAATCAGCTCACCGCGCTGCCTACGTGGTGGAGGCCGTTTCATTCTCTACCGTTCTCGATCCTCGCCGTGCTCGTGGTGCCTACGGCTCTCGCGTTCGTCGTCGGTTATGCGATGTTCAAGCGACGGGTGGGCGGCGTGTACTTCGCGATCATCACGCAGGCGGTCGCCTTGATTCTTTCGGTGCTGATCATCGGCCAGCAAGGATATACGGGTGGCGTGAACGGGATCACCGATCTGCGCACGCTGCTCGGCTGGGACATCCGCACCGACCACGCGAAGCTGGTTCTTTATTTCGTCAATGCGGTGCTGCTGATCGGCGCGCTGCTCGCCTGTCGCTGGGTCCAGCGCAGCAAGCTCGGCACGCTGCTGCTCGCGATGCGCGACAAGGAGGACCGCGTGCGCTTCTCCGGTTACGACGTCGCGATGTTCAAGGTGTTCGCGTTCTGCCTCGCGGCGCTGCTCGCGGCTGTCGGTGGCGCAATGTTCACGTTGCAGGTGGGTTTCATGTCACCGTCGTTCGTCGGCATCGTGCCGTCGATCGAGATGGTGATCTATGCCGCAGTCGGCGGGCGCATGTCACTGGTGGGCGCGGTGTGTGGCGCGATTCTCGTCAACCTCGGCAAAAGCTGGTTCTCGGAGAGCCTGCCTAATCTCTGGCTCTATCTGATGGCGGCGATGTTCATCGGCGTGGTGATGGCCTTTCCGAACGGGCTCGCGGGTCTCTACGAAGAGCATGCCCGGCCGCGTATCCGCCGGTGGCTCGGCGCAGCGAACAAGGAGATCTGACGCATGAGCAACACTGACTTTCTGCTTGCGATCGAAGATCTGAGCGTGTCGTTCGACGGTTTCAAGGCGATCGATTCGTTGAACCTCTATCTCGAGCGCGGCGAATTGCGCGTCGTGATCGGCCCGAACGGTGCGGGCAAAACGACGCTGCTCGATCTGATTTGCGGCAAGACCAGGGAAACCGCCGGCAGCATCAAGTTCCGCAACGAGGAAATCACGAATCTCGCCGAGTTCCGGCGGGTGCGCAAGGGCATCGGCCGCAAGTTCCAGACGCCGTCGATCTACGAAAACCTGAGCGTCGCGCAAAACCTCGAAGTGTCGTTTCCGCGCGGACGCAGCGTGTTCGGCGCGCTCGCCTATCGCGAGGATGCCGAAGTGGCCGACCGCGTGCGTGCGGTAGCCGATGAGATCGGTCTTGCCGCTTCGCTCGATCTCGAAGCCGGGCTGCTGTCGCACGGCCAGAAGCAGTGGCTGGAAATCGGCATGTTACTGATGCAGGACCCCGAACTCCTGATGCTGGACGAACCGATCGCAGGCATGAGCGCGCGCGAACGGGAAGTCACAGCGGAACTGCTCGATCACATTTGCCGCAATCGCTCGATGATCGTGATCGAGCACGACATGGCCTTCGTCGAGCGGATCGCGCACAAGGTCACGGTCATGCATCAAGGCAAGATCCTCGCGGAAGGGCCGATGGCGCAGGTGCAATCCGATCCTCGCGTGATCGATGTCTATCTCGGCCACTGAATTTACACGGAGAACACATCATGCTGGAAGTCGACGATCTCGTGGTCAGCTACGGCCAGAGCGAGGTGCTGCACGGCATCGGATTTTCCGTGGCGAACGGCGAAAGCGTCGCTGTGATGGGCCGCAACGGCATGGGCAAGACGACGCTTTTCAAGGCGCTCATCGGCATGCTGCCCGCCAATCGCGGCACGGTGCGGGTGGGCGGCGCCGACGTGTCCAAAGACGAGAGCTACCGGCGCGTGGTGAAAGGGATCGGCTACGTGCCGCAAGGCCGGCAGATCTTCGCGTCGCTGAGCGTCGAGGAGAACATCCAGACGGGCCTCGAAAAGGCGCGCAGCCAGCTCGTGCCCGACGATCTCTACGCGCTCTTTCCCGTGCTGTTCGACATGCGACGGCGCAAGGGCGGCAACCTCTCGGGCGGCCAGCAACAGCAGCTCGCGATTGCGCGCGCGCTCGCGACCGATCCGAAGGTGTTGCTGCTCGACGAGCCTACCGAGGGCATTCAGCCGTCCGTCATCAAGGACATCGCGAAGGCACTCAATCAGATTCGCACGAGCCGCAACATCGCCATCGTGGTGTCCGAGCAGGTGTTGAGCTTCGCGCTCGACGTCGCCGACCGGCTCTTCGTGATCGAAGGCGGCCGCTTCGTCCATCAAAGCACCCGCGATGCAGGCGACACCGACCGCATCCGCGAATACCTCTCGGTATGAGTGCGGCGCACCGAACCGCATTTACTGACCCTCGAACCATGGAGCGAACGCAATGCCCGAGACTCTCATCAAGGTGGATCTGAACCAGCCGGCCTACGAAAACACGCAGGTGCACAACCGCTGGCACCCGGATATTCCGATGGCTTGCTGGGTCAAGCCCGGCGACGACTTCATCCTCGAAACCTACGACTGGACCGGCGGCTTCATCAAGAACGATGACAGCGCCGACGACGTGCGCGACATCGATCTGTCGATCGTCCATTTTCTGTCCGGCCCGGTCGGCGTGCATGGCGCGGAACCCGGCGATCTGCTGGTCGTGGACCTGCTCGACATCGGTGCGAAGTCCGAGAGCCAGTGGGGCTTCAACGGATTTTTCTCGAAGTCCAATGGCGGCGGTTTTCTCACCGACCATTTTCCTGCCGCGCAGAAGTCGATCTGGGATTTTCACGGCGTCTACACGAATTCGCGCCACATTCCAGGCGTGAATTTCGCGGGTCTGATTCACCCCGGCCTGATCGGATGCCTGCCTGATCCGAAACTGCTAGAAACCTGGAACGCACGCGAAACCGGCCTGATCGCGACCGCGCCGGAGCGCGTGCCGCCGCTGGCGAATCCGCCGTTCGCCGCGACAGCGCATATGGGGCAACTCACGGGCGACGCGCGTGACAAGGCGGCGGCGCAAGGGGCGCGCACCGTGCCGCCGCGTGAGCACGGCGGTAATTGCGACATCAAGGATCTGTCGCGCGGCTCGAAGGTGTTCTTCCCCGTCTACGTGGATGGCGCAGGACTTTCCGTCGGCGATCTGCACTTCAGCCAGGGCGACGGCGAGATCTCGTTTTGCGGCGCGATCGAAATGGCGGGCTGGGTACACATGCGCGTGAATCTGATCAAGGGCGGCATGGCGAAATACGGAATTCGCAATCCGATATTCCAGCCGAGTCCTATCACGCCGAATTACAACGACTACCTCATTTTCGAAGGCATTTCGGTCGACGAGCAGGGCGCTCAGCATTATCTCGACGTGACGGTCGCGTATCGCCAGGCTTGTCTGAACGCGATCGAGTATCTGAAGAAGTTCGGCTATTCGGGCGCGCAGGCGTATTCGTTGCTCGGTTGTGCGCCGGTGCAGGGGCATATCAGCGGCGTGGTCGATATTCCCAATGCGTGCGCGACCTTGTGGCTGCCGACGCAGATCTTCGACTTCGACATTCGCCCGAATGCCGATGGGCCCATCCAGCACATCAAGGGCGGTGTGGATTTGCCATGCTCGCCGGATCTGGCGAACGTCTGAGCCAACGCTACCAGGAGAGCTTGTCATGCCGATCTACGACTTCGAATGCGTGAGTTGCGGTCCCTTTTCCGTCATGCGGCGCATGGCGGACCGCGAAAAGCCTTGCCGCTGTCCCGAGTGCGGAGGGGAGAGTGGCCGGGTGATCAGCGCGCCGTCGCTAGCCTTGATGGCGAATACACGGCGCTCCGCGCACGCAACGAACGAGCGCGCGCAGCACGCGCCGCGCCAGTCCGGTGACGGGGCGCCGTTGCGTCATCGGGCGGGATGCAGTTGCTGCTCGGGTGGCAGCGCGAAGCTCGCGGGATCGGCTTCGGACGGACTCAAACGGCCGGCAGGACGACCATGGATGATCAGCCACTAGTGAGCGTGTGCTGAAGCGGAGCGGGCGGCCCGAAGTCCGCCTGCGATCTGAGGGACTTAAGGAGGATATGTCATGCGACATGGCGATATTTCGAGCAGCAACGATTGCGTGGGCGTCGCGGTGGTCAACTACAAGATGCCGCGTCTGCATACGAAGGCGGAGGTGCTCGACAATGCGCGCCGCATCGCCGGCATGGTGGTCGGCATGAAGCAGGGATTACCTGGCATGGATCTCGTCGTGTTTCCCGAGTATTCGACGCACGGCATCATGTACGACCGGCAGGAGATGTTCGATACGGCGTCGACGGTGCCGGGCGAGGAGACGGAAATATTTGCGGCGGCGTGCCGCCAGGCCAACGTCTGGGGGGTGTTCTCGATCACGGGAGAGCGTCACGAAGAACATCCGCGTAAGGTGCCGTACAACACGCTTGTGCTGATCGACAATCGCGGCGAGATCGTGCAGAAGTATCGCAAGATCATGCCTTGGACGCCGATCGAAGGCTGGTATCCGGGCGATCGTACCTACGTGACGGATGGGCCGAAGGGTTTAAAGATCAGCCTGATCATCTGCGATGACGGCAACTATCCCGAGATCTGGCGCGACTGCGCGATGAACGGCGCGGAATTGATCGTGCGCTGCCAGGGCTACATGTATCCGGCCAAGGAGCAGCAGGTGATGGTGGCTAAGGCAATGGCGTGGATGAATAACACTTACGTCGCCGTGGCGAATGCCACGGGCTGGGACGGCGTGTATTCGTACTTTGGTCACTCGGCGATCGTGGGTTTCGACGGGCGCACGCTCGGCGAGTGCGGCGAGGAGGAGATGGGCGTGCAGTACGCGGAGCTCTCGCTGAGCATGATCCGCGACGCGCGGCGCACGATGCAGTCGCAGAACCATCTATACAAACTTCTGCACCGCGGGTACACGGGCACGATCAATTCGGGCGACGGCGCGAACGGCGTGGCGGCCTGTCCGTTTGGGTTCTATCGCGACTGGATCGAAGACCCCGACGGCACGCGCCGCCGCGTCGAAGCACTCACGCGCCCGACGCCAGGGACGCCGGAGTGTCCGATTGAAGGGATTCCGAACGGGGCGTGAGGATTGGGTTCGCCGGGCGTTGTCACGCGCGCTGGTCAGCTACGATGACGTGATGAAGAAGACGAAATCGCTCTACCATGGCCATCGATTCCCGGCGTCAGTCATCAGCCACGCGGTTCGCAGCTACCCGGCCGCGAAAACAGAGATCCCTGAGCTGGCGAATGTGAAGCACGTGTTCGTCAAGGCCTGCGCGCGCGTGAACAACCGCGCTGAAAACAGCCATCAACCCCCGCGTGAACGCGAGCGCCGGATGCGAGGGTTTCGCTTGCCCGAACGCACGCAGTCATCTGCTGAGCGCCTCGCTCTATCGCAAACAGCTCGCCGCGCGATTTGAAGGGTGGCGTCTCTTCACCGGCGTTGCCCAAGCTCCGTCCACCGTGTTCTGAGACACGACTGTCCTTGCCGATATGTCGTCATGGACTCAGCAACGTGACAGCGCATTAAGCAGCGCTCAGGTGAAATCTTAAGAAACTGCCGCCTCGCGCAAAAGACGTCACGCGAGAACTGCTGGTCGCCTATTGGTTGCGTTTTTTTACATCGCAGCTCTGCGCATTTATTTTGTCACTGTTTTCTCATTAACGGGATGGCGGGCGGAGAGACGCGCGCGCTGGTTTCGGGCGATCTTCGCACACAGGGTTTTTTTGCAGCTGCAATTGGTGCGGAAGCGCACATACCGGTTGCCGCGCCTCCATGAATCATGCTCCGCATATCGAGCCGCGTAAATGCTTTCAATTTAAAAATCAAAGAATATAAAAATGAAAGGAAACGCAATGAAGCGATATTTCCATGTAAGAAAAAGGAAAACAAAATGAAGGCGATGCTCCCGGGGCTGGACATCCTGCGGTTCCTGCTGGCCTGCTATCTGGTCGTCTTCCACACGCTCGTCATTTACCCCGAGGCGAGGGCGATGCCAATGGCCGACTTCTTCAAATTCGGTGGCTGCGCGACGAGTATCTTCTTTATTCTGTCAGGATTCATTCTATCGCACGTTTCGGTGGAAAAGAAAACTGGCGAAGCGATGAAGGTTTCAGCATCGAAGTTTTTTATCAACCGTTTTAGCAATATTTATCCCATTCACATCGTTACGCTAGCGCTGAGCGTTGCATTAATGGCGGTAAATTCCCATCCCTTCGACACCGAACTGAGCAACCTCGATTCAGCACCGCCGATTGTGCACACCATGAGCGGTGTGGAAGTGGCGGTCAATGCGGTTTTACAGATCCTGTTATTGCAGGCCTGGAATCCCTTTTATCTGTCATTCAACATTCCGTCGTGGTCGTTGTCGACGCTGTTTTTTTTCTATTTATCGTTTCCTGCGCTCGCGCCACGCCTGCTGTCGATGCGCTGGAAGTCCACGATGCTGATGGCGATGTGGGGCGCCAGCCTGTTGCCGGCCGTGATCGTCGTTGCAGGCGGCTGGTATCAGGGGTGGCCGATCGGTGTGTTGCATACCAATCCGCTGGTGCGGCTTCCGGAGTTTCTGGCGGGCATTCTCGCTTACGGGATATTCGAGGCGAACGTCGAAAGCATTACCGGCATGATCGCGAGTTGCCGGTGGATCATATTCGCCGCTACAGGGGCACTTTTCATCGGCGCCACTTTTCTGTTTACGGCAGGAATGCGTTCGTGGGAGGTACTTCTTCACAACGGCGCACTCTTGCCCGCGCAAGTCGCGGTGATTTTTGTTTGCGCGAGCACACTGCAAAACGCGTCGCCGCGCGTGGCCGCCTGGACGAGACGGCTCGGCAACGCTTCGTTGTCGATCTTCGCGCTGCAATACCCGCTATTTATCGGCTTTCTCAAAGTGCAGAAGCTGCTTGGCATTCCGTATTCGCTGTTGTCATGCGTGCATCGACCGCATGTTTGCCGGGTGGCGGCAAGCCAGGTGCCCGTGCATTTTTCCGCCTATCCGGTCTATCTGATCCTGGTGCTGGTGATGTCGGTGCTGTTTCAGGAGCGGGTCGTGTTGCCGCTCAGGACCAGGCTGCGCCGCGTGCTGAAGAGTCGCTGGGACGCAGCGCGGCCCGCGCCGCTGCCTGCGACGTCGGTGCCGAAGACACAGTGAGACGCGCTGCCGGCCAGGTGCAGGCGTTTGCGCATCCCGGTCCCGCACTCGTCGATGTGATCGCATCGAAGCATGAGCTTGCCATGCCTCCGAAGGTCGAACTTGCCCATGCGAAGGGATTCAGCCTTTATATGCTGCGTGCGATATTGAACGGACGCGGCGACGAGATCGTCGAGCTGGCTCGCACCGAGCTCAGATGCAAACGGGCGCTAGCCCGATTGCCAACGGCTCGAGCCCGCGTCCGCGATCCTCCAACGTGTGCGCCTCAGCGCGCCAGCAACGAAACCGTCGCGATGCCGAGAATCGTCATGATCAGCGAAGTGCTCAGGTGAATCGCCACTTCGCCCGCCGCCCAGCCGAACCGGCCGTCCTGCAGACGTTGCACGACCTCCGCGGAGAACGTCGAGAACGTCGACAGCCCGCCCATCAGACCGGTGATGACGAACAGCCGCCATTCCGGAGTGAGCTGGGGCACACGCGCGAAGCCCGCGACCGCCACGCCGATGAGGTAGCCGGCGATCACGTTGGCGGCGAGCGTGCCGAGCGGCAGGTCGCTAAAGACCGGGTTAAGTCGAAAGCCGAGGAACCAGCGAAACAGCGAGCCGAGTGCGCCGCCAATCGCGACAGCGAGAAAAGACCAATACATGGAAGAGGATCGAAACCGGAATGTCGACAGACCGGTTGATGCGGGCGAGTTGATGCCGCGTCCGCATAACCGGGCGTAGCAGGCATCATCAGCCCCAAGGGCGGTTAATGGAGAATGCCATCTCCAGCCGCGAAGTCTAACATCGGCGCGCGCATTTGGGGACAGGCGTGTGATTCGCGCCTGTCCCGTTTCCCGCGAGCGCCGCCTTCGTTCACTCCGGCGTTGCCGAAATCTTGTGAATCGACAGATCGGCGCCGTTGTATTCCTCTTCCTGGTCGAGGCGCAGACCGACCGTCATGCGGATCACGCCGTACACGACCGTGCCGCCGAGCCCCGACACGACGATTCCGCCGAGCGTGCCGATGACCTGCGAGGCGAACGACACGCCGCCCAGCCCGCCAAGCGAATGGATGCCGAAGATCCCGGCCGCGATGCCGCCCCATGCGCCGCACAGCCCGTGCAGCGGCCACACGCCGAGCACGTCGTCGATGCGCCAGCGGTTCTGCACGCAGGTGAACATGTAGACGAACAGCACGCCGGCGATACCGCCCGTGACCAGCGCGCCGAGCGGATGCATGATGTCCGAGCCCGCGCACACCGCGACGAGCCCGGCGAGCGGGCCGTTGTACGTGAAGCCCGGGTCGTTGCGGCCCGCGAACCACGCGCTCAGCGTGCCGCCGACCATCGCCATCAGCGAATTGACCGCGACGAGGCCGCTGATCTTGTCGAGCGTCTGCGAGCTCATCACGTTGAAGCCGAACCAGCCGACCGTCAGCACCCATGCGCCGAGCGCGAGAAACGGAATGTTCGACGGCGGATGCGCGGCGATACCGCCGTCGCGGTGATAGCGACCGTGGCGCGCGCCGAGCAGCAGCACGGCCGGCAGCGCGACCCAGCCGCCGAACGCGTGCACCACCACCGAGCCCGCGAAGTCATGGAACGGCGCACCGAAAGCCTGCGTGAGCCAGTCCTGGATGCCGAAGCGGTCATTCCACGCGATGCCTTCGAAGAACGGATAGATGAAACCGACCAGCACGAACGTCGCGAACAGCTGCGGATTGAACTTGGAGCGCTCGGCGATGCCACCCGACACGATCGCGGGGATCGCGGCGGCGAACGTCAGCAGGAAGAAAAAGCGCACGAGCGCATAGCCGTTGTGCTGGGCGAGCGTCGCCGCGCTGTCGAAAAACTGCACGCCGTATGCGATCGTGTAGCCGATGAAGAAGTACGCGATCGTCGAGACCGCGAAGTCCACCAGAATTTTGACCAGCGCATTCACCTGATTCTTCTTGCGCACGGTGCCAAGCTCCAGGAAGGCGAATCCCGCGTGCATCGCCAGCACCATGGCGGCGCCGATCAAAAGAAACTCGGTATCGGCGCCGTATTTCAGACTTTCCATCGATATGTCCCGCTTATGCCAAAAAAGTGCGCTATGTCAGCAAGAAGCGGGCCAAAGCTGTGCTGGTCGCGTCGACACGGTGCAATCGGGCACCGGGATGGGTATCCGGTGGGTTCTGAGTCATGCGCCGCCGAGCGCGTCATGCACCTTAACAGAGAGGAAGAGCACCATACAAGTGCATAAATCGACGCCCTTGCGCAGATTGACCCGGACGAGGGCGAAATATTCGATTTAAATTACATTTTCATTCGGCATCCTGACGCAGCGAGATGCTGGCCGGCCGTGTCGATGCCCATTTCTGGCGCACTGTGCGCGAACGGCAGAAGCTGCCGTCGACGCGTTCGTGTCCCTCTTTCTTTTCCCGCGCAAACGCCGACATAATGTGCCGACCCCGTCCAGGATCCACCGGCCAACCCCTCACATGGGCACGCATGAGACTGACCACAAAAGGCCTGCTTCTGATCGCGATCCCGGCCGTTTTCGAACTCGCGCTGCTCTCCGGTGTTGTGAAGGCCCAGACCGATGCGACGATGGCGGAGCGCTGGACGATGCATAGCGAGGAGGTGTTGCGCCAGACCACGGAGATCCTCGATCCGGTGCTGGCCGAATCGGTCGCGCTGCGGGGCGCGGTGCTCGCCAACGACGCGCATTTCACCACCCCGATCGCGGTATGGATAGACGTCGACCGGCGCATCGACGAGCTCGCCGAACTCGTCGCGGACGATCCGGCGCAGGTCGAGCGCGTGGCCGAGGTGCGCCAGGCGGTGCAGGCGTACCGCCAGTGGTCCGACCGGATCCAGGACATGCTGCACGCCGGGCGGACCGGCGAGATTCTCGCGCGCTTTCACGATCTCACCCGGGCCGACGTGCTCGATCATTTCCGTGTGGAGGTGAGCGCGTTCCAGGCCGAGGAGCGCCGTCTCGATAGCTCGCGCTCGAATGCCGTCGCCGCCGTGCGCGAACGGGAACAGACGCTGATCGTCGCGGCCGCGTTGGGCTCGCTGCTGTTCGTCGCGCTCGCCGTCTGGATGTTCACGCGCGGCGTGCGCGGCCGGCTCGCGCTGCTGTCCGACAACGCGGGCCGGCTCGCCGGCAACGAGCCGCTCGCGCCGCTCGGCGCGGGTAGCGATGAAATCGCGCGGCTCGATCTGACCTTGCACGAGACGAGCCGCCGACTGCTCGAAGCCGAGCGCATCGAAGCGCGCTTTCACGCGGACCTCGAGCGGCGCGCCGCCGAGCTCGCGCACAGCAACGAGACGCTGCACCAGCAAACCCAGGAAAACGAAATGTTCATCTACAGCGTGTCGCACGACCTGCGCGCGCCGCTCGTGAACCTGCAGGGATTTTCCAGGGAGCTGATTCGCGCAAGCGACGAGTTGCGCGACGCGGTGCGCGGTTCGTCGCTCGCGATCAGCACGCGCGAGCGGATCGAGCGCATCGTCGACGAGGACATCGGCGAGGCGCTGCATTATCTGCAGACCGCGGTGCTGCGCGCGTCGCACATCATCGACGCGCTGCTGCGGCTGTCGCGGGTCGGGCGGGTCGAGTACCGGCGCCAGAATGTCGATGTGCGCGACATCGTGCAACGTGTCGTCGATGCGATGCAGGGCTCGATCCGTGCGCGGCGCGCGCGCGTGACGGTCGGCGAACTGCCCGCGGTATGGGGCGATCCGACCGCGCTCGAACAGATCTTCGCAAACCTGATTGGCAACGCGGTCAACTATCTGGACCCGGCGCGCGAGGGCAGCGTCGAAATCGGCACGACGCCTGCGCCGCCGGGCGTGCATTCGCTGCGGATCTTCTACGTGCGCGACAACGGCCTCGGTATCCCGGCGATCGCGCTGCCGCGCCTGTTCACCGCGTTCCAGCGGCTGCACGGCAATGCCGCGGCCGGCGAGGGCATCGGCCTCGCGCTCGTGCGGCGGATGGTCGAGCGACATGGCGGCCGCGTGTGGGCGGAATCGAAGGAGGGGGTAGGCACGACGTTCTATCTGTCGCTGCCAGAGGCGGGTGCTGCGGGCGCGAAACCGGCCGCGGCTGGCGCGGCTGCGCTCGCCGCGGCGGGTCCGGCTCCGGCGGCGCGCGGTGCGCGTCAGAGTGTGCCGGGCGCTGCGGGACCAGGCTTGGGCGCAGGCAGCGGGTCGTCCGCGCGTTCGATCGACGCGGTGCGAGGAATCAGCACGCGGTAGGGGGCGCTCGATCGTGCGGCGCGGATGGCGCTCGCCCGCGCATCAACCGGCGAAAATCCGCCGCGGCTTCAGCAGTCTTCTGCCGCGCACCGACCAGTAGCAACCGCATGCCAGCAGCACGGCGATGCCGGCGAAAGTTTCGGCCGGTGTTGGCCGAATGCCGGCAAGACCCTCGACGGCAAACAGGCCGTGCGTGACACCCAGCAGCGCCGCCCACAGTGCACACGCGGCCTGCATCAGCAAACGGGTCCCTTTCATATGCCGAGCGCGGGTGTCGTGCGACCAGGTGGGCAGCCGGCGCGCGCAGAAAAAAACGATCGCCATCAGCATGATGACGAGGGTGACGATCCAGTCGATCAGTTTCATCGAAACAGCACTCCCCAAAAGCAGCCGCGACACTATAGGGAGGTGTTTCGCCTGCAACAGTCGGAAGATTCTGAATTGTGGGGCGCTGTTGAGCGATGTTGAGGCGAGCGCCGCTGCAAGTCGACGCTCGTTGCTGCACGTGGTCTCGGGACTCGGTGCGCGATCCGCGTGCCGACTGTCGCGTGAATGCCCAGCGGTCTCAACTCGGCATGCAACGCTTCCGTGATGCCTTCGACGGCGAACTTCGTCGACGAATACACGCCAAAGCCCGCCGCGGCACGATAGCCGCCAATCGATGGAACATTGATCACGTGGCCCGAGCGGTTCGCGCGCATGGTCGGCGATACAGCGAGCGTGGGCTTCGCAATACTGCCGCGGCAAGAAGCGCGCGCCGAAGACGATCGTTGAGGGAAGGGTCGCCTTTTGAATCGCGCGGACGTCAGCTCCATCAGGTTCGACAGAACCGCGACCAACTCGCCGGGGCGATCCGAAGCGGGCGCGCCGCGCAACGGCGGTATCATGGGCACGTCTTCGCATGTGCGAGCCGCCCGACGCGGCTCCTTCCAGATCATGATTTCATCTGTTTCCTCATCGTTATTGCACCGCGCGGCGGTCGTGGTCCTCGTGTTCGGCGCGCTGGCCGCGTGCCAGAAGAACGACGCGTCGGCCGGCCAGGTCGCGGGCAAGCTGAACGACGCCGCGCAGCTTGCCGGTCAGAAGCTCGATCAGGCCGCGAGCTACGTCGGCCAACAGGTCGATGCGACCAAGGACGCCGCGCAACAGAACCTCGACTCGGCCTCCGCGCCGTCGCTCAAGATCGACCCCGCCGCGCTCGCGTCGAGCGCGCAGGCCAACCTGCAGAACGCGGCGAGCGCGGCCAACGCGCAGCTCGGCAAGGCCGCGTCGATCACGGGCCAGGGCCTCGAAACGGCGGGGCGCAAGCTGCAGGCGTGGTCGGCGCAGAATGCGGGCGCGTCGGCTTCGTCGACTGCATCGACCGACTCCGCCGACGCGCAGAAGCAGATGGATAAATGACTCGCGCCGTTCGATCCGGTTTCGCCGTTTGACATTAGCATTATATGTAATTACGATGGTTACACATTGTCGTTTCGGGACGGATCTGCCGTGAACACGAGTAGCCGGTTTGCCTTTGCCGTGCATGTGCTCGCGCTGTTGTCGCTACAGGGCGGCGTGCCGTTGTCGTCGGAGATGATTGCGGGCAGCGTGAACACCAATCCCGCGCTCATTCGCCGGCTTCTGACCATGCTCTCCGACGCCGGCCTCACCACCTCGCAGATGGGCGCCGGTGGCGGCGCGTTGCTTGCGCGGCGGCCGGAACGGATCACGTTGCTCGAGGTCTATCGCGCGGTGGAAGACGCGCAGTTGTTCGCGTTGCATCGCGAGGAGCCAAATCCAGCGTGCATGGTGGGGCGCAATATCCAGAGCGTGTTGAGCGGGATCATCGACGAAGCGCAGCAGGCAATGGAAGCGGCGCTGGCCGCGCGCACGCTCGCCGACGCGACCGCCGACGTGGTCCGCTCGGAGAAGCAGCGCGAGCGCAAGCGCCGTGCTTGAGCGTGTCTTCGCGCGCAAGACGCGTCGGCGGTGAACGATAGAAGCGCAGTGTCGTTGGGCGCGGGTCGAACTATTCCGGCACGCGTGCCAAACAAAGGAACGGGGTGAGCGCCCCGCTTTTTTTCTCGTTATATGTAACTATAAAAGTTACATATAAGACAACCTGAGGAGTACGCTGATATGAGCAAGCAACTGAAGATCGCCCTGTTTGGCGCGACTGGCATGATCGGTTCGCGGATTGCCGCGGAAGCCGCGCGTCGCGGGCATCAGGTGACGGCGCTGGTGCGCGATCCGGCGCGCGTGCCGACCGGCGTCGCGAATCTGCATGCGGCGCAGGCCGATCTGCTCGACGCCGCGAGCGTCGGCGCGGCGGTGCGCGGTCAGGACGTGGTCGCAAGCGCGTATGCGCCGCCGCAGGGCGATCTCGCCGCCCTGACGCAAGCGACACGCGCGCTGGTCGAGGGGGTGCGCGCGGCGGGGCTGAAGCGCGTCGTCGTGGTAGGCGGCGCGGGCTCGCTCGAAGTCGCACCGGGCAAACAACTGGTCGATACCGACGGCTTTCCGGACGCGTACAAGGGTATTGCACTCGCGCACCGCGACGCCTTCGAGTACTACCGCGGCGTGACCGATCTCGACTGGACGTTCTTCGCGCCAGCCGCGCTGATCGCGCCGGGCGAGCGCACCGGCAAGTTCCGCACGGGCGCGAACACGCTGATTGCGGACGCGGACGGCAATAGCCGCATTTCGGCCGAAGACTACGCGATCGCGTTCGTCGACGAACTGGAGCAGGGCCGCTTCATCCGCCAGATCGCGACGGTCGCGTACTGACGAGCGGCGGTTCGAATTCGCCGGCCGCGCAAGCGTACTAACATTCGGTTACGCATGTTCGGCCGCGCCGGGCGAAACTGCGGCTACACTGGCGTCTGCCGTTTTCTCACGGATTGCCATGCAGTCATGCCCGTCGCGGCGTAAGTCCGAGGCTGCGCCGTCTGGCGGCGGGCAGCAGCCGGCGATTCTCAGCGCCCCCCATCTCTCCTCCGCTCACACCGCTCGCGACACGGCCAGCGGCGACGCCCGCCCGCGCGCGAGCACAGATGCCGTCGGTTGGTTTGCCGCGCTGCTGTGCGCCGCGCTGATTCTGTGCCTCGGCGCGCTGCCGCGCATGGCGCAAGCCGCGGGCCCCGCGGTCGGCGGCGGCACGCCGGTGATCCCGGCATTGCAGAGCCTGATCAACAGCGCGACGGTGAACGCGACGCCTGCGTCCGCGGCATCGGGGGCGTCGGCGCCCGAGGCGGCGTCGGCGCCGTCGCCCGCGAGCCAGGCGGAGCTGGCGCGCTCGCTCGACAGCGTGATCGCCACGCTCGACAACGACCGCCAGCGCAGCGCGCTCGTTGCCCAGCTGAAAAAGCTGCGCGACGTGTCGCAAAGCGCCGCGCAAACCGTCGGGCCACCTGCGCCCGCGTCCGCGCAACCTAGCCCGGGCCTGCTCGGCGCGATCGCCTCGGGCATCGCGTCGTTCGAATCCGACGTGCATCAGGGCCGCACGCCGGTGCGCTACTGGAGCGGGCGCATGACCGCGGCCGGCAACGAGCTGTACACGATCGTCTCGGGCCAGGGACACGAGGGTGTCGGCACGATCCTGTTGGCGATGCTGGGGATGCTGGCCGGCTGGGGCGCCTGTGCCGGCGCGCTGATCTATCTGCAGCAACGGCTGCACCGGCGCTTCGGTGTCGAGCTGGTGCTGCGGCCCAATCCCACCACGCGCGAGCTGCTGATCTTCGCGTTGCGCCGCGTCGGTCCGTGGATCATCGCGTTCATCGCGGCGCTGCTGTTCATGCGCGCGATGCCCGATTCGCTCGGCCGCACGCTCGGCATGGTGGTCGCGTATGCGATCGTCGCGGGCGCGGTGTTTTCCGCGATCTGTCTGATCATGTTTTCGCTGTTCGGCTCGGGCCACCGCCGCGTCGCGGTGCGTCTGCTGATCGATCACGCGCGCCGCGTGCTGTTCGTGATCGGCGTGTGCGGCGCGCTCGGCGACGCAGCCGTCAATTACGACGTCGAGCATCAGCTCGGCACCAACCTCGCCGCGCTGATTTCGACCGCGGCCAACATGACGGCCGCCGTGCTGACCGGCTATTTCGCGCTCGCGTTTCGCCGGCCGGTCGCGCATCTGATCCGCAACCGGCCGTACGAACAGCGCAACGACCACAAGGCCGCGACCGAAGCGTTCGAGGTGCTCGCCGCGCTGTGGCACGTGCCGGTGCTGGTGCTCGCGACCGCGTCGGTGGTCGCGACGCTCGGCGGCTCCGGCTCCAGCGAAAACGTGCTGCAGATCTCGATCGTCACCGCGCTGCTGCTGGTGCTGGCGTTCTTCCTGTCGGCGATCGTGCTGCGCATGACGCGGCCGCGCAGCGCCCGCGCGCGGCGCCGCTCGCCGTATCTGACGCGGCTGCTGCGCTTTTGCGGCACCTTGCTGACATTGTTCATCTGGCTGTTTTTCTTCGAATCCGCGGCGCGTCTGTGGGGGGTGTCGCTGGCCGCGGTGATCGAGAGGAACGTGGCGGCGCGCGGCGTCGCGCATGCGATGACGGCGATCGTCGCCACCGTGTTCATCGCGTGGCTGCTGTGGATTCTGGTCGACACCGCGATCACCGAGACGCTCAATCCGGGCAGCCCGCGCAACAAGGCGCGCAGCCCGAGCATGCGCGCCCGCACGATGTTGCCGCTGGTGCGCAACGTGTTGCTCGTCACGATCATGACGATCGGTGGGATCGTCACCGCCGCGAACCTCGGCATCAACGTGACGCCGCTGCTCGCGGGCGCGGGCGTGATCGGTCTGGCGATCGGTTTCGGCGCGCAGTCGCTGGTGACCGACCTGATCACCGGGCTCTTCATCATCATCGAGGACACGATCTCGGTCGGCGACTGGATCGACGTCGATGGCGGGCATGCGGGCACGGTCGAGCATCTGTCGATCCGCACCGTGCGGCTGCGCGACGGGCAGGGCGCGATCCACGCGATTCCGTTCTCGCAGATCAAGATCGTGAAGAACCTGTCGCGCGATTTCGCGTACGCGGTGTTCGAGGTGCGCATGTCGTTCTCGACCGATGTCGACGAGATCACGCAGCTGATCCGCGAAGTCGGCGCGGAGCTGATGGCCGACTTCCGCTACCGGCGCGAGATGCTCGGGCCGATCGAGGTGTGGGGCCTCGACCGCTTCGATCCGAACTGGATGGTCGTCAAAGGGCAGATCAAGACGCGGCCGCTGCAGCAATGGAGCGTCGCGCGCGCGTTCAATTTGCGGCTCAAGCGCAAGATGGACGAGGCCGGCATCGAGATTCCGGTCGCGCAGATGCGGGTGTACACATCGTCGAAAGATAGCGAGGGCGAGCCGCTGCGCGACGATGAGATGACCGGGTTCGTCGCGCCTGTGAATGCCGGTGCCGATGACAGCCGGCATGCGCATGGCGAGGCGCAGCAGCGGGCGCGGGACGGCGAGCGCGGCAAAACCCATCAAAGGGCGCGTGAACCCGCTCGCGAAAGAGACCGCGAAGGGCCGCACGAGTATCCGCGCGAAGCTGAGTATGAGGTGGGCGTCGTTGGCCCGTCGGCGCGCGCGTCGACACAGGTGCCGCTTGCGCCCGCCCGTGACGTGTCGCACGAACCGCGTCCGGCGCCGCCGACGACCGGACAGACCGCGCCGATTCCGCCGCAGATTCCGACGGCGGGTGATGTGGGTGGGAAGAATTGAGGCGGGGGTGTGTTTGGGGGCCGTGCAACCGTCAAACCATCTCCGCCGCGTCGGCCATGCGCACGATGTCGTTCACGTGCGTGCCGATCCGCGCGCCTTCGACGCCATAGATATGCAGCGACACCGCCGGCGCATCACTGCTGTTGCCAAGCCGATGAATCGCAGCACGGCCGCCGCGCACGAACGACACTGCACCGCGTTTGCGCGTCTGAGCGCGCAGCGCGCTCGCGCATTGATGCGCGTCGTCCCATTCGAAGACCGTTTCGCTCAGCTTGCCCTCGACCACCGCGTAACCGCACCAGGTGTGATGCGCGTGCACGGGGCTCGCCTGGCCGGGCTGCCAGACCAGCGCGGCAATCGCATAGCGGCCTTGCGGATCGGCGATGAGCAGATGGCGCCGATAGGTGTCGGCGGAACCTTCGCGTTGCATCGGTGCGAGCAGCGCCGGGTCCGCGGCCGCCTCGGCGAGCGCGAGCCGCATGGTGCGCGCGAAGAACGTCGAATGCGACGGTTCCGGAAATTTCGCGCAGGCTTCGAACATCGCATCGAGCGTCTCGCACAGGCGCTCGAGCGGTGTGCGCCCGATCTCGCCCAGCGTTTGTGTCGGTAACGCGGCCGCTTCAAGTCGGGCCGGGTCCGGCAGCGACTTCAGGTAGTCGGGAAGGTGCTCGAAAGCGGTGGCGCGAAGGTCGTCGCTCATGGTTTTATTGCAGCGCGGGTGCTGCTGTTCGGCAATTTTCGGTATCGATATTTATACCGGTTTGCCCGGAGAAAGAGTTTCCATATAATTCCCTCGGCCGTCAGAAAAGTAGAATAATTTCCTATGAGGGGTGGGTGGTATGAGTATGGATATCATCGATCGGAAGCTGCTCGAATTGCTGCAGGCAGACGCGACGATGCCGATCGCCGAACTCGCGCAGCGCGTGAACCTGTCACAGACGCCTTGCTGGAAGCGGCTGCAGCGCCTGAAGGAGGCGGGCGTGATTCGCGCGCAGGTGGCGCTGTGCGACGCGCGCAAGCTCGGGGTCGGAACCACGGTGTTCGTGGCGGTGCGGACGAATCAGCACACGGAGACATGGGCCGCCGCATTTACGCAGGCGGTGCGCGATATTCCCGAAGTGGTCGAGGTCTACCGGATGAGCGGCGAGACCGACTATCTGCTGCGCGTGGTGGTCTCCGATATCGACGACTACGACCGGATCTACAAACAGTTGATCACGGCCGTGCCGCTGTACGACGTGAGTTCGAGCTTTGCGATGGAGCAGATCAAGTATTCGACGGCGTTGCCGGTGCGGCCGGCTGTGACTGTCACAAATAACGGCTGACGCGCGACATGCGATGGGGCGGTGACGAACGAACGGAACACGGGTTCGCTACGATGGCGACGGGGTCGATGCATTTAAGGCGACGGGAGAGCACAGACCAAAATCACCAGCAGCGACACGAGGCAGACCGCGTGCCGTCAGGAGCGCCGCTTGCTGCCTCGACAGTAAACGCGCCACAGCGCATCCATGCTGCTCCCCCGGCTGCAAGCCGCGTGCAAGCCCACTGGGCGTAGAATGCCGCCTTCTCCGACCCATCCGCGACTGCTTCGCGAATCGAGCCCGCTTCATGACCAGACCGCCGCGCAAGAAGAATCCGACCTTTGGCATCTCCGTCTTTATCGTGGTGGCGATCCTGCTGGTGATTGCCACGCTGTTCTATAACGCGATCCGCGAAAAGCACGAGTTCGACAGCCAGCCCACGCAGGTGCCGCCAGTGGCTTCGCAGGCAGCCGCGGCGGCCACCGCGATGAAACCGGCGAGCGGCGCCGCGCAATAACGCCCGCGCGCTTCCTGCTTCACTCCTCCGGTAGCCGGATCATGCTCGCGTCTTTGCGAATCTGCGCGGACGCCGCGAGCATCTGCTTGCATTGATGCGCGAGCAGCTTCGTGTCATGCACGGCATCGGCCGTATAGTCCGGCGATTTCTCCGTTTCGACGACCATCGCATCGAGCTCGCGACTCATCAGTTTGATCTGCTCGCCCTGCTCGGCGGGCAACGCGGTGCCGGCTTCGGCGGCGCTCAGGTTGTCGCGCACGAGGCTCAAAGCGCGCTGCAGCGGCTGTAGCGAGATATCCTCGACCTGGTGCTGCTGTTGCGCGGAAGTGCGCAACAGTGGCGCGGCGGCCGTGATCTGCGACGCGAGCACATGGCTGCGCACCAGCAGACCGTTCAACTCCGGCACGAACTTCTGCGCGGACTTCGGTTCGAGCATCATCCGCTGGAACGCCTGACCGAGATTCGCGAACGCAACGTGAACGTTCTTGCGCGCGAGCCGATAACGGTAATCGCGGTCGAGCGCGGTCGCCGCGGCGGCAGCGGCGACCGATGCACCGCTTGCCGGGCGCGCGGTCGCGTTGCGGATCGTGGTGGTGTCATGGCTGGCCTCGCCCGCGTTCGCCTCGGCATTGGCGTCGGCGACCGGCTGTGCCACGCCGGCGCGCCCAGCGCCGCGCGCACCGACGCCACCCGCCACTTCGGCTCCGGCGCCGGAGCCGGAGCCGGAGCCGGCGACGGCGACGGCGAGCGCCGGGCCGCCAAAGCCGATCGCCGGATCCGCCATCGCCGCCGCCGGCGCGCGCGCGCCCGCTTCGGTCACGGCCGCGACCACCGCCGCGGCCGGTTTGCCGCTCCACCACCAGCTCGCTTCGAGATACTGCCGCGTCGCGCTGATCATGTTGTTGACGAGCTTGCCCATCAAGCGGTACTCCCAGTACGGGAACAGGTGGCTCGCCGCGATCGCGATCGCGCAGCCGACTACGGTGTCGATCGCGCGCTCGCCGATGATGCGCATGCTGCCCGGCGCGAGCAGATGGAACAGCAGCAGCACATACGATGACGTGAACACGACGCTCGCCGTGTAGTTGAACAGCAGCAGGCTGTAACTCATCACCATCGACGCGAACATCACGACCATCAGGATGTGCGGCTCCTTCACGAAGATGGTCAGCGCGATGCTCGCCGCGCAGCCGATCAGCGTGCCGATGATCCGCTGCCCGTTGCGCTGCTTGGTCAGCGAGTAGCCGGGCTTCAGAATGATCACGGTGGTCATCACGATCCAGTACGCGTTCGTGAGCGGCAGCAGGCGGCCGAGCCAGAAGCCCACGGCGACCGCGATCGTCACGCGCAACGCGTGTCGAAAGCTCGGCGAGGCCATTGTCAGATTCGACAGGATCTGCCCGAACGGCACGCGCCGGCTCGACACGAAACGGCTCAGCGCCTGGTCGATGCGCAGTTCGGTTTCGGTCGGGCTCGGCTCGGTGGCAAGGCTTCGGCGCATCTTGTCGATCAGCCGCGTGGCGCTCCAGATGCGGCGGAAATTCGACGACACGGCCGAATACGCCTCCGGGTTCTGCGTCGGCAGCTCCTGCTTGCGCATCAGTTCGATTTCATACTCGATCGCGCGCAATTCCGCCTTCACGTTCACGCGCATGCGCGGCGCCTGGTCCTGCAGCACCGCGAGGCCGATCTCCTCGAGATCTTCGGCCGCCTTGCGGATCAGATCGCGATAGAACACCAGCAGATCGGAGCCGCCGAACGTGCTGCGCACGAGCGGGTAATCGGTTTGCGCGCCGACGAACAGCTCGTGCAGATCGACGCTATTGATGAACAGGTTGTAGAGCATCGCGCGGCGTGGTTCGAGCTTGCCGCGCTTCAACTTGAGCAGATTGCGCAGCACGATGTCGCGCGCGGCGTCCTGGCGATCGACCGCGGAGATCTGCTTGTCGACGAGGTTGCGATAGCACTCGTCGAGATCGTTGTCGAGATCGTAAAAGGCGGCGCGCGCGAGCAGATAGTCCGCGCACGCGAACACGCTTTCGGCGAGCGCCTGCTGCTCGATCCGATGCATCATCCAGCGGCTCACGAAGGTCGACCAGTACGTGTACCAGAGACCGCCGAGCAGGATCCACGACGCGTTGACGAGCGCCTGCAAGGGCGTGAAGTGCTCCTCCAGCGTCATGATCATCATGAACAGCGTCGCGAAGCTGATCTGCGGCCAGCGATTGCCGTACACGACGATTAGCGACAGCACGAACGTGAGCGGCACGACCGTGCACCACAGCGCGAGCGGATTGACGGTGGCGAGGCCGGTGGCGAGCGCGGACAGAAAGCCGATCACCGAGCAGGCCAGCATCTCGTTGTGCTTGTACTTGAGCGGGCCCGGCATGTCGACGACGCAGGCGCCGAGCGCGCCGGTCGCGATCGTGAAGCCGAGGTCACGATTGTGAAACACGATCAGGCACAGGATGGCCGGTAACGACACGCCGACCGCGATGCGCAGGCCGCCATAAAAATACTGGCTATAAAGGAATTTTCTTATTTCGACCGAATAGCGCATCGACTACCTGAATCCATTCACCGAGAAAACCGTAGTTGGAAAGACAGCGCGAAACTGCCGTCGAGTCTAACTGATTTTGCGCGCGTTCTGACCTCGCCCATTCGGCCGGGTTATGCCCTGGGGATGGGTTTGTTATGCTGTCGCTTCAATGTCCGCCGTGGCTCGTGCGCATCGTTCGCGGGCCATCAGCGTGCCAAATGTGATCTGGAATCCATGCTTCAGCTCTTCTACTCGAACCGCTACGAAACGCTGGTGGGCGCGCTGCTCGGCGACCTCGCGCAAGCGCCGTCCGACCCGTGGACCGCGCGGCCCGTGATCGTGCCGAGCGCGGCCGTGCGCCGGCGGCTCGAGCTCGATATCGCCGCGCGCCAAGGCATCTGCGCGAACGTTAACTTTGGTTATCTCGCGCAATGGCTGTGGGCGCAGATCGGCGGCGTGATCGAGGTGCCGAAGCATTCGCCGTTCGCGCCGGACCGGCTCGTGTGGCGCTGCTACCGGCTGCTCGACGACTCAGACGAAGCGCTGCCGTGGAACGCGTCGCCGCGTCTGCGCACCTATCTCGATGCGGCCGACGCGTCGATGCGCTACGAACTCGCGCGGCGCGTCGCGACCGTGCTCGATCACTATCTGACTTATCGCCCCGAATGGCTGCTGCAATGGCACAAGGGCGGCTCGATCTTCGCGAGCGGCGCGGCTGACGACACCGGTCCGCGTCTGACCGGCGCGAGCGACGCGGCGCGCGAGGACGAGCGCTGGCAGGCGGCGCTGTGGCGCGCGGTGCTCGCCGAGCTCGCGCAGGCCGGCGGTCATGCGCAAACATCCGCGGCCGCGCTGCCGCCCGCGTATCGGTTCCTCGATGAAATCGCGGCGCTCGATCTCGAGGCGATCTCGAACGCGCAATGGCCCGAGGCGGTCAGCGTGTTCGCGCTGCCGACCATGCCGCCGCTGCATATCGCGTTGCTGCGCGCGCTGTCGCGCTGGATCGACGTGCGTCTGTACGTGATGAACCCGTGCCGCGAGTTCTGGTTCGACGTGGTCAGCGAAGGGCGCGTGCAGGCACTCGACGCGGCGGGGCAGCTCGACTATCAGGAAGTCGGTCATCCGCTGCTCGCCGAATGGGGCCGCCAGACTCAGGCGCAGCTGCATATGCTGCACGAGCTGACCGAAAGCGCCGCATCGGCCGAGACCGGCGACTTCACCGAAAACCCGGAGCCGAGCTGGCTCGCCGCCGTGCAGAACGGCATTCTCGCTTTGCGCAATGAGGCCGATGCCGACGAGTTGCCTATCGAGCGCGGTATCGAGGTGCACGTCTGTCATAGCCTGTCCCGGCAGCTCGAAGTGCTGCACGATCGCCTGCTCGGCTGGTTCGACGAATTCGACGATCTACAGCCGTCCGACGTGCTGGTCGCCGTGTCCGATCTCGCGGCGGCCGGTCCGCTGATCGATGCGGTGTTCGGCACCACGCCCGCCGGCGACACGCGTCGCATTCCGTACCGCATTACCGGCCTGCCGCCGTCGCAGGCCAATCCGGTCGCGCGTCTGTTGCTCGACTGGCTCGCGCTGCCCGAGCGCAGCGTCGGCGCGCCGGATCTGATCGAATGGCTGCGCGTCGACGCGGTCGCGGTGCGCTACGGCATCGATGCGAATTCGCTCGAAGCCGCGCAGGAATGGCTCGCGGCCGCCGGCGCGCGGCGCGGGCTCGCGCCGCTCGAACCGGTCGGCGAGCACGTACCGGTCGCGCGTCATACGTTCGCCGATGCGCTGACGCGCCTGTACCTCGGCTACGCGATGCCGGCAGGCGGCGAGCCGGTCGATGCGTGGCTGCCGGTCGAAGGCGCGGGCGGTTCGGATGCTGAACTGCTCGGCCGTCTGTCGCGTTTCGTCGACGACATCGACAGCTTCGCGGCGAGCTGCGCGATCGAGCGCACGCCGTCCGACTGGTCGCAACTGCTGCTCGAAACGCTCGGGCAGTGCTTCGACGGCGGCGTCGAGTTCGCCGATTCGCTCGCGGCCGTGCGCGACGCGCTCGATGCGATGAGCGCCGCGATGCAGGCCGGCGCGCATGATGTGTTGCTGCCGGCCTCGGTGGTGCGCACCGCGCTCACCGAAGCGCTCGATGACCCCGCACGCGGCGGCGTGCCGTGGGGCAGCGTGACGTTTTCTTCGCTGACGAGCTTGCGCGGTTTGCCGTTCCGCGTGGTCTGCCTGCTCGGCATGGACGACGGCGTGCTGCCGTCGCTCGCGCGTGCCGACGAGTTCGACCTGATGGCCGCGTTTGGCAAGGCCGGCGATCGTCAGCGCCGCGACGACGAGCGCAATCTGTTCCTCGATCTGCTGCTCGCCGCGCGCGAGCGGCTCTTCATCGCCTACACCGGCCGCAGCATTCGCGATAACGCGCCGCTGCCGCCGGCCGCGCTCGTCGACGAACTGCTCGATCATCTCGCGCAGGTGTCGGCGGGCGAGGACGCGAGTCCGGCCGGGGTCGACAGCGCGCGGCGCGAGTTCATCGTCGAGCATCCGTTGCAGGCGTTCGCGTCGGACTACTTCGCGGCGAAGCCCGACCTGTTCACCTACGACGCCAATCGCGCCGAGCTGGCCACGCTGCTTGCCGAACCGCAGCATGCCGCCGCCACGCCGTTCTTCGATCAACCGCTGCCGCCGGAAGATATGCACGAGGTGGAGTTCGACGACTTCGTGCGCTTCTGGCGTCATCCGGCGCGCGCACTGCTGCGCGACCGGCTCGGAATCGCGTTGTCGGATGCGCAGGGCGAGTTGCTCGACACCGAGCCGTTCGATCTCGACTATGCGGGCCGCGACGCACTCGCCGAGCGCCTGCTGCCGGTCCTGCTAGACGCCGGCACCGACGACGAGGTGATCTACAGCCGCGTGCAGCGCGTCGCCGAGGCGAGCCCCGAGTTGCCCGGCGGCGCGACCGGCGCGGTCTGGCGCGCGCGCGAGCTGTCCGCGCTGCGGCAGTTGGCGCAAAGCGTGCGGCGCGAAGTGGCCGCGGGCGTCGAGCGCTTGCCGTTCGTGCTCGACGTCTCGCCGCGCTGGCCGCAAGGCGGCGATGGCACCGACAGCGCCGTCTCCCTGTTTGGCGACTACGACGCGCTGTTGCTCGAGTCCGCCGAAACGCCGCTGCAATTGCGCGGCACGTTGAACCTGCTGACCGGAACGGGACAAGTGATCTTTCGTTATGCCAAAGCCAGCGCGCGCGACTATCTGTCCGCGTGGCTCGCGCATCTGGTCTATTGCGCGGCGCAGCCGGACGGCCCGCGCCGCACCGTATGGCACGGCAGCGGCGAGAGCTTCGAGCTCGCGCCCGTCGCGGCTCCGCTCGACGAGCTCGCGCCGTTGGCTGCGCTCTTCAATGCCGGCCGCCGGCTGCCGCTGCGCTTTTTCCCGAAAAGCGCATGGGCGCGGCTCAGCGAAAGCGAATCGGCGGCGCAAGGCGTATGGGTCAACGACCGCGTGCGCGGCGAATCCGACGACCCCGCGTTGCGCATCGCGCTGCGCGGCACACCGCTCACGCTCGACGAACCGTTCGGCAGCCTCGCCGCGATCGTCTTCAAGCCACTGATCCAGCATTTGCGGAGCGCCTCATGAGCGACGCGCTGCGCCATCAAAGCCTCGCCGCCGACGAACTCGACGTGTTCGCATGTCCGCTCGACGGCGTGAACCAGATCGAAGCGTCGGCGGGCACCGGCAAGACGTGGAACATCTGCGCGCTGTACGTGCGGCTGCTGCTGGAAAAGAACCTGAACGCGGATCAGATTCTCGTCGTCACGTTCACGAAGGCCGCGACCGCGGAGCTGCACGAGCGCATACGCGGCCGTCTCGCGGAACTGCATCGCGCGATCGAGATGGACGACGACGGCGACGATCCGTTCATCCGCCGGCTGTTCGAAACGACGCTCGCGCCGGAGCGCGGTATCGAGCGCGAGGCCGCGTTGAAGGTCGTGCGCCGCGCGCTGCGCACGTTCGATCAGGCCGCGATCCACACGATCCACGCGTTCTGTCAGCGCGCCTTGCAGGAAGCGCCGTTCGCGGCCGCGATGCCATTCGCGTTCGAGATGGAAGCCGACGACGCGGCGCTGCGTTTCGAACTCGCCGCCGATTTCTGGCGCGAGCAAGTCGAGCCGGTCGCGCATGCGCATCCGGCGTTCGCCGCGTGGCTGGTGGCCAAGCGCGCCGGTCCCGCGTCGCTCGACGAGCAACTGGCACGGCGCCTGAAAAAGCCGCTCGCGCAATTGCGCTGGGGCAGCGTCGACGCGGCCGGTGCAAGCGCCGATCCGCAGGCCGGCTTCGATGTCGCGTGCGCGATCTGGCGGGCCGAACGCGACGCGATCGTCGCGCTACTGGCCGAGGCACAGGAGCGCCTGAGCAAGACCACGCACAAGCCCGATCACGTGAGCGCCGCGATCGCCGCGTGGACCGACTACTTCGCGCAGGGCGACTGCCATGCGCCGCCGCCGCGCGCCGCGCTGAAGCTGACGGCGTCGGCGTTGAAGAAGGCAACCAAGGTCAAGTTCGAGCCGCCCGCACATCCGTTCTTCGAGCATGCCGACGCGCTGGCCGCGGCCGTGGTCGCCGCCGAGGCCGCGCAGCGCGCGCGCTGGCTCGCGCTGGTGCAGACATGGCTCGACTACGCGCCGGCCGAGTTGGTGGCGCGCAAGCGCACGCGCCGCGTTGTATCGTTCGACGATCTGCTCGCGAATCTGTATCGCGCACTGGCCGCGCATGCCTGGCTCGCCGATGCATTGCGTAGCCGCTATCCGGCCGCGCTGATCGACGAGTTCCAGGACACCGATCCGCTGCAATTCGCGATCTTCAGCCGCATCTTCGCGCCGGCGGGACCGCTGTTCCTCGTCGGCGATCCGAAGCAGGCGATCTACAGTTTTCGCGCGGCGGATCTGCATACGTATCTCGCGGCGCGCGAGTCGGCGTCCGCGTGCTACACGCTCGCGGTCAACCAGCGTTCGACCGCACCGATCGTCGAGGCGTGCAACCGGATCTTCGAAGCGAACCGCCAGGCGTTCGTGCTCGACGGGCTCGACTATCAGCCAGTGCGTGCGGGTGAGCGGCGCCGCGCGCCGTTTACCGATCCCGACGCGAGCGGCGGCGATTTCCGCATCTGGACGTTGCCGCGCGGCGCAACGCCGCTGGACAAACGCAGCGCGCAGCGCGCCGCGAGCGAAGCGTGCGCGGCCGAGATCGTGCGGCTTTTGCGAGGGGCGCGCGAAGGTGTCGTGACGATCGGCGACAAGCCGCTCGCACCGGGCGATATCGCCGTGCTCGTGCAGACGCACAAGCAGGGCAGCCTCGTCAAACGCGTGCTCGCGGCGTGGGGCGTCGGCAGCGTGGAGCTTGCGCAGGCGTCGGTGTTCGCGACGCTCGACGCCGAGCAGATCGAGCGCGTGCTGGCCGCCATCGACACGCCCGGCGATCTGCGTCGCCTGCGCGCCGCGCTCGCCACCGACTGGCTCGGGCTCGATGCCGCCGCGCTGTGGCGTCTCACGCAGGTCGCCGATGCGCCCGCGGCCGAGGCCGTTGACGAACCCGCGCCAGCGCTCGACGCCGCCGACGCGATGGGCTGGGTCGAGCGTTTTTCGCGCTACCGGATGCTGTGGCACGAACGCGGCTTCGCGGTGATGTGGCGCACGCTGATGCGCGAACTGCGCGTCGCGCAGCGGCTCGTCGCGGGTGTCGACGGTGAGCGTCGGCTGACCAACGTGAACCATCTTGCCGAGCTCGTACAGGCGCGCGCGGCCACCCAGCCCGGCATCGCGCCTACCTTGCGCTGGCTCGCCGCGCAGCGCGAGCAGGGCGGCGGTGACGAGGCGCAACTGCGGCTCGAGTCGGATCGCAATCTCGTGCAGATCGTCACGGTCCATAAATCGAAGGGACTCGAATACGCGGTCGTGTTCTGTCCGTTTCTGAACGATGGCGGCTTGCGCGAGCCGCCCTCGTCGGGCTTGCCCGATGCGCGCGAGTATCACGACGACAGCGGCGACGCGGTGCTGCACTACGGTTGCGACGAAGAGGAAGCCGAGCGCGCCTCGCGTTACGCGGTGCGCGAGCAGGCGGCGGAACGCGCGCGGCTCGTCTATGTGGCGCTCACGCGCGCGGTGTATCGCTGCTACCTGGTCGCGGGCACGTATCTGTCGTCGCGCTCGACGAAGGAGTCGCGGCGCAGCGTGCTGAACTGGCTCGTCGGCGGCAGCGGCCACACGTTCGACGCCTGGCTCGCCGAGCCGCCCGACGAAGCCGCGCTCGCGGCGAGCTGGCAGGCGCTCGCGGGCGGACCGGTCACGTTGCGGGCGCTGCCCGAAGTGACGCGCCGCGTGCCGCTCGAAAGTCTGCGGGATCAGGGCACGCATCTGCACGCGCGCGCGAATCGGCGGCCGTTGCGCGATCAGTGGCGCATGGCAAGTTTCAGCGGGCTGATCGCGGCCGGCGGCAGGAGCGCGGATGCCCACGCGCACGCGCCGCAGGAAGACGTGCGGCCCGACCACGATGAAATCGCCGATGCGCTACCCTCCGCGCCGCTGCTCACGCCGCTCGCCGCGTCGAGCGCCCCGGCGCATGCCGACGACGACATCCTCGCGTTCCCGCGCGGCGCGGCGGCCGGCGATTGCCTGCATCGGATGTTCGAACTCGCCGATTTTACCGAGGCGCGCACCTGGCCCGACGCGATCCGCGGCGCGCTGCGCGAGCGTCCGGCGCCGGCCGCGCCCGAGCTCGCCGCGCGCTTGCCCGCGATGATGCATCGGCTGATCGCCGACGTCGTCTCGACCGAACTCGTGCCGGGCATGACGCTCGCGCGGCTCGATCCGCGTCGGCGCCTGAACGAACTCGAGTTTCTGTTCGCGGCCCCGTCGCTGGATTTTCCGGCGCTGCGCGAGCTGCTGATCGAATACGGCTATCCCGACGTCGCGCTGGAGCCCGGCGTGCTGCGCGGGTTCGTCAAAGGATTTATCGACATGATCGTCGAGCACGACGGCCGCTTCTGGATCGTCGACTGGAAGTCGAACCATCTCGGCGACACCGCCGCCGACTACGCAGCCGCGCCGCTCGAAGCGGCGATGACGAGTCACGCGTACCACCTGCAGGCGCTGCTTTATACGGTCGCGCTGCATCGCTATCTGAAGACGCGCGTGCGCGACTATGCATACGACACGCATATCGGCGGCTACCTGTATCTGTTCGTGCGCGGCGTGCGGCCCGACTGGCGCGATGTCGACGGCGCCGCCGGTGTGCACAGGCGGCGTGCGCCGTTCGAACTGGTGGCGCTGCTCGACGCGGCGATGATCGGAGGTGGCGCATGAGCACGCTCGGCACGCTTGACGAGCGTGCGGCCGCGCCGCTCGGCCTCGAAGACATCGGCGTCAACCTGCCCGCACCGGCCGATTTCAGCATCGCGCTGGCCGAAGGGTTCGCGCGCCGTATCGGCATGCTCGCGCGGCGCGGTGGCGCATCGACCGAGGTGGTGAAGTGGGCCGCGCGCGGCGCCTTCGCCGCGAGCCGCGCGACCGCCGAAGGGCACGTGTGCGTGCCGCTCGCGACGCTCGCGCGCCGCTTCGACGCGTCGAGCGCCGAAGTGCGCGCGGCGCTGCTCGCGAGCGGCATGGCAAGCGAGGGCGCAGCGGACGCGGCGGGCGCGGCGGGCGCGGCGGCGTTGCGCCCGCTCGTGATCGACGCGCAGGGGCGTCTCTATCTCGCGCGCTACTACGACTACGAGCGGCGCCTGGCCCACGCCCTGGTCGCGCATGCGACGGGCGAGGCGAGCACCGCGAAGGCCGACGCCGACACCGCCCCCGCCGCTTTGCGCGAACGCCTGCTGCGCTACTTCGGTCCGCCGCGAGACGACGACGTCGACTGGCAACGCGTCGCGGCCGTGATGGCGCTGTCGGGGCGGCTGACGATCGTCAGCGGCGGCCCGGGAACCGGCAAGACCACGACCGTGGTCGGCGTGCTTGCGTGTCTGCTCGATGCGCGGGCCGATTTGCGCATCGCGCTGGCGGCGCCGACCGGCAAGGCGGCGCAACGGATGCAGGAAGCGTTGCTCGCGCGCGCGGGCGAGCTGCCGCCCGAACTCGCCGCGCGTTTGCCGCAGACGTCGTACACGCTGCATCGCTTGCTGGGGTCGGGGCCGGGCGGGCGCTTCCGGCATCATCGCGATAATCCGTTGCCGTATGACGTGGTCGTGATCGACGAGGCGTCGATGATCGACGTGGCGATGGCCACGCATCTGCTCGACGCGATCGGGCCGCAAACGCGGCTCGTGATGCTCGGTGACAAGGACCAGCTCGCCGCGGTCGAAGCCGGCGCGGTGTTCGCCGAACTCAGCGCGCGGCCGGCGTTGAGCGCGCGCGGATTGCAATGGGTCGCGCAGGCGCTCGACATCGACGAGGCGCGGCTCGCGCGGGCTTTGCCGCGCGCGTTGCGTGAAGTCGATGAAGCACCTTTGGACGATGTATTTGCGCCGCCCGAGACGCCGCAAACCTTCGAGCCACCCGCGTCGGGCGATCCGTTCGGTGACGGCGTGACATCGGCGACTGGCGAGCAGGCGGATCGCGATAAGCGATCGGCGATCGAACGCAACCCGCTCGCGGACTGCGTCGTCTGGCTCGAGCGCAACTACCGGTTCGGCCTCGAGTCGCCGATCGGCCGTTTGTCCGTCGCGATTCGCAACGGCTCACCGAGCGCGGCGCTCGACGTATTGCAGATCGACCCGACCGAGGTCTGCGCCGCGGCGCTGCACGAGGACGCTCACACGACGCTGGCCGAGCGCACCACCGCAAGACTTGCCGGGGGCTTCGCGCCGTACGCCGACGCGCTTGCCAGGGCGCTCGCCGTCGATACGCCCGATCCAGTGCCGCTCTTCGACGCGCTCAACCGCTTCCGCATCCTCTGTGCGACGCGGCTCGGACCTCGTGGCGTCGATCAGGTCAACGCGGCGATGGCGGCTGAGGTGCGCCGCGCCGCGGGCGTCACGCTCGCGGTCGGCGCGCAGTGGTTTGCCGGACGTCCGGTGATGGTGACGCGCAACGATTACGCGCTGGGTCTGTTCAATGGCGACATCGGCATTGCGCTGCCGGGCGCGGGCGGCGCGCTGCGCGTGTACTTCCGCACCGGCGACGGCGGTGTGCGCGCGGTGTCGCCGGCCGCGCTGCCGCCGCACGACACCGCGTTCGCGCTGACGGTCCACAAGTCGCAAGGTTCGGAGTTCGAGCAAGCGGTGCTGGTGCTGCCGTCGGCGTTCAGCCGGGTGTTGTCGCGTGAGCTCGTGTATACGGCGATTACTCGCGCGCGCGAACGTGTCGAGGTGATCGGCGCGCGAGCCGTGCTCGCGCAGGCGATCGCGACGCCGACGCAGCGTGATTCGGGGCTGGCCGCGCGGATTGCCGAAGCATCGCGTTGATCGCGCGGCAGCAGGCAGAAAGAGCGAAGTGGCGGACTTGTGGTGCGAGCGGCGCTCAACCGGCAACCCCGCTCGCCCGCTCGATGGCCTCGACGCGGCTGCGCATCGTCCTGCGATACCACAGTGTCCACAGCGCGAGTCCCGCGTAGATGCCGTAGCCGATAAACGGCGACACGACGAGGAAGCGTTCGATCGGCCACGTCAGCGCCATCCACGCGCGTAGCGCGGTTTCGGCGGTCAGCCCGATGCCCCACACGAGCGTCATGGTTCGCATCGCGGTGGCGAGACCGGGGCGCTCGCGCCATAGCGCCTCGAAATGCGCGGCGCCGCCTTCCATTTCGCGCGCGACCGTCGCGCGCGCGAGGTAGAAGATCAGAGGACGACGCATCGGCAGTGACAGCAGGAACACGACGCCGACCGCGCCGGACACCAGCGACTCGCGCAACAGCAGCATGCGCGGACTGCCCCCGAGCGCCATGGCCGCGACCGACAGCACGATGCCCGCCACCACCATCACGCTGAGCGCATCGACGCGCCTGAAGCGCGCGAGCTCGATCGCGCTCCACACGAGCGGCGGCACGGCGGACGCGATTAGCGCGCCGGTCTCGCCGACCCGCGGCAACGCGAGCCGGTAAGCAAGCCACGGCAGCAGAAAGTTGACGGCCAGTTCGAGCACGAAACCGGGACGGATTTTCATATGAATTTACGCCGTAAGCGAAAGAACCAGTATCGATGAACCGGTCGGGCCGACGCAAATGGTTTTTTTCGTAGCGTTCGCGAGCCGGCGCCGCCGGGCGCCGCACCGGGCGCTCCGCCGCCTTCCCGCGAGTTTGGGCATTTCGCGTCGAGCGCTTGTACACTGACGCATCTTCCTTCCCGACCACCCATGACATCCCGCTATCCGGTCCCGCCCAACGAAATCGAATTGACCGCCGTGCGCGCGCAGGGGGCGGGTGGTCAGAACGTCAACAAGGTGTCGAGCGCGATCCATCTGCGTTTCGACGTGCGCGCCTCGTCGCTGCCGGAAGTGCTGAAGATGCGTCTGCTCGCGCTGTCCGACCACCGGCTCACGCGCGACGGCGTCGTGATCATCAAGGCGCAGGAGCATCGGACCCAGGAGATGAACCGCGCGGCGGCGCTCGCGCGGCTCGATGAACTGATCGAAAGCGTCAGCGTGACCCGCAAGCATCGGGTCGCGACGCGGCCGACCCGCGCGTCGAACCTGCGGCGGCTCGACAGTAAGGCCAGGCGCAGCGAGGTCAAGTCGGGGCGCGGCCGCATGCACGAGTAGCGGCGTGGGTCGCTAACGTCTCGCGCCGCGTCTGCCGGTGCGCACATCCGGCGGCGACGCCTCCGGCACGAAGTCGACGCACAGCACGTGCGTGCCGTCGCGCTCGAACGCGATCGCCGCGGTGTAGCAGTCCTGACCATCGGCGAGCGAATAATGCGGCCCCATCATCGCGACGCGGCCTGGCGCCGCGAGCGCGTGCCGGAAATACGCGCGACGCGACCAGTTGCTGCGCGTCTCCGTATAGAGCGGCGCGAGCCGCTTCGGAGGCGGCGGGACCGACGCCGCCGTCACCGAAGGCTGGGTCTGCTCGCCCAGGCCGTCGGTGAGGAACACGCGGCGCGCTTCGGGCAGATGCCAGACCTTTTGCGCGGCCTGTTCGAGGTCACCGGTCGCCTTGTAGGTGTCGGCGGCGGCCAGCACCGCTTCCGCGAAGCCCTCGAACCCGAGCCGCTGGTGGCCGGCGTTCGCACGCTCGTATTCGGCGAACTTGCTCCAGATCGACGCGACGAGCTCAGGCACCTTCGTGCAGGCGGCCAGCACGCTGCTCTTTGGCTGACCGAACCAGAACCCCTGCACGAAATCGACGTCGGCCTGCATCAGGATCATCAGCTCTTCATCGGTTTCGACGCCTTCGGCGAGCACGAGCGTGCCCGACTGATGGAGCATCGCGATCAGATGGCTGATCATCGATTCGTCGCCCTCGCGCTTGCCCGCGCGCGCGACGAGCGAACGGTCGAGTTTGACGATGTCGGGGCGGAAGCGCCACACGCGATCGAAGTTCGAGAAGCCGGTGCCGAAGTCGTCGATCGCGATCAGAAAATCGCGCGGCTGCGAGGCGGCGAGCATGCTGGCGACGGCGGATTCATCGTCGGCGGGCTGCTCGAGCACTTCGATCACGATGCGCTCCTGCGGCAGCCCGAAATGCGCGGACAACTCGTCGATGAAAGCGCGCTGCGGCCAGCCGGTTTCGAACACCTGCGGGCGCGTGTTCAGAAACAGCCATCCGGTGCTGATGCCTTGCTCCATGAAGTTCGCCACATGCAGGCAGCGCGCGATGCGATCGAGTTCGCGCGCTTCGGCGGCCGAGCGCGTGCCGGAGAACAATACTTCGGGCGAGACGGGCAGACCGACCGGATCGAACGCGCGCAACAGCCCCTCGTAGCCGACCACGCACTGATGCGTGACCGACAGCACCGGCTGGAACACGCTGTGCAATGTCAACGCGCGCCAGGTCGCGGTCCAGCCCGACTCGCCGCGGACCAGGTGCGGGAGCAGGCCGCTCACGGTCAATTCGCTGACGGATGGCATAGAAGCGGGCATGAAAGCTGACATGGGATCGTTGCGGCAAGGGAATGAAGGGGCACGCAAACCCATTCGGCGCGTAGCGCTCGCACACCCGGAGCGTCGCCGGAACGAAACGAATGCGTCCCGCGAACACGGAGGGCGGTGCCAGCCACGCTGGACTCCGGCGAATTGGTCAAAATGAGTCTAGCAGTTTGCAGCGCGCGGCAATGTGCGGGTTATCACAAACGCATGGGCGCGAAAATTGTCTGCAAAACGACTGCCTACGGCCGTGCGGCAATCCGTTGCGGTAATGCGTCGGAGCGTCCCGCGCGCTTGCCACGCGCGACACCGATTCCCAATCGCAATGAGTTACCGTACCACGCCGAGGGTAGCAGGGCGCCCGGTGGTCGCCCGCCAAACTCCAGGCCGACGGTGCTCACGTGCTAGTGCCGCTGTAGGCGCTGATGCGGCCATTCGGGCGGCGGGCTTGGCACTGCTCTGCCGGGCGGATTCTGGCGCGACGTGCAGGAGCCGCGCCGGTTCGTGTTCATCGAGCGGTGGGAAAGCCAGGATGCGCTCGCGGCGCATGCGAAATCCGCGCATATCCAGGCTTGTAAGAAGGCGGCCGCGGATTGGATCGAGCACGCGGAGATTCGCGTGGTGTCGAAGATCGCCTGAATTCGGGCGCCGGCGTCAGCGGCGCGCGGACACGCTGGACAGGTGGGGCGGCCCCGAGGCCGCCGGCGCGCCGTCAGCGATCAGTGGGTTGCTTGCGGGACATCGAGAATCAGGATGATGGTCCAGTCGGCGTCGCCGTCATGGTGATACTGGCGCTCCGCGACAATGAACGGCTCCTGCTTGCCAGCCGGGCCGAGAAACAGCACGTCGCCTTCCATCGGCAGGCATTCGACAGGCGGCAGCGCGAGGTACGCTTCCTGACCGCCACGCGGCATCAGTTTTTCGATCTTGCGAGATGCTGCTTCGGTCCATTCGATATCAAGCTGGATGTTGCTCATGCTGTCCTCCGCACCAGGGTGCGCACGGGTTAGGGGATGCCGGCGGCTCGCCGGTCGGTGCGCGACTTTAGCATACAGAGAGCAGAGCGCCGGCGGCTTGCCGGGCCGGTGCGCGCTCGGAGTGCCTTGCCAACAGCGAGCGGGTCGCACAAATAAAAAAAGCCGAAACCGGCGCTGCCAGCTTCGGCTTTTTCACCTTCACGACGAGGCCGCGAGGCGAGATCCGCGAAGTCGTTCAGGTGCCCGACGCGTCGGCACCCTTCTTCGGATGATGCGGAGCCATCTTGTGATGCTTGGCCGGCGCGGCCGGTGCGCTTCCCATCGACTGCTCGCGGTTTTGCAAATCTTGCGCACGCTGCTCGACGTCGGCGGCCTTCGCCGGATCGGTGCTCGTCGTGATGCCGTTGTCCTGCGCGTGAGCCGCGCCGGCTGCGGCACACAAGGAAACCAGGATCGCCATGGACACTTTCTTCATCGTTACCTCCGTAGAATGGTGGTGGACCCGAGTATTGCCTGTCCAGTGGGAAAGACAATGCATTCTATCGAGCAAACTCTTCTCTAGCCGATGGCTTTGTAACCGCGCTCAACACTTGTTACGTTTTGTAATAACTGGACGCTGGTCGAATAAACCGCGACGTCCTCGAGTGCGAGAGCGCAGCGGCCTACATCGTTCGTCAGAACCAGCCGATCGCGCGATACAGGTGAAATTGCGCGAGGCCGATTAGCTCATGCAACGCTATCTCCGCGGCCACGAGATTGGCGAAGCGCGGCAGCACGCCGATCCGCGCGCGCCGCGCGCTCGAAATCTGCGGCTGCGGCTCGACGCCGAAGCGCTGAAAATCGAGCAGCGCACGCGGCATCTGATACGCGGAGGTGACGAGTATCAACGTGTCGTAATGTGATTGACCGACAATAACTGAGACGTTGCGCGCGTTCTCATAGGTCGTGCGGCTGCTTTGCTCGAGCACGATGTCCGAGCGCGCCACCTGCTGACGCAGCAGATAGGGCAGGTAGGTGTCGGCTTCGGTCGCGCTATGCCGCTGCGGATTGCCGCCGCTGACGATCACCCGGCACGTGCTCGCCGTGCGCTTGCAGGCCGCGTAGTTCTGCGCGCTGACCTCGATGCGCGAGAGTACGTCGCGCGGTGGCACCAGCACATGGTCGTGGTCGTAGACCGTGCCGCCGCCGAGCAGGATGATCGCGGTGCGTGGCGCGAAGGTGGCGGCCGTGGCGCTCTGTCGTTGCGGCTGCGCCAGATCGAGCAGTGGCGCGGTTAGCCAGCCGGCCGCGAGCAGCCAGAACAGCGCGATCATGCAGAAGATGAGCGGCCGGCGCGCACGTTTCCATAGCACGATTGCTGCAAAAAAAAGCGCTAATAAAGTGAATAGAATCAATTTAAATGGGGTAACGTATGTCTTTCGGGACAAATCCACGGGCCTGCCATCGCGCCGCGGCGGTTGCATCGTCGGTTCATGGAGAGAACGCTAACATGCCGTTCTGACGGGGGTTCCGAAAACGAGACCAGGCAGCACCTGGCGGAAATCCGCCGTCAGACAGGCGGCGAGCTTCCGACCAGGCGCGGGTGCTACGCGCGTCGCCGGTGGCGCAGTGACGCGTGGGCATGAATGTGTCATAGCTGCACTTTAAGAAAGAAGTGAGATGACCACGTATTCCAACGAAGCGGTACTTGAAGCGCTGCGGCGAGCGCAATATCGTCAGGTTCCCTGGGCCAGAAGGCCGGGTGTCTTCCAATATCTTCGCGCGCTGGGGCTGATGGACACCGTTCGTCAGCGAACCGTCGCACCGGCGCCAGGCTTTCATGCTCCCGTCGACATCGCGGTGCTCACCGAACGCGGCAAAGCGGAGTTTGCGCGGCTCGAGCACGACGAGCGTCTGCTCACATGGACAGCGCAACGCATGAACGATTATGTTCTCGGCGCGGCCGAACCGCAGTCCGCCGCGACAGCCGAAGTCAGATCTTAGCTCCAGGTTCATCGCTTACCTGAACTGAGTCACTGTCCGCCCGGGCCTGTCGCCCCTCGGCGGGCCGTCGCTGACGTCGACCGGTCGCCGTGCGCGTCCGCGGGCGAATCTCGGCTTCCCATCGACAAGGCGGCGACGCGATCCGCGCAGGTCGTTGCCGTTGCGCGCCTTTCATGCCATCAACGCCTCGAGGGCGAAAAAAAGCCCGTATCACGAAGATACGGGCATACCGGAATTACTACTGCCACGCTGTGCTAATGGCGTTGAGTCAGACTGGTGCCGCGTCCGGTGGTTCCCCGATCGTAAGTGCGCAATGCAAGATACTGGGCACCGCGTCGCGCGACGCGCCGTCCGAGCGACGACTTGGCAAATCAACGCCGCCGCTGATCCTCACGCGGCGCATCGGGCCGAGCCCGCACATTGCTGGCGATATCGCCGCGCAGATCGCCACGCGGCGTCGGCGGCGTGAAGTCGCGATTATGGGCCTCGCTCTGCTGCCACGCTTCCAGCGTGGCCTGGCGGTCCGGGCGCCAGTTCCACCCTTGCGGGCGTTGTTGCGCAATTGCGGGCGCGGCCATCGATGAAATCACAATGCCGCACAACACCAGTGACATTGGTTTCATTCCGAAATCCCCCTCAACCTCGAGCCCCTCGACTCAAGGCCTGTTTGCATAAGTATTAACGTATGCCGGAGGACGAAAGCACGCTGTAATTAATAGTAAATGGATGTTTCACCCGGAGCTATCGGGTAGTTTGGCAGTCTGAGGCAGCGCGCAAGGAGCGCTGTGGCGGTCGTGCGGGAGGCGCGACGAAGGGGCGCGCGAAGCGGAGAAGACAGCGTCTCGCGGCGACCGTCAAATGCTGGCGGGTCGTGGGCGCGCACGCAAACGTGGAAAAGTGGCTGGATAAAAACCGGGCGCCTACAGGCGCCCGGTGACCGCGTAGTTTCGCGTCAGGCCATCTTGACCGGCGCGCGCCACGATTCCGGATTGGTCCAGAACGCGCCGCGTAGGCGGTCGCGGCTCGGCGGTGCCGGCGGTTTCGCGGCCGTTGCGCCGATCCGGCCGCGCAGCGAGATTTCACGGCCGCTCGTGCCAAGCCGTTTCACAATTTCAGCGAGCGTGCCATCGGCTTGCCACTCGTCGAAGCGCCGACGGCAAGTCGGGGGGGACGGGTAGCGGCCCGGCAACTTGGACCAGCCTTCGCCTGTCGACAACACCCAAAGCACGGCGTTGACCACCGCCCGAGCTTCCACGCGCGGTCGACCGCGCCGTTCGCTGCGCGCCGGCTCGGCGCAGAACAAAGCCTCGACCAGCGCCCATTCGTTATCTCTCAAATCGTCGAACAGCATCATGTTTCACCTCAGCGAAGCTAACTCCGGTGCGCTGCCCCGCGCCGCGCACTCTTCACGCACTCGATAGGCGAGTGCCAAAGGGGACGGGCTTGCCACGGATTGCCATCGGAAATCATGGCGCCCTCCCTGTGCGTTTCACAACGCACGAAGTGTGCCAATCTGCTGCCGATTGCCTGAAAGCCCCGTAGCGGCGGGCCAACGCGGGCGCCAGCCAGGGCCGTATAAGAATCCAAAAAACCCATCTCGCAAATCGGGACAATCACCAATCTGGGGCAGAAAAGCCCGACCGGCGTGCGTTCGCGCTTTTTTGCTGCATTGCAGCGGCCGCGTGGACGGTGCTTTGCCGCATGCATTTGGTCGTACAATGCGCATCAAGCTGCGCTATTGATGAGGTGAACAAATGAATGTGACGCTGCGACAGCTCAGGGTTTTCATCGAGGTGGCGCGCTTGCAAAGCTTCAGTCGGGCCGGCGCCGAAATCGGCCTCACGCAGTCGGCGGTCAGTCGCTGCGTACGCGAGCTCGAAAGCGAGATCGGCCTGAAGCTCATCGATCGCACGACGCGCGAAGTGCAACTAACCGACGTAGGCGGCAACCTCGTGGCGAGTGTGTCGCGACTGCTGGGGGATCTCGACGACGCGTTGCGCGAGATCCGCGAAATCGGCGAGCAGCGCCGCGGACGCGTGGTGGTCGCGGCGAGCCCGACCGTCGCGTGCCGGCTGATGCCGCGCGTAGTCGCGTCGTGCGGACAGCAGTTTCCTTATGTGACGCTTGGGCTGCGCGACGACGTGCAAAGCGACGTAGTGCGCAAGGTGAAGTCGGGTGAAGTGGACTTCGGCGTGATCATCGGCCCGTTCTCCGACGACGATCTGCTCAGCGAGACGCTGATGACGGACTCGTTCTGCATCGTGTCGCGTGACGATCACCGGCTCGCCGCGCGCAAGCAGGTTACGTGGAAGGACCTCGACGGCGAGCAACTCGTGATGCTCGATTATGCGTCCGGCAGCCGCCCCCTCATCGATGCCGTGATGCAGGCGCAGGGCGTGAACGCCACCGTGGTGCAGGAACTCGGCCATTCGGCGACGGTGTTCGGGCTCGTCGAGGCGGGCGTCGGGATCAGCGTGCTGCCGTGGCTCGCGCTGCCGCTGCCGGCGGGGGCGTCGCTGGTCGCGCGTCCGCTGGTGCCGCGCGCGGAACGCCTCGTCGAACTGGTGCGGCGGCGCGACCGGTCGCTGTCGCCCGCGGCCGAGGCGGTGTGGAATCTGATCCGCCAGTTGCCGGCCCGGGCCGAGGAGTTGAATTAACGGGCGGGATCGCGTGCGATCCGTTCGACTGGTGGATTGGCGCCGGGCGCGGCCCGCCGCCCACACGCCGCCTGCCGCTACTCGCTGCGCCGCTGTCCGGTTACCCGGCGCGCTAAACTACCATCTTCATCGCGCACGCCTTCGCGGTTGCGCTTCGAGCCTCTTATCCTTCACCCACCCGGAAGCCTCGATGAGCGAATTGGACCTGCCCGTGCCCTCCATCCCGAATGCGCGCGACGCCGTACGCGCGCTGCGTCCATCGCAAATCCGTGAAGTCGCGAACGCCGGTTTCGGCGTCGACGACGTACTGCCGTTCTGGTTCGGCGAGTCCGATCGCGTCACTCCCGCATTCATTCGCGACGCCGCGAGCGCCGCGCTCGCCGCCGGCGCGACGTTTTACACGCACAATCTCGGCATCGCGCCATTGCGCGCAGCACTTGCGGGCTACGTCAGCGAGTTGCACGGGGCGACGTCGCCCGAGCACGTCGCGGTCACGAGCGCGGGCGTCAACGCGCTGATGCTCGCCGCGCAGCTGGTGGTCGGCGGCGGCGACCGCGTCGTCGCGGTGACGCCGCTATGGCCGAATCTGGTCGAAATCCCGAAGATTCTCGGCTCGCATGTCGAAACCGTCGCGCTCGGCTACGGCGAACGCGGCTGGGAGCTCGACGTCGGGCGATTGCTGACCGCGCTGACGCCTGACACGAAGATGCTGATGATCAACTCGCCGAACAACCCGACCGGCTGGGTGATGAATCGCGACGACCAGCGCAGCGTGCTCGAACACTGCCGGCGGCACGGCATCTGGATCGTCGCGGACGAGGTCTATGAGCGGCTCTACTATCCCGGCGATGACGCCGCCCAGGCGGCCGGTGTGCGCACCGCGCCATCGTTTCTCGACCTCGCGACACGCGACGAACGCGTGATCTGCGTGAATTCGTTCTCGAAAGCCTGGCTGATGACGGGGTGGCGGCTCGGCTGGATCGTCGCGCCGACCGCGTTGATGGACGACCTGGCGAAGCTGGTCGAGTACAACACGTCGTGCGCGCCGTCGTTCGTGCAGCAGGCGGGCATCGCGGCGCTCCAGCAGGGCGAGCGTTTTACGCAGCAGTTGGTGCGTGACCTGAGGACATCGCGCGATCATCTGGTGCGCGCGCTGTCGGCGGTTCCCGGCGTCGATGTGAAGGCCCCGCTGGGCGCGATGTATCTGTTCTTCTCGATGCCGGGCGCGACGCGCAGTCTCGATTTGTGCAAGGCGATGGTGCGGGAGGTCGGGCTCGGCGTGGCACCGGGCAGCGCGTTCGGGCCGCAGGGCGAGGGGTTCGTGCGCTGGTGCTATGCGTGCGATACGGTGCGGCTCGATGCCGGCGTCGAGCGCTTGACGCGGTTTCTGGCGCGCCACGCCGGCGCCTGATCATGCGGCCTCGTACGCCCCCCCGCTTCGTGTTGACGCACCGCGAGCGGCGAAAAGCCGCGAATCGTGAGAATCTTCTTGCTGTCGACTCGACTCGACTCGACCCGGGCGGGCGCGGCTACACCGGTCGGCGCCGCAGCAGAAGATGCACGGCAGATCGCGGCTTTACGCCCCGGTCGTTTTTGCGTAATATGGCGCTCAGTCACGCGATTCCTTTCAGGAATATCGCCGCTCCGTCCGGCTGGGTCTGGCTCGATAAGTCTGTTCGCCACCCCCCGGTGCGTGCTCCCATCAATATGACCGATCAGAATCGGGCGAGCGCGTCTTCAGTTCCACATCGTCTGTTTGATCCGGTTCTTTGACCACAGGGTCTGACCTAGCTGCATGAATACCCAAGAGGCGAAGATCGTCCTCGAGACTGCCTTGATCTGCGCGCAGGAGCCGTTAAAGCTCGGCGAATTGCGCAAGCTCTTTGCCGACGGCGTGTCGGCGGACACTGTTCGGACCTTGCTCGAAGACCTGAAGCGGGACTGGTCTGGGCGCGGTGTGGAGCTGGTCGGGCTGGCGTCGGGCTGGCGGTTTCAAAGCAAGCCCGCGATGCGTTCGTACCTGGATCGGCTGCATCCGGAAAAACCGCCGAAATATTCGCGCGCGGTGCTCGAAACGCTCGCGATCATTGCCTACCGGCAACCGGTGACACGGGGCGATATCGAAGAAATTCGCGGTGTGACGGTGAATACGCAGGTGGTCAAGCAGCTCGAGGATCGCGGCTGGATCGAGGTGATCGGTCATCGCGACGTGCCGGGGCGTCCGGCGCTGTATGCGACCACGCGCCAGTTCCTCGACGACCTTGGTCTAACGGCGCTTGACGAGTTGCCTCCGCTTGCCGATCCGTCCGCACAACTGAACGCGGATCTGCTGGGTCAGCACGCGATCGAGTTTGCCGAGGGTGACGCGCAAAGCATGCAGCAGCCGGTGCAGGATGCCGGGCACGACATCGCAGGTGAGGCTGGCGAGCCGGCTCCGCCGGAAGCGGCGCAGCACGCTGCGTCGGGATTTGAAGCAGCGCCGCCCGAGACGGTAGCCGAGTCGACGCTCGAACCGGAGCCCCGTGCGGAAGCGACCGGGCAGGCCGGCACGTCGAGTGCGTCAGACGCGTCGAGCGCGCCGCACGACATGCAACAACAGCCCGAACCGGCACCCGCGGCAGCGCATGCCAGCGTCGCCGGCTCGGCACAGCATTACGATCCGGTCGCCCAGACCGATCCGGCAACACCCGCGCACGGCTCGGGCGCAGCTCGCAATACGGAGCACGCTGCCGAGCCGAACCCGATCGAGGCGGCGCACGACGATCCCGAGGATCGCCGCGATGCCGCACAGGACGCAGGTTTTCTGACCGACGACGAAACCGAGTCGCGCAGCGCCTGACGTAACCGAACTTTTTTGCCGCGCCCGCAACGGGCGCGCGCGACCTGACATTTTGAGGTTGTTTTGACACATACCCACGACACCGATTCGTCCGAATCCGAGCGCCCCGTGCCGTCGGCGCGGACCGACGAACGCACTACGCAAGCGGCGACAGGCGAGGGCGAGCGCCCGGCTCATGGCGCGGAAGCAGAGGGCGAAGAGCGCCCCCGCCGCGGTCTGCGTCGCGGGCCGCGCAGCCTGATCGCGCGACGCCGCGCCGGCGCGAAGACGAAGGCAGCCGAGGGCGCGCCCGCGCAAGGCGCGCCGGTCGTCGCCGAAACGCCGCCGGACGGCGAGGTCGTCGCCCAGGTGCGCACGCCGCGCAAGGACGCGGGCGCGAAACAGGGCGGGCGTCGTAACGCTGGCGGTGCGAAGCGCGAGGGCGCATCACGCGAAGACCAGCGCGAACGTCAGCCGCGCGAAGGTCAACGTGAGGGCCAGCGCCAGAATCGCCGCGGCGCCGATGCGGCCGCGGAGTCAGCTCAGGACGATCTGTTCTCATACGTGACGTCGCCCGCATTCGATGCCGACAACACCACGACTGGCGGCGTACGCGCGCCGATGCTGCGCCATGGCAAGGCAGCGGCCCCGAAGCGCGTGCTGTCGCCCGATGACGACGCGCCGAAGCTGCACAAGGTGCTCGCCGAGGCGGGCATGGGCTCGCGTCGCGACATGGAAGAGCTGATCATCGCCGGCCGCGTGTCGGTGAACGGCGAACCGGCGCACATCGGCCAGCGCATCATGCCGACCGACCAGGTCCGCATCAACGGCAAGCCGGTCAAGCGCAAGGTCGCCGGCAAGCCGCCGCGCGTGCTGCTGTACCACAAACCGACCGGCGAAATCGTCAGCCACGCGGACCCGGAAGGCCGTCCATCGGTGTTCGACAAGCTGCCACCGATGAAAACCGCCAAGTGGGTCGCGGTCGGGCGTCTCGACTTCAACACTGAAGGTCTGCTGATGCTGACCACCTCGGGCGATCTCGCGAACCGGTTCATGCATCCGCGTTATAGCGTCGAGCGCGAATACGCGGTGCGTGTCGTCGGCGAACTCGCCGAGGGTATGCGTCAGAAGCTGCTAAACGGCGTCGAACTCGAGGACGGCCCGGCGAATTTCTTGCGCATCCGCGACGGCGGCGGCGAAGGCACGAATCACTGGTACCACGTCGCGCTCGCCGAAGGGCGGAATCGCGAAGTACGCCGTATGTTCGAAGCGGCCGGCCTGATGGTCAGCCGGCTGATCCGTACGCGCCACGGCCCGATCTCCCTGCCGCGTGGTCTGAAGCGCGGCCGCTGGGAAGAACTCGAGGACAATCAGGTGCGCGCACTGATGGCATCGGTCGGCCTGAAGGCGCCGGCTGAGGAGCGCGGTAGCCGCAATGCGGCGCCGGAGCGTCGTCAGCCGGATCCGATGCAGACGTCGATGGGCTTTATCAACCGCGAGCCGGTGTTGATGTCACACAGCCGCTTCGAGCAGCAGCCGCGCGGACAGGGTCGCCGTGGCGCGGCGGGCGGTGGCTTCGGCGCGGGCATGGAGGGCGGCACTGGTTCTGGTGTCGGTGTGGGCAATCGCGGCGCCGGGGGGCAGCGCGGCCGCGACGTCGACGGCAATCGCGCGTCGTCGCCCAACGGCAACCGTGCGCGCACTGGCGGCAAGCGTGCCGGCGCGTCCGGCGACAGCGGCGGCAATCGCGGGCCGGGCGGCAATCGTGGCGGCAACGCCAACCGTGCCGGCGGCAACGCGGGTTCGGGCGGCGCGAATCGTGGCGGCGGCACGGCGCGCGGTCGCTCGCGCGGCCGTTGAGCGGAGCGCTGTACCGCGTTTGAGGAGTGGCCGTTGAACGGCCATACCCTTTGGTGCAGTTCGCATGACCTGCCAGGCTGATATGACTCCCGGTGTCAATCGGGATCGGGTTTTTAGTTTCTCGAATTCATGTTGCCGGAATTTCCTCAGGGCGGCGTAGCAGTACATTTCGGCGGTGGATCAAGCTGATATCCGCGGGTTGGGTACCGCACTACAGATGTCCGCCCAATGAGCCTGCCGCTATCTGGAACCGCAAGTCGGATGCAGTAGTCCGTTGCGTAGCCTGGTCGCGGCTTACTCGTCCCAAGCGAGAGTAGAAATGCCTTCACGCGTTGCCGTGCGCGCTTCAGGTCGTCTTTGGCGCCACCCACGTCCGTGCCAGATCGCGGAACGCTTCGTCGTCGCTCGGCACGTACACCGCGGAGAGGTCACCGGCGCGCAAAGACCGCACAAGCTTGATCGCATCACGCCGCTCAGTCTTGACCCGTTCACCCGGTTTTTTCGGAATCAGCGATCGGGCGCACACGATGCACCCGAATCCCTTCTGCACGAACTGCCGGTAAAGTCCGTAGCCGCATGGACCGGCCTCGCAGACAACGCAGATGTGCCGCACTTTCGACTGCAGGCGCCTGCGCAGGTGATCGATATCAGTCTGCGTCATACCGATCTTGCCCAGCAGTTCGACTTCGCCCGAGCCCGGCGCATACGCGACTGTGATCGAGTCCTTGTGTCCATCGAGACCGACGCACAGCGTGCTATCGTCTTCCATGCTGGCCTCCGTGCCGAAAATCGCCGGGAGCGGCCGTGTCCGCACTGTGCTGCTCTGGCTGCAATGCTAACCCGCGCTTGATTCCTTACGGCGGCCTAGCCATTGCCTCACGGGAGTCATACTGCATACTGATTAGCAATGTCGAGTGCTTCCCGGCCGAGCCGTTTATCGTTTTTGGCGATTTTATGCCGCCTCTTGTTTGCCGCGTTCGCATGGCGTTCCGATGCGTCAAACGCCGTGCGAAACTGCGCTGAAGACCGACAGGACGCATCGCCGCAAAGTGTTGGCGTAGCCCGTCCGGCTCCCCTTCCCGACGGCTCGGGCGACCTTGCAAAAGCCCGGATTTGCCGCCACATTGTCGAAAGATTCCTATCAAATCAAGCGGAAATGCGCATCGCCCCGCGTTCCGCGGATTGCGTTTGGGCCGGAAAATGGCTACAATCGCGAAGTCGCTGGGCGTACGGTTTCATGTGCGGCTCAGGTGCGACCACCGGCAATAAGATGATGGGCGTTCAGCCCATTTTTTTTTGCCGCTCAGTTCATCGTGGTTCGGCATCTCGGGTTCGCACGAACGTGCGCCGGCTTGGCGCGCGGCCCGCATTGGTTGTTTGCAGAAGAGGCGAGGCTCGCTGCGCGAACATCTAAGAGGGCACTGTGCAACTGACGGAACTGATTGAAACCACGGTCGTGGGACTCGGCTACGAGCTCGTCGATCTCGAGCGCACCGGGCGCGGCATGTTGTGTATCTATATCGACCAGCCAGCCGGCATCGCAATCGAAGACTGCGAGAAAGTCACGCGTCAGCTCCAGCACGTTCTGACGGTCGAAAATATCGATTACGAGCGGCTCGAAGTATCGTCACCCGGTCTCGATCGCCCGCTGAAGAAACTGGCGGATTTTGAACGTTTCGCGGGCAGCGAAGCGGTTATCACACTGAAAAAGCCATTGGACGGTCGGAAATCGTACCGGGGCATTTTGCATGCTCCGCAAGGCGAGACGATCGGTCTGGAATTTGAAGGAAAAGAAGGGGCCGCGATGCTCGATTTCACGCTCGCGGACATGGACAAGGCGCGCCTTGTTCCGAAAGTTGACTTTAGGAGCCGCAAACAATGAGTCGCGAAGTGTTGATGCTGGTGGATGCGCTGGCACGCGAGAAGAATGTCGATAAGGACGTGGTATTTGCCGCGCTCGAAGCGGCTCTCGCTTCGGCCTCCAAGAAACTCTTCGAAGAAGATGCGGATATCCGCGTCCACATCGACCGTGAAAGCGGCGTGCACGAAACGTTTCGCCGCTGGAAGGTGGTGCCGGACGAAGCAGGTCTGCAGGAACCGGATCAGGAAATTTTGCTGTTCGAGGCGCGCGAGCAGCAGCCCGATATTCAGCTCGACGAGTTCATCGAGGAGCCGGTGCCGTCAATCGAATTCGGCCGTATCGGAGCGCAGGCCGCCAAGCAGGTGATCCTGCAGAAGGTGCGCGACGCCGAGCGCGAGCAGATCCTGAACGACTTCCTCGAGCGCGGCGAACACATCATGACTGGCTCGGTGAAGCGCCTCGACAAGGGCAACTTCATCGTCGAATCGGGCCGCGTCGAAGCGTTGCTGCGCCGCGACCAGCTGATCCCGAAGGAAAACCTTCGGGTGGGCGACCGCGTGCGCGCGTATATCGCGAAGGTCGACCGCACCGCGCGTGGTCCGCAGATCGAGCTGTCGCGTACGGCGCCGGAATTCCTGATGAAGCTGTTCGAGATGGAAGTGCCGGAAATCGAGCAGGGCCTGCTCGAGATCAAGGCGGCGGCTCGCGATCCGGGCGTGCGCGCGAAGATCGGCGTGGTGGCTTATGACAAGCGCATCGATCCGATCGGCACCTGCGTCGGTATTCGCGGCTCGCGCGTGCAGGCCGTACGCAACGAGCTCGGTGGCGAAAACGTCGACATCGTGCTATGGTCGGAAGACCCCGCCCAGTTCGTGATCGGCGCGCTCGCGCCGGCAGCCGTGCAGTCGATCGTCGTCGATGAAGAAAAGCATTCGATGGATGTCGTCGTCGACGAGAACGAACTCGCGGTCGCGATCGGCCGCAGTGGCCAGAACGTGCGGCTTGCCAGCGAGCTCACCGGCTGGCAGATCAACATCATGACGCCGGACGAATCTGCGCAGAAGCAGAATCAGGAGCGTGGCGTCCTGCGCGACCTGTTCATGGCGCGTCTCGATGTCGACGAGGAAGTCGCCGACATCCTGATCGACGAAGGCTTCACGAGCCTCGAAGAGATCGCCTACGTGCCGCTCAACGAAATGCTCGAAATCGAGGCATTCGACGAAGACACCGTTCACGAACTGCGCAACCGCTCGCGCGACGCGCTGTTGACGATGGCGATCGCGAACGAAGAAAAGGTCGAGAATGTAGCGCTCGACCTGAAGAGCCTGGACGGCATGGACGCCGACCTGCTCGCGAAACTGGCCGAACATCAGATCCAGACGCGCGACGAACTCGCCGAGCTGGCCGTGGATGAACTGGTCGAGATGACTGGGATGGGAGAGGATGCCGCTAAGGCGTTGATCATGAAAGCACGTGAACACTGGTTCCAGTGAGAAATGACCATGGCGCACTGAATTGAACGCGGCCGTCAGGCCGCATGACCCGATGCTAACCGCAAGGAATCGGTCCTTGCATTAAGAGGAATGAATGGCGAGTAACAACGTAGCCCAATTTGCCGCGGAACTGAAAATGCCTGCAGGCGTGCTGCTTGAGCAGCTGCAGGCAGCTGGCGTCACAAAAGCGAGCGAAGCCGACTCCTTGTCCGAAACGGACAAGGCGCGTCTGCTCGACCACTTGCGCAAGTCTCACGGCTCGACTGATGCAGACAAGCGCAAGATCACGCTGACGAAACGGCATACGTCGGAGATCAAGCAGTCCGATGCGACGGGCAAAGCTCGCACCATTCAGGTCGAGGTGCGCAAGAAGCGCACGTTCGTCCGCCGCGACGAGACTGTCGTGGAAGGCGGGGATGCATCGAATCATGTGGCCGAGAACGCGGACGCAGAAGATCTCGAACTGCAGCGTCGGGAGGAAGAAGCACGTCACGAAGCTGAGCTGCTCGAAAAGCAGGCGCAGGAGCTGAAGGCGCGCCAGGAACAGCTCGAGCGCGAAGAAGTCGACCGTCAGGCGCGCGAGCAGGCCGCGGAAGCCGAGCGTCAGCGCGCGGAAGAAGATGCAAAGAAGCGCGCAGCGGCTGCGGCCGAGGCGGCGGCTCGCGAGAAGGCCCAGCAGGCGGCGGCGAAAGCCGCTGCACCGGTTGCCGAGAAGGCAAACGAGCAGGACGACGAACGCGCGGCAGCGGAACGCGCCGCGCAACGCGAAGCCGCGAAGAAAGCGGAAGACGCCGCGCGTGTGGCCGCCGAAAAGGCGCGCGCCGAACAGGAAGAAATCGCCAAGCGCCGCGCGGCGGCCGAAGCCGAAGCGCGCGCGATTCGCGAAATGATGAACACGCCGCGCAAGGCGCAGGTGAAGGCGCCGGAACCGGCACCGAAGCCCGCCGAGCCGGCCAAGGCGGCCGAAGCCAAGGGCACGCTGCATAAGCCGGCGCGTCCGGCTGGTGAAGCACCGGCGCGCCCGGCAGCGAGAAAGCCGGCAACCGCCGCGACTCCGGCGCCCGCGAGCGCACCGTCGGCGGGCGACAAGAAGAAGCCGGGCGGCGGTAAGAGCGGCTGGCAGGACGACGCAGCGAAGCGCCGCGGCATCAAGACGCGCGGCGATTCGAGCGGCGGCGTCGATCGTGGCTGGCGCGGCGGTCCGAAGGGGCGTGGCAAGCATCAGGAGCAGAGCACCACGTTCCAGGCGCCGACCGAACCGATCGTGCGTGAAGTGCATGTGCCGGAAACCATCACGGTCGCGGATCTCGCGCACAAGATGGCGGTGAAGGCTTCGGAAGTCATCAAGGTGATGATGAAGCTCGGCCAGATGGTCACGATCAACCAGATGCTGGACCAGGAAACGGCGATGATCATCGTCGAGGAACTGGGCCACCATGCGCTCGCGGCGAAGCTGGACGATCCGGAAGCCATGCTGGTCGAAGGCGAAGCGAGCGACGCCGAAGCGCTGCCACGTCCGCCGGTCGTCACGGTGATGGGCCACGTCGACCACGGCAAGACCTCGCTGCTCGACTACATCCGCCGCGCGAAGGTTGCGGCAGGCGAAGCGGGCGGTATTACGCAGCACATCGGCGCCTACCACGTCGAAACGCCGCGCGGCGTGATCACGTTCCTCGACACGCCGGGTCACGAAGCCTTTACGGCAATGCGTGCCCGCGGTGCGAAGGCGACCGATATCGTGATCCTGGTGGTGGCCGCCGACGACGGCGTGATGCCGCAGACGAAGGAAGCGATCTCCCACGCGAAGGCTGGCGGCGTGCCGCTCGTCGTCGCGATCAACAAGATCGACAAGCCGGAAGCGAATCCGGAGCGCGTGAAGCAGGAGCTCGTCACGGAAGGCGTCGTGCCGGAAGAGTACGGCGGCGACTCGCCGTTCGTGCCGGTGTCGGCGAAGACCGGCGCGGGCATCGACGATCTGCTCGAAAACGTGCTGCTGCAGGCCGAGGTGCTGGAGCTGAAGGCACCGGTCGAATCGCCGGCCAAGGGTCTCGTCATCGAAGCGAAGCTTGACAAGGGTAAGGGTCCGGTCGCAACGATCCTCGTCCAGTCAGGTACGCTGAACCGCGGCGACGTCGTGCTGGCAGGCAGCGCCTACGGTCGCGTGCGTGCCATGCTCGACGAAACCGGCAAGCCGACCAAGTCCGCGGGTCCGTCGATCCCGGTCGAAATCCAGGGTCTGTCGGAAGTGCCGCAGGCTGGCGAAGAAGTAATCGTGATGCCGGACGAGCGCAAGGCGCGTGAAGTTGCGCTGTTCCGTCAGGGCAAGTTCCGCGACGTCAAGCTCGCAAAGCAGCAGGCCGCGAAGCTCGAGAACATGCTCGAGCAGATGGGCGAGGGCGAAGTGCAGTACCTGCCGCTGATCGTCAAGGCCGACGTGCAGGGTTCGCAGGAAGCGCTGGTGCAGTCGCTGCAGAAGCTCTCCACCGACGAAGTACGCGTGCAGATCGTGCACGGAGCGGTCGGCGGCATCAGCGAGTCGGACGTCAATCTCGCGACGGCGTCGAAGGCGGTCATCATCGGCTTCAACACCCGCGCGGATGCGCAGGCTCGCAAGCTCGCGGAAGCTAATGGCGTCGACATCCGCTACTACAACATCATCTACGACGCCGTGGATGACGTGAAGGCGGCAATGTCGGGCATGCTGGCGCCGGAGAAGCGCGAAGTCGTGACGGGCACGGTGGAAGTACGCCAGGTATTCAAGGTGCCGAAGGTCGGCACGGTGGCCGGCTGTATGGTCACGGACGGTTTCGTCAAGCGCTCGTCGTCGGTGCGCGTGCTGCGCAACAACGTCGTCATCTTCACGGGCGAACTCGATTCGCTCAAGCGGTTCAAGGACGATGTGAAAGAAGTCCGTCAGGGCTTCGAGTGCGGTATGTCGATCAAGAACTTCAACGATATCGTCGAAGGCGATCAGTTCGAAGTCTTCGAGGTCACCGAAGTCGCGCGTACGCTGTAATTCGCGCGGCACGGCACAACGGGCGGAACGGGCTTGACGCCCGCTCCGCCCGTTGTTTTTGAGCCCGCAGTGTCGAGTTTGTTGCTGGCTTGGCTGCCGCGTTCGTCGCAAATGGACTCTCACCCCGCCGCGGCGACCGCGACGCCGTCGTATCGAACGAATATCGAACACGGCTCGCGCGAACCAATTTTTGGCATCCGTCTTAGCGGAGCACACAACACCATGCCTAAGAAACGTACTACTCCCAATCGCAACGTGCAGATCGCCGATCAGATCCAGCGCGACCTGGCTGAGCTTCTGCGCGAGGTCAAGGATCCGCGCATCGGCATCGTCACATTTCAGAGCGTCGAGCTGACGCCCGACTACGCGCACGCGAAGGTCTACTTCACGACGCTGACGGGCGACCCGCAGCAAACGCTCGAAGCGCTGACGCACGCTGCCGGCCATCTGCGCAATCTGCTGTTCAAGCGCCTGCATATCCACACGGTGCCGACGCTGCATTTCCACTACGACAAGACGATCGAGCGCGCCGTGGAGATGTCGCGTCTGATCGACGAGGCAAATTCCACGCGCGCGAAAGACGACTGAGCGTCTGCCATGCCGTGGCGTTCCATGTAGCGCGCGGCGCCGTTTTTCGCATTTCCCGAACGTTCTGCCTCCCTCGACATGACCGCACCTCAACGCCCCCGCGTGCCGCGTCGCGCGCTCGATGGCGTGCTGCTGCTCGACAAGCCGCTCGGCCTGTCGAGCAACGACGCGCTGGTTCGCGCGAAACGTCTTTATCTGGCGAAAAAGGCGGGCCACACCGGCACGCTCGATCCGCTGGCAACTGGCCTGCTGCCGCTGTGTTTCGGCGAGGCCACCAAGTTTTCGCAAGACTTGCTCGAAGCCGACAAGACCTACGAGGCGACGATGCGCCTCGGTATCCGCACGACCACCGGCGACGCCGAAGGCGAGGCGTTCGACATCCGCGCCGTCGACTGCGACGAAGCGGCGGTGCGGGCGGCTTTGCCGAAATTCATCGGCGAGATCGTTCAGATTCCGCCGATGTACTCGGCGCTCAAGCGCGATGGCAAGCCGCTGTACCAGTACGCGCGCGCCGGCCAGACGGTCGAACGGGAAGGGCGGCAGGTGACGATTCGCGCGCTCGAGCTGATTGCGTGCGCGTTGCCGGATGTGACGTTTCGCGTGACGTGCAGCAAGGGCACCTATGTGCGCACGCTTGCCGAGGATATCGGCGAAGCGCTCGGCTGCGGCGCGCATCTGGTCGCGCTGCGGCGCACGGGCGTCGGCGCGCTGACGCTCGAGCATTCGGTCACGCTCGACGCGTTGTCCTACGCGACCGAACTCGAACGCGACGCATGGCTGCAACCGGTCGACGCGCTGCTGTCCACGTTCCCACAGGTCTGTCTGAACGACGATGACACGCGCCGCTTCCTTCACGGCCAGCGCCTGAAGCTGTCGTCGTTGACGATCGCCGCCGACGCGGTGAATGCCCCGCGCGTGAGGGTGTACTCGGCGCAGGGGCGGCTTCTGGGGGTCGCGAAGCCGGGCGAAGGCGTGCTCGCACCCGACCGCCTGATCGTGACGACGGAGAGCTAGAGGTCGCCGTTTTGCCAGCCCGGCGCGGACAATAAAAAAACGGGATCGCCATCGAGCGATCCCGTTTTGATCATGCCCTCCGGTGGAGCGGTGTCGAACTAAAGCAACACCACAAACACCCCCCTCAATGCGCCGTGGCCGCCGCCGCTCCCGCATCGCCGCCTGCCCGTTCCGGCCGCGTGATCCAGATCAGCGCGATCAGCGCGACAAAAATACCGGCCGAAATGAAGAACAGATCGTTTACGCCGAGCTGCGCGGCCTGCTGCGTGACCATGGTGTTGAAGAGACCATAGGTCTGCTGCTGATCCAGGCCCGCCGCGCCCATCTGATGAATCGATTGACCGAACGCTGGGTTGTAAGCATTCGCCTGTTCGGTCAGTTGCGCGTGATGCATGATCGTGCGGTGATCCCAGGCGGTCTGGAAGATCGACGTGCCGATACCGCCGCACATGATCCGCACGAAGTTCGACAGCCCCGAGGCCGCCGGAATCCGATGGCCCGGCAAGCCCGACAGCGTGATCGACACGAGCGGAATAAAGAAGCCGGCCATACCGATACCTTGAATCAGCGTGGGCAGCATCAGCGAGTACGTATCGACGCCCGTCGTATAACGCGAGCGCATCCAGAAACACAGCGCGAAAATCAGGAACGACAGCGTCGCGATATAGCGCGGATCGGTACGCGGCAGCACCTTGCCGGTCAGAGGCGACAACAGGATCGCGAACACACCGACGGGTGCCATCACGAGTCCGGCTTCTGTCGCCGTGTAGCCGATATCGGTCTGGAGCCACAGCGGCAACAGCACGAGATTGCCGAAGTAAAGCCCATAGCCGATCGACAGCGCGATCGTGCCGCCGGTGAAATTGCGCCGGCTGAACAGCGACAGATCAACCACCGGATGCTCGGCCGTCAACTCCCACACGATAAAAAACGCGAGCGCGATCACCGCGAGGAGCGCGAGCACGACGACCGTCGTCGACGAGAACCAGTCGAGGTCCTTGCCCTTGTCGAGCATCACCTGAAGCGAGCCGACCCAGACGATCAGAAGACCGAGGCCGACGCCGTCGATTGGCGCCTTCCTGATGACCGAATCGCGGTTACGGAAGATCATCCACGTCGCGGCGGCCGCGACCGCGCCGACGGGAATGTTGACGTAGAAGATCCACGGCCACGAGATGTTGTCGGAAATCCAGCCGCCGAGGATCGGACCGGCAACCGGTGCGATCAGCGTGGTCATCGCCCACATCGATAGCGCCATCGGCGCCTTCGCGCGCGGATAGCTCGCGAGCAGCAGCGTCTGCGACAGCGGGATCATCGGGCCGGCCACCGCGCCTTGGAGCACGCGCGACGCAAGCAGGAACGGCAGGTTCGGCGACAGCCCGCACATCCATGACGACAGCACGAACAGCACGATCGACGCCATGAACAGCCGCACCTGGCCGATGCGGTCGGTGAGCCAGCCGGTCAGCGGCACCGAGATCGCGTTGGCCACCGCGAACGACGTAATCACCCACGTGCCCTGGTCGGACGATACGCCGAGGTCGCCGGCAATCGACGGGATCGACACGTTCGCGATCGACGTGTCGAGCACGTTCATGAACACGGCGAGCGACACCGCGATGGTGCCGATCACCAGTTGCGCGCCCTCGAGCGGCGGGTGAGGGACCTGCGCCTGAGCCTGAGCCATTAAAAGAGCCTCCCATGAATCATCGGGCGGACCCTCAGCTCTTATGGGCCGCCGGTTTCGCGGCGGCCGCGGCGCTCGCCGCGGTCGACTTCTGCGCGCCGCCGTTCGCGTTCGTGCCGGCGTTTTCCGAGATGATGCGCGCGATTTCCGCATCGGCTTCAGCGCCGTACTTGTCGAAGACGTTGGTCTGGTAAACCGTGGACGGCGCCTGACCGAGCTGGCCGCCGGTGTCGTCCTTGATGTTCACGTCAGCTTGCATCGACAGACCGATACGCAGCGGATGCTTCTCCAGCTCCTGCGGATCGAGCGAAATACGCACCGGCAGACGCTGCACGACCTTGATCCAGTTGCCGGTCGCGTTCTGCGCGGGCAGCAGCGAGAACGCCGAACCCGTGCCGGCCGAGAAGCCGACCACCTTGCCGTGATACGGCACCGACGAGCCGTAGACGTCGGCCGTCAGTTCGACCGGCTGGCCGATGCGCATGTGCTTCAGTTGCACTTCCTTGAAGTTCGCCTCGACCCACACGTCATGCAGCGGCACGATCGCCATCAGCGGCGAGCCGGGCGATACGCGCTGGCCGACCTGCACGGAGCGTTTTGCGACATAGCCTGTGACCGGCGCCGGTAGAGTATTGCGAGCGTGGTTCAGGTATGCGTCGCGCAGCTTCGCGGCGGCGGCCTGCACGTTCGGGTGATCGGCGATCGTGGTGTTCGCGGTCAGCGCGCGGTTTGCCGCGAGTTGCTGTTTGGCGGCGTCGAGCGCGGCTTGCGCGCTCTTCACGGAGTCGCGTGCGTGCGAAATTTCTTCCAGCGATACCGCGCCGGTTTGCGCGACCGTCATACGGCGCTTCAGGTCGTCCTGGGCGCGCGACAGATCGGCCTGGCTCGCCGCGACCCGCGCTTCGTACTGGCTGTCGTCGGCGAACAGACCGCGCACCTGGCGCACCACCTGCGCAAGATTGGCCTCGGCCTGTTCGAGTGCGACGCGCGCGTCGGCCGGGTCGAGCACGACGAGCGGGTCGCCGGCCTTGACGACCTGGGTGTCGTCCGCGTTGACCGCGATCACGGTGCCCGTGACCTGCGGGGTGATCTGCACGACGTTGCCGCTCACGTAGGCATCGTCGGTGTCTTCATGGAAGCGCGCGACGAGGAAGTAGTACAGGCCGTACGCGACCGCGGCAATCAGGATCACGATGACGAGCAGCGTCATCATGCGCTTGCGTTTGCCGTTGTTCGCCGCTTGCGGTGGAGTGGCGGGCTGCTGGGGGGTGCTCATTGATGTGCTCCGGGTTCTTTTGAACGTCGTCGTTTATTCGGGTGTTCGTGTGTATGCGTGTGCGTCGGCGCGGGCGGGCTCGCTCAGTTCGCGGCGGTGCTCGTGGCGTGGTTCGCGGCGTTGGCCGATGCGGGAGCATCGGTCGGCACGACGAGACCGGTCTGGGTTGCGTCGAAGCCGCCGCCCAGTGCCTTGATCAGACCGATCTGCAGACTGCGGCGGCGCATCTGCAGACCCGTGACCGTCTGCTCCGCGGCAAGGCGGTTTTCGTCGGCGGTGAGCACCTGCAGCTGCGGCGACAGGCCGGCCTTGTAGCGGATTACGGCGAGCTGGTACGCCTTGCTCGACGCGTCGAGCGCGCGCTGGGCGTCACCCTCCTGGCGGTCGATCGAGCGGATCGACGACACCTGCGTCGAGACGTCCTGCAGCGCGTTGATCAGCGTTTGGTTGTAGTTCGCGACGTCGCCCTCGAAGTCGGCGTAGCGGCCCTTCAACTGCGCGCGCAACGCGCCGGCGTCGAAGATCGGCAGATGGATCGCCGGGCCGAACTGGATCTGACGGCTCGACGCGGTCAGGAAACGGCCCCAGCCGAACGCGTCGAAGCCGAAGCCGGCCGCGAGATTCACGTCCGGGTAGAACTCGGCTTTCGCTTCCTTCACGTCATGCATCGCGGCTTCGACCTGCCAGCGCGCGGCGACGATGTCCGCGCGACGCGCCACGAGGTCGGCCGGGATGTTGTCCGGCAGAGCGACCACGTCGCCGCCGGTGAGCACCGGCTTGTCGATCCGCAGGCCACGGTCCGGGCCTTTGCCGAGCAGCGCGCCCAACTGGTAGCGCACGACGGTGATCTGGCCGTCGAGGTCGGTCAGGTTCGACTGGCTCGTCGCGACGTTGCCGGCGGCGGTCTGCTTCTCGACGTTGGTGTCGAGGCCGGCCGTCACGCGGTCATTCGTGATACGGCCGACGTCCTGGCGGTTCGCGATTTCACGCGCGGCGATGTCGCGAAACGCATACAGCTGCGAGAGCTGGTTGTAGGTGCTCGCGACCGACGCGGCGAGCGTCACGCGCGCCTGCTGCATATCGGCCTCGGCGGCTTTCTGCTGCGACACGGCCTGGCCGAGCCGCTGACGGTTCTTGCCCCACAGGTCGAGATCCCACGACGCGCTCGCGAGCACGTTGTTCTCGCTATACCAGGTGCCGCCGAACGGAGGCGGGTAAAGGGAGTTTGCCGAATACAGCTCGCGGGTCCAGGAATAGCTCGCGCTGACCTTCGGGAACAGCGCTGCGCGCGAGCTTTCGATATACGAGGAAGCCTTTGCGAGCCGCGCTTGCGCCTGGGCGATCGACGGGCTGCCCTCGAGCGCTTCCGCGATCAGCTTCGGCAGTTGCGGGTCGCCGAACTGGTTGGCCCAGTCGAGCGATGGCCACTGGCCGCCCTCGTTGGGCAGACTCTGCGTCGACTCGTACTGCGTCGGCGACGCGATCTGCTTGTCGCTTTTGACGCCGAAGTAGTTCGCGCACCCCGTGAGGGCGAGCGCCGTCACCGCTGCGGCGACAGCGGCCCGGCTCGACAGCGCGGGCGCGGACAGGGAAAGGGATTTCATCGCTCGACTCTTCTTTGAGTGGAATGTATTGATGGACGCAGCAAGCAAGCTATTACGATTTGCTATCGGGATGGCTTGCGGCGTCGCGGGAAAGTCCCGTGTGCTCGCCGGAATTGACGAGCACGCGACGCAGCATGCTCTTCAGGAAGCCCACTTCTTCCGGGGTGAACCCGTTCAGCAGGTTATCGAGCACGCCATTGAAAATAGCCGGCATGCGAGCCGCGATCGCATGGCCTTCCGGCGTCAACGCGAGGCGCACGACGCGCCGGTCTTCGTTACTGCGCACCCGCGTGAGCAGGCCGCGCTTTTCGAGCCGGTCGATCAGGCGCGTGACGGCGCTTGCGTCGATTCCGTATTCACGCGCCAACTCAGCCGCGAGCAGGCATTTGCCGCTCGCCACCATGAACAGGATGCTGCCTTGCTGGCTGGTGATGCCGAGTTCGGCCATGCTGCGCTGCGTGATCAGGTTTGATAGCGTCGATCTCACCCGTGAGATGAGATAGCCGACGCTTTCACCGAGCTGGTACTCGCTGAGATCCGGCGTGGATTCGTTGGACGGCTCCGTCATGATTCTCGTGCGAATGCAATGGTTGACTAGGCATTAGTATAGCTGGCTGTTGATTGACGCGACAAGCGTTGATACAGCTTAGGCAAGGATTATTTCGCGCTCAAGCAACAAACCGTACGGAATGACGTAGGGCGGGGCAAGGCGCGATTCGCGCAACTCGCGCAGGCGCGGAGAGCGGACGGTCTATCGGGGAATACCAGAAAAGGATCATCCGTGCGTGCTATAATTTTGGGTTCCCAAAAGTGCGCTTTGGGCTTGTTGTCGTGGTTTGGCTCTTCAACCAGCAGCATAAGCAAGCGGCGCACTCAACCGTCTTCAGGTTTCCTATGACCCGCGCCCTACGCAACATCGCCATCATTGCTCACGTCGACCACGGCAAGACCACGCTCGTCGACCAGCTCCTCCGTCAGACCGCCACGTTCCGCGAGAACCAGCAGATCGCCGAGCGCGTGATGGACTCGAACGACATCGAAAAAGAGCGCGGCATCACGATCCTGTCGAAGAACTGCGCGGTGGAGTACGAGGGCACGCACATCAATATCGTCGACACGCCGGGGCACGCCGACTTCGGCGGCGAAGTGGAGCGCGTGCTGTCGATGGTCGACTCGGTGCTGCTGCTCGTTGACGCGGTGGAAGGCCCGATGCCGCAAACCCGCTTCGTCACGAAGAAGGCGCTCGCACTGGGTTTGAAGCCGATCGTCGTGGTCAACAAGGTCGACCGTCCGGGTGCGCGGATCGACTGGGTGATCAACCAGACCTTCGACCTGTTCGACAAGCTCGGCGCCAGCGAAGAGCAGCTCGACTTTCCGATCGTCTACGCATCGGGCCTGAACGGCTACGCGGGTCTCACGCCTGATGTACGCGACGGCGACATGCGTCCTTTGTTCGAGGCAATCCTGCAGCACGTGCCGGTGCGCCCGGCCGACCCGGAAGGTCCGCTGCAACTGCAAATCACGTCGCTCGACTACTCGTCGTACGTTGGTCGTATCGGCATTGGCCGTATCACGCGCGGCCGCATCAAGCCGGGCATGGCCGTCGCGGTGCGATCGGGCCCGGAAGGCGAAATCCTCAATCGCAAGATCAACCAGGTGCTGTCGTTCAAGGGTCTCGATCGCGTGCAGGTCGACTCGGCCGAGGCGGGCGACATCGTGCTGATCAACGGTATCGAGGAAGTGGGCATCGGCGTGACGATCTGCTCGCCGGAACAGCCGGAAGCGCTGCCGATGATCACCGTCGACGAACCCACGCTGACGATGAACTTCCTCGTCAACTCGTCGCCGCTCGCGGGCCGTGAAGGCAAGTTCGTCACGAGCCGCCAGATTCGCGACCGCCTGATGAAGGAACTGAATCACAACGTCGCGCTGCGCGTGCGCGATACCGGCGACGAAACGACGTTCGAAGTGGCCGGCCGCGGTGAGCTGCACCTGACCATTCTGGTCGAAAACATGCGCCGCGAAGGCTACGAGCTGGCCGTGTCGCGTCCGCGCGTCGTGATGCAGGAAATCGACGGCGAGAAGCACGAGCCGTACGAAAATCTGACCGTCGACATGGAAGACCCCCACCAGGGCGGCGTGATGGAAGAACTTGGCCGCCGCAAGGGCGAAATGCTCGACATGGCATCGGACGGCCGTGGCCGCACGCGTCTCGAGTACCGTATTTCGGCGCGTGGTCTGATCGGCTTCCAGTCGGAATTCCTCACGCTCACGCGCGGTACGGGACTGATGAGCCACACGTTCGATTCTTACCAGCCGGTCAAGGAAGGCGCGGTCGGCGAACGTCGCAACGGCGTGCTGATCTCGCAGGACGACGGCGCGGCAGTCGCGTACGCACTGTGGAAGCTGCAGGACCGCGGCCGCATGTTCGTGGCGCCGGGAGAAGCGCTGTATGAAGGCATGATCATCGGCATCCACAGCCGCGACAACGATCTCGTCGTGAACCCGATCAAGGGCAAGCAGCTTACCAACGTGCGCGCGTCTGGCACCGACGAAGCCGTGCGTCTCGTGCCGCCGGTTCAGCTGTCGCTCGAATACGCGGTCGAGTTCATCGACGACGACGAGCTGGTCGAAGTCACGCCAAAGTCGATCCGTCTGCGCAAGCGCTACCTGAAGGAACACGAGCGCCGCAGCGCGAGCCGCAACAAGGTTGCCGGCGAATAAGCCGGACTCGAATATCCGTCTGGATAGCAGGAAGCGGAAGCCACCTTCGGGTGGCTTCCTTGTTTTTGGCGCATCAAAACGTTTGGCGCTGCATCATGCCTGCCACTTTCCGGGGCGGCACACATGTAGACACCCATCGCGCCGTTCGCCTTCATTTCTCACAGAACACTGTTGCGCGCTGTGAAAAGGCACCCCGTCACCCGCGAAACGCCCGCCATCACAGGCTTTGCGCCTGTGCCGTTCGCTATCTGGACTATTCGTTCTGTGCTATGCTCCCGGGTGCAAAGTTTTAGGTCCTTCCAAGCAAGACTTGATTCGCGCAATCCGCTAAACGGTCAGGCCGTGTCGCGGAAGGTTCGGTAACCCGCTATTTCTCGAGAAACTCGAAGAAAGGTGAGCGTAAAAATGATGAAGCAATTCCAGTCGAACTCTTATCTGTTCGGCGGCAATGCTCCGTACGTTGAAGAAATGTACGAAGCGTATCTCGATAATCCGGCGTCAGTGCCCGAGACCTGGCGCAGCTATTTCGATGCGTTGCAGAACGTGCCCGCATCGGACGGCAGCAACGCCAACGACGTGGCCCATGGCCCGATCGTCGAATCGTTTGCCCAGCGCGCCAAGGCCAATGCCTTCCTGCCGCGCGCAACGGCCGGCGGCGAAGATCTCGCAACCGCCCGCAAACAGGTTTACGTCCAGTCCCTCATCGGCGCATATCGCTTCCTCGGCTCGCAATGGGCCAATCTCGATCCTCTGAAGCGCCGCGAGCGTCCCGCGATCCCCGAACTTGAACCCGCGTTCTACGACTTCACCGAAGCCGACATGGACCAGGAGTTCAGCGCAACGAATCTGTACTTCGGGTTCGAGCGCGCGACGCTGCGCGAGATCGTCAAAGCCCTGCGCGACACGTACTGCGGCACGATCGGCGTCGAGTACATGTACATCAGCGATCCGGAGCAGAAGCGCTGGTGGAAGGAGCGCCTCGAATCGATCCGTTCGACGCCGAGCTTCAACAACGACAAGAAGAAGCACATCCTGAATCGCCTGACGGCCGCCGAAGGCCTCGAGCGTTTCCTGCACACCAAGTACGTCGGCCAGAAGCGCTTCTCGCTCGAAGGCGGCGAGAGCTTCATCGCGGCGATGGACGAAGTCGTGCGTCACGGCGGTCTGCGCGGCGTTCAGGAAATCGTCATCGCGATGGCACACCGTGGCCGTTTGAACGTGCTGGTCAATACGCTCGGCAAGATGCCGGCAGACCTGTTCGCCGAATTCGAAGGCAAGCACGTCGATGATCTGCCGGCTGGCGACGTGAAGTACCACAAGGGCTTCTCGTCGGACGTCGCGACGGAAGGCGGCCCGGTTCACCTGTCGCTCGCGTTCAACCCGTCGCACCTCGAAATCGTCAACCCGGTGGTCGAGGGCTCGGCGAAGGCGCGTATGGACCGTCGCGGCGACGAAAACGGCGTTCAGGTGCTGCCGGTGCAGATCCACGGCGACGCGGCTTTCGCCGGCCAGGGCGTCGTGATGGAAACGCTGAACCTCGCGCAAACGCGCGGTTATGGCACGCACGGCACGCTGCACATCGTCATCAACAACCAGATCGGCTTCACGACGTCGGACCCGCGCGACTCGCGCTCCACGTTGTACTGCTCGGACGTCGTCAAGATGATCGAAGCGCCGGTGCTGCACGTGAACGGTGACGATCCCGAAGCGGTCGTGCTGGCCACCCAGATGGCGATCGACTTCCGCATGCAGTTCCACAAGGACGTCGTCGTCGACATCGTCTGCTTCCGCAAGCTGGGCCACAACGAGCAGGACACCCCGGCGGTCACGCAGCCGCTGATGTACAAGACGATTTCGAAGCACCCCGGCACGCGTGCGTTGTACGCGGAAAAGCTCGTTCAGCAGGGCGTCATCAAGGCCGAGGATGGCGAGGAATTCGTCAAGGCTTATCGCAGGGCGATGGACGAGGGCCACCACACGGTCGACCCGGTGCTCTCGAACTACAAGAGCAAGTACGCGGTGGACTGGGTGCCGTTCCTGAACCGCAAGTGGACCGACGCGGCCGACACGGCCGTGCCGCTCGCGGAACTGAAGCGCCTCGCCGAACGCATCACCACGATTCCGGAAAACTTCAAGGTTCACCCGCTCGTCGAGCGCGTGATCAACGACCGTCGCGCCATGGGCCGCGGCGAAGCGAAGCTCGACTGGGGCATGGGCGAGCACCTCGCGTTCGCGTCGCTGGTCGCATCCGGTTATGCCGTGCGCCTGACCGGTCAGGATTCGGGCCGCGGCACGTTCACGCACCGTCACGCAGTGCTGCACGACCAGAACCGCGAGCGCTGGAACGACGGCACCTACGTGCCGCTGCAGAACATCGCCGAAGGTCAGGCGAAGTTCACGGTGATCGACTCGGTGCTGTCGGAAGAAGCGGTGCTCGGCTTCGAATACGGTTACTCGACCGCTGAACCGAACACGTTCGTCGCGTGGGAAGCGCAGTTCGGCGACTTCGTGAATGGCGCGCAAGTCGTGATCGACCAGTTCATCTCGTCGGGCGAAGTGAAGTGGGGCCGCGTGTCGGGCCTGACCATGCTGCTGCCGCACGGCTACGAAGGCCAGGGTCCGGAGCACTCGTCGGCCCGTATCGAGCGTTTCCTGCAACTGTGCGCAGACCACAACATGCAGGTCGTTCAGCCGACCACGCCGGCGCAGGTCTTCCACCTGCTGCGTCGCCAGATGATCCGCCTGTTCCGCAAGCCGCTGATCGTCGCGACGCCGAAGTCGTTGCTGCGTCACAAGGAAGCCGTGTCGGATCTGTCGGAACTCGCGAAGGGTTCGTTCCAGCCGGTCATCGGCGAAGTGGACGAAACCATCGACGCGAAGAAGGTCAAGCGCGTGCTGGCCTGCTCGGGCCGCGTGTACTACGACCTGGTCGCGCATCGCCGCGAAGCGAAGGTGAACGACGTCGCGATCATCCGTATCGAACAGCTCTATCCGTTCGCGCACAAGCAGTTCGAAGCGGAAATGAAGAAGTACGACAACGCAACCGAAGTGGTGTGGGTGCAGGACGAGCCGCAGAATCAGGGCCCGTGGTTCTACATCGAGCACCATCTCAAGGAAGGCATGAAGGAAGGGCAGAAGCTGGCGTACAGCGGCCGTCCGGCTTCGGCTTCGCCTGCAGTCGGCTACTACGCGAAGCACTACGAGCAGCAGAAGGCGCTGATCGAAGGCGCTTTCGGCCGTCTCAAGAGCGCGTCGATCGCTAAATAAAGAAACAGACGAGCCGGGAAAGCGCAGTGCGCTTTCCCGCGCCGCGCCGAACGTTTCCCATGAGGGTCAGGCGCGGCGTTCACGGTTCGCAGGCGGTCGTGAAGAAGCGCCGTCACCCGATACGTATTCAGGATACTCATAATGGCTATTGTTGAAGTCAAGGTTCCCCAGCTCTCCGAGTCGGTCTCGGAGGCAACCATGCTGCAGTGGAAGAAGAAGCCCGGCGAGGCTGTCGCTCAGGACGAAATCCTCATCGAAATCGAGACCGACAAGGTCGTGCTCGAAGTGCCGGCGCCGGCAGCAGGCGTGCTCGCGCAAGTCATTTCGAACGACGGCGACACGGTCACGGCTGAGCAGGTGATCGCGAAGATCGACACGGAAGGCACCGCAGGCGCCGCCGCTGTCGAAGCCGAAGTGAAGCCGGCTCCGGTCGCTGCCGCGGCTCCCGCACCGGCGGCTCAGGCCGCTGTCGCAACGGGCTCGAACACCGCTGCTTCGCCGGCTGCCGGCAAGCTGATGGCAGAGAAGCGTCTGGCTGCGGGCGACGTCGCCGGCACCGGCCGCGACGGCCGTATCACGAAGGGCGACGTGCTCGTCGCCGGCCAGGCTGCTCCGGCTGCCAAGGCTGCACCGGCTCCGGCTGCCGCACCGAAGGCTGCGAAGCCGTCGCTGCCGGACGTCAAGGCCCCGGCATCGGCCGATCAATGGCTGAAGGACCGTCCGGAACAGCGCGTGCCGATGTCGCGTCTGCGTGCTCGTATCGCCGAGCGTCTGCTCGAGTCGCAGCAAACCAACGCCATCCTCACGACGTTCAACGAAGTGAACATGGCGCCGGTCATGGAGCTGCGCAACAAGTACAAGGACAAGTTCGAGAAGGAACACGGCGTGAAGCTCGGCTTCATGTCGTTCTTCGTGAAGGCGGCTGTTCACGCGCTGAAGAAGTTCCCGCTCGTGAACGCGTCGATCGACGGTAACGACATCGTCTACCACGGCTACTTCGACATCGGTATCGCTGTCGGTTCGCCGCGCGGTCTGGTGGTGCCGATCCTGCGCAATGCAGATCAGCTGAGCCTCGCCGACATCGAGAAGAAGATCGCCGAATTTGGCCAGAAGGCGAAGGACGGCAAGCTGTCCATCGAAGAAATGACCGGCGGTACGTTCTCGATCTCGAACGGCGGCGTGTTCGGCTCGATGCTGTCCACCCCGATCATCAACCCGCCGCAGTCCGCGATTCTCGGCGTGCACGCCACCAAGGAACGCGCAGTGGTCGAAAACGGCCAGATCGTGATCCGCCCGATGAACTACCTCGCGCTGTCGTACGACCACCGTATCATCGACGGCCGCGAAGCAGTGCTGTCGCTGGTCGCGATGAAGGATGCGCTGGAAGATCCGGCTCGCCTGCTGCTCGACCTGTAAGCGCACGTTCCACCGACGCCGGCCCGCGGTTTGCGCGGGCCGGCGTCATCCGTAGCACGTCTTTAGCATTTCGCAGTACAGGAACGGCGCGCGCCACCTCGGGTGGCCCGGCGCCGTTCCGCCATCAAAGGGATTGTCATGTCCAAAGAATTTGACGTCGTCGTGATCGGCGCAGGCCCTGGCGGTTATATCGCCGCCATCCGCGCAGCGCAGCTCGGCAAGACCGTCGCATGTATCGAAAAGTGGAAGAACCCGGCCGGCACGCTGAAGCTCGGCGGCACCTGCCTGAACGTCGGCTGCATTCCGTCGAAGGCGCTGCTCGCTTCGTCGGAAGAGTTCGAGAACGCGTCGCATCACCTTGCCGACCACGGCATCTCGGTGGAAAACGTCTCGGTCGATATCTCGAAGATGATGGGCCGCAAGGACGGCATCGTCGAGAAGATGACCAAGGGCATCGAATTCCTGTTCCGCAAGAACAAGATCACGTGGCTCAAGGGCCATGGCAAGTTCACCGGCAAGACGGACGCCGGCGTGCAGATCGAAGTGAGCGGCGAAGGCGAAGATGGTGCAAGCAGCGAAGTCGTCACGGCGAAGAACGTGATCATCGCAACGGGTTCGAAGGCGCGTCATTTGCCGGGCATTCCGGTCGACAACAAGCTGATCGCCGACAACGAAGGCGCACTCTCGTTCGACACGGCACCGAAGAAGCTCGCCGTGATCGGCGCAGGCGTGATCGGTCTGGAACTCGGCTCGGTGTGGCGCCGCCTCGGCGCGGACGTGACCGTGCTCGAAGCGCTGCCGGAATTCCTCGGCGTGGCTGACCAGGCGCTGTCGAAGGAAGCGGCCAAGCAGTTCAAGAAGCAAGGTCTCGACATCCACGTCGGCGTGAAGGTCGGCGAAGTGAAGACGAGCGCGAACGGCGTGACGATCGCCTACACGGACAAGGACGGCAACGCGCAGACGCTCGAAGCCGACCGCCTGGTCGTGTCGGTCGGCCGCGTGCCGAACACCGACAACCTCGGCCTCGAAGCGATCGGCCTGAAGGCCAACGAGCGCGGCTTCATCGACGTGGACGACCACTGCGCGACGGCCGTGCCGAACGTGTACGCGATCGGTGACGTGGTGCGTGGCCCGATGCTCGCGCACAAGGCTGAGGACGAAGGCGTGCTGGTTGCCGAAGTGATCGACGGTCAGAAGCCGCACATCGACTACAACTGCATTCCGTGGGTGATCTACACCGAACCGGAAATCGCATGGGTCGGCAAGACGGAGCAGCAACTGAAGGCGGAAGGCCGCGAGATCAAGACCGGCCAGTTCCCGTTCATGGCTAACGGCCGCGCGCTCGGCATCAACAAGGCGGACGGTTTCGTCAAGATGATCGCCGACGCGAAGACCGACGAACTGCTCGGCGTGCACATCATCTCGGCGAACGCATCGGACCTGATCGCGGAAGCCGTGGTGGCGATGGAGTTCAAGGCGGCTTCGGAAGACATCGGCCGTATTTGCCATCCGCACCCGTCGCTGTCGGAAGTCATGCGCGAAGCGGCACTCGCCGTCGACAAGCGCGCGCTGAACATGTAAGCACGCACGCCTGAGCGAAACGCAACCTTGGCATCACCAAAGGCGGGCGGGGTTCAATCCCTCCCGCCTTTCTTTTTGCAGCAACACGATGAACGTCACCGAATACTACGAAAAAGAACTGCAGACGCGCGGTTATCAATCCGATCCGGCGCAGCGCGCGGCGGTCGACCGCCTGCAGCGGTGCTATGAAGAGTGGGTCGCATACAAGTCGCGCCGCTCGAACGCGTTCAGAAAGCTGATCATTCACCCTGATCTGCCGCGCGGCGTGTACATGTGGGGCGGCGTGGGCCGCGGCAAGAGCTTCCTGATGGACAGCTTCTACATGATCGTGCCGTTGCATCGCAAAACCCGTCTGCACTTCCACGAGTTCATGCGCGAAGTGCATCGCGAGCTTGAAGAGCTCAAAGGCCGGGCCGATCCGCTCGACGAACTCGCGCGCCGCATTGCGAAGCGCTATCGGCTGATCTGTTTCGACGAATTCCACGTCTCGGATATCGCCGACGCGATGATCCTGTATCGCCTGCTCGACAAGCTGTTCGAGAACGGCGTGCAGTTCGTGATGACGTCAAACTACGCGCCCGACACGCTGTACCCGGACGGCCTGCATCGCGACCGCATGCTGCCCGCGATCGAACTGATCAAGCAGAAGCTCGACGTGATCAACGTCGACGCGGGGATCGATTATCGCCAGCGCACGCTCGCGCAGGTGGAGGTCTATCACACGCCACTGGACGCCGCCGCCGGCAAGGCGCTGCGCGACGCCTTCGCGCGCCTCGCCGCGGTGCCCGACGAAAGCCCGCTGCTGCATATCGAGAAGCGCGAGCTGAAGGCGCTGCGCCGCGCGGACGGCGTGGTCTGGTTCGACTTCGCGACGCTGTGCGGGGGCCCGCGCTCGCAGAACGACTACCTCGAACTCGCGACCCGCTTTCACGCGGTGATCCTGTCGGACGTGCCGCAGATGTCGGTGCGCATGGCGTCGGAAGCGCGCCGCTTCACGTGGCTCATCGACGTGTTCTACGACCACAAGGTCAAGCTGTTGATGTCGGCTGCGGTGCCGCCGGAGCAGTTGTACGTCGACGGTCCGATGGCTAATGAATTCACGCGTACGGTGTCGCGCATCGTCGAGATGCAGTCGAAGGAGTATCTCGACACGCCGCGCCGGATCGTCGACACGTCCCTAACCTGAGCTACCGCGCACGACACATTTTCAGGATTCGGAGTGGTCTGATATTCCGCGCACGGATAACTGGCTATCTTTTGTCGTTGTTCTGACAAAGGAGGAAGCATGAACCCGTATCGCGAAATCACCGATGAAGAATGGCAGCGCGTTGCGCCACTGCTGCCCGAACTCCGGCCGCGTACCGAAATGCGTGGCCGTCCACTTGCCGATACCCGCTCGGTGCTCAACGGCGTGCTTTGGGTCATGTATAGCGGCGCCACCTGGTCCAAAATGCCGCGCCGCTACCCGCCATATCAGACCTGTCATCGCCGCTTCAAGTCGTGGTACGAATCGGGCGTGCTCAAGCACGTCACGGAGCAACTGCTCGACACCGCGAGCGAAGATTTCTGCAGATTGATGGAAGCGCGTATGCGCACGCACGCGAGCGTGCGGCACAAGCGCGCCGCGTCCAAGCGCGTGCCCGCGGCGTTTCGTGTTCCGGCCGCCGTATACGATCCGGTACCGGCCACGTCGGTGCCGGCGTCGCCGATCGCTTACGCTGCACCGCTCAAGCAGGCAGCATGAGCATCGCAAACAGCTTGCCCCAATGAAAACGGCCGCGCGATTCTTGATCGCCGGCCGTTTTTTATGTTGCACCTCCTGGCGCAGAGCGCGCATCGTTGCAGCATCATGCGCACATTCAGGCGACGTGCGAGGCGCCACGCATGCGCCGCACGTCGATCCTCATTGCTGCCGGATCCACGTTTGCGAGCGGCCAAGCAGCGCGACCCCAATGTAGCCACGCACCACGAGCTTGTTGCCGCCGTCCTCGAGATGCATCTTGCATTTGTAGACCTTGCCGTTTTCAGGATCGAGAATCTGGCCGTGATCCCACGCGTCGCCATCCTTCTTCATGCTGTTGATGATGGTCATGCCGAGGACCGGTTGATCCTTGCGCGCGTCGGTGCATTCGGTGCAACGGCGATCCGGCTGGTCGTTCGCGCCGAGACCCTTGATAACCTTGCCGTTCAGTTCGCCATTGCTGTCTTGTGCGATCTGCACGAGCGCCTTCGGCTGGCCCGTGTGATCGTCGATGGTTTGCCACGTGCCGATCGGTGTATCGGTCTGCGCCATCGCGGTCACGGCGCTGGCGAGCAGGGCGCCGGCGAGCGCGGCGTGACGGGCGGTGCGCAGCGCAAGCGCGCCGGCACGTCGAGTGAATTGCGTCATTGCCTTCCTCCTTGATATGAGACGGCGCGATCATGGTCGCGCGGCGTTATGGGCATCGTGGTCGGATGTGCGTTACCGGCCCTCGCGATGCGCAACGGTGCCAGCGGTGTGCCGTTTGCATCGTCAGCGCAGAATACGCGAAAGTGCATGCGTCGTTTGATAGTGGAGCTTCTAATCCGCTCGCGGCACTTCTGAAGCGTGTCAATTCAGCTGGTAGCAGAACCTCGCGTTGATGCGCGGACTGTGCGATGCGCTCTCCACCGGCGCATCACCGACCGCTTTTCCGACGGACACATCGAGGCTGTAGCAGTGCGCATATGTGAAGCCGAGCGTGATCGGCCGGTCGGCCTCGACCGTCGCGCTCCAGCCGGAATCGCTCGACGCATCGCCCGGCTCATGGCATGTCCTCGCCGACGAGCGGTGTGAAGCGTGGCGCGACTTCGTCGAACGAAATCGACTTCCCGCCGTCGACCTGCACGGTCAGGTTCGGATCGCGGTGGGGCGCCTCGATCAGCGGCAGGGAATCGAACGGATCGTCGTCTACCGCCGCGCCGGTGAGGCGGGACTACGCTTGTGCCTGTTATAGAAGCAAACGCGCAAGTGCCATATTTTCGACGAAGAGCCCGAAACCCGCCAAAGTGAGTAATAATTCCCCGTTTTCTACTAAAACAAAATCTGTTCAACAGGTATCACATGGACCGAAAGTCGAAGCTACGAGAGATTGCTCTGGCCGCATGCATCGTATTGGGGGCCCTTCAGGGCGCGAATGCACAGGCTCTGCAGAACAGTGGTGCGAGCGGTACGGTCGTGTCCCTGCCGGGTACGACGAGTGCGTTGCCCGACACCTCGCAGGCCGGCCAGGCGGAAACCACTGCACTGACGCCGGATGAAAACCGGCAATCCGCCACCGGGAACGTGGCTGAATTGCAGCAGATGATCCACGGCCCGGATCTGAGCGAATTGCGCACCACGTATAACGGCAGCTATGGCGCGAGCCTGCTGTTCTACGGCAAGGAGATGACCTACTACGTCGCGCTGTTCCAGCAGAAAAACTTCTGGCGCGTGATCAAGTCGCAGGACGCCGCGCGCGCGGAGCTGATCTACAAGGATTTCGCGCGGCAGACGATGCAACTGTCGGACATCGAGATCCGCCGTACGCAACTCGAAGCGCAGAAGGCGTTCACGCAGCGCATGGTCGCGCTGTCGCAGGAACGCGCGAGCCGGCTGCAGGCCGACCTCGACGTCGCGCGTCAGCAGCAAAGCATCGTCGCGAGCCAGCAGGAGCAGAAGCGCGCCGAGGCAACCGAACTGGCGCAGCAGAAGGCCGCCGCGCAGGATCAGTTGCGCGTCGCGCAGCGCCAGGTGCGCGACCTGCAGCGTCAGCTCAATAGCGGCTTGCCGGTGCATTGAGCACGACGTGGCGGGACGGCGCGGAAATCGGTGCGCCGTCCGGCTCGTTCGCGGGCGTTACCGTGGTTATATTTGATCGGTGCTTTCCGCACCCCGCCAGCCCGCGCATCGCACTTTTACCGCCGGGCTTTCCGGCATTTGCACTCGGCATTTTTCGCGAGCCTTAACGGCTCGTTGCCGCGTCGTTGTGCGCCGCCGTCGTACGACGCAAGACGGCGCGACTTCAATGCCGCTTGCGCGTATCCGCTTGCGTCTTGCGCATCCGTTCGCGAGGCGGCTGCGTCACGTCGACGGCGATCGGATCGCTGGCGGGAAAGCTTTCCATCAGCGCTTCGTCGAGCCGCGTATCGGCGGACGTCGGGGGCGTCCGGCGCGTGCGCGCCGGTCGGGAGGCATGCTGGTTTTTGCTGGTCATGGCGCGCTCCATCGGTAGAGGGTCGATCATTCAGCATAGCGCATCGCGGCTATCGGCGAACGACCGCCAGATGGCGCAGGCGCGTCGTTTAAAGCCGGCCGGCATCGATTCGTTCTCCGAGTGTCCCGGCCGCGCTCGAGCCGCGAACGACACCTCCATCGATTCATCACACAGCGAACCAGATGAACGGGAAAAAGCCGGCGGGCTCGCGACGAGTGCTCGCAGCCCACGTCGTGGAAGCCGAACTGGAACACCTGGATTGGGAGACCCGGCAACCGGCGCTGCACCTGTTCGACGCCGGCTACTGGCGGCGCCGCGTGCTGGCGGTCAAGGGGAGATTCGAGCTGACCGAGCGTCAGCTGACCCAACTGGAGAAAATTCTGCGGCGCCTCGGTCCGTCCACGGAGTAGCGAGGCGCGGCCGCTACAGCTTCTTCGTATTTATTCCTGATTGCCGCCGGGGCTGCCGCCGCCGTGGTTGCCGCCATGATTGCCGCTTTCGCCGCCGTTGCCGAACAGACGCCGCCGCCGCGTGACGACCACCGGACCTTCGGAGTTGCCGCTGCGCTCGCTCGGCGCGCGTTCCGCCGACGGCGTGCCGTACGATTCACGCCCTTCGCGCGGCTCGCGATGTTCGCGCGAACCATGGGGACCGCGCGCGCCATGTTCGCCATGCGACGTTCGGCCCGTGCGCGGCGCGGGCCGCGTGCCGGTGTCGAGCTGGATCGTGGAGATCGCGCGCTTGTAGATGCCTTGCAGGCCAACCGGCGTGCGCAGCATCACCAGGTACTGATCGAACGACTCGATGCATCCGGTCAGGCGGATGCCGTTGACCAGATAGATTTCGACGCGCTTTCGTTCCTTGCGCGCAGCGTTCATGAAGTCGTTTTGCGGATGCGATTCTGCGGAAGCCATGGACAATTCAGGTTAGGTAGACGGTGGTTCGCCGCGATTTTACCCTTTCTACCCTATGCGGGGGCAGAACGCGTCGACGGGGGCGAACTTTGTCCACTATAACGACTTGTGAGCACATAAGCATCCGATAACGCGGGACTGTAACGTTGAGTTACGAATCTGCTGGTCAATGTCGTCTACTTCCGGTCTCTCCAGGCATTGCCGGCATGGATGGCGGAAAAGGAAGAACATAGGGGCATGTTGCGCGACCACGGCGGCGGCGTCGAAGCGCCGCGAAAAAGCCCGGAGAAACAGCGCAGCGAAACAGCGCCACGAAACAGCGCCACGAAACAGCGCCACGAAACAGCGCCACGACGGTGATGGAATAAACCACGCGATCGCGGCGTTAAGTCCAGTATGGCAGTACCGCATTCCGCGGCCTGCCGCCCGCCGCGCCGGTCGGTCGATCGCGTGCCGGGCATCTGCCAGGAGGCTCACCATGAAAGCATCCCGTATTCTGTCAGCGCTCTTCGTCCTGCTCGCGCTCGCGTGCGGCTCCCTCGCGCACGCGGCCGATACCGACAACGCCGCGTCGGGTTCGAGCAACAACAGCAACAGCAGCGGCGGCGGCTACTAACGCCGCGACCGGGCCTGGCACGCCGGGTGACATTCGAAGCGGAAGTGATCGCGTGGCTGCCGCAGCTGCGCCGCTATGCGCGCGCACTGACGGGCGACCGCGCCTGGGCCGACGATCTCGTGCAGGGTACGGCGAAGCGCGCGCTTGCGCGCTGGTCGGCATTCCGGCCGAACAGCAACCTGAGCGCGTGGCTGCTGACGGATCCTGCGGCATCTGTACATCGACCAGTTGCGCGGGCGCCGCGAGATCGCCGTCGACGACGAAAGCGCGCCGTCGCGATCGACGTGTGCAGCGAGCTCGGTGGTAAGCCTGAGACGTGGCAGCAGTAGCGGGCGGTAGCGTGTCGTCAAGGTCGTTAGCGGCGACGCACGCATAGCTGCCCGCGCGACTGCACCCGCGGATTGCCCGACCGACAAGGAGACGCCTTGCCCCAGACGCTGCCGCCCAACCTGTCCGCCGCGCAGTTCGACCGGGCGCTCGCCGGCTGGCGCGCGATCGTCGGTGAAGCGCACGTGCTGCGTTCCGACGCCGACCTCGCCGCCTATGGCGATCCGTTCGCGCCTGGTGAGCCGGGGGCGTTTGTCGCGAGCGCCGCGCTGCTGCCCGCGTCGGTCGATGAAATCCGCGCGGTGCTGCGCATCGCCAATCAGTACCGGATTCCGCTGTGGACCGTGTCGACCGGGCGCAACTTCGCGTACGGCGGCGCGGCGCCGCGTCTCAGCGGCTCGGTCGTGCTCGACTTGCAGCGCATGAACCGCATCCTCGAAGTCAACGAAACGCTCGCCTATGCGCTGGTCGAACCGGGCGTCAGCTATTTCGATCTGTACGCGCATCTGCGCGACAAGGGCTACAAGCTGTGGGTCGATCCACCGGCTGCCGGCTGGGGCAGCGTGGTCGGCAACACGCTGGAGCGCGGCTTCGGCTATACCGACTACGGCGATCATGCGGCGGCCCAATGCGGGATGGAGGTCGTGCTCGCCAACGGCGACGTGCTGCGCACCGGCATGGGCGGCGTCGAGATCGGCACTGCGTGGCAGCTGTATCAGCCGGGCTACGGGCCGTCGTTCGATGCGATGTTCATGCAGTCGAACTACGGCATCGTGACGAAGCTCGGCGTGTGGCTGATGCCCGCGCCGCCCGCGTATCTGCTCGGAGAAATCCAGTTTCGTCGCGAGGCCGATCTGGAGGAGATCGTCGAGATTCTGCGGCCGTTGCGGCTCGACGGCACGATCCGCAATCACGCGGTGATCGAGGGCGGATTGCGGCGCGCGGCGAGCCTGTCGCCACGCCGGCAGTGGTACGACGGCGCGGGCGCGATGCCCGGGAGCGCGGTGCAGGCGATGCTCGACAAACTCGGCGTCGGGCGCTGGAACCTGCATTTCGCGCTGTACGGCACGCCCGAGTTGATCGATGCGCGCTACGCGCTGATCGAGCGCGCGTTCGCGCGGGTGCCGGAGGCGCGGCTCACGGCGGCGCGCTATGCGGGCGATGCTCAGCCGACTGGCGGCGGCGACCGCAACATGGCCGGCATTCCCGCGATGACCGCGTTTCGCATGCTCGACTGGCGCGGCGGCGCGGGCGCGCACGTCGACTTCGCGCCGATCTGTCCGGCGACCGGGCGCGACGCGATGCGCCAGTACACGATGGTGAAAGCGCGCGCCGCCGAATACGGCTTCGACTACTACGGTGGCTTCACCGCGGGCGCGCGGCATCTGCATCATATTTTCGCGGCGATTTTCGATCGCGACGACGCGAACCAGGTGGAGCAGGCCGGCGCGCTGCTGCGCTCGCTGATGAGCGACGCGCGCGCGGCCGGCTACGGCGAATATCGCGCGCATCTCGCGTACATGGATTTCGCGGCCGCGCAATACAGCTTCAACGACGGTGCGTCGCTGCGCTTCGCCGAAACGCTGAAGGATGCGCTCGATCCGAACGGCATTCTCGCGCCGGGCAAGCAGGGCATCTGGCCGGCGGCGTGGCGTGACCGGCGGGGGTACACGTGAACGACGCGTGCGGACACGCACGGCAGACCGAAGCGCAAACAGAACGGAACGTACACGCCAATGGATCGACGCACTTTCATGCTCACCGGTGCATGCCTCGCGACGGCCGCGGGCGGCGCATGGCCGTGGCTCGCGCAAGCCGCCGCGTGCGCTGACGATGCGCGCGCGTTCGCGATCGTCGACTCGACGCTCGAATGCGGCGCGTCGTTCGCACGCTATGCCGCGCATCTTCGGTTGCGGACCTTCGAAACCGGCGACGATGCGGGCGCGCTCTGGTTCACCACACTTGCGCCACTGCTCGACGTTGGGCGGACCCCGCACGCGATGCCCGCGCTGATCGGCTTCACGCGCGCGTCCGATTACTTCGTCCTGCAACACCTCGCGCTTCGCACGGGACGCTTCGTCGAGCATCGTCACGAAGCGCGCGAGGGACTGGATGCGCAACCCGCCCACGTGGCCTTCGCGCTGACGCCGCGCAGCGCGCGCTAGAACTTGTAGTCCTTGTTCTTTGGATCGAAGGTCGAATCGTCGAATGTCCTCGGCGTGATGCTCTCGAACACGATCTGCTCGAAAATCTTGCCGTCGTTGTCGTAAGACTGGACGCTGCGAAAGAACGGATGACGCAGATCGAGCCCGAGCGTTTCCTTTTTCGCGTAGAACTGTGGTTGGCCGACCGGTGTTTCGAACGTGAACGCGACGACGCGCACACCGTCGATGGTCTTCACTTCGATCTGCACCGAACGTGGCAAGCCGGCCTCGGTGTATTTTTTTCCTTCACTCAGGTATTGATCGGCAACGTACTCGGTGCCGAGATCGCGCACGCTGTGATTCGATTGCGAGCGTGCGAGCGCGCCGGTCAGCGACGTCCACAACGGCATCACGTTCATGATGCCGCCGAGGTGGCCGTAGGTTTCGTCGCTACGTTTCGATTCGTCGTAGATGATTTCCTGGCCCGCGTGCGCGCCGTCGGCCAGCCACTTCGCGTAGATGCGCAGCGGGTCGTGCGCGACGCGCACCAGCATGTGATCGGGCTTGTCGGGCCATATGCCGCGAATGCGCTCGAAGCGCGACATCGTGAACTCGTAGGACGGGTAGTCGTTCGGCCCTTCCGCGATATAGCGCGGCAGCGCGAGCGGATCGAGCGACTGGAACAGCGCGACCAGTTGCGCGTCGTCGAGCTTTTCGAGCGTGCCGCTTTGCTGCGCGGCGCGCAGCCATTTGACCTGCTGATCGAGCGTCAGCATGCCGACCTGCGCGGCCGGCGTGGTGGGCGGCTTGACGGCGCTCGCGGTGTTGAGCGGGGGCGGGCGATCGTCGTTCTGCGCGAAGGCCGTCGGCACCGACAGCAGGCCGAGCGCGACGAGCAGCGCACCCAGCAAGCGCTGTCGCCGGCGATGCGAACGGGCGGAGATGCGGTGCTTCATGAGTTTCTCCAGAAAGTGACGCGGCCGCTCATGCAACATGCAAGGCAATAACGCGAAGCAATAAAGCAATAACGCCTTGAAGCAACGCTTATTCCCGTCAGGCGGACTTCTGTTTCGCGAGTTCCTCGTCGCGCAACGCACGGCGCAGAATTTTGCCGACGTTGGTTTGCGGCAGCTCGTCGCGGAATTCGACGAGCTTCGGCACCTTGTAGCCAGTCAGATTCTTGCGGCAGTACGCAATCACCTGCTCGGCGGTCAGTGTCGGCGTGCGGCGCACGATGAACACCTTCACGCGCTCGCCCTGCGCGGGGTCGGACACGCCGATCGCGGCGACTTCGCGCACGTCCGGATGCGCGGCGATCACGTCCTCGATTTCGTTCGGATACACGTTGAAGCCCGACACGAGGATCATGTCCTTCTTGCGATCGATCAGACGGATAAAGCCGCGCGAGTCCATCACGCCGATGTCGCCGGTCGCGAGCCAGCCGTCGTCGTCGATCACCTTCGCGGTTTCGTCGGGGCGGTTCCAGTAGCCCTTCATGACCTGCGGGCCCTTCACGCACAGCTCGCCCGCCTCGCCGATATTGGCCCAGCTGCCGTCGTCTTTCCTGAAGCGCACCTGCGTGGACGGCGCGGGCAAGCCGATCGAGCCCTCGAAGTCGCGCAGATTGGTCAGATCGACCGGATTCATCGAGACGATCGGCGAGCACTCGGTGAGTCCGTAGCCCTCGATGATCGGCTTGCCCGTCACCGCCTTGAAGCGCTCGGCGACGGCTTTCTGCGTCGCCATGCCGCCCGCCATCGCGAGCTTCAGGTCCGAGAAGTCGCGCCGACAGAATTCCTCGTTGTCGAGGAACGCGTTATAGAGCGTGTTGACCGCGGTCATGCCGGTGAATTTTTCGTGACGGATGAACATCATCACGCGCTTCATGTCGCGCGGATTCGCGATCAGGATGTTGCGCCCGCCGAGCCCCATGAAGATCAGCGCATTCACGGTCAGCGAGTAGATGTGATAAAGCGGCAGCGGCGTGAGCACCGTTTCGCCCTCGCCGGACAGCTGCCCCGCGGCCCACGCCTTCGCCTGCAACAGATTGGCGAGGATGTTCCGGTGCGTGAGCATCGCGCCTTTCGCGACGCCGGTCGTGCCGCCCGTGTATTGCAGGAACGCGATGTCTTCGTGGGTCGCGCGCACCGGTGTATGCGGCCGTGCATAACCGGCCGAAAGCGCTTTCAGGAGCGGCACCGCCTGCGGCAGCTTGTAAGGGGGCACCATCTTTTTCACGTGACGCAGCATGAAATTGAGCAGGTGTCCCTTCAGGTTCGCGCCGTCGGCGAGCAGATCGCCGAGCCCGGTCACGATCACGTTGCGCACCTTGGTGCCGGGCAATGCATCTTCGAGCGTCTTCGCGAAGTTCTCGAACACGACGATCGTCTGCGCGCCGCTGTCCTTTAGCTGGTGCGCGAGTTCGCGCACCGTGTAGAGCGGATTCACGTTGACGACCACCGCCCCCGCCTTGATCGTGCCGAACAGCGCGACCGGATACTGGAACGTGTTCGGCAGCATGATTGCGACGCGCTCGCCCGGCTCCACGCCGATGCTTTGCAGGTACGCCGCGAACGCGCTCGCCTTGCGGCCCAGTTCACCGTACGTCAGGTTCGCGCCGACGCTCACGTACGCGACGCGCTCGCGGAACTGTGCGATGCATTCGTCGAAGAACTGATCGATCGACTCGTATTGCGTGACGTCGATATCGCGCGGCACGACGTCCGGATAGGACGCGTACCAGATGCCGTCGGTGTTCGGAGCGGGGTGGGGCACCGGGTTTTGACGAGGCGTGCCGCCTGCGTCCGGCATGTGCAGCGGGGCTTGGGTGGGCTCGGTCATCGATTGCCTCCTGAAAATGTTGGTATGCGCTGCCCTAGCGTTCCAGAATCGCGACGACCCCCTGGCCGCCCGCCGCGCAGATCGAGATCAGCCCGCGTGCGCTGCCGGCCGGTTGGTCGAGTTGCGCCAGCATCTTCGCGAGCGCGGCGACGATACGTCCGCCCGTCGCCGCAAACGGATGGCCGGTCGCGAGCGAACCGCCGTTCACGTTGAGCCTGGTGCGGTCGATCGCACCGAGCGCGCCGGCGAGGCCAAGCTGCGTGCGGCAATATTCGTCATCCTGCCATGCCGCGAGCGTGCACAACACCTGAGCCGCGAACGCTTCGTGGATTTCGTAGAAATCGAAGTCCTGCAACGTGAGGCCGGCGCGCGCGAGCATGCGCGGCACCGCATAGGCGGGCGCCATCAGAAGGCCTTCCTGCTGGTCGAAAAAGTCGACCGCCGCGGTTTCCGACCAGCTCAGATACGCGAGCACGGGCAAGCCGCGCTCGGCCGCCCACGCTTCGCTCGCGAGCAGTACCGCGGATGCGCCATCGGTCAGCGGCGTCGAGTTGCCGGCGGTCAGCGTGCCCGCGTCGCGGTCGAATACGGGCTTCAGGTTCGCAAGCCTTTCGAGCGACAGGTCGGCGCGCAGGTTGTTGTCGCGCGCGAGGCCTTTGTACGGCGTCATCAGATCGTTGACGAAGCCGCGCGCGTACGCATCGGCGAGCTTGCGATGGCTCTCGTACGCGAGCACGTCCTGCGCCTCGCGCGAGATGTTCCAGCGCTTGGCCATCAGCTCGCAATGCTCGCCCATCGACAGCCCCGTGCGGGGCTCGCCGTTGCGCGGCAACAGCGGCTTGAACAACATGCCGGGCCGCAGCCTGCTGAGCGCGGCGAGACGCTGACCGGTACTCTTGCCGCGATTCGCTTCGAGCAGGATCTTGCGCATGCGCTCGTTGACGCCGATCGGCGCGTCGGACGTGGTATCGACGCCGCCCGCGATGCCCGCGTCGATCTGCCCGAGCGCGATCTTGTTGGCGACGAGGATCGCGGCTTCGAGGCCGGTGCCGCAGGCCTGCTGCACGTCGTAGGCGGGCGTTTCCTTCGCGAGCGTGGTGGACAGCACGGACTCGCGCGTCAGGTTGAAGTCGCGCGAATGCTTGATGACGGCGCCCGCCGCGACTTCGCCGAGACGCACGCCGTGCAGGTCATAGCGATCGATCAGCCCTTGCAGCGTGAAGCTCAGCATGTCCTGATTCGATGCGCTCGCGTACGCGGTGTTCGAGCGGGCAAACGGAATCCGGTTGCCCCCGATGACGGCGACGCGGCGCACGGCAGGTTGCGGGTGGGACATGCTCGGCTCCTTTGGGTCGTTCCCAGATTATTGGTCGATGCGAACGGCGCGCTCGCGGTTCACAGCAGCCGCCACTGCATGCGTCCGCGCAAATGCGGCTTTTCCCCGGCGATATCGCGCACCTCGAGATCGCGCTCGATCAGCGAAGGCGATGCGCTCCACAGCGACGCTTCGCCCGGCAGCAGCATCGGCACCTTGAACTCGGCGCTGAGCGTTGCTTCGGCGAGCGGCTTCGGCGGCTGCAGCGACGACGCCGCGCGCGCGAGCGTCCACATGCCATGCGCGATCGCGCGCGGAAAGCCGAACGCCTTCGCCGACAGCGCGCTGATGTGGATCGGGTTGTAGTCGCCGGACGCGCTCGCGTAGTCGCGGCCCAGTTGCGGCGCGAGCTGCCAGCGCGCGATCCGTTGCAGCGCATCGGGGCCGAGCGTCAACGCTTCGAGCGGATGGCCGAGCGCCGGCACCGCGCGCTTCAGGTAGATGCTGTCGCCGTCCCACACCGCCTCGCCGCGCCGATAGATGCGCGTATGCACGACGAACGCCTGGCCCTTGTCGTGACGCAGCAGCGCGCCGAATTCGACCTCGATGCGCAGCAGGTCCTTGTAGGCGAGCGGGCGGCGCAGCCGCACGTGATTGGCCAGATGCACGAGACCGAGCGCGGGCCACGGAAACGCGGGGTCGGTCAGCATCAGCAGATGCAGCGGAAACGCGAGCAGGTGCGGGTAGGTCAGCGGCACGCCGTGCTCGGGAATGAAGCCGCACACGCGCGCATAGCGCCACACGGGGCCGGGCTCGAGCACGACGGCGGGGCGCACGAGCCGCAACGGCGGCAGCCGCGTGTCGCGGCCGCGCTTGACGATGCCCGTCAGCGCGCGCCCGTACAGCTTTGCCGGCGCGGGCAGCGTTTCGATGACGACGGTTTTCGGCCGCGCGCCGTCGCCCGGCGCGGGAGCGAGCTGACGGCTGCCGAACGGATCACGCGGTTCATCCATACCCATGCTCCCGTTCAGGCGCCAATCAGACTTTGACCGCACACGCGCACGACCTGGCCCGTCACGCCGGCCGAGCCCGGATGCGCGAGCCACGCGATGGTCTGCGCGACGTCGACGGGCTGGCCGCCCTGGCTCATCGAGTTCATGCGGCGGCCGGCCTCGCGGATCGCGAGCGGAATCTTCGCGGTCATCTGCGTTTCGATGAAGCCGGGCGCGACCGCGTTGATCGTGATGCCGCGCGCGCGCAGTGGCGGCGCCATGCTCTGCACCCGGCCGATCACGCCAGCCTTGGACGTGGCGTAGTTGGTCTGGCCGGCATTGCCCGCGATGCCGCCGATCGACGACACTGCGACGATGCGCCCGCCGTCGCGCAAGATGCCGCCCGCGAGCAGCGCGTCGTCGATGCGTTCCTGCGCGCTCAGGTTGATGTCGATCACGCTTTGCCAGACGGCGTCGGTCATCTTCGCGATGGTCTTGTCCTTCGTGATGCCGGCGTTGTGCACGACGATGTCGACGCCGAGCTCGTCGAGCGCGGCGGCGATCTGCGCAGGCGCTTCGGGCGCGGCGATGTCGAACGCGAGCGGGCTGCCGTTCAGCTGCCGCATCGTCGCATCGAGCGCGTCGCGCGCGGACGGAATGTCGAGGCCGATCACATGCGCGCCCTCGGCCGCGAGCACGCTCGCGATCGCCGCGCCGATGCCGCGTGCCGCGCCCGTGACCAGCGCGCGCCGGCCGGCGAGCGGCTGGCGCCAGTCGAGCCAGTCGAACGCGGGCGCGTCGTGCGGCGGCGCGCCATGTGCCGCGATCCGCACCACCTGACCGGACACATAGGCCGAGCGCGGCGACAGGAAAAAGCGCAGCGTCGCCTCGATGGCGTTTTCAGCGCCTTCCTCCACGTACACGAGATTCGCGGCGATGCCGCGCCGCGCTTCCTTACCGAGCGAGCGCACGAGCCCTTCGAGCGCGCGCTGGGCAGTCCACTGACGCGGGCTCGCGCAGGCCTCGGGCGGCCGGCCCAGCACGACGATGCGTCCACACTTGCCGAGCGAGCGCAGCGTGTCGTGGAAAAAGCCGTGCAGCGGTTCGAGCAGGCTGCTGTCGTCGATACCGCTCGCGTCGAACATCAACGCGGCAAGCTTGCCCGGCGCACCGGCTTCGGCCGGCTCGAAGCGGCCGGTCATCAGGCCGTGGCGATGGGCGAGCGGCACCCACAGCCCGGCGCTTTCGTGCGCGACGCTCGTCATGCCGAGGGTGGCGATCAGACTCGCGAGCGCGTCGAACAGGCGCGGCTCGCGGCCCGCGCCGATCGCGATCAGTCCGTCGAACTCGGGCCGGTCCGCGCGATAGCGCCGCAGCACCTCGGGCTTCGGCAGCCCGAGCGAGCGCGCGAGACGGCCGCCGAACGGCGAGTTGACGAACTTCAGGTAGGAGTCGTTCATGTTATCGGTTGCTCCGCTGGACGCGCCGCAGGCAGCCCCGTGATTTTCAGGGCGCCGGACGTGTGTCAGTGTGCCTTGAGTTGCGTGACTCCGGTACGGTTTGCCGCGCTGGGTCGGTAGTTTTTTCTGCGTGAGCGCGCGCATCAGGCCAGCAGTTCCAGCGCCTTTTCGAGCGCCTGCTTGCGCTGTTGCAAGCTCGCGAGCAGGTCGAAGTCGGGCGGGAAATCGTCGACCTTGACGACCTGCGCGCCGTAGCGCGCGTAGTCGTCGAGCACGCGCCGCTCGTCCGCGTCGACGAGGCCCTGGCGTTGCGCCGCATCGGTCCATGCGGCGAACTGCGGCAGGCTTTGCGGCAGCGGTTCGAGCAGACCCTGCTTCACCGCCTCGTGCAGCTTCTGCTCGATTTGCGTGAACTGCGGATTGAGCGCGAACGCGAGCTCGCCATAGCCGAGCGCATCGACGTCGGGGTGCGGCACGTACGAGTCGGCGACGAGCCGCTCGCGCGCGGCGCCGGGCGTTTGCATCAGTTCGGCGATCTCGCTGCCGAGCCGGTCCGACGGCTCGCGATGCGGCAGGCCGAACGGGAATGCGAGCACACGCACGAGCGTCGCGGCGACCCGGTTCGGGTAGTTCGCGAGCACGCCGTCGAGCGCGTGCTGCGCCTTGTACAGCGCATCCTCGACGCCCCACCGCACGAGCGGCAAGTCGTCGTGCTGTCGGCCTTCGTCCTCGAAACGCTTCAGCGTCGCCGAGATCAGGAACAGCTGCGACAGCACGTCCCCGAGGCGTCCGGAGATGCGTTCGCGACGCTTCAGATCGCCGCCGAGCACCAACATCGACACGTCGGCGAGCAACGCGAACACGGCCGACAGACGCGTCGCCGCGCGATAGTACGCATGGAGCGGCGCATACGCGCGGCGCGGCTTCGCGATCAGCGCGCCGCCGCTCAGCCCATACACGGCACTGCGCACCACGTTCGACACCGTGAAATTCACGTGACCGAAGAACGCCGCGTCGAACTCGCGCAAGGCTTTCGCGCGATCGGGCTCGCGCGTCGCCGTCATTTCCTTCAACACGTACGGATGGCAGCGAATCGCGCCCTGGCCGAAGATGATCAGACAGCGCGTCAGAATGTTCGCGCCTTCGACGGTGATCGAGATCGGCATTTGCTGATACGCGCGCGCCAGAAAGTTCGACGGCCCCATGCAAATACCCTTGCCGGCGACGACGTCCATGCCGTCGTTGATGACCATGCGCGCGCGCTCGGTGATGTGATATTTGGCGATCGCCGAAATGACGGAGGGCTTTTCGCCGAGATCGACCGCCTGCGCGGACAGGCGGCGCGCGGCGTCCATCACGTACAGGTTGCCGCCCATGCGGCCGAGCGCTTCCTGCACGCCCTCGAACTTGCCGACGGCGGTGCGGAACTGGCGCCGAAGCGCGGCATATGCGCCGGTGCCGCGCACGGCAATCTTCGCCATCCCGACGTTCGACGACGGCAGCGAGATCGCGCGGCCCGCCGCCAGACACTCCATCAGCATGCGCCAGCCGTTGCCGACCTGGGCGCGTCCGCCGATCACCCAGTCGAGCGGAACGAACACGTCCTTGCCCGAGTTCGGGCCGTTCTGGAACACCGCGTTCAACGGCCAGTGACGGCGGCCGATGTCGATGCCGGGGTGGTCGGTCGGAATCAGCGCGCAGGTGATGCCGGGTTCGTCGTTCGCGCCGAGCAGATGGTCGGGGTCGAGCGCGCGGAACGCGAGGCCGAGTACGGTCGCGATCGGCCCGAGCGTGATGTAGCGCTTGTCCCACGTGACGCGAAAGCCGAGCGTCTCGCGGCCCTCGTGCAGGTCCTGGCAAGCGACGCCGACATCGGGAATCGCGGCGGCGTCGGACCCGGCATACGGGCTCGTCAGCGCGAAGCAGGGGATTTCCTCGCCGCGCGCGAGACGCGGCAGATAGTAGTTCTTCTGCGCCTCGGTGCCGTAGTGCATCAGCAACTCGGCCGGGCCGAGCGAGTTCGGCACCATCACCGACACGGCCGCGGCCGAGCAGCGCGTCGCGAGCTTCATGATCACCTGCGAATGCGCGTACGCGGAGAACTGTTTGCCGCCGTACTGCTTCGGAATGATCATGCCGAGAAAGCCGTGCTGCTTGATGAACTGCCACGTTGGCGGCGACAGGTCCTGCCAGACCATCGTGGTTTCCCAGTCGTTCGCGAGGTCGCACAGCTGCTCGCATTCGACGTCGAGGAACGTCTGCTCTTCGGCGCTGAGCATGGCCGGGCCATAGCCGAGCAGCGTGTCCCAGTGCGGGCGGCCCGAGAACAGCTCGGCGTCCCACCAGACCGTGCCCGCCTCGATCGCGTCGCGCTCGGTCGGCGACATCTGCGGCAGGATCTTGCGGAACGTGTCGAGCACCGGTTTCGCGAGCCATGCGCGGCGCAGCGGTTTGATCGTCAGCACGAGGGCGGGGAGTACGAACACGATCGCGAGCAGTGTCGTCAGCAGCGGGCCGGCCGCGCCGCTCACGAGCGCGGCCGCGACCCAGACGATCAGCGCCGCGAGCCACCATGAGGCGCGGGCCTGAACGTAGACGAGAGCGAATGCGGCGATGACGAGCGCCAGGATGAACCACGGCATGACGTTTCCTCCTCTGTGGTGACGCAATCGCCGGGCCAGCTGCGAGTCGCGCACTTGCGTCGGGCGTTACCGTGTCTTACCGATTCGACTGACGGGCACGGCGCAGCTGCGCAACGTAGATGTACTGCTTGTACTCCTCGGGTAAGCGAGCTCGATCGGGTTCCATGTACGACGTGTGGTGGTTACGTCGAGTGATGACGCCGTGAGACGTCGTCAGGCGGTGCCGTGCAGCCCATGCTGATAGCTTGCCGGCGCCGCTTCCATAGTGCCGCCGCGGCTGTTGCTGTCGAACGTGTCGCGTGCCACTGCGCACGCGGCCGCCTCGCCGCTGGTATGTTCTTGCGCACTGGCGAACGTGCCGTCCACGCCGCCGTCGGTCGCATCGCCGAGCACGGCGCCGAACGCGGCCAGTTGCGTGCCGTCCGGCAGCGGCGCCTTCAGCGCGGAGACCATCAGCGACGCCAGGCGCGCGATGGGCTGCACATCGTTCATCGACTTACCTTGCGAGAACTCGGCAATCAGGCTGTCGGTATCGGTGCCGGCGAGCACCCCCGACAGCGCGCCGATCGCGAAATGCAAGCGCCAGCCGAGCTCCTCGCGCGGCAGATGCGGCAGCGCGCGCTGGAACGCGTCGAAGAAGCGCATCGCCACCGCTTCGTAATGCGCGTTCAGAAAGTCGCGGATGAACGACGAGGGATCGGTGTAGGCGCGCCCGAGCAGGCGCAGAAACGCTTTGCCGCCGACACGCGGATCGCGCGACAGACGCAGTGCCGGAATGAACATCGCGCCGAGCACGTGCTCGCAGGTCAGGCGCGCGCCGAGCATGACGTCGAAACGGTCGAGCAGCTTCAGGCGCTCCCGGTTCAACTGATCGAGCCGGCGCGACAGCATCAAGTGAATCAGCGATTCCTTGCTGCCGAAGTGATAGTTGACCGCCGCGAGATTGACTTCGGCGCGCGAAGTGATCTGGCGCAGCGACATCGCCTCATAGCCGGATTCGATGAACAGCGTCTCCGCGGCGTCGAGAATGCGTGACTTCGTATCGCCGGCATGCCGGCCGGGTGTGCGAACTGCCATGTTGCCGTCTCCCAGTTGCCGGGGCTGCCGGCTCGCAAACACGCGATTCAAATCGATATTTGAAACGACCGTTTTTTAGGATAAGAAAGGATGGTCGGTGCGATCAAGGGACGGGCTCGACGAACTCCTCTAGAAGACCTGTCGGGGAGCCATGCTGGCGAAGCGCGGCGCGTCATGCCGCGCGGAAAATAAAAAGACCGTTCCGAACGAATCGGAACGGCCTCGTGTCGTGTTGCGATGTAATCTGGCCTTGCGCTCGACGACCGGGTTGACCCGGCTCCCACGCGTTGACGCACATTGGCTAGCCGTCTGGTTCGAAAGCCTCAAGCTCTTAAACTTGTCCTCCGACCGCGCTACCCGTCGAGCCCGCGCCGACGACTTCACGCGCGGACTGCGTCATGTCGATGCCGCGGCGCTCGCGGCTGAACGGAATCAGCGCGCAGATCAGGATCGCGACGATGCCGACCACGATCGCCAGCACGAGCGCGTAGTTGTTGCCGTGCACTTCGGCGATTTTCGCTTGCAGCGGACCGTTGACCGACGCGATCAGATTGCCGAGCTGATACACGAGGCCGGGGAAGGTCGCGCGGATTTCATCGGGCGAGATTTCGTTCAGGTGCACCGGAATCACGCCCCAGGCGCCTTGCACCGAGATCTGCATCAGGAACGCGCCGAGCGCGAGCAGGATCGGCGTGGTCGAGAAGGCCCACAGCGGCAGCACCGGCAGCGCGATCAACGCGGCGATGAAAATCGCGCGCTTGCGGCCGATCTTCTCCGACGCCCAGCCGAAGAACAGACCCCCGCAGATCGCGCCGATGTTCAGCGTGATCGTGATCCACGACACCGTGTGCGCGTCGAACTGGCGCTGTACGCGCAGGAAGGTCGGATACAGATCCTGCGAGCCGTGCGAGAAGAAGTTGAAGGCGGTCATCAGGATGATCGCGTACATCGACAGACCGACGTTCAGCTTGAGCGTCGCGACGAGGCCAGGACGGACCTTCTTCGCGAGCGTCTTGAACGCAGGCGACTCCGGCACGTGCGCGCGAATGTACAGCACGAGCAGCGCGGGCAGCACGCCGACGAAGAACATGCCGCGCCAGCCGATGTATTGATAGAACAGGCCGAACACGATCGACGCGAGCAGGTAGCCGCTCGGATAACCGGCTTGCAGAAGACCCGACACGATACCGCGCGACTTCGTCGGCACGGTTTCCATGGTCAGCGCGCCGCCGACACCCCATTCGCCGCCCATCGCGATACCGAACAGCGCGCGCAGCACGAGCAGCGTCATCAGGTTCGGCGACAGACCGGACAGCAGTTCGAGCAGGGAGAAGCACGCGATGTTGACCATCAGCGTCGGACGACGGCCGTATTTGTCGGCGAGCCAGCCGAAAATCAATGCGCCGAGCGGGCGCATCATCAAGGTCAGCATGATCGCGACTGTGACCGAAGGAATGTCCGTATTGAATTCCTGCGCGATATCTTTCAATACGAACACCATCAGAAAGAAATCGAATGCGTCGAGGGTCCAGCCTAGATAGGCGGCGATCGTGACGTTTCTCTGTTCCCGAGTCCAGCTCATTGATTGTTCTCCTCAGTCTCCACAAAACCGCGTTTGATCGCGGACGGCACCGTAGCCCTTGCGCCTTATGGCAAGCGCTTCCCGGCGAGTGTACGCCGAGCGTTAAACGTCTGCATGGTTGAAGCCGGTTTTCTCCGTGTTAATCCGGAGAGCAATTTTCGTGCTGAATTCGTCATGCATGTTCAATGTCGGAAAAATGTAATTGCCGGTTCGATTCGTGTTTGTATTTTGTAATGTTTATCGGGATTTCCCAGCGCCCATTTTTTATGAAGTTTATGGCAATGGCGTTTTGACGGGGCGGCCCGTGCCGGTCCGCGCGCCGCATCGAACCTTCATGTACAGTTATTTCGCCAACTGATCGACATATCGCTATGTCCTTGACGCCATCGCCTTCGTTGCTCGACGAGATGCTCGACGCTGTCGCGCGTCGCTATCGCCTGCCGGCGCTTGCGGCCGTCTGCGCGCCGACGCAGCAAGCGAGACCCGCCACCGTGCTCGCGCTCGCGATCGAGCAGGCTCGCGAGGCGAGCGCGCGTGGCGAAGCGCCGGATGCGGCGAACCAGCGCTTCTTCGTCGAGGCGCTCGCGCGCATGATTCGGGAGGCGATGCGCGAGGACGCCGGCGACCCGGTGTTTCAGGCGATGCTGCTACGGCATCGCAGCACGGTGGTGCGCGAGTACGCGTCGCTGGCCGCGCACGCGAGCGTCGATCGCCGGCTGATCTACGCGGCCGTCAATGCGATCGCACATCCGGCCAAACAGCAGCGGCTGCTACCCGGCCTGCAACGCGACGCGCTGGCGCGTCTGCACGCGCTGGCGTTCGCCGAAGCGTGGCCCGAGCTGGCCGAAGCCGTGCAAGCTTGCATCGATACGCCGCAAATCGCGCACGACGCGGCGCTGCAACGCGGCCTCGCGCAATTGCTGGAGAGTGCCGCTTTGCAGCGCTTGCGCCGTCTTTACGCGCTCGCGTCCGACGAGCGCGTGCGTCAGTACCAGACGCTGTGGGATCGCCAGGGGCCGCGCCCGGGAAGCTCGACTGCCGTGGCACGAGGCTTGAGTTCGAAGCAGCGCGGCGCCGCGGTCGAGGCATCGGCCGCCGATGCGCTCGACGCGCTCGCGCGGCGCCTCAATGACGCGCAGGGTGCGCTCGCCTCGTACCGTGTCGTGAACTCGATGCGCGTGCCGGCCGCGATACCCGCGAGCCACGAGCGCGCGAAAACCGAATGGGACGTGGTACTGCTGCGCCAGGCACAACCCCCGGCCGACGCGGCGGCGTGGGACGTCTGCCTGCTCGTCGAAGCGAAGGCATCGGTCGATGCGGCCACCACCGATCTGCCGCGGCTCGTGCGTGGACTGACGCTGCTTGCGCATGCGGACCCGCACACCGTCTACCCGTTTCGGACGCAGCAGGGGACGGTGGGTTTGAGCGGCGCGTCGCTCGCCGCGCTGACGAGCGACGGGGCCGGTCTTCGCAGGACCGTGCTCTATTGCTGCGACGCACCCGTCGAAGCGGCGCCGCGCGTGCTGGGCCCTGCGAGCCGGATGCAGCTGCTGTCGGCGCACGCCAGCCTCGATTTCGCGGCCGCACTGGCGGATGGGCGCGACGCCGATTGCGCGGTGCTGGAACCGGTGTGGCATCAGTTGCTCGAATCGCCGAGATGGCGGACGGCGCTCGACCAGTACGCGACGCTGCGCGAGGTCCGCGAATTGATGGTTCATCCGGACGACTTGCGGGCCGCCGTCGGCATCGCCGACGCAAGACGGTTGAGCGCGGCGCGCTAGGCCTGCCAGGTCTGCGTAGGGCCAACGCGAGCGCTGTGCCGCAGTCGCGGCGCGATTGCATTGGAGGTGGCGCGCGCGTTGCTCGTAGCGATAGATCTTCGAGCAAAAAGGAGTGGTGATGGAAACGCCGTCGAAGCGACTGTCGGACACACAGGTGCAGGTTGCCAGCAAGATCTACGGATTTCGCTCGCCACAGGAGGCGGACCGTTTCGTGCAATGTCTGCGCGACGGCGACGCGAGCCGCTGCGTCGCGGACGTTCCGCCCGAGACAGCAACCGATGCCTATCCCCCAGGAACCCGCACAGGGTCGGGCGCGGGCATGACGATCGGGCCGCTGCCGGGCGGGCTCGATAGCGACGAGTAACGCGTTTGCGCCGGGTCGCCGGCGCGGGCACGGTTCTAACGCCTCGGCGAGCAAAAAGACAATCTCGACCCGGACAATCCGTCGAACCCGCAATTACAACATTTGCAACGTGCGCGTATTGCAACGTGCGCGTGTGGCGACGCCCGCGTCAGCGCACCGGCCCCAGCGACGCCGACAGAGGTGCGGAGCCGCTGCCCAGCGTCCGGTCGATCAGATAGCGGCCCTGTTCGATGCCGGCGCGCAACGCTTCCGCTTCGGTGAGCCATTCCGGCGTCACGGGCTCCACGTTGGCCAGATTGGCGGGTATCTCCAGCGGCCGGCCCTCGCGGGAAATCGACACGTCGGCGATCCAGGCGCCTCGCGAGTTCCGATGCGCGGTCACCGTGATCAGCGCGCCGCGGTGCGCGTCATACATCGCGTGGTGGGAGCCGGGCTCGGCGCGCGCGGCCGGCATCGCGCGTCCGTCCGCGCTAGCCATATCGGAGCCGGTCTCGCCGATGCTTGCGCCGGCGCTGCGGTCAGTGTGATCGGTTGGGGGGAGCGGGGTCATGCTGTCCTCGGCGAGCGAATGATCTGCCTGATTCGAGCAAGCGCTGTGCCGACCGGGCGAACGCGTGCAGGCATCCGTCCAGAAACGGGCACGCGGCGTGCGATCGCTCAGCGCGGGCCCGGCTCTTGCGCTGCGCTCAACGCTGGCGTCGCTTCGCTCTGTCGGTCGAGAGGCGAAGTCTTTGCTGATGGCGGCCGGCGCAAATGAATCGTAAGGAGGACGGAATGTCGATCCATGCGAAGGTCACGAGGTGGCGCAACGTCGGGCGATTCTGCGTCGAACGTGTAACCGACTATAGCGAACTGCTCGCGCTGGAAGTCGAGGAGACGCGAAAGCGTCTGGTGCGCGAGTTGAGCGCACTCATGGCGTTGGCAGTCGCGGGCCTGTTCACGCTGTCCTTCATTTGCATCGCGATCATCGCCACCGCGTGGCAGACGCCTTACTTCCTTGCGGTGGTCTGGGGCGTTGCCGCCGCGTGGCTGCTCGTGTGCATCGTGTCCTTGCTCGTCTTGCGGGCGCAGAAACCGGCGCAATCGCTTCACGTGCTCAAGGCCGAGATTCATTCCGATCTCGACGCTCTCAGGGAGTCGCTCAAATGAGTCAGCCACATCACGCAAATGAGCTTGCCCGGGTCACCATTCTGAAACGCATGGAGGCATCGCGAGCCGCATTGGTCGCGGCGAACCAGACTGCCGCGTTGCCGGCGGTGCGGGCAGCCTCGCGCTCCTCCGCCGGCAATGTGCTCGCGTCGCTCGCCCAGGCGCCGCATGTTGCGCTGCTTCTCGCGCTGGTGATCGGCGGCATCGTGCTGGGGCCGCGCCGCACGCTGTCGATCGCGGGCCGTTCCGGTCTTGCGGCGTGGATCGCCCGCAATGTGCGGCGGTCGATCGCGCAGTGACGCCCTGAGCGAATGCAGCGAACGGACCAGGCAAAGCAGAATCGCCTCAGCGAACCGTGTGCAACCCCACCAGCCTGCTAGACTGGAAGTTCCCCATGCAAGCCATGGAGGGAGATATGACGACCGTCTACGTCGTAAAGACCGGCGAAAAGTTCCTCTGCACCGCAGAGGACGGCGATATCGGCATGGCACCGGAGATTAAGGAAGCCACGTCCTTTCGCTCGTACGAGGAAGCGAATAAAGTCGCGAACGAGCACGCCGACCCCGGATACGAAATCCTCACCATCGACGTTAAGAAACGCTGACGAGGTGTTAGCTGTTCGCGCCCAGGCGTTCAGCGAATGAACGCGGGCAATTCAACAGGCGCCATGCAATATGGCGCTCGACCGGGTGCGTCCGAAATCGTCGTCATGACGGCTTCGGGCATTCAGGCGGCGGCCGAAACCACTCTGCAAGCGCGCATGGCACGACACTCCACGCCGTCCCCGGCGGGGAGAGCATGCTCTGCAGCGGCGAACTGGTCAGACGGACAGGCTTACGATCCGCCAAAGAACACCGGCTTCATCCCACTCGTGCTGGCCGGATGACCCATCTGCTGCGTACCGCTGGTCGCGGGGCCGTAGCCGCTGCTCTGGCCTGCGGCAGTTGCGTTGGTGGTCGGCATGTTGGTAGGAAAGTCGACGGTATTCGCATTGGCCGGATTGAAGCCGGCTTGCTCGAGCTGAGCGATTTCTGCCTGCACTTGCGCGTGCGTCAGCGCCCCGTCCGACTGCGCCAGCGATGCAACTGACACAGCCATGACCGCGACCGCGCAAGCTGTGTGGACTAACGTCTTCATGATGGCCCGCCTCCTTGTTGGTTACTCCGGCTGACTCGCGCTTTGCTTTTCGCGGTTCAACTGATCAAAGGTTAGGTGAGGAACCGCACAGTGGTCGTTTATTTTTCATGGTAGGGGGTTCGCCCATCAGCCGACGCTGGTTGACGCTCGCGCCCGAACGCTCCGATGTCGGCCGCGCATCCGGACCGTACCTCCGGACACGAGCCGACATCATCGAAGCGTGGGTCAAGCAGCCGTTCGCGGGTCGTCGTCGAACATCCGCATTCCCGCGGGTGCCGTCGTCAAGAAAGCTCAGGTGCGCGTAATCGAAGCCCCACCGTCCACCAACGAAGCGGTACCCGTCACGAAGGACGAGTCGTCGGAAGCAAGGTAGAGCGCCGAGCGGGCAATCTCTTCCGGCTTTGCGACCCGCTTGAGCGCGTGCAGTCCGGTCACGAACGTCTGCGATTCGGCCGTATCGTTCATACCGCGATACATCTGCGTGTCCACCGCGCCCGGGAGGATCGCGTTGACGCGCACGCCTTGCGGGCCGTATTCAGCCGCGAGCGCTTGCGTCAGTCCGATCAGGCCGGCTTTGCTCGCGGCATAGGCGGCGGTCCCCGGGAAGGCGAACGAGTAGCCGACGAACGTCGACGTGAAGATGATCGACCCACCGCCTTGCTTGATCATTTCAGGAATCTGATGCTTGGCGCCGACAAACGCGCTCGTCAGGTTGGTGGCCAGCGTCGCTGACCTACGCGCAGGCCGGCTCGTCCAGGTATTGCCTGAATACCGTTTGCCGGATATCGATGTGCTCGCGCTGTATCCGAGCCGTCGCCACGTGAGCGCAAAAGTTCGTGCGGCAATCGATTTCCTGGTCAACGCGTTCTCGGGCGTGCCACCGTGGGACGAGACGTGAAGGGATGTCTGATGTGTGTCGGCTATCCCGAAACCGGATGCCTGCAATTGGGGAAGAGGCCGCCGGGCACGGCGCGTTCGATAGCACGATTCAACTGGAATTCGGTCTGTCACCGTTCTTTAATGTGTCGTATGGCGTGTCATGCAGGAGACCTGACACACCCGATGAAAACTGCACATTGAATTACCGGCACGGTCGCCCTCCAACGAGCTCATGCGGTGGCAGGTCTGGATCAGCGATGTCCCGGAACAAGAACCGACGGGAGACATTCGTGAGAACATCCGACGCCATCATGGCCGGTCTGATCTGCTGTTCATGCGCAGCCGCGGCCCACGCCGCCGACATCAAGGGAGCCGGCAGCACGTTCGCCGCTCCCCTCTACACCCGATGGGCCGCCGACTACCAGAAGTCGGGTGGCAGCAGGGTGATCTATCAGGGCACGGGTTCGTCCGATGGGCTCAAGCAGGTCATCGCCCGGGAAGTCGACTTTGCGGGCTCGGATGCGCCACTGACCGACGATCAACTGACCCGCAACGGCTTGCGGCAATTTCCAACCGTAATCGGCGGCGTGGTACCCGTCGTGAACCTTCCGGGGCTCAAAGCCGGCGAGGTGATGTTGACGGGGCCGGTCGTCGCCGACATCTATCTCGGCAAGATTCAGTTCTGGGACGACCCGGCAATCGTGCGGTTGAACCCAAAGATCAAGATGCCTAATTACCCGATTGCCGTGGTGCGTCGCCAGGATGGCTCGGGCACGACGCTGATCTGGACTCACTACCTCGCGCAGGTCAGTCCGGAATGGAAGCGCAGGGTAGGCGAAGGCACTAGCGTGCGATGGCCGCTCGGCATCGGCGGCAAAGGCAACGAGGGCATTGCCACGTACGTCGGCTATCTGCCCGGCGCAATCGGCTATGTCGCATGGGATTTCACGAAACAGAACCGCTTGAAGTACGTTGCCATGACCAATGCGGCGGGTAATGTCGTTCAGCCCAGCGCCGCGACCTTCAGGGCAGCCGCGGCGAGCGCCGACTGGTCGGGCTCTCTCTCGCAATCGCTGACCAACCAGCCGGGCAAGGATGCCTGGCCGGTCATGGGTGCGACTTATGTGTTGCTTCCCGCGATGCCGAACAAGCCGGGCCACGACGAAGCCACCTTGAAGTTTTTCGAATGGGCGTTGAGTCATGGTGGGCCGACGGTCAACGCGCTGGATTACATACCGCTTCCGGAGCCGGTCGTGACGAAGATCCGCGCACAATGGCCCGCCGATACAGGCGAAAAGTCGGTGCACAACGCGTTCGCAGTGCCGTGACCAGCAATCGTGTCTGGCGCGTGTCGATTTCCCCTATGATCATTCGTCGTCGTCACTGGAGGCGCCGTTGCCTCCAGACACTTTCGTCTTCTAAGGGAAAACCCAAATGCGCGTCATGGTCATCATCAAGGCAACCCCCGAATCGGAAGCCGGGCAAATGCCGAGTACCGAACTCCTCACGGCGATGGGGCAGTACAACGAGCAATTGGTCAAGGCCGGCATCATGCAGGGCGGCGACGGGTTGAAGCCGAGTTCGGCCGGCGCTCGCGTGAGGTTCTCAGGGAAGGACCGCACCGTCATTGACGGCCCGTTTGCGGAAACCAAGGAATTGATTGCCGGGTACTGGCTCTGGCAGGTTCAATCGATGGACGAAGCGATTGAATGGGTAAAGCGCTGCCCGAATCCGATGGTCAGTGATTCAGAGATCGAGATTCGCCCGTTCTTTGAGCCTGCGGACTTTGGCGAAGCTTTTACGCCCGAGCTTCAAGACGAGGAAAATCGTCTGCGCAGGCAAATTGACGGGCAGATGCGTTGACGATTTTCACCGCATCAGTCTGCGGGTACGAACGCAATCCAGATCCGACTGTCCGAGACGCTACGCGGGCTTCCGATACGTTGTCCGGAAGCCCGATGCCACGGGTCGATGATTGCCGTCGTCAGTGGGTGTCGCCGGCCAACCGTTCGAAGCCGGTCAGTGCGAAGGTATCTGCTCGATCTTATCGGCGCTCAGGTCGCTCGGGAAGCAATGAGGATGCTCAAAGCCGATCGGAGATCCGCTCGTTGAATAGACGATGTTATCCGTGTTGTTCGGGCCTTGGCCGGCGGGTACAGTGCCGAGCCCCGCGAGCTTGCGCATGCGATAGGCGATCGCATGATCGGCGCAGGCGCTATCGCCGCTCACGCCCAATCCTCCGATGACTTTCCCTGCTGCATAAAGCGCGACGCCGCCGCCGAAGGTAATGACGCCGCCAAGCGTGTGTCCGATGCCGCTGCCCTGTTCGAGGAAGCGCGCGTCAAAAGGATTCGAATTATTCAGGCCGTAAAGGGAGCCGCCCGGCTGGGCGGCCGCATAGAGATTTGCCGTCGATAGGGCGAGTGCGTCGTTGCTGAAACCGTTCGCGGTATAAGCCTTCGCGATTGCAATGGCCCGGCTACCGGGCCAGGCGTCGCCGGTCACGATCACCGAACATAGATGCCCCTGCCGATCGACAAGGGCCGCCCACATCCGGTTAGGCTTGAAGATCCCGCCGTTCGCATCGGGCAGGTTCACGACCGTATTCAACTGCTTTTCTACCAATGCGACCGTACCTTGCGGTAGCGTGCATCGGGCTTGTGGGACATCATCATCGCCAGAGGCACGACTTTCGTGCGAAAAGGACGCAATACAAAACGCTGCGACAGCGACGGTAAGCATCTTACGCATGACGATTCTCCTGACGATCGATTTGACAGCAGGCACGCTGTGGGCGAGAACGCGAACAAACAATAGGACAGCCAATGAAATAAACAACTCATCGCTGTCGAATGTCGGTGGCGAGCTCCCGGCAGCGAACGTACCTCGTTGATCCGGGACTTCGTGTAAATAGTGAAGGCCATTATGCAAGGGCAATTGGCCAAAACAGAGTGCCCGTCAGCCATGCTTGCCTGGCGTTCGACACTGCTACGGACACGAGCGACGATCGGCTCGCCGGAGCGTGGTGCGGCGACGGTTTTGATCGATTGGATGGCGCGGCATATAGTTGGCGCGTGCGCAACACTCTCATTGGAGATCGACGCAATGCCTTATCTACAGCTTGATGTAAACGATCACTACTCTGTCGAGAGCAAAAGACTGCTCGCGGCGAAAATGAGTGAGACCTATGCTCGGATGATGTCGGTGGACGTCAGGCGAATCAGCGTAGGCGAGCGTTGAGGGTCCGGGTTCCGCGGCCTGTATTTGCGCATGGCCGTGTGACGTCGGCGATATGCGGGAACCACGAGGGCGCCAGGATCGGATCCGCCTCCGTTGCGCCACAACCTGAGCCAAAGTAGGAGGAGGACCATGAGCAGGCTTGCGACATCCCCGGCAGGTAATCGGCGGACGCGACCGTGGTGGATTGTCTTGATTACCACGGTGTTCTGTTTCTTATGCCAGAGCGTCGTCGCGCAAGCGGACGACGGCGCGGCTCGCCTGCACGCGAAATATCAAAGTCTGACGCAGCAACTCGCGCACAACCAGTTTCAGCGACCGCTGTACCTCGAATCGCAGGAGTTGCCGTCGGCGCTCAAGGGCGATATTTACGGGGTGCTCAACTATCCTTTCGCGGTGGTCAGCGGCGCGCTCAACGACCCGACTCAGGGCCCGGCCAACTGGTGCGACGTGCTGATCCTGCATCTGAACACCAAATACTGCCATGCGTCGACCAGCGACAGCGGTACGATCCTCACCGTGAACATCGGCAAGAAAACCGAGGAATCGCTTTCGTCGTCGTACCGCGTGCAATTCAACTTTCGTGCGGTAGCGAGCACCCCTGATTATTTTCGCGTCGAGCTCACTGCCGCCAAGGGTCCGCTGAGCACGAAAGACTACCGTATCGTGCTGGAAGCGATACCGGTGGGCGATAACCGCACCTTTATTCACCTGACCTACGCGTACGGATATGGCACGGCGGGACGGATTGCCATGAAAACCTACCTGGCGACGATCGGCAGCGACAAGGTCGGCTTTTCCGCTACGCCCGATTCGTCGACGAGCGAGCCGCAATACATCGGCGGCGTGCGCGGCCTGGTCGAACGCAATACGATGCGCTACTACCTCGCCATCGATGCCTATCTTGGCGCGCTTTCCAGCCCGCCCAACGCCCGCCTCGACAAACGCCTCGCTGACTGGTTCGATGCCACCGAGCAGTATCCGCGGCAATTGCACGAGGTCAGCCGCGCCGACTATATGCAAATGAAGCACGACGAGTATCAACGTCAGCAGATCGCCCAGTGATCCGCGCAGCGGGCGGGGATCTGATCAATGCAACGCAATATCGTGTTGAAGGTTTTTTTCGGGGGGATGTCGATGCGATGGTGCGTCGATCGTCGTTACCTGGTAAGACAATTGGCCAGGAACCTTGGATCTGCCGTTTTGCGCCAAGTCTGGCCGCCATCGTCATCCGACCTGGGAGCACACTGTGAACCGACTCGACAATCCGATCCTGCGAGTCCTGGAGGGCTACAAAGCCGCGATATTGGCAAAAGACGTGGACGCGTTCGTTGCGCTATACGACCGCGATACGGTGGTCTTCGACATGTGGGGGACATGGTCGTACAACGGCATCGCATCGTGGCGCGCCATGGTGGAGGGCTGGTTCGGTTCGCTGGGTACAGAACGTGTGATAGTCGATATCAGCGCGGCGCAAACGATCGTCGCCGCGGACCTCGCCGTCGTTCACGCCTTCGCGACATATAAAGCCGTCGACGCCGACGGATTGGAACTGCGCTCGATGGACAATCGCCTGACCATGACGCTGAGGCAGCAGGCCGACGGATGGAAAATTGTCCACCAGCACACCTCCTCTCCGATCGAGGTCGGCACGGCGCAGGTCATTTTCAGGCGCTAGCGGTCTGGCGGTTCGACATCGCGCGTCGGCTCGCGAATAATCACGGCTGCGTGACTTTCCAATTTGCAACGTACCTTCAGTTTAAAAGCAGCCATGAAACCATTGCTTGCCGGCCGATGCCTTTGCGGTGCCGTCCATTACTCGGTAAGAGACGAATTCGTCTATGCGTTGAACTGCCACTGTTCAAACTGCCGGCGCGCGACCGGCTCGGCGTTCAAACCCTTCGCGGGAATCGAGCGCGACAAGCTGCGCATCACGCGGGGCGAAGACAGCCTGTTGATTTTCGGCGATGAACGAGCGTCGCATGATGTGCGCTGCAAAATATGTGGAAGCCTGATGTTCTCGGTGGTTCGTCAGGGGCAATACGTTCACGTCACGCTGGGAACACTCACGGACTCGCCCGCCATGTCTCCCACTGGCCATATTTTCGTGGGTTCAAAGGCACCGTGGTATTCGATCACCGACCCTTTGCCGCAACACGACGAATTCGGGTGAGTCTCCTTCCTATCGCAACATCGACTCGAAAGGCGCCGTACCAGCCGCTGCCGTGCGACAGCACGATCAGCGGCAGGTGATGGCCTGCTATCGGCGCGCCGGCCGCGCCGGTCTGGGTGACGTCGCCCAAGGCGTGCGGCGTGGGCGGCGCATCGGTGGGATACCAGATTCCGGCCGTGAGCGGCGGCTCGGCGGCTGAACTCCGGACGGCTCGAGGTCTATGAGACCAAAGTCCAATTGAATATTTCAGGCGCGGGTTCAATAGTAGTGAAACGCCGCGTTCTGTCGACGACAAAGCCGGCGCGATCCTCTTCCTAAAATGCCGGAATTGCAGGCAGGCCTTGGTATTGGCGTCAAGAACGTTCCAGTGGGTTTGAGTTTTCGCGATTGCAGGCCTATCACGGTGTCGCCGCCGAACCGCGACGCGACCTGGCGGGAGAACAACTTATGCTGCTCACACCGATTCCCCAACGGACTCCGTCCCGAGAGATGCTCGACGTCCTGATCCGCGCCGGACTCGTCGCGGTCCTGGCCGTATTCTGTTTTCGGATCTTCGCGCCGTTTCTTAACCTGATGGCCTGGTCGGTGATTCTTGCGATCACGCTCTATCCGCTGCAGGTCCTGCTTCGCTCCATGCTCGGCGGCAAGGATGGCCTGATCGCCACGCTGATCGTCCTTGTCGCGCTCGTCGTGATTCTGGTGCCAACGTATGCGCTGGGTCTCGCGGTAGCCGATTCGGTCGAGAAATCGATAGCCATTGCCAGGAGCGGTAGCTTCCGGATTCCGCCTCCCGCGGAGTCGGTGGCGAGTTGGCCGCTGGTCGGCCAGCGTGTGTACGACTTCTGGCAACAGGCATCGACGGACCTGACCGGTCTTGCGCATAAATTCGCCCCGCAGCTGAAGGAGGCCGGTCTCGCTGTGCTTGCCACGGTGACGGGTCTCGGTGCCGGCCTGGTGATATTTTTCGTCGCGCTGATCGTCGCAGGCATCCTGATGGCCCACGGTGAGAAGGGCTATCACAGCGCGGTGCAGATCGCCTCGCGCATCTCGGGCCCCGAGAACGGCGCTCAGATCGCCGACTTGTGCACGGCGACGATTCGCGCGGTGGCCCAGGGGGTAGTGGGCATCGCGTTTATCCAGATGCTGCTGATCGGCATCGGCTTCGTCGTGAAGGGGATACCCGGCGCGGGGTTGCTCGCGCTGGCCGTGCTGCTGCTCGGCATCATGCAATTGCCGGCCACGCTGATCACCATTCCGGTGATCGCCTTCGTGATCGTCACGGACGGCGTGAACACCGCAAACATCATCTTCTCGGTTTACGTGTTCGTCGCGGGCCTCGCCGACAACGTGCTCAAGCCATTGATGCTGGGCCGTGGCGTCGCGGTGCCGATGCCCGTCGTGCTGATCGGAGCGCTCGGCGGCATGGTGACGGGAGGCGTCATCGGGCTATTCGTTGGGCCCGTGATGCTGGCCGTCGGTTATCAGCTGTTCTGGCGCTGGGTCCGAGACCAGCCTCAACCCAGGCAACCCACGCAACCGACGCAGACCCACGAACAGAAGCAGACCTGAAGCTCGAGGATGGCTCCGTGTCACCGTTGATGCGTCCGTACGGGATCGCAGTGCTGTTCGGGGCGGCGGTTGGCCTGAGCGGATGCATGCGGGTGGGCCCGGACTTCAAGCCGCAGCATGAAGCGTGGAGCGAGCACTGGAGTAGCGAATCGATCACGCGGGTCACGCAACAGGGTGCACAGCCCGATGTGCGCCAGTGGTGGCTGATCTTCGACGATAGGAATCTCGAACGTCTGATCGCCGAAGCCGACGCGAACAACGGCGACCTGAAAATCGCCGGACTGCGCGTGCTCGAGGCGCGCGCACAGCTCGGCATCGCGCTCGCGGGACGCTATCCGCAGGTGCAGCAGGCGAGTGCGGATGTACTGGCTTCGGCGCGCAAGCGCTCGGATGGTTCCAATCCGCGCTCGGGCGCCTTCGTGCAGTACGGCGCGGGCTTCAGCATCGGCTGGGAACTCGATTTCTGGGGACGCTTCAGCCGCGCGATCGAATCGGCCGACGCCGGGTTCTTCGCCGCGCAAGCCAACCGCGACGATGCGCTGGTTCTGTTGCACGCGCAGGTCGCGGATACGTATTTCACGCTGCGGGTCGCGCAGGCGCGGCTACGTATCGCTCGCGAGAACGCCCAGTTGCAAAAGCGCAGCTACGACATCGCTCAAAAGCTCTTCAAGGCTGGCGAATCCGACGAACTCGACTTCCAGCAGGCGAAGACGCAGTACCTTGGGACGCTGAGCAGCATCCCCGATCTCGAAAGCCAGATCGTGCTTGCGCGTCATGCGCTGTCGGTGCTGATCGGGCGAGCGCCGGGTCCGCTGCCGGAACTCGACGTGCAGTCGGGCAAGGAAGGCGTGGTGCCGCTGGTGGATCATGCGGTGCTGCAGGACGTACCGGCCGATCTGCTGTTGCGCCGCCCTGACGTTCGCGCGGCCGAGTATCAGATGGCTTCGCAGTCGGCGCTCATCGGCGTGGCAAAAGCGGATCTGTACCCGTCGGTATCGTTGCTCGGCACGCTGACGTGGACCGCCAGTTCGCTCGCGGGCGCACCGAGCACACTGCTCATTGCCGCGGGCCCGAGCGTGACGTGGAACGTGTTCGATTACGGCAGGATCACGAACAACGTGCGCGTCCAGGACGCACGGCTGCAAGAGTTGACGCTCGCTTATCAGAACACGGTGCGCGAGGCGGCGCGCGAGGCCGACGACGCCGCGACGGCGCTGCTCGCCGCCTTGCAGCGCGACACCATTCTGAATGACGCGCAGGGCGCGGCGCGGCGCTCGCTGACGCTCGCCAATACGATCTATCGGGAAGGGTATTCGGACTTCCAGCGGGTCCTCGATGCGCAGCGCGCGCTGTTCGCGCAGCAGGACGCGTACGTGGTCAATCGCAGCAATGCGCTCGGCAGTGTGATCGCGCTTTACAAGGCGCTCGGAGGCGGCTGGGAAACCGAACAGCCGCTCGTCGACGCGGCGACGCGCGCGCAGATGCGGCAACGCACCGATTGGGGCGACCTGCTCGACCAGACGGCGCCGTCTTCCGGTACGCCGGGGCAAGCCGAAGGGGCGTCACGATGAGCGATACCCAGGATACCCGCGAGCCTCGAACCGCCGCCCCGCCGAAGTCGTCGACGCCTGCCGCCGACCCTTCGGGCAGGGCGGTCAAATGGGTCGTCTGTCTGATCGTGCTGAGCCTGATCTGGTATCTGCTCGCCGACCGCTTCACGCCGTATACGCAGCAGGCGCGGATTCAGGCCTATGTCGTGCCCGTCGCCGCCGAGGTGTCGGGACGCGTGACGCGGGTGTTCGTCCATAACAACCAGGATGTCAACGCGGGGGACGTGCTGTTCGAAGTCGATAGCGAGCCCTACCGCATTGCCGCTGACCGCGCGCGCGCCGATCTGGAGTCCACGCGCCGGCAGCTCGGTGCCAGCACGGCCGGTATCGAGTCGGCAGTCGCGGCGTTGCGGGCCGCCATCGCGAACGAGGTCAAGGCGCGCCAGGACAGCGACCGTCTCGAGCGGCTCTATCGTGAAGACGAGGGCACCGTCTCCCTGCGACGCCTCGAGGTCGCGCGGGCGACGCATGAACAGGCGCTAAGCCAGGTCGACGGGGCCCGTGCCGAAGTCGAGCGGGCGCGGGAGCAGCAGGGCGGAAGCGAGGCGGAGAATGCGCAGTTGCGCAGCGCCGCTGGCGCGCTGGAGAAGGCCGAACTCGATCTCGCCAACGCGCGGATCAAAGCCCGCTCGAGCGGCGTCGTGACCGATCTGCGCACGGAAGTCGGTCAGTTCGCCGCGGCGGGCAATCCGGTCATGACGCTGATCGCGATCCGCGACGTGTGGATCAGCGCCGACATGACGGAGAACAATCTGGGCCATCTCAAACCCGGCACGCGCGTCGAGATCGCCTTGGACGTGCTGCCCGGCGAAGTGTTCGGCGGGCGGGTTCGCAGTATCGGCTATGGCGTGAGTGTGGGGCAGAGCACGCCGGCGGGCAGCCTGCCCACCGTGCAGAATAGCCGCGACTGGCTGCGTCCCGCGCAGCGTTTCCCGGTAATCGTCGAATTCGACGACAGCGAGCGCGCGCGTCTGCGCGATCTGCGGGTGGGCGGGCAGGCCGAAGTGATGGCGTTTCCGACCCAGGGCAATCCGCTCAATCCGCTGGGACACGCGTTCATCCGGCTGATGAGCTGGCTCTCCTACGTCTATTGAGAAGCCCATGCAACCCGTGACCCAGCGCCTCGGTTATCGCGCGATACGTGTGGCCATCGGAACGGCAATCGCTCTTGCCGTCAGCTTTGGACTCGATTTCCCGATACCCGTCGTCGCGCCGGTATTCACGGTTTTTCTGCTGGCCACGCAGAATCGCCCGCTATCGTTGAAGGCCGGCGTGATTCTTTCGCTGGTGGTGGCGTCGACCACCGGCAGCGGCCTGCTCCTCGTTCCGTTGCTTCGTCACTATGCGTTGGCCGGCATCATGATCGTCGGCCTCATGCTGTTCTTCGCGTTTCGTTACGGGCTGCGTGGCGGCAACAATCTCGTCGCGACTTTTCTGGTCGCGGGACTGACGATGATTTCCGCCGCGGGCACGGCCGACTTCGAACTGGCCCTGACGGTCGTCGGCGCGCTGGCGAAGGGACTTCTGCTTGCCGTGCTGGCGTCGACGCTGGCGCACAGATTGTTTCCTGAAAGCATGGGCGCGCGAGAACAGCCCGCCGCGGCAGCGATGGCGGAAGACGAGGCGGCCTATATCGCGCTGCGTGCCGCGCTCGTCGTCATGCCGGCCTATCTGCTCGCGATGACCGACCCGGCGAACTACATGCCGATCATCATGAAGTCCGTCAGCCTCGGCAGACAAACCTGCACGACCTCGGCCCGCGGCGCCGCACGCGATCTGATCGGCTCGACGCTGCTCGGCGGTCTGCTCGCCATCGCGTTCTGGTTTGCGCTGAGGCTGTTCGTGCATCTGTGGATGTTCTTTCTGTGGATGCTGTTGTTCGGCCTGCTGGTGGGACGCAAGCTGTACGGCCTGCAACCCACGCGTTGTTCGCCGGGCTTCTGGCTGAACAGTCTCGTGACGATGATCATTCTGCTCGGGCAATCGGTGCAGGACAGCGTGGCGGGCAAGGATGTCTACACCGCGTTTGCCGTCCGAATGGGGCTCTTTCTGGCCGTAACGGCCTATGCGTATTTGATGCTTCTGCTTTTCGAGCAGCACCGCCGTGCGGAGTGAGGCGGTGCGGCATGCTGCAAAGCCGATCCGGTGATCGCAACAGGAGCGTGCGATGGGAAATGCGACAGGCGATGGTGCGGTCCGTCCTCGGGCCGGCGAGATCCTGAAGGAAATGGCGATAACCCTGTGGTATCTGAGAGCGATTCTGATCGGTCTGCTTCTACTGTTCGTCCTGCTGACGTTTGGCATGGACTACTGGGGCGCGCCCGTCGAGACAGCGAACCGGACACCGTCGCCGCTGGGTGAAACCGTGTACTTCTGCGCGATCACGGCGCTCACCATCGGGTACGGCGATGTCGTGCCCACTTCGGCGTTCGGCCGGATCGACGCCGCATGCCTCGGGCTGATCGGTGTGGTATTCACCGGCTTGATCGTGGCCGCGGCTGTACGAGGTGTGCAGGAGGCCGCGCATCGGGCGGAAAGGACGGGATAGCGAGGCGCGCAACAGAATGAGGCGGACTGGACGGTATTGATGGCGGCAGTCAAGGCGGGACGTATTCAGGTCATTCGTGAATGAGGTTCAAGTCCCAGCGTGACTTTTTCTAAACCACATCGGCTAATTGCCTTCCGGCATTTTCGACGAATGATGGCTGGTAATCAGCCACTTGTGCCCATTCCACGCGTAGGTGAACGTATAGCGCGCCTTGACGACCGAGCCGTCCGCGAACTTGAAGGTGTAGAGCCCCGAGTCGATCGCCGTGTTGCATTCGATCATGATGTCGCGGAAGTCGATCGTGCCGACCGGTTTGTTTTCGAGGAAGTGTTTGAAATAGTCGAGCTTTTCGTCGGCGGTCAAACGCGGCTTGTTCGAGACGGTCGGCAGCAGGATCGAGTTCGGCGCGTAGTTCGCCACGACCTTCTGCGGGTCGCCGGTTTTCAGCGAGTCGTTCCAGCGATCGAACAGTGCGGAAATCTGCTTTTCGGAGGTGGGATGGCAGGCTTCGGACCTCGCGAATGCGCTGCCATGGGCCACGACCGCAACCATCGCAAAGACGACGGACGGCCCGTCTACGCTGATTCTCATGATGCCCTCCGCGATCGTTGCCGGTGGATTGTTCCGCCAGTAAATCGAAATTGCACACGGCATATCCGCCACAGCATCGACGTTAGAGGACAAGAACCCGGGTTATTTGCGTCGGTTCAGCTCGCTTCTTCCAGAACCACGACACTGCGCGCCTCCACGCGCGACTGATCGCTTTCGATAGCGCCCTGTTGCGCCGCTTGCACGATGTCATGCGGACTGTCGCGCGCGGTATCGACGATACGCCGCCAGTGCCGCCCGTCGGGCGCCGGCAACTGGACCGTGCGGGCGCAATCGTCCATGTTGAACACCACGTGCAGTGCGGTCTCGCCAGGCGCTTCGCCGCCCAGCGTGACGGCGAGAAGCCGCGCGCCTGGATCGTGCCAGCCCGGCTCGTTCAGGCGCTCGCCGTGCCACGCCGCATCCGGCCGAGTCTGCCCCGGCGAGGGCCGGCCGGTCAGGAAATACCGCCGCCGCAAACTTGCATGGCGCTTGCGCAGCGCGATCAGCTCGCGCACGAAGCGCGACATGGCCGAGCCGGCTTCAGTGGGTGTCCAGTCGAACCAGCTGAGCGAGTTGTCCTGACAATAGGCGTTGTTGTTGCCGCGCTGGCTGCGCAGCACCTCGTCGCCGGCGAGCGTCATCGGCACACCCAGACTGAGGAACAGGATGGCCATCACGTTGCGCGCCTGGCGATGTCGCAGACCGAGAATCTGGGCGTCGCCGGTCCCTCCCTCGGCCCCACAGTTCCACGACAGGTTGTCGGAGCTGCCGTCGCGATTCTCGTCGCCGTTGGCTTCGTTGTGCTTCGATTCGAAGCTGACGAGATCGATCAGCGTGAAGCCGTCGTGGCACGTCACGAAGTTGACGCTGTTGTTGGGCAGCCTGCCGTCGTCCGCATAGAGGTCCGAGCTGCCCGCGATGCAGGTCGCGACCGCCCCGATGAGCCCCGGGTCGCCGCGCACGAAACGGCGAATCACGTCCCGATAGCGGCCGTTCCACTCGGCCCATGCCATGCCGGGAAAGGCGCCGACCTGATACATCCCGGCGGCGTCCCACGCCTCCGCGATCAATGGCACGCGCGACAGCACACGCGAAGACTCGATCGCCCAGGGCAGCGGTGGATCGAACATCAGCTCGCCGCGCTGGTCGCGCGCGAAGACACTCGCCAGATCGAACCGGAAGCCGTCGACGCCGAGTTCTTCCACCCAGTATTCGAGGCAGCGCACGATGAACGTCGTCACCAGTGGATGGTTGCAATTGATCGTGTTGCCGCAGCCGGTGTAGTCCCGGTAGCGGCGCCGGTCGGCCGCGTCGAGGTGGTAGAAGATATCGTTGACGAGGCCCTTGAAGTTGATGACGGGGCCCGTCTCGCCCGCTTCGGCCGTATGGTTGAACACGACGTCGAGCAGCACGGCGATGCCCGCGGCGTGCATGGCGTCGGTCAGCGCGCGAAACTCCTGGGGCGCGCGCGCGGGATCGCGGCAGTAGCGAGGATGCGGGCTGTAATAGCTATGCGTGCTGTAACCCCAGTAGTTGCTCAGGCCGAGGGCCGCCGTGGCGGGCGGAACGTCCTGTTCGTCGAAGGCCATCACCGGCAGCAACTCGACGTGGGTCACGCCAAGCTGCGTCAGGTACGGAATCTTTTCGATCAGGCCGGCGAAGGTACCGGGATGCTGCACGCCGCTCGACGGATCACGTGTAAAGCCGCCGACATGCAGCTCGTAGATGATCGCGTCGTCGAGTCCGCGCGAGATACGCCGAGAGGACGAGGGCAGGGGTTCCGTCACGATCGCGCGGTGGGTTTTGTGCCCGTCGGGATTCGGCTGGCCGAGCGCAGGCCGCGTCCACAGCACGTCGCTGACCGCGCGGGCATACGGGTCGAGGAGTTCGCTGTCGGGGTCGAACGCGTGGCCGCTAGAGCGCGTATCGCGCGGACCGTCCGCCCGCCACGTGTAGTAGGTGCCGAACGGCAGCGCTTCGACCATCACGTGCCAGTAGTAGAAGGTGCGGTTGCAAGCGGCGGCGAGCGTGATGATCTGGAACGGCTCGGGGCTGTCAGCCGCGTCGTACAGCAACAACTCGACGCGCGTCGCGTGACGGCAGAAGATGCAGAAATTGATGCCGCCGGGCACCGCCGACGCGCCCACGGGAAACCGCGACCCGGAGCGAACCGCATGAGCACGCACCGATCCCGTTTCAGGGTCATTGATCAAGGGTGATCCTCATCGGGCGGATCTTCCAGATCTTGTCGCAGTATTCGCCGATGGCGCGGTCGGAAGAGAACTTGCCCGAGCGCGCGGTGTTCAGGATCGACATCCGGGTCCAGCGCCGCGTGTCCTGCCAGGCGGCGCTCACGTCGTCCTGACGCGCCACGTAGGCGGCGTAGTCGGCGAGCACGAGAAACGGGTCCGCGTGCGTCAGATTGTCGATCAGCGGGCGGAACATCTCGCGGTCTCCTCGCGAGAAATGACCGTCGGCGATCAGTTGCAGCACTTCGCTCAGTTCCGCGTCGTCCTTCACATAGTCCGCGGGGCGATAACCCGCGCGCTTCACACGTTCCACTTCGTCGGCGCTCAGGCCGAACAGGAAGAAGTTTTCGTCGCCGACCTCTTCGCGGATTTCGACGTTGGCGCCGTCGAGCGTGCCGATCGTCAACGCGCCGTTCATCATGAACTTCATGTTGCCGGTGCCCGATGCTTCCTTGCCGGCCGTCGAAATCTGCTCGGACAGGTCGGCGGCAGGGTAGATGAAGTGCGCGTTCTTCACATTGAAGTCCGGATAGAACACGACTTTCAGCCGCCCGTTCACCACCGGGTCGTTATTCACGACTTCGGCGATGCCGTTGATCAAACGGATGATCAGCTTGGCCGTCGCGTAGCCGGGCGCCGCCTTGCCGCCGAATACGAAACAGCGCGGTGTCAGCGCGAGCTGCGGATCACGCAGCAGGCGCCGGTACAGCGTGACGATCAGCAACGCGTTCAGATGTTGCCGCTTGTATTCGTGGATGCGCTTGACCTGCACGTCGAACAGCGCGGCAGTGTCGACGCCGATGCCCGTGACACCCCGGATATGCTCGGCGAGCACGGCCTTGTTCGCCTGCTTCACGCTACGCCAATGCTGCTGAAACGCGGCGTCGTCGGCATAGGCTTCGAGCTTGCGCAGTCGCGCGAGATCAGTGACCCAGCCAGCGCCGATGGTCTCGTCGAGCAGCCGCGCGAGCGCCGGATTGCAAAGCAGCATGAAACGGCGCGGCGTGACGCCGTTCGTGACGTTGTGAAAGCGCTCGGGCCACAATTCGGCGAAGTCCCGCAGCACGGTCTGCTTGAGCAGCCCGGAATGCAGTTCGGCGACGCCGTTGATCGCGTGGCTGCCGACCGTCGCCAGATGCGCCATGCGCACGAGCTTGTCACCGCGCTCGTCGATCAGCGACATGCGTGCGATGCGCGCGTCGTCGCCCGGATAGCGCTGCCGGACCTCGTCGAGGAAGCGGCGGTTGATCTCGTAGATGATTTCGAGCAGGCGCGGCAGCAGGTTGCGCATCAGCGGCAGCCCCCAGGTTTCGAGCGCTTCGGGCAGCAGGGTGTGATTGGTGTACGCGAGCGCGCGCCGCGTGATGTCCCAGGCCTCGTCCCACGGCACCTGCCTGTCGTCCACCAGCAGACGCATCAGCTCGGCGACGGCGATCGACGGGTGCGTGTCGTTCAACTGCACGTTGAACAACTGCGCGAAGTGTCCGACCGGTTCGCCCCTGATTTCGAGCAGGCGCAGCATGTCCTGCAGCGAGCACGACACGAAGAAGTATTGCTGCGCGAGACGCAGGCGCTTGCCGATCTCGGGCTCGTCGTTCGGATACAGCACCTTCGACAGCGTCTCGGAGATGACCTTTTCGTTGACGGCCTCGTAATAGTCGCCGGCGTTGAAGTCCTGCAGGTCGAACGACTCGACCGCCTCGCTCTTCCATAGCCGCAAGGTGTTGCACGTGTTGACGTGATAGCCGGGCATCGGCGTGTCGCAAGCCACGCCCTTGACCTGCCGTGTGGGTATCCAGCGCACGCACAGGTGCCCGCGTGCATCGGTTTCGTCGTGGGTGCTGCCGCCGAACCCCACGTAGTACGCAACCTCCGGGCGCACGATCTCCCATGGATGGCCCTTTTGCAGCCACTTGTCGGTGGTTTCGACCTGCCAGCCGTCGCGAATCTGCTGGTCGAAGATGCCGAACTCGTAGCGGATGCCATAGCCGACGGCCGGTATTTCCAAAGTTGCGAGCGAATCCAGATAGCAGGCCGCGAGGCGGCCAAGTCCGCCATTGCCGAGCCCCGGCTCTTCCTCGAGTTCGAGCAGCATATCGAGGTCGACGCCGAGCGCGCGCAGCGCTTCGCGTGCGTTGGCCTCGATGCCGAGATTGACGAGGTTGTTGCCGAGTTGCGGGCCGATCAGGAACTCGGCGGACAGGTAGCAGGCGACCCGCACATCGCTTCCGGCGTAGGTCTGTACGGAGGTTGCCCAGCGGGCCAGCAGCCGGTCGCGCACGCTATACGCGAGCGCCATGTACCAGTCATGCGGGGAAGCGATCGCCGGATAGCGGCCCCGCAGGCACAGCAGATTGTCGAGCACGCCGCGTTGGAGCGCGGCGGCGCTCAGGCCGGTGCGCGCTGCATCCGCGCTTTGCTGCGAGGTCGTGGTGGGAGCGTCGGCCATGATGCTTTCCTCGGTGCATGCTGCGCGTGACGTTCAGAAGGGCCAGACCCAGTCGACGATCTCGGCGCGGTCCGTGCCATGCGTATGCGCATAGTTCAGGTTGCTGACGATCGCGTTCCTCATGTCTTCCCTGAGATGCGCGGATCTGCCCTGCAAGCGCGGCACGCGGTCGAGCACGTCGATCACCAGATTGAAGCGGTCCACCTGATTGAGAATCGCCAGTTCGAGCGGCGTGTTGATGTTGCCTTTCTCCTTGTAGCCCCGCACGTGCAGATTCTCGTGATTGCGAAAGCGATAGGCGAGCTTGTGGATCAGCCACGGGTAACCGTGGAAATTGAAGATCACCGGCTTATTGGTCGTAAACAGGCTGTCGAATTCGCGTTCGGTCGAGCCGTGCGGGTGCTCGCTCGCCGGCTGCATCCTGAACAGGTCGACCACGTTGACGAAACGCAGCTTCAGTTCGGGCAGACGCTCGCGCAGGATCGCCGTCGCCGCCAGCGCTTCCTGGGTGGCGACGTCGCCGCACGAGGCCATCACCACGTCCGGTTCGGCGTCCTCGTCGTTGCTCGCGCGCCGCCACACGCCGATGCCTTTGGCGCAGTGCACGACGGCTTCGTCGATGGTGGTGAATTGCAGGTGTTTCTGCTTGTCGGCGACGATCACGTTGATGCAGTCGGTGGTGCGCAGACAGTGGTCGGCGACCACCAGCAGCGTGTTCGCGTCGGGCGGAAGATAGACGCGCGTGACCGAGGGGCTCTTGTTGGTGACGAGATCGATGAAGCCGGGGTCCTGATGCGAAAAGCCGTTGTGATCCTGCCGCCACACGGTCGACGACAGCAGAATGTTTTCCGCCGACACCCACGCGCGCCATGGCACGTGATTGCGGCTGATGTCGAGCCACTTCGCGTGCTGGTTGAACATCGAATCCACCACGTGCGCAAACGCTTCGTAGGTATGGAAGAAGCCGTGGCGGCCCGTCAGCAGATAGCCTTCGAGCCATCCCATCAGCGTGTGTTCGGACAGCATCTCCATCACGCGGCCGTCGCGCGCCAGTTCGCCGCCGTCCTCGTCCTCGGGGAGCATCTCGGCCATCCACACCTTCTTGCTGACCTCGTAGATCGACTGCAGACGGTTCGAGGCCGTTTCGTCCGGGCCGAACACGCGGAAGGTGTTCATGTTCGCGCGCATCGTGTCGCGCAGAAATTCGCCGAGTGGCCGCGTGTTCTCCTGCAGCACCTTGCCCGCGTGCAGCACATCCACCGCGTACGCGCGGATGTCGGGCAGCTTCAGTTCGCGGCGCAGCACGCCGCCGTTCGCGTGCGGATTGGCGCTCATGCGCCGCGGGCCTTGGGGCGACAGCGCCTTGAGTTCGGGGATCAGCCGGCCCTCGGCATCGAAAAGTTCGGCGGGCCGGTAGCTGCGCATCCATTCTTCGAGCACTTCGAGATTCGCGGAGTTGTTGCGCACATCGGAAAAAGGCACCTGATGCGAGCGCCACGAGCCTTCGACCTTGTGCCCGTTGATCTGCTTCGGTCCGCTCCAGCCCTTGGGCGTGCGCAGCACGATCATCGGCCAGAGCGGCCGCTCGAGATTGCCGTTCGCGCGTGCCTGCCGATGAATTGCCCGAATTTCGCCGAGCACGGTATCGAGCGTGTGCGCCATCTTCCGATGCATTTCCGCGTGATCCGATCCTTCGACGAAATGCGGGGTGTAGCCGTAGCCGACAAAGAGCGCTTCCAGTTCTCTGCTGCTGATGCGCGACAGGATGGTCGGATTGGCGATCTTGTAGCCGTTCAGATTCAGGATCGGCAGCACGGTGCCGTCGCGGGCCGGGTTGATGAATTTATTCGAATGCCACGCGGTGGCGAGCGGCCCGGTCTCCGCTTCTCCATCGCCGACCACGCAGGCCACGATGAGGTCCGGATTGTCGAGCACGGCGCCATACGCATGCGACAGGCTGTAGCCAAGCTCGCCGCCTTCATGGATGGACCCGGGCGTCTCCGGCGTCACATGCGAACCGATATGGCCGGGAAACGAGAACTGCTTGAAGAACTTCTGCATGCCCTCGGCATCCGCGCTCTTGTCCGGATAGATCTCCGAGTAGGTGCCTTCCAGATAGGTGGGGCCGAGCACGCCCGGTGCGCCGTGTCCGGGACCGGCCATGAAGACGACGTCGAGATCGTCGCGTTTGATCACGCGGTTCAGATGCGCCCAGACGAACGATAACGCCGGGCTCGCGCCCCAGTGTCCGAGCAGGCGATACTTGACGTGTTCGACTTTCAGCGGCTCCCGTAGCAGCGGGTTGTCCAGCAGATAGATCATGCCGACCGAAAGATAATTGCATGCGCGCCACCACGCATCGATCAGCTGAAGTTCGTCGCTGCCGAGCGCGGTCTGCTGCGAAGCGTCCGCCGCGGGATGCTTGCCCATACCGACGTCTCCTGTGCTTGCAGCCGCAACCCGAGGGTGTGGATCGTGTCGGGCCCGCTGCGCAGGCGCTTCGATGATTGATGGGGTCCGAATCGCGCCTGTCGGCGGACCTCTGCAACCGGGTATTCTTCGCCAGCCGATGAACATCCATAACGCAGAATATGTTACTGCGCGAAGATTGCAAGGATGATCCGACACCGTGTCGAGCGGCTTGCAGAACCGCACGGCGCATTCACGCCGCGATCGGTGCTCATTCGCGCGGATCCGGATTCAACCGCGCGTCGATATGCTCAGGCTTGATAGGAATGATGCAGCGATCATGCCCCGCGGCGGCGACCCCGCGTGGCGGCTCGTCGGTGATCGCCGCGAAGGCCAATAAATCCGGCTCGCCTTTGCCGCTCCAACGGGACCATAAGCACGCGACCAGCATGTCGTGAGGTGCCGCTCGTAGTCAGTTCGGAGATCTTCGGTACTTGCGCTCTTACTTCAAACACTGGTCGATGGACATGACCTTGGGCTACGCTTTGAACGCCTCGCAGGAGGTTGCGCTTTACGCCGACATCCAGATAGAACTCGACGATATCAACGAGGAGGTCGTAGACGGCTGGCTACAACCCGGACGTCTGTAGGACTTGGCGGATTCAACCGGTGGATGCAACACACTGAAGACTGCGCAAGCAGTGGGAGTGTTGCATCCACCGGTTGAATCCGCCCCAGGAAACCCGCCATTCCGATGATGCTCTCAGCTAGGCGGATCCACGCGCATTCCCAGGTTTGCCGAACCATCGCGCCAAGACTTCGGCAATCTCCTCATCGCGAATGGCGGCTTCACTTGCCCACGCGACGAACCCGTCAGGACGCAGCAGTACAGCGCGCAATCCCAGCCGTTCCTTGACGTCGCTTGCGACATAGGTGACCTGCTCTCGCCAACGGCTCGCGAGCGCCTGAAGCGATGCGCCCGGGCCGAACTCCAGGAATAGGCCTTTTCCTTCGCGCAGAAGACCGCCGACCTTTGTTCCGTCGACGAGCTCGAAATCAGGAGCGCTGCGGCCTACCAGCGGATGACCGCCGCCAAGGTCGTAGCGGAGCGAAACGCCCCACACGCGCTCAGCAAAGTACGTCGCGCCATCGCGGGTCTCGATGAGATCACGGATGACGGCTGCAAGCGCGCGCGTGCTTTGGGTGGGGCGCATGAGCGCAACCTGCGCGCGCGACCAGTCGAGAACGTTCGCTCCCACCGGATGCCGTTCCCGCTGATAGCTGTCGAGTAGATTGGTCGGCGCGTCGCCACGGATCGTGGATGCCAGCTTCCAACCCAGGTTCATCGCGTCTCCCAGACCGAGATTAAGCCCTTGACCGCCCAAGGGGGAGTGGATGTGTGCGGCGTCACCCGCAAGCAGCACGCGTCCTTTGCGATACGTTGTCGCCTGGAAAGCTCGATCCGTCCAGGTGGTAGCGATCTGAAGTTTTGTGAGGGTGATATCTGTGTCCGACACGCGGCGCAACACTGCCTGCACATGCTCCAGCGTGATCGGTTGGATCCGGTGAAAGGCGCCGCCATCGAATTCCACCATCGCGATCGTGCCAGGCCGTGCATAGGTGTACATGCCCTTCGACGTATAGTGCCGGCCGGGGCGGAGCGCTTGCTGGTCTGCCATCTCGACTTCAACGGAATAGCCGGTGAACTCCGGTTCGGTGCCAACGAAACCAAAGGCGCCTGCCTTGCGCATCGCACTACGGCCACCATCGCAACCGACAAGCCAGCGTCCGGCGAAAGTCTCGCCACCCGCGTGAACATTTACCTCGTCGTCTGACGCCCTTATCGCGTTGGCACCAAAACCACGCCGGATCTCGGCCCCCATCGCACTGGCTCGGCGAGCCAGGACAGTTTCGAGTGTCTCCAATTCGACTGCCATGCTGGTGTCGGCCGGGCTTGGCAGACGATATGGCCACTTCGAGGTGTCAACGTCGTCGTGATAGAACTGGATGCCCGCGAAGTGGCCGGCTGGCCGACGCGGCTGTCCCGTCCAGTGTGTGGTCGTCGCATTCTTGCCTGCGGCATCACTCTCACGCTGCGCCGCGACTACCTCATCCAGCAACCCACGACGATACAGCGCTTCAAGGGTCGGCGCCGAAAGGCCGCGCATTCCGAATGGAAGGCGCTTCAATGGGGAGTGTGGGTCCTCGGCTTGCTCCAGCACCAGGACCGAGAGGTCAAACAGGCGCAGCTCGCAGGCGAGAAACAGGCCGACGGGTCCGGCCCCGGCAATCACAACGTCATAGATATCTGGATGATGTCTGCGCATGAACTACTCCTGTGTCGATGTCCGACCGGAGCGTTCCTCAGTTGAGAACCACACGGACGAACGTTTGGACGCCTGTACAGCGTCGAATGTTCGTCGTGGGGATCTCGTGCGCGAGGCCAAAGACCAGAGCTTTCGTTACCGAAAGGACTTGGGCTTACCAAACCAAGTCTGCCTTTTCCGACACAGCTTTATAACATTGTGGCGATGGGTTGCAACAGCCGGCGGCGTTCAAAGCCGTGCGAGCGCGAACTGTAGCGCGCGGCGAGCGTGTAGGCCCATCGCGCATTTGCCGACCGCCGTGTCGCCAGGACTGGTGGCGCACGCAACAACGCAAAGAGAGACGACTGTCAGTCGGCTTTCCGATCGAAAGCTATCTGCACGGTTTGTACGCGATAATCGCCATCGCGACGGCTGCCGCAAGGCATTAATAGGGAATATGGTGAGGCAAGCGCCAAGACCATAGCTGTGCCCGCAACTGTAAACGCGAAGTCCGATGTCATCAGGCCACTGGGCAACCGGGAAGGCGGCGTCGGGCGCAGACGCGTAAGCCAGGAGACCTGCCGCGCCCGGGACGTAATCGCGCCCGGTAAACCCGCCCATACCGGGCGCTTCACCAGCATGCGAGGACATTCATGCGACAGCCTTATTTTTCTCACCTGTTCGACGACGGCCCGCAGGCGCTACGCGGCAAGGTCATCGGCATTTTTTCACTGCTCATAGCGGCCAACGTCGGCGTCTGGATCTGGGCGCTCACTGCCCTTCATGGCCGCCCCGCGTTGATCGGCACTGCATTGCTCGCTTATACGTTCGGCTTGCGCCATGCGGTCGACGCAGATCACATCGCCGCTATCGACAACACCACACGGAAACTGATGCAAGGCGGCAAACGCCCGGTTGCAGTGGGCTTTTTCTTTTCGCTGGGGCATTCGACGATCGTGATCGCGCTTTCGGTTGCCGTCGCGTTCGCGGCCGTCACGCTGAAAGCACGCTTCGAAGACATGAAGGCAATCGGTGGAATCATCAGCACCTCAGTGTCGGCGGGTTTTCTGCTGGTGCTGGCAATCGTCAACGTGATGATTCTGGTGTCGGTGGTGAAGACTTTCCGGCGCGTGCAGCGTGGCGAGCGCCTCGTCGAGGAAGACCTCGACATGCTGCTCAACAAGCGCGGTTTCCTGTCGCGCATTTTCCGTCCGCTGTTCCGCCTTGTCTCACGTAGCTGGCACATGTACCCGATCGGCTTCGTGTTCGGCCTGGGCTTCGATACGGCGACGGAAGTGGCGCTGTTCGGTATTTCTGCCGCTCAGGCCGCTGATGGCATGTCTCTCGCGACTATCCTGATCTTCCCCGCACTGTTTACTGCGGGCATGTGCCTGGTCGATACCGCCGACGGCGTGCTGATGCTCGGCGCATATGGCTGGGCTTTCATGAAGCCGGTCCGCAAGCTGTACTACAACATCACGATTACGTTCGTGTCGGTGATTGTGGCGGTGCTGATCGGCGGCATTGAGGCGCTGGCGCTGATCGCGGACAAGCTCGACCTCAAGGGCGGCTTCTGGGATCTGATCGGCACGGCATCGGACAACTTTGGCCTGCTCGGCTACGTGGTGATCGGCCTGTTCGTCGTCAGCTGGCTGGTGTCCGTGTTGTTCTACAAGCTCAAGCGCTACGACGACATGCCCGTCAACCTGGGCTGATCGAAAAGCCAGAACAAACCTGCCGGATGCGCAACGCGTCCGGCTCAGACATGCAGAGGATCGTGCTGCCCGGACGCGTTGCCATGATGATGTCGCGCGTTCGAATGCTCATGTGCGCGCCGAACATGCGGACGTAGCGCCGGTAGTCCGCCAGAATCTGAGCCGAATAGCACATGGATGCCTCCGTTTGCTGTTCCGATGATACGCATTTGCGCGCTCGCATCAGCAGAAGTCTCTGCTCGTCGTCTGCAACTCGCCCAACAGATGAGACATGTCGACCAGCCGCTGCGCGACGAGGTGCCGTACTTCTCCCTGACACTGCCATGTGCCGTACACAGCGAGCAGCGCGGCGCCCAACGCTTCTTTGCGCTGTTTTTCGAGCAGACTCGGCCAGATGATCACATTGACGTTGCCCGTCTCGTCTTCGAGCGTGACGAACACGACGCCCTTGGCCGTGCCGGGACGCTGACGCACCGTCACCAGTCCGCAGCCGCGCGCGAGGCGGCCGTCGCGATAGGTCCGCAGCGTCGAGGCCGGCATCAGCCGGTTCGCGAGCAACTGCGGCCGGAGCAGTTCCAGCGGATGGCGGTTGAGCGTCAGGCCGAGCGAACGGTAGTCGGCGACGATGTCGTTCGCTTCGCTCGGTGCGCCCAGTTCGGGCGTTTCGTCCTGAGTCGCCGCGGCCGCGAGCATATCCTTGTCCGGCACCGCGACGACCGACTGCCACAGCGCTTCGCGGCGGTTTCCCGCGAGCGCTGCCAACGCATTCGCATCCGCGAGCGCATGCAGGTCTTTGCGGTCGAGCTGCGCGCGGCGCGCGAGATCGTTGACGCTCGCGAACGGGCGAACCGCGCGCGCGTTCTCGATCCGTTCGGCGGCGCCGTCCTTCATGCCGCGCAGCAGCGAAAGACCGAGACGCACGGCGGGGCGCGTCGCCCCCGCACGGTGTTCGAGCGAGGAGTCCCAACCGCTGATCGTCACATCGACCGGCAACACCGTGACGCCGTGCCGCTGCGCATCCTGAACCAGTTGCGACGGCGAATAGAAGCCCATCGGCTGGCTGTTCAGCATCGCGGCGAGAAAGGCTTCGGGTTCGTGACGCTTGAGCCAGCTGCTCGCATAGACCAGCAGCGCGAAACTGGCCGCGTGACTTTCGGGGAAGCCATATTCGCCGAAGCCCTTGATCTGCTCGAAGATCGCCTCGGCGAAGGCCTGGTCGTAGCCGCGCTCCTGCATGCCGAGCACGATGCGGTCATAGTATTTTTCGAGTCCGCCCTTGCGTTTCCACGCGGCCATCGCGCGTCGCAGCTGGTCGGCTTCGCCGGCGGTGAAGCCGGCCGCGAGAATCGCCACCTGCATCACCTGCTCCTGGAAGATCGGCACGCCGAGTGTGCGGCCCAGCGCGGTCTTCAACGCGTCGCTCGGATAGGTCACGGGCTCGAAGCCCTGACGGCGCTGCAGATAGGGATGCACGGCGCCGCCCTGAATCGGACCGGGCCGCACGATCGCAACTTCGATGACGAGGTCGTAGAACTTCTCTGGCCGCATACGCGGCAGCATGCTCATCTGCGCGCGCGATTCGATCTGGAACACGCCGACCGTATCGGCGGCCGAAATCATCGCGTAGGTCGCCTCATCCTCGGCGGGGATGTCCTGCATTTCGAAGCGTTCTCCGCGCTGTTCCGAAACGAGGTCGAGCGTGCGCCGGATCGCCGACAGCATGCCGAGCGCGAGCACGTCGACCTTCAGCAAGCCCAATGATTCGAGGTCGTCCTTGTCCCACTCGATCACCGAGCGGTCGGCCATCGCCGCGTTTTCCACCGGCACGAGCCGGGTGAGCTTGCCGCGGCTGATCACGAAGCCGCCCGAATGCTGCGACAGGTGGCGCGGAAAATTCAGCAGTTGCGAGGCGAGCTTCGCCCAGGCCTGAATCAGGGGCTGGTTCGGATCGAGGCCGGATTCCGCGAAACGCGCGAGCAGATCCCGACTGGTATCGAACCAGTGATGCGACTTCGCGACCGCATCGACGATCTGCGGATCGACGCCGAGTGCCTTGCCCGTTTCCCGCAGCGCACCACGCGGACGATAGGTCGACACCGCCGCCGCGATCGCCGCCCGGTCGCGGCCGTACTTGCGATAGATGTACTGGATCACTTCTTCGCGCCGCTGGTGCTCGAAGTCGACGTCGATATCGGGCGGCTCGCCGCGCTCCTTGCTGATGAAGCGCTCGAACAGCATGTTGCCGCGCGCGGGGTCCACCTCGGTCACGCCGAGGCAATAGCAGACCGCCGAGTTCGCGGCCGACCCGCGCCCCTGACACAGAATGTGCTGGCTGCGCGCGAAGCGGACGATGTCGTAGACGGTCAGGAAATACGGCTCGTACTGCAGGTCCGCGATCAGTTCGAGTTCGTGCTCGATCTGCTGCTGCACGTGATGCGCAATCCCCGCGGGAAAACGCCGCTGCGCGCCGACATAGGTTTCCTGACGAAGATACGAGGCCGGCGTATGGCCGGCCGGCACCAGCTCGTCGGGATACTCGTAGCGCAGCTCGTCGAGCGAAAACGTGCAGCGGCTCATGATGTCGACCGTCGCGGCCAGCGCGTCTTGCGGGTACAGGTTGGCGAGCCGCAACCTCGAGCGCAGATGCTGCTCGGCGTTCGGCGCCAGATCATAGCCGCACTGATGGACCGGTTTGCCGACCCGGATCGCGGTCATCGTGTCTTGCAGCGGCTTGCGCGAGCGCACGTGCATCACGACTTCGCCGAGCGCGACGACGGGCACGTCGCGGCTGCGCGCGACGAATTCGACCGTGCCGCGATGCAGGTCGTCCATCGCGCGTTGATGGAGCACGAGGCTGACCCATGCGCGGCCGGTGAACGTTTCGTCGAGCCATTCGACCTGCGCATCGAGCGCGTCTTCGCTGGCCGGGAAATCCGGCACGAGAATCGCGAGGCAGTCGGGCATGCCGAGCAGGTGACGATATTCCTTCTCCGGCCGCGACAGATCCTGCGGCGTGAGCCGGTATTCGCCCTTGGGCGCGCGCATGCGCGCCAGCGTGATCAGCTCGGACAGATTGCCGTAGCCGTTGCGGTTGCGGGCGAGCAGGATCAGCCCGAACGCCGGCGAACCATCGGCGTTGACGAGCCGGAAATACGAACCGACGATGAACGGCAGCTTCGCTTCTTTCGCCGCGACATGCGCGCGCACGACTCCCGCGAGCGAGCATTCGTCGGTGATCGCGAGCGCGGAGTAGCCGAGTTGCGCGGCACGCTCGGCCAGTTCCTCAGCGTGCGACGCGCCCCGCAGAAACGTGAAGTTGGAAAAGCAGAACAGCTCGGCATACGCCGGCAGCATCGTGAAGGTGGTGTCCATGGCCGCTCATCCGCGCCTATCAGCCGAACAGGCCATGCAGGAACCAGCGTTGCTCTTCTTCCGCGTCGCGGCTGCTCACGCGCTCGCGGTAGATCCAGTAGCAGCTCTGGTCGTCCGCCTGCGCGACGAAGTAGTCGCGCGTGACGAGCTCGCCGTCGAACCAGCCGCTCTCGATGCGCTCGCCCGGCGACACCATGCGCAACGGCGAGCCATAGAACGGGCGGTGCTGGCGCATCAGCAGACGCACGGGCGTGTCGAGCATCCACGTCGGGCGGGGCAGATTCTGCGGCAGCGGGCCGGGCTTGACCGGCTGCGACACCGGCACCCAGCGGTTCGCGATCTCCGGACGATGATCGGCGCTCGGCGCGGGTTTCAGCACGTTCTCTTCGCCGAGCCGCGCGACCAGCAGTTCGAGCAGCCGCGCGTGATCCTCCTGCGAGCCGCCCGGTTCGGGAAACAGCGTGTCGGACGCGGGCGCGGCCGACTCGACGTTCGACGCGTCGAGCCGCAACGCGATCACGGGCGCGGCGAGCTCGATACGATGCAGCCGCTCCTTGAGCAGCCGCATCAGATGTTCTTCGCGCCAGGTCGGCTCGCCGAGTGCGACGTCGATCGTGGTCGGCTCGATCGCAGCGCGTCCGCGCTCGTGTTCGAGCGACAGGCGAATGCCGGTGAGCGCGAGCTGTTTTGCGCACAGCCATCCGCACAGTTGCACGATCAGGCGCTGCGCGCCGAACACCGCGCCATCCGCGTGTTCGAGCCGGTCCGGCATCTCGATGCGCGCCGAGAACGTGGGCGGCAGTTCGAGCCAGTCGAACAGTTCGGGCGCGGTCCCGAACGCGCGGTCGAGCGAGTCGAGCAGATGTTCGCCGCAGCGGCGCTGCAAGCCGGCGCGGGGCAGGCGGCGCAGATCGGCGATGCGCTCGCAACCGAGGCCCGTGAACCAGTCGGCGAACGGGCGGACTTCGGGCACGGCGAGCATCGGCAGGGCGGACAGGCGCTGGTCGAGCGACGCGAGCTTCAGCACGCGCCGGTTGCCGAACTTCGCGAGCAGCCACGCGCCCTGGCCGGTCGGCGCGGCACTGATGCGCGCGGTGAAGCCGAGCGCGTCGAGGATGGCTTTCGTATCGCGGCACAGCGCGAGCAGGCCGCCGAAGAGCCGCAGACTCGCGCCGATCTCGACGACGACCGTCGCCTCATCGAGCAGCGCGACTTCGGGCGAGAAGCGCATCAGCGCGATACCCACCTCGCGATGGGCCGCCGTTTCACGGCCGCTATCGCGCTCATACATCTCGGTCTGCGGCGACAGCGTCAGCACGCCGCCGCGCTTCATGCCCGGACGCACGCCTGCCGAGCGCGCGGCGGGGTCGGCCATGACCACCTTGTCTTTCTCCAGCACCGCGCAGCCATGCGCGGGCTCAGGCGACCACTTCGGTCTGAAGACCTCGAGCGGCAACTTTGGCAGATGAACGGCGAGAAAGACGCGCATGTCGGGAAAGCAGAACGGGAGTGGGTTGAAGGGGAATCGACAGGGGCTCTGCGCGAGCGGGCCCTCGTCGTTTCACGATGTCGATGGTGAGACCTTCGGCCGATGGCCTGAGCGCGAGCCGCAGCAGCGCGGGGGATGCCTCCTGCGCGGTGGCGAGCGGCCGCACCATGATGAAAAGCGTCTCCGACGACTGCGCGGCCAGATGCAGACGGCGCAGCGACGACGCCTGCGCGTACTGCGCCCAGAAGATCAGCGCGCCGCAACTGCCGGCGCGCAGGATCTGCTCGGCGGACCACAGCGCGTCGGCGGTTTTCGGCGCATTGATCCGCAGCACCTGCTGCAGCGACAGGCCGATGTAGTTGAGCCCGAGGCCGTCCGGCGTATGCGGCGGTTGCACGAAGACGAGCGGACGCTCGCCGACGGCGCTGAGCGCCGGCTGCAACAGCCGCAGTTCGCCGACGCCGGCCTGCTGCACGAGCAGATCGACCAGCGCGCCGAGCGGCCAGCCACCGCCGGGCAACTCCGCCGACAGGGCCAGATAGCCGGTATCGACGCTGCGGCCGCGGCCAGCGCCAAGCTGGGACGCCCGCCACAAGGACGGGTGAATGGCTTCCGGTGCTGGCAGGGCGGCTGTCATTTGCGAAAATACCTGTATGGATATACAGTATCCTACATGGTTTTATGAGATAGCGAACAGGCACTTTTTTGGGGGCGGGTTCATGGACATGCGAGTGCGCAAGCCAGCCGGGCATCCGATGCCGGAGATCGCGGCGTTCGTGGCCGAACTGAAAGCGGTGTTCGGCGAGCCGGACATCGATGAAGCGATTCGCCGCGGCAAGGCGGGCGAGCCGACGTTTCATGCGCGGGAAAACGGACGCTCGGCGGGGACGGCGGCGCCGGTTGCGGCGAACGTCTGGCGCGTGGATCGCGCGGTGCGCGACCGCCATTACTGCGAGGGATGCGACGGCTCGTGCATTGGCAGCGCGAAGTCGTGCCGTCCATAATGGCAGCGGCCCTCAACCCCGGAGAACCCCATGTTGCGCACGTACCTCGGAAGTTGCCATTGCCAATTCGTGAAGTTCGAGGCTCGCATCGATTTCGACGAGGGCACGTCGAAGTGCAATTGCAGCTACTGCAGCAGGCTGCGATTCTGGCACGTGCAGGTTCGCCGGGAAGATTTTCGCCTTCTTTCGGATGAAGCCGCGCTCAGCGAATATCAGGGGCACAATGCGGTCGCGCATCACCCGTTCTGCACACGCTGCGGGGTCCACGTATTCGATCGCATCGATATGCCAAACGGCACAGGGTATCCGTATATCAACGTGAACATCATGTGCCTCGATGAACTCGATCTCGATGCGGCGCTGAATGCGCCGGTGACCTATCGGAATGGCCTGCACAACGACTGGGGCAATCCGCCTTCGGAAACGCGGCAGCTTTGATTGCGCCGGTCAGGGCGCTCTGCGCGGATGGTGAGGCATGTCTGGCTGGTGGGCGTCCAGTTGATGGCGTTCGGACGTGAACTGGGCGAACTCGGGCTTGAAAGATCGCCGCGAGGCGATAGCGGGCTTTGACGCGTTGTACGACTGAGCGCGCGCTGGATTCATTTCAAAATCTCGAAAAATGTAATAACATTGTGTTTACCTTGCATTAGCTGGGTATAACATTGTATATACGGTATAGCCATGAAAACGACGATTCGCAAAATGGGCAACTCGCAAGGGGTGTTGATCCCCAAGCCGATACTTGCCCAGCTTGGTTTAGAGGATGAGGTAGACATGGAAGTCGAGAACGACGCGCTAGTAATTCGTCGTCCGCAGAAAGCTGTGCGCGAAGGCTGGGCCGTTGCAAGCAAACGGGTTGCGGAAACCGGCGACGACGCACTGGTGATGGGTGAGTTCGGCAACGCAGGTGATGCGGAGATAACGTGGTAGTGCGCGGCGAGGTTTGGCTAGTCGCTCTCGATCCGACGTTAGGTAGCGAAATCCAAAAGACACGTCCTTGCGTCGTAGTCTCTCCGCCTGAACTGCACGATCACCTTCGCACGGTCATTGTCGCCCCGATGACCTCGAAGGGCCGCCCCGCGCCCTTCCGCGTGCCGGTGACTTTCAAGCGAAAGCAAGGATTGATTTTGCTAGACCAAATTCGCACCGTTGATAAGGTGCGGCTGGTCAAGAAAGAGGGTTTTGTTGCCGGGAATACTTTGATGGACACCCTGAGAACGTTGCAGGAAGTGTTCGCTGAATGAAGGGGAAAGTACTTGGCGCGCAAGCGCTCCGCACGCAGGCCGGTATCCGTCTCCCACATGCGCAATGACGATCCCTCGTCGACGAGCAACGCGGCGCCGTCGCGCATGTACGTCACATCGCCGTTCGCGCTACCTCGTGGGTAATCACAGGGCCGCGATAGATGATCGCATTCGATCTTCGTATGAGGCCTGATTTCGCCTTTGAACGAAAAGCCGGCGGCTCTTACTACGACGACCGGCAAACCCGCGGAGCCGGAAGCACGCCGACGATCCCTGCAATGGCAGATGAGTTGCGCAAGTGACTCACCGCGAGCTTCGTATTGCACCGCGCCGCACAGGCAGCGTCCCATCCAGGGAGTCGACATGGATCTTCTCCGGTTCAAGTGATCCAGTGTTAGCTCGGGAGCCTAAGCATACGTATAACGGACCGTAGCCTGGCAGAGCATCGTCCTGATCTTCGATGCATGGCAGACCGTCTCGAAGTACTCGCGGCCCATCGACACGCTCATCCGGCCGGCCGCGATCAGCGTCGAGCACGTCGGCAAAGGGCGTCTTGTCGATTTGCCCTTGCGCGGTCAACGGCGTGATAGCAGGGGTGTAGATGCCTTCGAATTTCATGTTGTTGTTCCGGATAGAGGGAAACGGGAGTCGAGACGATGGACGACACCGCCGCGGCTGCGACGCAGCATCATCCGACCGGACGTTCGCGCTTAATGTGCCGCGCGTCCGAGGCGCTCGAGCAGCGGTCTCGTTCCCATTTCGCGCAGGTACGGTTTCACCGGATCGCTCGTGTGGCCCACGAGCGGATCGACGGGCGCGCCCGGCACGGCGTTGGCGTTCGCGAAATGCCGTTCGGGCGTCCGTGCCGCCTGCGTAGCGGCGGCTTCGCGCACGGCGATGCCCAACTCGCGCAGCGTCACCGTTGCCGCGGTGATTTGCGCGCCGTCGGCTGCGTGCTGCGGGAGGGCGTCGACGATGTCGCCGCGGGTGAGAAAGCCGCGCGTGAGGCCGAGTTCGATCAGCGCCTGAAGGGGGGCCGACGCGTCCCCCGTCCGACGGACCGATCACGGCATCGGCCGCGGCCATCGCGCGTGCGCCGCTTGGCGGCGCACCCACGGACCAGCGCTCAAACGCGTGGCGCATAGACGTTGCACCAGCCGTCGGCCGAAACGGATTTGCCCGGGAACATCGGGCACGGTCCGGCGGAGTCGCCCGCTGCGCCGGTATAGAAACGGCAGTTCGCGCAGGTCTGGCCCGCGTGGTACTTGGGGAACTTCGCGGCGTCGACGCTGCCCGCTTTCGCACGATAGCCGAGCGAGCTGGCCGCGGCGTCGTTTTCATCGACGGCGGGCGGCGCGGCTAACGCGAGCTCGGCGCTGGCGAGCGCGGCACACAGGCCCGCGGCCTGAAGAATGAAGTGTCTGCGGTTGTGAGAGACCATGGTGATGCCCTGAGAAAAGAAATGAGTCGTCCATGCCGCATTCGATTGAAGCGGCGTGGCGTCGTAATGCGGTGCGAAGCAACCTGTTAGTGGCGCGGTCCGGCGTTCAGCGGGGTGGTCGAGGATTGCGCGGCTTGCGCGGTCAGCTTCGCGCTGCCGGTGTCGTAGCCATTCGTATAGAGCAGGAAGGCCATCAGATCGGCGTACTCCTCGTCGCTCATCTTGCCGGGATGATCCGCGGGCATGTTGGTCGACATGTACTGGTAAATGCCGCCGATCGTCAGATGCGAGTTCGCCGCTGGCGCGAAGGCCGGTCCGATCAACGACGGCGCGGTGTTGCCTTCGAGTTTCTCGCCGTGGCATTTCGCACACGAATCGGCATACAGATGTTCACCGTGGGTGACCTGATCGTGATCGAACGACGGTGTCTCGGTCGTCGCCGCAACCTTGATGAAGCCGCCGGCGGCGGGCATGCCGCCCACGCGCCATAGGTCCGCACGCGGCGACGCCTGGGTCGGGCCGTCGAGATAGCGCGCGAGATTCGCGTGAGTGCTGGCCGCGGTCGCCGAATCGCTCGCGAGGGTGGTTGGCAGCGCCCAGTTGCGCGTGAGCGCTGCGAGCCGGCCATCGCTGCGCAGACGCGTGAGCGCGTCATCGATGCGCTTTTGCAGCGGCTGCGTGTCGGGCCCCGACGCGAACACCAGATTCCAGTCGGCATAGGGCGACTCGGCGACGGCGACGTCGAAGTGCTGCTGCGGGTGCGCATGCCGATACGCCACCACGGCCGGGTACCAGACGATCGCGCGCTGGGCGCGCCCTTTCGCGAGGGCGTCGACGGTCAGCGCGGAGGTGGTTTCCAGATCGAAGCGCGCGTTCTTCTGCTGGACCGCGATCAGTTGCGACGGGCTCGACCAGGTGGCGGCAATGGTGATCTTGCTGTCCGGCGCCGCGACGGAGGTGTTGGCCGCATGGCCGCCGCGCAGCGTGACGCTGACGTAACCGGAGTGCAGATAGCTCCCGGAAAAGAGCAGGTGCGAGTCGGAGCCGTCGGCCACGCTCGAACGTGGAAAGCCCGCGATCACGTCGCAGTTGCGCTGCAGCGATGTCGAGAGCTCGCGAGCGGAGATGCCGTCGTCGCCGCCGTCGTCGTCGATGCCGCGCGGCGCGAATGTCGCGGTAATGCCCGCCGCGCTCAACACCGCGCGTGCAACGGACTTGTCCAGTTCGGCCGAAGGGCTGCCGGGCATCGTGCACACGCGGACGCTGGAAGACGTCCGCGCGGCCGCCTGGGCGGCAACATGTGCGGCGCCGGCGACGAGCGCGCCGGCGAGAGCAAGGTGAGTGAATCGAATGTTCATGATGGTGCGTTCCTGTGATGGCGGGAACACCGCGCCCGCATGGGCTGCGTGCGGGCGCGGAAAGATGCGGCTGCGAAGGCCGGATGGGCAGAACGATGCGGGTGCGGTGGCTGCGCCTAGCTGCGATCGAGCGCGAACACGTACAGCGTGCCGCCGCGCGGAACGTCCTTCGCGACGTCGGCCATCGGGCCGCCCCAGATCGGATTCGCACCGCCGTAGCCCGCGAGCACGGCCACGTATTCCTTGCCGTCGACTTCGAACACGGAAGGTTGCGCGACGATGCCGCTCGCGAGTTGCGGGCTCTCCCACAGCACCTTGCCCGTCGTCACGTCGAACGCGTACAGATGGCCGTCGAGCGAGCCGCTGAAGGCGAGGCCGCTGGCCGTGGTGGCGACGCCACCGTTCCAGGGCATCCTGGTCCAGTGACCCCACAGCTTCTTGCCCGTATTGACATCGATGGCCTGAAGCTCGCCATAACCCTGGCTGCCCGGTTCAGGCTGGATCTCGAAGCCTTCGCCGAGGTAGGGCAGACCCTCCATGTAGCTGACCGACTTGCCGGACAGGCTCATGCACGCATGCAGCGAGGGCACCACCGCGATGTGCCGCTCGGGATCGTAGGAAGTCGACCACCAGTTCTTGCCGCCGAGAAAGCTCGGACAGGTGTTGATCGTCGTGCCGGCCTTGGGAAACCGGCTGGCGTCCTGAACTGGTTTGCCGTCGGCGGTATAGCCCGTCACCGACAGCGCCTTGACGAACGGCTCGGCGTAGATCAGCTTGCCGGTCTTGCGGTCGATCGCGTGGAAGAAGCCGTTGCGGTCGGCATGGATGATGGCGTCATACTGCTTGCCCTTGTAGCTGATGTTGGCAAGAACCGGCGTGTTGACGCCGTCGTAGTCCCACGTGTCGTTACTCGTGTACTGATAGTGCCACTTCAGGTCGCCGTTCTTCGGATCGAGCGCGAGCAGGGAATCGGAGTACAGATTGTCGCCGGGACGCAGCGCGGCGAGCCACGGTCCCGGATTGCCGACGCCCCAGTACAGCGTCCGCGTGGCGGCGTCGTAGGTGCCGGTCAGCCACGCCGCGCCGCCGCCATGTTCCTGCATGCCGTCGGGCCACGTATCGCCGCCCTTGTCGCCGGCATTCGGGATCGTATAGCGCTTCCAGATGATCGAGCCGTCGTCGGGATCGAGTGCGGCGATATAGCCGCGAATCCCATACTCGCCGCCTGATGTACCGACCACGATCGCGCCGTCGAGCGCGAGCGGCGCGAGCGAGAACGCGTAGCCGAGACCCGGTTCGAACATCTGCTTCTTCCACACGACATTGCCGCTCTGCGCGTCGATCGCGGCTACCTCGCCGCTCAGCATGGCCACGTAGACGTTCTTGCCATACAGCGCGACGCCGCGATTCACTACGTCGCAGCATGCGGTCCTGAACGATTCCGCGCCGAGCTTCGGCTCGTATTTCCAGAGCTTCGTGCCGCTCTTGACATCGAATGCATAGACGTTGTCTTTCGGCGTGCTGACGAAAAGGTAGCCGCCGTTGACGATCGGGGTTGCTTCGAAGCCTTGCTTGAGTTCCGCGGGGAACTGATAGCTCCAGGCCTCCTTGAGCCCGGCGACATTCGATGCATCGATCTGCTTCAGTGGCGAATGTGACTGGCCGCTATAGCTGCGGTAGTAGGTGAGCCAGCCTGGGTCGCTCTGTGCTTGAGCGAGGCGCTCGTAGGTCACGGCGGGGTAGTCCGGGGCGGCGTGCACCGGAGCCACGTTCAGTGCCATCGCGATCGCGATGCTCGCTCCAAGGACAGCCGGCCGGCCTACGGCGGGCGAACGGTTCTTCATGGTCGTCTCCTGAGTGTTTGTCGATGCAGTGCCGGCAGAGGCGTCGCCCCTGTGTTCCGTGTCGATCCGGTTGCGGTGCCGTTACTGCAAGTCACATGCCATTTTTGTGGGCGAGTCCGAAAGGGCGGCACGCCTGAAACGGGCGGTGGCACATATCGCGCGTAGAGCGCTCCATGTGTTGCATCCCGGTACAACGCCGGGCGATGGAGTGTTGAGAAACAGGACAGTTGCAGCGCTGGCGCGCATGCTCGGGTCGAGCGCGACGCCAGGATCGCGGGCGAAGCTGTCGCTGAAATGGATGGCCCGGAGCTTGCTTAAGAGGACGGAGAAAAGTCCGGCAAGGTACAAGGCTTTCCAGGAGGGAGACAATGCGCGATGACGTTCACCGGGCCGTGGCTCAGACTGCCGTACGGTCCAATGACTTTCCCGTGCCGGCAATTCAGAAAGCGCACGAACGCTCCGAAACGTTTGGTCTGTGCGCGTCGGCGCGGCCGGAATACGAGGTTCTTTCGAACGCGGGTCTCGTGCTCAAACGCGAGCAGAACCGGGTGTTGTGCGCGCATGCGATGCCGGTGATGGAGTCGCTGCACGAGCAGATCGCCGACACGCAAAGCATGATCGTGCTGACCAATGCCGAAGGGCTGATCCTGCATTCGATCGGCGACGACGACTTCCTCGCGCGCGCGGAGAAAGTCGCGCTGCGGTCCGGCGCGAACTGGGCCGAGGACCGCCAGGGCACCAATGCGATCGGTACGGCGCTGGCCGAGCGCTGCGCGATGGTCGTGCACGGCGACCAGCACTACCTGGCGGCAAACCGCTTCCTGACCTGCTCGAGCGTGCCGATTCTCGATCCGTATGGCGACGCGATCGGGGTGCTCGACGTGACGGGCGACTACCGCAGCTATCATCAGCACACGATGGCGCTCGCCAAAATGTCGGTGCAGATGATCGAGAATCATCTCTTTACGACGACCTTTCACGAAACGCTGCAAGTGTCCTTCCATAGTCGTCCGGAGTTTCTGGGCACGCTGATGGAAGGCATCGTGGCGTTCACGAGCGACGGACGCTTTCTGTCGGCCAATCGCAGTGCCCAGTTCCAGCTCGGCATGTCGCTCGCCGGGCTGCGCGCGCATACGCTGTCGTCGCTGTTCCAGACCACGAGCGCGCAACTGATCGATCGCGCGCGCGTGAGCCTCGACCCGCACCTGATGCTCAACCTGAGCAGCGGCGCGGTCGTCTGCGCGCGCGTGCAGTTCAGGCGGGCGTCGCTGGCCGAGGGCAGCCGCCCGGTCGCCGTGCACGACGGCGCCCGCGCGCTCGCGCGCGAGGAGCCGCCGCAGGCGGCCGCCGGACTCTCGCGTCTGAGCTATCTCGACACGGGTGACCCGCAGGTCGCCGCGGTCATTGCGAAGGTCAGGAGGGTGATCGGCAAGGACATTCCGATCCTGATCAATGGGGAGACCGGCACGGGCAAGGAACTGCTCGCGCAGGCGATCCACAACGATTCGCCGCGCTGCGCCGGGCCGTTCGTGGCGCTCAACTGTGCTTCGATTCCCGAGACGCTGATCGAATCCGAGCTGTTCGGCTACGAGGAGGGCGCATTCACCGGGGCGCGGCGCAAAGGCGCGATCGGCAAGCTGCTGCAGGCAAACGGCGGCACGCTGTTTCTCGACGAGATCGGCGACATGCCGTACTCGCTGCAAGTGCGGCTGCTGCGCGTGTTGCAGGAACGCGTCGTCAACCCGCTCGGCTCGACGAGGAGCATTGCGGTGGACGTCGCGATCATCTGCGCGACGCACCGGGACTTGCGCGAGATGATCGCGCAAAACCGCTTCCGCGAGGATCTCTACTACCGGCTCAATGGCCTCGTGGTGCGTCTGCCGCGGCTGCGCGACCGTACCGACCTCGCGGTCGTGATCCAGAAGATGTTGCTGCGCGAATCGATCGCCAGCGCGAGCGGATGGCCGCTTCACGTCGCACCCGATGTCATGGCGATGTTCGAGCGCTGTCCATGGCCGGGCAACTTCAGGCAGCTTGGCAACCTGCTGCGCACCGCGGCGGCCATGGTCGACGCGGACGGCGAGATCCGGCGCGAGCATTTGCCCGATGACTTCTTCGATGATCTGCGCTGCGGCGTTTCGTCGAGCGGCGCGGCGGATACGCCGGGCTCGGGCAATGCGTTCGCGCCGGAGTGCGCGCGCCTGCAGGACGTGACCGTGTCGGTGATTGCCGCCGCCCTCGCGCGGCATGGCGGCAACGTTTCGGCGGCCGCGCGCGAGCTCGGCGTGTCGCGCAACACGATCTATCGCAAGATGCCCGCGGTCGAGCCGGATCGTGAGGTGGACGACTTCTGAGCCCCGCCGCGCCGCTTTCATCAGCACTTCTGTTTCGCCCACGTGCTGTCACACCGTTGTTGCGTCCCGCAGCAGTGGTGCTCCAAAAATCAACACTGCCCATCTCCCGAACGCGTCGTATGGCGACGCGTTTGTCCCGCTTACGTCAGCGAATTGACGATGTCGGTGCCCATACGCAGGCGAAGGCTTGTGCGCGAGCCAAACGAGCCTCGCGGGGCGACATCGGCATGTCCTTTGCTTTGAAGGGAACGGCCGCGCATCGAGTGCGGTTCTTCCGTCCCATCGCAAACAAGGAGACATGCCATGCAATGGATCACTCCGTCGTACGCCGAGGTGCGTTTCGGCTTTGAAGTCACGATGTATATCGCCAATCGCTGAGCGGGCTGCGGCATGCCGCCCGCAGTGCCGTAGTGGCGCCGCGGGCGGCGCTCGCCACGCCGGGCACGCCCGAGGCGCAGCAGCGCGCGCTCGATATCCTGCGGTTCAAACTCGATAATTCTCTGGTCGATCCTCGATGCGGTCGAAAAGGCCTGGCCCCTATGAACACGCGTGACGCGGATAGCGGCGTGCCGCTGCGCCCCCGGCTGCGGAGCGTCTTCCGCCTGCAGTGGGAAGCGGCGCAGGACGCCTACGTGCTGCTCTATCCCGAAGGGATGGTGAAGCTCAACACTAGCGCCGGCGCGATCCTCGCGCGTTGCGACGGAGAACACGAGCTCGACGACATCATCGTCGAACTCGAACGGCTTTTCGGCACGTCCGAACTTGCACCCGACGTCTATCGCTTTCTCGATCACGCGCGGCTGCGCGGCTGGCTATCCTGAGATGGCCCACGACCATCCCGGTCTTTCCGTGCGCGTGCGGCGGCTCCTCGTGCCACGCCAGCGTCTCGAATAGCGGCTCGACTGCTTCCTCGTACGCGCTTCGGGCACGGTACCGGGCCCCTCAGCGAAGGTCCATCCGTGCTCGAGCATCAGCCAGTGGACCACCGACATACTGACCATCTCGTTCAAGCCCCTGAGCGCCCGCCCGATCAACGCACGATGTGCCCAAGGGCAAGCCAGGCTGACGTATGGCAATTTCCACAACACATTGGCGCCGGTGAGGACACCGGCGACCATGGATCATGAAGTAAGCGGAGGAAGGCGCGTCGAATGCCGACGCGACCGTCAAAGACGGCGCGCGTGCTTCGCCGATCTGACGCTCATTGCCCGCGGATGATGTTTGCGAGCCGATTGCCGCGCGTCAGCAAACATTTTGCGAACGTTGCACAATGCGGGTTGGGGACACCAGCCGGAATTGGCCAGCCATTGGCCGCCACGCCCGGCCGCCATCAAGCCGCCATTAAGCCGCCATTAGCCAGTCAATCATGCCAACAGCAGAGGTTGAGAGTCTGCCCAGTCAACTGCCGGGAATGCTGCCGCGATTATGGGCGTTCTCGCTGCGCCTGTGCGGCAACCAGCACGACGCCGAGGATCTCGTCCAGCGGGCCTGCGTCCGCGGACTCGAACGCGCCCACCAATTGCAGCCAGGCACTTCTCCTCTGAGCTGGATGTTTTCGATCGTTCATTCCACCTGGATCAACGAGCTGAGAGCGCGCAACGTGCGCAACCGCTCGAGCATGGAATGGGACGACGATTTTCTGCAGACCGTTGCTGATCCCGATGCGCGCACGCCGGAAGAGAACCTGCTGAACGGCGAGATCATCGCGGCCGTCAACCGTCTGCCCGAGGCACAACGGATCGTCATGCTACTCGTGGCCGTCGAGGGCCTGAGTTACGCCGAGGCTGCCGAGGCGCTCGGCGTGCCGATCGGCACGATCATGAGTCGCCTGTCCCGCGCGCGGCAGACCATTGGGGCGCAATTCGGCAATCGTGAAGCCACGGCGGCGCGCTCATCCAGCAGCGAGCGAGAAGTGTGATGACGATCGACGACACCATCCTGTTAGCGTACGTCGACGGAGAATTACCGCCGGACGAACGCGCACATGTCGAGAGCGCGATCGGCAAGTCGGACGACGTGGCATCGCGCCTGTCGATACTGCGGGCCTCGCAATTGCCGTACGCGGAAGCGTTCAGCCAGCAGGCGTTGCCGCCGGTGCCAGAGACATTGCGCCGCAACGTCGACGAATTGATTCGACAGCATCTGGCAGGTGCGTCGGCACAAGGCGCGGTCAATGCCGCCGACGCAATCGATACCGCGACCAGCGGTGAGTCATCGATCCCGTCCGGTGGCAATGTGCATCGGCTGAAGCCGCGCGCATCATTGCCGTGGCTGGCGGTGGCGTTCGTCGCGGGCGTGTTCTCCTGCGGCATCGCGTTCCGTCTGTTGCCGCAACTGACCGGTGGCGGCGCCATCACGACGTCATCGAACGATCCGGGCGTGTCGCCGTGGATCGCTGCGGCGGCCGGCTATCAGCAGCTTTACACACGCGACACCGTCGCCTCGTTGCAACCCGACATGCGCGCGACCGCCGCCACCGCCGCCGATATTCGTCAATACGACAATCTGGCGTTGCAGATTCCCGACCTGCGCAGTCAAGGGCTCTCGTTCAAGCGCGTGCAGCGCCTGAGATTTCGTGGCAAACCGCTCGTGCAGATCGTCTACCTGCCGGAGCATGGCGGCCCCGTCGCGTTATGCGTGCTGAAAGAAGCGAAGGCCGACGCGGCGCCCGCGCGCGATCGCGTCGGCGGCATGGACGTGGTGGCGTGGCGGCGCGGCCAACTCGGTTATGCGCTGATCGGCGAGCACGGCGGCGTCGATCTCGAAGCACTCGGCAAACGCCTTTACGGCGGCGAGGTGTCGACCACCATCGGCCGCACGGACGCGCATGACGATGCCCGGTCGGGCTGATCACCAGCGAGGCCATGGCTTGCTGCTGCGCTGGCTCGCGGTTTTCGCGGCGCCTATGTTACTGCTGGCGCTGTTCGTCTGGTGCGCCGGATGGTTCCCGCCGCGCCTGACTTCGCAGCGGATCGTCGATGCATTCGAAGCGACGACGACGCCGCACCCGGGCTTCCGGCGCAACCACGCGAAGGGCATCTGCATCACCGGACACTTCGACAGCAACGGCAACGGCGCGTCGGTATCGCGCGCAAGCGTGTTCGAACGCGGCAGCTACGCCGTCGTCGGGCGACTGTCGAGGCCCGGCGGCAATCCGCAACAAGACGACGGCGAAGCCCTGGTGCGCAGCTTCGCGTTGCTGATCGCGCTGCCGCACGGCGAGCAATGGCGTCTCGCGATGAATTCGACGCCGATTTTCGCGGTGCGCACGCCGCAGGCGCTATTCGAACAGCTTCAGGCGGAAGCGCTGGATCCGCACACCGGTCAGGCGAACCCCGCAAAAATGCAGGCGTTTCTCGACGGCCATCCTGAGGCCCGCGCGTTTCTCGAATGGGTCCGCTTGCACCCGCCATCGTCCCGCTTCGACAACGCGGCCTATTTCGGTATCAGTTCGTTCCGGACTACGGATGCGCAGGGCGTGCAGCGTTTCGTGCGTTGGGAGGTGGTGCCGGACAGTCCCTGGCGTCCTGTCGAAGCTCGCGCGCAAAGCGATCCAGACTTTCTGTCGCACGCTCTGATGACGCAACTCGCGAAGGGGCCATTGCGCTGGCATCTGGTGCTGAACGTCGCGATGCCCGGCGATCCGATCGACGACTCGACGCGGCAATGGATCGACTCACCGCAACGCGAGCGGGTCGACGTGGGCACGATCGTCATCGATCGCGCGCAGGCGCAGATCGACGGTCCCTGTCGCGACATCACGTTCGATCCGACCATCCTGCCCGATGGCATCGCGCCATCCGCCGATCCGTTGCTGGCCGCGCGGTCGTCGACGTATAGCGTATCGTTCAATCGCCGAACTCGGGAGGAGGCCGTTGCCGGATCGAATGGTCGTTGAATGTCGTCTCGACCGCGAGGTGTCGGGAGCGACGCCTGAGAAAACGGTTGGCAATAGCAAGTCCTGGCCAGTGATCCACGCTTCATCCGCGCGCTGCGTACGACCTGCGAACAACGCGCAACTACGGTTATCATGGGAATTTGATGACGAACGGGCGGTGCCCGACCCGCGCCTTGCAGGCGAATGCTGATCGTGCTCAACTTCCTTTAAGCCTATCGTCCTATGAGACCCGACGACAGTAAATTGATCGCGTATGTCGATGGCGAACTTGACCCGTCCGAGGCGGCATCGATCGAAAAGGAACTCGCCGTTTCGCCTGAGTTGCAGGAGAGCGTCGATTTGCTGCGCGCGTCGCAGCTCCCTTATCGCGAGGCGTTTTCAACGCAGAAGCTACCGCCTTTACCGGGCGAATTGCAGCGCCGTATCGAAGCAATGGCGAGCGCCGCACAGCGCGACGAATCGAATCACGCATCCCATCAGCCGATACCCGCAAGAAAGCCGCAGGCGCGGCTGTGGCTTGCCGCGGCATTTGTCGCCGGCGCGTTTTGCGCGGGCCTCGCGATGCGGCTCGGACCTGCATGGCTGGGCGTGCCCGGCAGTGGCGGCGCGATTGTCGCGTCGAACGACGCGACGTCGTGGATCCATGCAGCGGTGGGCTATCAACGGCTCTATACACGCGATACCGTTGCCGACATCACGCCCGACCTCGGCGCGTCGGCGAAGACCGTCACGGCGATCCGGTACGTCGACGGCATTGCATTGCGTGTGCCGGATTTGCGGGAGGCGGGGCTGTCGTTCAAGGCAGTCGCGCGCCTGCGCTTCAACGACAAGCCGCTGGTCCAGATCGTCTATCTGCCCGACCACGGCGCGCCGGTTGCGCTGTGTGTGATGAAGGACGCGCGACCGGACCAGGCGATCGCGCAACAGCAGTTGAACGGCATGACCGTCGTATCGTGGCGGCAGAACGATCTTGCCTATGCGCTGATCGGCAAACCGGACTCAACCGATCTCCAGTCGATCGCACAGCGGATCTCGAACAGGAGCGTGGACGCGTTGTTCGCGCTTAACGATGCGCCCGATGCGAAGCCGAGGGATGCGAGTACATGAGCGCGGCGCGATCTGATCGCAGTGCGGGCCATTCCGCGTGACGGCGTCCGGAGTCAAGTTCTGCCGGTTTTTTGCGTGACGGGGTATGACAGGAGAGTCGTAGTGAAACGAAACGATGACCTCGCTGGTCGTTGTTTCGCTCTATTCAGTAAACGGCGACCCGTGAGCCGCGATTCGTAATCGAGGTCATAGCCACAAACGATTGGTCGCAACAGTGGTTTTTGGATAAACATGCCCTGCGCACGCGTTCGGTCAAAATCGAAATGGAGCGGCGCTGCCTCTGGCAATTCTGCAAGCATCCGCGTTTAAGCCGTTGACGAACTCCATGCAACGGTCCCACATAAAGAGGTGGCGTCAGATCCGCCAAACCTCTGCTCGGCGAAGAGACCAATCAACCGGTCCAGAGAAATTCTGTCTGGCCTTGTTCCTGATGTGATCGATGTTAGGCCCTGGTTCGACGTGACCCTCAAGCGGCACGTCGAGCCGTCGTTCAAGGGCTCTACTCGAAATTGGCCACTCAACCATGTCCACCACTGTCGTTGAGAGTTTGCCGGACCTTTTACCCGGAATGCTGCCCAGATTGTGGGCTTTCTCGTTGCGCCTGTCCGGCAATCAGCACGACGCCGAAGACCTGCTGCAACGTTCGTGCGTACGCGGACTCGAACGGGCGCATCAACTGCAGCCCGGCACGGCGCCGCTCAGCTGGATGTTCTCGATCATCCATTCCACGTGGCTCAACGAATTGCGGGCACGCAGCGTACGAGGCCGGGCGAGTGTCGAGTGGGATGACGCATTGCTAGCCGTCTCCGATCCTGCCGCGCGTTCTCCCGAAGATGTGCTGCTGAGCCGTGAGATCATCGCCGCCGTCGGGCGCTTGCCCGAGGCTCAGCGCGTGGTGATGCTGCTCGTCGCGTTCGAAGGATTGAGTTACGCCGAAGCCGCGCAGGTGCTCGATGTTCCGATCGGCACGATCATGAGCCGCCTGTCGCGCGCGCGGCAAAGCATTGGCGCGCGCTTCGACAGCGGCGCGGGACCGGCCGCACGTTCGGCTCCGCCTCGGGTCGAAGTCGGTCGATGACGATCGACGACGCCGACCTGCTTGCTTATGTCGATCGTACGTTGGCTCACGCGCGCGTGGCCGACATAGAGCGAGCGATGCACGAGTCCGTCGATATTGCGAATCGCGTGATATGGCTGATGGCATCGAAGTTTCCATACACTGAGATCGTCGGCCGGCAAAGCTTGCCCGCATTGCCCGTAGCGCTGCGGTTACGGATCGATCGCCTGATCGCGGCCGCCTGACGATCGATCGGCGGCGCGAGCCGGGAGATTCAGGGTGGCGGGTCGTCGAAGGCACGCAAAAAAGCCTCGCGATCCACCGACGCCGGCAGCGCGTCGGCCAGTCGCGCACGGAAGGTCGCTGCGTCCGCGCCACGCGCGGCCCGCTCGGCGATCACGTGTGCGAACGGTCCGACGTGCGATGCGAGCCGCCGCGCAGCGGCCTCGACGTGCTCGGCATCGAGCGGCATGCACGCCGCGGATGTCGATTCGATGGGCAGCGTGCTGCGCTTCGAGTCATCGCCCGAAGCGATCACGTGCTGCTTGAGCAGCGTATCGAACTCACGACGAGCGGCGTCGTTGGACAAATGGCGCGCAAGCTGAGCCGCCAGTGTTTGCGAGTCAGTCGCATGCGATGCGGCGCGCCGCACGAGCAGCGAGGCAATGGGGCCGACGTGGCTGGCGAGCCGTTGCTCCAGCTGGGCCAGAAACTCGGGTGGCCAGTCTGGTCTGGCAGCCCCCGCCGGTGCCGCAAGCGTCTGACGCAACGGCTGCGCGCGCACGACGGTATGGTCGGGATCGAGCCGCGCCATGAATGAGTCGTGCAGCGTAAACAAGGCGTTGCGCCAGCTTTGCGCGGACGCATAGCGGTCGTCTGGCCGTTTGGCGAGCGCCTTCAGCACCATGGCATCGAGTTCGGCGGGCAGGCTTGTGACATGCGTCGATGGGGGCGGCGGCATCTCGTTCATCACCTGATGCATCACGGCGGCTGGCGCGCCGCTAAACGGGCATTGCCCGCTCAGCATCTCGTACAGAACGACGCCGGCGGAAAACAGGTCGCTGCGTGCGTCGATCTCCGCGCCTGCATACTGCTCCGGCGACATGTAGCTTGGCGTGCCGATCATCATGCCGGCCTGCGTCAGGCGTCCTGTATCGAGCTGTGCGATGCCGAAGTCGGTCACCTTGCATTCGCCGCGCGGCGCGATCAGCAGGTTCGCGGGCTTGATGTCGCGATGGATCACGCCGAGTTCGTGCGCATAAGCGAGTGCGTCGAGCAGTTGCGCGAACCACGTGAGCGCATCGAGCAACGGCATCATGCTGCCATCGCGGGCGTGCTGCGCGAGCCGTTGCGCGAGGTTCTCGCCGCGTACGTATTCAAGCGCGATGAACGCGACGCCTTGCGCCTCGCCATAGTCGAACACGCCGACGATGTGCGGATGCACGAGACGGCCGGCAGCGCGCGCTTCGTTGAGAAAGCGTGCGGTCAGCTCCGCACCGGATGGCTCCGCCGTGCCTTGTCCGTCGTTCAGTGACGGGGTGCGAATCGTTTTCAGTGCTACCTCGCGCTGGATATGCGGATCGGTCGCGAGATAGACCGTGCCCATCGCGCCGCGACCGAGCACCCGTTCGATCCGATAGCGGCCGATCTGTCGCGGAGTCGCGCCGGTTTGGGAAGTCATGGAGTCGTCCACGATGTGTGCGGCACGCTTACTCGTGGCGCTCTTCGATCATCTCGAACGCTGCGACGAGGCTCGTGCGCATCCGTCCGAACGACACGGCGAGCGACGCTATTTCATCGCTGCCGCCGGCCGGCAGTTCGACGTCGCCGAGTTTGCCAAGACTCACTTCGTCCGCGGCGCGCGACAACATCTGCAAACGCCGCGTGAGGAGGAAGTGCACCATCGCGTTCAGCACGACGAGCACCACCGCGAATACAGCGGTCAGTGAGACCATCAGGCTGCGCCATACCGCACGGCCGCGCGCGATCGACTCCGACATCGGCACCGACACGAACTCTGCGCCGATCACGTCGTTCATGGTCCAGCCGAAACCATTGGCCGGCCCGTACTTGTCGATCATCGTGCGCGGCGCCGCGGACGGCGTGCTGTGACATTGCATGCACGCGGCGTCGGTAATGCGGCTCGGATGGGCGAGAAACAGCAACTGCTCGCCGCCCGGCGTATGACGCTGTCCGGTGGCCTGTTTCAATTCCGGATGGTCGTGCAGATGGGCGATCACTTCGCTTTCCCAGTCGCTTGGCCGGTCGCGCGGATTGGTCGGATTGAGCATCGCCGACTTGTACGAGAAGTTCGGAAACGCGCTCTGCAACGAGTTCAGCATTTCGATCGCCGAGTACGCCGGCACCGACTCGGGCACGAACGAATATTTGATCTGCGTCGCGAGCAGCGGCGTGATGTGTTGCGCCGTGTAGTTCTGCATCGCGCTGGCGGCGTTCAGAAGCACGTCCGCATCGTGACGGGTTTCGTCGAGCGCCTGCTGTTGCAACACACGATCCGCGACGAATCCGATGGCGGTCAGTCCGATCGCGAAGATCGCGATGAACACGAGATTGAACTTGATGGCGAGTGACAGCTTCATGGGCGAACCGGAGCGGATGGGTAAGCGGAACGGTAAGCGGAACGGTAGACGGAACCGGTCTGGATTGCGGGGCTCCGTATCGCGGCACGCGGTGGCGGCGGAAAGACCAGCGCACGCCAGTCCGGCAAATCGCGAATGCGCTGCACGACCGCGCGGCGAAACGCGGGATCGGTCAGACGCGCGCGAAAGCGCGAAGTGAAACGCGTCGATGGATCCCTGCGCGCCGCGAGTTCGCTGTCGAGCCAGTCCGATACGTCGTCGTAAGCGACCGGTCGGATGCTGCCCGGCGGCTCGTTGCGTGGATGGGCCGGCATCGGCAGCACACGCAACGCGTCGCGGAATGTAACGGGCATCGCGGCGACGAAAGCGGGATCAGCGCCTGCTGTCACGGCAATCGTGTCGCTCGCGGCGGGATGCATGGCGAAGCGAGGCGCATCGAGCTTGAGCGGCGCAACATTGCCGTGCGAAGCGCCGATGCCGAGAATGCTGGCCGCGCCGCTCTCACAGAACACTGCGTCGGTGTCCTGGACGTTGGCGTTCCGCTCATTGGCACTCCGATAATTCGTTGCCGTTGCCGCGATGACCAGCACGGCATTGTCCGCGGGCGTGAATCGCGTGCGCGCGGTTTCGATCACAGGGGCGGCGCAATTCGCCGTGTTTGCGTCGCACGCGTGCAGCACCTTCAGCCAGCCGCCGAGCAACGCGATATGCGCGTCGCGCATCAGCATCACGCGAGTGCCATGACCCAGCGCGACGCTATTGCCCGCGTCGTCCTGGATCTGCACGCCTGCGCTCGTCGGCGTTTCGACCATATCGTCAAGCGCAAAGCGCTGCCCGACATCTGCCTGATAACGCCCCGTCTCATGAATGACGGTGGCGGCCGCATCGGCCTGCACAAGCGTCCACGCCGCATTGGCATAGGGTGCAAGCAGCAGCAAGGCGAATGGTACAGACCGCTTGAAAAGTCCGAAGATCATCCGGATGAGCCTGGTTGAGCGTTTCAATTGGCGAAGCGCGGTGAATACGGCGCGTTATATCGCGCGAGTATCAACAGAACAGCCGGCTCGCGGGTTTATTCCAGGGTTTCGATGATCGCAAACTCGCCTTCGCGTGTCCCATATGGTGAGCCTGTCTCTGCGTGACGCACGCACGAAAAGATGCAGCCCACGACGGAACGGAATATCTGCCCGGCTGGGCTGTTCTGATTTGCGCAGACGGCGGCGAGTGTGATCTGGAACATGAACGCAACAGCTTCGACAGACGTGGAATAGATCGCGATGCTGCGCTGTTCTGGGTGCATGGACGACGCGTCTGCAACGCTGCAAGTCGAGTGCAGGCTCGTGAGACGCATCGCCGGATTCACGAAACCCTACGGATACCAGAGGAAATCAGCGCATGGCAACGAGACAGAGCAGTCAGAAATTCATCGCGCGCAATCGCGCGCCACGCGTACAGATCGAGTACGACGTGGAGCTGTACGGCGCGCAGAAAAAAGTGCAGATCCCGTTCGTGATGGGTGTGATGTCGGATCTGTCAGGCGCCAATGCCGGCGATCTTCCGCCGCTCGAAGCGCGCAAGGCGGTGGAAGTGGACGTCGATAACTTCGACAGCCGCATGCAGTCGATGAGGCCGCGGGTGAACTTCAGCGTGCCCAACACGCTGACGGGCGAAGGCAATCTGGCGGTCGATATCACCTTCGAAGGCATGGACGATTTTTCGCCCGCCGAAGTGGCGCGCAAGGTCGACTCGCTCGCGAAGCTGCTCGAGGCGCGCACGCAGCTCGCCAACCTCGGCACTTATCTCGATGGCAAGTCGGGCGCGGAGAAGCTGATCGCGCAGGCGATCAAGGATCCCGCCTTGCTGCAATCGCTGGGCGCGGCGCCGAAAGCCGCCGACACCGAACCCGCACAGGAGTGAGCGCGATCATGGAAAGCCAGAATCAGATCGAGCAAGGCGTCGAGGACTCATTGAGCGGCGCCGATGATTTCGCCGCGCTGCTCAACAGGGAGTTCAAGCCGAAGAACGAGCGCGCGAAGCAGGAAGTCGAATCGGCCGTGCGCACGCTCGCTGCACAGGTGCTGCAGGATTCGCACATCGTTTCGGATGACGTGACGCAAACCATCAACGCGTATGTCGCCGGGATCGACCGCAAGCTCAGCGAGCAGTTGAACCAGATCATGCACCACGCGGACTTTCAGAAGCTGGAAGGCGCGTGGCGAGGGCTGCACCATCTCGTTACCAACACTGAAACGGATCCGATGCTGAAGATCCGGGTGCTGAACATATCGAAGAAGGAACTCGCAAAAAATCTCAAGCGATTCAAGGGCGTTGCATGGGACCAGAGCCCTGTGTTCAAGCGCATCTATGAAGAAGAATATGGTCAGCTGGGCGGCGAACCGTATGGCTGCCTCATCGGCGATTACTACTTCGATCACGGTCCGCAGGATGTCGAACTGCTACGCGGCATTTCGCAGGTCGCCGCCGCCGCGCATGCGCCGTTCATCTCGGCGGCGGATTCGACGTTGCTCGGCATGGAAGGCTGGAACGAGCTGGCCAATCCGCGCGATCTGTCGATGATCTTCACGACGCCGGACTACGCGGGCTGGCGTTCGCTTCGCGAAATGGACGACGCCCGCTATCTCGCGCTGACGATGCCGCGCACGCTTGCACGCCTGCCGTACGGCGCGAAGACCGACCCAGTCGACGGGTTCGACTTCGAAGAAGACACCGAAGGCGCGGATTCATCGAAGTACACATGGCAGAACGCTGCGTATGCGATGGCGGTGAACATCAACCGTTCGTTCAAGTACTACGGATGGTGCACGCGGATTCGCGGCGTCGAGTCGGGAGGAGCGGTCGACAGTCTGCCGGTGCATACCTTCCCGAGCGACGACGGTGGCGTCGACATGAAGTGCCCGACCGAGATCGCGATCACCGATCGGCGCTCGGCCGAACTCGACAAGATGGGGTTGATGCCGCTCGTGCATCGCAAGAATTCGGACATCGCGGCATTCATCGGCGCGCAATCGGTCGCGAAGCCGGAAGAGTACGACGATCCGGCCGCCACGGCGAATTCGAATCTGTCGGCACGTTTGCCATACATGTTCGCGTGCTGCCGTTTCGCGCACTACCTCAAATGCATCGTGCGCGACAAGATCGGCTCATTCAGCACGCGCGAGCAGATGGAGAGCTGGCTGTCGAACTGGGTCATGAATTATGTCGATGGCGATCCGGTGAATTCCAGCGAGGAAACCAAGGCCCGCAAGCCGCTCGCTGCCGCGCAAGTCGTCGTCGAGGACGTCGAAGGCAATCCCGGCTACTACACGTCGAAGTTCTTCCTGAAGCCGCACTACCAGCTCGAAGGACTCACCGTATCGCTGCGGCTCGTATCGCGACTGCCTTCCGCGCAGGCGGCCTGAGGCTTCCGCTGCATCTCACCTTGCAGGTAATCGTCCGGAGCGGCAGCGTTCCGGTCCTGATCGTTCGTCGCTACGGCGAGCGCACTCTTTGGCTCACAAATAGAGGTCACTATGGCATTCGACATGCACCTGAAATTCGGCTCCGGAGCGGTCACGATCCAGGGCGCTTCCAATCACTCGAAGCACAAGAACCAGGTTCCGATCATCGCGTGGTCGTGGGGCGCCAGCAATACCGGCAATCTGCACACGGGTGCGGGCTATGCATCGGGCGGCAAGGCCAACATTCAGGACATCACCGTCACGAAGTACATCGACAGTTGCTCGAACGCGTTGCTAAACGCTTGCTGCACGGGCGCGCGCGTCGACAACGCCTATCTGTACGTCACCAACGCAACGGGTCAGCAGACCGACTTCCTGACCATCGAGCTGAGCGAAGGGGTGCTGGTCACGTCGGTATCCACGGGCGGCAGCGGTGGCGACGAACGACTCACCGAGAACATCACGTTGCATTTCGGGAAGTTCAAGTACTCGTTCCAGCCGCAGGACGATGAAGGCAAGGCAAACGGCGGCACCAAGGATTTCACATTCGATATCCAGCAGGTCACCAAGCAGTAAGCAGGCGGCGATACCGGTCTTTTCGCCCGCTTTCTTTGATTGAATGGAGCACATCCAGTGACACTTTCTTCAGTCGATGTCAAACCTGAAAAGCTGCTCGCGGACGGTCACTTGAACGACGCGTTGCAAGCGTTGGCCGCGAAAGTGAAAAACTCGCCGGCGGACGCGACGCTGCGCGTGTTTCTGTTTCAGTTGCTTGCGTTGCGGGGTGACTGGGAGCGTGCCGGAACCCAGTTGACCGTGGCGGGCGAACTGGAGCGACAAAACGCGTTGATGGTCGCCGCCTACCGCGCGGCACTGGTCGGCGAACGCGAACGCGAAGCCGTGCTGGCCGCCCTGCGTAACCCGGCAACGGTCGGCGAGCGGTCGGAATGGGAGCGCTTGCTGTTGCAGTCGCTGCAACAACTGTGCGGCGGACGGATCGCCGAAGCGCTCGCATTGCGCGCGCGAGCCTTCGACGAAGCGGAAACGGTGCGCGGCAGCATCGACGGCGTGCCGTTCAAATGGATCGCCGACGCAGACCCGCGTTTCGGGCCGTGCCTCGAAGTGATCCTGAAGGACAGCTATGCGTGGGTGCCGTTCTCGCGCGTCGCTGCGCTGTCTTTCGATGCGCCCACTGATCTGCGCGACAAGATCTGGGCGCCGGTGCGAATCACCTGGAAGAGCGGTGATGAGGCGATCGGCTTCGTGCCTTGCCGCTATTGCGGCAGCGAGCGAGGTGAAGACGTCGCGCTCGCGCTGGCAAAGCGTACGGCGTGGACCGATCTCGGCGACGGCTGTTTCATCGGCGTTGGTCAGCGCATGCTGATCACCGACGTCGACGAATATCCTTTGCTCGACGTGCGCTCGATCACGTTCGAAACAGCTTGAGGGGGCGCACGTCATGGCAGAACTGATGCCCCAGGAGCGTCTGCAGCCGTCGCTGCTCGATCGTCTCACCGATTTCGATCCTGCGCAGCGCGAGGAGAGCCGGGAGCAGCGCGTCATTACGGCCGCGCGTTTGCGCGAATACGTGACACGCGATATCGCGTGGCTGCTCAACTGCACGCGGCACTGGAGCAGCGACGAGCTGACCGGATTCGCGCAGGTGGGTAATTCCGTACTGAATTTCGGTATCCCCGATCTTGCGGGTGCGGCGTTGTCGGGTATCGATGCCGAGCTGTTGCAGAACCGGATCCGTTCGGCGCTGCTCGACTTCGAACCACGTCTGATCGCCAGCACTGTTCAGGTGAGCGTCGAGGTCGACGAAGCGCGCATGGGCAGCCGTTCGCTGCGTTTCCTGATCGAAGCCGACATGTGGGCGAACCCGATGCCGCTTTCTCTCTATCTTCGCACCGACGTCGATCTCGAGACCGGCGAGTTTCACGTGTCGCAACGCTTCGGCTGATCGTCATGGACCCACGACACTTGCGCTACTACAACCGTGAGCTGCAACACGTCCGTGAGATGGGAGCGGAGTTTGCGAGCGAGTATCCGAAGATTGCCGGCCGTCTCGGGATGGAAGGTCTCGATTGCGCTGACCCGTACGTCGAACGGTTGCTCGAAGGCTTCGCGTTTCTGGCGGCGCGCGTGCAAATGAAGCTTGATGCGCAGTATCCGGTGTTCACGCAGCATCTTCTGGAGATGATCTACCCGCATTACCTGACGCCGATTCCGTCGATGGCGGTCGTGCAGTTGCATCCGGATCAAGCCGAAGACCTTCCTGCCACCGGACACGCGGTCGCGCGGCACACGGTGTTGCGCGGTCTCACCGGCTTCGGCGAGCGCACGGCGTGCGAATACCGCACCGCGCACGACGTGACGCTGTGGCCGCTCGCGATCACCGAGGCGAGATACCTGGACACACCCGCGGCGCTTGCCGCCGCTGACCTCGTGCCGCCGCCGTCGAAAGCCGGGCAGGTCCGCGCGGGTTTGCGCCTGAAGTTCGCAACCCTTTCCGGCGTGGCGGCGAACACGCTCGCGCTCGACAGCCTGCCGGTTTATCTCGCCGGCGCCGACGATCTGCCGCGATGGCTCTACGAGCAGCTGATGGCCAACCGCATCGGCTATACGGTGCGCGCAACCGCGCCGGATGGGCAAACCATCGAGACACAGCATGACGCGTCGGCGCTGCGCGCCAAAGGCTTCGACGAAGAGGACGCGATACTGCCCTACGGTGGCCGTTCGTTCAGCGGTTACCGGCTGTTGCATGAGTATTTCGCGTGTCCGGAGCGTTTCCTGTTTGCCGAGTTCACGGAGCTGCGCTCGCTGCTCGCACGTTCGCGGGGCAACGAGTTCGAGATCGTGGTGTGGCTCGAGCGCAGCGTGACGCGCCTGCACAACGCGATCGATGCAGGCAACTTCCGCCTGTTCTGCACGCCGGCAATCAATCTGTTCGAGCGCCGCGCGGACCGTATTCATCTGCAGCAGGGCGACACCGAGTATCACGTGCTCGGCGACCACACCCGGCCGATGGATTTCGAAGTGCACAGCGTGCTGGAAGTGCAGGGCTACGGCGATCGCCAGGAGCCGGAGCAAAGCTTCCTGCCGTTCTATGACAGCACCGCTCGCACATGGCACGGCGGGCAGGCGGCCTTCTACACGCTGCGCCGCGAGCCGCGGCTGATCTCGAGCCGCCAGAAGCAACGTGGCGCACGCTCGAGCTACGTCGGCAGCGAAACGTTTATCGCACTCGTGGATGCCAACGACGCGCCCTATGCGACCCCGCTGCGCCAGTTAGGACTGCGGCTGCTGTGCACGAATCGCGATTTGCCGCTGCATATGCCGGTGGGCAAGTCGTACACCGATTTCACGCTCGATACCGACGCGCCCGTGGCGTCGATCCGCTGTGTGGCTGGACCGACCCGGCCACGCGCGCCGACCGCGACCGGCGAATCCGCGTGGCGGCTCATCAGCCACCTGCAGTTGAACTATCTGTCACTGCTCGACGAGGAAGGCGAAACGGGCGCGGCGGCGCTGCGCGAAATGCTCGGCCTGTATCACGACGAGTTCGACGCCGCGACGCGACGGCAGATCGAAGGCATCAAGCATGTCGCGGCGAAGCCCATCACGCGTCGCGTGCCGGTGCCCGGGCCGATCACGTATGGCCGCGGGCTCGAGATTACGCTGAGCTGCGACGATGCCGCTTTTGAAGGCAGCGGCGCATTTCTGCTCGCGTCGGTATTGCAGCATTTCTTTGCGCGCTATGTCTCGCTGAATTCGTTCGCCGAGACGGTGTTGCGCACGCTCGAACGAAACGAGGTGGCCCGATGGCCCGCGAATCCCGGCAAGCGCCCGATCCTGTAGTGCTCGAAGCCGCGTTGCGCGCGAGCCCGGAAGATTTCGAGTTCTTCGAGGCAATGCGCCGTCTCGAATGCGCGTATCCGGAACGGCCGCGGTTCGGTCATTCGACCAGGCCGGCCGAAGATCCTGTGCGTCTCGCCCATGCCGCGGCACTGGAATTTCCGTCGCGCAGCATCGCGCGCTTCGAGGCGGGAAAGGCCGGCCGGCCGGCGCGGCTGGTTGGGCTGTTTCTCGGTCTGTTCGGACCGAACGGGCCGCTGCCGTTGCACCTCACCGAATACGCCGTCGATCGGGAGCGGAACGCGAAAGACCCGACGTTCGTCGCGTTTGCCGACGTGTTTCATCACCGGATGCTGAGCCTCTTCTATCGCGCGTGGGCCGATGCGCAGCCCACCGTGCAGCTGGACCGTCCGGAACAGGATCGGTTTCGCACCTATGTCGGCGCGCTGATCGGCATCGCCACGCCGCACCTCGACGGACGCGACGCGCTGCCCGATCAGTACAAGCGCTTTTTCGCCGGGCGTCTGGTGCCGCAAGCGCGCAATGCCGAAGGACTCAGGCGTTTTCTCGAGCACTTCTTCGGTGTGCCGGTGCGCGTGCTCGAGTTCGTCGCCGGGTGGATGCAATTGCCTCGGGACGCGCGTTTGCATATCGGCAAGAGCATGGCCTCGATGGGCCGCGACGCATTGCTCGGCACGCATGTGCGCGGCGCGCAGCAGCGCTTCCGGCTGCGTGTCGGGCCGCTGACCCGCAACGAGTTCAACCGTTTTTTGCCGGGCGGCGACACGCTCCTGCAACTGGTGGCGGCGGTCAAGTTGTATGTGGGCGAAGAGAAGGGCTGGGACGTGCAGCTCGTGCTGAAGAAAGAAGAAGTGCCGCTGACGCATCTGGGTCAGGCGGCCCGCATGGGCTTCAACACGTGGATGGGCCGCTATCCGCAGCACAACGATGCCGACCAGGTCGTGTTGAGCCCGGCCGAGTGAAGTCCGGCGTACGCATGTCCGGGCATCTTTCAACTGAACTGGCGACTGCTTCGCGGCCGCCTCTGGTCATACAGGATTGGAATCATGGCTGAAATAAGTCGTGGCGCCTTGTTCGGCAAGCTCAACGCGCTGGCCTATCGGGGTATCGAAAGCGCTACCGTGTTCTGCAGGCTACGCGGCAACCCGTACGTCGAACTGGCGCACTGGATTCATCAGATCCTGCAGCTGCAGGATTCGGATCTGCATCGCATCGTCAGGCATTTCGGCCTGGATCCGTCGCACCTTGCACGCGACGTCACGGTCGCACTCGAACGTTTGCCGCGCGGCAGTACGAGCATCTCCGATCTGTCGGCCGAGGTGGAAGAAGCGGTCGAGCGCGGCTGGGTATTCGCTACGCTGCTGTTCGGCGAAGCCCAGGTGCGCACCGGCTATCTGATCGTCGGCCTTTTGCGTACGCGACACTTGCGCCACGCATTGCTCGATGTCTCGGGGGAATTCGACAAGCTACGCGCCGAGACGTTGGCCGACGACTTCGCCGGCATCGTCGAAGGCTCGCCGGAAGACGGCCAGCTTGCCACCGACGGGTTTCGTGCCGGCGCGGTTGCGTCCGGCGAGCTTGCGCCGGGCGAGAGCAGCGGTGCGATGGCGCCCGCGCAGATGGGCAGGCAACAGGCGTTGCAGCAGTTCACGGTCGATCTGACCGCGCAGGCGCGCGACGGCAAGATCGACCCGGTGGTGGGCCGCGACGCCGAGATTCGCCAATTGGTCGACGTACTGATGCGCCGGCGCCAGAACAACCCCATGCTGGTCGGCGAAGCGGGCGTCGGCAAGACGGCTGTGGTGGAGGGGTTCGCACTGCGCATTGCGCGTGCCGACGTGCCGCCGCCATTGCGCAACGTGCAGGTACGTGCGCTCGATATCGGCCTGTTGCAGGCCGGCGCGAGCATGAAGGGCGAGTTCGAAAACCGCCTGCGTCAGGTGATCGACGAAGTGCAGTCTTCGCGCAAGCCGATCGTCCTGTTCATCGACGAAGCGCATACGCTGGTGGGCGCGGGCGGTACGGCGGGCACCGGCGACGCGGCGAACCTGCTCAAGCCCGCGCTCGCGCGCGGCAATCTGCGCACGATCGGCGCGACCACCTGGGCCGAATACCGCAAGCACATCGAGAAGGATCCGGCGCTGACGCGACGTTTCCAGCCCGTGCAGGTGGACGAACCGAGCGAAGAGAAGACCATCCTGATGATGCGCGGTACCGCGAGCGTGATGGAGCAGCATCATCGTGTGCAGATTCTCGACGAAGCGCTCGAAGCAGCCGTCAAGTTGTCGCATCGCTATATTCCCGCGCGTCAGTTGCCGGACAAGGCCGTGAGCCTGCTCGATACCGCGTGCGCGCGTGTCGCGATCAGCCAGCACGCGGTGCCGGCGAAAATCGACGACACACTCAAGCGGATCGAGGCGCTGCAGACCGAGCAGACGATCATCGCGCGCGAGAAAAGCGTCGGCATGGAGGTGGAGGCTCGCGAGTCGCTGGCTTCAGCGACGCTCGAAGCGGAACGGCTGCGGTTGCAGCAGTTCGAAGCCGCGTGGGACAACGAGAAATCGCTGGTCCAGCAGATTCTGGCGTTGCGCGCGCGGCTAGGAGGCGAGGCCGCGCCGGGCGAGAGCGCCGGCAGTGCGCGGGAACCGACCGCGCACGGCGACGCGAAGTCCGACGCATCGACCAACTCGTTCGCGCTGCCGGCGCTCGACGATGACACGAGGGCAGAGGTGCTTGCCGAGTTGAAACAACTGCAGGCGCAGCTCGCCGAGCGGCAGGGCGAAAACCCGCTGATCCTGGCGAATGTCGACTACCAGGCGGTCGCGTCGGTCGTCGCTGACTGGACCGGCATTCCGGTCGGGCGCATGGTTCGTAGCGAACTGCGGACCGTGATGAATCTCGCCGACCTGATGTGCGAGCGCGTCGTCGGTCAGGACCACGCGATGGAGATGATCGCCAGGCGCATCCAGACATCGCGCGCCGGTCTCGACAACCCCAACCGTCCGATCGGCGTGTTCATGCTCGCCGGCACGTCGGGCGTTGGCAAGACCGAGACCGCGCTGGCGCTCGCCGAGGCGCTGTACGGCGGCGAGCACAACCTGATCACGATCAACATGAGCGAGTTTCAGGAAGCGCACACGGTTTCGACGCTGAAGGGCGCGCCGCCAGGCTATGTCGGTTATGGCGAAGGCGGAGTGCTGACCGAGGCCGTGCGGCGTAAGCCGTATTCGGTGGTGCTGCTCGACGAAGTGGAGAAAGCGCATCCCGATGTCCACGAAATCTTCTTTCAGGTGTTTGACAAGGGCGTGATGGATGACGGTGAAGGCCGCTCGATCAATTTCAGGAACACCTTGATCCTGCTGACCACGAACGTCGGCACGGATCTGATCGCCGGCCTGTGCCTGGACCCGGAGCTGATGCCGGATGCGCAGGGCCTCGCCAAAGCGCTGCGCGAACCGTTGCTCGAGGTGTTTCCCCCCGCGCTGCTAGGCCGGCTCGTGCCGATTCCTTACTTCCCGCTCAGTGGCGCGATGCTCGCGAAGATCGTGAGACTGCAACTGGATCGCATCAAGCGGCGTATCGAGGATCGCTATCGCGTGCCGCTCGACTATGACGACGCCGTGGCGCAACTGGTCGTGAGTCGCTGCACGGAGAGCGAATCGGGTGGCCGGATGATCGATGCGATTCTGACCAACACGATGTTGCCTGCGATCAGCCGCGAGTTTCTCGCACGCATGATCGACGGCGTCGCGATCGAGCGGGTTGGCGTGAGCGTCGAGGACGGCGATTTTGCGTATCGCTTCGACGAGTGTGCGCCGCTCATCGCCGCGATTCCCAGCATTCCTGATTAGTGTGACCGGGGCGGCACATGCTGAGGCGGTCGAAAGAAATTGACCTTTACGAGGAGTTCAAAACGTGAAAGCTATTCCAAAGATAATTCATATTATCTGGATTGGCGGCGATATCCCGCAACGAAACCGCGATTGCATCATAACGTTTCCAAGGTTGAACCCCGATTGGGAGGTGAATCTCTGGATTGACGCCAATCAGTTACTGACAGGCGAACGTCGCCGCCAGATCAGCGTACAACACAATGCCAGCACTACTCCGAACCAATGGGATGAGGTGGCTCAACGTCTGGGTCAGGACGGGGGCGATTCGGCAACGATGAGATATCTGAATCAGTATCTGAACATGCGCGGCGAGGATTTGCGTGGAATGCGGGGCCGGCAGGTCAACTCGATCATAAACTTCTGCGAGCAGAACAGGCTCAAGCTGCGCGAGGTGCAGCATGATTTAAAGATGGGTAAGAACTCTACGATTTACCGACGCGAATTGGTCAATCGCGGAGCCAACTTCGGTTCGGCCAGCGATATTCTGCGAATCGAGATTCTTCTTCAGCATGGCGGTCTCTATGTCGATACCGACGTCAGCTGCGTCAGTCCCTTGGGGGAGATCATCTGCCACCAGTCTTACCCGCGATTCTCCGCCGTGCATCCCGCCTGGTATCAGGGAATAAGCGAGAGCGACTGGGTGAATCCAAACTGGTGGGAACAGCACGTCAGAGGCGACCAGACGCCATCGATCAGCAACTCGATCATTGCGAGTCACGCTGGCAGCGGTGGCTTGAAGTCCTACAAATCGCTCATACACAGCAACTTCAGATCGATCAAGACCAGCGATGATCTGCGAACAGAATATATGAATGACGTCCGGACGAGCACGATCAGAATGACGGGACCAACGGCAGCAGCGGAGAGTTCAGGCTTCAAAAAGGTCCGGGACAAAATGTTCGAGGAGCAAGTCCGCACTCAGACCTCGGATCAGAAACTGCAGAACAATCTTTTCATGCGAGATAACTGGTACTTCCCCATGCACAAGGTCACGGACAGTTACTTTCACGATTGGCTTGGCGTATGAGTTCTTCGAGCGAATCCGGGATCACGTCAATATCGGGTTGATCCATAACACGCAGGACGACCGTCCCGTGGTCGCGAACGACCCGGTGGACAATTCGCGGCAACTGGTCAATAAGGGTTCGGATCCGCTCACTCAGGAGACCTATAAGGAGACCTATATCAAATTCATTTGCGCCATGGCGAAGGAATAGATCGCGTGGGCCGGGTGTTCTGTTTGCCAAAGGGCGTACTAATCGCGCCGGGAGATGGAGCGATGCCAGCAGGCAAAAACCGTCAACTTGGAGGCGTCCGGTTCGCAACAGCGGCGCCGATACCGGTTCGATCACCGCGCTGCGGCTTTCCGTCCAGTACGACTTACCCGCAACGTAAAGAAGGTTCGCAGATCACGTCATGGCCCACGCAATCACACTCACTTCCAGTCTCGGCAGCAGTCTCCTGTTCGCAAACATGACCGCGACCGAGTCGCTCGGTCGGCTGTTTTCATATCGGCTCGAAGCGATCAGCAAGAACGCGGAAGTCGATCTGCGTTCGCTGCTAGGCACGCCGATGACGGTGAAGCTTGTCACGCCGCAAGGCTATACGCGCTACTTCAACGCGATTGTCCGCGAAGGCGAGCAAGGCGGCTTCGTCAACATCGACAACGTGCGCTATGCGGTCTACACGTTCACGCTCGTGCCGAAACCGTGGTTGGCGACGCGCAGACGCGACTGCCGCATCTATCGAAGCATGAGTGTGCCGCAGATCGTCCAGTCGGTACTTGGCGACATCGGCTATAGCGATCTGAAGGTGAGCCTCAGCGGTAGCTATCCGCCGCGCGACTATTGCGTGCAGTACCGCGAAAGCGACTTCGACTTCGTCAGCCGGCTGATGGAGCAGGAAGGCATCTACTACTTCTTCACGCATACGCAGAGCACGCACACGATGGTGCTCGCCGATGCGCTCGGCGCACACTCGAGCGTGGCTGGCTTCGAGCAGATTCCCTATGCGCCGCCGATCGGGCGGGGCAAGCGCATGAAGGCGTCGATCAGCGACTGGGCGACCTCTCGCGCGGTCAACGCGACGAAAGTGCAGCTCGACGACTACGACTATCTGAAGCCGAAAGCATCGCTGCTTGCCACCGAAGAGCTGACCGACATGGAGGACGCGCACAACGTGAGCGGCCTCGACATCTACGACTATGGGTACGACTACGTTGGCTACGACGAGCGTCTGTCCGACGGCCAGCGCTACGCGCAGGTGCGCGCGGATGCGTTGAATGTGCCGCTCGCGATGAGCGCCGGCCACACCGACGCCTGTGGTCTCGCCACGGGTGCGCTGTTCAGGCTCAAGGACTTTCCGCTTGCCGACGCGAATCACGAATACCTCGTGATCGACGCGGTGACGCGCCTCGTCGAGCCGGACTACTCGGCGGGCGGCGGTGGAGACGATGGCGAGGCGCCGTTCAAGTGCGGCTTCAAGGCGATCCGCAGCCGCCGGCTGTTTCGCACGATGCCGACGACGCCGCGTCCGGTGATCGCTGGCCTGCAGACGGCGGTGGTGTACGGCGATACGCCCGAAGACATCGCCGTCGACAAATACGGCCGCGTGCAGGTCACGTTCTTCTGGAATCGTCAGGGCAAACCGAACGCGCGGAACTCGTGCCCGGTGCGGGTCGCGCAGATGTGGGCCGGCAAGCGCTGGGGCGCACAGTTCATCCCGCGCGTCGGACAGGAAGTGGTGGTCAGCTTTCTCGACGGCAATCCGGACCGGCCGCTGATCATCGGCAGTGTCTACAACGCCGACAACATGCCGCCGTACAACCTGCCGGACAACAAGACCCAAAGCGGTGTGAAAAGCCGCAGCCACGAAGGTGGCGGTAGTGACGACTACAACGAGATCCGCTTCGAAGACCGGGTGGGCCGCGAGCAGGTGCTGATTCACGCGCAAAAGGATCTGCGCGAAGAGTCGGAGCACGACCACGATGTACAGGTCGCGCGCAACTACACGCTGACGGCGGGCAACCAGATCAGGCTGGTCACCGGACTTGCCAGCATCACGATGAACAGCAGCGGCGAGATCGCGATTCAAGGCACCAGCATCTCGCTTAACGGAGAGATGAACGTGACGATGGCATCGGGTCTTGCGATGGAAATCAACTCGAAAGCGAATCTGAACATGAGTTCGATCGCGGCGATGGAAATCCTGTCCGAGGCCGATTGCCTCGTGCAGTCCACCAACCTGCAGTTGATCGGGACCGCGACGGCGGTACTGGGCGGCGCGGCTCCGATGATCTTATGAGCACGCCGTCGATTTTCGAAGCAGCGCGCCAGATGCGGCTGTCCACGCGCGCGCAAGCGTGCCTGCGGCCGTCGATGGCGGCGCGTTCGGCGGTGCAGACATTGCTCGACGCCGGACATTCAGCCGATGCGTTGAGCCTGCTTGGTCGGCTTCTGCCGCGCCGTTATGCGGTGGCGTGGGCGTGCCAGTGCTGCCGCCGTCAGACGCTCGACGAACACGACCGCGCTGGTCTCGAACTCGCGGAAGCGTGGGTGCGCGATCCCATGGAAGCGCAACGCGCCGCGGCGCTCGCGTTCGCGAAGACGCATCGCTACCGGACGATCGGTGCATGGACGGCTGCCGCCGCAGGTTGGTCGGGCGGCAACCTGAATCCGGAGCACGAGCGGCCGACGCCGCCGCCGGAGCATCTGACGGCGATCGCGGCGACGGCCGCGGTGAGCTACATGGCCGCGCTGGTTCCCGCGCGGTTCGATGCACGCCGTGCCGCGTTCGTGCGCGATGCGCTGGGTCTGCTGAGTGTTCCTGAAGGTATCGATGGAGGTATGCAATGAGCGCCGCGCAGAGGCTGATTCTCTCGATAGAAGGCGAGGGGACCGGCGGCTTCGACGCAAGCCGCGAGCAGGTGTTCGACTGCCGCGATGGCAGCATCGGCCGTTCCGACGAGTGCGACTGGGTGCTGGGCACGGAAGGCGTGTCGCGTCTGCACGCGCTGGTGCGCTACCTGAACGGCATGTATTTCATCGAGGACCGCAGCACGAACGGCATGTCGCTGAACGGCGCGCCACTGCGAAAAGGCGATCCGGCCGCCCTGAAGCAAGGCGACCGCTTGCAGATCGACACGTTCGATGTCAGCGTGCGCTTGAGCGGCAACGGTGCGACCGAACCGGACCCGCGGGCCGGCTCGGTCGATCCGGGGCGCACCGCGTCTTTCGTTGCTGCCGCGCCGGCCCCTGCCTGCGCACCGGCGCCTGCGCCTGCGCAAAACAGGGGTCCGCTGGACCTGAGCCTGCTGCTCGCGCTACGGCGCGCTACCCCGGCGCAGGAGCATGCGGGCGAGGCCGAAGGCCTGATTCCGGGCGTCGCCGATGGATCGGCGCCGGGTGCGAGTCTCGATCCACTCGCGTTGTTCGATGTGCCATCGTCCTACGCCGACGAACCGCTGCCTCGCGTATCGTCCGCGCCCGGTTGGAACCACACGCCTGCGGCGGCCGACCGCTTCCGGCCGCCGCAGGCCGAGGCAGCACGGCTTGGCGGGCCCGTGCTCCCGGAAGACTGGGACGCCACCGCGAGCCTGGTCGCCGCGCGTTCCGGGCAGGGGCGGTTCGAACCTTCTGAAGATGTGTCCATGACGACTGGCGGGATCCCGGCGCTTGTGCCCGCACCGTCGCCGCGACAGCAACGCTGGTCGGGAGATCTGACCGGACCATTCGCGGTTGCGCCAACGCACGCATCGACGCCGACGCAGGTGCCGCCGCAAAATCAAACGCAGTCGGAAACGCCGATGCATTCGCACGCGTCGCCGGACACAACACCCGTCGTGATCGCTGCGGCAGTTGCATCGCCGGCAGTGCCTGCGGTTCCGACGGCTCCGCTCGCCTCTGCCGCCCCGTCGCCCGCCGGCGAAGACGCTCCCGAATTGATGGAAATGTTCCACATTGCCGTCGACGCGATGATGGACGTGCTACGCGCGCGCGCCGAACTGAAGAACAGCTTCCGGCTGCCCGCGACGTTGATCCAGCGTTCTGAAAACAACCCGTTGAAGTTCGCGCCGACCGCGCAGGAAGCCGTCACGAGGCTGCTCGCGCCGCCCGATGGCGGCTTCCTCCGCGGCAACGCCGCGCTGAACGATGCCGCCGACGACATCCGCAATCACCAGATGGCGATGCTTGCTGGCGTGCGTTCCGCGTTCCAGTCGCTGCTCGCGCATTTCGATCCGGCGAGGATCGAACGGGAAGCCGAAGGCAGCGTGCGCCGTTTGCCGCTCGGTGGCCGGCCGCGTCACTGGGAGCGCTACAAGGAACAGTTTGAAGAAGTCACGAGCAATCCCGATGAATGCTTCAGGCGGCTTTTCGGCGATGAATTCGCGCGCGCCTACGAAGAACAGCTCGGACGCCTGAAAAGGCGGCGCAACGAGCCAACGTAACCAGCCAACGCGACCCGCCGGCGTAACGCGGTGCGGCGAGGCCCGAGGCCGTCGCGACCCGCACTCGTCGCGCGACGTGTGACAACCCCTATCCGGTTCACCGACATGACCCAGAGCAACAAGGTGGTATGGAGCGAAGGCCTGTTCCTCAGGCCGCAGCACATGCAGCAGCAGGAACGCTATTTCGAGCGTTACGTGGAGCTGCGCGCGGGCAATCTGCGTCCGCACGCATGGGGCTTTCACGAACTCGAACTGGAAAGCGACCTGCTCGCAATCGGCAAGCTCGGCATCAAGCGCGCACGCGGCGTGTTTCCCGACGGCACGCCGTTCGCAATGCCCGGCGATGATCCACTGCCGCCGCCGCTCGATATCGATGCGAACTGGCGCGACCAGATCGTTCATCTGACCTTGCCGCTGCGTTCGCCCACGCAGCCGGACAGCGCATGGCCCGGCGCCGGCAGCGATCAACTGTTCCGCTATCGCGTGCGCGAAACCGAAGTGCGCGATGCGTCGGGCAGCATGGAAGGCGTCACTGCGCTCGAAGTCGCGGGCATGAGCACACGTCTTTTACCCGAATTGCAGCCGATGGAAGGCCTGATGCGGATTCCGTTGGCACGGGTCGTCGAATGCCGAGCCGATCGGCGGGTGATCCTCGACGATGGCTTCGTGCCGACCTCGCAGAGCACCGAAGCGGCCGGGCGGCTCGTCACCTTCCTGTCCGAGCTGCTAGGCCTGCTGCATCAGCGCGGCGAGGCGCTCGCAGGACGTGTGAGCGAGACCGATCGCGGCGGTGCCGCGGAAATCGCGGACTTTCTGCTGCTGCAGGTGATCAACCGCTATCAGCCGCTCGTCGCGCATCTTGCCGAGGCGCCGCTGCTGCACCCCGAAGCGCTTTACCGGCTGCTGCTCGAACTGGCCGGCGAGCTGGCTACATTCACGACGCCGGGCAAGCGCGCGCAGGCTTTTCCGCCGTATCGGCACGAACTGCTGCGCGAAAGCTTCGAGCCGGTGATCGCGGCGCTGCGCATCGCGTTGAGCGCGGTGCTCGAACAGAGTGCTGTCGCGATTCCGCTGCAGCAGCGCAAGTATGGCGTGTGGGTCGGCATGGTGGCCGATCTCACGCTGCTCGATACGGCGAGCTTCGTGCTCGCCGCGAAGGCCGACCTGAAGTCCGAAGACATGCGCCGGCAACTGCCGACTCAATCGAAGATCGGTCCTGTCGAAAAGATCCGCGATCTGGTGAACCTGCAACTGCCGGGCATCGGCGTATCGCCGATGGCGGTCGCGCCGCGCCAGTTGCCCTACATGTCGGGCTTCCTCTATTTCGAGTGCGACAGAAACTCGCCGATGTGGCGCATGTTGAAGACGTCCGGCGGCATCGCGATGCACTTCGGCAGCGGCTTCGCCGGTCTCGACCTGCAACTGTGGGCGGTACGCGCATGAATACCACCAACGACCGTTCCGCCGACGCAACCCGGCGCGGCGATGCGACGATGGTGCACCCGCAGCGCGCCGTCAACGGCGATCCCAACGCCGATCTCAACACCGACGCCGGCGAGCTCACGCGCATCGTGCGGCCGGCATCGCCCACTTCGCGCGTGATGCCGGCAAACCGGCCATCGCAGCCGCCTGGCCCGCCGCCGCTGCGCGCCGAGCTGGGCGACTTCCTGAGCGGTGTCGCCAATCCGCTCGTCCGTGCGGCCAATCCGCTGCTGCTGCTGACGGTGCAATTGCGGCACAGCGTTGCGCCGCCCACCGACGTCGGCCGTCTGCGCGAACAGGCGGTCGCACAGGTGCGCAGCTTCGAGCGCTACGCACAGGGCGCGGGCATCGACACGCAAACCATCGTGGCAGCGCGCTACGTGCTATGCACGATGCTCGACGAGTCGGTGAACAATGCGCCGTGGGGCGACCTGAGCGGCTGGGCGCAAAAGACGCTGCTCGTGACATTCCACGGCGAGGCCTACGGTGGCGCGAAGTTCTTCCAGATTCTCGATCGCCTGAGCGTCGACTTCTCGCGCCATCTCGATCTGATCGAGCTGATGTACATCTGTCTCGCGCTGGGCTTCGGCGGACGCTATCTCGTGGAACCAGGCGGCCTCGCGCGCCTGGCCGACATTCAGGATGATCTCTATCGGCGCATTCGCGGGCTGCGCGAAGCGCCCGCTGCGGAACTGGCGCCGCATTGGCGCGGCGTCGAAGACCGCCGCAATCCGGTGATGCGGCATGTGCCGATGTGGGTCGCCGCGTCGGCTGCGGCCGTCGTGCTGCTGGGTGCATTCCTGGTGTTTTTCACGAAGCTCAACGCGCTCGCTGCGCCAGTCGGCGCACAGCTTGCCGCGATCGGTCTCGAGAACACGCCGCCGCCGCAAACCGTCGCGACGCCCGCGCCCACGGCCGCGCGCGTGACGCTCAAGCAACTGCTCGCGCCACAGGAACAGGCCGGCCAGTTGAGCGTCGACGAACAACCCGATGGCCGCGCCACGGTGCGTCTCGCCGCCGCCGAACTGTTCCCGTCGGGCGGCGCCGACATCGCGCCCGACGTGGTGTCGCTCCTGCACCGGATCACGTCGGCGCTGAATCAGGTGAAGGGCAGGGTGATCGTCGTCGGCCACACCGACGACCAGCCCGTGCGTTCGCTGACCTTCAAGGACAACTTCGCGCTGTCGACGGCGCGCGCGCAGAACACGCAGCAGATTCTCGCGCAGGGGCTCGACGATCCGCATCGTCTCGAAGCGAGCGGCGCTGGCTCGTCGCAGCCGATCGCGACGCCGGCCGATCTGCCGGCGAACCGCACGCGCAACCGTCGCGTGGAAATCCTGTATATCCCGGAGCACTGAACCCATGAACACGCTGAAAACCTGGGTGACGTCCCGGTGGTTCACCGTCGCGATCGGATTGCTATTGATCGCTGCGCTGATCTGGCTGGGCGCCCCCTATCTCGGGATCGGAGAACGGCAACCGCTCGCGAGCGCCGCGGCCCGGCTGGCGCTGATCTTCGCGATTGTGCTCGGCTGGCTGCTGGTCGAACAGGTCATGCAATGGCGCGCGCGGCGCAAGACGTCGCAACTGTCCGGCGAGCTGGCTGGACAGGACGCGCAGCTTCCGCTCGACGAACCCGGCAGCGCCGAACGCGAGCAGTTGCAGCGTCGCTTTCGCGAAGCAATCGATATGTTGCGCAAGACCCGCAGGAATGGCAGCAATCTCTACGCGCTGCCGTGGTATGTGGTGATCGGTCCGCCGGGCTCGGGCAAGAGCACCCTGGTGCAGAATTCCGGGCTCGAGTTTCCGCTCTCGGAACGCTTCGGCAAGGAGGCGCTGCGCGGCATCGGCGGCACGCGCAACTGCGACTGGTGGTTCACCGACGAAGCGGTGTTTCTCGACACCGCGGGCCGCTACACGACGCAGGACTCCGATGCGGCCGCCGACGCGTCCGCATGGCAGGCGTTTCTGTCGCTGCTGCGCCGCTATCGGCGACGCCGTCCGCTGAATGGCGTGATCGTGACAATGAGTGTGTCCGATCTGCTGACGTTCGACGAAGACACGCGTCAACAGCACATCCGCACCGTGCGCCGGCGCCTCGACGAACTCGCGCAGCACCTGAAGGTGGCGGTGCCCGTGTATCTCGTGTTCACCAAGTGCGATCTCGTGGCGGGCTTCACCGAGTTCTTCGACGATCTCGGGCCCGATCTGCGCATTCAGGTCTGGGGCATGACGTTTCCCGTCGACACGAGTATCGACGGTAGCGCCTGCGCGCGCTTCGCGGGCGAGTTCGACCTGTTGCTGGAGCGTCTGAATACGCGCGTGATCGAGCGTCTGCATGGGGAGCGCGATCGCAGCCGACGCGCCGCCGTGCTCAGCTTTCCGCAGCAGCTCGGCGCGTTTCGCGACATTGCGCGGCAGTTCGTCGAAGGCGCGTTCGGGCGTCATCAGTACGGCGCAGCGCCGCTGTTGCGCGGCGCCTATCTGACCTCCGGCACCCAGCACGGCGCGCCGATCGACCGCATGCTGAGCGCCGTCGCGCGCACCTTCGGCGTCGACGTGGCGCGCGTGCAGGGCGGCGGCACGCAACGCCGGACCTTTTTCGTCGAACGGCTGCTGAAGGAAGTGCTGTTCCGCGAGTCGGGCCTCGCCGGCACCAATCCGCGGCTGGAACGGCAGAAGCTGCTGATGCAGGCCGCGATGTATATCGGCATCGCACTCGTCACGGCGCTGCTGATCACCGGCTTCGCCACCAGTTACACGCGCAACCGTCTCTACGTCGCGCAGGTGCAGGACACGCTGGAAGACCTGCCGCCAGCCAGCAGCCTCGCCGGCGCACCGGATCTCAAGACGTATTTCGCGCGTGCGCTCGCGCGCCTCGAAGTCATCTCGGGCGCGCAGGGCGTCGCGGGCCAGTATCAGGGCCACGTGCCCTGGCTGATGCGCTTCGGCCTGTTCCAGGGCCACGCGTTGTTCGAGCAGGTGCACGCCGCGTATCTACGCGAACTCGACGGCACCTTGCTGCCCGGCGTCGGCGTGCGCTTTCGGGAAGGACTCAACGCCAGTGCCAACGCTCCGCAGGCACTCTACGACTACCTGAAGGGCTATCTGATGCTCGGCCAGCCGCAGCATCTCGATCCCGGCGAGCTGGCCGCGCTCGCGCGCATCGAATGGCAACGCATGTTCCCGCAGGACCCGGCGATCCAGAACGCGCTCGACAAACACTTTTCCGCGCTGGTCGACGATCCGGCGAAGCCGCGTGCGCTGACGCTCGACAACGCGCTGATCGATCAGGCGCGCGCGACGCTGAAGACCGCCGATCTCGCGACGCTGATCTACGGCAGCGTCCAGCTCGACGCCGGGCGTTCGGGGGCGCCGCCGGTGCGACTCGACCAGTCGCTCGGACTGCTTGGCAGCGTGTTTCGCCGCAAGAGTGGCGCGCCGCTTTCGCAACCGTTCCCCGCGCTGTTCACGAGGCCGGTTTTCGCCGCCGAGGTGAACGGCGGAATCGATCGATCGGTGGACGGCTTCGTGAAGGACTACTGGGTCTTCAACGCCAGCCGCATCGATCCGCTCGCGCGCTCGCGCTATGAACAGCAGGTGCTGGCGCTGTATGAGCAGGACTACATCAAGGCGTGGGACGCGCTGCTCGCCGATCTGCAACTTCAGCCGGTGTCTGACATCCAGGGCGCGAGTGCGCTGGCCGCGAAACTGTCGGGTCCGAGTTCGCCGCTGAAAGCGCTGCTGCATCTCGTGCGTGACAACACCAGCGACATGTTGCGCGGCGCCACGGCTGACGGTGCAACTTCGGCTTCATCGGTTTTGTCGGCTTCGGCGGTGGGCGCGCAGGCGGCGTCTGTAGGCGAGAACCTGGTCGCGAGACGCGCTGCGAACACGCGCCTTGCCGGCGAATTGCGCGATGCGGGCGCGACGTTGCCGGACGGCACCACGACCAACGGCATCGCAAGCACCAAACCGGGTTCGGGCGAAGCGCCGGCCAGCCAGCCGGGCGCCGCCATCGAGGCGCATTTCGCGCAGTTGAACCAGATGAGCGTCGGCACGCCGGGTTCGACGCCGCTCGATCAGATGTCCACCGTGCTCGACCAGCTCGGCAAGAACCTGTTGACGATGACTGACCTGAGCGCACCCGGCGCGCAGAACAATCCGGCCGTGCTCGCGGCGCGCCAGGAGAGCGACCAGTTGCCGCCGCAGGTGGCTTCGCTGATTTCCGGCCTCACCGGCAAGAGTGCGGATCTGGTCGCGAGCGGAAGCAGCGCCGCGCTCGCCAGCCAGTTTCGCGAGGCAGCGGGCAACGATTGCGCGAGCTTCGTCGATGGCCGCTATCCGTTTGCGTCGAACCGTGCATCGGACATCCCCGTGCAGAACTTCGCCGAGCTGTTCGGCAATGGCGGACGGTTCGACAGTTTCTTCAAGTCGACGCTCGCGAAATCAGTCGACACGAGTGGCCGCAACTGGCGCTGGAAGCCCGGCGCGCCGGCCGGCCCCGACGCCGTGCTGAGCGAAGCGCAGAGTGCCGACGCGATCCGCCAGATCTATTTCCGCAACGGCGCGCAACTGCAGGTCGGCTTTACGCTGCTCGCGCCGCAGCTCGATCCGGCAATCGCGAAGCTGACCGTCGAAATCGACGGGCAGAAGTACGACTACGCGGCAAACGGCCCCCCGAGCATATCGATGACGTGGCCTGGACCGCAGCCCGGACACGTGGTCGTCAGTGCGTTCGATACGTCCGGCCAGCCGGTCGGCACGCCGCTGAAATTCAATGGCGACTGGGCGTTCTTCCACGCGCTCGATGCGGCCCGCCTGCAAAAGCAAAGCGACCTGCGCTATCTCGCGACCTTCGACTTCGGCGGCCATGCAGTGAAGCTGCCGATCGCGCCCGCGAGTCTGAAGAACCCGTTCCTCAACGACGAAGTCCGTCGTTTCAGGTGTCCGCGATGAACGGTGGAGTCGGCTTCTTCGGGAAGTTGCCCAGCGCGGGCGATTTTGTTCAGCGACGGCTGCCGTCCGTGTTCGTCGAAGGCTGGGACCGTGACTTCCAGCGCGCGGTCGAAACCGGGCGCCGCGAACTCGGAGCGCACTGGGACGCCGCATGGCGACAGGGCGCGGCGTGGCGCTTCGTGCTGCCCGCACCGGTGTGCGGCAACGTCGCGTGGTGCGGTCTGATCGGACCGGCCGTCGATCGGCTCGGCCGCGCCTTTCCGATGGTACTGGCTGCGCCCTGTGGCGGCGATGTCGCGACCGTGCTCGGCAATCACGCGTGGTTCGACGCGCTCGAGTGCGTCTATCGCAGTGCGCAGCACGAGGTCGTGAGCGTCGACACCTTCGATGTGCGCGTGGCGGCGTTGCCCGGTCCGCTGACGCACGTGCGACCTGCGACCGACATGGCTGCGTTCTGGCGCGCGCTGCCGTGGGACGGCGGTCAATGGCGACTGGCGATGCCCGAAAGCGCGGCCGTTGGGATGGTGCTGGCCGAGGCATGGTCGCAACTCGGCAAGCGGCCGGGGCCGTGGTGCCTCTGGTGGACCGAACGTGCTGCGTGCCTGTTGGCGACGCGAGGTTTGCCGTTGAGCTACGCAGCGCTACTGGAGCCGGTGGTGTCGAGGGCGGGCGACGTGGGCGACATGGGTGACATGGGCGATGCGCTGCGCGAGTTCGGCTCGGCATCCGCTCGTCAGTGGGAGTCTGTTGCGTTGCTGGGCGATGAAGAGATCGCTGCCGGGCAATCCGGTCTGCACGCGCAGGATGGTCACGATGATCGAGTGTTGCCCGTCGGTTCGTCGGCAGCCGGTCACGCTGCAGATGCCAGCGATGCGCTGCTGCTACTCGACGACGGCCGCACGCTGGTGCTGAGTGCCGATGACGGCCCGTCTCACTCGCACCAACGTGCAGCGCGCGCCATCCGCGAGACGGCGCAGCGCAGTGCCGCGGATCTGCCCAGTCTGCGGACCGGCCTGCTGGCGCTGCACGCGCAACTGCGCGGCGCCCGGCACGATGCGCACGATGCGCACGATGCGCGTTACGCAGCGGCAGCAAACGGCGCTGCCCTCGTCGCGCGCTTTGACGCAGCGCAGGTGCGACTGCTGCGGATCGGCGCCGCAGCAGCCTGGCACTGGCGGCGCGGCCAGTTGCAACCACTGTTCGTCGAGCGGGCGGCAGGCGCGGGCGGCGAATTTGACGATCTGCTGTTCGGCGATGCATGGCTCGCGATGCCCGGCATCGGCGCCTCCGAAGAGCCGGATTGCGACGAAGCGTGCATCACGCTCGAGGATGACGATCGCCTGCTGTTGCTCGTCACCCGCGCGCTCATCCAGCTTCCGCACGCGTGTCTGTTCGAGGCGCTGGCATTGACCACGAACGAGGACGCCCGCCTGCATCTCGCGATGTGCGCGGGCCTAGGCACGCAGCCCGCGCAATGGCCGCTGGCCGTGATTGAAGCCGGCTCATGACGACGCATTGTTGCTCCGCCGGCCACACCGAGACAGGCAAGGTGCGCCGCCGCAATGAAGATGCGATTCTGGTTCGCGAGGACCTCGGACTGTGGGCTGTGGCCGACGGTCTGGGCGGCCATTCGGCCGGCGACTACGCGAGCACGCTGATCATCGAACGCCTTGGTGCGCTGACGCGCGAAGGCAGCGTCTTCGACTTCATTGCTGCGATCGAAGACAGCCTGCAGCAGGTGAACACCGAACTGCGCGAGGCCGCCGTCGCGCGACAAACCGACGTGATCGGTTCGACCATCGCGCTGCTGGTGCATGACCAGCAGTTCGTGCTGTGCGGCTGGGTCGGCGATAGCCGCGTGTACGTTCAGGAAAACGGCGCACTGACGCAACTCACTCGCGACCACGTGCATGGTCAAGCGGTCGACATCACGCATTTCGGACCACGCGCGCCGGCAGGCGTGGGCACTGGCGTGCTGACCCGGGCGGTCGGCGTCGACGAGACGCTCTACGTCGACTGGGCCATGGCCGGCAGCCGGCCCGGCATGCAGTTCCTGCTGTGCTCGGATGGCGTCAACAAGGAGCTGAGTGATGGCGAATTGACCGCCGCCTGTCGCGAGCAGCACAGTCCACGCCGGCAGATCGAGCGCCTGTTCGAGCTCGCCCTTGCGCGTCGCGCGCGCGACAACATTTCCGCCGTCATCGTGCGGCTCGAAGCATCGTGAAATTTCCGCCATGAACCATCCGGACCCCATCCCTTCCGCTTATCACGGGCGCACGCTGAAGCTGGCCGCGCTATCCGACGCTTTCAGGACACGTTGTGAGCGTCAGATCGACGTTCTTCGCAGCGGGTCGGCACCCGCGAGAACTGGCGTGAGTTCCACCACTTCATCGTCCGCACAGATGGCCGGTGCGTTATCGGCATCCGTGCGCCGCAACCACGGCATGACTATCGTGCCGCCCGCGCTGTCGGTCCGCAGCGATCCGGATGGGCAGGATGTCGTGCAGTGCGAGTGGCTGCGACCGAGGAGGCAGCAGGCATGAGTGTGGACGAGCAGCAGGTCAACGACGCGTTGCGCGCGCTCGACGAAGCCCATCGACTACAGCGGATTCAGCGCAACGAATACCGGTACCGCCGACGCATGTTGTTCGAATCGCTGGGGCGGGACACTGCGGGTACAGGCGACACCGTGCGGCGGGTCGTGCTGTCGGGCGTCATGCAACAGCCGGACGTATTGGCGGAAGGTCACGATGCCGGAAGTGCGGCAAGTGCTGAAGGGGGGGCAGTGCGCACGGACCTCGGTGCGCGACCGCTCGCCGCGTGGGCCGCCGTGCTGCTCGGCGTGGCCGCGGTGGGCGTCATGCTGTTTTGCTGGTTTGTCTTCGCCTATTGAGCCGCGTTTTCGAAGCAGCCAGTCCGAGCGCAACAGCCGCTCAATGTTGCGCCGATCTGCAGGGATTATTCTTCGTCCGGCCCGGATAGCGTCTGCAGTTCTGCGAGGCCGCCGGGCGCGATGTTTTGAAGGACCTCCGCGAAGCGCTTGCCGACCAGACGTCTGGCTCGCTTGAGCAGGATCGGCAGCGGACTGGACGGTTCGTGACGTTCGTAGTAGTCGCAGATTTCGTCGATGCACCGGACGACGTCATCGGGTCCCTGGATTCGTCCGCTATCGCGCCGAGGGGCAGGGTTCGTGGGCGCGTCTTCGCCGGTCGGCACCAGTCCGGCGGCGAGCGCTTCGCCGCGCTCTGGAAAGCGCCGCGCCAACTGTGCATCGACAAACTTCTTCAACTCTTCGATATCGTCGGTCAGGTGGCCCAGATCGGGTCCAGCGGTACCCAGCTTTTCGCTCGCAATTGCATCAATGGCGCGCGCGTGCTCTAGCGCTATCGCGAGTGCTGCGGCCGCATCGGGCAACTGGTGTTCGGGGCAATCCATGCAGCACGCTTCGAGATCGATCAGCGTGGGCGCAGGCATGCCCTCCGCAGAGGGTGGGGGGGTGATTGCGCCCGTCGCGATACGCAGATCGCGCAACGAAAAGCGGCCGAGTCGCGGTGAGCTCACGAAGGGCGCGTTGCGGAAATAGGCGAGTACGCTCCGGGGATCGCCGAGCGGCATGATCGCGTTGGTGCGCGCGGTAGCGTCGTTGTCGTCGGCGGCGTCCAATTGCGGGTGCGCCGCTTCCCAGTAACGTTCCAGCAGACCGCGAACCAGCCCCAGACCGGCGCTCCAGCCTGCAATGCCATGAATGCGGGTCGAGGCGGCGGTCAGATGGATGGCCACACGCAGGTCGTTGGTACGGTTGAACAAAGCCTCGGCGGCGGTTGCCACCTTATCCCAGTCCGGTTCTACGGCGGCCTTCAGGCTGTCGCCCATCGCCCGCTCGGATGTCGGTGTGGCGAGCCGCTCCAGCGCGATGAATTCTGGATCGTATTCGAGGTTCTCGCCTGTCGGCGTGCTGTCATCGATGGGGCGGAGCAGGTGATCTGGATCGAATGGCGTCATGATTGGCTGGCGAAAAAGGAAGGGCGCTGAGACTACAACGACAGGGCGCGTCCAACGAGCGCGCGGCATCAAACGGACAACAGCTAGTGCCCCGTAGTTATTCCGTCTCAACTGATCGTCAGCCTGGTACGCAGATCGAACGCTTTGCTACCGAGCGCCAGGCGCTTGCTCCCTTGCAAGACGTAGAACCTGGGTTCGAAAATCGCTGGCGCGCGTTTATTTGAGAGTTCCATAATTCATGACGTCACCACAGCGTAGCCTGCATCCAGCAAGCGGCAATGATCGAAGGCCGAGGAATTGGACGATCTCTTCCTTCTTGATGCTCCCCTCGTGCAGCCGGAACAAACAGTTGGTGCGCGTGAGCCCGGCGATGACAGAGACGTGATTCCAGTTGAAGTGAAACTGGATGATGGACGTCTGTCCCTTGGGCGCCCAGGTGCGGACTCTGGTCGGGCGCTCGCTGATGCCGGACTCGTCCACGAAGACAATCAGCCGCCCTTCTCGTCGGGCTTTTTTTTAAGGGCCGGCCAGGTGCGGCGCTTCCAGTTGCGCACGGCATCCTCGTTGCGTTCGATGGCCCGCTTCTCGGGCTTTTGCGGGTTAAAGCCCAGTGAGCCCAGGATGCGCCAAACCTGCGTCTGGCCAAAGCGAACGCCGTGCATGCGTTCGATGACCGCGCCCACACGCTTGAGAGTCCACAGTTCAGTGCCAAATCCATGCTCGACGGGGCTTTGCAGCAGGGCGGCGCGAACAGCCGCCAACTGTTGCTCATCGAGTTGGGCCGGCCGCCCTCGCTCGCGCACCTCTCGCAGCGCATCGATGCCGCCTTCATCGAGCAGCCGCTTCCATGTGTACACCGTCTGCCGAGCCACACCCACCGCCAACGCCACCTCGGCGCAGCCCTTGCCCGCCAGCAGCAGCCGACCCGCCTTCAATCGCTTCTTTGCTGCTTCGCTCATTCGCCGTTGCGCCATGCCAACTTGTCTCCAGGACCGTCCTGAAAATATAACGCTTGAGACGCTCAACGGTTGTCATGATTTACGGAAAAATCAATAGTCGATCAATGTAGTCGGCCCAATCCTGCATGACCCTGCGACGATCGTCGTCAGACGTTGTTCTGTCGTAGGCCTTTACTCCGGCTTACGCCGGAAGAACTTGTGGTGCCCAGGAGAGGACTCGCATTTGTCTTGTAGTGCATTGATTTTTAACGATTATTTTTAAAAGTCGCCCTTAACGCGTACTTCTTTACGTACTCATTTTGCGGCTCGCTTGAAATTGTGACGCTTTTTGCGCAAACGCAATGCGACGATACAGTGATGGATGTTTCAGGTTACGGTTCCCCTGCGCCCACACGTGCCGCAGGGAAGTCAGGGGATGTTCAGATTTTTTATGCGTTCATAAAGTGTGAACCAGCTTATCAGCGACGCAACCCGGCGCAGCCGCGTTCCATTGAGTGTTATCGGCTTTCGTCCGGCTGGGCGAAGTGATGGTTTGACCAAGGAGGGGAAGCTGACGCTCGATGTGAGCGGCGCGGTCCAGCAATACACGCTCGCGGCCCGAGGCCGGATAAGATCGCGGGCGCAAGTGAGCGTCCTTGTGGCGAAGAACCGCACCGCGGCTTTTCCAGTCCTGCTGGCCACTGCCTATTTGACGCTTGCGTTGGCGGAGGAATGCGTCGAGCATGACCTGCAGCTCATCGATCTGGCCGGTAATCTGTACGTGCACGCGCCTGGCCAGTACAGACTTGTAACAGGCAGGCCCGCGAACTCCGAGATCAGGCGTTTGACATCGAAATCGGGGAAGCCCGCCATCTCCGCGAGCGCCTCTGCGCTCAGAATGATTTTTGTGCTGTTATCTGCTCCAGAGTTGCTTAACCGTCCATACCGGGAAATTGCGGCAGCGGCTGGTGTGGCGCTTGGCACAGTTGGCAGTGTGCTGGACGACCTGCGTGAGGGCGGCTTGCTGGCGGGCACGGACGACCGGCGATTGCTCGATCCTGCGGCGCTCAGGGAAGAGTGGGCGATCAACCATCTGCTTCGCCTGCTGCCGAAGCTCAACGTGCAACGGTTCGCAGTAGGCGATCCATCGTGGTGGCAGCATGCCGAGCTTCCTGCAGGGCAGGCGTGGTGGGGCGGGGAGGTTGCTGCCGCAAAACTGACAGGGCAGCTTCGGCCGGCCGCGCAAACGCTTTATGTCGAACCGTCGGCAAGACCGGATGTGACGATGGCACTCGCGAAGCGTCACCGCTTGCCTGCGGATCCCGCCCTACCAGCGCACCACGCAACTGATAACCGTTACGGGAAAGCGGTGACCACCATAAAGCGCCTCTTCGTTCTTTATCACGCGTTCTTACTCGGCCATCTCGCCAACGTGACACGCCTCGACCTGCGGCCTGCGCGTTGTGAGGAAAAGCTGCTGCGCCCGTCCAAGGGGCAGCCGGATGGGCTTGTTGGCCAGGCCGTCGCACCGGCAGCCCTGCATCGGACGCCGGCCGGTCAGACGAACGTCGGACATTCCGCCGGATAGCTCGATGCGAAGTTACTGAACGATGCTGACCGGTCCGTGATCGTCGCAGTGGTTGCCGTGCGGGTGGTGCAGATGTCCGTTGACGAGATAGTCGACATGATCGCCGTGCGGCACGGCCGGGTGGCCGCAGCTTGGGCCATGCACGTGGCCCGGCTCATGTCCGCCGCACTGATGATCGGGCGTGCAACGATCAGGGTTGGTGGTGTTCACCTCGAGGCGGTGTTCGTCAACGTGGTCGCCATGCGGGTGATGCAGATGACCGTCGTGCAAATAGTCGACGTGATCGCCATGCCGGATCGCCGTATGTCCGCAGTGCGGACCGTGCTGGTGGTCGTGGTGAGCGTGGTGCGGTTCGTTGCAGGTGGCCATGGTGTTTGCTCCGTCAGGATGATGCAGCTTCGGGGTGCTCGGCGGCGTGGGTCAGAACGCTCTGAAGAAGCGTCAGGACGTGCTCGTCCGCGAGGGCGTAGAAAACATGCTTAGCCTCCCGGCGGCGCTTCACCAGCCGGGCGGCATGCAGCACTTTCAGTCGGGCTGAAATGCTGCCCAGCTTGGCCTGCTCAAACCCTACAAGTTCAGTGACGCAACGCTCGCCCTGCGACAGCAGGACAAGCAGCCGCAAGCGTGCGGGATCGCGCAGCGCGTGAAACATCGCACCGGCCGCTTCGAGCTGGGCGGGCGAAGCGGCAACGGGTGGCCGGTCCGAACAGTTGTGAGTACAGGCAGGCGTCATATTTATCAATCTATAGTTCGTTAGAATGATAAAGGCTTCTGCGGGACTGTCAAGTGCTTTCGCCGGAAGTAGGGGCGCAACAGGTCCCGTTGCCAATGCGGGCTGGATGGCATGGCCGCAGTGGATCTGCGGGATTTGGCGGTTATGCACCAGTTCAAGGCAGTACGCCGGGCGCCACCATTGTGGCGGCAGCTGGCGTCTTGCCCCCAGATTTTCGCGAGCGCCCGAACTGTGTCGAATCAGCGGGCTTCCGGATGAACAGTCCTGTGGATCCCATGGTTGGCGTACCGATATCGACCTGAACATATCCCTCGCGTGCATGTAGCACGCAGCCGGTCGCGCGGGCGCATGCCGGGCCCCAGTAGTCAGGCGGACGCCTGGGTGGCTTTGCCAACGCGACGGCTGCGTTGACAGTTCTAGCCTGGCCGCCGGACATGCATCGGCAGTAGGGGCCGGCGCATGTCACCCCCGTTTCAGGGCAACGTCGCCGCGGCCCCGGTCGGCACGGGATGTGCCACATGCCGTCATCCAGCCGGTGGCCTTTCTGTTACGCGACGCGACGGATCGGTTCCTGCTGTCACCTCTCAATACGTGCGCATACGCGCAATCCGCACGATCCCGTCAACCTTCACAAATGCAACATAGTTGCGTTTGTGTATAATTCGGGCGATGTGCCGGAGCGCATCGCAAGCCCGCTCCCTATGCAGTACCCGATTAAGGAAGCTGTGATGCATGCGCAAGAAGCCGACGTCTGCGATCAGGCGTACAAAAACCTGGCGGGCGAACTGTCGGCGATCCACGATCCGCTGCGTGAGATCGCGTGGGCAGCGCGTTTACGCGACGCGCGCGTGAGCGGCTATCTGGATGCCGTCGTTCGTTCAGGTATTGATTCCGCACGCTGGATGGCGCAGTGGAAGAAGGGTGAGCCGGTGGTCGATGGCCCGTGGCCACGGCTGCAGGGGTGCGCGGCGTTCGGGCGCGAGCTGTCAACGCTTGCGGCGACGCTCTGCATACTGCTCGACAGTCGCAGTGCAAGGCTACGCATTGAGGTAACAAGGCAGACGACGTGCCCGCGCTTTCACGTGGACAACGTGCCGGCGCGGTTGCTATGCACGTGGCGGGGCCCCGGCACCGAATATCTTGAGCGCCGGTGCGCCGATCGCAGCCGGCTCGGGCCGGACAGCGGCGGCCTGCCGGACGGGCGCTCGGGCCTGATTCCCGACAGTGCGTGCGTTCACGAGACTCCCACCTTCACCGTTGCCGTCCTCAAGGGCGAGCGGTGGCCCGATGCGCGCTCGCACGGGGCGATTCACCGTTCGCCGGCAATGCCGCCCGACGCCAGCCCCCGCGTGTTGGTTGCGATCGATATCCCCTGATACAGAAATACAAGGAGTCATTTCATGGATGCACGACTGCCGGTTACGGTCCTTTCAGGCTTTCTCGGCGCGGGCAAGACGACGCTGCTCAATCACATTCTGAACAACCGGGAAGGGCGGCGCGTCGCCGTCATTGTCAACGACATGAGCGAGGTGAACATCGATGCCGCGCTCGTACGTGACGGTGACGCGCAGCTCTCGCGCACCGACGAGAAGCTGATCGAGATGAGCAATGGCTGCATCTGCTGCACGCTGCGCGAGGACCTGCTGCTCGAAGTCAACCGCCTGGCGAAAGAGGGACGATTTGACCAGCTCGTGATCGAATCGACCGGGATCTCCGAGCCGCTGCCTGTGGCCGAGACCTTCACGTTTGCCGACGAGAGCGGTCAGAGCCTGTCCGATGTCGCACGCCTCGATACGATGGTCACCGTAGTCGACGCGTTCAACTTCCTGCGCGACTACAGCTCACAGGACAGTTTGCAGTCGCGCGGAGAATCGCTCGGCGATGAAGATGAGCGTACGGTCGTGGACCTGCTGATCGAGCAGATCGAGTTCGGTGATGTCATTGTGCTGAACAAGGCCGACCTGATCGGCGTTGCTGACCGTGAGCGACTGATGGCGATCCTGCACAGTCTGAATCCCCGGGCCCGCATCGAGATCTCGGAATTCGGTCGCGTGCCGCTCGCCCGCGTACTGGATACGAAGCTGTTCGACTTCGAGGAAGCGTCGAAGGCGCCGGGGTGGCTCAAGGAACTGCGCGGGGAGCACACGCCCGAGACGGAAGAATATGGCATCCGCAGCTTCGTGTGGCGCGCACGGCGTCCGCTGCATCCTGAGCGCTTCGGGGCGCTGGTCAACAGCGAATGGCCGGGCGTCGTGCGCTCAAAGGGGTTCTTCTGGCTCGCGAGCCGTCCCACGCACGCGGGCTCGTGGTCGCAGGCGGGCGCGGTGTGCCGCCACGGCATGGCGGGCCTCTGGTGGGCGGCAGTGCCGAAATCGCACTGGCCGACCGATCCCGAATCCCTCGAATTCATCAACCGCAACTGGGAGCCGGACGTCGGCGATGCGCGCCAGGAACTGGTACTGATTGGTGTCGACATGAACGAGCCGGCACTGCGCCAACGCCTGGATGCGTGCCTGCTGACCGACGCTGAAATGGCTGAAGGTCCGCAGGCATGGACGCAGTATGACGACCCGTTCCCTGCGTGGGGCGGCCGCGTGCCCGAGGAAGAAGGCGCGGTATGACCCCGCGAGCCGGCGCGACGACACGTCGTTCGCAGCGTGGTGGGCAACGCCCGACGCGGCGGGGGCGCGGGTCCCGTACGGGCACCCAGGCACAACCGCTAGATCTTGGAAAGCTGGACATACCACACGGGGAGTGCGCGATGGACCTGATTCCGGTAACGCTGCTGACGGGTTTTCTTGGCAGTGGCAAGACGACGGTACTGAACCGGCTGGTGCAGCAGCCGGAAATGGCCGATGCGCTGGTGCTCATCAACGAGTTTGGTGAGATCGGGCTCGATCACATGCTCATCGCCCACAGCCGTGAGGACATCGTGGTCGAGATGAGCAGCGGCTGCCTGTGCTGCACGATCCGGGGCGACCTGGTCCGCACGCTCAAGGATATCCACTGGCGGTTCTCGCGCGACGGTCGGCGGCAGTTCAGCCGGGTAGTGATCGAGACGACCGGGCTCGCGGACCCGGCGCCGATTGTGCATACACTGGCCACGCATCGCGACCTGCGCGAGCGCTACCGGCTCGATGGGCTGGTGACGACGATCGATGCGCGAAACGCGGAGGCGACGCTCGACGCGCACGCCGAGGCGGTCAAACAGGCCGCGATGGCAGACAGGCTGCTGCTGACCAAGACGGATCTCGTGGACGTGGAGACGCTGGAACGGCTCACCGATCGGCTGCATGCGATCAATCCGGCCGCGGGCATTATCCGCGTCAGTCACGGTGAGCTGGCGGCAAGCCGGATACTGGACCTGGGTCTTTTCACGGCAGACGGCAAGATTGCGGACGTCGAACGGTGGCTCGCCGAAGAGCAGTATGGTTCAGGCGACGATGGACATCACCATGGCCGAGCCCATCACGACCACAATCATGTGGATCACCTTGCGCATGCGCAAGGTGACGGTCCCGGACACGGCGATCACGAAGCGCAGGAAGCTCATGCCGATGAGCCGCACGAGCATGGTGAACACCCGCATCATGACCATGCACATGACGTCAACCGGCACGACGACCAGATCCGCGCGTTCTGCTTCACGGTCGAGGAGCCCATTCCCGAGCAGGTACTGACCGACTGGCTCGACGTGCTGCTGTCGCTGATGGGGCCGTCGATGCTGCGGATCAAGGGCATTCTGAACGTCGAGGGCGAGGACAGGCCGATCGTCATCCATGGCGTACAGCACGTCTTTCACCCGCCGGTGCCGCTCGACGCCTGGCCGGGTGAGGACCGGCGTTCGCGGATCGTGTTCATTACCCGCGCGGTCGAACGTGAAACGGTCGAATCGACTTTCCGGCTGTTCAGCGAGGTGGGCGCCATCCGTGCGCAGGAGACGCATTCCGGATGACGAGGCTCCCCATTGCGCTCTACAACACGCTGACCCGCCGTAGGGAACCGCTGCAGACCGGCATGCCCGATGCGGTCACGTTGTACGTGTGCGGTCCCACCGTGTACAACTACGCGCACATCGGCAACGCACGGCCGGCAGTCGTGTTCGACGTGCTCGTGCGGCTGCTGCGCAGGCGCTACCGCTCCGTGCTCTATGCGCGCAACCTCACGGACGTCGATGACCGGATCAATGAGATGGCGCGCCGCGACGGCGTGCCGATCGGCAACATCACGTCGCGGTATATCGACGCGTACCACGAGGACATGCAGGCGCTCGGCGTCGTTCCACCGGACATCGAGCCGCGCGTGACAGAGCATATCCCCGACATCGTCGGGCTCATTGAAACCCTGATCGAAAGGAAACACGCCTATGTGGCGGAAGGGCACGTACTGTTCCATGTCCCGTCCTTTACGGAGTACGGCCGGCTGTCGGGGCGCCGCACCCGGGACATGATTGCCGGGGCGCGGGTGGAAGTGGCGCCATACAAGCCCGATCCGCTCGACTTCGTGCTCTGGAAACCTTCGAGCGACGACATCTCGGGCTGGGACAGTCCATGGGGGCGCGGCCGCCCGGGATGGCACATCGAATGTTCAGCGATGATCGGGCGACATCTGGGACGTACCATCGACATCCACGGTGGCGGCCAGGACCTGATCTTTCCGCATCACGAGAACGAGATCGCGCAGGGCGTCTGCGCGCACGATGGTGAGCCGTACTGCCGGATGTGGGTACATAACAGCTTCGTCACCGTGGACGGCCAGAAGATGTCGAAGTCGCTCGGCAACGTGCTGCTGGTGCGCGATCTGCTCGCGCACGCGCCCGGCGAGGCGCTCAGGCTGGCGCTGCTTTCGACCCACTACCGTCATCCGCTCGACTGGAGCGTGCAGCGGCTACAGGCGGCATGCCGGACGCTGCAGCGGGCCTATATGGCGCTCGATGCCGTCTCGGGACTTCCGCATCTTGGGACCGGACCCGACAGCGAGGTGGAGGCGGCCCTCTCGAATGACCTGAACGTACCGCGCGCGCTCGCCCGTCTGTATCGGCTGCTGGAGGATCTTGAGCAGGCTTCCCAGGGATCGGCGCAGCAATGGGCGAAGGCGCGCCTGCTGGCGTCCGCACAACTGCTCGGCCTGTTGCAGCACGAACCGGCTCAGGCACTGGTGGCACTGCGCGGCCGTATCGACGCGACATCCGTCACGGAAGACGCGTGGGTGGAATCAATCGTGGCCCGCCGCGCCGAGGCACGCCGGCAGTACGCGTTTGGGGAGGCCGATGCGCTGCGCGACGAGCTGCTGCGCGCCGGTATCCAGATCGAGGACACGCTGGAAGGGACAGTCTGGCACCGAAGTCACGGAGTCCTGGCATGATCCGCAAAAATCCACGTGGGGACCTGCCTGTGGTCCACGAAAGCGCGTTTGTTGATCCGACCGCCATCCTGTGCGGACGGGTCATCGTCGGCGCGAATGTATTCATCGGCCCGTACGCGGTGATCCGTGCCGACGAGACGGATGCGCAGGGCGGCATTGAACCGATCCATATCGGCGCGCACTCGAACATCCAGGATGGCGTTGTGATCCACTCGAAGTCGGGCGCTGCGGTAACGGTCGGCAGCCATACATCGATCGCTCACCGCGCGATTGTGCATGGTCCCTGCGAAGTCGGCGACCGTGTGTTTATCGGCTTTAACAGCGTGCTGTTCAACTGCACCGTCGGTGAAGGCTGTGTGGTCCGCCACAATGCCGTAGTTGACGGCTGCAACCTTCCCGCAGGCTTTTACGTGCCGTCGACCCAGCGCATCGGGCCGGGCACCGACCTGTCGACGATTCCGAAGGTGACTGCCAGTGCGTCGGAGTTCTCCGAGGACGTCGCCCAGACCAATGTGAGGCTCGTTCAGGGATACCGCCGCATCGCGAACGAATTGTGACCGTAGGGGATGACTGATGTTGATCCGCAAGCTGTTTTCGTTTGAAGGTGCGCATGTCGTGCGGCATGCGTCATCGCATCGTTGTGCATGGTCGATCCACGGCCATTCCTATCGCGTGGAGATCATTCTCGAGGCCGATGCGCTCGATCACGGCCAGATGGTTTATGACTTCGGCCTCCTCAAGGGGGAGGTCCGGGAGATCGTGGACGCGTTCGACCATACGCTCGTGTTCTGGAACTGCGACGACCCGGCGTACATGGAGATGTGCCGTAGCCATTCGCAGCGCTGGATTGCCCTGCCGGTGTCGCCCAGCGCGGAGCAGCTCTCGCGCGTGTTCTTCGTGCTGGTCGATGTGGTGATGCGTGCGATGCCGATGCGTAACGGCGAGGCGGATGTCACGGTCCAGTCGGTGATCGTGCATGAGACGGCGACCGGCTACGCACAGTGCTTCCGGCGCGATGCCTACAATCCGCGCATGGGGCTGGTCAGTCCCGCCCTGATCGGATTCTCGGATGCCGTGCGCCGGGAGGCGACGACCGGTATCCTGGATGAACTGACCAGCGCTGTGGCGTGCGCACCGGCATGCTGACGTCGATGGGCGCAGCGAGCCGTCATGCCGACCTGCTCGTGCGCGGCGGTACCGTGGTCAGATTGGAAGGAAGTGGGCAGGCGGACATTGCCTGCGTTGACGGCCGGATCGTTTCGATCGACGCGCGCGGCTGGAGCGCCGACCAGGTCGTGGATGCATACGGCCTGCACGTGCTGCCTGGCGTGATCGACTCACAGGTCCATTTCCGCGAACCGGGCCTCGAGCATAAGGAGAATCTCGAAGCGGGCACGCGAGGCGCGGTGCTCGGTGGCGTGACGGCCGTTTTCGAGATGCCCAACACCAGTCCGTTGACGCTGCGCCGCGACGACCTCGAACGGAAGATCGCGGCAGCGTCAGGACGCGCGTGGTGTGATATCGCGTTCTACATCGGTGGCTCGTCCGTCAACGCTGGTGAGCTGGGCCACCTGGAGGCGTTGCCGGGCTGCGCCGGCATCAAGGTTTTTATGGGCAGCTCGTTCGGCGATCTGCTCGCGGATGACGACGTTGTACTACGGCGCATCCTCGAGCACGGCCGGCGGCGGGTGGCCGTGCATGCGGAGGACGAGGCGAGACTGCGCGAGCGCCGGTCAATCGCAGAAGCATCGGGCGACGTGCGCGACCATCCGCGCTGGCGTGACGTGGACAGCGCGCTCGATGCCACGCGCAGGATTGTCGGCATGGCGGGCAAAACGGGACGGCCGCTACATATCCTGCACGTTTCGACGGCGGAAGAAATCGCGCTGCTGGCGTCGCACCGGAGCCGGGTGACAGTCGAGGTATTGCCGCACCACCTGACCCTGTGTGCGCCCGAATGTTATGAGCGGTTGGGCACGCTTGCGCAGATGAACCCGCCGGTCCGCGAGGCCCGGCACCGGGAGGCGCTATGGCGCGCGCTTCGCGAGGGGCGAGTGGACACGCTGGGCAGTGATCACGCTCCGCATACGCTGGAAGAGAAGGGCCGCCCGTACCCGCAGTCACCCAGCGGCATGCCGGGCGTGCAGACGTTATTGCCGGTCATGCTCGATCACGTCAGCGAGGGACGGCTGTCGCTGCAGCGTCTGGTGGAACTGACGAGCGCGGGTCCGGCGCGGGTGTTCGGGATAGCGGAAAAGGGACGCATCAACGTGGGCTACGACGCCGACCTGACGCTCGTCGATCTCAAGGCAAAGCGCGAAATCACGAACCGCTGGATCGCAAGCGTCTGTGGCTGGACGCCCTACGATGGCATGCGGGTGACGGGGTGGCCGGTCGCCACAATCATTCGTGGCCGTGTGGTGATGCGCGATGACGCCGTGCAGGGATACCCAGTGGGACAGCCGGTCCGCTTCGACAGGGCAATGGCGATCACGCCGGCATGACGCCCGGAAGCTGTCAGAGCTGCGTGGGATTGGGCGCGTCGCCGTACACGGCGACGGGGTCAAACTTCTTCGCACCTTCCGTGAACCGCAAGGTTGCTTCGGGCAGGTTAACCGCGCGGTAAAAACAGCTGCGATAACCGACGTGGCAACTCGCGCCGCTGCCCGCCACCTCGACGCGAATCCACAGCGCGTCCTGGTCGTCGTCGATGCGCATCTCGACTACACGCTGGGTCAGTCCGCTCGTCGCACCCTTGGACCAGAGCGTCTGGCGGCTGCGGCTCCAGTAGTGGGCGATACCGGTCTCGATCGTCCGCGCAAGGGCTTCCCGGTTCATATAGCCGAGCATCAGGACGTCGTCCCGGCCCGCATCACTGACGACGCAGGGAATCAGTCCATCAGGGCCAAATCTGGGCGAGAGCGAGCGACCTTCCTCGACTTCGGTGACGGATGTTTATGTCACACCCGATGCATCATGCCCGAAGTGACGTGTTTTCCAGCGCGGCAGCAAACCAGCCCAGCACCCTTTGCAGGTGCACTTCGCCGTAGAGCCGCGCAAACCGCTGTGTCTCGGCATTGTCGGGGTCGCCGAGTACGGCCAGCCGTGCCTGGATGAACGCCGGCGTCAGCGTGATGCCGCACTCGTGCTCAATGCAGTGCTGCCAGTCATCGAAGCTCTGGGGAATCGGCGAGGTCATGGGTACGGCGGGCGCCAGCGGAAAATCCCATGGTAGCAGGGTTGGTTATTAATGCAACAAAGTGGCGTTAATAACCTGATTTCGGACCCGCCGAATCAGGTGCAACGATCCTGCGTGCTCACACGCCGTGGGTCGAGCAGTCGCGGCAGGTACCGTGAATCGTGACGGCAGAGTTCGTGCTATGAACGCCGCGGCGGCTAAGCTTGCGCTCTATCCGGGCGAGCACACCGGCCAGTTCCGGATCTTCCGGAAGCGCAGAAATGTTGTGGCAATGATCGCACTCGAAATAACCAGTGGAGGTCTCGTGCTCTGCGATTGCATGGCGCCAGGCCCGGTCAGATCCCTGGATTCGGGTGAGCAGGCCAACGGCAGTTAGCCGGTCGAGGATCCGGTAGAGGGTCACGCGATCCACTTTTCCCGCGCCTGTAGCGGCGCCCAGATCGCGGGCGAGTTCTTCGTGCGAACGGGGCTGTTCGGCGCCCTCCAGGCGCTCGAGCACGGCAACGGTAAGCGCGGTGGAGCGCAGCCCCGCCTCGCGCAGGCGCGATGGCCAGTCGGTAGGAGCGTGTGGTGGATGTTTGCGCGGAGAGTGGCGGGTAGGCATGGATGACCGTGGATGCAACTGTCCAATGATGGAATGATACATCGTCCCGCGCGGGCAAGGCCACGCGTGTCGTATGGTCGTCGTCATGGACCTGGCGGCATGCCCTGGTCGAACAGCGGTTGCAGGCCATCCTCCGCAGCGATGGCCATCGGACGCCCGACTGCCGTCTGCCGGCCGCCTGCCGAGCGCTCGAGCCGGTACAACGCGCCGAAGGCGAAGGACGGCGGTTGCATTCCGGCACCGAACACAGCCTCGCCACCGCGTCGCACGCTGTCCGCGAGCCATGACATCAGGCGCAGGTGATAGGGGTTGCGGGCAATTTCACCACGGTGGAAGGTCAGCGCCTCGATCATGGTCGCGACGATCGAGCTGTCGAGTTCGACGAGCGTGTTGGGCTGCTCAAGCGTGCCCCAGAATTCTGTCTGCGCAAGCCAGACGGCGTGCGCATGGTGCTGCAGGGCGTCACATACGAGCCAGTGGACACCGATGTGCGTCGCAGAGCCATCACGCTCGTGCGGGCAGAAGACGATGCGCGGCCGATAGTCGTCGAACAGCGCGGCGAGGCGGTCGACGTCACGGGCCCAGCCTGCCGGGTCGGCGCGGCGACGCGCTGGCGTGACCGGCTGGCGACCGTCGATGGCTGGATCGAGCAGCGCAAAATCAAGCCGGGTACAGGCATGGCACAGCTCGTTCCATCGTTCACTGCGGCGGCATGGAGGTACACGCGCAGGATCCCCTGGCGGTCGTAGTCTTCAACCGCCTCGCAGTTCGGTGCGCAACGATGATCGATCCAGCGGGCGGCGTTCCCGCCGGTGCCCGCATCAATGCAGTAGCGGCCGTCACCGTCACCCAGCGCAAACAGAAAGGTGTGGAACGGGTCTTCGGCGTTGACGGGATGCTGGCGTCGTGCTGCCGCGTGGGTAATGCGCGCCCCCCTGTATTCGATGATGCGCATGCCGCGCGGAATGTCGGCAACGGCAAAGACACCCTTGCCATGGATGGGACTGCGTCGGATCTGGATCAGGCGGGGCATGAATGCAGGAATGTATGCGGTGAAGCAGACTCAAGTATAGCGTTCCCTTTTCTAATTATCGCAACTGTGTTGCGTTTACGATGCGGGTTAGATATCGTTCTGCCGGAATCGCGGGCGATCCGACCGCTGGCGCGATGACCCGGACGTGAAGCGGGCAGCCTGCACGGGCAGGCATGCGCTAGCCAGGCCGGGGCGCGGGGGAATTGAGTGTGCGATCGATTAGAATTGCGCACGCAAAGCCCGGAAGCTGGTGCAAATCCAGCGCGGTCGCGCCACTGTGACCGGTTTCCTGAAACCGGGAGTCAGACCTGGGCCTTGTCTTCCTTCACCTGTCATGGGGCGCGAAACCCCAGGAGAACCGCCATGACCTGCATCGTCAGTGTCCACCGGGCATCGGCTGCCCGTTGCTTCCTCTTTTTCTCCCGTCGTCTGTGTTGACCCGGTAAGTGTCGCCGGTCAGTACGGCATGCCTGGTTCGTGTTTCCGGCAATCGTGCGGCGTTTCACTGCGTCGATGACATGGTGGATCGGCACGTGTGTCGAGCGCATAACAAACAGGCGCACCGCATACGGTAGCGCCAGAGAAAAAAGAAAAGAGAGCAGGACAATGAAGAAAATCTCGATCCTTTCGCCGTCGCGAACGCAGCGACGCCGCAGCCGTCAGCTCACAGCAGGGATGCTCGGCTGCGCGTGGCTGATCGGCTCGTCGTCCGCGTTTGCTGATGACGGCAGCGGCCCGGCGGCAGACAGCACGCAATCTGCGCAGGAGCCGGCACAGACGCTGCCGGCTGTTAAGGTCCAGGCATCGGGCCATACGGATACACCGGACCTGAGCACGCCGATCCGTACCGGCAGCCGGCTTGGACTGTCGAGCCTCGATACGCCGGCGAGCGTCGAGACGCTCACCGGTGAGCAGATTCAGGTGCGCGGCGACACCACGGTCAACGAGGCCATTACGCGTGCGGCCGGCTTTGCCACCGACGCGGCACCCGGCAATGGCGGCACGTCGGTCTCGGTGCGCGGCTTCAGCGGGCCGGAGTCGATCACGACGCTCTATGACGGCACGCGCATGTATCCTGGCGCAGGCACGGTGACCTTTCCGTTCGATACGTGGTCGGTCGACCGGATTGAGGTGCTGCGCGGTCCGGCGTCGGTGCTCTACGGTGAGGGTGGCATCGGCGGCGTGATCAACGTCGTGCCGAAGGCGCCGCAGCGCGACTACGCGACCACGGTCCAGATCGGCGCGGGCGCCTATGGCGAGAAGCGCGTGGCGCTCGATACGACGGGCGCGCTCGGGCCCATGCTGTCATACCGCTTTTACGTGAGCGATGACCGCTCGAACGGCTGGGTACCGCGCGGCGATTCGCATACCACGGCGCTCGGCGGCGCATTGCGCCTCGACGTCGATCCGACCTTGTCATTCACACTCGACTACGACTACGGCCGCCAGAAGCCGGCGCGCTATTTCGGGATTCCGGTGCTCGACGGTGCGCTCAATCCGGCGTTCCGGTACCAGAACTACAACGTCGCCGATTCCGCGATCTCCTATTACGACCAGTGGACGCGGCTGAACGCGAAGTGGCACGCCATGCCCGGCATCACGGTGCGCAACCAGCTCTATTATTTGCTGACCAACCGCCACTGGCACGATAGCGAGAGCTACGCCCTGCAACCGGATGGCGATGTGTTGCGCAGCGATTACATCGAGATCCTCCATCATCAGCGGCAGATCGGCGACCAGCTCGACACGACGATCGACGGGCGTGCATGGGGCCATCAGAACCGGCTGGTCGTCGGCGCGGACTTCAATGTGATCTCGTTTGTCGATACAAGCAATTCACCATACGGCGGCTCGTCGATCGTGCCGGCATTCGGTTTCGATCCGGGCGTGTTCGACAGTCCCGATTCGACCGTGCCCGCGTTTCGCACCGTCACGCATCAGGCGTCCCTTTTTGCAGAGGACCGGTTCGAGCTGACCGAGCGGCTCGCGTGGGTGAGTGGCCTGCGTTACGACCATATCGACTTGCATCGCGAGACGTTCGCGACTGCCACGACTGCGGCGTCGTCGTTCGACAGGACGTTCGCCCATACAGGATGGCGCACGGGCCTTGTGTTCTCGCTCACGCCGACACTGTCCGTATACGGTCAGTACACGACCGGCACCGACGGCGTCAGTTCGCTGATTACGCTGTCGCAATCGAACAGCCAGTTCACGCTGTCGACCGGTCAGCAGTGGGAGGCGGGTGTCAAGCAGGAAGTGCTGGGCGGCCGCGGATCGTGGACCTTCGCGGTGTACCAGATCGTGAAGCGTAACCTCGTGAGCACCGATCCGCTGAACCCGGACCTGAGCGAGCAGGTCGGCCGGCAGTCGTCGCGCGGTGTCGAATGGTCGGGCGCGCTGCGGCTGGGCGGCGGCTGGTCGGTCGAGGCGAACGCGGCGCTGCTGCGCGCGCGGTACGACGATTTCGACGAGGCGGTCGATGGCCAGAGCGTGTCGCGCGCGGGCAACGTGCCCTACAACATCCCCGAGCAGACCGCGAACGTGTGGCTCGACTGGGCGTTCGCGCCTGGCTGGCGCGCGGGAGCCGGGGTGCAGTATGTCGGACGGCGCTTCGGCGACAACGCGAACAGCGTGTCGATTCCGTCGTACACACTGGTCGATGCGTCCGCGTCGTGGCGCGCAACGCGCAACCTGACGCTCGCGCTCTATCTGCGCAACCTGACCAACCGGACCTATGCGGTCTCCACGCAGAACGACGGCACCGAATGGCTGCTCGGCGCGCCGCGCTCGGGGTGGGTCACCGCGACGATGACTTTCTAGCCTCATTGATCGGCAAAGCCATGACCTCACTGCATATCGAAGAGCTAGGCTGGTCGCCGCCGTCGCGGGACGCGAGACGCCCGGACGACGGCGAGAGCCTGCTGCGGCGGATCGTGCTCGAAGTGCAGCAGGGCGAATTCGTCGGCCTGATCGGACCCAACGGCAGCGGCAAGACGAGCCTGCTGCGGTGTGCGTTCCGTTACGCAAGGCCGCACAGCGGCGCCGTCAGGCTGGACGGCGACGACGTCTGGGTCAAGTCCGGGCGCTGGGCGGCGCAACGCATCGCGGTGGTACAGCAGGACCCGCCCGACGACTTCGGCCTGACGGTGGAAGAGGTCGTCGCGATGGGCCGTACGTCGCACAAGGGGCTGCTCGACGGCGACACCGCCGTGGACGCAGCGCTCGTCGACGCCGCGCTGCACGATGTCGAACTCGATGCGCACCGGCAGCGGCCGTTCGCTTCGCTGTCGGGCGGCGAACGGCAACGCGCGCTGCTGGCCCGTGCACTGGTGCAGCAGCCGCGTGTGCTGATGCTCGACGAGCCGACCAATCATCTCGATCCGCGGCATCAGATCGAACTGCTCGGCCTCGTGCGGCGGCAGCGGATCACCACGTTGGCCACGATTCATGACCTGAATCTCGCCGCTGCGTTCTGCGACCGGCTGTACGTGATTGCCTCGGGTGAGATCGTCGCGTGCGGCACGCCGCAGGCGGTACTAACCGAGCCCTTGCTGAAGACGGTGTATGGCGTCGATGCGCTTGTCGACCGGCACCCGGTGACGGGACGTCCGCGCATCACGCTGATTACAGGACCGGAGTCCGGGACATGACGAAAAGGAAGACTTCCCTCTGGCGCGCGACGGCGGCCACCATTTTTTGCGTAGCCGCATCGTACGCACAGGCTGACCGTTATCCGGTTACCGTGCGCAGCTGCAACCGGGATGTGACGTTCGCGCGTGCGCCGGCGAGGGCGGTCAGCAACGATTCGAACCTGACGGAGATGATGCTTGCACTGGGGCTCAGGACAGAATGGCACTTACTTAAGCCCGTGGAGCGTGCCCATATTTTTGGACGCGCTCACGTGCGATGTGACGAGGCTCTTTCAGCCATGGGTAGGACTTCGGTCTTCGTTTGCGCATTCGTGGTTCGATGCGACCGGGGCGACTCCCAACGCAAGACTGC
>NZ_CADFGP010000009.1 GCF_902833905.1 Paraburkholderia tuberum STM678 | reverse complement strand
CCGCATCAAGCGCCCACACTTATCGACTGTTAGTTTTTAAAGATCGGTCCGCCAAACCCGCCGCGCCTGAACCACCACTACCCGGCACTGCTTCGTTTGCGTCGCTGCGTCTGCAGCAGAGAAACGGGATTATGGAGAGCGGTCGACAACACGTCAATACCCTTCTGCGAATTTATTTTGGGAGCAAAGACTGCCATCTCCATCGCATTGCCGCCAGCCCTAAAAAAGAGTCAACTCTGGCCAGACCGAAAATCAGCGGAAATAGTTAGTCATCCGATTCAACCCGCCGAAGTCCTGATACCGACAAAACAAAGTAGTCCGAGCACGGCTCGAACTCACCACCGCTCCCCAAATTAAAGTTCTACCCTTCCCCGCCGTCAATCAGATCATCCCGCCACTTAAATTAGCTGCCGACTATGGACAATCTCGTCGACGCACACGTCGAGGACACCCAGCCCGCCGCGGCATCCCCGATGCTCGAGCCTGATACGGTGCCGGTAGGCACGCCGCTCCCATGGCCGATCGTCGATGCCGACGGCACGCTGCTCTTCGCAAGCGCGACGACGCTCGCGACCACCGACGAGCGCGCCTTTCTGTTTCAACACTTCCGCCCGCAACGCGGCGACCTGTTCGACCTCGGCGCCCAACAACCGCCGGCGCCAACCGCCCAGCCTGACCACGCCGGTGAGTTGACGCTGAAGGACATGCACCTCGAGATCGGCACATTGATCGGCATGCGTTCGCAACTCGGCAGCGGCGCGCCGATGCAACCTTGCGGCATCATCGGTTTCGCGCCGAATCATGCGCTGTTCGTCACGCCGCCGATGCTGCAGGGCCAACCGCTGCCGCTCACGCCCGGCGAGAACGTCGAGGTCGTCGCGATCGCGAGTCAGGCCGTGTTCCGTTTCGTCTGCACGGTCGAAGCGGTCTGCCGCGTGCCGTTCGACTATGCCGTGTTGTCGAGGCCCGGTATGGTCCGCCGGCTCCGTGAGCGCAAATCGATCCGCGTCCACGCGCACCTGCCCGTGCGGTTTGGCATCGGCGGGAGCGGTGACACTTACGAAGGCCTTGGACTCGCCAAGGGCATCAGCGCGCTCGGCATGTCGTTGAGTGCGTCATGGACACTGGGCGAAGTCGGCGAGCGGCTGCGCATCGCGTTCCGGCTGAAGTCGGCCGAATACGATTCACAGATCGAGACGACGGCGGTGATCCGCAACGTTCAGAAGGGCAAAACGCCTGGCGAGCCGTCCATGCATGGGCTAGAACTGGATCAACTCGATTCCGTTCAACAGATGGCGATGAAGGTGTTCGTGTTCGATCGTCAGGAGAATGTGCAGCACTGGTCCAACGGACTGAAATAAGCGGTACGGCCACAAAAGCAACGCGCGTGCGGACACAGCAGCGTCGACCTCGCTGCGCGCACATCGATCAGCCGAGCAACTCTTCCGGCGTCAACCGCCGCGCTCCCCAGGCATCGGCGAGCACCTCGCAACGACCGAGCCGTATCGCACCACGCTCGAAATCGACGAACACGACTTCATCGACGTCGGCCGGCCGCGCGGGTTCGTCGCTCGTGCGGCCGTCGGTCAGAATCCATAACCAGCGCTGCTGGGCCGGCCGTCGCCGCGCGCAGCGTTCGAGCAGTTGCGCGGCGCTGCGCACGCCCGACGCGAGCGGCGAACCGCCGCCTCCGCCCACGGGCGCGAGCCATCGCTCGTTCCACCAGCGCGGCACGGCGGGGCCGAAGCGCACATCCGCTCCCGCACCGCCGAAGCAGATCAGCGCAGCCTCGGCGCGCATCGCACTCGCACGGTCGAACAAGGCAGTCAGTAGACCCTTCGCCAACGCGAGGCGTTGGCCCGCCAGCATCGACCCGGAGCAATCGAGCACGAAGCAATGCAGCACACCGCCACGCGGCACTTCCCGTACGAAACGCAGATGCTCACGACGCAGCGTGTGCTCGCGCATCGCGGCGAGCGTCGGTGGCCATGCAATGCGCCTGCCCGGTTCGCCGCGCGACGTGTCGCGCGAATCCGCCCCCACGCCTTCTCGCCATCGAAAACCGCTGCGCGAGTCAGCGGCGGCGCCTTTCCGATGGCTCAGCGTTTTTTTGCGTCGAGCGCAATGACGCCTTTGACAGGCAAAGCCGCCGTCGGCTCGGGCGGCAGGTAGCCCCACTCGGAGTCGGCGGAAGGTGTCGTGGATGCGGCCGTATCGCCGGATGCACCCGCAGCGACGTCCCGTGTCGGCGCCGCGCTTTCTGGCCGGCGCTGATTCGCATGTTGCGAATCATGCTGACGCCGCCGATGAAGCAGCACCGGATCGGCAACGCGCTCCACATGCCGCACCGTCACCGCACCTGCCCGTTCGAATGCGGCCAGCGCGCGCGCCGCGCGCAGCATCACGAGGTCGGCGCGCAGGCCGTCGACGGCCGCGTCGATGCATAGCGCGCTCACGCGCGCATGGACGGCGTCATCGAACGACAGCAGCGGCAGCGCCGCGCGCGCCGAGCGAATTCGCTGCACGTATGAAGCCTGCTGCTCCGCGTAAACGGTACGAAACCCAACGGGATCGAGATCGAACGCGAACCGCGCTTTGACGATCGCCTGCCGCACCTGCGGCTCGAACGCGTTCTGCAACTCCACCATCAGACCGAAGCGGTCGATCAATTGCGGCCGCAACTCGCCCTCTTCGGGATTCATCGTGCCGATCAGCACGAAGCTCGCGTCATGACTATGCGACACGCCATCGCGTTCGACGGTATTGACGCCGCTCGCCGCCGCATCGAGCAACGCATCGACGAGCGCATCGGGCAGCAGATTGACTTCGTCGACGTACAGCACGCCGCGATGCGCCTTCGCGAGCAGCCCCGGCGAGAAGCGCACCGAGCCGTCGCGCAGCACGCTTTCGATATCGAGCGTGCCGATCAAACGATCCTCGCTCGCGCCAAGCGGCAGATTCACGAGCTCTCCCTCCGGCAGCAGTTCCGCAAGCGCGCGCGCGGCAGTCGACTTCGCGGTGCCACGCGGTCCGCTGATCAATACGCCGCCCAAGCCCGGGTCGATCGCCGCGAGCACCAGCGCCTGCTGCAACGAGGCCTGGCCGATCAGCGCCGCAAACGGAAAAATGGGCCGCGCCGCCGTACCCGATACACAGGCGGAGCAACCTGCGTCGTCCGCTCCTCGCATCGCTCCATTCATGTTTGTCTTCCTTCGATCTGCTGTTCGCTCGCAAGCAGATGCGTTTCCACCTGCGCGCGATAGTCACCCGGCTGCTGCCACAGCCCCCGCTGCATCGCCTCGAGCAAACGCTCGCAAATCGAATGCAGCGCATGCGGATTGTGCCGTTGCATGAATGCGCGCGTATCGGCGTCATTCAGATAAGCATCGGCGACGAGCGCGTATTGATGATCCGCGATCACGCGCGCGGTCGCGTCGTAGCCATACAGATAATCGACGGTCGCGGCGATCTCGGCCGCGCCCTTGTAGCCGTGGCGCTTCACGCCGTCGAGCCATTTCGGATTGACCACGCGCGAGCGGATCACGCGCGCGATCTCCTCCTGCAAGGTCCGCACGCGCGGCGCGGCCGGATTGCTGTGATCCGCGTGATAGACGCGCGGCTGCTGACCTGCCAGATGCCGCACCGCCGCGACCATGCCGCCCTGAAACTGGTAGTAGTCGTTCGAATCGAGCACGTCGTGCTCGCGGTTGTCCTGGTTCTGCAGCACGAGGTCCATCACTGCGAGGCGCGTGCCAAACGCTTGATGCGCCTCCTCGCCCGCGCTCTTCTGCGCGTACGCATATCCGCCCCATGCCTGATACGCGTTCGCGAGATCGGCGTCGGTCTGCCATTGGCGCGAGTCGATCATCTGCTGCAGACCCGCGCCGTACGTACCCGGCCGCGCGCTGAACACGCGCCAGCCGGCGCGCTTGCGCGCTTCGACCGGGTCCATGCCGCGCGCGATCAACGCATCGCGTTCGCGCTGCACGCGCGCGCGAATCGGATTCAGCTCCGCGGGCTCGTCGAGTTCGGCAACCGCTTGCACGGCCGCATCGAACAGATGCATCACGTTCGCGAACGCATCGCGAAAGAAACCGGATACGCGCAACGTGACGTCGATACGCGGCCGATCGAACGCGTCGATCGGCATGATCTCGAAGTCCGTCACACGGTGGCTGCCCGGCGCCCATTTCGGCCGCACGCCGAGCAGCGCGAGCGCCTGCGCGATATCGTCGCCGCCGGTGCGCATCGTCGCGGTGCCCCAGACCGACAGGCCGATCGCGCGGGGATAATCGCCGTGCTCCTGCAGATGCCGCTCGATCAGTTGCTGCGCCGATTTCAGGCCGAGTGCCCACGCGGCTTGCGTCGGCACCGCGCGCGTGTCGACCGAATAGAAGTTGCGGCCGGTGGGCAGCACGTCGGGCCGACCGCGCGACGGCGAACCGCTCGGACCTGGCGGCACGAAACGTCCTTCGAGGCCGCGCTTCAGTTGCGTCATTTCCTGCGGGCCGCAGGCGTCGAGACGCGGCAGCACGTCGTCGCGCAGGCGTGCGATCACCTGTGCCGCTTGCGGCAGACTTTCGTCAGCTACGGGGACGGCCTGCGAACGATCCGCGTCATCGCAATCGACACCGCAGACGCCGCGCAACAGCTCGCCCGCGAGCAATTCCAACCGCTCGCGCGTATCGCCGTAATGTCGCCACGGCGCATCGCTGACCCGCTGCAATACCTCGGGTCGCGGGCCGTCCCATGCGGCGGCCCAATCCACCGTCAACGGGTCGAACCGATGATCGATGCGCAGATCGCGCGCCAGCGCGTCGACGAGCCCCGCCTTGCCGGCCCGCCCATCGCCGACCGGAAAGCGCCCGAGCGCGAGCAGCGTGTCGCGCCGCTGCACGCCGCGCGGCGACTGCCCGAACGTATGCAGGCCATCGCGAATCTGCGCTTCCTTCAGCTCGCACAGCCACGCATCGACGCGTGTGAGCAGCGCGTCTTCATCGTCCTGTCGGTTCGGCGCCGCGAGACTCAGCTCTTCGTGCAGCCGATGCTCGACGATCGTCGTCAGAATCGTGCGACGCAAGAGCTTCGCGCGACGCGAATCGACCATCAATGCCTCGTAGTATTCGTCGACCTGGCGTTCGAGGTCCTGCAGCGGCCCATAGTTTTCGGCGCGTGTAAGCGGTGGCATCAGATGATCGATGATCACCGCCTGCGCGCGCCGCTTCGCCTGGCTGCCCTCGCCCGGATCGTTGACGATGAACGGATACAGATGCGGCATCGGTCCGAGAATCAGATCGGGCCAGCACGCGTCGCTCAAGGCGACGCTTTTGCCCGGCAGCCATTCCAGGTTGCCGTGCTTGCCGACGTGCACGACCGCGTCGATGCCGAACTGATGGCGCAGCCAGAAATAGAACGCGAGGTATGCGTGCGGCGGTACGAGCTCCGCATCGTGATAGCTCGCGTAGTCGCCGTGCTCGCGCGAACGCGCAGGCTGAATGCCGACGAACACCTGGCCGCAGCGCCAGCCGGCGATCATGAAGCGGCCGCGCCGTAGCGTGGGGTCCTGCTCGGGCATGCCCCAGCGCGCGTTCAACGCGTCGCGCACGCTCGCCGGCAACGCGTTGAAATGCGCGAGATAGTCGTCGAGTGCGAGGCTTTGCAGGGCCGGACGCAGATCGCGTACGACCGGATCGTTGGTCACGCCTTCGGTCAGCCTGTTCAACAACGCGTCGCCGTTTTCGGGTAGTTCGCCGACACGATAAGCTTCATCGCGCAGCATCGACAGAATGCCGACCACCGACGCCGGCGTATCGAGCCCGACGCCATTGCCGATGCGCCCTTCGCTCATCGGATAGTTGGCGAGAATCAACGCGACTTTCTTGTCGGCGTTATCGAGCGAACGCAAACGGCACCAGCGCCGGCTCAGCTCGGCGAGAAAGCGCACCCGTTCGAGGTCGGGCTGATAGCGGACCACGTCGACCTGCGTATGCGCACAGCGATACGCGAGCCCCTTGAAGCTGATCGCGCGCGTGATGATGCGCCCGTCCACTTCGGGCAGCGCGATATGCATCGCGATGTCGCGCGAATTGAGGCCGTGGTTGTCCTTCAGCCAGTCTTCGCGATTGCCGCCGCTCAGGATCACCTGAAACACCGGCGCGTCGCCGGCGAGCGCGAGCGGCTCCGGGTCGTCGATCGCGGAAGCGGCGAACGCAGTCGTGTTCAGCACGAGCGCGACACCATGTTGCGCGCACAGCGACTGCACGACATCGCGGCTCACCGCATCCTTCAGCGACGTGATCGCGAGCGGCAGCGGATTGAGCCCTTGCGCTTCGAGCGCGTCGATCAGCGCATCGAACACCGCGGTATTGGCGGCCTGCAGATGCGCCTTGTAGAACAGAATCGCGACGACCGGCGCGTCTTGCCGCCAACGCGCCTGCCAGTCGGCGACGATGGGGGTATCGCGCTCGGGGTGATACAGCGACGCGGCCGGCAACGCGCGCGGCGGATCGGGTTCGCGCCCCCAGTCGAGCGCGCGATACGCGATGCAGCGCAAAAACGCCTCGGCGTTCTGCGGACCGCCCTCGCGCAGATAGCGCCACAGCTGCTGACACAACCCGGCGCTCGCGGTGCTGCGCGCGAGCAGGTTCGGGTCTTCCTGCAGATCGCCGGAAAACATCGCGAGTGTTTGCTGTTTGCGCTGCGCGAGCGCGACCACCTGCTCGATGCCGTACGGCCAATACGTTTCGCCGCCGAGATGATCGACGACGACCACGCGCGCATGCTGCAACACGTCGTCCAGATAGAAATCGACCGAGGCAGGCTGACGCAGATACGTGACGTTCGCGAGCCGCACGCTCGGAAAGCCGTCGCCGAGACGCGGCACTACGCTCGCGAGCAGCGACAGCGTGGTGTCGGCGGAACTGAGCACGACGATCTCGGCGGGCTGCTGATCGATGCGGATCACGCCCTGCGTATCGTCGACGAAGCCGCCCGGCGTCGTGCGCAGCAGATGCATGCTGGTGCGCCCGTTTATGCCGTCGCGTTCGACGTCGCGCCGAGCGCCGCGTCGAACGCCTGTTGCAGCGCGTGTTGGTCGAGGTCTGCGCCGATCAGCACGAAGCGGCTCAACGCGCCGTCGCCATTTTCACCCGCTTGCCAGCGCCGGTCGAAGTAGCTGTCGAAGCGCCGGCCCACGCCCTGGATCACGAGACGCATCGCCGCGCCCTGCAGTGCCGCGAAGCCTTTGACACGGTAAATCGTGTGGGTTTCGACGAGCGCCTGCAAGGCGGCGAGCGCCGCGTCGCGCGACGGTACGGGTGCCTGCACGACGACCGAATCGAATTCATCGTGGTGATGATCGGGGTCGTCGGCGGAGCCGTGGTGGTCGTGACGCAGGTGGATCGTCTCTTCCGACGCCGCTTCGAGGCCCAGCAGCGTATGCAGGTCGAGCCGCCCCTGCTGCGCACGTACGATCTTCACCTGCGGCGCAATCTCCGCGCGGATCGCGGCTTCGACCTCGTGCTGCCGCGCGTCGTCGATCAGATCGGTCTTGTTCAGAATCACCAGATCGGCCGCCGACAACTGGTCTTCGAACAACTCGTGCAGCGGCGACTCGTGATCGAGATTCGGATCGGCCTTGCGCTGCGCATCGACGGCGAGCGGGTTATCGGCGAACTGGCCGCTCGCGGCGGCCGGGCCGTCCACCACCGTCACCACCGCGTCGACCGTGAAGCCGTTGCGGATCTGCGGCCAGTTGAACGCCTGCACGAGCGGCTTCGGCAACGCCAGGCCCGACGTTTCGATCAGCACGTGATCGAGTTCATCGCGGCGCTCCGCGAGCTTTTCCATCACCGGGAAAAATTCTTCCTGCACGGTGCAGCACAAACAACCGTTCGCGAGTTCATACAATTGCCCTTCGGTCTCGACGCCGTTTTCATCGCAACCGATGCCGCAGGCCCTGAGGATTTCGCCGTCGATGCCGAGCTCGCCGAACTCGTTGACGATCACCGCGATGCGCTTGCCGCCCGCATGCTGAAGAATGTGCCGCAGCAGCGTGGTTTTGCCGCTGCCGAGAAAGCCCGTGACGATCGTGACGGGGATCTTGCGCAATTGAGTTTGCATCGTGAGGTCCATCCCTTGGCGTTGATCGGTATGCCGGAAAGTCCGCGCGTGGGTCCGCGTCGGCTGGCGAATGGAGCGAATGAAGCACGCGCAGCAGTACCAGCGATCACCAGACACGGGGACGAACGACGGCATGGCCGCGACAACGGAAATACAGAAAGCGGAACTGAGGTCATGAACGCGCCGCCGCATCCCCGCGGCGGTCGTTCTGCTTCTTTGGGCCGGTATCCGGGCTGGCGAAAGCGCCGCTTCCCCTTCCCGGCCGAGTGGTTTCTCGTCCAGTGGTGAAATGTCCACGCGAGCTTGCGCGAGGACATCGAAGCCGGCACTGCGGTGCCCGGCTATCAAGCCGGAACCGCTTTTCGCTTACCGTTGCGGGGACAGCACAGGTTAGCCGCTCCAGAGCAGGTGGCTCCCTGTTTCCCGTTTAACTGCATGCGCACGAGCGCGCATGCGAGCACCCAAAGTGCGTGCGAGTGTAGGCCCGCGGCCTTGCGCAGTCAAGCAACGCACCGAGCCGGAAAGCGCCGCCGAGGCTTATCCGGCAAGGCGCCATGTGCTATCGTATGCGCGCGTTTGGTGCCCGCACATGCGCTCGCGTGTGCAGTTAAACGGGAAACAGGCAGCGCCTCGCGCGTTCAACCTGTGCTGTCCCCGCAACGGTAAGCGACCTGCGGCGCGCGATTCGATTCGCCTTCGATTCCGCCGTGCCGCGCATGCGTTTTTTGATGCCACTGTCCCGCGAATCCACAAACCGGGACGGGAAGGCGAAGCGCATGAGGCCGCCAGCCCGGATACCGGCCAGACGCGGAGGCGGTGCCGCATTGCATCCGTGCATCACGCGGCGCCGCCGGCCGCCGGAATCCGCGGGGAACGGATGTGAAGGCGTAGCAGCGCGGCATCGCGCGTGCCCGGATTCGCAGTTGCGCATGACCTCTATATTCACCGCCGCGCGCGCTGTCGCACGCCGCTTCTCTTCTTCCATCACCGCATGGCGCGCGCCATGCACGCCGCGATGACGCGCGCCTGGCTGATCGGCGCCGGTCCCGGCGACGTCGAACTGATCACGCTGAAGGCCACCCGTGCGCTCGCGCAGGCCGATGTCGTGCTCGTCGACGATCTGGTGAATCCCGACGTGCTGCAGTTCGCGCGCACCGACGCGCAAGTCGTGTACGTCGGCAAGCGCGGCGGCCATCCGTCGACGCCGCAAGCCGACATCGTCGCGCAAATGCTCGGGCATCTGCGCGCGGGACGCAGCGTCGCGCGGCTCAAGGGCGGCGATCCGTTCGTGTTCGGCCGCGGCGGCGAAGAGTTGCAGGCGCTGCAGGCCGCGGGTATCGAAGTCGACGTGATCAACGGCATCACGGCCGGCATCGCGGCGCCCGCGGCGCTCGGTATCGCGGTCACGCATCGTGATCTCGCGCAGGGCGTCGTGTTCGTCACCGGCCACGGCGCCGGCAGTGGCGAACCGGACTGGGCCGCGCTCGCCGCGACGCGCATGACGCTGGTGATCTACATGGGCATGCGCCGGCTCGGCGAGATCGCCCGCGCATTGCTCGCGGCCGGCATGTCCGCCGACACGCCGTGCGCGGCGATCGAGTCGGCGACGCGGCCTGAGCAGCGTCATGTGCTCGCGCCGCTTCGCGAGTTCGCCGAGGCGGTGGCGCGCGCGGGGCTCGGCTCGCCGGCGATCGTCGTGATCGGCGCTGTGGCGTCGCTCGCACTGGCGCGTGATGCGGCCAAACGCGACGCCGGCTTTGCTCACGAACTGGCAGCGAGCGCGACACGACACGGACTCGGACGCGCGATCAAAACGCTGAGCGTCGGCATCGGTTGCCGCTTGCACAGCAAAGCCGCTGAGATCGAAGCCGCCGTCCGCGCAGCGCTCGGATCGAATGCCTTCGAGCAGATCCGCGCGATCGCGACGATCGACATCAAAGCCAACGAAGCCGGTCTGCTCGAATTCTGCTCACGTCATCAGCTGCCGCTGCAACTGTTCAGCCGCGAGCAGATCGCCGCGGTACCGGTCGCGTCGCCGTCGGCGGCGGCACACGCGCATCTCGGTGTCGATGGTGTGTGCGAGCCGTGCGCGCTGCTGGCGGCAACGGCGCAGGACTCCGGCACAACCGCGCAAAACGCGCGTCTAATCGTACGCAAGACCGCGCACGCCGGCATCACGGTGGCGATCGCAGCGGTGAACAATGCTGCCCTTAGCGACGCGCCCCCATCCTATCCCGCCTCTCAAAACCAGGACCCTCGATGAAAACCGATCCGGAATCGCATCAACGCATGACCGAACGCCGCCGCGAAGGCCACGAAAAGAAGCAGGCCGGCGCGACCGTCGAAAAAGGCCTGCTGATCGTCAACACCGGCACCGGCAAGGGCAAGAGCACGGCCGCGTTCGGCATGGCCGTGCGGGTGCTCGGCCACGGCATGCGGCTCGGCGTCGTGCAGTTCATCAAAGGCGCGCTGCATACGTCGGAGCGCGATTTCCTCGGCGCGATCGCGCAATGCGATTTCGTCACGATGGGCGACGGCTACACGTGGAACACGCAGAACCGCGAGGCCGACATGGCGACCGCGCGCAAAGGCTGGAACGAAGCGCGGCGGATGATCGAAAGCGGCGACTACCAGATGGTGATCCTCGACGAGCTGAACACCGTGCTGAAGTACGAATACCTGCCGCTCGACGAAGTGCTCGCGGTGATCAACGCGCGTGCGCCGATGTTGCATGTCGTCGTGACCGGACGCCATGCGCCGGACGCGCTGATCGAAGCTGCCGACCTCGTCACCGAAATGCGCGCGATCAAGCATCCGTATCGCGAGCAAGGTGTGAAGGCGCAGCGCGGCGTGGAGTTCTGAGCGATGTCGGCATCCCCCAACTGGGCTTCGTCCGGGGCGCCCCCCAAGGGGACTTCCTTCGGGGCGTCCCCCCAGGGGACTTCCTTCGGGGCGTGCCCCGCGCTGTTCATTAGCGCGCCCGCGTCGGGACAAGGCAAAACCACGATCACCGCCGGTCTCGCGCGCTATCACCGGCGGCTCGGACGTCGCGTGCGCGTGTTCAAGACCGGGCCGGATTTTCTCGATCCGATGATCCTCGCGCGCGCGAGCGGCGCGCCGGTGCTGTCGCTCGATCTGTGGATGGTCGGCGAAAGCGCATGCCGCAACCTGCTCGCGCGGGCGGCGCAAGAAGCCGATCTGATCCTGATCGAAGGCGTGATGGGCCTGTTCGACGGCACGCCGAGCAGCGCCGATCTGGCGACCACGTTCGGCGTGCCGGTGCTCGCGGTGATTTCCGCGCAGGCGATGGCGCAGACCTTCGGCGCCATCGCATTCGGCCTTGCGCGCTTCAGGCCGCAACTGCCGTTCCACGGCGTGCTCGCGAATCGCGTCGGCTCGGCTCGGCACGCGCAGATGTTGCAGGAAGCACTGCCGCCCGAGTTGCGCTGGTGCGGCCACCTCGCCGCGAGCGACGAGATCACGCTGCCCGACCGCCACCTCGGCCTACACCAGGCCGATGAAATCGACGATCTCGAAGCGCGCCTCGAACGCGCGGCGGATACGCTCGCGTCGACCGCGCTCGCCGAACTGCCGCCGCCGGTCGATTTCGGCGTGCCCTCGCCCGAAGTGCTGCCGCGTCTGCTCGAAGGCAAGCACATCGCGATCGCGCGCGACGCCGCGTTCTCATTCATCTATCCGGCCAACGTCGCGCTGCTCGAAGCGCTCGGCGCGCGGCTCAGCTATTTCTCGCCGCTTGCCGACGAAGCGTTGCCCGCCGGCACGCACGCGCTCTATCTGCCGGGCGGCTACCCCGAGTTGCATCTGGCGACGCTCGCGGGCAACGTGAACAGCGCCGCATCGATCCGCGCGCACGTCGAGGCGGACAAACCGCTGGTCGCCGAGTGCGGCGGCATGCTCTATCTGCTCGACACGCTGACCGACGCGCAAGGCACTAGCACGCCGATGCTGGGCCTGCTACCCGGTCACGCGACGATGCAAACGCGCTTCACGTCGCTCGGCATGCAGCAGATCGATGGCGTCCACGGCACGCTGACCGGCCACACGTTCCACTACTCGAAGCTCGCGACGCCGCTCGCGCCGCAGCGCTTCGCCACGCGCGCGCACAGCGACACGCCCGGCGAAGCGGTGTTCCGCGTGGGCCCGATTGTGGCAACCTATATGCACGCTTACTGGCCCTCCAACCCGGCTTTCACGGCCGCCCTCTTTCATGGCGAAGCCTTTTGACGACTCCGAGCGCGAAGCGGTCTATCGCGCGATTTACGAACGCCGCGACATGCGCCACTTCGTGCCCGATCCGGTCGATCCGGCGGTGCTGCGGCGTCTGCTCGACGCGGCGCATCACGCGCCGAGCGTCGGCTACATGCAGCCGTGGCGCATCGTGCGCATCACCGACGCGGCGCTGCGCACGGGCTTGCGCGACATCGTCGAGCGCGAACGGCTCGCCACCGCCGACGCGCTCGGCAAGCGCCGCGACGAGTTCATGAAGCTGAAGGTGGAAGGCATGCGCGAATGCGCGGAGCTGCTGGTGATCGCGTTGATGGACGGGCGCGAGCGACACGTCTTCGGCCGCCGCACGCTGCCGGAGATGGATCTCGCGTCGGTCGCGTGCGCGATCCAGAACATGTGGCTCGCCGCGCGCGCGGAAGGACTCGGGCTTGGTTGGGTGTCGCTATTCGATGTCGACGCGGTGCACCAGCTACTGGCGATGCCGGAAGGCGCGCGGCCGGTCGCGATTCTGTGCCTCGGCCACGTCGCTGCGTTCTATACCGAGCCGATGCTCGAAACGGAGCGCTGGGCGAGCCGTCTGCCGCTCGCCGATTGCGTGTTCGAAAACCGCTGGCCGCGAGACGAGCCGGCGCAGGAATAACTGATACTCGCGGCCCCGGCGACCCGAGGCGGTGTTTTAACGCTGCAGCGGCTCCATCGAGTCGACGTTCGGCTCACCGCTCGTCTTGTCGATGCTGAGCTTCACACGCCAGTCGACCGGCGCATCGAACGGCAGCTTCGCGAGCGCGGTTTTCACGAGCAACGGCAGTGCATGCAGCGGGTCCGCGTCGCGATCCATGAACACCGCGCCGACCTTGTAGCGCTCGGCGCCGCTCGCGTAGTCGAAAAAGCGCAGCGTCAGCGCGTGCTGATACTTGCGCCCAAACAGCAGCGCGCCTGGACCGTCGCTGCCCGCGCCGCAATCGGCGGGCGCGCAATCCTCACCGCCGATGCCGATCGACGCCGGCCGCGTGCTATACGCGATCGACAGCAGATAATGCGCGGGCTTGCCCGCCGTATCGACGAACCCGTGTTTCGCCAACTCGTCGCGCAACAGCTTTTCGACTTGCGGATGATCGGCGCTGTCGTCCTGCGGCTGCGTGCGCGCGAGCGAATAGGTCTGCTCGCCTTGCAGCGCAACGGCGCGGTCGGCGCCGTTAGCGGAGACGGTGTGCACGTCGGCGCTCAGGCCCGCGCAAGCGGTGAGGCTCGCCGCGGCCAGCGCGGCACAGAGGTGAGCGATCTTTGCCATTGTTTGTTTTCTCTCTAGTACATCGAATACGTCAAAGGCGCATCAGACGCGCGGTGCGATCGATTCGTCGAGGGGCGCGTCGTCGAGCGCGGGCAGCCAGATCGTGAAGGCCGTCCCCTCGCCGGGCGCGCTGACGACTTCGACGCTGCCACCGTGGCGCGTGACGACGGTTTTGACGAACGCCATGCCGAGTCCCGCGCCGCCCACTTCCGGCCGCTCCGCCTCGTGAAAACGGCGAAAGCGCTCGAACAATCCCGCTTGCTGCTCCTCAGGAATGCCATAGCCCTGGTCGCGGATCGTGCACGACACGCGCGGCGCCTCGCTGCCCGCGCGCTTTGCCGCCGGCTGGCCAGCGAAGCTGCATACGATGCGCGTGTCGGGCGGACTGTACTTGACCGCATTGTTCAGGATATTGACGAGCGCGCGTGTCATCAGCGAGCGGTCGGCGCAGATCCAGGGATCGTCGTCGGCGTCGTCGGCGGATTCCGTATGCAGCGCGATGCGCTTCGCATGCGCCTGCGGCCAGACCTCGTCGCTCGCATCGATGACGAGTTCGGTCAGACTCAGCGGCTCGAGCACATAGGCCTGCGATTCGGCGCGCGCCAGTTGCACGAAGTCGTCGGCAAGCGTGAGCGCGCGTTGCGCGTAACGTTCGATGCGCTCCAGCACGCTGCGCGCGAGCGCAGGCTCGGTCCGCGCGCGCTCGATCTCGACCAGCGCAATGATCGACGCCTGCGGCGAGCGCATGTCGTGCGACAGCAGCCGCAGCGCGTCTTCGCGCTGACGCTCGGCCGCATGGAGCGCCGACACGTCGACGAGACCGGCGATCCAGCCGGTCGTCTCGCCCTGCGCGTTGGTGCAGGTCGCATAGCGCAGCAGATGGTCGCGCTCGTTCGCGTCGCGCACCTCGACGCCCTGCGCCATCAGCGCCGCGAACTCGCCGCGCGTCGGATCGAGGAGCGCCGGCCAGTGCGCGTGCGCGGACAGACTGCGCTCGTTGTCCGTGGCCGCGCCGGTATCGATCGTCTTCACGAGCGTGAGACCACCGAGCACGCTCTGCATCGGCTGGCCTTCGGGCATCGGCGCGCCTAGCCGAGCGAAATGCGCTTTCGCCGCGTGATTCGCGATCAGCACGACGCCGGCCACGTCGCTGACGAGAATCGGCTCCGGCACGCTATCGAGGCTGCCCCACACGAAGCGCTTCATGTCCTGCACCCGTTGCGCGGCCTGCGCCATCAGCGCCATGTGCTGCGCGAGCACGTCGCCGCCGAACTCGCGGCGGCGCTTCGGCGTCTCGGGCAGCAGATGCGGCTCGTCGGCGAGACGCTGCAGTTCGCCGCGCAGATACGCCATCGTCATTTCGAGGCGTCGCCAGTTCCAGATCGGATAGACGATCACGACGCCGAGGATCGCCGGCACCGGCGAGATCCACAGCCTGCCGCCGTACAGCAGCAGCGCGCTGCCGGTCGCGGCGAGCAGCACCAGCGCGCCGGTCAGCAACAACGAGCGGCGCGGCGACAGCACGAGGAAGCCGGCGAGCAGCGCGGCGAGCGGCCCGAGCGCCGCCGCGAACACGACCCACAGCGCGACCGGCTGGATCTCGCGGCCGCTCAGCAGCGTGTCGAGCACGTTCGCGTGGATGTAGACGCCGGGCAGCGGACCGAGCTCGCCCGATACCGGTGTCGCGAAGCGGTCGTACAGACCCGACGCCGTCACGCCGATCACGACGATGCGCCCGCGCAACTGATCGGCCGGCACCTTGCCGGCGAGCACGTCGGCGAAACTGAGCTTTGGGTAGTTCGCGGCGTTCGGGCCGAACGGAATCAGGAAGCGCTCTTCGCCGCCGTCGTCGCTGCCGCGTGCGGGCTCGTTCGAGGGGCGCGGCGGCAGGCCGCCGCGCAGATGGAGCTTGCCGTGTTCGACCGCGTCGGCGACGAGCACCGTCAGTTGCGGCCAGCGCGAGCGCTCGTCGCCCTGGAAGCGCGCGACGCTGCGCACGATGCCGTCGCTGTCCACTTCGAAATTGATGTGACCGAGCCCGGCAGCAGCCTGCGCGAGCGGCGCGACGGGTTCATCGACGGTGCGCTTGCCGCTCGCATCGGGCGGCGTCAGCAGCACGGGCAGATAGGTCGGGCTCAGCGCAATTGCGTGGGCGAGCTGGGCGTCGTCGACATTGGGCTCGGTGAACAGCACGTCGTAGATCACCGCGGCAGGTCTGGCCGCGGCGATCTGCTCGAGCAGCCGCGCGTGCACGCTGCGCGGCCACGGCCAGCGGCCGAGTGCGTCGATGCTCGCGTTGTCGATCTCGACGACGACGATGTCGGACAGCCGCGGCTGCTCGCGCAGCTTCAGAAACTGGTCGTACACCAGCAGATCGATGCCGGCGCCGACGCGCCCGAACGACGTCAGCAGGATCACCACGAGACCGAGACAGCCAACGCTGACCCACTCGATCAGAAAGCGCCGGCCCGCCCGCCGTCCGAGACGGGCGCGCGGGTCGAGGCTCAGTCGCGTAGAAGTGGCGGGCATGGACGATATAGTCGGGAACGGGAGGACGGACCGGCCAGCAGGCCGGCCCCGAGAATCTACCCGCGTCAGGGCGCAAGCGTAAAGGAGCGGACCGGACTGCTCTTTTCGTAGAAGCGGCCGTTGTCGAACTGCTCGGCGACGATCGTCCAGTAGTAGACGCCCGGAGGCAGATCGCTGATCACGAGTTCGCCGCCCGGCAGATCGGGGCGATCGATTACCGGATGGCTCAGTTCGGCCGTGTTCGCGAGCAGGAAGCGGAAACGGGTCGGCACGTTACTGCGGCTGACGAACCAGCGGAACTCGTAGTCGCGGCTACCCGCGCGCTGCGCGGCCGAAGCGTCCAGCCCCAGCTGGCGGCGCTCGAACGCGTACACGTTCGGCAGGCCGTCGAGACCGTTGCTATCGGTCGACGCGACGCGCACGAAGTACGTGCCGTCGGGCAGATCGCCGAAGTCGGCATGCGGCGCGCTCACGCGCAGGTCTCGCACCAGGTCCAGTTGATCGGCGTCGTGCGAAATCTGCAGCCGATAGCCGACCGCGTGCTCGGCCGGGTTGACGTCGAACGCGACGCTCTTGCCGTCCTGCACGCGCGCCGGCCGCGCGAGCGCGGGTGCGGGCAACAGCTGGACCGGACTGCCGACCGCGCCGCCCGAGTGCGTAACGTTGCCGAAGCTTGCCTCGACCAGCTGCTCGGAGGCCTGCAACGGCCTGCCTGGCGCCGGCGCGGCGCTCTGGCCATGCTGCGTGGCCGGATCGACGCCGACCGCGCCGTCGAGCACCGCCACCGCGGTGGTTTGCGTGTCGCCGTCGTAATCGACGCGAAAACGCGTGCCGCGCACTCCGGCGACCACCGAAGGCGAACGGATCTGGAAGCGATCATCGCGTCGCTTCGCATGCGTGACCTGGCTCTCGACCTCGCCGGCGCGCAGCTCAAAGACGCGATCGGCGACGCCGGTCAGCGTGACGTGCCGCAGTCTCTCGATATTGAGTTCGCCGTTCTGCGCGACCGTCACGTATGAGCCGCTGGGCAGCTCGAGCGTCGCGAACCCGTTCGTGCCGGTGCGCAAGCGATCGCCTTCGGCAAGCGTTTCACCGGTTTTCAGCGGCAGATAGGGGCTCGAGTCGAACGCGTGCTCGACCGGACCGCTGGTCGCGATCACGCGAGCCGTGTCCCGATCCTGGCGCAGCCTTCGGGACGGCAAACGCAGCACGATGCCGGCCGCCATGCGGCGCGGCGCGGGCACGTGATTGAGGCTGCTCAACAGCGCCCAGTCGGTCGGATCGGCCATGTAGCGGGCGGCGATGTCATACAGCGTGTCGCCCTCGTGCGTCGTGTACGAAGCGTAGACCGGCGACGCCTTCGCTCCGGTCTTGCCGCGCGCGGGCTGCGCGTGCGCGAGCGCGCTCCAGCCGGTCGCGCCCGTTGCCATCAGACAGGCCGCGGCAAGCCACGCGGCGGCGCGGCGGCCGGGCATGGCGGCGCTGCCCGATGCCGCCCCATCCACGCAGACCGTCACGCTTCCCCCGCTTCTTCAGTGGGTTCGTCGTCGGCGGCCGGTGGTGTGCCGGTTTCGATCCGCTCGAGGCGGTAGCCATAGCCGTAGATCGGCGTGAGCCGATAACCGTGCTCGGGGCGCAGACCGAGCTTGCTGCGCAACATCGACACATGAGTGTCCATCGTGCGCGACGGGATGTCCGTGGCCTGCTTCCAGATCACGTCGAGAATGTGTGCGCGCGACAACGGCCGGCTCATATGCTGGAACAGCAGCAGCGCGAGTTCGAACTCTTTCTGCGTGACGGAGACCGGGGTGCCGCGGACCACGACGTGCTTGACGCTCAGGTCGAACTCGAAGTCGCCGAATACTTCCCTCGTTGCCGGCGGCTTCAGGTAATACGCGCGCCGCAGCAGGGAACTGACCCGCGCGAGCAGCACGGCGCCCGACACGGGTTTGACGAGATAGTCGTCCGCACCGGTATTCAGAATCGAAGTGATGTCGGTTTCGCGGCCGCGGCTCGTCATGAACAGCACCGGCAGGCGCTCGGACAGGCTTTCGCGCACCCAGCGAAGCACTTCTTCGCCGGACATGTCGGGAACGTTCCAGTCGAGCACGAGCAGATCGAACGTCTGACGACGCAACTGGCGCACGAGTTCGCGCCCTGCGCCATACGCGTGACAGACGTGTCCAGCGGCGGACAGCGTTTGACACACAAGGTCGGCCTGAGCCGAATCATCATCGAGGACTGCAATTCTCATAACACCCCACAACGCAACAGCGCCTTCATGGCTGACGGCCGGTATACCGGCTGACGACCGGGATGACGGCGCAGCACCGCCGATCCGGCTTCCCAAAAAATTCCGGCTGTTACTTTCTGATTAATGGTCCCTCGCCGTACCCCGCCATGACGCTGCTTTCATGAAGCGGAAATCAGCGCATAAATGTAATTTCCATAGCGATTATGCAGGGCAGATCATGATAATCGAAAACCTTCTTTCTTCCCGTTTGCCTTGTACCGGCAATCCGTCGCGAAAAACCCTAATCAGAAACGGCTGACGCGTTTTTCAGGTTTTTCTGGTCTGCCACCACTAGCCGGCGCCGGAAGGAAGTGACACTGCGGACGGAAGATCCTTGCTGGTGCGGCTTTTAGACCATGCTCGCTTATCGGCTTTAAGATTCCTTTCAGGTACTCTTATTTAACAATTGCGCGTTCAGTATAAGAATAATCTCAAAAGAAATCGTTTAAACATTGTTAGATTTTGTCCCGGCCGAGTTGTCATTCGAGGCAGTCGGCCTGGTCGGGCGAGCAACTCAAAGCCCTCGTTTTGAATGAGACATTCGACTGCTTCACATTGTTGGCCGACGCGATGACGCGCCGCGAGACGGACCATCAGCGAGTGATGCGCAGCGTTAGGGCCGCCGGAAAAAAAATGCGGCGCTGCCCCTGTCGAAGCAACGCCGCTCACAAACACTACACACGCTCGCCGGGGTCTAACCGCACGAGTAACGTCACGTTAGCCGAGAGAAAAGCCGTGCTCAAGATGAAAGAACTTCCTTTGTAACCGTTGGCGAAGTAGTTATTACGCGCCGCACCAGCGGCGCGCGACGCGCAAGTCCTACACAGCGCGAGTTCGAAATTGGTATGAGTTAAAGTCCCCATCGACGGTAATTTACATACACAGACGCTTTGTTACAGTGTGGCCCCGATTGGCGTTGCTGCGGCGCGTCAGATTTCCCCCTTGCGTGTCTGCGCGGCCCGTCTGCGTTGCCTCGTTCGGTCGCTTGCCCGCGCGTTCAACGCGCGCCTTCGATGTCCGGCATAGGCGCGAACAGCGCGTCGAGATCGTCGTCCGAGAACTTTGCGGCGCCGGCCGCATCTTCCGCGAGAATGCTGTCGGCGAGCCCGGCCTTGTGCTCCTGCAACGCGACGATCTTTTCCTCGATGCTGCCGGCCGCGATCAACTTGTACACGAATACCGGCTTGTCCTGTCCCAGCCGATGCGCGCGGTCGGTCGCCTGGTTCTCGGCGGCCGGGTTCCACCACGGGTCGTAGTGGATCACCGTGTCGGCGGCGGTCAGGTTCAGCCCCACGCCGCCGGCCTTCAGGCTGATCAGGAACAGCGGCACCTCGCCCTGCTGGAACCGCTCGACCGGGCTCACGCGATCGGCCGTGTCGCCCGTCAGCATGACGTACGGGATGGCGGCTTCGTCGAGCGCCTCGGCGATCAACGCGAGCATGCCGGTGAACTGCGAGAACAGCAGCACGCGGCGTCCCTCCTCGATCAGCTCGGGCAGCATCGACAGCAGCAGATCGAGCTTGGCCGAGCGTATCGCGCGCTCGCCGCCGCCCGTGGCAGCGCCGTCCGCGATACCGCTGGCGGTGCGCACGAGCCGTGGATCGCAGCACACCTGGCGCAGCTTCAGCAACGCATCGAGCACGATGATGTGGCTGCGCGCGAGCCCCTGCGCGCTGACCGCCGCGCGCACCTTCTGCTGCATCGCGGTGCGCACGGTTTCGTACAGGTCGCGCTGCGCGCCTTCGAGATCGACCGGACACACGATCGTCGTCTTCGGCGGCAGCTCCTTCGCGACCTCGTCCTTGCGACGGCGCAGCATGAACGGCCGGATGCGGCGCGCGAGCAACGCGCGGCGCACGTCGTCGCCGTTCTTTTCGATCGGATTGCGCCAGCGTCGCGTGAAGTCCTTCTGGCTGCCGAGAAAGCCCGGCAGCAGAAAATCGAATTGCGACCACAGCTCGCCGAGATGATTCTCGAGCGGCGTGCCCGTCAGGCACAGCCGATGCCGCGCCCGCAAGCCGCGAATCGCCTGGGCGGCTTTGGTGGTCGCGTTCTTCACGTACTGCGCCTCATCGAGAATCAGCAGATGATAGTCGTGCTCGGCGAGCACCTTCTGATCGCGCCACAACAGCGCATAAGTGGTCAGGATCAGCTCGGCTTCGCCGATCTGCTCGAAACGCTCCTTTCTCTGCGGCCCGTTCAGCACCAGCACTGTCAGCTCCGGCGCAAAGCGGCGCGCTTCCTCGCGCCAGTTGTGCACGAGCGTGGTCGGCACGACGATCAGCGCGGGATGCGTGAGCCGCCCCGCTTCCTTCTCGGCGAGAACGTGCGCGAGCGTCTGCACGGTTTTGCCGAGGCCCATGTCGTCGGCGAGCACGCCGGCCAGATCCTGTTCGCGCAGGAACTGCATCCAGTTCAGGCCCTGGTGCTGGTACCCGCGCAGCTCGGCCTTCAGCCCGCGCGGCACCGGCACTTCGCGCGGGCCCGGACCGGCTTGCAGACGGCGTGCGAGCTCGCGGATCGAATCGTCGCCGCTGAACTGCCAGCGGCCGGTGTCGTGCAGCGCATCGAGGCGACCCGCATCGACCGCGGGCACGCGCAGAGGCGCGCCTTCGGCAAGCGCGCCGCCGAGCGAATCGAACAGATCGACCAGCACGCGCACCACCGGCTTCAGACGATCGGCGCGCAACCGCAGGCGCTTGTTCTCCTCGGTCTTCAGCTCGATCGGCTCGTCGTCTCGAATACGCTCCAGCGCGCCAGAGAGCCAGCGCCGATCGCGCCGGAACAGATCGGCCAGCAGCGGCTCGAGCCGCACGTTGCGCTCGCCGACGCGGATGCCCATCTCCAGATCGAACCAGCCATCGCCAGCCTGCTGCGCGGTGCCGTCGATCGCGTCGATCTCGATCACGTTGTAGCGGAACTCGGGCGCCATCGTCACGCGCCAGCCCTTCGCGACCAGATCCGGCACCGCGTCGTTGACGAACTCGGACCACGCGTCGGTGTCGGGCAGTCCGAGCATCGTGTCGGGCAACAGACGCGACGCATGCAGGTTGCGCGTCGGCACCTTTTGCAGACCGGTCTTGCGCAATTCCAGCAGACGCTTTTTCTCGGCGTCGTAGCGCCGGCGGATGTGAATCACGTCGCCGCCCGGCAACGGCACCAGCGTCACGCTGCTGTCGGCGTTGATGCTGACACCGTCGTAGTCGAAGCTCGCGGCGGCCAGTTCTACCGCGGCGGACTTGCGCTCCGCGGCCTTCGCGGTTTTCGCGGTTTTCGCCGTTTTGATGCCCTTCCCCGCGCCGGGCAGCGCATGGCTGTTCAGCGTCAGCACCGGCACCGGTTCGACGTCGATCACCCGAATCGCGGGCGCGTCGTGGGTCGGCGGCAGCGGCAACTCGGGCGCGATCTCGCGCAGCACCGACGCGACGAGCGGCGCCTCGGCGAGCGAGATCGGCGGCATCGCGAGGTAGTCGGGCAGTTGCTGGAACGGCAGCGACAGTGGCACGACGCCCGCCTCGTTGGCGACGCCGTCCACGTACCAGACCGGCTCGGTCGGCAGCACCATGCTCGCGCGCGGTTCGGTGCGCAGTACCGGGCGCAGGCGCTCGTCGGCGAGCGGCTCCCATTCGATGCGCCCGAGGCGGTCGGCGGCGCGCGCGAGCGGCGTGGGTCCGGCCTGGCCCGGCGCGATCTCGAAGTCGAAGAACAGGCGCCCGGTCGCGATCAGCTTCTGCAGCGTTTCCGCGCCACTCGTGCCTCGCAGCACGAACTGGCCCAGGTCCTCGCGCGAGCGACCGAGCCATAGGCCGCGGAGGATCGACAGGTCTTCGTCGGACACGAAGCGCGGCTGCCTGAGCAGCGCGCCCTCGACGTCGCCCCAGCTGTCGCCGACTTCGACGATCACGCCGTCCGCGTCGCAACGCGCGCGATGCAGCACGACTTCGTGGCGCATATGAAAACGCGACCAGTTGAGCCGATAGGCGAGCGTTTCCTTGCGCGTGGCGTCGAGCTTCCGGGCGGCGTCTTTTTCGGCGGCGTCGGCCGCGCGGGCGCGCGCGCGAAAACGCTCGAGCCAGCTGACCAGTTCGGGTCGCACACCTTGAGATGAAGATGGAGACGGTGATGGCGCCGGCGGCGCGCCCGGCACCGTAATCCGTCGCGCAATGAACACCTCCGACGTCGCCGGGTCACTGCCGTCCTCGACCTGCGTGATGTGATCCATCTCGTCGTGGTAGTCGAGTTCCGCGAGCAGCAGCGCCGCGACGTGCTTGCAATTGCGGCCGACCGGGCACGTGCATTTGCCTTCGGCCGACGGCGACCCGCCATCGGTGCGAAAGCGAACCCGCGTCAGGTACGGCCGCGGCTGCGAGCCCTGCACGTCGCCCGACAGCGTGTCTCCCTGCCATTTGACGTTGCTGACCGCGCCTACCGAGCGCGCCTTGGCGACGGTGTGCTCACCGAGCCATTCCGCAATCCTTTCCCGATCGAAGAAAACTGACGACATCCGCGTGCATTCCTGTTCAAACCGGCGAAGGCAAGCGCGCGTGGATGACTGGGCGCCGCGCGACGCCCGGCCGATTCTGTCCAGTTGCGATTTGCCAGTGATAACCGGCCATTTTACGCGTTGGACGAAAATCGCCAGGGCGGCCGATCTGGACAGTTCGGGAGCAACCCGGTCAAGCCGCGGTTCGACCCATATTAGCGTTCGCCGCGGGCCATGCTGCCCCACACCCCGTCGCGCAGGATCAGCCCATGCAACAACGCCGCCGCCAGATGCAGCAGCACCGTCGCGAACAACGCGAACGCGAGCCACGTATGCAGCGCGCGCAGCAGCGCGAACAGCGCGACGTCGTGCGGTGCGATCGGCGGCAGATGCAGCGGACCGAACAGCGTGACCGGATAGCCGGCCGCCGATAGCATCGCCCAGCCGATCAGCGGCATCGCGAGCATCAGCCCGTACAGCACGAGGTGCGACGCATGCGCCGCGATTCGTTGCGGCTTCGACATGCGCGCGGGCAATGGCGGACTGCCGCGCATCACGCGCACCGCGAGCCGCACCAGCACGAGCAGCAGCAACGCGATGCCGAGCGGCCGATGCAGCGCGACCAACGCATCATGGGCACGCGATACCGTCGCCACCATGCCCACGCCGATAAACAGCATCGCGACGATCAGCGGCGCCATCGTCCAGTGCAGCAGCCGCGCGAGCGGACTGAAGTGAGTGCGGGTGCGCGTCATGAAGGCTCTCCGTTTGGCCGGGTTCGATGGATCTCGGGATGCAGCGCCTCCTCGCGCGTGCGGCGTTGGAACGACTGTGCGTAAGCCGCAGAGCGCGCGGCGAGCAGCGGATCGTCCGATGGCGCGATGCCGGCGGGCACGATCGTCGGATCGAAGTTGATGTCGCGGCAGGCGCCGTCCTCCTGCGACGTCGTGCGTTCGATCACGAGCGTCCCCGCGTCGACGCGCTGGCGGTCGTCGGGCCACTGCAGCGTCGCGTCGCTGGTCGGGTCGCCCGGTTGCGCGACGGTCAACAGCAGATGCCAGCGCAACGGTCCGTGTTGCAGACGCTCGTCGAGATCGGCGGCGAGGAAGTTCTTTTCGGCCTGCTGCGCCGCGGTGATCGGCGCGTAAGGCGTGTCGGGCACGACGGCCCAGCGCACGGCGCGCGTCGTGCCGTGGGCATCGGTAAACAGAAACGCGTCGATGCCGTAGTATGCGGCGTTCGCGAGGCTCGACGACGGCGCGTGCGACTTGACCCAGCGCTGGAACGGCTGCGTCTCGGGATTGGCCGCGTAGAACGCCTTCAGCTTCGCGGGGTCCGGTTTGCCGGTCGCAGGGTCGGGCTTCGCGGCCAGCAATTGCTGATAGAACTGCGCTGGCGTATGCACCGCGAACACCGGCGTCGAGTTCATGCCGGTACGCCACTGTTCGCCATCGCGAAGCCGGAACTGCAGCGCGAGACTGCGCACCGGCGAGCTCGTATCGGGCGCGGACGGATTGCCGCCGGGCACCGCGAAGCGACCCGACACCGGCGTGCGGCCCGGCGCGAACACTGCCGCGTGCGACAGCGCCGCGCCATTGCCGTTGCTGTCGAAATAGCCGTCGACGCACAGGCCCTTGGCGTGATTGCGTCGATAGCCGGGATGCGGGCCCGCGACCGCCTCGAACGTATCGATGATGCGCGGGGCGGTCAGACGCGCGGGCGTCAGCCACCCCGCGGCGTAGGCGAAGCCGCCCGCAAGCGCGAGCGCGACCGCGCCGATCGCGGCGAGCCGGCATGGCACGCAGATCGGCCGCGGGTCGGAGCCGGAGGGGTTGGGTTTGGGTGCGAAGGGTGGTGTCACGGAAACTCCTTGCCGGATGGATCGATGATTCGATCGATGGGTCGATCGAATCATCGACCAACGTACGGGCGAACACGCCTCGCTACGGTCTATTCCATCCGGCCCTGGCGCGCACATTCAAACCCATTCGCGCGCCAGTGGCCGATGCTGCTTCAATGGGTGCCAACAGCCGGCGCTCCCGAGTTCGCGACGTGGCTCGCGGCGAGCGCCTGCTTGCGCTGCTCGACCTGACGTGCGAACACGGGACTGACATCGGGATACGACGCGTCGGTGATGTAGTCGAGACCGTTCTGCTGCGCCTCGATCAGTTCCTGGTACACCTGAGCGCGTGTCTTGCCCTGCGCAAATGCGCTCGACGAAGCGGCGAGAACGACGAACGACAAAGCAACGAACGAAAGTTTTTTCATGATCGACTCCTTGGAGAGTTGTGCGGGTTCGCACCAGGGAGAACCACGGGTGGGCAGCGTTTATTCCTGTATTCGTGGCGTGAAAAAAACATCGCCGGCGCGGGGAATAAATGTCTCCGCCGCCGTGTTAGCCGTCCGATAGCAGCAATCAAGACCGCGCATCATCATGACCTCGACTCACCGCCCCTCCGGCGCTCCGCCCTCCGAAGACGACATCCAGGCCTATGCGGACGGCACGCTGACGCCCGAGCGCGCCGCGTCGCTGCGCGACTATCTCGGCAAGCATCCGGCGGAAGCACGGCGTGTCGCCTTTTACGACCGCTTGAACGCACAGATCCAGGCCACCTTTCAGACCGCCGAGGAGCCCGCGCCTGGGCGCCTCGGCGGATCGCGCCCGCTGCGCATGCGCCCGCAACCGGGTGGTCGCGCACGCCGAACGCTTGTCGCGCTCGTCGCGCTCGCGCTGATGCTGAGCGCCATCAGCGGTTGGCTCCTGGCGACTCAGGTGTCGGCACGAGCGCTCGATAATGCCGCCGTGATGGCGCTCGCCGAAGCCACCGCACGGCCCTTTTCCTCGGCATCGCCGACGCGCGTCGATCCAGCCGCGCCGGATCTCGGCGCGATCGGCCTGCGCCTCGTCGAGCAACGCGTGCTGCGGCTCGGGCCATTGCAGCGCGCGGACGAACTCGTCTATCTGAACGGCGATCAGCAACCGGTGGTCGTGCTGTCGGCCGCGGCGCCGTTTGCGCGGGAAGAGCCGCAGTGGGCCGCGCGCCGCATCGGCGAGCTGCGGCTGTTGACGTGGACCGCGCAGCGGCAGCGTTTCGTCGTCGCGGGCAATGCGCGCACCCACGGCCTGATGCGCGCCGCCGACGTGATGAGCGCGCGCTGACGCCGGTGCGTGCGGCCCTCGCGGAATAAAATGCGCTGACAGGTGTTTGCAGTTCGAACGCATCGTGCGACGGAAGCCTCCGCGACCGGCCCGGCGCGTATCGATACCGACGCGAGTGAAGCCGATGCCACCCCCACGCCCCTTGACCGGGATCAACCATGGATGTCCGTGACGAGTTGATCGAGCACGTGCCGCGTCTGCGGCGCTATGCGCGGGCGCTGATCAACAATCGGGAGCTCGCCGACGACCTCGTGCAGGACACGCTCGAGCGCGCGCTCGGCCGCACCCGTCTGTTCCAGCCGGGCACCGATCTGCGCGCGTGGCTGTTCACGATCATGCACAACGTCTTCGCGAATCAGGCGCGCAAGGCGTCGGCGCGCGCGGTCCACGTCGCGGTCGACGACGACAGCATCGCCGAAAGCGAGCTCGCGGTGCCGTCGGGCCAGACGCGTTCGCTCGAAATGCGCGACCTCGACTACGCGTTGCAGCGGCTGCCGGTCGAACAGCGCGAGGTGGTGCTGCTGGTCGGTCTCGAGGAGATGAGCTATGCCGATGTCGCGCTCGCGCTGAACGTTCCGATCGGCACGGTGATGTCGCGGCTCTCGCGCGGACGCGAACGGCTGCGGGCTTTGATGGCGGGCGCCCAGCCCGGTGCGAAATTACAGGTGGTGCGATGAGCGAGCCGCAAATGCCGATCGGCGAAGAAGACTTGCACGCGTACGTGGACGGCACGCTGTCCGGCGAGCGGCGCGACGAGGTGGAGCGCGCGCTCGAACAGAATCCGGAGCTGGCCGCGCGCGTCAGCGATTACTTTTCGCTCAATGGTCTGCTTCACGAGCGCTACGACCGCGTGCTCAGCGAGCCCGTGCCGAAGCGTCTGCAGACCGGTGTGCCGCGCCGCGCGCGAGCGGCCGCGAACTGGCCGCGTTTTGCCGCGCAGTTCGCGGGCATGGCCGCGGCGCTCGTGCTCGGCGTGGGCATCGGCATGCACAGGAACGATCTGATTCCACCGGTTGCGATCGATCGAACCGACCCTGGGGCCGAAACGCAAGCCGGAAATCGTCCGGTCAGCGCGGACAGCGCCGAGGGCTTCGCGCGCCAGGCGGCGCTCGCGCACGTCGTCTACATGCCGGCGATCGACCGGCCGGGCGACATGAGCGCCGATCGCGAGCAGGACTTCGTGCAATGGCTCGCGAACCGGCTCGGCACCGAGGTCCATCCGCCGATGCTGTCGAAGAGCGGATTCATGCTGTCGGGCGGCCGCCTGCTGCCCGGCGACGACGGTCCGACCGCGCAGTTCATGTATCGCGGACCGAACGGCGAGCGCGTCACGCTGTGCATCTCGCATCGTCGCGAGAACGCGAATACGACCGCGTTCAAGCTGTATCAGGCGGGGCCCGTCAACGTGTTCTATTGGGTCGACGGCGATTTTGGCTATGCGGTGTCGGGTGGGATCGATCGCAAGGAGCTGCTGCAGCTAGCGCATGATGTCTATGCGCAGTTGACGGGGGCCGCGCCCGGTTGAAGCGGATGGGTTCCGCGCCGCGCGGTTCGCGCATCAACGTCGTGTCCTCTCCTGCCCCGACATGGCCGTGTCATCGCGCGCGGCGCCGCGCAGTTCACGCGGCGTTGCACCGAGCAAACGCGACATCCAGTGCGCCATATGGCTCTGATGCGCAAAGCCCGTTTCGAGCGCGATCTGGCTTGCGCTGAGGCGTCCCTGCAGCAGCAGCGTTCGCGCGCGCTCGACCCTGCGCTGTACCACGTACTGATGCACGGGCACACCGAGCGTGTCGCGAAACAGCGCCTTGAAATGCGGCACGCTCAGTTGCGCCTGCGCGGCGAGCTCGTCGAGCGTCAGACGCTGATCGAGATGCGCGTCGATAAACTCGATCACACGTGCGGCCGTGCGCGGCGCGAGCGTACGCCGCAGGTTGCCCGGCATGGCTTCGACGCCGATCAGACGCACCAGCATCGCCGTACACAGACTTTCGGCGTAGAGCGGATCGGACGCATCGTCCGCTTCGAGCTCCGCGCGCAGCGCCCAGGCGAGATGCTGAAAGCGCGGATCGCGCATCTGGAAGCGCGGGCGCAGCTGCGCGTCGGCCGAGTTCAATGCGAGTTGCTCGACGGTCCGTCGTGCGAAGTCCTCGGCAAACCAGACGCTGAAAATCGTGCAGGCGGCGTCATCGTTCCACTGACCTTCGAGCCCCGCGGGGATCACGTCGGCGTCGCCGTGCGCTTGAATCCGCGTGTGGCGGCGCGCATCGCACAGACAGCGCGCAGTCACCGGCGCACCAACGTGCACGCCCACGCGATGATGGCGAAACGCGGACATCCGATGCAAACCGGCCGACACGTTGACCAGCTCCGCACCGAAGCCTTGCCAGCCAAGCGCCCTGCTCGTGCGCACGGCGATGCGCGAGCCGCCGTGCGGCGCCGGCGCGGGCATCGGGGTGACGGCGTTCATCGCTTGTCTCCTGAGTGAGCTGAATGACGGCGAGATGCCTGCATTGTGCGGCGTTTCTGGCAGGTTCGCCGGCGTGACGGAATTGCGTAGCTCGCGAACAGCCAACGCGATTCGCGCGACCTGCGCGGCATCGGCGTAAAAAATCATCCGGATCTGCGCAAAGTCATCCAGATCTGAGCGCCTCGCGAGCACCGCGTCCCTACCATCACGTCATAGCGATCCTCAAAAGGAGCACAACGTGTTCGTCATTCTCGGAGCGACCGGTCACGTGGGACACGCGAGCGCAACCGCCTTGCGTCGCGCGGGCCACCAGGTACGCGCGGTGGTGCGCGACGCCACGCAAGCCGAAGCGCTCGCGGCAATCGGCTGCGAGCTCGCGATCGCCGACCTGAACGACCCACAGCTGGTCGCGCGCGCGATCGATGGCGCGCAGGCAGTGCAATGGCTCTGTCCGGTGCCGCGAGCGCATGACGATCCCGCGGCCGCGATGCGGCGCATCATCGACGCGGGCGTCGCGGCTTTGCGCATGAGCGCGCCACCGCGGCTCCTCGCGCTGTCCGACTACGGCGCCGAGCACGCGGATGGCACCGGCATCACGACGCTGTTCCACTACCTCGAAACGCAGTTGCGCACCGTCGCGTCGTCGCTGATCTTGTTGCGCGCCGCCGAGCACATGCAGAACTGGGCACGCGTGCTGCCGGTCGCGCTCGGCCGGGGCGCGCTGCCGAGTCTGCATGATCCGCTCGACAAGCTGTTTCCGACCGTCGCGGCGCAGGACGTCGGCGAGCTTGCCGCGCAGTTGCTGCTCGATGAAGGGCCTTCGCGCGCGACGCCACGGGTGGTCAGTATCGAAGGGAAAGAGCGGGTAAGCGCGCTCGACGTCGCGCGTACCTTGGCCGAACTGTCCGGGCGGCCGGTTATCGCCCACCGGGTGCCGCGCGACGAATGGAGTGCCGTGCTGCGCGGCGCCGGGCTCGGCGAGCGGCACGCCCAACTGATCGTCGATCTGTACGACGCGCACAACGCTGGACGCATCGACGTCGAGGCGAATATCAGCGAGCGACGCTTCGGCGCCACCACGTTGCGACAGGTGTTGAGGGCGCTGCTATCGGGCGTGGCCGGTACGGCAGCGGCGGCGCGGTGATCCGCGTGGATGTAGGGCAAGCGGACGGCGTGGCGCGGCGCGAACAGCGTCGAAGGCGTTCAACACTGGAGAGACAGCATGCAGACCTGCCCGTTGCTTCGCGCATCGATCGACGCCAGATCAACGAAAAACGCAATGCGACGGATGCAGTGCGTAGCGTCAACACCGTCAACGCACCCGAGCTCACGCGCCGAGCGCTGGCTGCGCATAGCGATAAGGCTATCGAGCTTCACGGGCTGGCGCGCGCTTGCCAACCTGCTCGCCGCGATTCCCGACAGCAATGACGATTTCGGCGTGTTCTAGGTTCTCAGTCATGAGCCGCGGGCGGCTCAAGCGGCGCTGAAGGTGCTGGCCTGGTGGCAAGCACCGCTAGCCGCCGCCAACCCGCTTATCGAGGCGGTCTACTCGTTCTCGTCGAAATGGTGACGCGGGCGAGCCTTCTCGTACAAACCTACGCCAACGCTTACGCCGGACCACTGAGAGGTTGATACCGTCAGCGATACAGTCGGGTCACGGCCTTTTTCAACGCGATCAACCCTGAACCAGGGTTCGAGCTTCTCTGACCACAACGACGACTTTTAAGGTACAACCACCAGCTGAGGTCTTAATGCAGCGCCGCTACGTAGCCGCGCTAGCTACGATCGGTCTGCTGTGACATTCCGCCGGCAAGCGTCGGTTCGCGCTGGCGGACCTGCACGCGCAGCGAACAGAGCAGTGGCGATCAACCCGCTCCGAAGCGCGGCGGATTTCATGCGGTCAATGGGTATTTTCTGGACGCGGAACGGAGGTGAGGCTGTGGGACCGCCTTCACGTCAGTTGCGATTTTGCCTGTCGCCATCAGCGCCCTTTTCGCTGAGGGTTTGGTCTACATCTTCTCCTTCACACCGGAACGAATCAGCCACCAGTTCACAGGGTAGCTCGTTACGAAGCCCGCGAGCATGGCGATCTGCATGGCGAACCAGAACTCCGAACTTGTCACGTTCGCGATGCCGCCAAAAACCGGCTTGAACCATAGGAACTGAATGATCGCCATTGCTCCATACATGCCAATCTGCCACGCGGTTATCGAGGCAATATCCGCTTTGACTGCAGCGATCACGCCCTGTCCAATTGACAGGTCGCGCATCGGCTTGATGGTGAAGTACTGAAAACCGATTCCTAGCAGAAAGGCGATCATGAAGTCTGGGATCCAGACGGCAAAAGTTTTCTCGTTGAATACGCTGTGCCATCCGAACCACACCGCCAACCCTGGAAACGCAAACGCTGACCATTCGACAACAATGTCGCCGAGTGTGCAACCAGCGCCGCAATGACTAGTGCCTTTCATCACGATCACTGTGAACGGTTGCGTTTTATCGCCAGCTTCGGCGGCGAGCACGTTGCGTCCCCATGCATAATAGGCAGCAAGCCAGAGAACTGTGCCGAATAGCGTGGTCAGCGGCCAAACCAGGCTCATGATCCACATCTTCTGCGGATGTCTTACCTCGTCAGTCACAATGATGACGGCACACACCACGCCTAACACAATCCAGGCGATTGACAGACTATGGAGCCAGGCTGGAAAAGTACCGTAAGTCATCGTTGGTCTTGAAAGGCTTTGCACAAATAGCGCACAGAAGAGCAACTGCCGTTCCGGCTCTGCAAGATTGGCTGATGAACAACGGCTGGATTCGGGCAGACGCCGGGTTACAGGTCTCCTGATGACCAAGCGAGATTGCAGGTCAACCGAACGGTCGCGATGCATCGTTAAGCACGTCGCCGGGGCGCGAAAAGGACGATCAGAGAATAGCGATGATCCCGCTCGGCACGTTGCCCGGGCCATCGGTCAGAATCGCAAGAAGTGAGTTTGGCCTCGCGTTGGCGCGGCCTCCGAAACGCTCCGACAGATCAAACCAGCAGGTCGAGCGATCGACTCTGCCGTCAGAGGAGCGACTGCGCCACCTGTCTCGACTTTAATCCGGCGTGCGTCTCCGGCCCGCGCTGTGCGAGTGGCGAGAGGTCGCGCCGGTTCAGAACAGCTGGTGCAACAGAAAACACCTTACATCGGCATCCCATCTCAAGTCGCGCCAGCTCATTCCTGTCTTTTCACCGCGCTGTTACGCGTATTGCGCTCGATCGCTGTGAGCAGGAGCAGCAAAGTCAGGAAACCTGTCAACGCGAGAAGAATTCCCAGCGACGAACCGAACTGAGCGTTTTTGCCCTCTGCCGCCTGAACGGCGCTTTGGGCCGCATCAATCCGCCCAATCTTGACACGGGCATACTGATCCATGGCCGCTGCAACATACCGCTCGCGGTTGTCCCATTCCCACGTGGCAGCGTGCTGCCCGGCAGCCGCAACAACGTCGGACAGTTCATCCAGGAACTGCTGTCGGTCGGCTTGGGGAATACGCTCGAGCCACGCCTTGAGCAGCGGTTGGCTTGCATTATTCTGGTTCAACAGGGCATTAAGCGGAGCGGGGATAATTAATCCCGCGGCGCCAGCGACATCCGCCATGGCGTTGCCGTTCGCGCTGCCGATTTTCAGACCGTCGTTGGCCGCCTCCGAACCCGCTATCGAAGAGAGTACCTCGCTCGCGCTGACGGGCGGATCTGTGATAACAGCTGCCGTCCTCGGAACGCCAAGCGCAAACATTAATGCGATCATCGCCAGGATGGCGCCAACCAGCGCGATCAGACATAGCACGCGCGCCATGCCCAATAGACGCTTTTCGATTCTGTCTGCGATCCCCATATGAACTCCGTCGATGTCTGTTCGACCTACCGTCGCCTTTGCCTCACGGCTTGCGCAGATAACGCTCCGAGAGCGCCTCGTACAGCGGTGGCGCAAAAAAGCGCGAGACGCGACTCGCGATGAGCGCCGTGGCCATCAGCGAGATAACGAGCGCGTGCCCGTTGATCATCTCGATGACGATCACGAACGCCGTGATTGGGCTCTGGGTGACCGCCGCCAGATAGCCGACCATGCCGAGCGCGATGAGCATCGGAAGCTGGATCTGCGAGAACGCCATGTGAACCGTGTTGCCGATGCCAGCCCCGATCGCGAGCGACGGGGCGAACAGGCCTCCGGGCGCGCCTGGCAGATACGACCCCACCATCGAGACCATCTTCAGGAGCGGGTATGCCGCGCTGACATGCGCGCTGCCTTCCAGCATGCTCCGCGCTTCGGCATAGCCGCTGCCAAATGTATGGCCATTGGCGCTCACGCCGACGAGCGCAATGACCAGGCCGCATAGCGCGCCGAATAGCACAGGCCGCTTCACGCGCAGTTCGAGCAGAACTTCGGGCATCCAGCGCTTCGTGTTGAGCAACAGCCAGCAGAAGCATCCCCCTAGCGCGCCCGCAAGGATACCGATCAGCACCACGGCGAGGCTGAGCCATCGGGGCAATCCCGACCCGATATCGATCGTGCCGAAATACACATAGTTTCCCTGCAGCCCAAGTGAAACGACGCCAGCGAAGATGATTGCCGTGATCAGCACGCCGCTCGCGCGCTGCTCGAAGCTGCGCATGAGTTCCTCAATGGCGAACACCACGCCTGCGAGCGGAGCATTGAATGCCGCCGACAAACCGGCGGCCGCACCCGCGAGCGCGAGTCTGCGCTCCAGCACGCCCGGCCGGATCGCCAGAAAACGACTCGGGTAAAAGCGTCTCAGGCTGAACATCAGGGCGGCGCCAACATGAATGGTCGGACCTTCGCGGCCGATGGTAAAGCCACCGAGCAGGGCCAGGAACGAGACCAGAATCTTTCCAACGAGAATACGCAGTGTGAGCAGCCGTGGCCCGAGTTCGTTCGGCCCGTGCAGCATGGCGATCACCTGGGGGATACCGCTGCCCTCGGAACCGTCAAAGAAGCGCCGTGTAAGCCACACCGTAACGGCGCCTGTTGCGGGCGCCACAATCAGAGGCAGCCAGAACCAGTCAGCCGCATAGCGAAGGAACACAGCGTAGCCGAAATCGATCAGCTTCGCGTAAAGCACCGCGACCAGGCCTACGGCGATCGCCCCCAGCCAGAACACGCCATAGTGGAGCCATAACCGGTTGATGCGCTGCAGCTTTCGACGGTCCATCAGCGCGAGAATGCGCACGATCTGTTCCCCTGTTTTTCTTCTGGGTTTTTTCCGGCGACGCCCTCACGGGCTGCATTTCGCGCCAGAAGCGCGACTCAGGCTTTCCGCGGTGACGGAACCTTCATATTGAACGCGATTGCGAGCCAGCACAATATGAGCCCGGAGCACGCATAAAACACCGCGTTCGCGCCATCGTGTTTTAGAAGCCAGCCGCCAACCACGCCGCCGAGGGCAAGGCCGATCGACTGCGTGGTGTTGTATACGCCCGTGGCCGCACCCTTCCGATCGCCCGGCGCGAGCTTCGAGACGAGCGAGGGCTGCGACGCTTCGAGGATGTTAAAGCCGAGGAAATACACGAACAGGACGGCGGGCACGATAACGAGTGTATGTTCGAGCGAGCCAAGCAATAGCTGGCCAATGAGGATCAGACCGATTGCAGAGACGACCACGGCCTTCATTTTCCCCCGCTTCTCCGCGGCAATGATGGCCGGCACCATCATGACGAACGCAATACCCATGACCGGCAGATAGACCTTCCAGTGCAACGAGACCGGCAGCCCTGCGTCGACGAGCAGGCGAGGCACCACAAGGAACAGCGCCGTTTGCGTGGCGTGCAGTACGAGCACGCCGAAGTTCAGGCGCAGCAGCTCGACGTTGTGGAGCACTTCGGCAAATGGCGCCCGCAAGTGGACGGGCCGGTTCGGCGAATCCGGCACGACCCAGATCACCACGCCCACCGCGAGAATCGAGAGCGCGCCGACCAGCGAGAACAGGCCGCTCATCCCGAGCCAGTGGAACACCAGAGGCGCACCCACGATCGCCACCGCAAAAGAAATGCCGATCGAGGCACCCACCATCGCCATTGCTTTTGTGCGGTGCTGCTCGGCAGTGAGGTCGGCAATAAAAGCGAGCACCGCGGAGGAAACGGCGCCCATTCCCTGGATCACGCGACCGACGATTATCCAAACAATATCGTGCGCCCCCGCGGCGACGAAGCTGCCGATCGCAAATATTACGAGACCCGTCGCGATAACTGGCTTGCGGCCAACCTTGTCGGAAACCCAGCCGTAGAAGATATAGAAAAGCGATTGAGTGACGCCGTACGCCCCCAGCGCGATGCCGACCAGCAGGAGATTGTCGCCGCCGGGAATGGTTTTCGCATACACCGAAAACACCGGCATGATCATGAAGAGACCGAGCATGCGCAGTGCAAAGATCGCGGCGAGCGACAGCGTCGCTCGCAGCTCGAGCGCACTCATGCGCGAGCGGGAAGTGGCCGATGTGGAAGTTGCGCTCATATCGTGTAAAAAAAAACCCAGCAGTCGCTGGGTGAAGATAGCTGCCGATGCCGCAGTCGGACGTGCTTGACCGGCAAGCTGAGGACACGTCGAAGTCACGCGATTCCGCGCCGCACCCGCTGAAAGCCTGGTGCAATATTATGGCACGACATGACATTTCCAGGAATTTAGACGCGAAAACTTAAACGAAACTTAAAACCCGGCTCGTGAGCCAGCCGGCGTGCTGCTTGAGACCCTGGTGATCTGGGACGGCGTGCTCTCTCTTTTATGCGGCCTTCAACGATCCCCAGACGGTCATTGGAACCCTGAGCGCTGCGAGGGCTCCCGCTCCCGGAAGCGGGTCGAATGCGGCCAGACCTCTCGTCCTACGGCCGCATGACGAAGGGCACGCGCGATTTACCGCTCGCGCAGATTACGTCGGATCGCAATCATTTAGCTTCGCGACATGTCGAGAATTATTGGTCCGATGCGGCAGGTCGCTAATGAACGTCAGGTCGCATCTGCAGACTTATCGCGTCTATCCCCTGGAACGCTCTTGCGCTGACAACGGCATCGGCGCTGTCTCGCAATAACGAAGACATGCGCCGGCACCTCAGCGCTCCAACGGTCTAAATACCCCAGAGAATATCGTCGCCATGGCGATGGGCCTCGCGCATCATGTCGAGCAATGGCCAGGCGCGATGTTCGACGGTCGCGGCCGCACTGTTTGAACTATGGTCGTTCGGCACGTGATGGAGGACGTTGAGGGCTAATTCGGTGCGTGCCTGATCTTCGATAGCGCGTTCAAGTCGCGTTATCACCGTACCCAGTTCGTCGTGGCTGATGACGCCACGAGTGGCGACTTGCTTACCAATGGCTGCGAGGAGATATTCCGCGAGGTTCCGCAGCATGACGACGTCCGGAGTTGAACGGCACTTGAACGTAACAAGCATACAGACCTCTCCGCGAACGACAACTGTGCCGTTGCGACGGCCGCCGAGACGGCCGCCTGATGCAATCGACGCTTATAACCAGCAACGAGGCTTGCGCTAATCTCGATATCCAAAGTGTAGGCCAATGTGTCACATTGTGCTATATAAAGATCAGATGCGCGGACCATACCTTACCGGCGCGCAGGCAGGTCGACATGAATCTAACTCGCGGGCAGCGCTCATTAGCTGCGCACGACGTTCGTTGTGTTGTGGCATAAGCGGAGGCAATAAATGCCATGATCGACTGCTCTTTGGGGGCGTGATGACCCTCCAGAATAAGCTAACGCTAAATTGTCCCTCTGTACCGCCAGGGACGCTTTGGCATCGCGGACAGATTCATCGTGCGCTCGCGGACGAGGCGGGATGCTCGGCAGGCTTCGAAGCCATTTGTGCGGTTTGTGCGTGCTGAGGAATGGCGTCCAGGTCGACCCAGTCATACCGCACGCTCGCCACCGCCTGCCGGAGGGCGTCATTTGCTTGATAGTACTGGTGATGAGAGATCAGCCTCGCAGCGTCATTGACGTCCGCGATCACCAGTTTTAGCGGAACGAGTTCCATGGTGTAGGCAACGTTGATATTCGCGACCTTCAGGGCGTTGAGCGCCTGATCCCGCTGACCTTGCTTGATGTGCTCATTCGCGGATGCCACCGCTTTGGATTTCTCGGAAGACTGGGCGAGATTGTCGGTGATAGTTACGTCAGCGCCAACTGGAAGCCACGTCAGCTCCTGCGAAGCGTGAGCGACGTCCGCTTGGACATGCGGCGCACCGGAAGCCGTGGGTGGAAGTTTCAAGTCTTTTTCAGCCTTGGTAAAAGCAGTATTGTCAGCCTGCGCTTCCTGCAGTGATTTCTGGGCGGCTTTTACAAGCGTGGCGGCCTCCGAACCGTTACCGTTGAAGATTGCGAGTCGCGCAAGTTCGATCTGCTGGAAGGCCTCGTTTCCTTTCCCCGAGACTTTGCCCATGTCCGACGCGACGGCCCGCGGGGACTCGGCGGCCTGCACGGTCGCACCACAATAGGCGGCGGAGAGCAACGCGCACGTGACAGCGATAACCTGATGCCTTTTCATGGTTCATTCTCCTCAGCGAGTGTCCAGTTCCAGACGTCGCATGCGGCCTTGCGCGCTCACATCGGCGGCGCATATGGCATGCGAGACTTTCACAGGGCTTGAACTTCGAACAGTTGACGCTTTAAAGCTAGGCCGTGGTGCTTAAAGGACGCTTAATAAGGAGCCATCCGGACGCAAGGCGGCAGCACTGGGTAGTGCGAAGAACCGGACCTCGCCAGTTAGCGTTCGCATGATGTGCTAGCAGCGCGAAGCGACCACTGCCGCTTCTGATGCGCAATGACGTCAGGTTCATCGCACATACTCGTGATCATCGGCGTTAGAGGGCGCTCATTCTGCCCGTCGCTTCCGGTTAGACAAGTCTTGCTCGATCGCCGCTCATTACATGAGCGCGACTCCCTGACCAGATCTCACCGTTGGAAGTCTGGCTTGCAGTTCAGGCGGGTACTCGGGTAGTCCCTTCAAGCGCCCCGCTAACGGATCGAGCTTCCGTTGACTCCTCCCTCGCTGAACGATGGCGTTGCCAGTCAACTCGTCGCGTCCATTCGCTCCATCATTGCTCGCGTCTGCTCGACGCGCAACGCGCAGCGCATTGCGAGCCTCATCACGATCACGCTCCAGAGCGCCACTAGAAGAATGTCCCAACCGAATCCGATCACACCGAGTCCGCCACCGATGCCGCCGAGCCACGACAATAACCAGATGCCCCCAAACCACGGCAACAGCCACGCAATGTTGTTCCAGCCGAAGTCTTTCGCAGCTTTGCGCAAGACGATGTGGTAGTACGCCGCGTAGAGTACGAAACCGATCGCCACCAGCGCAAACAGAAAGGTGTTCGTTGCAAAGCCAGTCCAATATATTACGAGGTTGCTGCAGATAAATGCGGCTGGCGCCAGCACGGGCGCGGCCCACATGCGAAATGGACGATGCAGTTCCGGAAGGTTACGGCGCAACACCAGCAACGCGACCGGACCAAGACCATATGTCAGCACCGTAACCGACGTAATGTAGTCGACCATCTTCTGCCATGCAGGAAACGGCAGCAGGAAAATGGTGCCAACCACCCACATCACGAGAACCGCCAGCCATGGCACCTTGTTGCGGTTCAGCTTTGTCAGCACGCGGGGACCGGCCTCCATTTCGCCCGTAGCAAAGAGGACGCGCGATCCGCCGGTTACATACATCAGCCCCGTGCCGCCAGGCGATATATAGGCGTCGATATAGAGAAGCGTCGCCATCCAGCCGAGCCCGAGCGTCGCGGCAAGTCCAGCGAACGGTCCCATTTCCCCCTTGAAGCTGAGGTGTGCCCATCCGTGCGCGAGATCGACCGGCGACAGCGCCCAGATAAAGGCCACTTGCAACATGATGTAAACCACTGCAGCGAGCACGACCGAGCCAATCACGGCTAGCGGAATGTCGCGATGTGGATTGGCCGTTTCGCCGCCGAGGTCGATCGCAGTACGGAAGCCCAAATAGCTGAAAACGATACCTGCTGCGGGAAGTGCCGTGAACATGCCGGAGAGCTTGTAGGTGTCAGGCGCCGCACGCACGACATCCCAGTGGGTGCTCGCTGCCATCAAGCCAACGATGGTCAGTATCGGTACCAGAATTTTCCACCACGTAATGGTTGAATTGACGTTGAGCAGCCATCTGATCACCATCAGATTCAGCAGCGCGGTGATTCCGAGCAAACCGGCGCACACGAAGAAGCCCGCCAAACTCAGCACCCCGGCGGAGCCAGGACGGATCAGCCATGGCAGATAGTTGCTTGCATAAGTGACGATTGCTTCGGCTTCGACTGCAGGCACCGGGACATAGGCGAGGAAGAGCAGCCAGCACCACAACCTTCCAAGTCCGTCGCCATGGCTCGCGTGGCTCATATGAACCAGCGCCCCACTACGAGGAAAAACGGCGGCAAGCTCCGCGAAACATAGCGCAATCAGCATGATGATGACAGCGCCAAGCGCCCAACTGCCTATGCTCAACGGACCGGCTATTCTCGATGCATGGTAGGCGCCGAACAGCCACCCTGAACCAATCATGCTAGTGGTGCTTGCGAACAGCAACCCCACTATCCCAGCATCGCGACGCAGTTTGCCCGATAGCGTCAGGTCGGAAATCGTGCTCATTTCTGGTCTCCTTGCGCCTGCCCCGGAGTTCGGTTTTTGAACCGGCGTTGCGCGAAAGAGGCGGTGCGCATCCGCGCACCGTCATACATGAACGGCTCATCCTGAACGCTTCGACCGCATAAACGGCGATAAAATTCCCGCCGTGAACCGAAGCGACAATTAAAGGGCTTGGAAATGCCCGTGCGCTTCGACGAGCGTTAGTTCACACTGTGCCATTTCAAATTCGTGCATGGCTTCATGCGATTCAAGCATCGTCGAGCATGCGCCAATCGCTCGCACTGGCCCCGGCCAGAGTACGCACACGAGCTTCGTCGCGCGCAAGTTCTCGCGCGGATCCGGAAAAAACGACCCGACCATCGTCCAGCACGCAAGCCGCGTCGGCAATCTCGACAGCCGCTCGAACGTTCTGCTCAACCAGAAGCACCGACATGCCTTCGGCGCGCATTCTGACGATAACATCAAACACTTCCCGCACCATCAGCGGTGCGAGACCTTGAGACGGCTCATCGAGAAGCAGTACGCGTGGGTTGAGCAGCAGGCCGCGTGCGATCGCGAGCATTTCCTGCTCCCCTCCGGAGAGTTGCCGGCCCTTGCTGTTCCGACGCTCGCGTAACCGGGGAAAAAGCTCAAACACACGTGCGATCGTCCAAGGACCGGTGCGCCCGTTGGGCACAAGCAGATTTTCTTCCACGCTGAGACCCGCGAATATGCGCCTACCCTCCGGCACATATCCGACACCGAGCGACGCGACCCGGTCTGGCGGCCAGCCGGTCGTTTCGCGGCCTAGAATGCTCACCCTTCCCGCGCGTGGCCGGGTCAATCCCATCAGGCTTCGCATGGTTGTCGTCTTGCCGGCGCCGTTGCGCCCTACCAGGGCGACAATCTGGCCGTCGTCAACGTCCACCGATACGCCATGCAGAATGTGGCTCTTGCCGTACCAGGTCTGCAGTCCCTCGGCAACCAGGGCACTCATTTTGCTGTTCCCAGATAGGCTGCTTGCACGGCTTGATTGCCGGTGATTTCTTCCGGCGTTCCTTCTGCCAGAATCCTGCCTTCGGCGAGCACCATGATGCGCTGTGCCAGTTGGAAGATGACGCGCATGTCGTGCTCGATCAGAATCATCGTCAGCGATCGATCGCGGTGCAGGCGTCGTATCAGTCGCGTCACGTCGTAGGTTTCCTGATCTCCCATCCCCGCGGTCGGTTCGTCGAGGAGCAGGAGCCTGGGTTCGAGTGCGAGCGACATGATGATTTCCGTGGCTCGCTGGTCGCCAAGCGACAGCTCGCCCACCAACCGGCGCGCACGCTGCTCGAGTCCGCCGAGCACGAGCAATTCTTCCAGCCGGTGGTTGACGGTCGCGCGCGCCGCCCTCGATAGCCACGGCGAGAGCCTGTGCCCGGCCCGAAGTTCGACCGGAATCCGCAGATTATCGCGAACGGACAACTCAGGAAAAACTTCCGTAATCTGGAAAGTCCGCGCCATTCCCATGGCAACGCGGCGATGAGGCGCAAGCCGGGTCACGTCGCGTCCGTCGAACACGATACGCCCCGACGTAGGCGGAAAGAACCCACTGATCAGATTGAAGAACGTCGTCTTTCCTGCACCGTTAGGTCCAATTACCGCGCGAAGCTCACCGGCTTCCACAGTCAGGCAAACATCGCTAACCGCGCGAAGATTGCCGAACCGGTGAGATACGTGATCGACTACGAGCAGGCTCATGAACGCACCCCGCCCGTCCGGATGCCCAGCACGCCACGGGGAAAGAACAGAACGACGAGGATGAACAGCAGGCCGATAAACGACATCCAGTTCTCAGTCCGTGTGGAGATGTAATCCTGAACCAGCACGAAGACGGCCGCGCCGATCAGCGGTCCCCACAACGAGCGCATTCCCCCCAGCACGGCCATGATCACAAAATCGCCTGACTGGTCCCACCGCAGATCATGCGGATCGGCGAAGTTATTGAGTAGCGCGTACAAGGTACCGGCAAAACTCACGAAAAAGCAGGAGATCACGAACGACAGCCAGATATGCTGCTCCACCGGCAGCCCCAGGAAGCGCGCCCGCTTTTCGTTCTCGCGTATCGCCAGAAGCGTACGGCCAAACGGAGAGCGCAACAGCGCAGTCATGACGGCAACCGACACGGCAAAGCAAAGCAGAACGAAATAGTAAAACACGGTGCTGTTGCCAAGAATGTCGATTCTCTGCTGGCCAAAGTGGAGAGGCATGCGATGCCATCCGGAGAGCCCATCGTCGCCGCCAGTCACGGCGTTCCAGCGAAAGGCGACGAAGTAGAACACCTGGCCGAATGCGATCGTCGCCATCGCGAAATAGACGCCCCGAAGCCTGGCAATCAGCGCGCCGATGAGCGCCGCCGCCAGCGTGCCGGCCGCGACCCCAATGACGATACCAAGCAGCGTATTCGGCACCAGATAACGGATCGTCATACCAACGCCATACGCGCCGAGACCAAAATATGCCGCGTGACCGAACGACAACACGCCAGTAAAACCGAGTAGAAAATTGAGCGCCATCGCCGCCAATGCCATTACTACTACGCGTGTACCAAGTGCCGTATAGCCGCCGAGCCAGGTGATCCAGTACGGCATGGCTGCGAGCGCCAGCCAGACCGCCGCATCCCCCGCGAGTTGCAGTGATGATCTCACTGGACCCTCCCTTCCTCACCCAACAGTCCGCGCGGACGTACGAGCAGCACTAGCCCCATCAGGACGTAAATCACCGCTTCGGTCGCGGACGGGAAAAAGACAGAAGTCAGGCCAGAAGCGACGCCAATGAGAATGCCGCCGAGCAGCGTACCCGGCAGGCTGCCCAGTCCCCCGACGATGATCGCAACGAAACTCGGCATGATGAGCGAATCACCGATGGTCGGTTGCAGTCCGAGCATGCCGGCTGCCAGTACGCCAGCCAGCCCCGCGAGAAAGATGCCGAGGCCGAAATTCATGCTGCGAAGCCACCGTACATTCACGCCCAGTGTCGCGACCGTTTCGAGGTCTCCGACACCAGCGCGGATACGAATGCCGGATCGAGTGAACTTCAGGAACATGAAGAGCGCCGCCACGACGATCACAACCAGAACGACCATGAACACACGATAGCCCGTTAGAAAGAAGAACGAGGACGTCAATGGCCGGTTCAGCGCGTCCGGAATCTGGTATGGCAATGTCTGAGGCCCCCAGATATAGCGGCTACCGTCCTGCAGCAGAAACGCGAGCCCGAACGTGAGCAGCAGACTGTATAGGGGATCTCTTCCATACAGCCGGCGAATCAGTACCCGCTCGATCAGCAGTCCGAGAGCAGCCGTCAGCAAGGGGGCAATAACAAGCGCCGCCCAAAAGCCGACATACGGCATGATCGTGTAGGCGAGGTAAGCGCCAATTGCCAGGAATCCGCCGTGCGCGAAGTTGATGACACCGCTCAGATTCAGGATCAGCGACAGGCCAAGCGCCATTAGCGCGTAAAACGCGCCAATGACGATACCGTTGAAAACGTTGAACAGGATCAATTGCGTCATACCGTTACCTGTGCTGCCGACGTCCGCTTCCGATGTCCCGGCTCATCGGTCGCGCGGCAGTTGCGGCAGCGCGACATCATTAGGCACTCAGTCCCCTGTCTGGCTCCCCGAACCGGTCATGCCCATGTGAGACGGCAGCCGGTTTCGCTGACCGGCAGCGCCGCGTCGATGCCCTTTACCAGCTGATCGACGTGGAATAAATCATCAGGTCTAGGTCCCTGCGCTACCGCATGTCCCACATAGAGATCCGGCATGAGCTGATGGTTGCCGGCCCGATAGAACGGTGTGTCCGGCATCAGCCCTACGTCCGGCGGCAACTTGAAGCCTTCGAGCGCCCGCGCCAGTTTCACCGCGTCAAGCGTCTTCTCCTGATTAGCGACGAGTGCAACGCTATTGACAGCGACGTGCCCGAACCAGTGTCTGGCAGTCGGCACTCTCCCGGCCTTCTTACGGATGCCGGCCACGTATTCCGCTACGTGGGGTACGTTGGGCTGGTCCCAGTACCATTCGAATACCCACGTACCGATTCGCGCATCCGGCGGCAAGCCCTCGAGCACCTCCAGTTCCTGCTGCGCCCCGGCGATGTGGAAACGCTTGTTAAGGCCGAACTGCACCGCCTGCTTAAGCGAATTGACAGCATCCTGACCTGCGGTAAGAAACAGGATGACGTCAGGATCGGCAGCCTGCGCCTTGATCAAATATGACGAATAGTCGGTGGTGCCAAGCGGCGCCAACGCGGCTCCAGCCTCCACCCCTCCGAACTTCTTCAGGCTCGCCTCGAAGCCGAGTTGCAAGGTGTGGCCAAATGCGTAATCTGGAGTGATGAAAAACCATTTTTTTCCGTACCGGTCGAACAGGACCTTCGATACCGAGTTGGTTTCCATCCTCGTCGTATTGCAGACCCGAAAGACGTTCCAGTGACAATCTTTACCGGTCACGGCGTCGGTATGCCCACCCGTCACGATGTGCAGTGTTTTCAATTCGTTTGAAACCTGCCCGATCGCAAGCGCCATGGCCGAGTTGACATTGCCAAGCAGGAAGTCCACCTTGTCACGTTCGATCAGCTTGCGCGCCTTCTGTACAGCAGCGCCAGTATCCGCGCTGGTGGAATCCTCCACGATGAGCTGAACCGGACGACCCAATATGCCCCCGCGCGCATTGATCTGATCGATCGCGTATTCGCAACCCATTTGCTCGTTCTTGCCGAGTTCGGCATAGGTACCTGTCAGCGGGTCGTCGAGCCCGAATTTGATTGGAACCTCTCCGCGCGCCTTGATGATGAAGGGTGCGCCGATCTGCGCAATTCCGGCTGCGGCAGCAGCCTTCAGTACGAGCCGGCGATGCCGTCGGCCCGCGGTCGATAGTCTTCCCATTTCGGTCTCCCACAGAATGGACACGTCCGAGCAATGCTCGCGCTCTCCTCCTGGGAAAGCTGGTTCCGATTTCTACGCTTCGGATTTCCAACGCATATCAAATGTTAGTGCACGATATGACATAATTCCATGAGATGTAACGAAACGTCTGAGTGCCAGCCGGTCTATCGCGGTGATTCAACGCACACCGGCGCGGTGCGCGGGTAAAGCGCTTCAGTAAATGTCCCGGGATGCGCATGAAAGAGACGCGGGAAAATCTCCACTCTGAAGAATCCTTCCTCTATTGAGGCATCTGGAACAACTCCGATGCTCGCGCCGGGTGTTGGGAGATCTGGCAGCATCGTAGGCAGTGGTCGCGCTCGCAACCGATCCGCTTGTCAAAGATTGCGCCAAAGCGAACGCGAAATTGTGGGACCACATCGGCGTTTCGTGCGCGGCGTCCGTTACAGAGATGGCCGATTTCGAATGGGTGAGTTCCCCTCCACAATCAGGCAAGACCAGCCACGGCCCTCGCTACCGCGATTGAGATGATTAATCGAGGCTCGAAGCCCCGAAACCCAACGCGCTGAGTGCGAAACTTCCTGCGCCAAACGCATTGCGTGACGGCGTGTATGCATCGTCAAACGCCAGGATTTCGCCGTGCGCTGCCAGCGATATGTCCGCCAAAGAAGACCGGGAATACGGATCGGCGCGCTCCGGATACCATGGTGTCGTTGGAGAGGATACTGCCTCAGAGGTCGAGCCTCTGCTCGAAGACCTCATCTTGGCCCATGGACCAGAGCAATCCAGCGGCACTAACTCGTCCAGCATACGATCACCTGTCATCGCGTTCACGCTGCCGCAAATGGCTGTCGCGACCAACAGCACGGCCTTGGTGAGCTTGCGAAGGAGTTTTGATGAGTCTGGCGCAGACTTCATGAATGATCGCTGTGTCACTTCAGAATTCAGACGTTTGGAACTTGCCGCCTCACGGCACAGTCGCTGCATGATAGCGGGTGGCCTCTGCCAAATAAATCTGTGTTTACTCCCTATCTGCGAGTGCAGCGCACCGATGGATCCCGCACCCGGTGCTTACCCCCGATGATCGGATATGGCCCCGCAGCGGCCGCGCATGCCTTGTCCCAGCCTCTGTCCGACAATTTGCGCAAACTCAGCGCATATGCCATGAACAACTTCATTGTATGGATGTCGCAAGGCAACGCTCGCCTCAAAGCGGCCCATCCGAAATCCAGTACTACATGCCGATATATCTGTAACGCTCCGCCCGTGCCTCGCAAAGTGGTGGCGCAAAAACCCTCGAAATGCGGCTGGCAATCAGCGCGGTCGCCATCAGCGAATGACCAGTGCGTTCCTATTGATCATCGCGATGACAATCACGAAGGCCTTGCCAACCCGGAGACGACGCCGATCAGCAGCACCGCGACGGCGAGTAGCGGATGGTCCGAAATCGCGCGGGATGGAAGTGCCGCAGGTTAAGCATCAGCGATGCGCCGACGTGGATCGTCGGCACGCCGCAATATGTCACAATCTGCATCAATCAGATGCGCTTCCAGCACTGCGACGAGAGCGGTGACCAACGGGCCCACCCAGAAGATTCCATAGTGGAACCAAAGCCGCCGAACATGTTGCAGCGTTCTTCTGTCCAGGATGCGGAAGAAAGTGGCAGACGGATTCAACGTCAGATAGGGATCAACGAAAAAAAAGCCCAGCCGTGAAGCTGGGCGGAGGGGAATCGCCTTCTGTCGCCTGAAAACGAGTGGGCTTGCTGACGGACCATACGCCATAACATGCAATATCGGCACGCCAGGTCCCACACCACTAGCCCCTAGGATAAGCACGTTGTGACATTTATTCAAGCGATTCCTGCACCTTCTTCGGAAAACCAGGAAGGGGGAACACGGCAGGAGTTCATTCAGATGACCTTCGCGAGATAACGGCGGCTGCTCCGATGGCGGCATCGCCTGGGAAAATACGGAGGCACACCACGCAAACGCCACATAGACTTCAAGACGTCGCTTCCCTCGACGTACTGCCCTGCTCCACGTCGTCACTTTTCTGGGAGACAGAATGAAAAAATGCACGATCCGGCTCACGTTCGTGATGCTCGCGCTGCTCGCCGGATGTCATGAAACGAAAACGCCGCAAACGGTCACATCGAGCGGCCAGGCTGCCAATGCGTCGGCGCTCAGTACCAGTCCCTCGACGATCGACGAACTGAACAATCCCAACAGTCCGCTTGCAAAGCGAAGCATCTATTTCGATTTCGACAGCTATAGCGTCAGGGATGACTATCAGGCGCTACTCCAGGCACATGCGGACTATCTGCGCCGGCATCCGTCCCAGCATGTGCTGATACAGGGCAACACCGACGAGCGCGGCACCACCGAATACAATCTCGCCCTGGGCGAGCGGCGCTCGCAGGCCGTCATGCGTGAGTTGGAAACGCTTGGCGTGCCCGGGACGCAACTGGAAGCCGTCAGCCTGGGCAAAGAAAAACCGGTTGCGCTGGGGCACGACGAGGCGTCGTGGTCGCAGAATCGCCGCGCCGACCTGGTGTACCGCTAATTGCGCAGCGCACGACCCGCGGACCAGTTCAAAGCCCGAAGTACCAGAGCCGCACGTCCTCTTCCTCCGACCATATCTGCACGTCCAGCATCTCGTCGAATTCGACCGGCTCGCCCCGGTACATGCAGCAGAACCCGCGCTCGGTGCGATAGACGATCACCCACTCGCGCGGGTCGGGGGCTGCGTCGGGCGAACGGTCTTCCCGTGTGCTCCCGGAATCCGCAAGGTGCACCGCGGCCTTGAGCCGCTCGCGCAACGTCCGCCACTCAGTTTTCAGCTTCACGGTCGCTCACCTTGAGACCCCTGCCGTGCACGGCATACGAAGCGTCGTTGACGCGCACGGATTGCATCGGCGTGGCGGTCCTGCCGCGAGCCCGGGGCTGGAAAATATCGATACTGCGGGCGACGGCGTCCGCAATATGCTCCTTCGCAATCACGCCGGACACGTCGAACGCGCCATCGACAGCGGCATCGACGAGGACCACCGCCATCACCGCGCGGCGCTGCCGGAGTTCGCTGATCACTTCGAACGCCGCATCGGATCGCTTCACGACGATGAAGTTGCGATTCGCGAGTTGCCCGATCGTGACCGTCGGATTGTCATGGCTGACCGCGCGGCGCAGGCCGGTGTTGATGCGCAGCACGCCGTACAGCATGCCTGCCTTCGTGACGACGATGTGCCGGAACGGCGCGACGCCCATGCGATCGAGGAGATCGCGAAACGGGACCTCCACGTCGAGCACCAGTATGTCGGCCTCCATGATCGCCCCCGCGTTCTGCACGAGAAACATATTGGCGTGCAACGCATCGGGAATGACATGACCGCGCCTGACGAGTTTCATCGTGTAGATCGTCTCGCGCGAGAGGAGCCGGCGGGTGCCGATGCTGAACGCAACCGCAAGTATCATCGGCAGCACGATGTCGTAATCGCGCGTCATTTCGAAGATCATCGCCACTGCCGTCATCGCGGCACCCGTGCCGCCCGCGACCACCGCCCCCATGCCGACCATCGCGAATGCAGGCACGCTGACCGGAGCGGCCGGCACCAGCAGATGGAACAGGGACGCCAGCGCGGCGCCCAACGTCGCGCCGATGAACAGCGACGGCGAGAACACGCCGCCCGACGAGCCGGAGCCGAGGCTAACCGACGTCGCGGCCATCTTGCACAGCGCAAGCAGCAGCAGGAACAGGCCACCTTGCAACTGTTCATTGAGCGTCGCCTGGATCGTTGCGTAGCCCACGCCTTCCACGTAGTAGCGGCCTGCGTAGCGCATCAGCAGATACATCATTACGCCGACGAACAGCATGCCGAGCGCGTGGCGCGCAAAACGCCCCGGAACGCGATCGAAGGCGTCCTCCGCCCAGTGCAATCCGCGAATCAGAAACGCGGCCGCCACGCCGGCCACGACCCCGAGCAGCGCGTAAAGCAGCAGCGTGAAGCCGCTCGCGAGATGGTTATCGAGCGCTCCGAGCTGAGGGGGAACCAGGAAAGCCGCTGCTCCGCCCAAGAACAGCCGTCCCACGAACGTGGCGGTGCCCGTTGCCAGTGCGACGGGCAGAAAAGTCCCCACGCTGATTTCCGGCATCATCAGCTCGGTCGCGAACAGCACGCCGCCGATCGGCGTATTGAACGTCGCGGCAATGCCGGCCCCCGCGCCGCTCGCAACGAGAATGATCCGCTGACTGGCGGGCATCCGCAGCCACTGACCCAGCGTCGAGCCCATTGCCGAACCGATCTGGATGATCGGACCTTCCCGGCCCACCGCCGCACCGGTGCCGATCGCGATCGCCGATGCGAGCGACTTGACGACCGCCACGACCGGACGGATCACGCCGCCCCCGAAATAGATCGCGTCCATCACTTCTGGCACGCCATGCCCTTTTGCTTCCGGTGCGAAGCGGCTTACCAGCCACGTGACCACGAAGCCGCCTGCTACCGGCACAAGAATCACCCATGCGCCCCACGGCGACGGCGGGGTAAACTGGCTCGCGTCGTAGAGCGGCGAAAGGCGTCCGAGAAACGCCGCATTATGGATAGTGCCGATCAGCATCCTGAACACGACCGCGCCAAAACCGGTCACGATCCCGAGGCAGAACCCCAGCATGCTCATGCGATAGAGGTCGAGCGGCTTCACGACTTCTTGCGCGTTTTCAGGAGGCGCCGAATCTCCTTCCTTGCCGTCGAGCTTCGTGGGGGCCATATCCCGCCTCTCCTCGCATGACAACACCGCGTCATCGTTCGGCGCGGGAGCCTCGAGCGGTCCCATGCACGCAATACAAGGTCCCCGCAGAAAGAAGCCGAGCGGTCTTGGGGGATGATCGAACATCGCACCGCCCGCCTGAATCGGTCGGTGCGACCGGGTAGACAGGCCTCGGCAATCATGTCATGCCGTGCCATGCACTATAGTCCTATCAACGCGTGTTCACCAACCTTGATGGTCGTGGCGATACGGAACACCCACCGTTCACCGCATCCAGATCCGGCGCGGGCACGCAATCCATCTGATACGATTTTGCGCTGTCACCCCGTCACGCCGCATTGCCGGTGCGCTTTGCGATAGAGCAACAGGATTTCAGCAAGGCTGCAGAGAATCCGGTTTCAGGCGCCTGGTCCATGTTCCGAACGAGACAGGTAGCAAAGTGAAGCAAACATCACCGCACATCCGGGTCGGCATGCCCAACAAGCAGGATCTCGAAGCCATGTCCGCATTCCGTTACCAGTTACGCAGGTTCCTGCGATATTCGGAAGAAATTACTCACGCGGAAGGAGTCACGCCTCTGCAATATCAGATGCTCCTTCACGTCAGGGGATTTCCCGAGCGCTCCTGGGCCAGTATCGGCGAACTGGCTGAACGGTTGCAGGCAGCGCCCAACGGTACCGCGGCGCTCGTGTCCCGCTGCGAAGCCGCCGGGCTCGTCGAGCGTCGCCCCGACGCTTCCGACCGGCGACTCGTGCAGGTCCACCTGACGGAAAAAGGCGAGCGGTGCCTGTTGAAGCTCGCGATGCTGCATAAGCGGGAAATCGAGTCATTCGGTTGGGCGCTGGGGCAGTTTCAGGTTCAACAGACACCACTGGTTGGCGGAGCGGCCAAATCGCCAGATTGGTGATCTTGCAGCGGCGCCAGGGATGAGCGTTCGTCGACGGCCGGCGCGCCAGCGACGATCTCTGCGTGCCAGCCCTTTAGCCCGTGTCCGTACGATCCATTCTCAAGACATCCAAGACCGCTTGGGCTAATGGGTGATTACCCTCGCACGGACGCGCCAGAAGCTTTCAGGCCTGGCTTAATTGGGGCGATCGTACTTGTCATGCCAGGAGCGGCGCCTGTGGCGCGAAGTCCGCTGGATGACATTTTCCGATGGACGCGAGCGGCTCGACGCCCCTCAGCGGCCACCGCTCGCCGCTTCGTGCGCAGCCGCACTGGACGCGCCTTCCGATTCGGCGGCACGTTCGACAGGTGGCCAAAGTGCCTTGCTAAATGCCCTATCGTGCGCTAAAAAATATTTACTTCCTTCGCGTGTCTACTGGCCGTCCGGCCAATGCCATGGACGCCCCCACTCCAGCGAGCACGACTGTCCATGAGTCTTCTTGAGCTCAGAGGCGTTTCCAGGCATTTCGGCGCCATTCAGGCCCTGACCGACGTGACGCTCAGTCTGGAGCCAGGTCAGGTCGTGGGGCTCATGGGCGATAACGGGGCCGGGAAATCGACTTTGGTGAAGGTCGTCGCCGGCAACTTTCCACCTTCGCACGGCGAAATTCTCATCGATGGAAATCCCGTGCATTTCAACAAGCCGGTCGACGCGCGCGCGCGCGGCATCGAAGTCGTCTATCAGGATCTCGCGCTCTGCGACAACCTGACGGCAGCCGCCAACGTTTTCCTTGGCCGCGAACCGCGGGTCGGGTTCGGGCCTATCCGCGTGCTCGATCACGCGACCATGTATCGGCGTGCGGGTGAACTGTTCAAGGCACTGAAGTCCGAGACGCGCCCGCGCGACCTCGTCAGGCAAATGTCGGGGGGACAGCGGCAGGCGGTGGCCATCGCCCGCACGCGCCTCTCGGAAGCAAGGCTCGTCCTCATGGACGAGCCGACCGCCTCGATCAGTGTGCGCCAGGTCGTCGAGGTGCTGGATCTCATCAGACGCCTGTCCGAACACGGTATCGCCGTCATCCTCATCAGCCACCGCATGCCTGACGTATTCGCCGTTGCCCAACGGGTGGTTGTCATGCGGCGCGGGCGCAAGGTCGCGGACAAGAAGACCGAAGAGTCCTCCCCGGAAGAAGTGACCGGACTGATCACCGGCGCCATCGCCGCTGCCTGAACCTGCCTCGCATCGGAGCCACCACATTGAACGACGCGCCGCGAAGGCCCCCTACAACCCCGCCATTGCTCGATGATCCACAGTCCGCGAGGACGCATACTCGCTGGTCGGGAATGCTCGCAAGCCAGGTGTTCTGGGTCGTGCTGGCAACGATCGTCGCCTGTATCGCCCTGTCTTTCGCGACCTCGACCTTCGCGACCTCCGAGAATCTTTTCAACGTTACGCGAAACTTCGCCTTCGTCGCCATCGTGGCGCTGGGAATGATGGCGGTGATCGTCACGGGCGGCATCGACATTTCGGTTGGCTCGACGATCGGCATCAGCGGTATCGTGCTCTCGGTCGTCATGAACGCGGGCTACCCGATCTGGGCCGGTATCGGCATGGGACTACTGACCGCCGGGCTGGTCGGCCTCGTCAACGGCTTGCTCATCGCGTATCTCGGCATGCAGCCTTTCGTCGTGACGCTCGCCATGCTGAGCGTCGGCCGCAGCCTCGCACTCGTGATCTCCCGCAGCCGGACCATTTTCGATTTCGGCCCCGACGGCAGCAAGCTCCTCGCGCTCGGCGGCGGCGCGACGCTCGGCGTCGCCAATCCGGTGTGGTTCCTGATCCTGCTTGGGCTGTTGTTCTGGTTCGCGTTCGGCTGGACCCGCTGGGGCCGCTATGTGTTCGCGATCGGCGGCAACCGTCATGCGGCGACTCTCACCGGCGTACCGGTGCGCCGCATCGTTTGTTCCGTCTACATGCTCTGCGGCCTCATGGCGGGCGTCGCGGCGATTCTCGAAGTCGGCTGGCTAGGCGCGGTGACGACAGGCCTCGGCACGGGCGACGAACTGCGTGTGATCGCTGCTACCGTGGTCGGCGGGACCAATCTGATCGGCGGGGTTGGCAGCGCCTTCGGCACGATCGTCGGCGCGGCGCTCATCGAGGTCATCCGCAACAGCCTGATCCTGCTCGGCGTCGACGCGTTCTGGCAGGGCACGGTCGTCGGCAGCTTCATCGTCGTCGCGGTGCTCTTTAACAGGCTCGGTGGCGAGCGGCAAGGAGATTGAAATGTCGTTGGACGCGCCGGCCGCTTCCCGGCCGGTGCCGCGGGAAGCGGGTGCGGCCGGATCAGGCGCGGAACTGCCGCACGCATGGGTTCACAAGACCGCGAGGATCCGCTCCAAGGCCGAGTTCCGATTTCGGGCCTGACGTTGGATCGTTATGAAGACTGTGTAGGCCCACATGGGCACCGTAGAGCCGGCGCCGAACAGGAGGAAGCAATGAAGAAACTGTGGATGTGTCTTGCCGCGGCTGGAGGACTCGCGATGCTGGCGTCCTCTGGCTTCGCGGCCGATAAGACCCTTGCGCTGGTGGTGAAGGGTCTCGACAACCCGTACTTCGACCTCATGCATCAAGGATGCGAACGGGCGAACAAGGAACTCAACAAGGAAGGCTACAACTGCTACTACACCGGTCCCGCGACCGCCGCGGACGAGAGCGCGCAAGTGCAGATCATCGACGACCTGCTGACCAAGGGCGTCGCGAGCATGGCGATCTCGCCCGCGAACGCGCCGGCTGTGGCGGAGGTGCTGCGCCGCCGCGGCGGATCGGTCCCGATCATCACCGCGGATGCCGATCTGCTGCCGAAGGATGCGTCGCTGCGCAAGGCCTATGTCGGCACCGACAACTACGAACTGGGCGCCAAGCTTGGCGAGCAGTTGAAGATGCTGATGCCGAAAGGCGGCAATGTCTGCCTGGTGATGGGCAATCCGGCAGCGGAGAACATCAACCAGCGGGCCCAGGGCGCGCGCGATGTGCTCTCCGGGAAGAAAGGGATCACGAAGCTCGCTGGCGAGAACGGCTGGCATGAGATCAGTGGCTGTCCGCTCTACGTGAACGACGACGCCGCCAAGGCGAACCAGATGATGCAGGACACGCTGACCGCCCACCCTACCGGTCTCGACGCCTTTCTGCTAGCGGGCGGCTGGCCTCTCTTTGCGCCGCAGGCCTATTCGCAGGTTGTCGCGCCGATAATGGACAAGATCAAGAACGGCAAGTTCGTGATCGTCTCGGCGGATACGCTCGGGCCCGAACTGCAAGCGCTCAAGGAACACAAGGTGAATGTGCTCGTCGGCCAGCGGCCCGAGGAAATGGGCTACCGCGCCGCGATGGTCATGCGTGACCTCGCGGAAGGGAAGTCGGTACCTCCGGTCATTCACACCGGACTCGACGTCTGCACATGGAAGAACGCCGACACTTGCCTGAAGCATTGAAGGCCGGCGGCCCACATCATCACGATAACGCGCGAGCCGGATCGACACCGAGCCGACTCTGCGCTGCCTCAATGCATCGACGACACCATTTGCCTGCTCTTCCTGAAAGAGGCCGGGCGCGGCATTGAACACCAATAGCGCGCCGACAATGCACGCTTCGACACCTTCGCCGTTGATGCGCATCGTTAACCTCCGCCTTAAGTTGCCCAGGAGTACGCTGATTACATGAGAAATCCCACGGCTCGAAGCATCGCTCCGGTTTGTTCAGTCATCCCAAACATGACGTCGCTAAGCATCAGATAAGCTTCGCATCCTGGACTTCTCTCACGTTCTTCTCATTGCACCGCAGGGTTTTGACGTTGGTCAAATGACCCGGCGTCTCCGCATTGCAGCAACCACAGGCCAGCCCGCCTGAGCGAATCCTGCACGGCGAGCACCGAGTCCCAAGGAAATGCATGGACCGAACCTCCTTATAAGCCCAGTAGCCCATAGTTCGTCTCCTGCAAATCACAGCTTTTGAGCCAAATGTCGCTGGGTCGCGATAACTAAACAGAGCGTCTTGAATAATGCAGCATAATCTTCGCAAAATCTCGTTTGACCTGATCCAGTGTCGGAAACAGGCCTTGACGGCCTCAAGCACTTCGACGAGCGGGGAAAAGTAGCGGTTGCGCAATTCGCCAGTGGCGTGCCGCGATCGCGGCGCGGCTGACAGAATGGCACCGGCCATTTCGTACAGCAGGAGATTGTCTGAGTGACCCATCTCCTTCCGATAAAGTAGGCGTCTAGCATGAGTGAATACTTCACACCTCTGTCATGCATTTGCGCGCCCAAAACGACGTTCGCGCGCCCGATATGATGCGAGCGCTGCATCAAGCGCGGCGTCGTCAAAATCTGGCCAGAATATGTCGGTGAAGTAGAGTTCAGTGTACGCGAGCTGCCATAGCAGGAAGTTGCTGATGCGCTGCTCACCTCCGGTCCGGATCAGCAGATCGGGTTCCGGCGCGTACGCCATCGCCAGATATTGCGCGAAGCTGGCTTCGTCGACCGGCACGGCGTGACCATCGACGGCACTCCGTGCGGGTAGCTCGCTTATAGCGTGAAGGATATCCCAGCGACCGCCGTAATTCGCCGCAATGGTCAGCGTCATACGTGTATTGTGGGCGGTTCTGATTTCCCCTCGCTTCACGAGCGCCCGAAGGTGCGCATCGAACGCCGATAGATCACCAACGACGCGCAAGCGGATGCCATTCTTGTGCAACCGTGCCGTTTCACGCTGTAGCGTCGCCCCGAACAGACGCATCAGGAACGACACTTCGTCCTCCGGCCGGCGCCAGTTCTCCGAACTGAATGCAAACAGCGTCAGGAATTCGACGCCGCGCCGCGCGCAGCCCTCGACGATCGCGCGGACCGCTTCGACACCCTTCACGTGACCGGCCACTCGGGGCAGCTTGCGCTGCGCCGCCCAGCGGCCATTGCCGTCCATAATGATTGCAATGTGCCGCGGCACGTCGGTCACGGCCGGTACGCTAACGGTCGAACTTTTATGGATCATGGGAACCGCCGCGAGTCAGGCGGAACACGAAAGTCCCCGAAGGTCATGAAGGTGCCCCTGGACTCTTTTCCTGGTGATCAACTCGACCGCCACCAAATCACGTGGACATCGGCTGGGCCACCGGACGAAATGGACAATCGTATGGTATGCAGACGAAACTGAAAGGATGCTTAAGACGGAGATACTCTCCAGGCTTTGTTCACGTATCGGCAGGTTTAAGGGGCCCGGCGATGATTTCGTTCATGAAAGCAGCCGCCCAACAGAACGATACCGCCGTCGACAACCCGCTCTCCTATGTTGGCTATCGATTTCCACCCGACGTGATCAGCTACGCGGTGTAGTGGTATGCCGTTTCCCGCTAAGAGTCGTTAATACAACCTGGACAGCGCGGCTGGGCCCAAACGCCATATCCTGGCAGGATGACAAGACGAAAAATAAGCAACGAGATCTGGGCGGCGCTGGAGCCGCCAGGCGATGCGACAGCTGCGTGAGCCACTCACGCCTTTCCCTGTGATAAGTATGGCGGTTGTAGACGCCGATGATTCCGGGCTGTACGTGGCCGAGGACTGCCTCGGCAATATCGTTGGGACATCCCAGCGTTGCAAGAAGCGTCCGAGTTGCGCGTCGAAGGTCGTGGGCGGACCAATGCGTGACGGGCAAGCGCGGGGGGTGTCCGGAATTTTGTGTAAACGGGTTGAGGTTTAACCCGGCACCAGCCGCTCTTCGAACTGGATCGCGAAGCGGTTCAGTGCGGCCTTCCAGTCGCGGATCGGCATCATCCACTTCTTGCTGATGTTGTTCAGGAAGACGACCAGCATCAAGCGCGTAATGCCAGGCGCTACCCAGGTCCATGCGAAGGCGCCGGCGTCGACCGGTACGACTCGAGGAAATCGAAAGCCTGGGCGCGTGTGACGGCTGTGACGCGCATATCCCTATAGGCCCCAGCATCGCCTTGAATATACGTGCGACCTCGACCGCTCCCTTTGTCTTCCGATTTACTTCTACATACCCTTCCAGATAGTCGCGGCACAGCTGTCTGACGGTGTAATCGCCTGGGTGCGCAGCCGCTGATTCCCGTTCTCCGCAGTGTCGAAGGTTCGGCACCGGAATCGCGTTCGACGCGCTTCGTTTGCCACGCCGCGATCGCTGCGGCAAATGAGGTCGACGGCCACTCACGAGCTTCACCTGTCGCATGCGACCGTCGATCGGCGACTTATAGCGATACGTCCATGACTTGCGGCTCGTTGAAGCCTGGTAGGCGTAGGCCTGGAAATCCCTCAAACGTCATGTGCTCGCCGCTCGGCAGCTTGGCCACGGCACGTGCATCAAAGCGCATTCTTCCCTCGGCGCAGGTTTTCTGCATAACGGCACAAAAACCTATGCCAGCATCACAAGTTTGGGTAAGCGGAGACACGCATCGACACACCAACCGATGGGCCTGAAGTGTTAATATTTTTCTTAAAATTCAGTTACTTGCGGCATATCCCGGGAAGGCTTTGGCCTTACCGAGGCAAGCCTGAAAACATGGCTATTCGTTCTCGTCGAAGTAATGCCCGAACTTCAACTGCTTCGTGCGGATATACCGCTCGTTTTCCTCGCGCATCGGAATCGCGAGCGCGACACGCTCGCACACCGGAATGCCGTGCTTCGACAGCGTGTCGAACTTTTCGGGATTGTTACTCATCAGCCGTACCGACGTGACCTTCAGCGTGCGCAGGATGCCCGCGGCCGAATCGTATTCGCGTGAATCGTCGGGCAGGCCGAGATCGAGGTTGGCTTCGACGGTATCGCGCCCCTGCTCCTGCAGCGCATACGCGCGGATCTTGTTCGACAGACCGATGCCGCGTCCTTCGTGGCCGCGCAGATACAGCAGTACGCCGCAACCCTCTGCCGCGATATAGCGCAGCGCGAGATCGAGCTGCTCGCCGCAGTCGCAGCGATAGGAGCCGAGCACGTCGCCCGTCAGACATTCCGAATGAAGGCGCGTCAGCACCGACGACTGGTTGGCGACATCGCCCATCACGAGCGCGAGATGTTCGGCGCCGCTGTCGACCACGCGAAACACATAGGAAGTGAACGTGCCGTAGCGCGTGGGCAGCGTGGCGGTGGCGTCGAGCACGACGCATTCGCCGGTGACGGCGCCGTCCGCTGCGGGCGAGGGATCCTGAGACGTGAGCATGGCGTTGAACAATGGTGCTGGCATGAACCCGGTCGAGCCGGGGATAAGGTGTGGACTGCGAGTTTACCGCTAATCCGCATGCAGCACGTGGATGCCCCTTCGCTTGCACGGGACGCTGCCCCTCGACAAGCCGCGCCAGGCAGACGCGCATCACGAGAAACACGAGCCCGAGACCCGAAACAAGCCCGCGCGGACCGCGTCAATCCAGCGGGCATCGTCCGGCGCGCCCGAGGTATTCCCGGTGTACCGCGGGCGCACGTCGCGCCTATACTGGTATCGCCTGTCCCTCACGACAGTGCGCCACTTCGGCGTGCTGCATTGCGAAACGGAGCCGCTCCATGACAAGCGTTGCACAGCTTCTTAAAACGAAACCGAACCCCTCCGACGTCTACACGATCGGCGCCGACGATTCCGTCTACGAGGCGATCCGGTTGATGGCCGAGAAAAGCATCGGCGCGCTGGTGGTGACGGACGGCGACAGCATCGCCGGCATCATCACGGAGCGCGACTACGCGCGCAAGATCGTGCTGATGGACCGGTCGTCGAAGGCGACGCCGGTGCGCGACATCATGAGCAAGGCGGTGCGCTTCGTTCGTCCGAACCAGACGACTGAAGAGTGCATGGCGCTGATGACCGAGCGGCGCATGCGTCACCTGCCTGTCATCGACAACGAGAGGCTGGTCGGCATGGTGTCGATTGGCGACCTCGTGAAGGACATCATCGCGGAACAGCAGTTCACGATTCAGCAACTCGAGTTCTATATTCACGGCGAACGGCTCTGACAGGCAGCACGGTTTTCGCTGAGCGACACCGCATCGATCATCCGCGCGGGACCAGACGCAAAAAAAGCCCAAACCTCTAAGAGCTTGGGCCAAGCTACCTTGCGGCAGCGGAGGTTCCTTCGGAAAGAGGAACGCAACGCGCGCGGATAACACGCTCTCGGGCGCATGAGTGCGGCGCGCTCGTTTGAAACAGTACCGGGTATGAAACGCTGTGTGCGCCGTCAAACGACGCGCACACAGATTCTGCTGCCTGCTTGGTTACCGAAATTAGTTACCGAAATAGACGCTCTTCGGGCCGCTCATCGGCTGCTTCATGCCGCCCGCCTGGGTCGATCCGCTCATCGGCGCGCCGTAACCGCTGGTATCAGCGCTCGGCTGGGTTTGCGCGACGGCCGGATTTTGCGCTTGCACGCGCTGCTCGGCGGCCTGGATGTCGGCCGGATAATTCGGGTCGCTCGAGGTCGACGGGTTGTAGCCCGCGTGCTCCAGCTGGATCAGTTCGCTGCGGACTTCCGCGCGGGTGACCGGCTGCTGGCTCGACTGCGCGAACGATACGACTGGCGCGGCGACAAGGGCCGCAATGGCAACTGCCTTGATCAGCGATTTCATGGTGACTTCCCTCCAATGTGGTTTTATCTGCATCGCCGACACTTCGGTGTCCAGCGAATCACTTGAGTCTAGTCACCGCACTGCCAAGGGAAAACCCTTAATTTCGAGATAGAAAATTGCTCAGTTCGCAACGATCTCGGGAAATATCGTGGAACCGCCTCCGTTAGCATGATCTTCGGGGTAACAATTGCCCGGATCGTCACCTTTGCGTCTGATGTTTCCGAAATACGTCTGATCGAAGAAAAAATTCGCCCGCCCCGCACGCCGAAACGTCTGAATCGATGTACGCGCGTAGCCGCGACGTCATGCGCCCGAATGCGGAATCGTCAGTAGCTTGCGCGGGCCGCTGACGAACGCGCTGCCCGGCTCGAAAAATCGCAACGGACGGTGCATCTCGCGCGACAGGCCGATGCGCGTCGTCACGCCGATCGGCGCGTCGCCAGTCTCGATCACGCCGATCCATAGCCCCCGCCCCGTACACAAATCGCGGCCGTCGAGAGCCTGGCCGATGCCGAACGCCACCGTCAGCCGGCCGGGTCCGCGCGCGAGATCGCGCAGCGGCACGCCGGGACGGCGCGCTTCCATCAGCGCGAGTCCTTCGAGCGGTTCGATCGCGCGCAGCAGGATGCCGGCGCCGACCTCCTCCGCTTCGGACGACATGTTGAGCATGTAAGACACGCCGTAGGTCAGCCGCACATAAGCATGACCGCGCGGGAGGAACATCGACCCGTTGTACGGACGACGTCCGATGAACGCATGGCTCGTCGAGTCGCCGAGCGGATACGCCTCGGTCTCGACGATGCGTCCGCTCAGGCGTCCTTCGGGCAGATCGTGCACGAGATATTTGCCGACCATGAAGCGCGCGAGTTCCACGGTATCGATCGGCAGATCCTCGCGGCGCAACGGTAGGATCGGAAGAGCTTCGTTTCGCATGCGCTGGGTGTCCTTGAGTCGGTGCTGAAATCGGTGCTGAAACCTACGGCCTCGCGACAAGCGCGCAGTCGCCCTACTCTCACGTCATCGACCGGTTGCGCTCGACAAATTCGTTGTACCGAAGCCTCATTTTCTGCGCCATGGAAGTCAACATGGCACCAATTGTTGTATTGTGTTCATCCGGCCGGTCACACGGCCGTTTGCATGTTTCGGCGCGCGCTTCGCGGCTCGCTGAAACCGCGTGTCGGCTGAAAGCGTTCGCAGACTGCTGTACCTGTTCCTTTGGCATGGAATCCCGCCGTACCCGCTGGTGTAAAAAAAATCGATCCCATCCGGGGATCGACGTTCTACGACAACAGGAGATGGTTGAATGAAAGCATTCTCGGCAATCAAGATGATCGGCGGCGCGCTGGTCGTTCTCGCTTCCCTCAATGCGTACGCGCAAAGCAGCGAGGCGGCCGCGACCGCAGCGCCGGCGGCAACGGCACCGACCACCAAGCAGACTCGCGCGGCTAATCGCGCGCTGCAGAAGAAGGTCCGCGCGACGCTCGCACGTACGAAGGGCCTGAGCGTCGGCAACATCACCGTGCGCGCACGCGAAGGCGCCGTCACGCTGGAAGGCTCGGTGCCGGAACAGGCTCAGATCGAACTCGCGACGAACGCCGCTCAAGGCGTGGCAGGCGTGACGTCGGTGAAGAGCGCGCTGTCGATCCGCGCGATGGGCCAGTAATCCGGTCGAACGGCCGAAGAAGTTGCGGTAACAGCAGCAAGCTGGCGTCGACGGCGGAAAGCTCCGCCGCGACGCCAATTCACCCTCCGATGCAGCGCTCGACACCATTGCCTCACGGTGCGGCCATCGCACCATCCGACCCGGCGATTCCCCGCGCCCCCGAAACCGCGATATTTTTAATGCGCTACGCGCGTCGCGATGACGACCCGACCGCGTGGCGACGGCTTCTCGTAACGAGTTATTCCCGATAATTTAATAGCTTAACGTCACTTGTTAAGATATTACTTCAAGTTTATACATGCACCGAAAGGAAGGCCGCATGACTTCGTCCGCGACCGTCTTGCCTCGTTGGACTCTCGTCGCGCCGATCGTTAGCTGGATCGTGCTCGGCGCCGCCTACGCGATGCCGGGCAACACGCTGCTGCTCGCACTGACCGGCATGTCGCTATGCGCGGCCGTGTTTGCCGCCGTGCATCATGCCGAAGTGGTCGCGCATCGCGTCGGCGAGCCGTTTGGCACGCTGGTGCTCGCGGTCGCCGTCACGGTGATCGAGGTGGCGCTGATCGTCTCGGTGATGCTGACGTCCGGTCCCGAGAAAGCCGGCCTCGCGCGCGATACGGTATTCGCGGCCGTGATGATCGTCTGCAACGGGCTCGTCGGGCTGTGTCTGCTGGTGGGCGGCATCCGCCATCTGGAACAGGACTTCCAGAGCCGCGGCGCGGCGGCCGCCCTGGCGGTGCTCGCGTCGCTGTCGGTACTGACGCTCGTGATGCCGAATTTCACGACCACCAGCCCCGGGCCTGTCCTGTCGCCGTCGCAGCTCGCGTTTGCCGGCGTGTCGTCGCTGGTGCTGTACTGCGTGTTCGTGTTCGTGCAGACGGTGCGCCATCGCGACTACTTCCTCGCCGGCGTGCCCGACGAAGACGTCCATGCCGAGCCGCCCGGCGCGCGCCTCGCCGCCATCAGCGGCGTGCTGCTGCTCGTGAGCCTCGTCGCGGTCGTGCTGCTCGCGAAAGTGCTGTCGCCGGTGGTCGAGTCAGCGGTGCTGAGCGCGGGCGCGCCGCCGGCGGTGGTCGGTATCGTGATTGCGTCGCTGGTGCTGTTGCCGGAAGGACTCGCGGCGCTGCGCGCAGCGCGCGCCGACCGTCTGCAGACCAGCCTGAACCTTGCGCTCGGCTCATCACTGGCGAGTATCGGCCTGACCATTCCCACCGTTGCCGGCGTGTTCCTGTACATCGGTCAGCCCATCGTGCTCGGCATCGATGGCAAGGACATGGTGCTGCTCGCGCTCACGCTGGTGGTCGCCACGCTGACGCTCAGCACCGGGCGCACGACGATTTTGCAAGGCGCCGTGCATCTGTCGCTGTTCGCGGCTTATCTGTTTCTGTCGTTCGCGCCGTGACGCGATGCCTTATCCGGCACGGGCGGACGGCAACCTCACTCTTCCCAATGCTCGGCGATCCAGTCGCGGAACAAATTCAGCTTCTGCTGTTGCGCGACTGAGTCCGGATACACGAAGTAATAGCGCCAGCCGGTCTTCAGCACGGTATCGAACGGCCGCACGAGGCGCCGGGCGGCGACGTCCTCGTCGATTAGCGCGAGGTCGCTGATCGCGACACCGAAGCCCTGCGCGGCGGCGTTGGTCGCCATGTCGAGCGTATCGAAGCTCGGGCCGAGCTCCGCGTCGATCGTCGCGGCGCCCGCCGAATCGGCTTCCGCGACTTTCGCGAGCCACATCTTCCAGTCGCGGTGATCGCGCGTCGGATGCAGCAGCGTGTGGCGCCCGAGATCGGCCACCTGCGCGAGCGGCTTGTCCTTCAGCAGTTCGGGCGTGCAGACCGGCGTCAGACGCTCCTCGAACAGCGACACCGCCTGCACGTCCGCACCGGGCGACGAACCATAGATGATCGCCGCGTCGAACGGCTCGCTCTGGAAATCGACGTCGTGCTGCCAGGTGGTCGTGATCTGCACGTGCAGATCGGGATAGTCGGACTGGAAGCGCATGATCTTCGGCAGCATCCAGCGCATCACGCAGGTCGGCACCTTCAGCGCGAGATCAGTGCGCTGCCTCGTCAAGCGCAGCGACATTTCCTCGATCCGCGCGAAGCTCTCCTTGACCGCCGGCAGCAGCATTTCGCCCTCGGCGGTCAGCGTCAGCCCCTTTGCGTGCCGCTTGAACAGCGGAAACTTGTAGTACTCCTCGAGCGCGATGATCTGCCGGCTGACCGCGCCTTGCGTCAGGCACAGATGGTCGGCGGCACGCGTGAAGCTGCGATGGCGCGCGACGGTTTCGAAAATCTGCAGCGCGTTGAGCGGCGGTAGGCGTCGCATCAAAAGTCCAGGATCAGAAAAAATCATTGCGTGGCTGCGGCAGCGCCCCTCGCCGCCCTGCCCGTCAAGCCCACAGCATACGCGATCGGCTATGCGCGCACGAGTGGGCGCGCAGGCAAACCCGCATGCGTTCGACTCATGGCATGCGTGAAAAACGCCCGTACCGAGGAATGTCGCACCGGCGCGGTGCAAAAAAGCCTTCAGCAACCGCACCAGAACCGAGCTTTCCTCATACCTCGACGCACGCTGGAATTCCTCAGCCAGATCTGGACGTTAACCCGCATACGCCATCGCCCGTAGCTTCCCGGCGCGTCGCCAAATCGCTCGCCACCGCGTTCGCCGGCGGCGAGCCATGAGCGTACGTCATGCGATCCATGCGCATATTTCGATTGTTGCGTGATTTTGGCAAACCTACAGTGCATCCACGCACGGTATATCCGGCAGCGGTCACGGCGAATCATGGGCAACGGGCGTTCAACACAGGAGACCGCCATGCAGCAGATCAAACGGGGCAGAAGGCAGGCCATCAAGACGATCGGTACGGCGCTCGCGGCATCCGCGCTGCCGATGCCGTTCCTCAATCTGCGCGCGCAGGAGCACAACTTCAGCGGCAAGACGCTGCGCATCCTGACGTGGTCGGACGATACCGGCACAGCCGCGCTGCGCAACATCGCCGCGACCTTCACGGCGAAGACCGGCGCGAAGGTGATCGCCGACCGCGCCGACGGCACCTCCGGCATGGTCGCCAAAGTCAAGGCAGCGGGCGAGCGCCCCACCTATGACGTGATCACGCTCGCCGGTGTCGGCGCCTCCGGCCTCGCCGACGCGGGCCTGCTGATGAAGCCCGACCTCGACCGCCTGCCGAACCTGAAAGAAGTCGCGCCGCCATACCGCACCGGCGCGAACGGCTTCGGCGTCGGCTATCTGCTGTGGTCCGACGGCCTCATCTACAACACCGCGACGGTCAAGACGCCGCCTTCGTCGTACGAGGCGCTGTGGGACCCGAAATACGCCGGCCGCATTTTCCTGCCGCCGCCCGAATGGGCCGAAGCGGTCGATCTCGCGATCATCGCCGCGAAGATGAACGGCGGCTCGCAGCAGAACATCGAGCCCGGCTTCAAGAAGCTCGCGCAGCTCAAAGACCGCGTGATGACGCTCGGCGAGAACCCGAACCAGGTGGCCGACCTGTTCCGCACGGGCTCGCTCGACATCGGCGGCATCTACTCGCCCGCGTTTTTCCCGGATCAGATCCGCAAGCCCGAATACAAGATGGGCGTGACCTACGGCATGAAGGAAGGCTTCGCGACGCAACTGATGTTCACGGTGATTCCGAAAGCGCATCCGGGCGACACCGACCTGATCCACGCGTTCATCAATCACTCGCTCGACGCCGGCGTGCAAGGCCGCATGGCGGCCGATGTGCTGAACGGCCCAGTCAATTCGAAAGCGATGATTCCGGCCGCGAGCCGCGCGTTCGTGCCGAGCCCGCAGCAGATCGCCGAGAAAGCCGTGCTGCATGACGACAAGGCGCTCGCCGCCGTGCAGCCGGCATGGATCAAGCGCTACACCGAAATCTTCTCGGCGTAACCACGATGCTCGCGCGCTTCCCGCGGCGTGCCGCGATGATGCCGGACGAAGCGGCGCCGGGCCCGACGCCCGGCGGCGCTGCTTGCGCTTGCGCAGTCGTCGAGACTGCCGTGACCGACCCCGCTGCCGGTGCAACGACGCTCGCGAAAGCCCGGCCGTGGCTGCTGCTCGCGCCGATCCTGCTGTTTCTGGCGATACTCGGCACGGCCGCGCTGGTCGTGCTGCGCATGAGCTTCGGCACGTCCGGCAACGAATGGCGCAGCTTCACGCTGCAGAACTACGCGGACCTGCTCGACGGCTACTTCCTGAAATCGTTGTGGCTGACGCTGCGGCTCGCGTTCCAGAGCATGCTGTGCGCGGTCGTGCTCGCGATTCCGGTCGCGCTCGCGATGGCGCGCACGACATCGCGGCTCGCGCGCCGGCTGCTGCTCGCGGGTGTGCTGCTGCCGCTGCTCGTCAATCTGCTGCTGCAAGGCTATGGCTGGCTCGTGATCCTCGGCCCGGCGGGTCTGCTCAATCACGCGCTGCTCGCGAGCGGACTCGTCGAGCGTCCGGTGATGTGGCTGTATCGCGAGCATGGCGTGCTGCTGGGGCTGATCCAGACCGCGTTTCCGCTCGCCGTGCTGCCGCTGTCCAGCGCGATGCGCGCGGTGTCGATCTCGTACGAGGAAGCCGCCGCGACGCTCGGCGCGACGCGCTGGCAAACGCTGCGTCACGTGCTGCTGCCGCTCGCGATGCCGGGCCTCGTGTCGGGCGCGCTGCTGGTGTTCGCGTACAACGCGAGCGCGTTCGCGGTGCCGCTGCTGCTCGGCGGCCGGCGTGTGCCGATGCTCGCGGTGCTGGTGCACGATCAGGTCGCGCCGCTCTTGAACTGGCCGGCCGCCTCCGCTTCCGGCGTGGTGCTGATGATCGCGACGCTCGCCGTGATGGCGCTGTCGCAACGGCTCGTGCGCCGCACCCAACGTCTGACCGGGGAGCCACACGCATGAGCACGCCGCTGCCGAGTTCGCACCTGCCGCGCACCGAACCTCGTTCGCCGCGCTTCCCGCGCCTGCCTCAGACGATGCCCGGCCAGCTCGGCCGCGCGACCGCGCTCGTCGCCGGCGTGGTGCTGTTTCTCGCCGCGCTGCCGATCCTGACGATGATCGCGATGTCGTTCAGCGCGGCCGACACGCTCGAATTCCCGCCGCACGCGTACAGCCTGCACTGGTACCGCGCGGCGTGGCACAGCTTCGTGTCACCGGACGCGACCGATACGCTGTCGATGGGCGCCGCGCTGAGCACGAGTCTCGTCGTCGCGCTAGCGACGATGCTGATCGCGACGCTGGTCTCCGTGCCCGCCGCGTACGCGCTGTCGCGCTACCGTTTTCGCGGCAAGCCGATGGTCGAGCAACTGGTCGCGCTGCCGCTCGTCTATCCGCTCGTGATGCTCGGCCTGTCGCTGCTGCTGGTGTTCAACGTGCTGCCGGTCGAGCTGGGCGTCGGCCGTCTGATCATCGCGCATGTGATCCTGGCGCTGCCGTTCACGGTGAAGAACTGCGCGGCGTCGGTCGCGTCGATCGGCCCCGAGTTCGAGGAAGCCGCGCTCGTGATGGGCGCGAGCCCCGGCCGCGCGCTCATCGACGTGGTGCTGCCGCTGATGCGCCCCGGCATTCTCGCCGGCATGCTGTTCGCCTTCATCGTGTCGTTCAACGAGTTCACGGTGACGTTCTTCCTGTACAGCATCGATACGATCACGCTGCCGGTGTGGCTCTATAGCCGCACGGTGTCGTCGCTCGATCCGACCGTGTTCTGTTTCGCGGTGGTCATCGTCGCGATCGACTTCGCGCTGATCTGGCTGCTCGAAAAGCTGATCGGCGACGAAGGCGTCGCGCTGTGAACCCGCCACCTTGCTGGAGCTTCCGATGACCCATCTGAACTTGCAGGCCGTCACGCGGCGCTTCGGCGCCGTGCATGCCGTCGACGACGTCGACCTGAGCGTGCCCGACGGCAAGCTCGTGTGCTTTCTCGGCCCGTCCGGCTGCGGCAAGACCACGCTGCTGCGGATGATCGCAGGCCTCGAAACGCCGACCGAGGGCAGCATCCATTTCGCCGGCCGCGACATCACGCGACTGCCGGCCAACCGGCGCGACTTCGGCATGGTGTTCCAGTCGCTCGCGCTGTTTCCGCATATGACGGTCGCGCAGAACGTCGCGTATCCGCTGAAGCTGCGCAAGGTCGCGAAAGCACGGCAAACGCGCCGCGTCGCCGAACTGCTCGAGCTGATCCAGCTGCCGCACATGGCGAATCGGCCGGTCACGCAACTGTCGGGCGGTCAGCGCCAACGCGTCGCGATCGCTCGCGCGATCGCTTCGGAGCCGCAACTGCTGCTGCTCGACGAACCGCTGTCCGCGCTCGACGCGAAGCTGCGCGAAGCGATGCAGGTCGAAATCCGCCTGCTGCAGCAACGCCTCGGCATCACGACGATCATGGTCACGCACGACCAGCGCGAAGCGATGACGATGGCCGACGAGATCGTCGTGATGGAGAAAGGCCGCATCGCGCAGGTCGGCAAGCCGCTCGACATCTACCGCGATCCGGTCAGCGAGTTCGTCGCCGACTTCATCGGGCTCGGCAACATTCTGCCGGTGCGGTACGACGGCGCGGGCGTCGTGAGCCTGCCGGGCGGACGGCGCATCGCGGTGACGCCAAACCCGGGCGCGCCGCTCGCCGATGCGCGGCAGCCGGGTGCGGCCGGCGACGCGATCCGCCTGCTGATTCGCCCCGAGGACATCTGCGTGAAGGCGGCCACGGAAGCACCGAACCCGAACCGGCTGCCCGGCACCGTCACTTTCATTCGCGACGTCGGCGCCTCGCTCGAAGCGACGATCGATTGCGTGGGCTTCACGCTGACCGCCGCGACCACGCCGCGCGAAACGCCCGGGCTCGCGCTCGGCATGCCGGTGCTCGCCGAGCTGCCGCCGCACGCGTGCAAGCTGATCGCCGCGCGCGCCGCCTGATACCCGAACCCATCACACGGCTTTGCCTGAATAACTACCGTATTACGACAGAGGAACCCATCATGAACCAGCGCCCCGCTCTCCAATCGACCCGCCGCGTGTTCGCGACGCTCGCCGCGACGCTCGCGATGACCGCGCTCGGCGCGCTGTGCGCACTGCCGTCGGCCGCGCATGCCGACGCGCTCGACGACATCGCGAAGTCGGGCACCGTGCGCATCGGCGTATTCGAGGACTATCCGCCGTTCGGCTCGATCGGTCCGGACATGAAACCGGTCGGCTACGACATCGACGTCGCCAATCTGATCGGTAAGGCGCTCAACGCGAAGGTCGAACTGGTGCCGGTCACCGGCGACAACCGCATGGCCTTTCTCGCCGACCACAAGGCCGACATGTTGCTGTCGGTCGGCCAGACGCCCGAGCGCGAAAAAGTGATCGACTTCTCGCAACCCTACGCGCCGTACTACCTCGCGGTGTTCGGCCCGAAGTCGCTGCCGGTGAAGACCGCCGCCGACCTCGGCGGCAAGTCGATCTCGGTCGCGCGCGGCACGCTCGAAGACCTGAGCGTGACGAAGATCGCGCCGCCGTCGGCGAACATCAAACGTTTCGACGATCCGAACGGCGCTATTTCGGCGTTTCTTTCTGGTCAGGTACAGTTGATGGTGGTCGGCAACGACGTCGGCGCGACGATTCTCGCGCGGCATCCGGCGAACGATCCGGAGCAGAAGTTCGCGCTGTTCAGCTCGCCCGATCACGTCGGTCTGAACAAGAACGAGCCGCGCCTGAAGGCGAAGGTCGACGAAACGATTGCCAAGGCCCGCAAGGACGGCACGATGAACGCGATCTCGCAGAAGTGGCTGCGCGCGCCGCTGCCGGCCGATTTTTGAAACCTGTGGCGTGGCGCCGTGAAGGCCGCGCCGCGATCTGATCCTACGATGGGCACGAGGCCATGACTTACGCGTTCGATTTCAGCGGCTTCGGCCTGTATGCGGGGATGCTCGCGCGCGGCGCCGCCGTGACGCTCGGCCTCACGGCCGTGTCGACCCTGGCGGGCGGGATGGTGGGGATCGCCGGCGCGAGCATCGCGGCGGCCGGGCCGAAGTGGGCGCGCTGGCTGGTCGCGAGCTACGTCGAGCTGATCCGCAACACGCCGTTTCTGGTGCAGTTGTTCTTCGTGTTTTTCGGCCTGCCAAGCCTCGGCATTCATATCGACGAGATAGAGGCCGCGATTCTTGCGATGACCGTCAATCTCGGCGCGTACGCGATCGAGATCGTGCGCGCCGGCATCGATTCGATTTCGCGCGGTCAGGTGCAGGCCGCCCAGGCGCTCGGCCTGCATGGACGCCAGGTGTTCCGCTACGTCGTGCTGCCGCAGGCGCTCGCCAACGTGTTTCCCGCGCTGCTCGGCCAGGTGCTGATCGTGATGCTCGGCTCGGCCGTCGTGTCGCAGATCTCGGTGCCCGACCTGACCTATGCGGCGAACTTCATCCAGTCGCGCAACTTCCGCTCGTTCGAGAGCTACGTGATCATCACGGCCGCCTATCTGCTGATGTCGATCGTGTTGCGGCAGCTGTTGAACCGCTTCGGCCGCGGGCTGTTCGCGGGCCGCGCGGCGCGAGGTAACAACAGCAGTAGTAGCGGCAACGACGGCTTGCCGCGCAACTGGCGCAGCCGCCTGATGTGGCGCGGCGCGCGCACCCTGCCGACGGAGCGCTGATCATGGTCGAATTCACGCTGTGGGACATCGCCCGCAACCTGCTGCTCGCCGCGCGCTGGACCGTGCTGCTGTCGCTGATCGCGTTCGTCGGCGGCGGGATCGTCGGGCTCGTGCTGCTCGCGATGCGCGTGTCGCCGATCGCGTGGCTGCGCCGCGTCGTCGTGCTGTACGTCGAGGTGTTTCAGGGCACGCCGCTCTTGATGCAGCTTTTTCTCGCCTTCTTCGGCTTGCCGCTCATCGGCATCGACGTGTCGCCGTGGGCCGCCGCGACCGTCACGCTGACGCTCTATACGAGCGCGTATCTGGTCGACATCTGGCGCGGCTGCGTCGAAGCGGTGCCGCGCGGTCAGTGGGCCGCGGGTGCGAGCCTCGGTATGACGTTCGGCCAGCAGTTGCGCTACATCGTGTGGCCGCAGGCGCTGAAGATCGCGGTCGCGCCGAGCGTCGGTTTTCTCGTGCAGGTGGTCAAGAGCACCGCGCTCGCGTCGATCATCGGCTTCGCCGAGCTGACCAAGACCGGCACGATGATCACGAATGCCGCGTTCCGGCCGTTTCCGATCTACGGCATGGTCGCGATGATCTACTTCGCGATGTGTTTTCCGCTGACCTGGTATGCTCGCGTGCTCGAAAAGCGGCAGAAGGCGGGACAGCATCGGTGAGGTGAGGTGATTCGCGGTCTGTAGTTCAAGTCACGGATACGTGCTGCCGGGAAGCAATCTTGATGCGCGAGACGAACCACGCCGCGAGCACAAACCACCCCGCTGCGACGACGAACGCGACGACATAGGCGGGTCCGGCACCGGCAAACGCCTTGACCCATGACAGCATCCACCCGGTCGCGGCAGGGCCGAGGATCTGCGGTAGCACCATCGACACTTGCCAGATGCCCATGTCCTTGCCGCTGGACGCATCGTCTGGCAACACTTGCAGCGCGAGTGCCCAGTCGACGGCTTGATAGGTTCCGTAAGCGGCGCAGAAAACCAGCCCGACCGCGATCACCAGCAACAGGTTTGGATGCAACGCCAGCAGGACAAAGCCAATCGCGGCTCCGGCCATGATCCAGCTGGTCAGGCGGACGACGGGAACGACACCGTGCCGGTCGGCGAGCCATGCGCCCAGCAGGCTGGCCGGGATCGCTAGCACCACGCCGACGCCAAGCAGCCCATTCAGGAGACTGGTCGGATGACGAATGCCGATCACGTCCTGCAGGTAGTACAACATGAAGGCGAAGATCGACCAGATTCCCATGTTGCCGAACAGACGGGTTACCAGCACCCAGTAAAAGTTTCGGTGAAGACGTGGATCGAGATAGAACGAGCGCATGAACGTGACGAGTTCGAACCGTTGTCGGGATCTGACCGGTGTCGGCTCGCGCGAGCCGCGAATCGTCAGCCAAAGGCAGAGCAACATGATCGCAATGAACGCGGCAACCGTAGGATACAGGTGGCCCGGCGAATAGAGGACAACGAGCACCACGTTGCCAGTGATCGTGCCGAGCACGGTCATCACGTTGAGCCACGCGCTCGCGCGGTTGGTTTCCTGTTTTGGCACGACATCGGGCAACAGCCCGGCGTACGGCCCCGCCGCCCAGTTCCACCAGAACTGGAGATGCAGGAACGCGAGTGTATACATCCCTACGCTCCCCCCGCCGTTGAATGAACCAAGCCATACCAGTGCAACCGCAATGCCGAACACGCCGGTGACGAGAAACGGTCGCCGACGTCCACGTTTTGCAGAGCAGCGATCTGAAAGCGCGCCGGCCAGTGGCGCCACGATCATCGCAATGAATGCGCCGGACGCAATGACGGAGCCGGCCACGCCTTCCTTCAACGCGGCATCGCGTCCGAGCATATCGGCGACCTGTGCCGGCACGAGCACTGGAACGACCGTCATCCATTGGGTAAAGAGCGCAAACCACAGCGACGCGATCTGTATGTGACTGAGCGTCGACAGGCGAGAAGCCGACGGTGTGACCGACACGTTTCGGGCTTGACTGGATAGGGTCATGTCGGAAGTCCATCAGCTTCGCGCAGAGACTTCGACGCCGCACGGCGGACGAAGGTCGTTGCCAATTCCGAGAGCCGTTCGAACACGACGGGGACTCCCATAGGACCAATGCGCCTGTATCGGTCGTGGTGCAAATGTCGGCATTGGCCGACGGCGAGTCCATCGACGAAGGCGCGGTGTGCCGTCCCACGATGATAGCTGCCGTCGGTTGGCCCACAACCTGATACGGCGCGAGGTCGGCAAGCGCGCTTCTGCGCCGCACTTAGCGGCCGATCAACGCCCCGCCTGCGTCGACTGCCGCAACTTCGCCACCTCCGCCGCACCGACCGCCGGCGCGCCGTTGTTCCAGCCAGCGCGCACGAAGCTCAGCACATCGGCGATCTGCTGATCGTCGAGCACCGCGGCGAAGCCGGGCATCGGAAACGGCGACGGCACGCCGTCGATCACGAGATCGCCGGTGCCGTTCAACGTGACGTTGATCAGCGACGACGCGTCCTTCGCGAGCACGTTCGGATTGCCGGCGAGCGGCGCGAGCATCGGCGCGAAGCCGTGCCCGTCGACGCCGTGGCAATGCATGCAATACGCCGTATAGACGCGTGCGCCGGCATCGTTCGCGGGGCGATCGAGCGACACCTTCGTCGCCTGCGGATCGTACGTATAGGCCGCCGCGCCGGTGCCGCCGACCGGCGGCAGCGACTTCAGATAGGTCGAGACTGCCGCGACGTCCTGATCGCTCATCGCTTGCGTGCTGTTGTTGATCACGCTCGTCATCGCGCCGAACGCCGATGCATGGCGATTCGCGCCGGTCTTCAGGAACGTGCGCAGATCCTCGTCGCTCCAGCGGCCGAGCCCGGTGTTGTGCTCGCCCGTGAGGTTCGACGCGAACCAGCCGTCGAGCAGCGCGCCGCTCAGGAATGCGCTGCCGCTTTCGTCGAGCGCACTTTCCTGGAACGCAACACCGCGCGGCGTGTGACACGACCCGCAATGTCCGAGCCCTTGCACCAGATACGCGCCGCGATTCCACGCGACGTCCTTGCCCGGCTTGTCGCGATACGCACCCTTCTCGAGAAACGCCATGTTCCAGAACATCAGCGGCCAGCGCATGTTCAACGGCCACTTGATGTCGGACTCGCGATTCGCCTGCTGCACTGGCGCGACGCCGTGCATGAAGAACGCGTACAGCGCCTTCACGTCGTCGTCGTCGACCTTCGCGTAGGACGGATACGGCATCGCCGGATACAGGTTGTGGCCGTCTTTCGCGATGCCCTCACGCAGCGCCCGCGCGAAGTCGGCTTGCGTGTAACCGCCGATGCCGGTCCGTGCGTCGGGCGTGATATTGGTCACGTAGATGCGGCCCATCGGCGTGTTCATCGGCAGGCCGCCGGCGAACGGCTTGCCTTTCGGCGCGGTGTGGCAGGCGGCGCAATCGCCGAGTTGAGCGAGGTAAGCGCCGCGTTGCACGAGCGTTTGATCGGCTGCGCCGGTGGCTGACGCAGTTGCGGCATCAGCAGGCGCCTGGGCGATAAACGGCAATGCGACGCATAGCGCCGCGCCAAGACCCTTCAGCATTTTTTTCATGTCGGGCTCCTTTCGCGTCAGGCGTTGTGCAGTTGGCGGCCAACCGGCAATTGCCGCAGCCGCGTGCCGGTGGCCGCATAGATCGCGTTGGTCAGCGCGGGCGCGAGCGCCGCGGTGCCGGGTTCGCCGATGCCGCCGGGCGCCTCGCCGCTCTTCACGATATGCACGTCGATCGGCGGCGTCTGGTTGATGCGCAGCATCCGGTAGTCGGTGAAGTTGTTCTGCTCGACGCGACCGTCCTTGATCGTGATCTCGCTATAAAGCGCCGCCGTGATGCCGAAGATGATGCCGCCCTGCACCTGCGCTTCGATCGTGTTCGGGTTGACGAACATCCCGCAATCGACCGCGCAGTTGACGCGCTTGACCGTCACTTCGCCCTGCTCGAGCGCGACCTCGACGACGATCGCGAAGAAGCTGCCGAACGCGTGCATCACCGAGATGCCGCGCCCTTGCCCCTTGGGCAGCGCGCTGCCCCAGTTGCCCGCTTGCGCGGCCAGGTTGAGTACGTTCAACGCGCGCGGCGATTTGCCGAGCAGATCGCGCCGGTACTGCACCGGATCGATCTTCGCGTGCGCGGCGAGTTCGTCGATGAAACTCTCGACGACGAACGTGCCGCGCGTCGGCCCGACGCCGCGCCAGAACGCGGTGGGCACCGCGTGCGGTTCCACGCGCACGTAGTCCACCAGCTGGTTCGGCAGGTCGTACGGCAGATCGGCGGCGACCTCCACCGCATCGGGGTCGAGCCCGTTCCTGAACGCGGGCGGCGCGAAGCGCGCCATGATCGACGACCCGGCGATGCGATGCTGCCACGCGATCGGCTTGCCGTTCGCGTCGAGCCCGGCCGAGATCGTGTCGTAGTAGTACGGCCGGTACATGTCGTGCTGGATGTCCTCCTCGCGCGTCCACAGCACCTTGACCGGCGTCGACACCTGTTTGCCGACCTTCACGGCCTGCGTGACCATGTCGGTTTCGAGCCGCCGTCCGAAGCCGCCGCCGATCAGATGGTTGTGCACGATGATCTTGTCGGCGGGCAAGCCCGTGACCGCGACCGCCGCATCGACGACACGCGTCGGCACCTGCGAGCCGAGCCAGATTTCGCAGGCGTCGCCGCGCACGTGGACCGTGGCGTTGACCGGCTCCATCGTCGCGTGCGCGAGGAACGGCTGCTGGTAGACCGCGTCGACGCGCGACTTCGCATCGCCGAACGCGCGGCCGACGTCGCCGTCCTTGCGCGCCACCGCGCCGCCATGTTGCGAGGCCGCCGCGAGATCGTCGACGATGCGCTTCATCGATACCTGCGCGCCCGCGCCCTCGTTCCACTTGATGTCGAGCGCCTGCAGCCCGCGCTTCGCGGCCCACGTGTGAGCGCCGATCACCGCGACCGCGTTGTCGAGCTTGATGACCTCGCGCACGCCGGGGATCGTCTTCGCATGCGTATCGTCGACGCTCGCGAGCGTGCCGCCGAACACCGGACAGTTCGCGATCGCCGCGTAAACCATGTCGGGCAAGCGCACGTCGAGGCCGAACTGCGCGGTACCGTCGACTTTCTCCGGCGAATCGAGACGCTTGGCCGGCGTGCCGATCAGCTTGAAGTCCTTCGGGTCTTTCAACGGCACGTTCTGCGGCGCGGGCAGCGCGGAGGCGGCCTGCGCGAGCTGACCATAGCTCGCGCTGCGATTACTGGCCGGGTGGATCACCTGACCGGCCTGCGCATGGCAACTCGCCGGATCGACCTGCCACTGCTGCGCGGCCGCGTTGATCAACATCACGCGCGCAGTCGCGCCCGCGCGACGCATCGGCTCCCACGCGAAGCGGATCGACGTCGAGCCGCCGGTCAACTGGCCGCCGAGCAGCGGGTCCATGAAGAGCTTTTCGTTGGGCGGCGCGTGATCGAGCGTGACCGTGCCGAGCGGCACTTCGAGTTCCTCGGCGATCAGCATCGGAATCGACGTATAGACGCCCTGACCCATCTCGACCTTCGGTATCACGAGCGTGACCTTGCCGGCGTTGTCGATCTGGATGAACGCGTTCGGCGCGAACACGCCGCTTTGCGGCGCCTCGTTCGCATCGCCGCCGATCACGCTCTTGCCCGCCTTCTGATCCTGGCTCGCGGCCGGCATGCTGAAGCCGAGCAGCAGACCGCCGCCGGCCGCGGCGCCGACCGTCACGCCGAATTTGAGGAAGCCGCGCCGCGAGATGCCGCGTGCATGCCGCGTGTCGGTGTCAGCCGGCTGCGCGCCGTTCTGTGCATCGAGCAATCCCTGGGACATGTCAGGCCCCCTTCGCGGCGTGCTTGATCGCCGCGCGCACGCGGTGATAGGTTCCGCAGCGGCAGATGTTGCCCGCCATCGCGGCGTCGATGTCGGCGTCGCTCGGATTGGGATTGCGCGCGAGCAGCGACGCCGCCGACATCACCTGCCCCGACTGACAGTAGCCGCATTGCACGACGTCGAGCTCACGCCACGCCTGCTGCACTTTCTGGCCCGTGGGCGTGGCGCCGAGCGCTTCGATCGTGACGATCTTGCGGTCGCCGACCGCCGCCGCCGGGAACACGCACGAGCGCACCGCGACGCCATCGAGATGCACGGTGCATGCGCCGCATTGCGCGATGCCGCAGCCGAACTTGGTGCCGGTCAGCCCGACGAGATCACGCAGCACCCACAGCAGGGGCATGTCGGGCGGGGCATCGACGGTATGGGTTTCGCCGTTGATATTGAGCGTTGTCATGAGGGGCTCCGGATGGGGATGTTGTTGTGGTCACGCGGTTTAGATCGCGACACCGCACCAGAGCGCCGACATGCACCGGTTTTGTTCGGCGTGTCGCGCTAATAAGCCATGAAATGCGGCCTGTGAGCGAGCGGGTGTCGCAAGAAAACCGGCCGATTGTAGTCGTGTCGAAAGAAGTTCGCTTTGGCGGTGTCAGGCGGCACATCGCATGCTGTGCGCGGTGGATCGCATGTGTGGGCTGGAGCGATGCGTTACCATCGACGAATCGATCCGTTAGCGTGATCGCGCGACCCGCTGCATCGCACTGAGTGGTGTTGCGACGCACGATTCCGTCGAATCACCTCAGCCGCTGGAGCCGCCGATGAACGACCCGCAATGCACTCAATTCCTCACGGACATTCGCCGACCATTGCTTGCGCTGCACAAGGCGATTCTCGATCACGAACGTGCCGCGTACGAAAAGGAGTTCGGCCCGGTAACGCCGGCGGCATTCCTGCAGGTGCTGATCAACGGCTCGGGGTTTCGTTGGCTGACGCCGCTGTCGACGGTGATCGCGAGCGTCGACGAAGTTCTCGACGACGCGGAAGCCGAGGCCGGCGACCGTCTCGCGACCGCCGAGGCCGTGGTCGGCCTGTTCTCGCCCGATCAACCGCAAAATCACTTCCTGCCGCGTTATCTGCCGCTCTTGCAGGCCGATCCCGCGATCCTGCATTACCACGGTGAGGTAGCGCGGCTGCTGCGCGGAGGGCAAACGACGTAACGGCGATTCGCACCAGGCACGGCGGCGGCGCCTGCGCTGCCTGCCGGCTCCTGCATTGCCTCACCGTTCATAAACGGCTGCGGGTCGAGGCAGCATGGTTGATCGTCGGTATTCTTGCGCAGATCGAGCGGAATGCTCTGACGTGAAGGTACTTTTGCAACGATTCGTCGACCGCCGGAATGCGCGGTCGATCAAATTACCTGGTTTAGCTGAATAAATTCAAGGTGAGCTTTTGCGGGAACGTGGAAGCTCAGCCGCGCCCCTGCGGCAGATAAGGCAGCGGATCGACCGGCTTGCCGTCGCGCCGCACTTCGAACCCCACCGACACACGCGAGTTGTTCTCGTCGCCCATCTCCGCGATCTGCTGTCCCTTGCGGACAATGTCGCCCATCTTGACCATCAGCTTGCGGTTGTGCGAATACGCGGTCAGAAAATCCTTGTTGTGCTGGACGATGATCAGACTGCCATAGCTGTTCAGTCCGGTGCCCGCGTACATCACCTTGCCGTCGGCGGCGGCTCGCACCGGATCGCCCGCGTTGCCGCCGATTTCGATGCCGCGTGTTTCGCCGGGCTGGAACGCTTCGACGACGCTGCCCGCGGCAGGCCACGCGAGCGTCACGCTGCTCGCGTGCCGGCGGGTTTCCTGCGTGACTTCGCGCACTGCGGTGGCATCCGGAGCCGGCGCGGCGGACTGCGTCGAAGCTTGCGCCGACGTTTGCGCTGTCGCTTGTGACGCACGCTGCGCCGCGGATTGCGCCGCCGCCTTCGCGGCGGCCGCCGCATTGGCCGCCTGCACCGCGCGCACCGTTTCCGGCGACGCAACGTGCAGCACCTGCCCCGGCTTCAGCCGCGCCGACGCCTTCAACCCGTTCCATGCCTGCAACTGCTTGACGCTGATGTGATGATGCTGCGCAACCCGCGCGAGCGTGTCGCCGCGCCTGACCCGATACACGAGCGGCGGCGATTTTTTCAGCGGCGCGTTATCGCTGGCGTCGATCGACAGCGGCGCGGCTGCCGCCGGGTCGCCGGACGCCGCTCCCGTCGCATTCGCCGCCGGCACGCCGGACGCCGCGTTGGCGCTGGTTGCAGCACCGTTCTGCGCATTGGGCTGCCCGACGTTCGCACAACCGCTGACGGCCAGCGCGACCCACGCGCCGGCGAGACTGGCCAATAACGTTCTGTCGAAACGCTTTCTCATCCTGTTCGACTCCTGCTCTATGAATGCGCAAGCCGGATAGCCCGATGCCGCGGACGAGGTGCGCGATCTTCGGCCGCGCGGCCTTCCCGACGGCACGGCGAAGCCGCCTCGTATGGCGCTCATTTCCTGCCTGCTGGCCGATCAAATTTCTCGCGGAATTCTAAAGTGTCGTTTAATAAAAACGCCCTGCCCCACACACTCTGATACAGACGTTACGAGCCGTATTTCCGCGTTACGACCCGCACGTGTATCGGGACGCCAATGACGCACACATCACCGCTTCGCCGCGGCGCGTTCAGACTTGTTGACATTCGACTTATCGGCAGGCGGGAGGGGAACTTGAATAGCCATGCGTCGCGTCGGAGGGCGCAAAAAAGGCCAGCCTTCGAAATCCGAAGGCTGGCCGATCTGCGTTTGACGGGCAGCGAACTAGAACTTATGCCGGATCGCCGCGCGCACGACGACCTGCTTCGACGTCGACGACGGCGACTGCGTGCCGGGGATGAATGCGAAATCGAGGATCGACAGCGTGGAATCGCCGGTGACCTGTTGATAGGCGCCCTGCAGATAGAGGTCGGTGCGCTTGGACAGGTTGTAGTCGGCCATCAGGCCGAACGTATGGATGCGCGGCTTCACGCCGCCGTTCGATGCGTCGTAGGTTTCCATCGTGTACACGTACTGCGCGCCGACGAACAGCACCGGCGAAATCTGATATTTGCCGTTGAACTCGAAGTTCTGATACTTGAGCGAATTCAGCAGCACGCCCGGCGGTGTGACGGGCACGAGCGGCACCAGCGGCTCGATGCCGAGATAGCCGTTTGCGGTCGGCTCCAGGTAGTTCGAATTGCTATAGACGAAGCCCGCCGTCGCCGGTCCGAACGTATAGGTGATGCCGCCGCCGAACACGCGCAGGCGCGTCGCGACGAAGCCGGCGTCGTTCGCGGTGATCGCCCCGTTCGAGCCGTTGCCCGGATTGTCGGCCTGCAGATAGGCGGCCGCGACCAGCAGCCCACCGTACGTGTACTGGCCGCCGAAGCTGTAGGCGCGATTGTTGGCGAAGTTCGTGTCGTTGCTGAAGCTGTAGGTGCTGCCGAACTGGAAGCCCGAGATCGACGGGGTCGTGTACTTGACGGTGTTGTCGAGGCGGAACGTGTTGTCGGTGTTGTCGTTGTCGTACGGATGCGAGAACAGCTCGCCGCCCCAGTTGCCGTTGGCCGTGGTCTGCGCGAGATAATCGACGACCGAGTCATATTGCCGGCCGAACGTCAGCGTGCCGTACGCCTCTGAACTGAGTCCGACGAAAGCCTGCCTGCCGAACAGGCGGCCGCCCTGCCCGAGCCGCCCGGAATTCAGATCGAAACCATTCTCGAGCTGGAAGATCGCCTTCAGGCCGCCGCCGAGATCTTCGGAACCCTTCAGGCCCCAGCGGCTTCCCTGCGCAAGACCGCTGGCGAGTTCATAAACATGGCCGTGGCCGACATTGTTCGTGTAGTTGATGCCTTCGTCGATCACGCCGTACAGCGTGACGCTAGTCTGCGCGGCGGCAGGCGCGGCAAGAACGGCAGACGCAGCAATGGAGACAGCCAGCGCGAACACTTGCTTGTTCATGATGATCTCCCTGCACCGCGAGTGATAGGACAACTCGATCCGGCCGCTTTGTTCTCTTTGCTCTTTATTCTCGTCACTTTTCCAGCAGTTCTGAAGACTGCTCCAATGGCTGCGCTTTTCCGGAAATCCTCACATGACATCGTCCGGGCGTCCATGAGTGGATGCGCCAAGCATCGAGAATGTTGCTAATTCTCCACTGCGTGTTGCTGCCTCTTTTTTCGTAACGTCGCTTCAGGTAAACAGCAGCCGCTGCTGCCCGTCTCGCTGCGTCATTGTCATGAAAAGAAATATAATCCTGCGCCTTGCTGCGATGCAACGGAACTCGGCGTCACCGCGAAGGTCATCTTCACAGCCCGCTGACACGGCCGCCTTGCGATACCGGTCGAGCGTGGCGAGATGGGCCACAGGCGACGCCGGCACGGATCACCTCACCGCCGCAGCACCGAATCCCATATTAAAAAGCCTTGTGAGACGCCCGCCGCGCTGGATCAGCGCGCCGTCGCACGGGGCTGCTTTTGACGCAAACAATGGCCAAGTCATCTTCCCGCCTGATCGAGCTCGACTTTTTCCGCGGACTGGTTCTGCTGATCATCGTCGTCGATCACATCGGCGGCAGCATTCTGTCGCGCGTGACGCTGCATGCGTACGCGCTGTGCGATGCCACCGAAGTATTCGTGTTCCTCGGCGGCTTCGCGACCGCCACCGCCTATGCGACGCTCGCCGAGCGGCGCAATGAGACGATCGCTCGCGGCCGCTTCCTGCGCCGCTCGTTCGAGATCTATCGCGCGTTTCTCGTCACCGCCGGGCTGATGCTGCTGGTCAGCGCGGTGCTAACCGCATTCAGCATCGACGGGCCGAATCTCGCCACGACCGATCTCGACGACCTGATCGACACGCCGCTTGCCGCGCTGCGCGACATCGTGCTGCTACGCCGCCAGCCGTACCTCGCGTCCGTGCTGCCGATGTACGCGTTCTTCGCGCTGCTGGTGCCCGCGATCCTGCCGCTCGCGCGCAGCAAGCCTTGGCTGCTGGTCGCCGGCAGCGTCGCGCTGTGGGCCGGCGCACCGGCGGTCAGCCAGTACCTTCCCGCCGCGCCCGACATGCACTGGGACTTCAACCCGTTCGCGTGGCAACTGATGTTCGTGCTCGGCGTGCTCGCGCGCTGCCAGCCGGTGTATCAGCGCACCAGCGCGCATCGATCCGGGTGGCTCGTCAGCGTGCTGGCGTTCGCGGTGGTCGTGGGCGCCGCGTACTACAAGCTCGTTCTGCTGGATGCGCCACTTGCCGCGAGCCTCAAGCAGAACCTGTCCTACCTGCGCGCTGGGAACTTCCTCGCGATCGCGTGGCTCGTCGCCAATCTGGTCGAGCTCGGCTGGGCGAAGAAGGTCGCGCGGCGGCTGCCGTGGGTCGGCGTGATCGGGCGTCAGGGTTTGCTGTGCTTCATTGCCGGCGCGGTGATTTCGCTGGTGATCGACTCGCTGCTCTACGCGGCGACCGATGGTTACCTGAACTATCCGCTCGGACTGCTCGCCGATGCGGCCGCGGTCGGCGCGCTGTTTGCCGTCGCGTTGGCCGTGGAACCGCTGAAGCGGGTCGTCGGGCGGCTCGTGGACGGGCGGCTGCGGACGTCGGGCTGAAGAACTTTTCGGCAACGTTTCGAGCGCCCTTCGAGCGCGTCCCTGACGCGTCGCGATTTTCGGGGCCCTTGACGTCCCCTTGGCGCCCGAAGAACTTTGCGCGCATAAAGCGCCGTCCTTCTCTGCGCCACTTTCCATCTCAAATCTGGCGCCAATGCTGATAGCATGACGGCCGCGCGCGAGTCCCGCGCCCGCCGGCCTTCCCTACTGACATGCGTCGATTCCTCAGTTTCGCCCTCGCACTGCTTGCCTTCGCCGTCGGCGCGCCCGCGTTCGCGTTCGCGAGCACGGTCGCGAGCCGCAGCTTCCATTCCGATGCGCTCGGCCGCGACTGGAACTACACGATCTACCTGCCGGGCGGCTATCGCGCGGACGGTCCGCGCCTGCCGGTGCTCTACCTGCTGCACGGCAATAACGGCGACGCCAACGACTGGCTCACGCAAGGTCATTTGCAGAACGCCGCGGACACGCTGATCGAGCGCAAGGAGATTGCCCCGGTCGTCATCGTGATGCCACAAGGCGGCACGGACTGGTACGTCGACCGCAAGGAAAAGATGGAGAGCGCGTTCTTCGACGATCTGCTGCCCGAGATCGAAACGCACTACGCGGTCGCGACGCAGCGCGGCGGCCGGATGATCGGCGGCGTGTCGATGGGCGGCTTCGGCGCGCTGCGCTACGCGCTGACGCAGCCCGAGATGTTTTGCGGCGCGCTGCTGCTCAGTCCGGCGATCTACGCGAACGAGCCGCCGCGCGCGTCGGCGGCGCGGCGGGTCGGCGTGTTCGGCGAGCGCCAGTTCGATCCGCGCGTGTGGCACGAGCTCAACTATCCGGCGCAGTGGGACCGCTACATGAGCCAGGCGTACCGCCTGCCGATGTTCATCGCATCCGGCGACGACGACCTCGAGATCCAGGCCAACGCCTCGCAGCTATACACGCACCTGCGGCTCGCGGGCAATCCGGCGGCGCTGCGCATCATCGACGGCGGCCACACGTGGGACGTGTGGAGCGCGCTGTTGCCCGCCGCGCTCAAATACACGCTCGGCTGCGTGAAGCCGCCGGCGCAGGAGCATCCGTCGAATCAGCGCCCTTGAGCCGGCGCGGCACGCGAGGCGCACGGCCGCCCAGCCCCGCGTCCCTCGACGCCCGCGCTACTCCACGAGATCGGTCCACAGCACCATCAGCACCGTCATCAACGCGGGGCCGATGAAAATCCCCAGCAGCCCGAACGTCTCCGCGCCGCCGAGAATGCCGAACAGCACGAGCAGAAACGGCAGGCGCGTCGAGTTGCCGATCAGCACAGGCCGCACGAAGTGCTCGGCGACGAACACGACGACCGCGCCGAACACCAGCAGCCCGGCCGCCGCGACCATCGAGCCCTGCACGAGCAACCACAGCGCCGCAAGACCGAACACGATCGGCGCGCAGAACGGCAGCATCGCGGCGATCGCCGTGACGAAGCCGAGCAGCGCCGCATGCGGCAGCCCAGTCGCGAAGTAGGCGACGCCAAGCAGCAGGCCTTCGCCGACGCCGACCACGATCAACCCCGACACGGTGCCGCGCACCGCGGTACCCATATGCGCGACGAGGTCCGCGCCGCTATCGCCGAAACCGCGTCGCGCGGCCTTCAGCAGCGAGCCGGACAACCGCGGCCCCGCCTGAAAAATCACGAACAGCGTGACCAGCATGAACGCGAACACCATTGCCGCATGCGCGGCGCGCGCGCCGAAAAGCCGGCCGAGCGTCATCACCGTATTGCTGTGCAAGCCTTTCATCGCGGCCGAGTCGCGCAGCGGCTGAGCAAGATTGGCCTGCCACCAGGAAGTGATCTGCTGCACGCCGAACGGCAGACGGTTGATGAAGTCCGGCAGCGCGATGCCGTTCTCCTGCACGCTGCGGAACCAGTCGTTCAGCTCGTGCGCCTCGCGCAGCGCCTGGGCGATGCCGAGCCCGACCGGCAGCAGCACGAGCACGGCGATCACCAGCGTGAAGACCGTCGCGAGCAAGGTCGCGCGCCCCTTGAACCAGTGGCTGCCCGCCACCTTGTGCAGCAGCGGCCACAGCGCGATCGCGACGACCCCGGCCCACGCCACCACCACGATGAAATCGCGCACCACCCACAATGCGAGCAGCGCGAGACCTATATAGAGCACGATCGATGCGGCCTTCTGCTTTTTCAGGCGCTCGGCGGCGACGGACGACGCTTCGGGAGAGTTGGGGGGGACGGCGGGAGGGCGTGGAATCATGTGAACTCTTGTGTTTTTGAACGGTGTGCGCGCGAGCCGACCTGAAAAATTCAAACCCGCTACACTGACGGCTCAGTTCGCCGCCCGACATTCGACATCTTAAAGGAAGCGTTGCCGCCTCTTTCCCGGCCGCCCGCCTCGTCGCGCCACAGGCAACACAGCGTTGCAAAAATATGCCTTATTAAAAAATTACATAAAAAATGCTTGCAACGCCTGTCATTTCGGCGAATCGCTAATGTCAAGTCTGATTATTGCAAATTCCGGAACGGTGTTTCAACGGTGACACAATAGCTATCCGGCGCGCGCGGGACTACATTCGGCACTCCACAACACGGAGCCGATGATGACCCTGGAGTCCATCCCCCTCGACGGTAGCAATGGCGTACGCATCGAAATTCTCGAGAGCTCCGACACGACGCTGGTGATCCGCTGGGTCGAGCCGGGCCGCTGCCACTACGGTGAGCAGCGCTGGCGCCGTCGCTCGGCGCATTCTTCCGGCACCTGCGCGGTGTCGCGCCGCAAGATCCGTCGCGGTGACCCGGTGTTCAAGCCGGCCGAGCGCCCGGCGCCGTCGAATGCGTCCGCGATGATCTGCGCGGAAATCCTCGAACCGCTGCTTGAAGCGGCCTGACGCACGGAACGTTCCCGAGTCCCGCGCACTAAGCGCGGGTTTCAACCCGTTGTTCCGGGGGCGATCTCCCTACTGCCCACGTGCCCTTAGCGAGCGCGTGCCCGGCGGCCGCGGCATCGCACGATGCGGCGCCGCGCCGGCCCCGCTGCCGGTTGCCGCCCCGCGCCTCGTGCGTTAAGGTGGACTCGTTGCGCCCGCCCGACCGCCGGCTCGCTATCCGGTGCCGGCCGCGCGCCTTCCACCACCGCGCCGCGCCCGCCGCGACGCCGTTTGAGGGACGATCATGGCAGAAGACACGCCGCAAACCCGCGCGGCCAACGCCGCTTCCACGCCTCCCGCCTCCTCCGCTCCTCCCGCTTTGCTAATCCCGCCGCAGCAGTTCTCTCTCGACGTGCTGCTCGAAAAGTATGCGAAAGGCGACGAGCAATCGGCCGACGATGTATATCGCCGCGTCGCGCGCGGCGTCGCCGAGGCCGAGCCGCCCGAATTGCGCGCGTCGGTCGAGGAACAGTTCGTCGACAACATGCGCCACGGCGCGCTCGGCGCGGGCCGCATCATGAGCGCGGCGGGCAGCGGCATCGCCGCGACGCTGATCAACTGCTTCGTGCAGCCGGTTGGCGATTCGATCCAGGGCGTCGATGAACAGGGCTTGCCCGGCATCTACGTGGCGCTGCTGCAGGCGGCCGAAACGATGCGGCGCGGCGGCGGCGTCGGCTACAACTTCTCCGCGATCCGGCCGAAGGGCGCGCGCGTTCACACCACGAGTTCGTCCGCCTCGGGTCCGTGCAGCTACATGGACGTGTTCGACGCGTCGTGCCGTACCGTCGAAAGCGCGGGCTCGCGGCGCGGCGCGCAGATGGCGGTGCTCGACTGCAACCACCCCGACCTGCTCGAATTCATCGAGGCCAAGCATTCGAAGGGACGCTGGAACAACTTCAACGTGTCGGTCAGCGTCACCGACGAGTTCATGCGCGCGGTCGAAAACGACGAGCCGTGGCAACTGGTCCATCGCGCCGAGCCGTCGCCGGCGCTGCGCGCGGCCGGCGACGTGCGGCAGCGCGAAGACGGCCTGTGGGTCTACAGCGAACACCCGGCGCGCGCGATCTGGGACCGCATCATGCGCTCGACGTACGACGTCGCCGAGCCCGGCATCGTGTTCATCTCGCGGATGAACGAGGACAACAATCTGCGCGCCGTCGAAACGATCCGCGCCACCAATCCGTGCGGCGAGCAGCCGCTGCCCGCGTACGGCTGCTGCAATCTGGGGCCGCTCAATCTGACGCGCTTCGTCGTCGATCCGTTTGCGCAGTTGCAGGGCCGCCAGCCCTCGTTCGACTGGGACGGCCTCGCGCGGCGCACCCGCACGCAGGTGCGTTTTCTCGACGACGTGCTCGACGTCACGCTGTGGCCGCTGCCGCAGCAATACGACGAATCGCGCGCGAAGCGGCGCATCGGCGTCGGCTTCACCGGCCTCGGCGATACGCTCGTGATGATGGGCCTGCGCTACGACTCGCAGGAAGGCCGCGATTTCGCGGTGCGCATCGCGCGGCTGATGCGTGACGAGGCGTATCGCGCCTCGGTCGAACTCGCGAAGGAGCGCCGCGCGTTCGAGCTGTTCGACGCCGCGCGCTATCTGGAAGCCGGCACGTTTGCCTCGCGCCTGCCCGATGACATTCAGCAGGCGATCCGCCGCGACGGCATTCGCAACAGCCACCTGCTGTCGATCGCGCCGACCGGCACCGTGAGCCTCGCGTTCGCCGACAACGCGTCGAACGGCATCGAGCCGGCGTTCTCGTGGACTTATACGCGCGTGAAAGTGATGGCCGACGGCGGCCGCGAATCGTTCGACGTCGAGGACTACGCGTACCGGCTCTATCGCGAGCTCGGCGGCGACGTGAGCCGGCTACCCGACTATTTCGTCAGCGCGCTGCAGATGTCGGCGCGCGACCATCTCGACATGATGGCGGCCGTCCAGCCATACGTCGACACGTCGATCTCGAAGACCGTCAACGTGCCAGCCGACTATCCGTTCGACGCGTTCGAAAGCCTCTACTTCGATGCATGGAAAAGCGGGCTGAAGGGCCTTGCCACCTATCGCCCCAACGACACGCTCGGCGCGGTGCTGAGCGTGACGCCCGCGCAGGCCGACGACACGCTCGCCGAGATCGACCAGGACCCGCTGCGTATCGCGATCGATCATCGGCCCAGAGGCGAGTTGCCGGCGATCATCGAGAAGGTCGAGTATCTGACCCAGGCGGGCAAGAAGTCGCTGTACGTCGCGGCGTCCTTCATCGAGGTGACGGGGCGGCTCGGCGGCGAGGACGTGACGATCGAGCGGCCGATCGAGTTCTTCATTCCGACCGGTCAGCGCGACGAGTCGCAGCAGTGGATCACCGCGACGATGCGTTCGCTGTCGCTGGCCGCGCGCGGCGGCTTCGTTGCGCGCAATCTGCAGGATATGCGCAAGGTGTCATGGGATCGCGGACAGGTGCGGCTTGGCGACGTGCAGCGTCTCGACGGTCACCGCGCGCCGCGCTGGCACGATTCCGAAGTGGCCGCGCTCGCGTTCGCGATCCAGCAAATCCTGTATCGACGCGGCTTTCTCGACGCCGAGGGCAATCAGGTCGCGTCGCGGATGCTCGCGCGTTTGCCGCGCGGGCACATGAAAACCGACATGGCGCTGTCCGCCGATTTCGGCATCCGTCCGAATCCAGCGGATAGCGCCGACACCTTGCTGCAGCCGAACGGCACGCAAGGACTGCACACGATGCTCGGACGCAAATGCGCTTCGTGCGGCGCGAATGCGGTGATTCGCAAGGACGGCTGCGATTTTTGTACCGCGTGCGGGGAGGTGGGGGCGTGCGGGTAGTGTGAGGCGAGGAGCGCGCTGGCCCGGAGGCCAAACGCGCTCGTTGAAGGCTATGCCTCACCCCACCCTCGCGTAGTAAAGATTCTGCGGATGCTTCGCCTCCGCGAAGAAAAACCAGCGCTCCGCCACGAGCCCCGCATACTGCACGAGACAAGCCGCGGCCAGCAAGCCGAACGACCCGCCGGGCGAACGCAGCCCCGCGCCCAGCACGATCAACACGACCGGCACGACGAACGCACTCACGAGAAAGCCCCATTTGACGCCACGCAACGTCCGCGCCGATTTGCCGTGAAAGAACTCGCGCAAATTGAACGCACCGGCGGTGAAGCCTCGTGACACCTGCACGAGCTTCGGATTGCGGATGCCCGTCGCGCTCTGCACCGTCGATTTCGGCCGCAAGCGCGCATTGCGCATGAGCGACGCGTAGCGGCTCGCGCATCCCGCGAGCGTCAGCAGGCACGCGCAGACCGCCAGTCCCGCCGTCAGCGCGGGCGCGAACCATGCGCTCAGTGCGGTCGCGAGCGTCAAGCCCGATGCGCAGCCGAGCAGCACGAAGTTCACCAGCGTCAGCGGCGTCGCCCACTCCTGCAGAAAGCGCAGGCATGCATAGATCATCGCGGTGCAGACGAACAGCGCGGCGCTCGCGAGCACACCGAGCCAGCCGAGCGCGAGCGACCACGGCGAGCCGAGCCAGTGCGCGACGCCATACAGGAACGCGCACGCCAGGAACGCCGGCAGGCACAGGCATTCGCGCGACAGCCACGAGGTGCGCCACATCGCGATCGCGCGCCACGCGCGTTCCGGATGGCCAAGATGGAAGAACGACGCGATCAGACCAAGACCGCCCAGCAGCACCGCGAGCGCCGCGCCGCTCACGTAGAACGCGGTGGCGGCGGGTTGCGCGACGACGCCAAGGCACGCCGCACTCTCGACACCGACAAGCGCGATCAACAGCCCCTGCGCCGCGCCGCTCAGCGTGGTCAGGAAGACTACGGAAAAAGCCGGATTCATCGTATGGCCTCGTTGTCGTTCAAATGCGCTTCGCGATCGACGCGAGATGCACTTCGCCATGCGCGAGCTGCCCCTCGAGCTGCGAGTCGGGCGAGCCCGGCGTGTGCATGACATCGCCGGTGGTCGTTCCTGACGATTTGCACGAGCACCCGTCGCCGCCGCAACTCGCGGACGTGATCGGCACGCGCGGCAAATAGTGATTCGCGGGGCGCGTGCCCCACTCCGGCATCAACTGATAGCCGCCGCGCTCGCGGATCGCTTGCGACACCACCGACTCCGGATCGTGGATATCGCCGAACAGCCGCGCGGATGTCGGACATGCGAGCACGCAGGCCGGCTTGCGATCGCGCTCGGACAGATGCTCGTCATGAATGCGATCGACGCACAGCGTGCACTTGGTCATCTCCTTGCGCGCTTCGTCGAGTTCGCGCGCGCCGTACGGGCACGCCCAGGCGCAATACTTGCAGCCGATGCAGCGATCGAAATCGACCAGCACGAGACCGTCTTCCTTGCGCTTGTAGCTCGCGCCCGTGGGACACACCGGCACGCACGGCGGGTCCTCGCAATGCAGGCACGACTTCGGGAAATGGATCATCTCCGTGTCGGGGAAGCTGCCCGCTTCGAAACTCTGCACACGGTTGAAGAACGTGCCGGACGGGTCCGCGTCGTACGGATTGAAATCGGCGAGGCTGCCCGATTCGCCTGACGTGTTCCACTCCTTGCAGCTCGTCACGCACGCCTGGCATCCCACGCATACGTTCAGATCGATCACCAGCGCCATCTGGGTCATTGCAAGCTCCTTGCCGTGGCTTTAGCGGTCGTCGCCGTTATGTTCGGCGCGGCGCAACGTCCCGCGCAGGCGAGCCGCGAATTCTCCGCGTCCCGCGAAATAGGTCTGGACGATGCGCGACACCACGCTCTTCTGTGCAACCGCGCCGGGCAATTCGGGCATCGCCTCGAACTGCGGCAGCGTGTGCCGCGCGTCGGCTTCGGCCGGATAGATGCGCACGCGCACGTCGTACCAGGCGGCCTGGCCCGTCACCGGATCGGAGTTCGACATGCGCGCGGGTGCCTCGTCGCAGCCCGGCAGCTCGTCGGTGATCAGGTGATTGAGCAGGAAGCCGCGCTGCGATTCGTTCGCGTCGGGACCGAGATTCCATGCGCCCGCCGCTTTGCCGATCGCGTTCCACGTCCATACGGTGCCCGGTTCGACGGTCTCGCTGTAGCGCGCCATACAGCGCACGCGGCCCCATTGCGATTCGACGTAGATCCAGCTGCCATCGGCGATGCCGTTCGCGCTCGCCGTTTTCGGATTCACATAAAGGTAGTTTTCCCCATGAATCTGCCGCAGCCACGCGTTCTGCGAATCCCACGAGTGATACATCGCCATCGGCCGCTGGGTGACCGCGGCGAGCGGGAATCGCGCGAGATCCGTCGCCGCGCTTTCGAGCGGCGCGTACCAGAACGGCAGCGGATCGAAGTACCTGTCGACGCGCTCGCGCAGATGGTCGGGCGGCTGCCGGCCGCTCGTGCGTCCTTGCGCGGCGAGCCTGAACTTCTGCATCACGTCCGAGTAAAGCTGGATCAGAATCGGTTCGCTGAATTTGCGGAAACCGTTTTTGACCGCCCAGTCGAGATACGGTCCGTTGCAGTTGCGCATGTACTGCAAGGTCTCGGGCAAGCGGTAATGGAATACGCAGTTGTTCTTCGCGTACTGCTCCCATTGATTCGGATTCGGCTCGCCGACGAGCGCCTTGTCGCCATCCTTGCCGCGCCAGCCGATCAGAAAGCCGACGCCGGAACCGGGCGACGTGGTGTGATTGACGATGAAGTCCGGATAGTCGCGAAAGCGCCGGCCGCCATCCGCATTGGTGAACGCCGGAAACCTCAGGCGCGACGCCAGTTCGATCAGCACTTCCTGGAACGGCTTGCATTCGCCGGTCGGCGGCACGACCGGTACACGCACCGAATCGACGGGGCCGTCGAACTCGGAGATCGGCCGGTCGAGCATCGACATCGCGTCGTAACGTTCGAGGTAAGTCGTGTCCGGCAGGATCAGATCGGCGAACGCGGTCATCTCCGACTGGAACGCGTCGCACACGACGAGAAACGGAATCTTGTAGTCGCCGTTGGCGTGTTTGTCGGCGAGCATCTCGCGCACCTTCATCGTGTTCATCGACGAATTCCACGCCATGTTGGCCATGAAAATCATCAGCGTGTCGATGGGATACGGATCGCCGCGCCACGCGTTGGTGATCACGCTGTGCATGACGCCGTGCACCGCGAGCGGATATTCCCACGAGAACGCCCGGTCGATGCGCACCGGGGCGCCGTGCTCGTCGATGAACAGATCCTCGGGCGCGGCGGGCCAGCCTAGCGGGCCCGTCGCAAGCGGTGTATTGGGCTTCACCGCGGCGGGGTCGTTCGGTGGTTTCGCCGATGGCGGCACCGCGCGCGGGAACGGCGACTTGTGACGAAAGCCGCCGGGCCGGTCGATCGTGCCCAGGAGCGACATCAGCACGGCGAGCGCGCGGATCGACTGAAAGCCGTTCGAATGCGCGGCGAGCCCGCGCATCGCATGAAAAGCGACCGGGTTGCCCGTGACCGTCTCATGCGTTTCGCCCCACGCGTCGGTCCAGCGGATCGGCAGCGTGATGCGGTGCCGGCGGCCCGTCTCGATCATCTCGCCCGCGAGCCGGCGGATCGTCTCGGCCGCGATGCCGGTGATCGCCGCCGCCCATTCGGGCGTGCACTCGGCGACGCGCTCGCGCAGCAATGCAAACGACGGCGTTACCGGCTTGCCGTTGTCGAGCGTGTAACGGCCGTCGAGCGCGGGCCTCACGCCGCTCGCATGATGCGGCACCGCGCGCTGGGTGGCCGGGTCCCACCACAGATGATTCTGCGGAAACAGCGGATTGCCTTCGGCCCGTTCGGGATCGCGCACGAACAAACCGAAGTTTTCGCTCGCTTCGTCGAGATCGATCAGCTCCGCCGCGTTCGTGTAGCGCTGCACGAACTCGTGATCCCACGCGTCGGCGGCGATCAGTTCGTGCAGGAACGCCATGAACAGCGCGCCGTCGGTGCCAGGCTTGATCGGCACCCATTCGTCCGCGATCGCCGCATAGCCGGTGCGGATCGGATTGATCGCGATGAAGCGGCCACCCGCGCGCTTGAACTTCGCAATCGCGATCTTCAGCGGATTCGAATGATGATCTTCCGCGGTGCCGATCATGAAGAACAGCTTCGCGCTGTCGAGATCCGGTCCGCCGAATTCCCAGAACGAACCGCCGATCGTATAGATCATGCCGGCCGCCATGTTCGACGAGCAAAAGCCGCCGTGCGCCGCATAGTTAGGCGTACCGAACTGTTTGGCGAACAGGCCGGTCAGCGCCTGCATCTGGTCGCGGCCCGTGAACAGCGCGAACTTCTTCGGATCGCTCGAGCGAATCGCGGCGAGACGCATTTCGAGCACGTCGAACGCGGTGTCCCACGAGACCGGCTCGAACTGCGCGCTGCCGCGCTGCGCGCCGGCCTTGCGCATCAAAGGCTGCGTAAGGCGCGCGGGCGAGTACTGCTTCATGATGCCGGAGGCACCCTTCGCGCAGATGACGCCCTGATTGAGCGGATGCTCCGGATTGCCGTCGATATAGCGCACCTCGCCGTCGCGCAGATGCACCCGGATGCCGCAGCGGCACGCGCACATGTAGCAGGTGGTGGTCTTGACATCGAGCCGTTCGTTCTGCGTGCGGGCGTGGTGCTCCATGGCCATCTCCGTCGTTGCTTCTGGTGGGCCGAAGCGCGCGTCATACGCGCTGCTCATACGATACCGACCATCGTATTCGCACCTGCCTCACAAGGGAAATCGCGATTTGCGAGCAAAACTATCTGGCGCACCGATAGTTTCGGTTTCGCTTTCAGCTATGCGCTTTTTTTCGACGGCGTGTCCAGTCGGGTGAGATCGGTTGGGTGCGCTGGGACGCTCGTTTAAGCGCGGCCCTCCAGTTGCGCGATCAGCGCATCCGGAATTTCGACGCCCTCCTCGTATGCGGCCTGCGCAAGCTGCTCCCGGCGATAACCGGGCAGGCGCACGTCGTCATCCATCAGCATCATCTCGATCAGCGCCTCGACACGCGACAGATACGCGTCGTCGCCGGCCAGCGCGCCCGGGTCGATCACCCAGAACAGGTGGCCGATGCGCGAGCGCTCGCCCTCCTCGGTCAGGAACGAGCCCGCTTCGCAGCCGAAGTTCGCGCCGCTCAGCGCGCGCGGCGCTGCTCGGCCTACCAGCGCTTCGTCTTGATGTTGTGCACGTGGGCGTGCTCGCCGGCCTTGATCGGCGCGACCACCTTGCCGATGTCGACGCCGTACTTGAACACCGTGTCGCCAACGGCCATGTCCTTCAGCGCGATCTTGTGACCGATCGGAATGTCCTGCTTCGCCGGCACGGTGACGATTTCGTCGTCGTCCATGATCCATGCGTTGAGCAGCGTCCCCGCCTTGATGCCCTCGACCACCGCCACGCCGACCGTGTCTTTCGCCTCGTGCAGCACGATGTGGATCGTTCTGCGCGGCGCCGACGCACCCGCTGCGGTGTCGTTGATGTCTGCCGTGGGATTGCCCATGAGCTTCTCCATTCGTAGTTTGAATGCGGTGAGGGTGCCGCCGGGGCAGCGCAGCCAGGTGCGCCGCGGTGAATCGATATTAGGCGGCGACTTACCCAATGTCAACTAGGTCATATATATGTGTTAGACGACTGGGCGAGAACCGGGCCGTTGTCGCGATTCACCGACAACATACGATTCATCCAGATGGATTAGATGACCTGGTCGTTTAGAATCAGGGCAGGTTCAACCCCGGCGAGCGGCACGACTCGCGTATCCCAGAGGTTTTCATGAGCACGCTCGCGATCAATGCGCCCGCAGTGGGAGGCACACGGTACAAGGAGGTCAAGAGCGCGATTCTCGCGGCGCTCGCGGCCGGCGAATGGAAAGGCGGCGAATGCATTCCTTCGGAAAAGCGCCTCGCCGAACGCTTCGGCGTGTCGATCGGCACGCTGCGCAAAGCCATCGACGAACTGTGCGCCGAGAACATTCTGATCCGTCATCAGGGGCTCGGCACGTTCGTGGCGATGCATCAGCGCGACCGGCACTTCTTCCGCTTCTTTCGCATCGTGCGGCGCGACGGCGACAAGGCCTACCCGGTCGTCACGCTGATCGGGTTCAGGAAGGCGCGTGCCTCGCGCGAGGCGGCCGCCGCGCTCGGCATCGACACCGGCGCGCGCGTTCTGCAGTTCGTCAACGGGCTCGCGCTGCACGGCAAGACCGTGTTGATCGAACATATCACCGTGCCCGAAGCGCTGTTTCCCGGCTTGACGGAAAGCAAGCTACGCAACCGGCCGAACACGCTGTACAACTTCTATCAGGACGGTTTCGGCATCAACGTGGTCGAGACCGATGAGCATGTGAGCGTTGCGCTCGCCAATGAGCTCGAAAGCACACAACTAGGCGTCGAAGTCGGCGCGCCGCTGCTCGAGATCCGGCGCATCGCGTACTCGTATCACCGCAGCGCGGTCGAACTGCGCATGTCGCGGCTCAATACCGAGGAGTACGAGTACATCGGCACGCGCGCGGCGCGCGACGATCAGAAATAGCGGACCTCGGTCGCCGCCTGCGCTTCATATCACATCTGCGCAAAAACGACAGGCCAATCGTCTTTCATTTTCGGCCGGCGCCAACCTGTCTAAAATAGCCGCACTTCCGCCCCCGAGAACCTCATGCTGGATACCCTCACGAGCGGCTCCGCGCCCATCAACGACGACTCCGGGATGTTCGAACTCGCGCCCGTGTCGCTGTGGCTCGAAGATTTCAGCGGCGTGCGCGCATTGTTCGACGCGTGGCGAGCCGCCAGCGTGACCGATCTGCGCGCCCATTTCGCCGAAGACCCGCGCCGCATCGCCGAATGCGCTCATCGCATCCGCGTGATCAAGGTCAATCGCCAGACGCTCACGCAATTCGAGGCCGCCGATTTCGACATGCTGACGAGCAATCTCGCCTCGGTGTTCCGCGACGACATGCGTCCGCATTTCCGCGAGCAGTTGATCGAGCTATGGGACAACAAGCTGTTCCAGCAGCGCGAGGTGCTCAACTATTCACTCGACGGCAACGAGGTGCACGTACACCTGCAATTCTCGGTGCTGCCAGGCCACGAACAGGACTGGGACCTCGTACTCGTCGCGCTGACCGACATCACCGCGCGCAAGAAGGCCGAGGCCTACCTCGAATTCCTCGGCAAGCACGACGTGCTGACCAAGCTGCGCAACCGCTCGTTCTACGTCGACGAGCTGAACCGGCTCGAACGCAAGGGACCGTGGCCCGTGACGATCATCATGGCCGACCTGAACGGCCTGAAGCGCGTGAACGATCAGCTCGGTCACGCGGCCGGCGACGCGCTGCTGCGGCGTGCCGGCGAAGTGCTCGCGAAGGCGATGGAATCACCGTTCCACGCGGCCCGCATCGGCGGCGACGAGTTCGCGATCCTGATGCCCGATACCGACGAGCGCGGCGGCGCGGCGATGATCGACGCGATCCGCCAGCTCGTCGAGATGAACAACCAGTTCTATCCGGGCTCGCCGCTGAGCTTCTCGATGGGCGCGGCAACCTGCCAGCGCGGCGATCGGCTGGAAGCGGGCGTGCAGCGCGCCGACCTGCTGATGTACGAGGAAAAGCGCGCGCACTACGGGGCGCAGCCGGGGGCGGACGCGGCGGCGAAGTAACGCTCGCCGGCGTCAGGCGTTCACCACGCCAACGCAACGCTCAACCTCAGCCCGGCAATTTGGCCGCGAGCACATCCAGCTTGACGATGCTCGGTGGCGACGCGAACAGCTCGCCCGCCTTCTCCATCAACGCGGCCGCGACCTTGCCGTTCAGATGCGCGTCGCGGCCGGCTTCGTCTTCGAACGCGTCGAAAATGGCGTACGTCGACGGACCGAGCTTCAGACCGAACCACGCGGCGGTGGCCGGCTCCTGCTCGACGAGCGGCAGGCCGCCGAGCAGAAACGCCTCGACTTCCTTTTCCTTACCGGGCTTGGCTTCCAGACGGACATACAAAGCGAGCTTGACCATGATGCGACTCCTGGTGAGTTCGGCAGCGAACGGTCCTTTCAAAGCGCTTTGAAAAGTATAGGCGGCGTCGGCTGAGGCGGCGCCGGACTTACCCCGCTAGCAAGTCACGCGCCCGGAAAGCGCAGCTCGAAGCGCACGACGCCTGGCAGCGGACACACCACACGCGCGCTGCCGCCATGCAGATGCATGATCGCCTTCACGATCGCGAGCCCGAGTCCGTTCGATTCGGTGAACGCGCTGCGCGCCGCGTCGCCGCGATAGAAGCGGTCGAACAGCCGGTCGAGTTGCATGGCGGGAATCGGCTCGCCCTCGTTTTCGACCGTCACCAGCGCGCCTGCTTCGTCCTGCGCGCCGCGCAGGCGCACGATCGTGTCGCCCGCGCCGTAACGCACCGCGTTGACGACCAGATTGTTGATGGCGCGGCGGCACAGCATCGGATTGGCAGACGCGACGCCCGCCGCGTCGACTTCGAAACGCATCCCGCGTTCGTCGGCCAGGCCTTCGAAATAGTCGGCGATCCTGATGAGCTCGCCACGCAGATCGACCGGCTGCCGCTCGATCGACAACGCCGCATGATCCGCATGCGCGAGAAACAGGATGTTCTCCGCGATATGGCTCAGGCGATTCAACTCCTCGAGATTCGATTCGAGCAGGTGCTGATATTCGTCGGCTTCGCGCGGCTGCGCGAGCGCCACCTGGGTTTGGCCGACCAGCGCGCCGACCGGCGTGCGAATCTCGTGCGCGAGATCGGCGGAAAACTGCTGCAGGCGTTGATAGCCGTCGGCGAGACGATCGAGCATCGCGTTGAACGCCTGCGTAAGTTGACGCAGTTCCACCGGCGCCGCTTCGTCGTCGAGCCGGACCGCCAGGTTCGTCGGACTGATTTGCGCGGCCCGCGTGGCGATCTCGCGAACCGGTCGCAGCGCGCGGCGCAGCACGCCGTAAGCGAGCAGCGTCGCGGCCAGCATGCCGCTCAGCGTCGCCAGCACGATGCGGTTGCGGTATTCGTCCAGCATGCGCATTTCGTTCGTCATCGGATGGCCTGCGATCACCGCGACTTCGGCGCCATCCTCGCGCGCTGTCGCGGTCGCAATCGCCCAATGCACCGGCACGCCGTCGGAGAGGCGCGTTTGACGCATGTCGGCGGCACCCGGCGGATTGCCCGCCGGGCCGACCTGTAGATCAGGCACCGCGAGCCTGCCCGGATTCACGTCGACGAACGGCGCTTCGCCCGGCCGCCGGAAGATCAGCACGTCCTCTTCCGCGCCGAGCATCGTCTCGAACAGCAGCGGGCGCTTTTTTAATTCGCTGACCGAATAAAGGTCGTGCACGATGCGGCTGAAATGCTCGACACGGCCGCTCAGCACGACGTCGGCGCGGCGTTGCAGCGAGACTTCGGCGGAATGATAGAAATACGCGCCGAGCGAGCCGATCACCGCGCAGGCGATCAGTGCGAACAGCAACGTGGTGCGCGCGATCAGCGAGCGTTCGCTCCAGAGTTTCATGCGCCGTCGCCGAACGTGTAGCCGATGCTGCGCACCGTGTGAATCAGCTTCTTCCCGAACGGGTGATCGACCTTTGCGCGCAAGCGCTTGATCGCCACGTCGACCACGTTGGTGTCGCTATCGAAGTTCATGTCCCACACTTCCGACGCGATCTGCGAACGTGACAGCGCTTCGCCCTCGCGGCGCACCAGCAGATGCAGCAGCATGAACTCCTTGTTGGTCAGCGCAATGTCGACGCCCTCGCGCGTGACCCGGCGGCGCAATACGTCGAGCTTGAGGTCGGCGACTTCGAACACGTCGCTCTCGCGGATTACGCCACGGCGCAACAGCGTGCGAACGCGCAGCACCAGCTCGGTAAACGAAAACGGTTTGACCAGGTAGTCGTCGGCGCCGAGTTCGAGACCGCGAATGCGGTCGCTGACCTGATCGCGCGCGGTCAGGAAAATCACCCGCAGATCGCGCCGCGCACGCAACGCCCGCATGATTTCCCAACCGTCGATGCCGGGCAGCATCACGTCGAGAACGACCAGTTCGTATTCATGCTCGAGCGCCAGATGCAGGCCGTCCGTGCCGGTGCGCGCGAGGTCGACCGCGTAGCCATGCTCGCGCAGGCCCTTCTTCAGATAGTCGCCGGTTTTCGGATCGTCTTCGATGACCAGAATGCTCATGATGCTCACTGCTCCTCTCGCGCGATGCGACCGTAAAGGCCGCGCTCGCCCGCGCAAAAAAGCCTGATGACAGCGCTCGAGAACAACCGCAGCGCTCCCGGCGGCCATTCTACGTGGCCGCCATCGACCCTTGATGACGTTTTTGTCATCCTCCCGTCACTCTGACGAGCCGATGCGACGGCTAGTCTGAACGCACCGTCCACCACGCTGCATCCCTTCCTGGAGTTGCCTCATGAAGACCCGTATGAAGATCGCCCGCGCACGAACGCTGCGCGCCCTCGCCGTCCCCGCACTCGCCGCCGTGCTGCTCGCGACGACGTTCGCGGCTTCGGCCCAGACCGCCGCGCCGACCGGCGTGCGCGGCACGGTGACGTCGCTGTCGGGCGATCTGCTCAAAGTCCACACGCGCAATGGTCAGGACGTCGACGTGAAGCTGGCCGCCGACACGCCGATTCGCGGCGTCACGCTCGCCAACGTCAGCGACATCAAGCCGGACAGCTACGTCGGCACCGCCGCGATTCCGCAGCCCGACGGCACGTTGAAGGCGCTCGAAGTGCATGTATTCCCGCCGAGCATGCGCGGTTCGGGCGAAGGTCATCGGCCGTGGGATCTCGGCGCGAACAGCACGATGACGAACGGCACGGTCGGCTCGCTCGTGGTCAGCAACGGCCGCACGATTACCATCAAGTACAAGGATGGCGAGAAGAAGATCGTGATTCCGCAGGACGTGCCCATCGTCAGTCTGGAGCCGGGCAACCGCGCGTTGCTCACGCCCGGCACGAAGGTCGTGCTGTTCGCGCACAAGGAAGCGGACGGCGCGATGGCGGCGAATTTCATTTCGGCCGGCGAGCATGGCGTGACGCCGCCGATGTAAAGCGGCGCGTCGTTCGTCTTCCTCCCCCTCGTCTTTGAAGACTATGCCCGACTCGCAAGCATTTCTGGTCGTTCATCCCCTCGTCGTTCGCGTGACGCACTGGATCAATGCATTCGCGATGGTCTGCATGGTGATGAGCGGCTGGGCGATTTATAACGCGTCGCCGATCTTTCCGTTCCGGTTCCCCGTGTGGGCGACGGTCGGCGGATGGCTCGGCGGCTCGATCGCATGGCACTTCGCGGCGATGTGGCTGCTGTGCGCGAACGGCCTGCTGTATCTCGCGTATGGCGTCGCGAGCGGCCATTTGCGTCGCAAGCTGCTGCCGGTGCGTGCCCGCGAGCTGGCGCGCGACGCGGCGCTCGCGTTGCGCCTAAGACTGCCGCACGAAACCGGCAAGTACAACGCCGTGCAGCGCGCGTTGTATCTGCTGGTACTGCTGCTCGGCGTGCTGCTGGTCGCATCGGGACTGTCGATCTGGAAGCCGGTGCAATTGTCGTGGCTAACCGCGCTGTTCGGCGGCTTCGATTTTGCGCGCCGCGTGCATTTCGTCGCGATGGCCGGCGTGGTCGGCTTTGTCGTCGTGCATCTGCTGCTGGTGCTGCTGGTGCCGCGCACGTTGCCGCCGATGGTCACCGGACGCGCCCGGCGCAATGCGCAGCGCATCGATCAAGCCTCCCAGAGGACTCGCGCATGAGCGCCCCGCAACGAACCGACACGGCGAACGATACGCACGCCAATACAGAAGACGCGCGCCGCTCACGCATCGTGCTTGCCGAGCACCGGCCGCGGATCGAGCAGTTGCAACGCCGCTTGTTTCTGCGCTCGTCGCTATCGATCGGCGCGCTCGCGATGCTGTCCGGCTGCAACCTGCAGGACAACGATTCCGTCGACAAGGTGCTATGGGCGATGTCGCGCTGGAACGACCGCGTGCAGGCGTGGCTGTTCAATCGCAACAAACTCGCGCCGACCTATTCGGCGCGCGATGTCACCGATCCGTTTCCGTTCAACGCGTTCTATCCCGAGTTCGACGCGCCCGATATCGACGGCTCGACCTATCGGCTCGAAGTATCGGGGCTCGTCGCGGATAAACGCGGCTGGAGTCTCGAGCAGCTGCGCAGGTTGCCGCAGGTCTCGCAGATCACGCGTCACGTGTGCATCGAAGGATGGAGCGCGATCGGACAATGGAGCGGCGTGCCGTTTCGCACGTTTCTCGAACTGATCGGTGCCGATCTGAGCGCGCGCTACGTCGGTTTCAAATGCGCGGACCGCTATTACTCGAGCCTCGACATGGCGACCGCGCTGCATCCGCAAACGCAATTGACGCTCGATTTCCGCAACGCGCCGCTGCCGGCCAGATACGGCTATCCGCTGAAGCTGCGCGTGCCGACCAAGCTCGGCTTCAAGAACCCGAAGCACATCGCCGCGATCTTCGTGACCAACACGAACCCGGGCGGCTACTGGGAAGATCAGGGCTACAACTGGTTCAGCGGGCTTTAGACCGCGGTCACATAACGCGGCACCGGCTTGTGCGCGCGCGGCGGCGGCGCATCGTGAGCGACGCGCATGCGCTTGACCTCGTCGACGGGACTCAGGCCGAACAGCCGCTTGAACTCGCGGCTGAACTGCGACGCGCTTTCGTAACCGACCCGCACGGCGGCCGCGCCCGCATTCAAGCCATCCTGCACCATCAACAGACGCGCGTGATGCAGACGCGTGGTCTTCACGTACTGCATCGGCGAGGTCGCGGTGACCGCCTTGAATTGCGCATGAAACACCGCGAGGCTCATGCCGGCCTCGGCCGCGAGCGTATCGACGTCGAGCGACGCGTGGTAGTCCGCATGAATGCGCCGCAGCGCCTTCGCGATGCGGCCAAAGTGATTCTGATGCGTGAGCGCCGCGCGAATCGCGCCGCCCTGCTCGCCGGTCAACACGCGATAACAGATTTCCCGGACGATGCCAGGCGCCAGGATTTGCGCGTCGAGCGGCGACGCGAGCGCCTCCAGCAGACGCTGCACCGCGCTGCTCAGTGCGGCATCGAGCGGCGTCGAATACATGCCGGCCGGTTCGTATTGCGCGAGGCCCTGGGTTTCGTTGAGCGCCATCAGCAGTTCGGCGACCATCGTCAGATCGACGCGCACCGACATGCCGAGAAACGGCTCCTGTTCGCTTGCCTCGGTCTCGCATTCGAACGGCAACGGCACCGACAGCACCAGGTACTGCTGCGCGTCGTACTGGAACACCTGATCGCCGAGATAGCCGCGCTTGCGCCCCTGACAGACGATCACGATGCTCGGCTCGTACATGACCGGCATGCGCGGCATCGGACGATTCGCGCGCAGCAGGCTGACGCCTTCGAGGCTCGAGCGCGTCATGCCGGCATTCGGCGCGAGCAGGTTGAACAGTTCGAGCAAGCGGCGTTGCGCGGGGTCTTCCGGAATGGAACCGACAGCTTGAGTGGACATGACGATATGGCGACGGCCAAGAGAATAATGCTTGAAATTTAGCATCAAACAGCCTGTCGCGCTGCCCCTCCGGAGTTTTAGGCAAACCTTCAAGACGATCAGGTATTCCCCGGGCAGCGCCGGGTCCCTAAGATGGGAACCCTGCCGGATCGCCTTTTTCGACGCGCGCAGCGTGCGCGGTCATCGACCGCCATGCGCCGACAGCTTGCCAACGGCGGCCCCCAACGCTCGCGCCCCGATCCCGGTTCATGCTGCGGCCCGCCGCATCCGCAACCCAGTGTTGCGCATCGTCGGCGCGTCGCATGTTGCGCCATCACCCTCTTTGCTGGAGTCATCCATGAGCACGACGTATGCCTATGCAGCGACCGACGCGACCGCGCCGCTCGCCCCATTTGAAATCCAGCGCCGCGCACCCCGCGCCCACGACGTGCAGATGGAAGTGCTGTACTGCGGCGTGTGTCATTCCGACCTGCATCAGGCGCGCAACGAATGGAAGAACACGATCTACCCGGTCGTGCCGGGCCACGAGATCGTAGGCCGTGTGACCGCGGTTGGTCCGAACGTGACGAAGTACAAGGTCGGTGAACTGGTCGCGGTCGGCTGTCTGGTCGATTCGTGCCGCACCTGTTCGAGCTGCGCGGAAGGTCTCGAGCAGTATTGCGAGAACGGTTGGGTGGGCACGTATAACGGTGTCGATCGCGTCGACGGACAGGTCACTTACGGTGGCTATTCGACGCAACTGGTCGTCGATGAGGCTTTTACGCTGCGCGTGCCGCGGAATCTCGACGCCGCGGGTGTCGCGCCGCTGCTGTGCGCGGGCATCACCACGTATTCGCCGCTACGTACGTGGGGCGTGGGCCCGGGCAAGAAAGTCGGGATCGTCGGCCTCGGTGGACTCGGCCATATGGGTGTGAAGCTGGCTCGGGCGATGGGCGCGCATGTCGTGCTGTTTACGACTTCGCCGTCGAAGATCGAGGATGCGAAGCGGCTTGGCGCGCATGAAGTCGTGGTTTCGAAGAATCCGCAGGAGATGGAAGCGCATGTGAATAGCTTCGATTTCATTCTCAATACGGTGGCTGCGCAGCATGATCTGAATCCGTTTTTGAATCTGCTCAAGCGTGACGCGACGATGACGTTGGTGGGTGCGCCGGAGCACGATCATCCGTCGCCGCAGGTGTTCAATCTGATCTTCAAGCGGCGGCGCCTTGCTGGTTCGCTGATTGGCGGTATTGCCGAGACGCAGGAGATGCTCGATTTCTGTGGCGAGCATGGCATTACTTCCGATATTGAAATGATTCCGATGCAGAAGATCAATGAAGCTTATGAGCGCATGCTCAAGAGCGATGTGAAGTATCGGTTTGTGGTTGATATGGATTCGATGCAGAAGTAATAGCAACTTTTTGGCCGTGCAGCGGGTGGTTTTTTTGCGCCTGCGGCGCGGGGTTCTGTTTTGTTGTTGTGTTTTTTTGCCTTCGCCCTTTTTTCTGTGCTCTTAGGGCGTTGGCCTTTCCTTGATTTCTTGTCGGTCTATTAGCGTTGCCCCTGTGCGGGGCGGCACCTACTTTCTTTGCTGCTGCAAAGAAAGTAGGCAAAGAAGACAGCTCAAACCGCTAACTCTTAAGCGGGTCCCTTTGTCCACCTCGGGTAGTGGTGCATCTGGAATCTGTGTTCCCGCACACTCCGCGTTAGTGACAAGGCCATCATTCTTCCGGCGGCGCTGCGCGCGCCGAAGCGCTGTTCTCAAACCATTGGTCGTTTCGGCGCGTCGCCGAGGCGCAGCCGATGGTCCCACTAACATAAAAAAACAGCCTGGTTTCCCTTGCGTACGCGTCCGCGACGCACGTAGTGCGGAGTGGGATGGATGACGGCTTTGTCACTGCCGTGGAATGTGCGGGGGCACGGATTCCAGATGCACCACTGCCATTCGTGGAGCACGGTGCCCGCTTAAGAATTGGCGGTTTGAGCTGTCTTCTTTGCCTACTTTCTTTGCAGCAGCAAAGAAAGTAGGTGCCGCCCCGCACAGGGGCAACGCTAATAGACCGATAAGTCAGCAAGGAAAGGCCAACACCACAAGAACAAAGACAAATCCGCCGCAGGCAAAAAAAGAGAAAACCATTTGGAGCATCCCAGTGATCGACAGAATAACTGCAATGCGCACATTCATCCGAATTGTGGACACCAACAGCTTCACCCGCGCAGCGGAGTCATTAAACATTCCGCGCGCAACGGCGACGACGATCGTCCAGAACCTGGAAGCCCTGCTGGGCACAGCGCTGTTAGTCCGTACGACGCGCCGCCTGAGCATCACGCCGGAGGGCGCCGCCTATTACGAACGCTGCGCGCAAATCCTGGCCGACATCGACGAAATGGAAGCCAGCCTCCGTAATTCGACCGACAACCTGACCGGCCGCCTCCGCATCGAAATGCCCAGCGCGGTAGCGAGTGCAATCGTGCTCCCGTCGCTAGACGACTTCCACACCCGTTACCCGAACCTCGACCTCGCGATCGGCGTCAGCAACCGCACCGTCGATCTGGTCGCCGAAGCAATCGACTGCAGCATCCAGCTCGGTGAATTGCCCGATTCCAATCTCGTCGCGCGGCAACTCGGCACGCTCGATCAGGTCACCTGCGCGAGTCCGGCCTACCTGGCCCGCCACGGCACGCCCGCCGATCTCGATGATCTGCGCGCGCACGTCGCGGTCAACTGCGTGTCGCCGCATAGCGGCCGCGAATGCGACTTCGATTTCGAAGTGGGCGGCGAAGCGCGCAAGGTCAAGCTCAACGGCTTCGTACAAGTCAGCGACGAACAGGCGTACCTGACCTGCGGACTGCAAGGCCTCGGCATGATCCAGCCCGCGCGCATCGCCGCGCAGCCTTACCTCGATTCGGGCTTGCTGCATGAAGTGCTGCCGCAATGGAAACCCGTGCCGATGCCGGTCTCGGTCGCGTATGTGAAGAACCGCCGCGTGTCGCCGCGCGTGCGCGCGTTCGTCGATTGGCTCGCGGAGCTGTTCGAGAAAGCCGGCCACGTCGAGCAGGATCTGTCGCGCGTGCGTCAGTTGCTGCGCGGCCTGCATCCCGCGTGAAGCGGGTGCGGGTCCGGGCGCGCGGCGCTCGCGCGTTGGCTAGTCCAACGGCCGCACCGGCACCGGCCGCGTCAACAGATCGACATAGAAATTAAAAAACGCCGGATTATCAAATCGTTTGACGACCGTCATCTTCTGCAAACCCGGCGGCGGCGAACTCGTGTAGCCCCTTGCCTTGCCATCGTTGGCGCCGAAGCCCGTATCCACATCCACCCACTCCTCGACGGTCTGCGTCGCGAACGACGGATGCATCAGATAAGCGAGCGTCAGCGTGTCCCAGATGTTCGTCGTGTAGTTCGGATTGGTCTCGAAGCCGTTCTTGCCGTCGTATCCGTAGCCGTTCAGCGTCCTGAACAGTTGCGTGATGATGGTCTGCTTCGCCGGATCGTGCGCGACGCGATCGTACAGTGCCTTGTCCATTTTCACGGTATCCGTCACGTCGAGCGGAATCACCGTCTGTTTGATCGGCAGACGCAGCACCGCTTTCGCCGCTGCGGGATCGAACCACCAGTTGAATTCGGCGGCGGGCGTGGTATTGCCACGCACGTCGATCGCGCCGCCCATGTAAATGATCTGCTTGATCAGCGGCACGATCTCGGGATGCTCGCGCGTGGCCAACGCGATGTTGGTCAGCGGGCCGATCGCGAGGATCGTCACCTCGCCCGGGTACCGCTCGACCGATTCGGCGATGAAGTCGATCGCGCTCTGGCTCTGCACCTTCGTGTGCGTCGCGAAGCCGTCCGGCGGCGCGACGAGGTCGCTAGCCGATTTCGGCTCGGGCTTGCTCCATGCGCCAACATAGCCATCGCCGCCGGGGAATTCCTTCAGTTCCCGCTGGATCGTTTTGAAGTCGTGCGTCAGTGCGTAGTTGGCGCCCGCATAGACGCCGATCTGTTGTTCGACGCCGAGTCGTTCGACCGATTTCAGCGCATCGGCAACACCTTGCTTCAGCCACTGATTGCCCGACACCACGGTAATGCCGAGCACTTTCAGCGCGCCCTGCGCCTGCAATTGCGCGGCCATCACCCCGAGCTGGCCGTCATCGCCGAGCGTGTTGTAGTCGCTGTCGATGATCACCCTTCGGCGGATCGCTCCGGGCATCGAGACTGCTGCTGGCGCAAGCCGTGAGATCGAGTGTGATTGTCACGCTTGCCGCCCAGATCAATGCCACGAGAATTCGCCCCATCGATGCCCCGTTTGGAATGCCGCCGAGTGACGCGGACAAGGAAACCATCATAGGCGCAAGCCGTATGAATGACGAATGATCAGCGCGGCAACGACAGCACACGCAAAAGCGGCTCGCGACGCCACTGCAACGTCGCGAGCCGCTTCGAATAGCGCGCTGTCAAAAGCCCGTTACTGCGATTCCTCCGCCCACACGGCGTTCTCCCGCGTCATCAACGCGGTCGATGCCGCCGGTCCGAACGTGCCCGCCGAATATGAGCGCGGCCGCTCGCCCGACTTCGCCCAGCCTTCGAGAATCGGCTCGGCCCACGCCCATGCCGCTTCGAGTTCGTCGCGGCGCATGAAGTGCGTCAGACGTCCGCGGATCACGTCGATCAGAAGCCGCTCATAGGCTTCCGCGCGACGCTCGGTGAACGCCTGCTGCAGGTCGAGGTTCAGGCTCACCGGCAGCATGTGCATGCCGCTGCCCGGCTCTTTCGCGAGCACCTGCAACTGGATCGACTCTTCGGGTTGCAACTGGATCACCAGACGATTGCCGTAGGTACGCCCACCGCTCGGGATGATCGAGAACGGCAGATCGGAGAATTCGATGACGATCTCCGACAGCTTCTTCTGCATCCGCTTGCCGGTGCGCAGGAAGAACGGCACGTTGGCCCAGCGCCAGTTGTTGATCCGCGCGCGCAACGCGACAAAGGTTTCGGCGCGGCTGCCCGCCGGCACGTTGTCTTCCTCGAGGTAGCCCTTGACCGCCTCGCCATCCACCGCGCCCGCCGTGTACTGGCCACGCACCGTGTCGCGCGCGATGTCCTCGGGCGTCATCGGCCGCAGCGAGCGCAGCACCTTCAGCTTTTCGTCGCGCACCGCGTCGGGATCGAGCGACACCGGCGGCTCCATCGCGACGATGCACAGCAGTTGCAGCAAGTGGTTCTGCACCATGTCGCGCAGCGCGCCGGTCTTGTCGTAGAACCCCGCGCGGCTGCCCACGCCGACCGTTTCGGCCACCGTGATCTGCACGCTCTTGATGTACGGCGCCTGCCACAGCGGCCCGAATATCGGATTGCCGAAGCGCAGCACCATCAGGTTCTGCACGGTTTCCTTGCCGAGGTAGTGGTCGATCCGGTAGATCTGCGCTTCTTCGAAATGCTTGCCGACCGCGTTGTTGATCTCCTGCGCGGACGCGAGATCGTGGCCGAGCGGCTTTTCGAGCACCACCCGCGAATTGCCGTCGACGAGCCCGGCCGACGACAGGTTGTCGCAGATATGGGTGAACAGATCCGGCGACGTCGCCAGATAGAACACGCGGTTCACGCCGTCGCGCGACGCTTCCTTCAGGCGCAGGTAGTCCTCGGCCGCATCGACGTCCATCCGCACGTATTCGAAAATCGCGAGGAATTTGTCCCACGCCGACGCGTCGAACGCTTTTTCGTCGATGAAGGGCTTGGCCTTCTGCTCCATGAATTCGCTGATGTATTCCTCGCGCGACCAGGGCTTGCGCCCGATCGTCAGAATGCGGGTGTCGGGCGGCAGGTTACAGTGCAGATGCGCCATGTACAGCGCGGGCAGCAGCTTGCGGAACGACAGGTCGCCGGTGCCGCCGAAGATGATCATGTCGAGCGGCAGGTCGGGTGTGGCAGGAGCTTGTTGGGTCGTCATGGCACGGTCGCAGCGTCTAGGGGGAAGGCGTCGATCAGGAATCGGCGGCTGGCGGACGGGCTACGGCTCACGTCCGCTATGGCGCTTTTTCCGGCAAACATCTATGGTGCAACGTTTTGAGATAGTTTGCACGGCAGCATCTGCCGCAGGTTAGCGCAAGTTGCCAACCTTGCGCGCCAGACAGTCGTTTTTTCGGGATATTTTGCGCGATGATTTGCCGGTTGGGCCGCTGACGGTCAGCCGCGCGCCAGCGCGTCACGCGCGACCCGGCACGCGGCCAGATCCCACGCCGCGCAGCCGACGCTCTTGAACACCACCGGCCCCGCCGGCAAGGGCTGCGTCTGCTCGAGCACCGCGGCGATCCCGCCCACCCGCGCCCAATCGACGCCGGCCTGGATGAAATCGCCGGCCTCGTGCATTGCGCCAGCCTGATCGTCGACGAACAGCGCGCTGCCCGCGATCGTAGTCGCGCCGATCTCGACCATCTGCGGCGTGAAAGCGCCGACGCCGATCACGAGCCGCTCGGCGCGCGCCGTCTCGTCGTAGACCGGCTGTTTGCTCGTGGTCAACGCGATCACGACGTCGACCGAAGCGGGAATCGTCGCGCCCGCATCCGCGAGCGGCCGCAGCTCACGCACCTTGCCGCGCTGCACCGCGCAGAACGCTTCGGCGCGCGCGGGCGCGCTGCCCTTGACCCACACGCGCGCGTCGGCAAACAGTTCGCCGATCGCCTCCAGATGATTGAGCGCCTGCGTGCCGGTGCCGATCAGCAGGAATTCACGCGGCGCGCGCGCGGCGAACGTCGCGATGCCGAGCATCGACATCGCCGCGGTCCGGCGCCCCGTCACTGTCGGACCATCGAGGATGAACAGCGTCTCGCCGGTATCGGCATCGAAGGCCATGACCTGACCGTGGATCGTCGGCAGATGGCGCGCACCGTTGCTCGCGCACACATTGACGAGCTTGTGGATCGCGAGATCGGGCGCGGTGGCGGGCATCGACAGCATGACGCCGCCGGCGTTCAGCGGCACGACGAGCCGCTCGGGGCACACGATGCGTCGTTGCGCGTAGTCGATGCTAGCGCGCCTCAACGCGTCGACAAGCGCTGCGTAAGGCATCAGCCGCGCGGTGGCGGCGGCGTCGAAGATCTGCGTGGTCGGGCGGGTCATGGGCGGAACGATCCAATGGGGGATGGAGTGGGCATGACGTCACCGTAACCGAGCGCGAAAAAATTGACCAGTCGTGTGGACGTCTACTGCCCGCCGAATCGCGAACTCCGCTTGATGCCCAGCGCGCTGGCTAGCTCGTGCCGCGGCTGAGCGTCATCCCCCGCCCTGCATAGAAACGCGACATCGTCGCGAACGGCAGGTACACGTCGGACTGATGCGGCGCGACGCCCGACGGGTTGTGAAACCACACGCCGCCGCGATCCCGCCCGTGCAGCAGGATCAGATGACCGCCCCGCCGCTGGTTCGTCCGCTCCGGATAGCGGATCTCGGGACTCACCGACACGATCGCGAGCGTATCGTCGTCGAGCCGCGCCGCGATCTCCTCGAGCGACGCCTGCGGCAGCACCTCGATATCGAGGCCGAACGCCGGGCCCGCCCAGTCGGCGAACGGCCGGTAGATCAGACCGTCGACGCCACCATCGTCGCGCAACCGGTATACGCCGTGCCGCAGCGCGTCGTCGAGCAGTGCGGCGCGCGGCGCGTGATCGATGCTCCAGTAGTCGAGAGCCGACTCGAGGCACGTCAGCCCGCACAGGCGTTGCGCCCAGAAGCGATAGCGCTCGGGGTCGGCGAAACCGCTGCGCTGCCAGTGCGGATCGTCGCACGGGTCGCGCTGCTGTTCGACGATGGCGCGCACCCACTCGGGGCTGCCCCATTGCGTGTAGTACGGGACGTCGGCGTGGCGGAGAACGGGTTCGATCATCGGCGGTATCGGTCGGGTTGGGTTGCATCGGGCTGGGTTGCGCGGGGTTTACCTCCGCGGCTTCGCGACCCTGCTGACGCACGAAGCCCCACGCGCGCGATGACTGCTACCCGGCGATCCGCGACTTGTCGAGCACCGCCACCGACAGGCCGCGCCGCGCCAGGTAATAAGCGGCCGCGCAGCCCATGATGCCGGCACCGGCGATCACGACGTCGGCGTGGCTGGGAAACGGTTGGTCGGCGGGCGTGAAGGTCGAGTGCAGCGGGTAAGTCGTGGTCATCGGTGGGCGGATTGGAGATGTGGGCGTCATCTTCGCAGTGGGAGCCATCGTCCGCAATGACGAGCGACGTCGGCACCGCGGCTGGTCGCAGCCGGGACGGCGCGGCCGGCGCCTGCCGGAATGCCCGATTATCCGTCACGCGAATATTCGTCGATTATGCGTCACACAAATATTTGACAAATATTCGTCTCACGCATAAATTGCGTTTATTCGTCTCGCAGATAATCCGCCATGCTCCACCTGATCGCCACGTCGGACCAGCTCGCGCAGTTGCTAGCGGCCAGCCGCCGCCAGGCCGGCCTCACGCAGACCGAGGCCGCCGCGCGCGTCGGCGTGAGCCAAAGCCGCATTTCCGCGCTCGAAACCGATGCGAGCGGGCTCACGCTTACCCAGCTGCTCGCGCTGTGCGGCGCCTACGGCCTGCAACTGCAGTTGCGCGACAAAAATCAGCCGAGCTCCGAGCCGGCACCGAACGTCGAGTGGTGAGATGGCCCGGCAAACCGCTTCGAAGGCATTGTCGGTGTGGGCCAACGGCGAGCGCGTCGGGCTCTGGCGGCTGCCCGCGCGCGGCCCGATGGAGTTCGCCTACGACGCCGCCTGGATCGCGTCGCCCGCGGGTCGTCCGCTGTCGCTGTCGCTGCCGTTCACGCCTGGCAACATGACGCACAAAGGGCCGCGGGTGCTCAACTACTTCGACAACCTGCTGCCCGACAGCGACGTCATCCGCAAACGCATCGCGCAGCGCTACCGGACCGAAACGCTCGAAGCGTTCGACCTGCTGCAGGCCATCGGCCGCGACTGCGTCGGCGCGGTCCAGCTGCTCGCCGAAGACGACGCGCCGGCCGGGGTCCAGCGCATCGAAGGCACGCCGCTTTCCGACGACGACATCGAGGCGCTGCTCGCGCAGACGGTCGGCAAACCGACGCTCGGCGCGCCCGACGAATTTGACGATTTCCGCATCTCGCTCGCCGGCGCGCAGGAGAAAACCGCGCTGCTGTGGCACGACGGCCAATGGCAACGGCCGCACGGCGCGACGCCGACCACGCATATCTTCAAGCTGCCGCTCGGGCTGGTCGGCAACCGGCTCGCCGATCTCAGCACGTCGGTCGAAAACGAGTGGCTGTGTCTGCGGATTCTGCGCGCGTTCGGCCTGCCGGTCGCGAACACCGAGGTGCTCAGGTTCGGCAAGCAGCGCGTGCTCGCCGTCGAACGCTTCGACCGGCAGATGCATTCGAGCGGCAGTTGGCTGCTGCGTCTGCCGCAGGAAGATTTCTGCCAGGTCTACGGCGTGCCGTCGCATCGCAAGTACGAAAACGAGGGCGGCCCCGGCGTGCTCGACCTCGCGCGAATTCTGCAGCAATCGGTCGAGGCGCGGCAGGACATCGAGACCCTGCTCGCGAGCCAGATCCTGTTCTGGATGCTGGCCGCGCCGGACGGCCACGCGAAGAACTTCAGCATCCGCCTGCTCGCCGGTGGCCAGTACCGTCTGACGCCGCTTTACGACGTGATGTCGATCTGGCCGGTCGAGGGCAACGGCCCGAACCAGTGGTCGTGGTACAAGGCGCGGCTTGCGATGGGTCTATGGTCGCGCAGCAAGCACGATGCGTTTCGCGACGTGCAGCGGCGACACTTCAACGCGATGGCGTTGAAATGCTCGTACGGCGCCGACGCCGAGCCGCTGCTCCAGCGTCTGATCGAGCAGACACCTGGCGTGATCGAGCGGGTCTCGGCGGAGTTGCCCGAGCGCTTTCCGGGCAAGGTCGCCGAGCGGATTTTCAAAGGACTTCAAAATTCGGCGGCCCGGCTCGACACGATGCCGGCAAGCTGAACACTTTTCATTGCGCCTCTCGGCTGGCTTTTCCGCAAGGGCGGACCTGCCGGGCTTTGCGGCAAGCGGCCGGATCCGTCGCCTTGCGCACTACTCATTCGTGGATTCCCTACGGTTTCGTCATCGTTTCACCGGTAGAATGCCTTTTGATGCTCAATGCATCAAACGTCACCGGCACGGCCATGGCGTCGCTTGCATCAGCGGACTCGGCGGCCGGTCTGACAAAATCATAAATGGTGATTTTTTTACGGTACATTTGCTGTCCCCGCGTGGCCGATTCATGCGCATAGCATGCGCAGGGTCGGCTTGCGCCTGCCGACCGCGCTCCAGATGTACCTTTTAACCCGGCGGATTTTCACCCAGCATGGCCAACGAAACACACTCACCCGACTCCATCGCGGTTGCCGAGCGCGTGCGCGAGTTGATGAGCAGGCATGGAATCGGCAAGCGACAGCAAACCACGGAGCTATGCCGCATCCTCGATCTGAGTTTTTCTCAGGGGCACCGCAAACTGCGCGGCAATAGTCCGTGGACGCTGTCGCAGATCAAGAAAGTCGCCGAGGTATTCGACGAACCCGCGGCGCAGCTATTCGGCGCGCAGTCGCTCGATCCGGGCGTCGTCGGCGCGATCGCCCAGGAGGCGGTGTTCTGCATCGGCGCGACCGAAATCGCCTGCACCGCGTGGGTCGGCGCGGCGCTCGAACCGGGTAGCCGCCCGGAATTCGTCGCCTATTCGCGGCTCGGTCAATGGCGCGTCTCGCGTCATGATGGCGCGCTGTATCAGAGCGCGTACGAAGTCCACAAGATCGAGATCTATCCGCGCCGCGCCGAGACCGACAAGCCGGCCATCGCGGTGGTCGACGACGATCGTGCAAGCGCCGATAACCTGCGCGATTATCTGGAGCGCAGCGGCTTCACGGCGGTCGCGATCTATGGGCTCGCGGCCTTCAGCGAGCAGTTGCAGACGCAGGTGTTCGACGGCGTGATCATCGACTGGCTGTTCGGCTCGCAGACCTCGGCGGCCGCGATTCGCGCGGTGCGCGCGTCGGAGAACCCGGACGCGCCGATCTTCGTGCTGACCGGAGAACTGCTGACCGGCAAGGCCAGCGAATCGGAGATCAGCGAGGTGATCCGCGATTACGACGTCGCGTGCTACGAGAAGCCCGCGCGCATGGCGATCCTCGTCGCCGATCTGTCGAAGCGGCTGAACCGCCCCTGAAGCGCGGGCGCCGATGCGCGCCCCGTTCGCGGCAGCGCCGCCTTCACGCGCTCACGCGCTCACGCCTGATGCCGCGCCGCCAGCGCCCGCTGCAGGGCGTGCTTCAGATCCTCGTAATGGACTGGCTTTAACAGCGCCTCGAACACCGACGGCACGCCAGTCGCGCCACTTTCGCCATTCCGCACGACCTCCGGCGCGTACGCGCTGACCACGATCACCGGCACGCCCGCCGACGGTCCGTCGCGCATCGCGAAGTCGTCGAGAAACGTGTAGCCATCGCGCTCCGGCATGTGCAGATCGAGCAGCACCACTTCGCAGCGGTGGGTGTCGAGCCACGCGAGCGCGTCGTTGGCATTGCCGAATGCGAGCGAGTCGTAGCCCATGTGCGCGACCATTTCGCTGAGCGACTCGCGGATCAGCCGGTTATCGTCGATGATCAGCACGCACGGCTGCGCGCCGTCCGGCTCGGCTTGCTCCGCGACCTCGGCCGGCTCGACGGTTGCGACCGGCACGACCGGGATCGTCACCGTGAAGCTGGTGCCCTCGCCGACCGTGCTCGCAACATCCACCGTGCCGCCGAACAGCTTCACGAGCCCTTGCACGATCGTGAGCCCCATCCCCGCGCCTTCGAAGCGGCGCGTGCGCGACGCGTCGAGCTGCGTGAACTCCTCGAAGATCAGCGGGATCTGTTCGGACGGCACGCCCGGCCCCGTATCGCTGACGACGAAAACCAGCAGCGCCGGCTCTTGCCGCAGTTCGACGCGCACCGTGCCGGTCTCGGTGTAGCGGATCGCGTTGGTGACGAGGTTGTTGACGATCTGCCGGATGCGGTGCGGGTCCGACTCGACGAGCCCGCTCGCGCCGCTCGCCTCGCTTTCGAGCTCGAGCCCGCGCGTCCTGGCGGAGATCGTGTGTTCATCGACGATCGACGCCAGCAGCTCGCGCGGCTCGAAATGCTGGTGCCGCAGTTCGAGCTTGCCGGCGCCAAGGCGCGCGTAGTCGGTCAGGTCCTTCATCTGCGCCTCGAGATGGCGCGCCGCGGTTTCGAGCCGCTGGATCACCTTGCGGTCGGCCTCCGAGTGATAGTTGAAGCCGAGCAGTTCCACCGACGAGACGATCGCATGCAGCGGCGTGCGCAGTTCATGGCCGATCATGCCGAGAAACGCATCCTTCGCGAGGCTCGCCTCGCGCGCCGCGCGGCTCGCCTGATGCTCGGCTTCCAGCGCCGCGCGCTGCTGGCGCATCAGCCGCGTGCGGCGCCGGCCGTTGAGCACGAGCAGCAGCGTCGCCGCCGCCGACAGCAATAGCAGCACCAGACCGCCCGCGAACAGGATGCGGCGCTTGTCGATGAAATCGCGGTTCATCGCCTCGCGGTCGGCGACGTCCGCGAAACGGCGCGACAGCGCGAGATCGTTGACCTCGCTCCAGTGCTGGCGCAGCTGCGCGTCGATCCGCGCGGCACGCGCACGGTCGCGCTGCAGTACCTCGATCTCGGGCTGGATGTCGTCGAGCACAGTCTCGAGCGTCTTGATTTCGTCGAGCTGCCGTTGCAACAGAGCGAGCTGCGCGGAGAGCCGATGCGTCGAGCCGGCCATCACGCGCAGCTTCGATTGCAGCAGCTGGAAGCGCAACTGCAACTGCTGATAATCGTCGTCGGCACCGGACTGATACAGCAGCAGCTGGTTCTCGAAGCGCGCGTACGCGATCTGCAGTTGCGCGGCGTCCCAGTAGAAACCGTCGTAGGTACCGGTCAGCTGCTCGGTCGCGCGCGGGTTCAACAGGTTCGCATAGAGCAGATAGCCGATCGCGCCGGCGGGCGCCGCGAGCGCCATCAGCCAGATCAGCACGTTCAACACGCGCCGCCACGGACGGCGCGCTATTTGACGATGAGGGCCTTGATCTGCCATACGAATTTCGAGTCGCCGACCGCGCCAGTCAGTTCATCTGGAAAAGCGTCGCGCGGATAGATCAGAAACAGTGGCCCGAAGTCGCTGAGTTTCAGGCGCTGGCCGTTCATGCTGTACGCGACGATCACGCCGTAGCGTTCGCAGTCCGACACCGGCACGGTGTAGGTGTAGTCGTCGAACGTGTGGAGTTCGATCTGGGTGCCGTGCGCGCCGACGGCCTTCAGGATGTCGGCGAGCCTGGGCCCGGTGAACGTCGAGCGCGGCGTCCAGGTGGTCGAGGTCGTGATCGTATGCACGGGCAGCGCGAGCAGTTGAGCCTCGTTGAAGTGATAGGTGCGATGCGCGGCGTCGTTGGTATTGGCGATCTTGCCCTGCACGTCGAGCGCCAGCGCCGGCGACTGCCGCGCGCCCGGCTGCGCATGCGCGCAACAGACGGAAAGCCCGACGATCAGTGCCGCCAGCCCCGTCAGCCAGCGCATCCGCCAGGGCCCACCGGTTCCGCTGGCTGCGTTGCGCAGCGTTGCAATCAGATTGGCCATTTGCTTTTTTTATCCGATTTCGTTGATTCGCCGGACCGCGGGCGGCGCCACGGTCAGCCGATCTCATGCCACGCGAAGTGCTGCGCCGTGCCGTGCCGTCAAACGCGTGCCACCCCGACACGCGACCTTTGACCCGCATGCATAATATCGCCAAAATGCGCTGACTCAAAAACGGGGACCCGCGATGTCGCGCCAGTGCGTCAGCGCGCGCCGCGCGTGCATCCCCGCGGACCATTGCCTTCCATCGCGCCACGCGGCGCCTCGATAGTCATGAACAAGCCGGTCCTGCCTCTGACGTACGAACAGCTCGATCACTGGATCGAATCGCTGCAACCCGCGTTGCTCGCCGAGCGTTTCTCGATGGCGCTCGGGATTCTGCGCGGCGGCGCGCCGCTCGCGCTGATGGTGTCGCACGCGGTCGGCGCGCCGGTCGCGTTCCTGCGCTACGATCGCCAGACGCGCGCGGTCGCATGGGATTCGACGCTGCCGGTCCCGCCCGCCGGATCGAAAGTGCTGTTGTGCGAGGACATCGCGGGACGCGGTTTTACGCTCGTCGATTGCATCGCGTTTCTGCAGGCGCACGGGCTCGAAGTCAAAACCCTGACCGCCGCGGTCGATGATCTGAGCCGCGCACAGCCCGACTACGCGATCGATGCGCGCGGCTACTTCGCCCTCTTTCCATGGGAGCGCCAGGCGTACACCGAGCGCTACCGCGACGACTGGGCGCGCGTCGAAGCCGGCGCCGCGCCCGCGACGGCCAACGACCACGAGTACGCGGCCTACGCGATCGACCTCGACGGCATCCTGCTGCCCGACGTACCACTCGCGCGCTACGATGAGGACCTCGCCGCCGCGCTCGCCGAGCGCGACGCGCTGCTGCCGTTCGAGGTGCTGCCCGGCATCGACCTGCAGCAGGTGCGCACGATCATCACGGGCCGCCCGGAGATGGATCGCGCGCGCACCGAAGCCTGGCTCGCGCGACACGGCTTCGCTCACATGCAGTTGGCGATGCGCACGCCCGGCCGGCACGACGACAGCCCCGCCGGCGCGGCCGCGCACAAGGCGAGCGCGGCGCTGCGCGCGGGTGTCACGCACTTCGTCGAAAGCGATCCGGTGCAGGCGCTGCTGATCGCGCAGCAAGCGCCGCTGCTGCGCGTGATCTGGTGGGATGCGCTGACGCGCACGGGGATTTTGGTGAGCGCAAGGGCGTGGAGTTGAGCGCAACGTTCCTTGTGGGCGCAGCGCCCGAACACCGCCGCTACCTGTCCTTCGCCTCGCGCAACTGCAAATGCCGCGCGGCCCGCTGCGACGCGACGACGATCAGCTTCATCGTCGCGCGCGTCGCGCCGACGAACAGCTTGCGCGCGCTGCGTTCGTCGAACGCGTCGAAGTCGATCTCGGTGAAGATCACGCACGGCGCCGCCTGCCCCTTGAAGCGGTAGATCGACTCGAACAGCACGTCGCCTTCACGATACTCCGGGTTGCCGAACAGATCGTATTTGCCGGTGAAACTGCGCAGCCGATGCGGACCGAGCTGATCGAGCGCGCTCATCGCCGAGCCCTCGCGGCCGCGGAACGACAGCACCGCGATGTCCTGCTTGCGAAAACCGAGCGATAGCGCTTGCGTGATGGCGCGCTTGGTTGCGTCGATACTGCTTTCGGCGCCCTGCGCTTCGTCGTAGACCGACACCGAAACCTCGGAGCCGTCGAACGGACTGCCCGACGTAAGTGCCGCGGCCAGCGGCACCGGCGCGCCCAGCACGTCGCGCAGATAATCGAGGATGTCGCGAGGACTGCGGTAATTGGTGGTTTCTCTCAGCGTGGTCCAGCCGGGCAACGAGACCGGCTCACGCATGTACAGATTCTGCAGTGGGTCTTCGAGCCACCACCACGCGGCGCCCGGCCGCAGCAGCCGCTCGAGCGCGGCAACCCATGGCTGCTGGAAATCCTGCCCTTCGTCGACGATCAGTACGTCGAATTGCCAGCGCGGTTCGATCGGCGTGTCGGCGAATACGGCCTCCAGTTGATCGAACACCTGCGCCGACCGGAAATCGGGCGCGCGGCCCGCGTCGCGCGCGATCCAGTCGCAAAGCTGGTGATAGTTCGCGACTTTTGCCTCCGGCGGCGCGACCCGCGCGATGTGATCGGCGAGCGGCCGGTTGAAGCACACGTACAACGGCCGCTCGCCGCGCGCGACCGCGTCCTTCATCACCTGCACCGCGAGTTGCGTCTTGCCGGAGCCCGCCGTGCCAATCACGCGCAAACGGAACGGCGCGAATTCGAGCCGCCGGGCCCATGTCGCAAGTCCGCCCGAAAGGCGCGTGACGAGCGTGCCCGCCTGCCCGACGAGCGCGCTCGTGTCGGGCGTCAACGCGAGTTCGTCGGCGAGAAAGTGGTGGATTTTCGCCGCGCAGGGAAGCCGCGGTTCATCGGCCGGCAGCGCTTCGCGGACGATCGCCGCGAGACGCTCGCGCCGCGTAGCGTCGACGATGCGCGCGGGATTCACGCCGGCGATCGCCGCATCCTTGACGATGTGATCGGGACAGTACAGCAGTTCCTCGATGAAATAGGCGCCCGCGCCGAACGCCGCGGTAAAACGCCGGTGCAGACTCTCGATCGTATGCGCGAGCGCGATCGCGACGTTTCGCTCGGTTTGCAGATACACCTTGACGAGCCCCTTCGGCGTTTCGCGCAGAAAGCCGGTCTTCTGCTCGATGATCAGCAGGCGCCCGGCGGGACTCACGATCACGAAATCGGCCTCGCCGAACACGGAGAAGTTCTGGTTCAGGCGCGTCCAATGCACGCCGTGGTAGACGGTGTAGTCGGCGGGCAGTGCCTTTTCGAGCAGCGCGAGCGTTTCACGTTCGCGCGCCGCCGCGCCGGTCGCTTCGAGGCTCTTCCAGTCGTCGGGAACAATGCGGGCCATGCGATGCCTCAATGAGTTGGGATGCGTGTTTTCAGCGGGCAATCCGGAGTGCGGTCATTGTACGCAACGCAATGTCGGCCGGGCGGCCCGTCGCGCAAAGGCGCGCACATCGTGTATCGTTACTGGCTGAACGCCGCGCATGCCGCGCGGCTTGCCAACCGTAAGAGAAAAGGATTTACCGGATGATTACGATCTGGGGACGCGCCAATTCGGTCAACGTCCAGAAGGTCTTGTGGTGCTGCGACGAACTCGTGCTGCCATTCGATCGCATCGACGCGGGCCTGCAATTCGGCCGCAACAACGAACCCGCCTATCTCGCGATGAACCCGACCGGCAAGATCCCGACGCTGGTCGACGACGACTTCGTGCTGTGGGAATCCAACTCGATCCTGCGCTATCTGGCGATGCAATACGGCGAATCGAGCCTGCTGTATCCGGCCGGCCCGAAACTGCGCGCGAGCATCGACCGCTGGCTGGACTGGTCGCTGTCGACGCTGCAGCCAGTGGAACGTCCCGTGTTCTGGGCCCTCGTGCGCACGCCCGAGGCCGAGCGCGACGCCGCCAAACTCGCCGCCGACGCGAAGGCGGTCACCGTCCTGTGGCGCCTGCTCGACACGCATCTGCAGGGCCGCTTCTTTCTCGAAGGCGACAAGTTCACGCTCGCCGATATCGTGATCGGCGCGTACGCGAAGCGCTGGTTCGGCCTCGACGGTTTGCAGCGGCCGCCGCTGCCGAATCTGGAGCGCTGGTATTCGCGTCTCACGACGCGTTCCGGGTTCAAGAAGTATGTGGATTTCCCGTTGACCTGAGCATGGCGCGGGTCGGCTGAAACAGTTCAGGTATGCGCGCGACCTGCAAACTCTTCAACCTTGCTCGCGGGGCCCGACACGATCAGCAGATCCCCCGGCACAACAACCGTGTCAGGCCCCGCGTGCTGGAACTCTTCGCCAGCGCGCCTGACGGCCATGACCATGACACCGAACGCCTCCAGAACGCCGCAATCTGCAAGCGGACGGTTGTGTGTCGGCGCCGGGGCATGAATCGTGGCGACGGCAAATCCTTCGCCGAATTCAATGTAGTCCACGATTCGGCCTGCGATCAGGTGAGCGATCCGTTCACCCATTTCCGCTTCCGGATAAACCACGTGATGCGCGCCGATGCGCTGGGCAATCTGGCCGTGTTCCGCGGTCACCGCCTTCAGCCAGATGTCCTTGATCTGAAGTTCCGTTAGGGCCATCAAGGTCATCAGGCTCGCCGAAAGGTCGCTTCCAATGCCCACGATCGCATGAGGGAAGTCCGCAACACCCAATTGGCGCAGGGTATTCACGTTGGTCGAATCGGCCTGGACGGCATGCGTCAAGCGGTCCGCCCATAACTGCACCTGCTGCTCGTCCCGGTCGATTCCCATCACGTCATGGCCAAGCCGAAGCAGCGACTGGGCCACGGCACAGCCGAACCGCCCCAAACCGATGACGACCACACTGTCGCCTTTCGAAAAAGAGAGCGAAATCTTGAACAGGTCAGCCAACAATTGGATGCTCCTCCGGATAGCTATATTGCGCACGCCGCTCAACCAGCATTAACGACGTCGCAAAGGTAATGGTTCCAACCCGGCCGACGTACATCAGCGTGATGATCACGAACTGTGCCGGCGCAGGCAAATCACCCGTGATACCCGTTGACAGACCGACCGTACTGAACGCCGAAACAACTTCGAAGATGACCTGATCGGTAGGAAAATCGGTGATGTGCAAAATGATCAGTGTGCCGAGCGTGATCATCACGCCACCCAGCGCCACCACGGTAATCGCTTGCCGCTGCGCCGACACGCTGACACGGCGCCCAAACGCTTCGATATCGCCACGCCCGCGGATCTCTGCGATCACCAGCAAGGCCAGAATGGCGATGGTGCCGATCTTGACACCCCCTGCCGTCCCCGCGCTGCCCCCGCCAACGAACATCAGGAAGAAATGCAGGGCCCAACTGTCATGACGCATTGCGCCGATGTCGAGCGAGTTGAAACCCGCCGTGCGCGCGGATACCGAGGCGAACGCTGCCGAAAGGAGCTTCTCTCCGAACGGCATCGGACCCAGGGTTTGCGGATTGGTCCATTCGAACAGCAGCAACGCAAGAAATCCGCCGAGCAGCAGCACCCCCGTGACCACTAAAGTGAGCCTGGTGTGCAATGAAAGCCGACGGGCACCCCGAAGTTTTTCCCGCAGATCGTACAGAACCGGAAACCCGATTCCGCCGACGACAATCGCGACCATCACCGGTACCAGCATCGACGCGTCGGCGGCATAGCGCATCAGACTGTCCGGGTGAATTGAAAAGCCCGCGTTGTTGAACGCGGAGACCGCATGGAACCATCCACTCCATGCGGCCTCGCCCCATTGGATGTTGTACCCGAGATGAAGCCTGACCGTCAGCCAGAGTGCCGTGGTCAGTTGAGTGACGAGCGTCACGACGAGCACCAGGCGCGCCACGCTGCCGATGTCCCCGAGACGGAGCGTGTGCGTCTCGACCTGGGTGATCAGCTTCGCTCGCAGCGGCAAGGACCGGTTGACCATGAGTCCCAGCAAGGTGGCTGCGGTCATCATGCCGAAACCGCCAATCTGAAACAGGCCGAGGATGACCCACTGTCCAAAGCTTGACCAGTAGGTGCCCGTATCGACAACGACGAGTCCAGTCACGCAGACCGCGGAGGTAGCGGTAAAAAAAGCGCTCAGCCACGGCGCTGCCTCACCTTTGGCCTGCGACAAGGGCAACCTCAAAAGGAGCGTCCCTGCGGCAATCGCAAAGAGAAAAGCTAAGGCTACTGCCCGCGATGGGTGAAGCAGTTGTCTCATCGAGATCCCATCAAACACATTCAGAGACTGACTGACAAAGAATAGGCATTTTTTGCCAGTAAAGACCCTATTTTTCGTTTGTTGTCAGTTGTAAGCCAAATCTGGGCAATCCCGATTCTCTCGACGCTTCGACCGGCGCGGCACTTGCATCCCCCTGCCTCTATAATCGACGCATGAAAACCGCCAAGCCCGCCGCGACCGGCCGTTCGGTCGCTCCCACACCTGCCGCCCCCGCCGCCTATGCACACGATCATCGAGCGCATCACGATGTGCACGAGCCGTCGCACGCACATGGCCCGTCGCAGGAAGCGGCTCTCGCACTCGCCGAGGAATATTGCCGCGAACGCGGCGAAAAACTCACGCCGATCCGGCGCAAGGTGCTCGAACTGCTGCTGAACTCGGGACGCGCGACCAAGGCCTATTCGCTGCTCGACGAAATGCGCCAGATCCACGCCGGCTCGGCGCCGCCGACCGTCTATCGCGCGTTGGATTTTTTACTGTCGGTGGGGCTCGTGCATCGGATCGAATCGATCAATGCGTTCACGGTCTGCCATGATCTGACGCAATGCCAGCACGGCATTCTCGTCGTATGCCAGCAATGTGGCAGCGTCACCGAATTGCATCAACCGAAGCTGCGTCAGGCCCTCGTCGCGCAGATCGAGGAGGCGGGCTATCGGCTCGCGAGCGACGAAATCGAATTGAAGGGATTGTGTGCCGCCTGTCAGGCGGCCAAAGCGGCCAGCACGGCCGCGCTGGTGGCCGCGGCGAAATAGCGGCGCGCCACATTGGGTGCGCAACGCTGTGTGACGCGCTGCCAAGCGTCGATGGCCGTGCGCTGCTTCGAGAAACGACATCCCCCGCCGCGCGCCGGCCTGCTCTGTCTAAAACCCGCTCCCACGAGAGCCGCTGCGAAGCTGCGAAGCGTCGATCAACCCGCCGCGCGGGCGTCGATCGCGTCGTGCAGCAGCGTCACGAGCGCTTCGGGTAACGCGGGCTTGGTCATGAAATGCTGGAAGCCTTCGCCGATGCTGCGCAGGCGGTATGCGTCGTCGGTATGGCCGGTGAGCGCCACTGCCACCGAGGGGGAATGACCGCCGCAAATCTCGTGGTCGCGCAGCCGCTGGATCAGATAGAAGCCATCCATGGCCGGCAAGTCGAGGTCGCAGACGACCGCGTCGGGAAGCAACCGCATCGCCGCGACGACGCCCTCTTCCGCATCGGCGACCGCGCAAACCTTCGCGCCTTCCGCCTCGAGTAACAAGGTCAACGATTCCCGGCTGTCCGGGTCGTCCTCCACCAGCACGATCGTGGCCTGATCGAGCCTCATTGCTGCGTTCATCGTATGTTGTTGCTCTGAAAAACCGGTTAGGCCGTCCGAGGGGGCGGAGGTTTCACTTTGTATTTCACTTTGCTGGTTGCCGCCGATTCGCGCGGCCACGGTGTTGCTGTCCATGATTCCGACCCGATTTCGCACGCCGAGTTGCAGACAGGTCCGCGCTTGTAAAACATTGCGCCACATCTTCCCGAGTACAACGCTTGCGCACGGTAACGCGCCAAAATTGCACGTCGATGAAAAAACGGCGCTCGACGCACACCGCGATTTAGCTGCTCAGTGTCCGCAGTTTTTCCGCGGCTCGCCGATCGCCGGCACCCGATATTCCGGCGCGGTTCGTACGAACCCCGTTCGTACGGCCTTCGCCGCCCGGTATCGATTCTGCCCTTCGTATTGTTTGCACAACGCGGCGCTGCCGTTCGTTTTGCGTCGCTCGCATCCGACGACACTGCAAGCACGTCGCGTGCCTCATTGCAGCGGTTCGCGTCACGTAAAGAAGGGCTCGGTCGCGGTTGCCGATGTCGCGCGATGAACGGCGCTGGCCTGCTAACCGGTGGTGTCGCGGCGCTATCATCGTGGGCGCCCATGCGCGCCTACCGATGCCCCCTCATCTCAACCCGAGGTCAACCGACACCATGTCCGCCACATCGCCCGCGCTTTCCGCCGCGACGCTCGACATCCTTCGTCACGTCAGCACCGCCACGCTGACCACGCAGCTATTCAAGCGCGGTCTGCGCAACACCTTCATGCAGGGCGTCGCGCCGCTCGGTCCGCGGCGCGGCGCGAATCTGGTCGGGCCGGCGTTCACGCTGCGCAACATCCCATCGCGCGAAGACATCGACGTACTGGAACTATTCGCGGACCCTGAGTACGCGCAACGCAAATGCGTCGAGACCATTGCGCCGGGCCACGTGCTCGTGCAGGATTGCCGCGGCGAGCGCGGCAGCGCGTCGTTCGGTTCGATTCTGTCGCTTCGTTTGCAGGTGCGCGGTGTTGCCGGGATGGTGTCCGACGGCCCGGTGCGCGACAGCGCGACGATCGCCGCGCTCGACATGCCGGTGTTTTGCGCCGGCGCGAGCGCGCCGCCCAATCTGATCCGCCATCATGCGGTCGATATCAACGTGCCGATCGGCTGTGGTGGAGTCGCGGTGTTTCCGGGCGACGTGATCGTCGGCGATGCGGATGGAGTTGTGGTAATTCCGCTGAAGATGGCCGACGACGTCGCGCAAGCCGCCGCCGGACAGGAACAGCTCGAGGCGTTTCTCACCGAGAGGATTCGTGCCGGCGCCGCGCTGCCCGGCACCTATCCGCCGAACGACGAGACGAAGGCGGCGTTCGACGAGTGGAAGAAAAATCGCAAAAGCTAGGGCCTTTTCAAAGGACGCGGCGACCGGTGCGCCACACCGGGCGCCAGTTCAATCGCCCTTGCCGGGCCCGATGCCCTGCACCAGCAACGCCACCGCGTGCCGCGCAATCTCCGCGCCGCCGATACTGTGGCGCAACGGATCGTTGCGCCACAGCTTCGAGGTGGCAAGCGGCAGAATCGTCATGCCGAGCAGCGTGACGAACACGAGCGCGGGTTCGAGCGATGCATTCAGGCGCCCCTCCTTCTGCCAGCGCGCGATCGCCAGCAGCGACGCCTTCTGATGCGCGAAACCAAAGCGCTCATGCATGCGCTGGCGCAGCAGCCCGCCGTCGCTGATCACTTCGCGCACCCACAGCGACGCGAACCACGGGTTGTCGCTCGCGATCTGCACGAGCCGCTCCGTGAGTTGCGTGATTGCCGCGACCGGATCGTCGGGATTCTCCTGAAACGGCAGCCCGAGGCTCGCGCGCAACGGTACGAAACACTCGTCGATCAGCACGTCGAGCAGTTGATCGCGCGTCTTGAAGTAGTAGTGCACCATCGCGGGCGTGACGCCGGCCTCGCGGGCGATCTCACCCAGCGATGTCTCGACGATGCCCTGCCTCGCGAACAGCGTCAGCGCGGCGTCGAGCAAGCGCGCACGCTGCGCGGGACCGCGCGCGGCGCCCGACGGCCGGCCGGGGCGGCGGGCGGCCGATCCAGCCGGTGCGCTGCTGCCGATATTCGCGGCATGAATATCCGTTGGCGCTGCCGTGAGTTTGGGCTTCGACGCGTCGCGCTCTTTCGCGGCAATTCGCGCGGGCGGCCCCGTATCTGCCACGGCATTGTGCGCCGCGGCGTCGTCAGGCGAGATCCTTGTCATTGCATTGAATTTGACGTGAGAGGCGATGTCACATATATTAATCTCTCAGTTAATTAATTTCAACGCGTTGCCGCCATGGAACAACCCGCTACGACCCTGTCAGTCGACCCCGCGCCCGCGGCCGAGCATCCGCCGATCCGGCTGCTGTTTCCGGCGCTGCTGCTGGTCATGCTGCTCGCCGCCCTGGACCAGACGATTGTCTCGACCGCGCTCCCGACCATCGTCGGCGAACTGGGCGGGCTCAATAACCTGTCGTGGGTCGTGACCGCCTACCTGCTCAGTTCGACCATCGTCGTGCCGCTGTACGGCAAGTTCGGCGATCTGTTCGGCCGCAAGATCGTGCTGCAGACGGCGATCGTCATCTTTCTCGTCGGCTCGGCGCTGTGTGGCATCGCGCAGAACATGAGCCAGCTGATCGTGCTGCGCGCGCTGCAAGGGCTCGGCGGCGGCGGCCTGCTCGTCGTGACGATGGCGGCGATCGCCGACGTGATTCCGCCCGCTGAGCGTGGCCGCTACCAGGGCGTGTTCGGCGGCATCTTCGGTCTTGCCACCGTCATCGGTCCGCTGCTCGGCGGCTTTCTGGTCGAGCGTCTGACGTGGCGCTGGATCTTCTACATCAACCTGCCGCTCGGCATCGTGTCGCTCATCGTGATCGGCGCGGTGTTCAAGCCGCACGTGCGCCACGTGAAGCACACGATCGATTACATGGGTGCCGCGTTTCTCGCCGGCGCGCTGACCTGCATCATCCTGTTCACGAGTCAGGGCGGCACGATCCTGCCGTGGTCGTCGCCGCAACTGTGGTTCACGCTCGGCATGGGCCTCGCAGCGATCTGGGGATTCATTCACGAAGAACGCAGCGCGGTCGAACCGATCATGCCGCTCGGACTGTTCAAACAGCGCACGTTTCTGATCAGCAGCCTCGTGAGCTTCATCATCGGCGTATCGCTGTTCGGCTCCGTGACGTTCATTCCGCTCTATCTGCAGGTCGTGAAGGGCTCGACGCCGACGCAAGCCGGCATGCAGATGCTGCCGATGATGGGCGGCCTGTTCATCCTGTCGATGGTGACGGGCCGCGTGATCAGCAAGATCGGCAAGTACCGGCTGTTCCCGATCATGGGCACGTTCCTCGTCTCCGTGGCGATGCTGCTGCTCGCGCGCCTGCAGATCGATACGCCGATTCATGTGATGTATCTGTACATGGGTCTGCTCGGCTGCGGCCTCGGCATGGTGATGCAGGTGCTGGTCCTCGCGGTCCAGAACACCGTAGAGTTCAAGCATATGGGTGTGGCGACGTCGGGCGTCACGCTGTTTCGCTCGATCGGCGGCTCGATCGGCGTGGCCGGTTTCGGCGCGGTGTTCTCGAACGGCCTCGCCGGACGCCTCGAAAAGCTGATCCCGCCCGACACCGAACTTCCGCAGGCATTGGGTCCCGCAGCGATTCATCAGCTGCCCGAAGCATTGCGCAACGACTATCTGCATGCGTTCGCGGGTGCGTTGCACACGGTGTATCTGTCGGCCGCATGCGTCGTGGTGCTCGCCTTCCTGCTCGCATGGCTGCTGAAGGATCATCCGTTGCGCAAGCACTGAGCGTACTTCGACGCCTGATCGGGAAGCTGATGCAAACGCGTACCGGCAGGCGCCAGATAGCAGGTCGATCACGAGGCCGCACGCACGACGCGTCGGCCTCGTTGTTTTTTTGTCGCGCTCGCTTCATGCAGCGCGATGCTTCCGGGTACCTTCCATTTGTCGTGAAACAACAAACACATACACTCGTTTCGAATGTATGGCCAGGGTTTCTTCATACCTCGAAATGAGCGGTAGCGCACACAATCCAGGGGCCAACCGCGTTGACGTTCCCCGTGAAACGCCACATATTGGAACCCGTGGAAACGCGGCCGCTGCCTACGTCTCCACGACTTCCGGCGCATGTGGATCGTGATTCCGCGGACAAGGCTCCTGCCTCTACACGATCCGAAGCATGCCTTTACGGCATCGTTTTCCAAAGGTGGGTCCACGGCATGTCCACCCAGACAGCAACCGGCCAAAGTTTCCCCACGCCCTGCAAACGCTGCGGTGGCGCACTGTACCGACAAGTCGACGCCTGCCCCTACTGTGGCGCTGCGCATCCGTTCGACCAGGACGATCCGCACATCCGCACCGGTATTCCAGGCAGCCGTGCGAGCGCCACGCACAAGCCCCTGCCCCGTTTCGACGACGAACTCGGCAGACGGGACGAGCCCGCCATCGCCGCTGCCGCGATGGCGTCCGAACCCCTGTTGCAGACCGGGCCGGTCATGCACACGGCGCTCGTGTCGACCGACACCACTATCCCACCTTACGAAGATCCGATGTATGCGCCGCCCAACACTGCGCAGACGATTTGGCGCGTGCTGTACGTGATCGGCGCGGTTGTCGCAATCGGCCTGACGTATGTCGCTTATACGCTATTCAGCGACGGCGGCGAATCGGAGGATCAAGGCGTGGAGCAGATTACGCCGGATGCCAGAACAACGACCGGCATGATCGCGCCGCTTGTGTCCGCCCCGGTGATTGCTCAAGCACAGACCATGCACCCGCCGGCCGCGGCCAAGCCTGCGCCACCGCCCGTGACCGCACTGGCGGCGAAGCCCGCGCCCGTCGTGCCCGCGGCTCCTGTCATTCCAGCGACACCAGCCGCGCCGCCTGCCGCGCCGCCGATGGCCGCGACGCCCATGCGGCCCGCGCCGCAATTCCACGACGCCGGACAAGCATTGCAGGTCGCGAAGACAGCGTTCCGCGCGAACGATCTGTCCGCCGCCCAAGCCGCTCTCGCCGCCGCGCAAACGTTACAACCCGGAAACAGCGACGCGCAGGGTCTGGCCGATCAGATGCGGCCGCTCGTCCAGCGTCGCGATACTGCGCTACAGGCCGCGCAGGCCTGCGTCGCGCAGCAGTCGTGGCCGTGCGCGCGTCAGCACGCGAACGAGGCGCTCGCGATCGACAGCGGCAACGACGCGGCGAAAGTGATCCTCGAGCGCGTCATTCGCGAGACCGGCTGGACGCCGCTGACTCCGCCGCATGCGGCGACGACGGATGCCGCGCCGGGCGCGCCGCTCGCGCAAGCGCAAACGCAGGCACCGCTGCCCGTCGGCATGCAAGCGCACGGCGAACCGGTCGTGACTGCAACGAACGTCGGCGTCGTGAGAACCGCGACGCCGCGGAGCAACTAGCGCTCACGCGCGACGCAACGGTCCGAACCGGGTCCCGGAGACGCAAACTGCTGCGCCGTCGCGCAAAAACATTGCTTCGCATACCAGATCAAATGGCCGCCGTCTGTGCCGATTCGCACATTATCGTGCGTCCTCTGAGCGGAAACAGACGGAGCGACCCTGGCAGCAGTTTGAACATGACAGGGCAACCGGATCACTGGTGCTTCCACGCGCCACGCGTGAAGCGGGATCAACCTGACCGATAGGTAGAAAGATCATGCTGAAGAGACTTCTCGCGGGCTGGCTGGGCCTGGTGGTACTGGTCGTATGTTCGCTGGCCGGCGCGGAACCGGCGCACTACAAGATCGTCACCGGGCCGGAGCGCGGCACATATATCCAGATCGGCAATGACCTGTCGAAATGGGTGGCCCAGCCGGTTGGCATCGACCTCGAAGTGGTGGCGTCGAAAGGCTCGGCCGAAAACGTGCAGCGCATGCGTTTCGAGCCCGGCGTGAAGCTAGCGCTCGTGCAGTCCGACGTGTACCAGGCGTTCATCGACATGGCCAACTCGGGCAACCCCGATGCGGGCACGACGATCCGGCCGCTGCGACTGATCATGCCGCTCTACGACGAGGAAATTAACGTCGTCGTACGGGCGGATTCGCCGCTGAAAACGCTCGCCGACATCAAGGACAAGACCATCAGCGTCGGCCTGCTAGGCAGCGGCACCGCGCAGTCGGCGACGACGCTCTACCGCCTGATGTTCGGCCAGCCGATTCCGGAGCAGAACGTCGTGCATCTGAGCAACGAGGACGCGCTCGCCGCGCTGATCGTGAAGAAGATCGATGTCGCGATCATCGTGGTCGGGCAGCCGGCGAAGCTGTTCAACGACATGAAACCCGACCTGCTGTCACAGTTGCGTCTGTTGCCCGTCGATCCCAACGCGCCGGAGACGAACCGCGCGAAGCAGACCTACTTTCCGACTACGATCCACCAAAGCAGCTACCCAGGCTGGCTGAAGGAAGACGTGCCGGGTCTGACCGTCAAAGCGTTTCTGGTCACCTACGATTACGGCTTGCGCGACACAGTCAGCAATCTGAATCATTTCGCCGACTCGTTGTGCGCGAACTTCGACAATCTGCAGGAGCATGGCCATCCGAAATGGAAACAGGTGAAGCTCGAATTGCCGACGCTCGTTCGTGGGTGGAAGTACTACACTCCGGTCGAGAAGCATCTGCGCGCGTGTCTCGCGAACCGCAGCGCGGCGATGAGCGCGGCGGCCGCGCAACCTGCGCCGAAACCGCACACGCCTTGCTCGGAAGAAGAACGGATGCTTCTGCTGTGCAAATAACGCTGTAGCGGGGACCGCGAACGCCTGCTTCGCCTGAGTTCGTCTCAGACCCGCTCGCGCCCCGCGCCGGCCGACACCGTGCACGCTTGCATCGCCCGTTGCAATGCCTCGTACACCTTCGGGCGATTGCATTGCGACACGTTGAAACGCAGAAAGCCCGCCGCCGCTTGCGACGCGCTGAACACGTTGCCCGGCGCGAACACGACGCCCGCCGTCAGCGCATGACGGGCGATGTCGGCGGCATCGAGCGCCCCGGGCAAGCGCGCCCACACGAACAGGCCCGCGCGCGGCCGTGTCCAGATATCGAGGCCCGCATAGCCGAGACGCCTGATCGTCTCTCCCATCGCATCGGCCAGCTTCGCGCGCATCGCCTCGAGATGACGCCGATAAGTACCGTCGACGAGCATCCGATGCACGACGCTCGCCGCGAGCTGACCATTGCCGAACGATGTCGCGAGCTTCAGATCGATCAACGGCTCGACCCATTCGGCGCGTGCCGCAATATAGCCGCAGCGCACCGCCGCCGACAGCGTCTTCGAAAAGCTGCCGATCGACACGACGCGCGCTAGGCCGTCGAATGCGGCAAGGCGCGGCGCGGCTTCGTCTTCGAAGTCCGCGAAGATGTCGTCCTCGACGATCAGCAGATCGTGCTCGCCGGCGAGCTTCAGCAGCCGGTGCGCGACGGCCGGCGCGAGCGTCGCGCCGGTCGGATTGTGGATCGCCGAGTTCGTCACGTAGAGCCGCGGACGCTGCTCGACCAGAACGCGCTCGAACGCCGCGAGATCCGGTCCCTGCGGCGTGTACGGCACGCTCGCGATCCGCACGCGATGCGCGCGCAACAACGCCTGAAAATTGAAATAGCAAGGATCGTCGATCAGCACCGTGTCGCCGGGTTCGAGCAGGAAGCGGCACACGAGATCGAGCGCATGGGTGCCGCCGTCGGTCAGCAGGATCTGCTCGGGCGGCGCATCGACCCCGTGCGCGGAAAGCCGCCACGCAAGCTGCTGACGCAGCGCGGGCAAGCCCGCCGGGCTCGCGTAATCCGCGAGCAGCGATTGCGGATCACGGGCAACCGCGCGCAGCGCGCGCCGCACGCCATCTTCCGGCAACCACGAAGCCGGCATCCAGCCGCAGCCGGGCTTCAGCGCTTTCGAGCCGGTCTCCAGCGACTGCCGCGTGAGCCACAGCGGATCGACCTCGCGATCGAGCCGCGGCCCGAGATCGGCGAGCGCGAGCGGCGGCGCATGGCCCGACACGAAGAAGCCCGAGCCGCGCCGCGCGATGATCACCCCTTCCGCAACGAGACGGTCGTAGCCTTCCACCACGGTCGACTTGGACACGCCGAGCGTGTCGGTCATCGCGCGGATCGATGGCACGCGGGCGCCCGGCATCAGCGAGCGGCTCGCGATACGCTCCCGCAGATTGTTCATCACGAGGCCGACACGCGTGCCCGGCACCGTCTCGTTGTTCTCGCTTTCCGCCATCTGTACTGCTCCCATGTTCGGTACAGTTTGGACAAACTGTACTGATCTGTAGCTTAACGTTTACGGCCGCGGCGCGCATCATGAGACTCTTTCAGCGCAGGGACGTTTGCCATGGACAAAACCACCAACGGCTGGCTCAGCGGTTTCGCGGGCGTGCTGATTTTCAGCGGCTCGCTGCCGGCCACGCGGCTTGCCGTGCAGGGCCTCGATCCGGTGTTTCTGACCGTGGCGCGCGCGACGATCGCGGGCATCCTTGGACTGCTGCTGTTGCTGGTGTTCCGCGAGACGCGCCCGGAGCGGCGCGATCTGCTGCCGCTCGTCGTGGTCGCGCTCGGCGTCGTGGTCGGCTTTCCTTTGCTGACCGCGCTCGCGCTGCGTCATGTGAGCGCCGCGCATGCGGTCGTGTTCATCGGCCTGCTGCCGCTCGCCACCGCGATCTTCGCCGTGTTGCGCGGCGGCGAGCGGCCGCAGCCGGCGTTCTGGCTGTTCTCGGCGCTCGGCAGCGCGGCGGTGGCCGCGTTCGCGCTGCGTCACGGCATCGACGCCTCGCCGCTCGGCGACGCGCTGATGCTCGCGGCGATCGTCGTGTGCGGGCTGGGCTACGCGGAAGGCGCGCGGTTGTCGCGTCATCTCGGCGGCTGGCAGGTGATTTCGTGGGCGCTCGTGCTGTCGCTGCCGTTGATGCTGCCGCTCGCATGGTGGACGCGGCCCGTGTCGTTCGACGGTGTCGGCGCCGCCGCGCTGTGGGGACTCGCGTACGTGTCGCTGTTCAGCATGCTGATCGGCTTCGTGTTCTGGTATCGCGGGCTCGCGCTCGGCGGCATCGCGGCGGTCGGCCAACTGCAGCTGCTGCAGCCGTTTTTCGGGCTGCTGCTCGCCGGCGTGCTGCTGCACGAGCAGGTACCGCCATCGATGATCATCGTCACCGTGATCGTGGTCGCCTGCGTGGCTGGCGCACGGCATTTTTCACGCGCCGCGCCGGTGCGGCGCCCGGCCTGACGCGGCTCGACCGTCGCACGGCGAACAGACTTTTTCAGGATCGAATTGCGCGAGCCGTGGATCGATCTGTCATCATTTCGCAGATTGGCACAACCGGCGCCCCGCGCCGCGTTCCGCCGTGGCCCGAGCGACTGCGCGCAAACCGGTGAGCTTCATGAACCGAGCGTCGCTGACGGCTCATCGCCGCGCGACGCCGCGCTCGCCCAATCGCTCGAATTCGAGATCGGCGCGATCCGGCGCGTGTATGAACTCGCGCGCTCGCCGGCCTTCGCGCGCGCCGCCGAGCGCATGGCGAACGCCGATGCGGTCTACATCCTCGGCATCCAATCGACGCGCGGCATCAGCAACGCGTTCTACAGCTATCTCGAATACATCCGCCCGCGCGTGTTCTATTCGGACGGCATGTCGGGTTCCTACGTCGATTCGCTGAACTCGGCGGTCGTCGAACGGCGTGGACCGGCTATCGACGAACGCGTGGCGCGTAATCGCGAGCTGCAGAGCGAGTTCGATCAATTCGATCTTTGACCCGCTTCAAATCCGCCCCGGCGACAGGCATAGTGAAGACTTCCGCCAAACTGCGCCCGCCACGACAGGACCCCGCATGAGTTCACCCCGCCCTCCGCTCGACGCCCCGCTGATCCGCGACGCCAGCGAAGCCGACCTCCCCGCGATCCAGGCGATCTACGCGCATCACGTGCTGACCGGTGTAGCGTCGTTCGAAGAAACCCCGCCGTCCGTCGACGATCTGCGCGCGCGGCTCGCAAGCGTGCGCAGCCACGGACTGCCATATATGGTCGCGGAGATCGACGGCGACGTGGCCGGCTATTGCTATGCGACGCCGTATCGCCCGCGCGCCGCCTATCGCAACACGATCGAAGACTCGATCTACGTCAACGACGCGTATCGCGGACGCGGCATCGGACGCGTGCTGCTGCAGGCGCTGATCGAACGTTGCGAGACCGGACCGTGGCGTCAGATGATCGCGGTGATCGCCGATGGCGGCAGCGGCGGCTCACTGTCGTTGCACGCGCAACTCGGCTTCGAGCTGACCGGCACGTTGAAGGCTGTGGGCTACAAGCACGGCCGCTGGCTCGACACGACGCTGATGCAACGCCCGCTCGGCCGCGGCGCATCGACTGGGCCCGACGACGATTCAAACGCAGCGGGCGACGCCGAACGCAAAACCTAACGCACGCGCGGCAAACGCGTGAACAAGGTCGGATAGTCGATCACGAGACCATCGCTATCCACGCGCAAATTGGCGGTGAACTCGCGAAAAATGCCTTCGTAGCGGTACTCGCCATTCAACTCGATGCACGTGTAGGCCTGCTCGGCGCGCGTGACCTGCAAGTCCGGCGTCGAGATATACGCGACTTCGATCGGTTGACGTTCGCCTTGCGCCAGTTGCAGCCGACGGATCGGCAACGTATTGGTGTACGGCGTCGCCGCGATATCGATGTCGATACAGCCTTCGATCGCGCTGAGCGCGAGGCCGTGCCCGTCGTGCCAGTGGCCGTCGCCATCGCCATGCAGCTCCAGCTCGCCGCCGCCGACGACCTTCAGCCGCGCGTAGCGCGTGCGCCAGCGCGCGTCGCAGCGCACCGCGTAATGCAGCCCGTACGCCTTGCCGTAGCGCTGCCCGACCACGACGCTTTCAACGGCGAAGCCATCGTCGCGCGCATCGAATACCAGATGTTCGATGCCGTCGCCCTCTTCCGAAGCCCATCGTAATTCACGCATCGGCGTCTCCTCGCCAAACGGCGCAGGAAAGCGCGCCGGGCTCTCATCGTAACGCGAAAGCCCGCGCGCGAGGCAATCCCAACCCAGATCTGGCACCGCTGGCGAGACCAGCGCCTGCGATGCATCAAAATGAAGCATCCAAAAAAAAGCTGCGCACGTAATGTGCGCAGCTTTGCGAGACTGACGACGCGAAAAAAACGCGTCGATGTGGCGGCAAAACAACGCGCCGCCACGTATTCAGTAACTGTTTAGAACTTGTGGATGATACCCACGCCAACCGCGGTCTGGCTGCGCGACGAGGACGGCGAACCGTTCTGGCCGTCACCGATGCTTGCCACTGCGTTGATGATGGACTTGCCGTTGCCCGACAGCGTCTGGCCGCTAGCGCGCTGATACGCTTCGAGTGCGTACAGGCCGGTGCGCTTGGACAGCGAGTAGTACTGCGACAGGTTGAACTGGCTGTAGCTAGCCGTGCTCTGAATGCCGTTCGACGACGTTGCACGGGTGTAGCTATAGCCAGCGGCCAGGTCCAGCACCGAGATCGGCTTCCAGTGCAGCACTGCGCCACCGGTATTCCAGATCTGCGTGTCGTGGAACAGCGAAGCCTGGCCCGCAGCGTATTGAACGTTCGAGTATGCGAACGAAACGTCCCACTGCGAGTTGAACGCGTAACCACCCGTCACCGCAATGCGCTGCTGCTTCGCTGCGGTCTGGAAGCCGTTGTTGATTGCCGAGACGGACGGCTGAGCGCCGTTGTTCGACGCCGTGGAATTCCACGCGGGGGTGCCAACGGTCGCCGCGTTGTCAATGCGCTGGATACCTGCCGCGAGACCGATCGGGCCGTTCAGGTACTGTGCCGCAACGCTCCAGGTTTGGCCGGCTGCGAAGCTGCCCGCGTTGCCGCCCAGTGCGTACGAACCGCTAACCGTCAGACCGGCAAAGCTCGGCGACGTATAAACCAGTTGGTTGTTCACCCGGAACGTCGTATCCAGCGAGTCGATATCACCCGGATGCGCACCGTATGCACCGGTCAGCCACGTGGTCGGGCTATACGGCGAGAGCAGCGTGTAGTACGAGGTGTACCCGCGGCCTGCCGTGACCGTACCGAACTGAGCGTTCGTCAGACCGACCCATGCCTGGCGGTTGAATGCCAGACCCGACACACTTTGCGCGCCAGTTGCGCTGTTAAAGCCTTCTTCCAACTGGAAAATCGTCTTCGTGCCGCCACCCAGATCTTCCGAGCCCTTCAAACCGAAACGGCTGCCTGCCCAGATGCCGTTGATCATCTTGACTTGCGAGTTGCCAGCGACGGTCTGCGGTTTCGCCGCCGTGGTCAGCGACGCCGAGCTGTTCTGCCAACCCAGGCCCGTATCGACGATACCGTAAAGCGTCACGCTGCTTTGCGCATGTGCGCCCAGGGCGACCAACCCCAAGGCCGAAGCTAAGAGAGTCTTTTTCATTTTTACTCCTCTGTTAAAAACTTTCTAATGCGGCCTATGCGAGCGCCGCTGAGTGTGGGTAAGACGTTTTATTTGGATCAGAACACCGGATGGCCGTTGATGATGCTCGGCAACCAGGTCGAGAACCACGGGACATAGGTGACAATATTGATGGCCGAGAAGATAGCGAGGTAATACGGCCAAGCCACCTTAGTAGTTTCCCCTATCGACACATTGCCAATTGCGCAACCAATGAACTGCACCGAGCCAATCGGCGGATGCACGAGACCCAATGCGCAGTTCAGCAGAATCATGATGCCGAACTGAACCGGGCCCACCCCGTTGTGCATGGCCATCGGCAGGAACAGCGGGGTTGTGATCAGGATGTGCGCCGCCATGTCGACGAACGTACCGAGGAACACCTGAATCACGTTGATGTACAACAACATCAGCCACGGCAGCGAGGTCGCGCCGTCGAGCATGCGCTCGATCGCCTCCGGGATCTCCAGATAGGCCATCTGGTAGCGCAGCATGTTCGACACACCGATCAGCAGCAGCACCACGCCGGTCGTTTTCGCGGCCTTGCCGAGCGCATGGCCGAGCTTCTTCATCGACAGCGAGCGATACACGACGATGGTCAATATCAGCGAATAACCCACGGCGATTGCGGCCGCCTCCGTCGCGGTGGCGATACCGCGCGCCACGCAGAACAGAATGATCGCGATGACCATCAGACCCGGCACCGCGCCGACGAACGTGCGCAGCACCGCCATCCAGCCCGGGAAACGCTGCAGTTCGGTCGAACCGTCGGGACGGCGCGGATAGCCGAACTTGACGGCCTGCCAGTAAGCGGCGATCAGCACGAGGCCCATCACCCACAGCACCGGCAATAGACCCGAGAACAGCAGATCGCCGATCGACACGCCGCTCATCTGCTTGCCGTTCAGCACGCCGCTCACGCCTTGCGCGGCGAACGCGTAGATGATCATGTTGGTCGACGTCGGCATCAGCGCGCCGGCGAGCGACGAGTGCGTGGTCACGTTGACCGCGTATGCGGCGCTATAACCTTCGCGCTTCATCAGCGGGATCACGACGCCGCCCATGGCCGACGTATCCGCGGTCGGCGAGCCCGACACGCCGCCGAACAGCGTACAGGCGACCACGTTGGCCATGCCGAGGCCACCACGGAAATGGCCGACCGTGGCCTGCGCGAAACGCAGGATCCGGTCAGCGATGCCGCCGTGGAGCATCAGCTCGCCGGAGAAGATGAAGAACGGGACCGCGAGGAACGAGAAACCGTTCATGCCCGAGATCATCGACTGCATCGCGGTCGCGGTCGGCAAGCCTTCGAACAGGTACGTCAGAACGCAGGACAGGCCCAACGCGAATGAAACCGGAACCCCGAGGAAGAGGAAGATGAGAAAACTGGCGGTAAGAAGGGCAAGTTCCATGATGGTTCTACTTTTATTCCGTGGCGGAGAGTTCGAGCGCCGGCTCTTCCCGTTTCCCCGCGAAGAGCTCGAGCAGATGCTCGATCGAGAACAACGCGATGCACACACTCGCGAAGATCGGGATGCAGTAGCGCACGCCTTCCGGCACGCCGATGATCGGGATGCGGTCGCCCATCGTGGTTTGCGCCATCTCGAGGCAACCGACGAAAACCGCCACCGCGAAAGCGACCAGACACAGGTGCTGAATCCCTTTCGCGATCACCTGGCCTTTCTCGGGCAATTTCTTGACGAGCGAGTCGAGTCCGATGTGACCGCCCTCGCGAACCTTCAGCGCGGCGCCGAACATCGCGATCAGGATCACCAGCAGCAATGCGATGGGCTCAACGAAATCGGGCGCGTCGCTAAACACGTAGCGCATCACCACGCTATAAATCACGAGCAGGCAAAGCACGGCGAGGCTAAGCGACGCCACGACCAGCAGCACGCGAAAAAGAAAATCATTTGGGCGTTTCAGGAAACTCATGACCCTGTCCTTGCTTACGACCGACCTATGCTTGAGATTCAGCCGTCCCGATGCGACACGATCCGCACGCGCGCGCGAAATCGCGCGGCGGAAGGTCTCGCGAGTTTCCTCGCGGGACCATTCACGCCGCTGTTGCGACAAGCGTTGCTATTGCTGATTGCGTCCGGGACGCGTGACTTACTTGATTGCTTCGATCTCGTCGACGATCTGCTTCATTTGCGGGGTCTTTTCGTACTTCGCCCACACAGGCTGCATCACCTTCACGAAAGCCGCGCGGTCGATCTGCGAAGCCGCGATGACCGTTGCGCCACCCTTCGTGACGGCCTTCTGTGCGTCGGCTTCGCGCGCGGTCCACAGCTTCTCGTAGTAAGGCACCGAGTCGGCCGCGGCCTTCTTGATGATCTGCTGCTCTTGCGGCGACAGCGTGTCCCACACCTTCTTCGAGAACACCAGCACTTCCGGCGTCATCGAATGCTGGGTTTCCGAGTAGATCTGAGCGACTTCGAAGTGCTTGGTTTCTTCGTACGACGGCAGGTTGTTTTCGGCGCCGTCGACGAGGCCGGTCTTCAGGCCCGTATAGACCTCCGAGAACGGCATCGGGGTCGGCGTGCCGCCCATTGCCTTGATTTCGTCGACCATCAGGTCGGACGGCTGCACGCGGACCTTCAGCCCCTTCATGTCAGCCGGCGATTTGATCGCCTTCTTCGCGTACATCGAGCGTGCGCCACTCTCGTAGAACGTCAGTGCGATCATGCCCTTCGCGGTGAAGGCGTCGAGGATCTTCTGGCCTTCCGGACCGTACATGACCTTGCGGAAATGGTCGACGTCGCGGAACAGGAACGGCAGCGACGGGATCATCGATTCCGGCACGATTTCGTTGAACGCAGCACCGTTGGCACGGGCCATGTCGAGCGCGCCGATACGGACCTGGTCGATCGTGTCGTTTTCCGAACCGAGCGCGCTGTTGCCGAACACCTTCACGGAGTCCTTGCCGCCGGTCGCCTTGCTGATCTCCTCGCCCATGTACTTCACGGCCATGTTGGTCGGGAAGGTGTCGCCGTGCACATCGGCGACGCGGAACACGCGCGCTTCAGCCGACATCGTGCTGAACGCCAACGCCGCGGCCGCGACGATCATCGAAACATGGGAAGAGGCAAACTTCTTGTTCATCGTGACATTCCTTGAAAAATAGACCATCCCAGCAACAGCGGATGTGACATGGTTTTGACGCGTCTCCGGCTTCACGCTCACTGCCTTCGCAGGTGCGGGCGTTGGCCGTACTGGCTGTGCGACTTCCCCGGCACAGTTGACCCAGCACTCCAGTCGACAACTCGACTACTTACTTCAATCACGCCGGCCGGCTTCGGACATGCATGCCGCATCGACCGCGGCGGCACGAATGCCTTGAAACCCACCGAATTGCACTGTCACACCAACACAGAAAGCCATTTGTTTGGGCTTATATGTTGTACGACAACATACGAAGTCTATAAAAGGGGTTTTATCTTGTACAGACGGTATTTACCCGCATCAAGAAAAGCGCCGGTACGGATGACCGGCGTGGCATGTCACAAGGTCCCGCGCCGTCCGGCATTGGATGGGGACGGAATCGGTACAGTCTGCGGAGCTGTGGTATTTTTGCTGAAGAAATACGTGGCGGCGTGGTCTTCACACAACACGTTGTACGACGAGTGACAAATAAAGGGCCACACGATTGGTCCTGAAAAATGAAAACGCCGGGAGAAAAACTTCGTCCCGGCGCATGCTTCATGCAAGCAACGTTACAGTTGCCCTGCGAATTCTGGTTCAGGCAGCCCGCTCACGCCGGGCCGCAGCGCGAACACGTGGCCGTCGTGCTCGCTCGCGCCGTTGGCGGGACGAATCGAGGTGACGAACAGCGTATCGAGATCGCGGCCGCCGAACGCGCACATGGCAGGCTTGATGGCCGGCACCGGAACCTGCCGGTCAAGCTTGCCCTGCGGCGTAAACCGCAGCAGCAGACCGGCGTCGTTCGCGCAGATCCAGTAGCAGCCGTCGGCATCGACCGCCGCGCCGTCCGGACGGCCCGAATAGTGATGCAGGTCGGCGAACACGCGGCGGTTGCGCGGCTCACCGCTGTCGACGTCGTAGTCGAAAGCCCAGATCAGCCGGCGCAGCGGATGCGAGTCGGACAGATACATCGTCGTGCCGTCCGGCGACCAGCCCAGGCCGTTCTGCGTGATCAGCGAAGCGACGACCGGCGCTGACAGCACGCCCTTCTCGTCGAAGCGGTACAGCGCGCCGCCCGGGATCGCCGCGGCCATGTCCATCACCATCGTGCCGGCCCAGAAACGCCCTTGCCGGTCGCAGCGGCCGTCGTTGAAACGCATTCCGCCGTGCGGGAATTCAGGCGCCGCGAGCTTGCGCAGCGACGCTGTCAGCGGCTCGCCGCTCGCCGCTTTCGACGCGTCCGCGAGCGTGAGCGCGAACAACCCGGTCTCGCAGCCGGCGAGCACGGTGCCGGCGTGATCGAACGCGATGCAGGCAACCTGCTCCGGCAGCAGCCATTCGCTGCGCTGGCCCGTCGCGAGCGAACCGCGCACGATCTTTTTCGCCGGAATGTCGACCCAGTACAGCGCCTGCTCGGCCGCGCGCCAGACCGGGCTTTCACCGGTGGCCGCGGGCAACCGACCGGCCGCTTCGAAGCGCTCCACTTGCGGATTCGCGCTCATTGCTTAGGCTCCCGCTTCGGCTCCATCGGACCGGCTAGCACGAACGGGCCGCCCTGGTACAGCTGGGTCGGGTCATCGAAGCGCGTGTCGGGGGCGCTCGGTGGGAACAGGTGTTCGAACTGCGCCGAGCTGTCTTGCGGACGGTAGCCGAGAAACGCGGCGTTCGTGTTGTCGACCCACGAGATGCGGTTATTCGACACGCCGTAGACGATCGCGTGACCGACGCGGTTCGTGAACAGCGAGCAGCGCACGAGCTCGATGAAATCGCGGTAGCTCAGATACGTGATGAGCATGCGCGCGGTCTTCGGCTGCTCGAACGACGAGCCGATCCGCAAACACACGGTCTCGAGACCGAAGCGGTCGAAGTAGTAGCGCGACAACGATTCGCCGAAACACTTCGTCACGCCGTACATGCCGTCCGGACGCAGCGGCACTTCGGTATCGATAACCGACGTCACCGGATGGAAACCCACCGCGTGATTCGAGCTCGCGTAGATGATGCGCTTCACGCCATGCTTTTGCGCCGACGAGTACACGTTGTAGAGGCCGCGGATGTTCGCTTCGAGCAGGTCTTCGAACGGCGCTTCGACGGAGATGCCGCCGAGATGCACCACCGCGTCCACGCCTTCGAGCAGCGCGTGCACGGCTGCTTCATCGGCGAGATTGACGACGGCCGCTTCCTCGTGCGCGGCGACTTCGCCGAGCGCAGCGATATCGGACACGCGCACGATGTCGGCCCATTGCGCGAGCGCGGGACGCAGTTGCTTGCCGAGGTTGCCCGCGGCGCCCGTGAGCAGCAGACGGCGGAAGGGTTTCTTTGCCGCGGAGCGGTCAACGTTCAAATCGGTCATGTCTCTTGGATGTTGTGATTGCGATCGGGTCTTCTGAACGGAAAAGCGAGCGCCGGCTGGACCGGCGCTCGCCTGAGTATTGACGGAGCACGGTGCCTGCTCAGGTCACCGGCGCCGGGTTGAACAGCGTCAACGCATTGTGCAGTCCGAGCTTCTCCGCGCAGGTTTCCTTGCGGCCGCTCGCGACTTCGAGCATCAGGCGGAACAGTTCCCAGCCCACCTCCTCGATGCTGGACTGGCCGGTCGCGATCGTGCCGGCGTTGATGTCCATCAGATCGTGCCAGCGACGCGCGAGGTCCGAACGCGTCGCGACCTTGATGACCGGTACTTCGGCGAGGCTGTACGGCGTGCCGCGGCCGGTCGTGAACACGTGCAGCGTGATGCCCGAGGCGACCTGCAGCGTGCCGCAGATGAAGTCGCTGGCCGGCGTGGCCGCGTAGATCAGGCCCTTCTGATTGACCTTCTCACCCGGCGACAGCACGCCGGAGATCGCCGAGTTGCCCGACTTGATGATCGAGCCCATCGCCTTTTCGACGATGTTCGAGAGGCCGCCCTTTTTGTTGCCGGGCGTCGTGTTCGCGCTGCGGTCCGCGCCGCCGCGCTTCAGGTAATCGTCGTACCACTGCATCTCGCGGATGATCGCCTGTGCGACGTCCGCATTGGCCGCGCGCGCGGTCAGTTGATCGACGCCGTCGCGCACTTCGGTGACTTCCGAGAACATCACGGTCGCGCCGGCGCGCACCAGCAGGTCCGTTGCGAATCCGACGGCCGGGTTCGCGGTCAGGCCCGAGAACGCGTCGCTACCGCCGCACTGCACGCCGATCACCAGATCCGACGCCGGACAGGTTTCGCGACGGCGGTTGTTCAGGCGCTTCAGATGCCCTTCGGCCATCCTCATGATCGACGTGATCATCGACTGGAAGCCGACGTGCGATTCGTCCTGCAACACCACGACGTCGCCGTTCTGGTCTAGCGCGACATCACCGATGTCCGCGACGTCGTCGACGACCGCCGCCGCCGCGATCGGAATCGTTCCCGGCGGCATCAGACGCTCGGGCTGCAGCTTCTCGCAGCCGAGGCTCACCATCATCACTTCGCCGCCGAAGTTCGGGTTCAGCGCGATGTTGCGCACGGTGCGGATCGGCACCATCGCGTCGGGCGCGTCGATCGCGACGCCGCAGCCGTAGGTGTGACCGAGGCTGACGACATCGTCGACATTCGGGTATTTCGGCAGCAGCTCGGCCTTGATGCGCGTGACCGCGTGTTGCACGACGTCGGCGACGCACTGCACGGTGGTCGTGATCGCGAGGATGTTGCGCGTGCCCACCGAGCCGTCCGAGTTACGGTAGCCCTCGAACGTATAGCCTTCGAGCGGCGGCATGTCCGGCGCTTTGGTGGTGGCGATCGGCAGGTCTTCGAGTCCCGGCGGGCTCGGCATGCGGATCACGTGTTCGTTGATCCAGCTGCCCTTCGGCAGCGGCTTCAGCGCATAACCGATCACGACGTTATAGCGGATGACCTCGTCGCCCTCGGCGAGATCGGCCACCGCGACCTTGTGGCCCTGCGGCACACGCTCGCGCAGCCTGAGGCCATCGGCAAATACCGCGCCCTCGCCCAGACCGCCGTCGTTGACGACGATCGCGACATTGTCATTGGGATGAACGCGGATGTAGAGCGGAGTTTGTTCCATTGATCGATCCTTGAGGCGTGATAGGCCTGCTTCGCCAGAAATCATACGTCATCCTACAACGTGAAGTTTCGCCTGGATGTTCCGTATTTACCCTATAGCGTGAATTATGCCGTGAAAACCCCGTTGAGTTACCGGATTTGTTGTTGTACGATGACGTATAAGAAATCTGATTTCCAAAGATTTTCTACTAGTACGACGTCCGTTGTACTGGTTGGAATCAACAACGACCCAATTCGACGCCTGGATACTTTGATCATGACGACACCGCAGGAACTCAAGCAGATCGTTTCGGAAGGCCTCCTGTCCTTCCCCGTCACCGACTTCGACGCTAAAGGCGACTTCCGCGCCGACACCTACGCAGAGCGTCTCGAATGGCTCGCTCCGTACGGCGCATCGGCGCTGTTCGTCGCCGGCGGCACGGGCGAATTCTTCTCGCTGACGCAAGACGACTACACGCAAGTAGTCAAGACCGCGGTCGAGGTCTGCAAGGGCAAGGTACCGATCCTCGCCGGCGCCGGCGGCCCGACCCGCGTGGCGATCGCCTACGCGAAGGAAGCGCAGCGCCTCGGCGCGCACGGCATCCTGCTGATGCCGCACTACCTGACCGAAGCAAGCCAGGACGGTATCGCCGAGCACGCCGAAGAGGTCTGCAAGGCTGTTCCGGGCATGGGCATGATCATCTACAACCGCGCGAACTCGAAGCTCAACGCCGACATGCTCGAACGTCTGGCAGACCGTTGCCCGAACCTGATCGGCTTCAAGGACGGCGTGGGCGAGATCGAAAACATGGTGACGATCCGCCGCCGCCTCGGCGAGCGCTTCTCGTACCTCGGCGGCCTGCCGACCGCGGAAGTCTACGCTGCCGCCTACAAGGCGCTGGGCGTGCCGGTGTACTCGTCGGCGGTATTCAACTTCATTCCGAAGACCGCGATGGACTTCTATCGCGCGATCGCCGCTGACGACCACGCGACGGTCGGCAAGCTGATCGACGAATTCTTCCTGCCGTACCTGAAGATCCGCAACCGCCGTGCCGGCTACGCGGTCAGCATCGTCAAGGCTGGCGCGAAGCTGGTCGGCCACGACGCAGGTCCGGTGCGCGCACCGCTGACCGATCTGACGCCGGAAGAAATGGAGCAGCTCGACGCGCTGATCAAGAAGCTCGGACCGCAGTAAGGCACCGGCGTCAGGGCTTCGAGCGAAGTAGCTCGCGAGCCTCATCGATGAGGGCCGCCTAGACGGCCGCGTGGCGAACGCCCGGCACAGCAACGTCGCCGGGCGTTCGTGTGTTTGCCCGACAGGCAGGTGGTCTGCGGGCCGCCCGGTGTGCAGACTACACCTCGCCCGACAATACAGGAGATGACCCATGGACTTGAGCCGCTCGGCCAGTTCCACCGACGCCGCTGCTAGCGCGGCACGCACCAAGGTCCGCTACGGGATCCTGCTGCTGATCTTTGTGATCACCACCCTCAACTACGCCGACCGCGCGACGCTGTCCGTCACCGGTTCCGCAATGCGCACCGCGTTCAGCCTCGACGCGATCCGCATGGGCTATATCTTTTCCGCATTCAGCTGGGCTTACGTGCTGTCGCAACTGCCGGCCGGCTGGCTGCTCGACCGTTTCGGCGCGCGCCGCGTGTACGCGGCGAGCATCTTCTCGTGGTCGCTATTCACGCTGCTGCAGAGCTCGGTCGGCCTGCTCGGCAGCGCCGGTGCGGCGATTACCGGCCTGTTTGCGCTGCGCTTCGTGATGGGCGCGGCCGAGTCGCCGGCGTTCCCGGCGAACGCGAAGGTCGTCGCGAGCTGGTTCCCGACCAACGAGCGCGGCACCGCGTCGGCGATCTTCAACGCCGCGCAATACTTCGCCGCGGTCGTGTTCACGCCGCTGATGGCGTGGCTCACGCACGCGTTCGGGTGGGAAATGGTCTACGTCGTACTGGGCGTGGCCGGGCTGCTGCTCGCGCTGACGTGGCTGAAGGTCATGAAGAATCCCGCCGACCATCCGCGCGTGTCGCGCGCCGAGCTCGAGTACATCGAGCAAGGCGGCGGCCTCGTCAGCGGTGCGCGCAAGACGCACCCGGACGATGTTTCGAAAGCCGGCGGCTGGACGCTCGTGCGTCAGTTGCTCAGCAACCGCATGCTGCTCGGCGTCTATCTCGCGCAGTACTGCATCAACGTGCTGACCTACTTCTTCCTGACGTGGTTTCCGATCTACCTCGTGCAGGCGCGCGGCATGACGATCCTGCATGCGGGCCTCGTGGCCTCGCTGCCGGCGATCTGCGGCTTTCTCGGCGGGGTGCTCGGCGGCGTGCTGTCGGACGGAATGATCCGCCGCGGCTGTTCGCTGACCGTCGCGCGAAAGGTGCCGATCGTCGGCGGCATGCTGCTGTCGACGTGCATCATCGGCTGCAACTACGTGTCGACCGACTGGGTCGTCGTCGCGCTGATGTCGCTCGCGTTCTTCGGCAAGGGCATCGGCGCGCTCGGCTGGGCGGTCGTCGCCGATACGTCGCCGAAGGAAGCGCTCGGCTTGTCCGGCGGGATCTTCAACATGTTCGGCAACATCGCCGGCATCGTGACGCCGATCGTGATCGGTTATCTCGTCGCGCGCACGGGCTCGTTCAATGGCGCGCTGGTGTTCGTCGGCGCGAACGCGCTGCTGACCGTGATCAGCTATCTGGTGATCGTCAAGGACATCCGGCGGGTCGAGTTGCGCCCGGCGTGAGCCCGTTATAGGCTTGGTTATCGTCGCGGTTATCGTACTTCCGGCCGACCGACCCGGCGCCTCGCGCGATCTATCCGCGCCGAGGCGCCGAACTTCGGGCCTGCGCCGATATGCGTGACATTTGCGCCGGAAACGATCCGGCCTTCTATAATCAGTCGTCAGACAACGATATAATAAAAATGCACGATTCCCAGCGATCTTTCAAACAAGGAGCGTTTTCGATGGCTACACCACTAGCATCCGCGGCACCGCCACGACGCGCTCGCAATCTTGCCGAGTTCGTCGTCAACTACGTCACCGAGCAGATCGCGGCCAACTTGCTGAAGCCGGGCGACAAACTCCCCACCGAATCGCAGCTGATGAGCACACTCAGCGTGAGCCGCACGGTGATTCGCGAGGCGATCTCGCGCCTGCAGGCAGGCAAGGTCATCGAGACGCGGCACGGTATCGGCAGCTTCGTGCTCGAGCCGCAACGCGAAAAGCTCGGCATCGACATGGTGCCCGCCACCACGCTGCGCGACGTGCTGTGCATTCTGGAGCTGCGCATCAGCCTCGAAACCGAATGCGCCGGTCTCGCCGCGCAACGCGCGAAACCGGACGACCTCGCGCGCATGCGCACCGCGCTCGACGCGATCGAGGCCACGCGCCACAACGGGCTCGACAGCGTGCAGGCCGACCTGCAGTTCCACATCTCGGTCGCACGCGCAACCGGCAACCGCTATTTCGTCGACATCCTGTCGCAAATGGGCAGCGCGCTGATTCCGCGCAACCGGCTCGACTCGGCCGGCATCGCGCGCGCCGATCCTGATGCGTATCTGTCGCTCGTGAACCTCGAGCATGAAAGCATCCTCGAGGCGATCAGCCGGCACGACGCCGAAGGCGCACGCGCGGCGATGCGCATGCATCTGTCGAATAGCCGCGAGCGGCTGCGTCGCGCGAATGAAGTGAGCGAAGCGAACAGCTGATTCTCACGAAGCTCGCGGGCGAAAAAAATGGCCGGGAATCTCCCGGCCATTTTTTTATCTTGCGATTGCGTCCGCCCCTCACTTCGATCCGCGCCCGGCCGGCCCGGGCGCGCATCCGTTCAGGACGGCGTCACGCGATTAACCGCGCGTGAGTTCCCCATCGCGACGACGCCACAGTTCGAGCGGATTGCCGTCAGCCAGCGTTTCCGGCAGCAGCTCGGCCGGGAAGTCCTGGTAGCAAACCGGGCGTAGGAAGCGGTCGATCGACGTGGTGCCGACCGAGGTCGCTCGACCATCCGACGTTGCCGGGAACGGGCCGCCGTGGACCATCGCGTGGCACACTTCGACACCGGTCGGGAAGCCGTTGACCAGAATCCGGCCGGCCTTGCGCTCGAGAATCGGCACCAGCTTCTTGGCAGCCGCCACGTCGGCGCTGTCCATCTGCAGCGTCGCGGTCAGCTGGCCCGCGAAGTGTTCGGCGACCTTCAGCATTTCCTGCTCGTCCTTGCAGCGGATGATCGTCGACACCGGGCCGAATACTTCGTCTTCGAGCGCCGGGTTCGCGAGGAACGTCTGCGCGTCGGTCACGAACAGCGCCGCGCAAGCCTGGGTCGGGCCGGTCGCGGCGACGCCGCGTGCCACGACTTCGACGCCCTTCGTCGCGGCCAGCTTGCCTTCGCCGTCCTCATACGCGGCGTGAATGCCCGAGGTCAGCATGGTCTGCGCCGGCTTCGCCGCGAGCGCTTCCGATGCCGTCGCGACGAAGCCCTTCAGCGCGTCGCTGTCGATCGCGATGGCGAGGCCCGGATTGGTGCAGAACTGGCCCGCGCCGAGCACGAGCGAGTCGACGAAACCGCGCGCGATGCCGTCGCCGCGTGCCGCAAGAGCGCTGGGCAGCAGGAACACCGGGTTGATGCTGCTCATTTCCGCGTACACCGGGATCGGCTCCGGACGTGCCGCCGCGACGCGCATCAGCGAAGTGCCGCCCGCGCGCGAACCGGTGAAGCCGACCGCCTTGATGGCCGGGTGCGCAACCAGTGCCTCGCCGACCGAGTTACCCGCGCCGACGATCATCGAGAACACGCCTTCGGGCAGATCCATTTCCTGCGCGACGCGCTGGATCACGCGACCGACCAGCTCCGACGTGCCGAGGTGAGCGCGATGCGCCTTCACGACGACCGGGCAGCCAGCAGCCAGCGCCGCGGCGGTGTCGCCACCCGCTACCGAGAACGCGAGCGGGAAGTTGCTCGCGCCGAACACCGCGACCGGACCGAGCGCGATCTTCTGCATGCGCAGATCCGAGCGCGGCAGCGGCTTGCGCTCCGGCAGCGGCGAATCGAGCGTAGCGTTGAGCCACTGGCCCGCGCGCACGGTCTGCGCGAACAGCTTCAACTGGCCGGTGGTGCGGCCGCGCTCGCCTTCCAGACGCGCCTTCGGCAGTCCCGATTCAGCCTGCGCGCGCTCGATCAGCTCGTCGCCGAGCGCGGTGATGCCGTCAGCGATACGGTCCAGGAACTCGGCGCGCACTGCGAGCGGCAGTTGACGGTAGGCGTCGAACGCCTGTTGCGCGAGCGCGCAGGCCTGCTCGACGTTCTCGACGGTGCCGCTGCCGAACACCGGCTCGGCAATCTCGGAACCCGTGGCAGGATTGAACGCGCGCAGCGGTTTTTCTTCGCCGCGCACGGCTTTGCGACCGATCAGCATTTCGCCGGTAATAGGCATTTTTGACTTTCCTTTAATGAAGGCTAAAGATATAGGTCATCCTACAACATCGCGGGGTCCCTATGCAACCCGAAACGCTTGTCTGACAGGCGCATACGGGTATACTCGCCCATTACAACCGGGCCGTGCGGTGCTAATCTGTAGCCAGTCATACGACGACTTATAACTCGCATTTCGCGGTTTAGCATTGTCGCAGCTTTTCCCGATCCATCGCAGTTCGAGGAGACACCGCATGCCCGCCGTCACGCCTTACGAATCCTTGCCCAACCGCTTCCGGCGCGCGGTGCGCGAGGGAAAAACCCAGATCGGCTGCTGGGCGTCGCTCGCCAGCCCGATCGCCACTGAACTGCTGGGCACGGTCGGCTTCGACTGGATGCTGCTGGACGCCGAACACGCGCCCAACGACGTGCTCACGCTGATCCCGCAGTTGATGGCGCTCAAGGACAGCGGCAGCGCACCGGTCGTCCGACCACCGGCCAACGACAGCGTCGTGATCAAACGTTTTCTCGACAGCGGCTTCTCGAACTTCCTCGTGCCCTTCGTCGACAGCGCCGACGACGCCGCCCGCGCGGTCGCGTCGACACGCTATCCGCCGCAGGGCATTCGCGGCGTATCGGTCGGCCATCGCGGCAATCGCTACGGCACCGTGTCCGACTACTTCGCGATCGCCAACGACAACGTCTGCGTGATCGCGCAGATCGAAAGCCGCAAGGCGGTCCAGAATATCGACGGCATCCTCGCGGTGGACGGCATCGACGCGGTCTTCATCGGTCCGTCCGACCTCGCGGCGTCGTATGGCCACCTCGGCAATGCGAGCCATCCGGACGTGCAGCAGGCGATCGCGCATGTGTTCGCGTGCGCGCAGGCGGCCGGCAAGTCGAGCGGCATTCTCGCGCCGCTGCAGGCCGACGCGGAACGGTATCTGTCGATGGGCGCGCGCGTCGTCGCGGTCTGCGCGGATCTCGGGTTGCTCAAGGGCGCCGCGCAGGCGGCACAGAAACACTTCATGCAGAAACCGGCGGGCGAGGCTTGAACGCGGCCGCCACGACATCTTCGGAGCATTCCATGCAAAAAGCAGGCTTTATCGGACTCGGCATCATGGGCAAGCCCATGGCCGCCAACCTTCTGAAAAACGGCGTGTCGCTCGCCGCCTTTACGCGTAGCGGCGTGCCCGCCGAGCTCACGCAGGCCGGCGCCCTCGCATGCGACAACCCCGCCGCGGTCGCCGCCAACGCGGACGTGATCTTCATCATGGTGCCTGACACGCCGGACGTCGAACGCGTGCTGTTCGGCGAGAACGGCCTCGCGAGCGCGCTGCGCGCCGGCCAGACGGTCGTCGACATGAGCTCGATCTCGCCGATGGCGACCCGCGATTTCGCGGCGCGCGTGCGCGAATCCGGTGCCGATTATCTCGACGCGCCGGTGTCCGGTGGCGAAGTCGGCGCGAAGGCCGGCTCGCTGACCATCATGGTCGGGGGCGAACAGGCCACGTTCGACAGCGTGAAGCCCCTGTTCGACATGATGGGCAAGAACGTCACGCTGATCGGCTCGGTCGGCGCGGGCCAGGTGTGCAAGGTCGCCAACCAGGTGATCGTCGCGGCGACCATCGAGGCGGTCGGCGAAGCGCTGCTGCTCGCGTCGAAGGCGGGTGTCGATGCGGCGCGCGTGCGCGAGGCGCTGATGGGCGGCTTCGCATCGTCGCGCATTCTCGAAGTGCACGGCGAGCGCATGACCAGGCGCACGTTCGATCCGGGCTTCCGCATCGAACTGCACCAGAAGGACCTGAACCTCGCGCTGTCGACCGCGCAGGCGCTCGGCGTGTCGCTGCCGAACACCGCCACCTGCCAGGCGCTGTTCAACGCGTGCGTCGCGCACGGCGGCAAGGCGTGGGACCACTCGGCGATGGTGCGCGCGCTCGAAGTGCTCGCGAATCACGAGATCGGTCAGAAGAGCGCGTGATTTGACGTAGGTTCGAAATAGTTGCGATCGGGTTGTCCGTCGGTCTTCAAGTGACTGATGGCCGGCTCGATTGCACTTTGCATTCTTGGGCATCGTACGTAGTTTGCGCGTGATGCCTTCTCCCCCTTCTCCCTCTTCCGGGCCGTAGAGCCTTTCGCCGCCTAACGCGACCCCTTTATCGTGTTTAGCGATGGACTCCCGGCCCCGTGTCTCCTCGGATTGCCGTCTGCTGCCGTGCGTTAGCCAGTGGCTAGCGCATGACCACGAGCGATATGCAGTCAAAAACTCGCACCTCATCGGATCAATTGGACACAAGAATCATCCATCGCCCATTTCCTGTCCCTGTGGTCGACGTTATTTTGGCGGGGTTCTTGTGGGAGACAACGATGATTTCAACACAACCACAGCCCCTTGACGAAGCCCTGGCGGCGCTACAGGGAACCGCCAGCCAATTTGCCGCCACATGCATCAGAGACGAACGTGTTCGAGCGCAATACCTGCGTGATATTCAAGCCATGAGTGGCAATTTCCAGCAGCGGGTCAGAAGCGGGGGCCTCAGTGTTGCCGAAGCGGCAGAACAAGCTCATGCCATGCGTCAGCAAATCCTCGAATTGACTCGTATGCGCACGAGTCCGACGATCAGGGCATATGTGACGAACCTCAAGAGGACCAGCCCCTCGCTGGCCAGTTTGGCCGAAAAGAACGCGCAGGCACTCTTCAAACGTCCGGTTTCAGCCTTATCCGAGACCGAGCAATCTGCTGTCTGGCTGCGCATCGTCCAAAGTGCCGGCACCGACCGGACTTCGGCCAGTACGCTCGCCCGAAAGCTTGGCACGGTGGGTCGCCGCCTCCTTCTGGTGTCCGTCGCCGTCGGGGTCTATGAAGTCTACAAGGCAGAGAACAAGCCGCGCGAGATTGCCCGCCAAGGCACAATAGCAGCAGCCGGTGCATGGGGTGGATGGGCCGTCAGTACCGGTGCGGTTGCCACCGGCGTGTGTACAGCAACGGCACCTGTCTGCGTGGGCGCGGTGGCGCTCATCGGGGGCATACTTTTCGCCTTCGGCAGTGACATCGTATTCGGTACTGTCTATCAGACGACGATGCGCCGATAAGCTGGCAGTCACTCAAGCACATTAGCAATTCGATGCTCAAGCACGTTCACTGCAGACGCCCATGTTGAAGCCCGATGAAGTCGAACGCCGCCTTCCGGTGTGGGTTGCGCTCTCCGAACTCTTCCTTGATGCGGAATTCGATGAGATTGCCTGCCGGTACGTCGCGGAAAGACTGCGGTGTTCAGGTTTTGGGCTGCAGGAGTTGGAAGACATCCTGCGCGACGAGGTGGCGCCGGCGTTCCTGCCAAATTTCCTCGTGGCCGGCGAATGGAGCGGGTGGAGCCCTGAGGCGGTGCGGGACATCGTCCTGAGTCACCTTGAGAAACAATCCAACCGCCCGCGCCTGCCGGTCATCTTGCGGCGCAGATGGCGACAATGGACGATGGAGCCCGTTGCTAGGGATTGGGAAAAGGTCAAAGCAACGCTGATCTCAGTCTCCGCGAGCTAACTGGGTCAAAGAGCGGACAAGAAGGGCTGTCGATCCGAGCCTGCCAGGAGAACACGCCGATTGCAAACACGACCCGTTTCGAATGCAAGCAACTACAACAATGGGCAGGATTTTGGTCCGGAATTATGGGCTACACGACGGCTTCATTTCTTGACGAATTAAAGAGGCTTCTCAGCGAGTAGTTTGTCGCGATGCTCGCGCCACAACACCAGCATCCAGTCGACCGCCTCAAACCCGCAAATAAAAAAACGGCGCCCACTCATGGGCGCCGCTTCTTTCACCACATCGGCCCACTAAAGCCAACCGCACTTCACATTACTTCGCCGTCACCGCACCGGCCGACGCCCACTTCGGCTCCGGCATCTTTTCCGAACTCCTGGCCATCAGGCAGACCACGACCGCGGCGATCAGATCGAACACCGCCAGCACGACGAACAGCGGGCTATAGCCGATCTGCGTGACGAGCACACCGAACAGCGCGGTGAACGCCGCGGCGCCCAGATATCCAGCCATGCCGCCCATGCCCGTCGCGGTCGCGACCTCGTGCTTGCCGAACATGTCCGAGGTGATCGCGTACAGTGCGCCCGACAACGTCTGGTGCGCGAAGCCGCCGACGCACAGCAGCGCCACCGCCATGTACGGGCTCTCGACGAGACCGACACACGCCGGCCCGATCATGAACAGCGCACCGACCACGAACACCATCTTGCGCGACGTGAACAGCGACACCTTCGCGTACTTGTGGAACAGCGGGCTCAGATAACCGCCGAGCACGCAGCCGATGTCGGCGGCGAGGAACGGCATCCACGCGAACATCGCGACTTCCTTCAGGTTCATGTGACGCTCGGTCATCATGTACAACGGAATCCACGCGTTGAACGTTTGCCAGGCCGGCTCGGACAGAATTCGCGGAATACCGATCGCCCAGAAATCGCGGCTCGCCAGCATCGCGCGCCAGTTGCGCTTCGGCGCGTTGATGTCATCGTGATGCTTCGCTTCCTGGCCGCTCAGAATGTACTCGCGCTCCGCGTTGGCCAGCAGCTTCTGGTTGCGCGGATGCTTGTAGATGGTCATCCACAGCACGCTCCATACGATACCCGCCACGCCGACGATCACGAACGCGAGTTGCCAGCGGCCGTGAAACAGTGCCCACACGACGAGCGGCGGCGCAAGCACCGCGCCAATCGACGAGCCAATGTTGAACCAGCCGATCGCAACCGAACGCTCTTTCGCCGGGAACCACTCGCTGGTCGCCTTCACGCCAGCCGGAATCCCGGCCGATTCGGCGAGACCCAGGATACCGCGGAACACTGCGAGGCTGCGCCAGCCCGTCGCCCATGCCGCCGCCGCGCAAGCCACCGACCACGCCAGCGCGAACACCGCGAAGCCGACCTTGGTGCCGATCGTGTCGAGCACGAAACCGGCGACCGGCTGCATGAACGCATAGCAGAGCTGCCACGCCACGACCACGTGCGAATACTGCTCGGTCGTGATGTTCAGCTCCTTCATCATCGTCGGAGCCGCAACCGACAACGTGTTACGCGCCAGATAGTTGATGATCAGGCCGGCCGCGACCAGCGCGACCATCCACCAGCGAATACCCTTGATCTTCATTGCTGCTACTCCTCGTGATGCATTGCCCGTCAAGCCGAACGGGACTCAAGCCTTGCGCGAATGGTCGATGCCGACGAAGCTACCGCCCTGGTAGCGCTGGCACAGCTCATCGAGCGGATTCGGGCGCGACAGGATGTCTTGCGCGTAGTCCTCGGCGTTCTGCTTCGGCTCGTAGCCAAGACGCGCGGCGCCGCTGTTGTCCCACCAGCTGCGCGTATTGGCCGACACGCCCCAGATGGTCAGGAAGCCGACGTCTTCCGCTTCGATGCAGCGCTCGAGGAAATGCATCAGGTCCTTGTGGCCGAACCAGGTGCTCAGATGGCGCTGCTCGGTCGGACGCTCGAGGCAGCTGCCGATCCGCACGCACACGCTTTCGATGCCGTGCTTGTCCCAGTACATGCGCGCGAGCGCTTCGCCCCACACCTTCGACAGGCCGTAGAAGCCGTCCGGGCGCAGTTCGCAGTCGAGGCTCAGATGCTCGGTAACCGGATACATGCCGATCGCGTGGTTCGAGCTCGCGAACACGATGCGCTTCACGCCGTTGCGGCGCGCGCCTTCGTAGACTTCGACGAGGCCGCGCAGGTTGTTCTCGATGATCTCGGGCAGCGGACGCTCGACGCTCGTGCCGGCGAAATGGATCAGCACGTCCACGCCGTTCAGCAGACGGTCGACCACCGCCGGATCGCGCAGGTCGCCGTTCATCACGTCTTCGCCGTCGACGAGCGGCGTCAGGACTTTGGAGCCCGCGGCCGAGCGCAACGGCACGCCACGCGCGACGAATTCAGCACGTACCACGGAGCCGAGCTGACCGCCGGCGCCACTCAGGGCAATCTTCTTCATAGGGGTTCCTTTTACTGCGCCGCGCGCGAGGTCTTCAGAGAACAGACAGAGGATCTGAGCGGCCGGCGAATCGCGCTGCGCGCGTCGCATAACACACTCAAGTTGTACGATAACGTACTATCAACGATGCACAAGCGGATTTCAACTCCGCATTTACCCTTAAATTATTGCGCGGCAGTTTCGTACCTCTTTAAAAAACAAAGGCATAGGAACATCGCATTCGTGCGACATCGTATAACCTAAGTGAATTTTTGTTCCAGGAGTGGATTTACCCGACGCCAGCGGGCGCGTGGCGTCCGACGCGAGCGGAGTCCGTATGCCGCCCGCGCCCTCAACAGATCACATCGTTACGTTCGCTCAGGCGCCGATGAATTCGAGCAGATCGGCATTGACCTTGTCGGCCTCCACCGTGCACATGCCGTGCTGGCCGCCCGGATAAACCTTCAGCGTTGCGTTCTTGACGATCTCCGCGGTGCGTCGGCCGGCTGCGTCGATCGGCACGATCTGGTCGTCGTCGCCGTGCAGCACCAGGGTCGGCACGTCGATCTTCTTCAGATCTTCGGTGTAGTCGACTTCGGAGAACTGCTCGATGCAGTCATATAGCCCCTTGATCGAACCGGCCATGCCCTGGCGCCAGAATGAATCGATCACGCCCTGCGACACCTTCGCGCCCTCCCGGTTGTAGCCGTAGAACGGCACGGCCAGATCCTTGAAGAACTGCGAGCGATCGTCCGCGACGCCCTTGCGGATGCCGTCGAACACGTCGATCGGCAGGCCGAGCGGATTATCGGCGGTCTTCAGCATCAGCGGCGGCACCGCGCCGATCAGCACAGCCTTCGCGACGCGCCCCGTGCCATGCCGGCCGATGTAATGCGCAACTTCGCCACCGCCTGTCGAATGGCCGACCAGCGTCGCGTCCTGCAGATCGAGATGTTCGATCAGCGCGGCGAGATCGTCGGCGTAGGTGTCCATCTCGTTGCCGTCCCACGGCTGCTCCGAGCGGCCGTGACCGCGCCGGTCGTGCGCGATCACGCGAAAGCCCTTGCTGCCGAGAAACAGCATCTGCGCATCCCACGCATCGGCGGTCAGCGGCCAGCCGTGCGAAAACACGACCGGGCGGCCATGGCCCCAGTCCTTGTAGAAAATCGAGGTACCGTCTTTCGTCCTGATCGTGCTCATCTGCTGACTCCTTGTCGATGAAGTCTGCCGTCGCCGGCAGGTGGATGAAGCGCAAGCTGCTCACGAAGCATGCGCGCGACGCATGACAGAACGCCGTGCGAATGCGGCTATGAGTCATGACTATTGAGAAATTCCGCCGCGAAATAACATCAACGCCAAACGAATGGCGAACGGATAATGCGCAACGAATACTGAAGAGAAAAAGCTGAAACGGCCACGCGGCAGCGTGCATCGTAGAAGTAAAAAAATCGCCTGACCAGCACGCCCACCGACGAAGTCGGTTTGGATGGATCGATTGTCGGCTGGCGACAGACACCGCCTGCGACCTTGCCGCGCAAGGCTGCGCGAAACGCATTGCTGCAGCGCGGTCGATTGACGCAGCTCACGCGACGAGGCACACACGGCCACGTATCAACCGCCAAAAGAAACTTGATATTCAACAACGGCTTGCCTCATCGATAAGCGTATTTCGCATAAAACAAGGCGGTTTTTTGACGCACATCGCATCGCAACACTTTTTGTTTCGATCCCCTACTCTTGCGCCATCTGCCCAGCGCAGTGCGCACCGACATCGGTCGACGCGCGTAAGTCTGCTCACGCGGCCATCACGCACAACAGGATCATGAACTCCGCACTATCGGCATTCGATCTCGCGCGCATTCAGTTCGCGTTCACCGTTTCTTTTCACATCGTTTTCCCCGCGCTCAGCATCGGTCTCGCCAGTTTCATCGCCGTTCTCGAATGGCGTTGGCTGAAAACCGGCAAGGCCTACTACAAAGATCTTTGTCTGTTCTGGTCGAAGATCTTCGCGGTGGCCTTCGGCATGGGCGTCGTCTCCGGCGTCGTGATGAGCTATCAGTTCGGCACCAACTGGTCGGGCTTCTCGAGTTTCGCCGGGCCGATCACCGGTCCGCTGCTGATGTACGAGGTGATGACCGCATTCTTTCTCGAAGCGGGCTTCCTCGGCATCATGCTGTTCGGCTGGCAGCGCGTGAGTCCGCGGGCGCACTTCGGCGCAACGCTGATGGTCGCGATCGGCACGCTGATCTCGACCTTCTGGATTCTCGCGTCCAATAGCTGGATGCAGACGCCGCAGGGCTTCGAGGTCGTCGACGGTCATGTCGTGCCGCTCGACTGGTTCAAGATCATCTTCAATCCGTCGTTCCCCTACCGGCTCGCGCATATGGCGCTCGCGGCGTTCATCGTCGCGGGGCTGGTGGTCGCGGCGGTCGGCGCGTGGCATCTGCTGCGCGGCCGGCGCGATCCCGCCGTCAAGAAGATGTTCTCGATGGCGCTGTGGCTGCTGTTGATCCTCACGCCGATCCAGGCGTTCGTCGGCGATCAGCACGGCCTCAATACGCGCAAGTATCAGCCGGCGAAGATCGCGGCGATCGAAGGCTTGTGGGATACCGAAAAAGGCGGCACCGCGCTGAACCTGTTCGGCATCCCCGACATGAAGGCGGAGACCACGCGCTACGCGGTGTCGGTGCCGCACCTCGGCAGCCTGATCCTCACGCATAGCTGGGACGGCGAAATCCGCGGTCTGAAGGAATTTCCGCCGCAGGACCGGCCGGATTCGACCGTCGTGTTCTGGAGCTTCCGCATCATGGCCGGCCTCGGCGTGCTGATGATCGCGATGTCGATCGCGGCCTGGGTGTTGCGCCGGCGCGGGCGCCTGTTCGAAGCGAAGTGGTTCCAGCGGCTGTGCGTCGCGATGGGGCCGAGCGGCTTCATCACGCTGCTGGCCGGCTGGGTCACCACCGAAGCGGGCCGTCAACCGTGGGTCGTGTACGGCGTGATGCGCACGTCGCAGGCGGTGTCGCCGCTGACCACGCAGCAGGTCGGTCTGTCGCTGATGACGTTCGTGGCCGTCTACTTCCTCGTGTTCGGCACCGGCATCTACTACATGCTGAAGCTGATGCGCTCCGGTCCCGCGCTGCCTGGCGGCAAGGCGAACGACATGTCCCACGGCCTGCCGCGGCCGACGCCCGCGCAGACCGCGCGCCGCCCGCTGTCCGCCGCCGATCAGATGATCGACGCCGTCTAACCTACGCTTCGAGAGAAAGAAAAAATGGACGTAACCGTCGTATGGGCCGCGATCATCGCGCTGGGCGTTTTCATGTACGTGGTGCTGGACGGCTTCGACCTCGGCATCGGCATCGTCTTTCCGTTCTTCCCCGACGAAAAGGAACGCGACCTGATGATGAACACGGTCGCGCCGGTGTGGGACGGCAACGAAACCTGGCTCGTGCTCGGCGGCGCCGCGCTGTTCGCGGTGTTTCCGGTCGTCTACGCGACCGTGCTGTCGGCGCTCTATCTGCCGCTCGTGTTCATGCTCGTGTGCCTGATCTTTCGCGGCGTGTCGTTCGAGATCCGCGCGAAGTCGCGTCGCACGAAGCATCTGTGGGATCTCGCGTTCATCGGCGGCTCGGCGGGCGCGGCGTTCTTCCAGGGCATCGTGCTCGGCGCGTTCCTGCAAGGCATTCCGGTCGCCGATGGCGCCTATGCCGGCGACGCGTTCGGCTGGCTCACGCCGTTCAGCCTGCTGACGGGCCTCGGACTCGTCGCGACCTACGCGCTGCTCGGCTGCTGCTGGCTCGTCGCGAAGACCGAGGGCGATCTGCAGCGACGGCTGCATCGCGTGGTCTGGCCGCTGACGCTGGTGCTGCTCGGCTTCATCGCGCTCGTGAGCCTGTGGACACCGCTGATGGATGCGGGCATCGCGCAACGCTGGTTCCATGACGGGATCTTCTACCGTCTGCTGCCGGTGCCGTTCCTCGTCGCGATCTGCGCGTTTTTCATGCATCGCGCGGTGCGCGCGCGCCATCACAACACGCCGTTCGTGCTCGCGCTGGCGCTCGTGCTGCTCGGCTATCTCGGGCTGCTCGTGAGTCTGTGGCCGTATGCGATTCCGTCGAGCATCACGCTATGGGAAGCCGCCGCGCCACGCTCGAGCCAGACGTTCACGCTGGCCGGCGCGGCGGTGATCCTGCCGATCATCGTCGCCTATACGACGATGGGTTACTGGGTCTTTCGAGGCAAGGTGCGCCATGGCGACCAACATCACTATCACTGAAACGCGGGGTGCCAGTGCGTCGGCTCCCACCGCCACTGCCGCGACGCCCAGCCGCAAACTGCCGGGCTGGCTCTGGTTCATCGCGCTATGGTGTTTCGGCGTGACCGCGGCGATGTCGCTCGGCTTCGCCTTCAGGCTTCTCATGAATGCGACGCTGTTCGCGGTCAGATAGCGGCGCGCGAACCCGTGTCGATCCGGCGGGCATAACCTTCCGGATCGTGCGCGTCAGCGCTTCAAAAACGGGGCGCGCGGCTCGTCTACGTAGCAAGCCGGAACCTATGCGCGGGAGACCTGCCTTAACATCACGAAGCGCATCGAACGATGCCGGCAGCCGGCCACGCGCGTCGCAGCGCAACTGCGCAGCCTGCAACTGCGGCATGTGCAACGGCGGCAGCCCTCAACGGACAGGCTCGACTCGCGGAGACATCATGAAGTTTCTTGTAGCCGACGACCATGAACTGATCCGGCAAGGCGTCAAAGGCATGCTGCGCGGCTTCGATCCCGACGCCCAGTTCGACGAAGCCGACAGTTGGGAAACCCTTGCGACCGCCGCGCGCCCCGACGCGAATCACGATCTGGCGATCGTCGATCTGCATATGCCGGGCATGAGCGGCGCGAGGTCGCTCGAAACGCTGCTGAAGGCGAATCCGGCGCTGCCGGTCGTGGTGCTGTCCGCGGAGGAATCGCCCGACGAGATGCGCGCGGTGCTCGCGGCCGGCGCGCTCGGCTTCGTCCCCAAGCGCCAGCCCGCCAGCGTGATGCTGAAGGCGATCGAACTGGTGCTGTCCGGCGGTGCCTATGTGCCGATGGAGGCGCTGAGTCTGCTCGGCTCGCGCGAGACGCGGGCGGGCACCGATGCGGATGGATCGGCACGTGTGCCGGCCCAGGGCGCCGCCGCGCAAGCCGTCCGCGGGCCGGGCCCCGGCACCGTCCCGCAGCTCGAACCGGTCACGCACGTACCGTCGCTGCAGCCGCATCAGCAGCATCTGCTGGAGAACCTGTCACCACGTCAGCAGGACATCATGCGGCTCGTGCATCGCGGCTGGACCAACAAGATGATCGCGCGCGATCTCGGCGTCGCCGAAGGCACGGTGAAGGTGCATCTGTCGGTGATCTTTCGGGCGCTTGGTGTGCATAACCGGTCGACGGCGATCGCCGTAATCAATGGATGGCTGGAGGCCGGGAAGACGTTGTAGCGCTTTGTGCTGCGCCGCAAGCCCAACCCGTCTTGGTTTCCAGCCTCTAAGGCTGCGTTTCGCTTTGCGCGCCTGAGCCCGCTTCGGCTTGCGGCGAGCCGGCCGCGGCGGGCGACGGCGCTGGGTCGTCCGCCGCTCCGCCCCCCAACACCACCGCACCCGCCGGCCGCCCCTGATCGAGCTCCGCCTGCTGCCACAGCATTTCCAGCGTGCGCCGCAAGCGCGCCGGCGTCACCGGCTTGTGCAGCACCGGAATCCCCTGCAACGCGAGCGCCGTCAGCTCCGCCGACGCCATATCGCCGGTGATCAGCAGCGTCACCACATTGCCGTGCCCCTCCCGCGCAAGCACGCCCCGTATCGCGCTCAGCGCCTGCGCGCCGGTGCGGTGATTGGCGAGCTGGTAGTCGCACAGCACCGCGTCGGGCACGAAGCCGTCCGCGAGCGCGGCGAGCGCGCCGGCTTCGTCGCGCGCGCCGCGCACGTCGCAGCCCCAGCGCTCGAGCAGACTCGCGAGGCCTTCGAGTATCGACGGCTCGTCGTCGATGCACAGCACGCGCCGCCCCTGCGCCGCCGGGCCGCCCGCGACCGAATCGTTCAGACTCGCGACGATGCCGCTCGCGTCACCCGCCTGCACCGCAAAGCGGAACACCGAGCCGCGCCCCGGCGCCGAGCGCAGTTGCAACTCGCCGCCGAGCAGGCCGACGAGCCGCCTGACGGTCGGCAGCCCGAGCCCATGCCCCTGACGCGCGTCGCGCTGCGGATTCTCGACCTGGTAAAACTCCTCGAAAATCCGCTCGTGCTCTTGCGGCGCAATGCCGACGCCCGAATCGCGGACCTCGATATAGCCGCCCTTCTGTCGCCCCGCGCGCCGCAAGCCGAGCCAGATCGCGCCTTGCTCCGTATAACGCACCGCGTTCGACAGCAGATTGCTCAACACGCGTTCGAGCAGCACCGGATCGTCGTAGACGACCATCGTCGTAGGCGCGATGCGCAGCGCGAGCCCCTTCGCCGCGGCCTGCGGACGATACTGGCTACCGACCCGGTCGAACAGCTCGGAGAGCCGGAAGTGCAACCGGATCACCTGGGTCACGCCGCTTTCGAGCCGCGCGAGATCGAGCACCTGGTTGAACAGCTGATTGAGCGCCTCGACGTTATAGACGATGTGCCCGGCCGTCTTCGCGTGCTGCGCGGGCGTCGCCGCCGGATCGTTCAGAGATGCCGCAAGCAGGCCGATCGCATGCAGCGGCTGACGCAGATCGTGGCTTGCCGCCGCGAAAAAGCGCGTCTTCGCGAGACTCGCTTCTTCGGCGACGCGCTTTTGCGCGGCCAGCGATTCCGCGAGGTATTGCTGATCGACACGCGCCTGCACGACCTGGCGAAACAGCTTGCGATAGCTCATCGCGTAGACGTTGATCGCGCAGAAGAAGAACGCGAGCACGATCGCGAGAATCGTGCGATCGAACGTATGCGAGCCGAAATGCAGCACGATCGACGGCAGCAGCAGAAACGGAATCGAGGTCGAAAAATTGAGGAGATCGAATCCATTCGACATGAACACGCCGGCCGCGAGCGTCACCAGCAGTACGGTATGCAATAACGGCAGATCGGTTTGCGGACTCTGGAACGCGAACCACACCGCGAAGCCCGGCCCGCTATAGAGGAGCACGCCGCGCAGCGCGTGCAGATAGATCCAGTCGCGCGGCGAGACGAGCTGCGGATAACGGCGATTGCAAATCCACAGCGCCAGGCCCGCGCAATTGGCGAGCGCATAAAAAACGAAGCACGCGATAAACAGCGGCGGGGCCGGCACATGCGGCCAGTAGATCGCCACCAGCACCGCGATCGAAAACCAGTGCGAAAAGAACGCGATCGGATCCTGCGCGTAGAGCACGCGCACGAGGTCTTCGTCGATGGCACGCTGGATCGGGTCGGCCCGCATGGGGCGGTCTCCTCTGTCGATCGGCGTGAGCGCTTTAGCGCTTACGCCGATCCCACGCAGCTTTATCGCGCGGGCATGGCAACTTCGTTGAGACGAAACACTGACGAAGCGGCGGCGCTCCGGCACTTCGTGGCAACCGCGGGTCGAATCGGGCGACCGAACGCGCCGCCCGCGCGGTCTATTCTACGGCGAATGCGCGCTCTTCAGACGAATCGTCAGCAATCCATCAGAAGGTTTACCCGGCAGTTTACCCATCGGCTAACACTTAATCCATATAGGCGACGGCCTCGCCGCGAACCATACTGCATTCACGTTTCAGCGCGGCATTTCAGCCACCTTCCCTCGACTCGCGGCCCACGCGCCGCGGCTCGCCGCGCTCCCTGCCAACCGACGGAGGTTTTCCATGGGCGCAGTCCCGAGCTACGAGTTCGCCCGCCAACTCGACGACGCGATCCTCCCCGATCTATGGCGCAGGCGCACCCGGCTCTCAGCGGACGAAATGGTGTCGATGGTCGAACTGGTCAAGCGCGCGTTGCGGACCTACCACCCGCTCGAATTGCAGGCGCTCGGCGAGGACAAGGAAGAACTGGTCGCTCAGTTCATCTACGCGAAGGTGTTGCGCCTCGCGCCCGGCCACACCGAAACGAACGCGCGCGCCGACAGCGCACCGTCCAACAGCTACGCGGTATGCGCGTATTTCCGCCGCTATCTGATCGACTGCCTGCGCAGCGCGTGCCATCAGCGCAATGTGTCGATGGAGACCGAGGGCGTCGCGCAGGAAATCGATCTGCACGCGCACGCGCTCGAAGACCCGGTGGAAAGCGTGCTGCTGCAATACGGCCTCGACGAACAGCGCGTGCGGCGCGCGGCACGCGAGTTCATCGAAGGGCTCGACGAACCCGAGCGGATCGTGCTGGCCGGCAGCCTCGGCTGGTGCTCCGAATGCAAAGGCGGGCTTTCGGCGGTCGCGGCTCGGCATCGGGTGCCCTCTTATCACTATCGCGCCGTCAAACTCGGCGTCACCATGAAAAAGACGGCCGGCGCCGAGGAATTTTCCAACACCAAGCTCGGCCGCTGGCTCACCGACGCGCTCGGCATCGAGATCGACATCGACAATCGCGCGGCGATTCTGGTTGCGCTGAATCTGCTCGCGGCGGAATCGAGCGATAGCGAATTCCATGAAGTGGCCGCGTAATAGTTCGGATAACCAACAGGCCACATAAGAAGCGCGATAAGTGCGCATGCCCGTACGGCCGGTCGTGCCGCCCTGAACCTCGCACGCTACGACTTCGGCGCGCCCTCCACGGCGCGCTTTTTTTGCGCCGATATTCCGCCTACGATAAAAAAGCTCCCGCAGCACGCCGTCTTTGTTCCGAAGTCGAGCTTCCGTTCCCCGCATCCGATTCCAGACGAGGTGGTCCTGATGAACCGCTTATCGAGCGCGCCGACGGCGCTGCAACGGCATTACGAGGTGGTCGTGATCGGCTCGGGCTACGGCGGCGCGATCGCCGCGAGCCGCATGGCGCGCGCGGGCCGTCGCGTGTGCGTGCTCGAGCGCGGCCGCGAATTCATGGCCGGCGAGTATCCGCGCACGCCCGTGCAGGGCGTCGAGCAGATCCAGTACAACACGGCCGAGGCGCAGATCGGTTCGCCGCTCGCGCTGATCGAAGTGCACGTGAACGAAGACGTCAACGCGGTGGTGGGCTGTGGGCTCGGCGGGACGTCTCTGATCAATGCGAACGTAGCGCTGGAAGCCGATCCGCGCCTGTGGGACGACCCGCGCTGGCCGGCCGCGCTGCGCGCCGACCAAGCCGGACGCGATGACGGCTATGCGCTCGCCTGGAAAATGCTGTCCCCGTCGCCGGTGCCCGACGACTTCCCGCCGCTGCCGAAGCTGCAGGCGCTCGAAAAATCGGCGCAGGCGCTCGGCATGGCCGACCGCTTCAGCCGTCCGCCGATCACGGTCACGTTCAAGGACGGTCCGAACGCGGCGGGCGTCGAGCAGCAGCGCTGCGTCGGTTGCGGCGATTGCAACTCCGGTTGCAACTACGACGCGAAGAATTCGACCCACATGAACTATCTGCCCGACGCGGTCGCCCACGGCGCGCAGATTTTCACCGGCACGGCCGTGCATTCGGTGCTGCGCGATCCCGACACGCAGCAATGGAAGGTCAACTTCCAGCTCGTGAAGCTCGGCCGCGAAAGCTACGACGCGCCCGATCTGTTCGTGCTGGCCGATATCGTCATCGTCGCGGCGGGCACGATCGGCTCGACCGCGCTGCTGCTGCGCTCGCGCGACGCGGGCTTGAGCACGTCGGAGATGCTCGGCCAGCATTTCACCGGCAACGGCGACGTGCTCGCCTTCGCATACAACACCAGCGACACGATCAACGGCGTCGGCTGGGGCGAGCACAAGCCGGGGCAGATTCCGCCGGTCGGGCCGACCATCACCGGCCTGATCGACAATCGCGCCGACGAGAAAAACGTCAAGGACGGCTATGTGATCGAGGAAGGCTCGCTGGCCGGTGCGGTCGGCGAGGCGCTCGTCGGCATGCTCGGCGCGCTCGCGCCGCTCGAAGGCGTGGATGCGGCTGGGGCCCCGTCGCTGCTCCAGCGCATGCGTTATGACGCGCGTGCGCTCGAAAGCCTGATCCGCGGCCCGTACCACGGTGCGATGAATCACACGCAAAGCTACCTCGTGATGGCGCACGACGACGAAAGCGGCCGCATCACGGTCGGCGACAAAGGCCGTGCGCGCATCGAATGGAAAAACGCGGGACGCCAGCCGATCTTCCAGAGCATCGAGAACGTGCTGATCGAGGCGACCAAGCCGCTCGGCGGCAAATATCTGCGCAACCCGATTTCGACGAAGATCGCCGGCCGGCGCACCGTCACCGTGCATCCGCTCGGCGGCTGCGGCATGGGCGAGGACGCCGCACATGGCGTGGTCGATCATCTGGGCCGCGTGTTCAGCGGCACGGTCGGCGTCGCGGTGCACGACGGCCTCTACGTGATGGACGGCGCGGTGATGCCGATGTCGCTCGGCGTCAATCCGCTCCTGACCATCTCCGCGCTCGCAGAGCGCAATTGCGCGCTGCTGGCCAAAGCGCACGACTGGTCGATCGACTACATCTCGAAGGGCACCGCCGCCGCGCCGCCCGCACAGAAGATCGGCCTGCGCTTCACCGAGACGATGGTCGGCACCTACACGCCCAGCGTGGCGGGCGAAGCCGCGAAGAGCCCGATCGAATTCACGCTGACGGTCGAGTCCGACGATCTCGCCGACATGCTGAGCAACCCGAATCACCTCGCGCGCACCGCCGGCACACTGACCTGCCCCGCCCTGTCCGCCCAACCGCTGACGATCAGCGACGGCACGTTCAACCTGTTCGTCGTCGACGCATCCGACGTCGACGAACGCAACATGAACTACCGGATGACGCTCGACGCGGTCGAAGGCAACGCCTGGTATCTGACCGGCAAGAAGATCATCACGCGCACGTCGCCGATCAACCTGTGGGAGCAGACCAACACGCTGTATGCGGAGATCCGCGCCGCGGCGCAGGACGATGCGCCCGTCGTCGGCACCGCGACGCTGATCATCACGCCCGAAAACTTCCTGAAGCAGCAGCGCACGCTCGAAGTCACCCACGCGCCCGACCTGAAGACGCGCCTCGAATGGACGCTGAAGTTCGGCAAGTTCTTCGCGGGCGTGCTGTTCACCGAATACGGCGGCGTGGCCGCGCCGCTGCAGTTCTACGATCCATACATACCGCCGCGCGCGAAACGCACGCTGCGCGCGCCGGCGCCGCAGGTCACGTACTTCGACACACCCGACCGCACGCGGCTCAAGCTCACGCGCTACTGCGATCCGGCCGCGGGCAAAGCCGCGAAGCCGATCCTGCTGATCCACGGCTCGGGCGTATCGAGCCGCATCTTCTCGACCGACCTGATACCGACCAACCTCGTCGAATATCTGTACGCGTCGGGCTACGACGTGTGGCTCGTCGATCTGCGCGTCAGCATCGAACTGCCGAGCGTGCTCGTGCCGACCAACGTCGACAAAGTCGCGCGCGAAGACATTCCCGCCGCCGTCGCGAAGATTCGCGAAGTGACCGGCGCGCCGAACATTCAGGTACTCGGCCACTGCCTGGGCGGCCTCGCGCTCAGCATGTCGCTTCTCCATGGACTCGACGGCGTGCGCTCGGCGGTGATTTCGCAGGTGTCCGCGCATCCGGTGCCGGGCACGTTGCAACGGATCAAGGCCGGCTTGCATATTCCCGACCTGATGCAGCATCTGCGCATACGCGACCTCACCGCCTATACGCAGGAAGATTCGTGGCCCGCGAACCTGTTCGACGAAGCGCTGCGTCTCTATCCGCTCGATCACGGCGAGGGCTGCGGCAATCCGATCTGTCATCGCGCGACGTTCCTGTATGGCCTGCTCTACGAGCACGACAAGCTGAACGAGGCGCTGCATGCGAACCTGCAGGAACTGTTCGGCATTCACGACATGGCCGTGTTCCAGCATCTGGCCACGATGGTGCGCGCGGGCCAGGTCGTCGATGCGCGCGGCGACGACGTGTATCTGACCGGCGCGGACGGCATGAAAGGACTCGAGGGCATGCGTTTGCCGATCGGCTTCATTCACGGCGAGAAGAACGAAACCTATCTGCCGGTCAGCACCGCGCGCACTTACGACCTGCTGCGCGAGCGCTTCCCCGAGCAGCCGTACGAGCGGCATCTGATTCCAGGGTATGGGCATATCGACTGCATCTTCGGCAAGAACGCGGCGGTCGATGTTTATCCGTTGATCGTCGGCTATCTGAACGCGCATTGACACGGCTGCATTGCCGATGCGCCACGCATTCGGACAATAAAGCCAGGCATAAAACAAGAGATTTTGATAGAAGCCGGCGTGTCGAAGTGGCCGATTATGAACTGCTTTACATCGCCGCAATGACGGCCATAGATCTGATTGTGGCGATCGTTCTTTATGTGCTGATCGTGAAAATATGGCGGACTTGCACGGGAGGGAGAAGTCGTTGATTTGCTTCTCATCGAAACTCAGAACAGCTTGCCCGGATTCAAAATGCCGTGCGGATCGAGCGCACGCTTGATCGCGACCATCGCGGCAAGCTCGGCCGGTGAGCGCGAAATCGGCAGGAACTCGCGCTTCAGCGAACCGATGCCATGCTCCGCCGATACCGACCCGCGCAACGGCCTCAGCATCTCGTAGACGAACGCATAGACCGCGTGATGATCGACGCCCGGAATCGAATGGCCATCCACGGTCAGATGCAGATTCGAATCGCCGATATGCCCGAAAAAATACGATCGGTTGCCGGGCCAGCGCTGATCGAGCGCCGCGCGGCAACGGTCGACGAACGTGCCGATCTCGCCGATCGGCAGACTCACGTCGAAGTTGATCGGATCGAGCTTGAGCGGAAACTCCGCGGTGCACTCGCGGATCGCCCATAGCGCGCGCGCATCGGCGACCGATTGCGCGATCACCGCGTCGCGCAGCGCGCCCGCTTGCAGCGCATCGGTCAGCGCCTGGGCGAAACGTTCCCCAGCGTCGTCGGCATCGAAGCCCGCGTGTTCGATCAGCGCATAGAGCGGATGCGCGGCGTCGAACGGCGAGCGAGCGCCGGTCAGCTTCACGCCGAAATCGTAGAAGTCCGGCCACATGATCTCGAACGCGCCGATGTCGTTGCCGAAGCGCGTCGCGAGACGGCGCAACAGGCTCACCGCGGCATCGTAATCGTCGAGCGCGACGAGCGCCGTATGGCGCGCCGCACGTCGCGGATGCAGCCGCAGCACCGCGCGCGTGATCACGCCGAGCGTGCCCTCCGAACCGATGAACCAGTGCTTCAGGTCATAGCCGGTGTTGTTCTTGACCATCTTGCCGAGCGAACTGAGCACGTCGCCATTGGCGAGTACCACTTCGAGCCCGAGCACCTGGTCGCGCGCGGTGCCGGACTGGATCACGCGATTGCCGCCCGCGTTGGTCGCGAGATTGCCGCCGATCTGGCATGAGCCGCGCGCGCCGAGGTCGAGCGCGAGTTCGAAGCCCGCTGCTTCGGCGGCTTCCTGCGCGGCCTGTAACGTGGTGCCGGCACGTACGGTCAGTGTGGCCGACGCCGCGTCGAGCTCTTCGACGCCGCTCAGGCGTTCCAGCGACAACGCGATATCGTTGGCGCGCGCGATCGCGCCGCCCGCGAGTCCGGTCATACCGCCTTGCGGTACCACCGGCTGATGCGCGGCGTGGCAGATCGCGAGCGCACGCGATACTTCGTCGGTCGTGCGCGGCATCAGCAGCGCCGCCGGACGCGTCGGCTCGTGGCGCGTCCAGTCCGTCAGCGCGCGTTCGCCGATCTGTTCGCCGACGCGCACCGCGTCGACGCCGAGCGCGGCGCGCAAGGCCTCGAGCGTCGTCGCGAGCGGTGCGGTTGCGGTTGCGGTTGGGGTTGCGGTCTGGGTCGTCTTGTCGTCGGTGATGCTCGGTTCTGTCATGCAGGAGGTCCTTACTGTGCGGTAGCGGCGAGTTTCTTGCGGTAGCCCATCGAATCGTTGATGCGGCCGAGGATATAGTCGCCCGCGGCGACCGGCTGATATTTGCTTTGCGCGTCGCTCGCGCCGAGCTCACGCGGATCGACGAGCGCGCCGTAGGTCGGATCGTAGAACGTCGCGATCGAATAGCGCTCGCGCCCCGATGCATTGATCACGCGATGCAGCGTCGAGCGGAAGCGGTCGTTGGTCCAGCGTGCGAGCAGATCGCCGACGTTCACGACGAAGCTGCCTTCGACGGGCGGCGCCTCGACCCACGTATCGTTGGCGATTTCGCGCACCTGCAGGCCGCCCACCTGATCCTGCCACAGCAATGTGATGCAGCCGTAGTCGGTGTGCGGCGCGACGCCGAACTGATCTTCGTCCGACTGTGGCGGCTGCGGCGGATAGTAGACCATTTGCGTGCGCTGCATGCGCTTCGTGTAGCGCGGCGCGAAGAAATTTTCTTCGATGCCGAGACTCACCGCGACCGCGCGCAGCAGATCGGCCCCGCACGCGCCGACCGCCTCGTAATAGTCATACAGCACCGGCCGCAACCCGGGCATGAAGTCCGGCCAATTGTTCGGCCCGCGTAGTGCCTGGCCCGCCAGCACGTCGGGATCGTCTTCCGGCAGTTCGAGGCCGATGCTGAAGAACTCCTTGTAATCGGGCCGCTTCGCCTGATACATCGTCGCGTCGCCAAGCGCATTGAAGCCGCGATGCCGATGATTGACCGCCGCGCGTCGTTTCGTGTCGACCGGAAACGCGAAGAAAGTGCGCGCGGCCTGCGCGGCGGCATCGATCTTCGCTTGCGGCACGCGGTGATTGACGATGTAGAAAAAACCGATCGTCGTACAGGCTTCATGAATTTCCTTCGCGACGCGTCGGAGCGCCTGCTGATCGCCCGCGCGCACGCCGGCGACATCGATGATCGGAATGCGGGTCACGGCCATCGCGCGGCTCCTTCGAGGATCGGTATTGCAGTGGTATATACCGCCAAAAGCAGCGCCGCAAGTTGCTTCGCACGCCTCGATATCAGGGCTTTTCTCTACTCAAGCGAGCATTTATTTTTCGCCGGAAACGCGGTATATACTGCCCAGCGAGGCCCGCATCGCGCCGCCGGCGCGGCGGGTCCTAACGAAGACTTCGACACGCCGGCGACCCAACACCAATTCGCCCCCGGAGAATCCCATGCGTATCCTTGCAGGCTGGAAATGTCGTCTGGTCATGCTGGCGCTGTGCGCGGCAAGCGTCGCCGCGCACGCCGAAGACCAGCTCGCCAAAGTGAAGAAAGCCGGCGAACTGGTGGTCGGCACCGAAATGCAGTTCGCGCCATTCGACTTTCTCGAGAACGGTCAGCAAGCCGGCTTCAACAAGGAGCTGTTCGCGCAGATCGGCAAGGAAATCGGCGTGAAGGTGCGCTTCATCGATCTGCCGTGGCCGAGCGTGCTGCCCGGTCTCGAAGCGGGCAAATTCGATATGGTCGGTGGCCCGCTGACGGTCACGAAGGCGCGCATGGAACGCTACACGTACACGCTGCCCGTCGCCGATGCGACCGACGCGCTGCTCAAGCGCGCGAACGATGCGTCGATCAAGCAATCGTCGGATATCGCGGGCAAGACGGTCGGCGCCGGCAAAGGCACCGCGCAGCTGGACCAGCTGAAGAGCTACGCGGCCACGCTGCCGAAGCAGCCTGAAATCCGCGAGTACGTCGACAACAATCAGGCTTACGCGGACCTCGCGGCGGGCCGCATCGCCGCGGCAGCGAACTCGATGACCAACATCGCGTATGTCGCGAAGCAGCGCCCCGAGATGTTCGCGGTCGTGCAGCCGCCGTTCGGCGCGAAGGTGTACTTCGCGTATGCATTGCGTAAGGACGCCGACAGCAAACCGCTCGCCGACGCGTTCAACGCAGCGCTCGTGAAGATGCAGAAGGATGGCCGCCTCGCCGCGTTGCAGAAAAAGTGGTTCGGTGTCGCGATGGAGATGCCGTCCACGATGCCCACGCCGAACTACTGAGCGTCTTCAACGTGGGCGTCCCGCGACGTGCAATCGTTTCGCCGTAGCGCGGCGCGCGTCGCCCTTCCCCTTCCATCGGCCGCGACCCATGTTCAACACGACCGTCTTCGTTCAGGGCCTGCCGCTGCTGCTGCATGCGGCGCTCGCCACCGTCGGCATTTCGCTGACGGGGCTCGTGATCGGATTCTTCGTCGGCATCGGCGTGTGCACCGCGCGGCTGTCGCAGCATCGCGCCGCGCGCCTCGCGGGCGGCGCCTACGTGTTCTTCTTTCGCGGCGTGCCGATGCTCGTGCAGCTGCTGCTCGTGTACTACCTGTTGCCGTTCGCCGGCATCAACGTGTCGCCGATCGTCGCCGCGATCAGCACGGTGTCGCTGTGCTCCGCGTCGTATATCGCCGAAATTCTGCGCGGCGGTTTTCTGAGCATTCCGCCCGGACATCTCGAAGCCGCGCGCATGCTCGGGCTTTCCCCGCTCGATACGCTGCGGCGCATTCTGGTGCCGCAAGCATTCCGTTTGACGCTGCCGTCGCTCGTCAACGAAATGGTGCTGCTGATCAAGGCTTCTTCGCTGATCTCGGTGGTCGGCGTCGCCGAGTTGACGCGCACCGCGCAGAACATCGCCGCGAGCACTTACCGGCCGCTCGAAGCTTATGTCGCGGCCGGGCTCATCTACTTCGTGATCTGCGGTTCGCTCGCGCTGGTCGCGCATGCGGCCGAACACCGTTTGCAGCACGCCTGAATCGACTCACGTTTAAGCGAACCTCGCCATGCAAACGTTCGACCCGACCGTCATCACGCACAACCTGCAGCCGATCGCCGCCGGCCTCGCGACGACGCTCGCCAGCTGGGTCGCGGGCGTCGCGATCGGGCTCGTGATCGGCTTCCTGATCGCGGTGCTGCAACTGTTCTGCGGACGCTGGCTGCGCGCCATGTTGCGTGTCTACATCGAGCTGCTGCGCGGCACGCCGTTTCTCGTGCAGCTGTTTCTGCTGTACTACGCTGGCCCGTCCATCGGCCTCACGCTCGAACCGATGACGGCCGGCATCGTCGGCCTCGGTCTCTACGGCAGCGCGTATTTCGCCGAGGCGTTCCGCTCCGGCTTCCAGTCGGTGCCCAAAGGCCATCTCGAAGCGGCGGCGTGTCTCGGACTGACGCGCTGGCAGGCCATCGTACGCATCCAGGCGCCGCAGATGCTGGTGCTGATCGTGCCCGCGCTGACCAATCTGATCATCGTGTTGAGCAAGGAAACGGCAGTGCTGTCGATCGTCACGGTGCCCGAACTGACGTTCGTGCTGACCGGCATCGGCTCGGCCACCTTCGCTTTCGTCGAAACCCTGCTGGTGCTGTGCGTGTGCTATCTCGCTCTAGTCGAGCTGACCTCGCGCGCGGGCATGTGGGCCGAAGCCCGCCTCGCACGCTTCATGGCATGATTCCGGAACACCTATGAACGCCATCGCCGACATGTCCTCCCCCGCGCAATCTTCCGCGCCGTCCGCCAGCGCAACGGCGAACGCATCGAATGTCGCGCCGCTGATCGAGGTGCGCGATCTGCGCAAACGCTTCGGCGATGTCGAGGTGCTGCGTGGCGTCGATCTCGAGATCGCGCGCTCGGAAGTGGTCTGCGTCATCGGGCCGTCGGGCTCGGGCAAGAGCACGCTGCTGCGCTGCCTCGCCGCGCTCGAAACCTACGATCACGGCGACGTGCGCATCGAAGGCGAACTGCTCGGCTATGCCGAGCGCAACGGCAAACGCGTGCGCGCCTCGCAGGGCGAGATCAACCGCGTGCGCCGCAACGTCGGCATGGTGTTCCAGCAGTTCAACCTGTGGCCGCACATGACCGCGCTCGGCAACGTGATGGAAGCGCTGCTGCGCGTGCGGCGCCTGTCGCACGGCGAAGCGCGCCGCCGCGCGAGCGCGATGCTGGAGACGGTCGGCCTCTCGCACAAGGGCGACGCGTATCCGGCGAAACTGTCGGGCGGTCAACAGCAACGCGTCGCGATTGCGCGCGCACTCGCGATGGAGCCGCACATCATGCTGTTCGACGAACCGACCTCGGCGCTCGATCCGGAGCTGGTCGGCGAGGTGCTGCAGGTGATGAAGCAGCTCGCGCGCGACGGCATGACGATGGCCGTGGTCACGCACGAAATGGGCTTTGCCGCGCAGGTCGCCGACAAGGTCGTGTTCATCGATCAAGGCCGCATCGCCGTGCAGGGCAAACCGCGCGACGTGTTTCACGATGCCGCGCAGCCGCGTCTGCGGCAGTTTCTGCAAAACTACTTCGACCGCAATGCGTTCTGGACGCGCGGCCCCGACGACACCCCGCCCCTATGAGCGCCACCGTTCGCAACAAGCCTCATGGCAAATCGTCCGCCAGCGTGGCCAGCGCCGCGGCCAAAATCGCGCGCGGCAGCGACGAAGCGCCGGCCGCGCGCTACGAGCAGGTCAAACAGCACGTTCGCCAGATCATCGGCTCGGGCGAACGCCAGGCGGGCGACCGTCTGCCTTCGGAGCTCGACCTCGTCGCGACGCTCGGCGTCTCGCGCATGACGGTCAACCGCGCGCTGCGCGAACTCGCCGACGCGGGGCTCGTCACGCGCCTATCGGGCGTCGGTACTTTCGTCGCGCCGAACAAACCGCAGTCCACGCTATTGATGATCGCCCATATCGGCGACGAGATCCGCTCGCGCGGCCACGCTTATCGCTGCGATATGGTGCTGTTGCAGCGCGAGACCGCGTCGGTCACGGTGTCGAACGCCTTGGGGCTGGCGCCGGGCGCTTCGGTGTTTCACGTGATCTGCGTGCATCGCGAGAACGGTCTGCCGGTGCAGCTCGAAGATCGCTACGTGAATCCGGCCATCGCGCCGGATTTTCTGCAGCACGATTTCTCGGCGCTGAAGCCGTCCGAGTATCTGCTGACGGTCGTGCCGATGCACGATCTCGAACACGTGGTCGACGCGGCGCTGCCGACGCCTGCCGAAGCAGAGCTGCTCGAAATTCACGCCGAAGAACCGTGCCTGACGCTGACGCGCCGCACATGGACGGGCGGCGTCGCCGTGACGTTCGCGCGTTTCGTGCATCCGGGTTCGCGCTACCGGCTCGGCTGCCGCTTTTCGCCGAAGACCTCGCAGCGCCAGGGATAACGCGCGCTTCAGAAACCGTACTAGACGGTCCCCGCCAGATGAAAACGCGACGCCGGATGCCATAGCCGCACCGACGTCGCGACGTTCTCGCCGACCCACGTGCGCCGGCACAGCAGCAGACACGGCTCGCCGATATCCATCATCAGATGACGCCGCACATGGGCGTCGGGCTTTTGCGCGTAGATGCGAAACTCGGCGCGCTGCACGGGCGCGAGCCGCACCATGTAGTGATTCGGCGTTTCGACCGAGAAGTCCTGCTGTAGATATTCAGGGAACACCTTCGGATTGACGAAGCGGTCCTCGTACTGGATCGGCTCGCCCTCCTCGCTGTGCACGATGCACGAATGAAACGCGGGACCGTTCGCGAGACCGAGCGCTTCGAGCGCGTCGGCGTCGTCGCTCGGTTCGAGCGTCAGCACGCGCGCCGAATGACGATGACCGCGCGCGGCGATTTCATCGGCGATATTGCGGATCTCCAGCACCGTCGATTCATACCGCTGCGGCGCGACGAAGGTGCCCGAGCCTTGCACGCGCGTGAGCACGCGCTCGGCGGTCAGCTCGCGCAGCGCGCGCGACACCGTCATGCGCGCGACGCCGAACTCCTTGACCAGTTCCGTTTCGGAAGGGATCAGCCCGCCCGGCTTCCATGCGCCTTCGCTGATGCGCTGAAGCACGTAGCGTTTGATCTGCTCGTAGGCCGGCATCGCCTTGACCGGCGTGTCGCGATCGCGATCGCGTTCGGCGGAATGCTGTTTCTGCTCGGCCTGTGCGGCGGGCGCTATACGCGCCTGTGTCGTTGTTTTCACTCCAAACCTCATCGGTGGTTCGCCGGTGGTACATGAGGTACACCGTGGCCGGTTCTCCGACGGCCGGGTCCAATCTTACCCGGTTCGACGGTGGGGAGACGGCTGGAACGCGCTACCAGATAAACGGCACGAAACGGTAACGCACACGAGCCATGTATTGGGTGTAGCCGTCGAGCTGCCCGGCGAGCAGCCGCTCCTCGCGCACCGCGCGCCAGCCCATCCCGTACCCCATCACGGGCAGCGCCACGAGCCCCCACCACGAGCCGAGCATCAGCGGCGTGCCGACGAAGAACACCAGCGCGGCCGCGTACATCGGATGACGGACGTACGCGTAGGGCCCGGTGTCGGCGACCTTGTGCCCGCGACTCGACTGAATCTTGACCACCGGTGCGGCATAGCTGTTCGCGCGAAACACGAACCGGCACGTGAAGATGCACAGGAACACGCACAACGCGCCGAGGCCCATGAGCCACGACGGCAGCGGCGCGGACCAGCGAAACCGCATCGCGTCGAAACCCATCAGGATCAGCCAGCCGCACCACGCGGCCCCGATCGCGGCCATGAACACACGATCCCAGCGGCTCTGCTGCGCCTGCACGAACGGCGCGAGCCGCTCCGCGAGCAGCGCGGGATCATGACGCGCGAGCCACAAGCCGAGCCACAGACTCAATACCGCCAGCTCGAACAGATACCACCACGCTGCCGGCCACGCGAGCGTGCCGGCCGCGCCGAACAGCAGCACGCCCATGAAAACCAGCCACGCCAGCGATTGCAGGATCAGACGTGCGACCATCGCGGCTCCCTCGAGCGGTCGGCTCATGCGGCCTCATCGCGCGTGCGCACGCGCTCGAACACGTCGGCGATATCGATGTCCTCCAGATTCAAGCCGAAACGCTCACGCAGACAGTCGGCGAGTTCGGCGGCGCTCGCGAGGCGCCGTTCGTTGACGATCCGCCCTCGTGCGTCGCGCTCGTTGAACTGATCGTTGAATAGCGCGAGGTGCAGTTCGGGCAACACGCGGCACGCCAGCAGGTTATGAACGAACTTCGAATCCGGTGACGTCGACGTGTACCAGTTCGAGGTTTCGTAGTCGATCCACTCGACTGCGCGCAGATCGACGTGATAAACGCGGGTCCAGCTCTCGTCCGGCGCCAGCACCTCGAGATAGACGGTGTCGCGCCCCGCGTCGGCGAGACGGAACGTGCCGAGCGGAATCGGCTGCGCGAGGCCGGCGGTCAGCCGCAGCGGCGCGGTCAGCGTCACGGCGCCGAAGCCGACGTCGGCGATCCATGCGTCGCCGTCGATATCGACGCGCAGCACCATATGCGTGCGCGGCGAGATCGTGCCGGGGTCGCGGCCCCACACGACGCGCGCAAGCATCGGCGTGACCCGGAAGCCGAGTTGCATCAGCACGTTCGCGAACAGAATGTTCTGCTCGAAGCAGTAGCCACCGCGCTTTTCGGTCACGAGCTTGCGTTCGACGGCTTCGAGCTCGAGCCTGACGGGCCGGCGCGTCAACGGGTTCAGGTTCTCGAACGGGATCGCGGCGGGATGGAGCCGGTGAATCGCCCGCAGCACGTCGAGCGTGGCGGCGCGCGGGCCCTGATAGCCGATCCGGGCGAAGTAGCTTTCCAGATTGATGGTGTGGGACATCGGCGGAATTCCGGTTGGGTTGCGGGTTCGACGCGGTCATAGCGGCTTTCGGCGCTGACTCGACCGCGCGCGGGACGAAGCGAAAACGCGCCTACAAGCCCTTCAACGCCGACGTCGCGATCGACGGCACCGTGATGCCGTGGCTCGATGCGAACTGCACGGCCGAGCTCAGCGTCGACATCAGCGACTGCAACTGCCCCGGCGCCGATTGCGCGATATACGAAGCGCTTTGCGCGGTCTGCGGGTTGAGGCCCGATTGCAGCAGCGACGACGGACTCATCTGACCGAGGCTGCCGAGCCCCGACTGCAAGCTCGAATACTGGCTCACACCCTTGCCGAGCGACGACAGACCCTGCGTGAACGCTTCCTTGTTGACCGGCGTCGCAGACGCGCCGCCACTTGCATGATTCGCGAACGCATCGGTCAGCTTCTGCGACAGCGACTGCTGGGTGCTGCCGACCTGCGTCAACTGACTGACCGACGGCGTGCCGCCGCTGAGCAGCCCCGCCGCCTGCTGCGCCTGGCCGGCGGCACTCGTCATGCCCATCGCCGACGCGAGGCTCGACTGTCCGCTCAGCACCTGCTGGTTCGCGCCCACGTAACTCTGCAGCAACTGCGACACGCCGCCCGACGACGCCCCGGCGCCCGCCGCGCTATCGCCGCCCCCGCCGATGCCGAACTGCTTCAGATTCAACTGCGCGTGCGCTGCGCCGCCCAGCAACAGACCACCACTCACCAGCAACGAAACCAGAAGAATGCGCTTGCCCATCTCTACCTCCTTACTTTGACTTTCGGGGTGACTCGTGCGCTTCGACACCTCGCCGTTTCGCACGTTCGGCCTGACTACATCAATACATTTTCATTACGCGCCAATGAATATCTGTTTACGTCCTCATAAAGTTTAGACGCAGTCCGTAAATCCGGGAATTACATGCCAGTAATATTGTTGCGAATCGTTCTCATTTGTGTTGACTGCCGCAATACGCCTGCGTACGATCACGCCATCAGCCGCTTTGGCAGCCTGGGACAACACGCGATGTCGCGCCAGGCAGTCGCAGATTGATCACATCGATCGAAACAACACTCATAAGGATTTCGATGAAGTTCGCCCAACTCAATGGATCGCGTGCCAATGCGCGTCCGGTTTGCGACGCTTGCGCAGGTCCCGGCGCAACTCATCGTACGCGTTTGCCTTCGATGCGGCGCGTCGCACTGTGCACGGCCTTCGCGTGTGCCTCGTTGACCGGCCATGCGGCGCTGGCCGAAGCCAATCCCGATGCGAACCCGGAAGCGCCCGAGGCCGACCTGAACATTCAGGCGACGCAAACCGACCAGTGGACGGGCCTCTGGAACCGCCAGCAATTGCTCGGCGACATGGGCGGCCTGCGTCCGTGGCTCGGCAAGTACGGCATGACCTTCACGCTGACCGAAACCAGCGAAGTGCTGGCCAATCTGCGCGGCGGTCTCGCGCGCGGCGTCGACTACGACGGCCTGACCACCGCGACCTTGCAGATGGATACGCAAAAGGCGTTCGGCCTGCCGGGCGGCCTCTTCAACGTCAGCGCACTGCAAATTCACGGCGCGAACCTGAGCGCGAACAAGCTCGGCACGTTGAATACCGCGAGCGGCATCGAGGCCGACGACGCGACGCGTCTGTGGGAGCTCTGGTATCAGCAGTCGTTCCTGAACAAACGCGTGGACGTGAAGATCGGTCAGCAGAGTCTCGACCAGGAATTCATCACGAGCACGTATGCGGCCCTGTTCCTCAACACGATGTTCGGCTGGCCCGCGCTGCCCTCGTACGACATGCCGTCGGGCGGTCCCGCCTATCCGCTCGCGGGTCTCGGCGTGCGCGTGCGCGGCCAGATCACCCCTTCGTTGACCGCGCTTGCCGGCGTGTATTCGGGCGACCCGCTCGGCAACGACCCGGACAACATGAGCGGCACGAACTTCAACCTGCATAACGGCGCGTTGTGGATCGGCGAGTTGCAGTACTCGATCAACCAGCCGGCCGAAGGCGAAATGGTCGGCATGGGCGGCGGCGGTCTGCCGGGCACCTACAAGCTCGGCGTCTGGTACAACACCAACAAGTTCGCCGATCAGCGCTACGACAACATGGGGCTGTCGCTCGCGAATCCGGCGTCGACCGGCATTCCCGCGAATCACAGCGGCAACTACAGCTTCTATGCGGTCGCCGATCAGATGGTGTGGCGCCCCGACTCCGACGAACCACGCAGTCTCGGCGTGTTCGCGCGCGTGATGGGCGCGCCGGGCGACCGCAACCTCGTGCAAGTCGCGGCCAACCTCGGCGTCGTGCTGAAGGCGCCGTTCAAGGGCCGTGACAACGACAGCGCCGGTCTCGCGCTGACCTACATCAAGGTCGGCAGTCACGTGAACGGACTCGACAAGGACTTCCTGGCATTCAACGGCAGCCCCTACGGCGTGCGCACCAGCGAAACCACGCTCGAGGCGACCTACCAGTACCAGGTCAATCCGTGGTGGCAGTTGCAGGCCGACGCGCAATACACGTTCAACGCCGGTGCGGGCCAGAACCCGAACGACCCGACGCAGCCGCTGCGCAACACCTTCGTCGTCGGTATGCGGACCAATATCAACTTCTGACGCCGCCCGCCGCGCGCTTTCATCCTCGCAAGCACATGCCACCCCACGCAACCGGACCAGCACTTCCCATGCTTTCTATCGTCACCGCCACTCCCGCTTTGTGCACCCGCACGGAGGCCCAATCGTGAATCAACTCACGCGCAAGCTTGCGGCGCGCGCCGCGCGAGCCCTGCTCGCCGCGATGGCCGGCGCCGCCGCTCTCACGATGGCCGCCAGCGCGCAGGCTGAGCCGCAAGGCTTCCTTGAAACGATCAAGCATCACACGACGCTGATCAACACCGTGCCGGATAACGGCGACCAGAATCCGTACGCGCTCGTGGTCGCGCCGGTCAGCGCGGGCACCGTGAAGAAAGGCGACGTGCTGGTCGGCAACTTCAACAACTCGACGAACCTGCAGGGCACCGGCAGCACGATCATCAACTATCACCCGGACACCAGACAGATGACGGTGTTCGCGACCGTGCCGCGCGATCTGAAGGAATGCCCGGGCGGCATCGGCCTGTCGACCGCGATGACGATGCTGAAGTCGGGCTGGGTGATCGTCGGCAGCACGCCGAGCAACGACGGCACGACCGGCACCAAGGGCGCTGGCTGCCTGATCGTGATCGACCCGCAAGGCAAGATCGCGTCGACGATCTCGACGCCGAACATCAACGATCCGTGGGGCAACATGGCGGTCGTCGACAACGGCACGAGCGCAACGCTGTTCGTCAGCAACGCGGGCTTCGGCGTCGGCGACGCGCAAGGCAATCCGCCCGTGTTCAAGCAGGCCACCGTGCTGCGCCTCGACCTCGACGTGCCGGCAGGCAAGCCGCCCGTCGTGAAGCAGGAAACCGTGATCGGCAGCGGCTTCGGCGCGCAGGCCGACAAGGGCGTGTTCCTCGTCGGGCCGACCGGCCTCGCGCTGTCGGCCGATCAGAAACTGCTGTACGTGTCCGACGCGATCGGCAACCGCATCACCGAGATCGACGATCCGCTCACGCGCGACAGCAGCGCGGGCGTCGGCCGCCAGTTGACCGCCGACGGCCTGCTGCATCGTCCGCTCGCGATGGTCACCGCGCCCAATGGCCACCTGCTGGTGACCAACGCGTTGAACGGCCAGGTCGTCGAGATCGATCCGGCGACCGGCAAGCAGCTGTACGCACGCTGGATCGATACCGACAAGGCGCAATCGCCCCCCGGCAACGGCGACCTGTTCGGTATCGCGATGACGCCGGAAGGCGACGGCTTCTACTACGTCGAAGACGACGTGAACACACTGGTGCTCGCGAAGTAGGCGGCACCCACGCAGGTTTCAAGAAGGTGAACTGACCATGACAAACGATCACCCCCCACGGCCGTCACGACGCGGCTTCCTGAAGGCGGGGGGCGCGGCGGTCGCCGCCGGCGCGAGTCTCGGCGCGGGCCTCGCGACCTCGCCGCCCGCGCTCGCGAAGGCGCCCGCGCATAGCGCCCAGAACGCCGATCCGCAGTTCGCGGCCGAGCCGTTCTACGGTCCGCATCAAGGCGGCATCGTCACGCCGCAGCAGAGCCACACCTACGTCGCCGCGCTCGATCTGACCACCGACAAGCGCGACGAAGTGATCGCCCTGCTGCGCACGTGGACCGAAGCAGCCGCGCGCCTGACGCAAGGCGGCACGGCCTTCGCGCTGCCCGCCGGCGACGACGGCGGCGACCGGGCCGCCCCCGATTCCGGCGACGTGCTGGGCCTCGGCCCGAACGGTCTGACCGTCACGTTCGGCTTCGGCCCCGGCCTCTTCACGAAGGACGGCAAGGACCGCTACGGGCTCGCGTCGCGCCGCCCCGCCGCGCTCGTCGATTTGCCGCGCTTCAACGGCGATCAACTGATCAAGGAGAAGACCGGCGGCGACCTGTTCATCCAGGCGTGCGCGAACGACGCGCAGGTTGCGTTTCACGCGGTACGCCAACTGACGCGCCGTGCCTACGGCGTCGCCGCGATGCGCTGGGGCCAGGCCGGTTTTCTGTCCGGTCCGCGCGCTCAGACGCCGCGCAACCTGATGGGCTTCAAGGACGGCACCAACAATCCGTCGACCGCGAAGCCTGAGCTGATGAACCAGTTCGTGTGGGCTCGCGCCACCGACGACGCGCCGTGGATGGAAGGCGGCACCTACACGGTCGTGCGCCGCATCCGCATCACGCTCGAACACTGGGACAACACCGAGCTCGGTTTCCAGGAACAGGTGTTCGGCCGCCATAAGTACAGCGGCGCGCCGATCGGCAGCAAGCATGAATTCGACGCGGTGGATCTGAAGGCCGAGGACAAGGACGGCAACCCGGTGATCCCCGAGAACTCGCACGTGCGTCTGTCGAATCCGGCGAGCAACAACGGCGTGCAGATTCTGCGCCGCTCGTATTCGTACAACGAAGGCACGAACTTCTATATCGAGCGCTGGCCGCCGTGGCGCCAGGAAACCGAGTACGACGCGGGGCTGATTTTCATCGCGCACCAGAGCGACCCGCGCACCGGCTTCATCCCGATCAACGACCGGCTCGCGAAGTTCGACATGATGAACCAGTTCACGACTCACGTCGGCAGCGCGATTTTCGTCGTGCCGCCGGGCGCGAAGCCGGGTTCGTATGTCGGCGCGGGGCTGTTCGAGACGTGATGCAGCAAATGAAGCACGCCGGGCGTGCAGCGCCTGGCTCACTCAACACAATCAAAACGGACTTCTGCAACATGGCTCATTCCTGGTTTGCCACCCGTCTGCGCGCGCTCGGCAGCATGGCCGCGCTGTCGCTCACCGCGCTCGCGACGATGCCGTCGGCGGCTCACTCGGCGTCGATCACGCTGTACAACGCGCAGCACGAGCAGGTCGTCAATCTGCTCGCGAAGGACTTCGAAAAGCAGTCGGGCATCTCGGTGAAAGTGCGCAACGGCGAAGGCCCGGCGCTCGCCGCGCAGATCGTCGCGGAAGGCGCGGCCTCGCCCGCCGACGTGTACTTCACGGAGAACTCGCCGGAGCTGATGCTGCTCGAGGAAAAGGGTCTGCTCGCGAAGGTCGACGAAGCAACGCTCCGCGCGGTGCCGGCACGTTTCAATTCGCCAAGCGGTGTATGGGTCGCCGTGACCGCGCGCGAGAGCGTGCTCGCATACAACACGACGAAGCTGCAGCCATCGCAACTGCCGCAATCGGTGCTCGACCTCGCGAAGCCTGAATGGAAAGGCAAGGTCGGCATCGCGCCGAGCGACGCCGACTTCCTGCCTCTCGTTAGCGCGGTGCTGGCCCTGAAGGGTGAAGAGCAGACGCTCGCGTGGCTGAAGGGTCTCAAAGCCAACTCGCAGATCTTCGACGATGACGAAGGCGTGGTCGCCGCGGTCAATCGCGGCGGGGTCGCGGCCGGTCTGATCAACAACTACTACTGGGCGCGTCTGCATGCGGAAATCGGCGATGCGAAAACCCGCAGCGCGATCTATCACTTCGGCCACGGCGACGCCGGTGCGCTCGTCAACGTATCGGGCGCGGGCGTGCTGAAGTCCGCGCACAACGCGGACGGCGCGCAGAAGTTTCTCGCCTATCTGGTCAGCGAACGCGCACAGCAGCTGATGGCCAACAGCCACGTGATGTTCGAATATCCGCTGCACGCGGGTGTCGCGCCGGACCCGATCCTCAAGCCGTTTGCCGAACTGACTCCGCCCACGCTGACGATCCAGCAGCTCGGCGACGATAGCCAGGCCGGCAAGCTGCTACGTCAGGCAGGCCTGCTGTAAATGAGCGAAGCACTGTCAGCCGGTCCGCCGGCTGTCCCCCCAGCCCCGGCGCGCGGCCGGACGCGCGCGCCGCGCAGCCTTTTTGCGGCGGCAGCACTCAGCGCTTCGCTGGTGCTGCTGCCGATTGCGTTTACGTTCTGGCGCGCGGCGAGCTTCGGCATCGGCGACGCGCTCGATCTGATCTGGCGGCCCCTCGTCGGCGAGCTGCTCGTCAATACGGTGTTGATCACCGTCACGACTACCCTCGTTTGCGCGGTGATCGGCACGGCCGCCGCGTGGTTCGTCGAGCGCACGCATCTTCCCGGACGGCGCGCGTGGGCCGTGCTGTGCGCCGCGCCGCTCGCGATGCCGGCCTTCATTTCGAGCTATGCGTGGGTGTCCTTGAGCGAGGACTTGCAGGACTTCAACGGCGCGTTGCTGGTCTTGACCTGCGCGTATTTTCCGCTCGTCTATCTGCCGGTCGCCGCCGCGCTGCGCGGCATGGACCCGGCACTCGAAGAAAGCGCGCGCGCACTCGGCTGCAACCGCTGGACGAGTTTCGCGCGCGTCGTGCTGCCGCAACTGCGGCCGGCGCTGCTGGGCGGCATGCTGCTCGTCGCGCTCGGCGTGCTATCGGAATTCGGCGCGTTCACGCTGCTGCGCTTTCATACGTTCACCACGCAGATCTACGCGGAATATCGCACCAGCTTCGACGGCGGCGGTGCATCGCTGCTCGCGTGTCTGCTGATCGTGATCTGCCTCGTCGTGCTTGCGTTCGAGTTTCGCGTGCGCGGTGCAGCGCGCTATGAGCGCGTCGATCGCGGCACGCGCCGCGCGGTGTTGCGCTACGAGCTCGGCGGGTGGCGCTGGCTCGTCGTCGCGGGCTTTGCGCTGCTGACGCTTGCGACGCTCGGCGTACCGCTCGGCATGATCGGCTTCTGGCTCACGCAGCCGGGCGCGGCCGCCGTGACGCCGGCCGACGTATCGCCCGAACTGCTGTGGAACGCGACGTGTTCGTCGCTGGGTTTCGGCCTCGCGGCCGCCGCGCTGACCACGTTGCTCGTGGTGCCGCTCGCGTTTCTGCTGGTGCGTTATCCGACGCGTTTCGCGACGCTGTTCGAGCGCACCGTGTTTCTCGCGCAGGGCGTGCCGGGGCTCGTGATTGCGCTCGCGATCGTCTCGCTCGCCGTGCATGCGCTGCAGCCGCTCTATCAAAGCGCGACGCTGCTGATCGTCGCCTACGCGATCCTGTTCATGCCGGTCGCGCTCGTCAGCGTGCGCGCGGCATTCATGCAGGCGCAGCCGCGCCTCGAGGAAACCGCGCGCGCGCTCGGCCTTGACTGGACGCAGACGCTCGTGCGCGTCGTGCTGCCGCTCGCGGGCCCCGGGCTCGGCGCTGCCGCGGCGATGGTGTTCATCTCGGTCGTCACCGAACTGAACGCGACGCTGCTGCTGTCGCCGCTCGACACGCAAACGCTGGCGACCCAGGTGTGGGCCGACACGTCGACGATGGCGTTCGCCGCTGCCGCGCCGTATGCGGCGCTGCTGACCGGCATCTCGCTGTGCGCGTCGGGGCTGCTGTTCGCGCTGCTCGGCCGCTCGGCGCTGCTCGGCGAGCGCGGCTGACACGCGCCGGCTTTTTCATCGCTGCTTTTGTTCGACTACTTCGGATTTTCATGAGCGAACTTCGTATCCGCGGACTGCAGAAATCGTTCGACGGTCACCCGGTGCTGCACGGCCTCGATCTCTCGGTCGAGCGCGGCACGCTGCTCGCGCTGCTTGGGCCCTCGGGCAGCGGCAAGACCACACTGCTGCGCCTGTTGTGCGGCTTCGAGCGCGCGGACGGCGGCAGCGTCGAGATCGATGGCCGGCGCGTCGTCGGCGACAACCTGCACGTACCGTCGGAGCAACGCCGCATCGGCTACGTGCCGCAGGAAGGCGCGCTGTTTCCGCATCTGTCGGTCGCGGACAACATCGTGTTCGGTCTGCCACGCACGCAGCGCCGCGCGCGCCATCGCGTCGCTGAGTTGCTGGAGTTGGTCGGCCTGCCCGCGTATTTTGGCGAACGCGCGCCGCAGCAACTGTCGGGCGGTCAACAGCAACGTGTCGCGCTCGCCCGTGCGCTCGCACCCGCGCCGACGCTGATCATGCTCGACGAGCCGTTCTCCTCGCTCGACGCCGCGCTGCGCGTCGAAACGCGCCTGGCGGTCGCAAGTGCGCTGGCCGCGGCCGGCGCGACTGCCGTGCTGGTCACGCACGATCAGTCCGAGGCGTTGTCGCTCGGGCATGAGGTCGCGGTGCTGTGGAATGGGAGGCTGATCCAGACCGCGACGCCCGAAGTGCTATACCGCCGGCCGGTGACGCGCGAGCTTGCGTCGTTCATTGGCGAGGCGGTCTTGTTGCCGGGCATCGCGCAACAGGATCGCGCGAGTTGCGAGCTCGGCGAACTCGCACTGGTCGCGCCCGTCGGCCACGGTGCGGTCGACGTGATGGTGCGTCCCGAGCAGATCCGCCTGCTGCGCGCCGATGAAACCGCGCGCACAGGCGCCGAGCACGACGCGCTCGTCACTGACGTGATCTTCCAGGGGCAGGACGCAAGCGTCGCGCTGCAATTGCAGTCCGCGACGCGGGCGATGGTGCGCGCGCGCGTGCCCGGTTATCTGTGCCCGCGTCCGGGTGAGCGCGTGCGGCTCGCGGTCGAGGGTGAAGTGACCGCCTATTCGCGTGCCTGAACGGCTAAGGCTGGCACGCTCGGCTACCGCAGCGACAGATCCTGCACCATCTGCTGCGCCAGATAATCGCAGGTCGGCCGATCCGATTTCGCGCTGCGCGCGACCACGATTTCGAGCGGCGCGATTCTCGGCAGGCCTTGCGCGTCGCCGAGTATCGCGAGCCGCGGCGGCACGCTGCACCGCGTCAGCGCAATCACCGACAAACCGGCATCCACGGTCGCGACGAGCCCCATCAGACTCGCGCTGCTGAACGCCGCGCGATAACGGATGCGCGCGCCATCCAGCGCAGCCAGCGTGTGCTGGCGCGCGACGCAGCCCGGCTCGTACAACCCTACCGGCAACGGCGAGGCCTTCAGCACCGGCGTATCGACCGACGCCCCCACCCACACCATCGGTTCGCTGCGCACGAACTCGCCGCGCATCCTGCGGTCGCGCGTGACGAATGCGAGGTCGATCTTGTTGTCCGCGAGCATCGGCGCGAGTGCCGTGCTCTGCGCGCAGACGATCTCGATCTCGACGCGCGGATACAGCGTCGCGAAACGCCGCAACACCGGCGATAGCAGCGACGACACATAGTCGTCCGGCGCGCCGAGCACCACCCGCCCGGTCACCTCGGGCCGCACGATCGCCGACCACGCCTCCTCCTGCAACGCAAGCGCGCGCCGCGCGTATTCGAGCAGCGTACTGCCGGGCCGCGTCAGCGACAGGTTGCGCGTGTTGCGTGCGAACAGCGTCGTGCCGAGCATCGTTTCGAGCCGCTTGATCTGCATGCTGACCGCCGCCTGCGAGCGATGCACGCTCGCCGCCGCCTTCGTGAAGCTGCCCGCCTCCACGACCGCGACGAAGCTGCGCAACAGATCGACGTCGAATTCAGGGTTCACGATTTATCAACCTGGCTTATGGAATTGCTCAATTTAATTCGTTTGTGAACAGGTCGCAAGCGGCGCAATACTCGCAGGCATCATGTTTCGGAGTCGTTGCGCATGTCCCTCACCTCACGTCAACAAGGCGCGATCACGCTGGCGAGCGGCGGCCTGCTGATGGGCACGATCGGCGTTTTCGTCGAGGAGGCGCGGCTCGATGCGCTGACGCTCGTGTTCTTCCGCTGCCTGTTCGGCTTTCTCTCGCTCGCCGCCTATTGCGCGTGGAAGGGCTTTTTCACGCGCGCGCAGTTCACGCGCCGCACGGTCGCGCTCGCGCTGATTTCCGGCGTGCTGATGGTCACGCAATGGGTCGGCTTTTTCGATGCGATTCATCGCACCAGCATCGCGGTCGCGACCGTCGTGTTTCATGTGCAGCCGTTCTGGGTCGTGCTGATCGGCGCGGCGCTCTTTAACGAGCGGCTCGGCGCGGACCGGCTCGGCTGGATCGCGACGGCGTTCGTCGGGCTCGTGCTCGCGTCGGGCGTGATCGCGGCCGGAAACCTGCAAGGCCACAGCAGCTATCTGATCGGCTTGAGCGAAGCGCTGCTCGGCTCGCTGCTGTATGCGAGCGTCACGCTGATCGCGAAGAGCCTCGGCGAAATGCGCCCGCATCTGCTGACGCTCACGCAATGCGCGGTCGGCGTGATCTGTCTGCCGCTGATCGCGCCGCTCATCGCGCCTTTGACGCTCACGCATATCGGTCCGATGCAGTGGTTCTGGCTGATCGGCATGGGCGTACTGCACACGGGATTGTCGTATGTGCTGATTTACGGCGCGCTGCCCAGGCTCAGCACGCCAGTGATCGCGGTGCTGTTGTTCGTTTATCCGCTGACCGCGATCGTCGTGGATGCGCTCGTGTATGGCCGTGCGCTATCGCTCTCGCAACTGGCGGGCATGGCGCTGATCGTCGCCGCGAGTCTCGGCGTCAATCTGGGCTGGCCGTTGCTGACGCTGCTCCATCCGGGTGGGCGGGCACGCAGTCACGCGAAGTAAAGCGCGCCGCCCGCCCGGTTCTTACTGCGGCAGCGTCTCGCCCTTCGTCTCCGGCGCGAACGGAATCACGAACAGGCCGAGCACGAACACGAGCGCGGTCAACGCGATCGGCACGCCGAGCGTCTGCATATGCAGCACCGCCGCGCCGAGCAGAAAGTTGACGCCGGCGCCGACGAAGCGTCCAAACGACGTGCAGAACGCAAACGCCGTCGCGCGTACACGGGTTTCGAACTGCTCGGGCAGCCACAGGCTGAACAACGCGAAGTTGCCGCCGAAAAAGCCCAGCACGAACAGCCACGCGATGAACGGCGCGAGCCCGTTCGGCAGATAGAACGCCCAACCGAAGCTCGCCGCGATCGACACCGCCATCCCCGCGAAGTACACCGCGAGCGTCATCTTGCGGCCGATGCGCTCGGCCAGAGGCGGCAGCGCGAGACAACCGAGGATCGTGCCGATCGACAGCAAGCCGGTCGCGAGCGACGCGGTGCGAATCGAATCGCCCTTGGACATGCCGGCGCGCGCCGCCAGTTGGATCACCGCGGACGGCTCGTAGACGGCGCCCGCCCACAGCCCGATGATCGCGATCGTCAGCAGAATGCACGCGACCCATGTGCGACGCCGGTAAGCCGGCCCCATGATCTCGCGCAACGGCTTCACGCGCACCGTCTTTGCGTCGGCTTTCTGCCACTTCTCCGGCTCCTTCACGCGCAGCAGAATCAGAATCGCAACGACGACCGGTACCGCGCCGGTCAGGAACATCGCGCGCCAGCCGAAATGCACGCCGACCGTGTAATTGAGCGCAGCCGCGAGAAAGAAGCCCGCGTAGTAGCCGGTCTGCAGATAACCGGCGCCCATTTTGCGACGATCCTCCGGCCAGGCCTCGGCAACGTAGGTGCCCGCCAGCGCCCATTCCCCGCCGATCCCGACGCCCGCGATGAAGCGAAAAATACCGAGCTGCCACACATTGGTCGAGGTCGCGGCGAGCCCGGTGAAAATCGCGAACGTGAAGATGGTGGCGGCGAGCACCTTGGTGCGGCCGAAGCGATCGGCGAGCGGTCCCCAGATGAACGACAGTCCCCAACCGACCAGAAACAGCGCGAACAGGATCGATCCCGCGAGGCCGACATTCGACGGCGTCGCCGCGAAGCCCGAACGCGGCAACAGCTCGGTCAGCGCGGGCGTGAGCACCAGCGCGTAAATGAACGAGTCCATGCCGTCGAGCGTCCAGCCGGCCCACGCTCCCCAGAACCCTGCGATCTGCGAACGATTGAGCGGTGTGCGCTGACGCGCGACCGCTCGTCGGTCGGTCACTGTATTCATCATGCTCCTCCGGCCTACGATAGTTGAACGTAACGAAGAAAGGGACGGGCGCGCTTGGAGATGGCTCGACGACGTTGATTGATCGGCGATGTCCTCGTACAACTCATTCAGAGGACGGCGCGAGCACCTGCCTGGATGTGGTTCAAGACTTCCGGGTTTGCCCACGCTGAAATGCGCGTCTTTTCATATATAATATTTGATATCATGACCGACGCAACTGAAGGTTTTCCCCTGGAGGCGGCTATGTCCGGTTCGTTTCTTCCGGCCGCCGCGCCGCGCGAAAGCACCTCGCACATGATTGCTGAGGCGCTGCGCGCGGCGATCGTCGACGGCACGCTCGCGCCTGGCGCTCCGCTGCGCCAGGACGCGATTGCCCGGCATTTCCTGGTCAGTGCGATTCCCGTGCGGGAGGCGCTGCGCCAGCTCGAAAGCGAGGGCTGGGCACGCGCGGCGGTCCATAAAGGCGCGAGCGTCGCGCCGCTGTCCGCCAACGAAGCGCGCGAGATCTACGAGATCCGCTCGGCGCTCGAAAGTCTCGCGCTCGGCCTTGCGATTCCGCATCACACCGCCGCGACGCTGCGCGAAGCCGCGGACTTGTGCCGCGCCGCCGAGCGCGAAGAGGATCCGTCGCTATACGTCACGCGCAATGCCGCGTTCCATATGTGTCTCTACGCGCCCGCCGGCCGGCCGCAGCTCGAGGACATGATCGGCTTGCTGCACCGGCGCGGCGAACGCTATCTGCGCCTGAAGTTCGGCTTGCCGTCGTACAAGGGTGAGTCCGACAGTGAGCACGCCGCGCTGCTCGATGCCGTCGAGCGCCGCGATATCGCGACCGCGCAGTCGCTGGTGGTCGCGCATCTGCTCGGCACCGGCGAGCTTCTGCATCGTTTCCTGACCGAACGCGCGCGCGAAGAAGCGCTTGCGCATCAACCGAAGCCGCGCGGCCGACGCCCGCGCGTCACCACCGGGAGCTGATCGAACCGATGACCGAGCCGATGAAACACCCCGCCGAAGCCGCCGCATCGCGGTCCACTACCCGCTCGTGGACGACCCGGCGCGACGAAAAGAATCGCCGCCTCGCGGCCATCGCGCCGTGGCTCGAAGACGGCGTGCTGCCCACGCACCGCATCGTCGATGCGCTCGAAACGCTGATCCAGCCCGGCGAGCGCGTCGCGCTCGAAGGCGACAACCAGAAGCAGGCCGACTTCCTGTCGCGCTCGCTCGCCACGGTCGATCCGCACAAGCTGCACGACCTGCATCTGCTGATTTCGAGCATCAGTCGTCCTGAGCACTTGACGCTGTTCGAGCGCGGCATCGCGCACAAGGTCGATTTCTCGTTCGCGGGGCCGCAGAGTCTGCGCGTCGCGCAACTGCTCGAAGACGGCCAGCTCGAAATCGGCGCGATCTATACGTATGTCGAGCTGTATGCGCGCATGTTCGTCGACCTGACGCCGCACGTTGCACTGCTGTGCGCGGACAAGGCCGACCGTCACGGCAATCTGTACACCGGCCCGAATACCGAGGACACGCCGACGATCGCCGAGGCCGCCGCGTTCCGTCACGGCATCGTGATCGTGCAGGTCAACGAGATCGTCGACGAATTGCCGCGCGTCGACATTCCGGGCTCGTGGGTCGACGTGGTCGTGCAGGCGGACCGGCCGTTCGCGGTCGAGCCGCTGTTCACGCGCGATCCGCGTCATATCGGCGACTTGCAGGTGCTGACCGCGATGATGGTGATCCGCGGCATCTACGAGCCGTATGGCGTCACGTCGCTGAATCACGGCATCGGCTTCGATACCGCGGCGATCGAACTGCTGCTGCCCACCTACGGCGAATCGCTCGGTCTCAAGGGCAGGATCTGCCGCAACTGGACACTCAATCCGCACCCGACGATGATCCCCGCGATCGAATCGGGTTGGGTCGACAGCATCCATTGCTTCGGCAGCGAGGTCGGCATGGAGGCGTATATCGAGGCTCGCCCCGATGTGTTCTTCACCGGCAACGACGGCAGCCTGCGCTCGAACCGCGTGCTGTGTCAGTTGGCCGGGCAATACGGCGTCGATCTGTTCATCGGCTCGACGCTGCAGATCGATGCGGACGCGAATTCGTCGACGGTCACGCGCGGACGGCTCGCCGGTTTTGGCGGCGCGCCGAACATGGGCCACGATCCGCGCGGCCGGCGTCATTCGAGCGAGGCGTGGCTGAAGCTGTTGAAGGGCGACGGCGCGGTGTCGCGTGGCCAGAAGCTCGTCGTGCAACTCGCGGAAACGTACAAGAAAGGCGGCGAGCCGACCTTCGTCGATGAACTCGACGCGGTCGCGGTCGGCGCGAAAAACGGCATGCCGATCGCGCCGGTGATGATCTACGGCGACGACGTGAGCCATGTGGTCACCGAGGAAGGCATCGCGCATCTGCACAAGGCCGAAGGCATCGACGAGCGGCGCGCGGCGGTCGCGGCGGTGGCCGGTGTCACGCCGATCGGTCTGCGCGCGAAGCCCGAGAAAACCGCGGAATTGCGCCGGCGCGGCATCGTCGCGTATCCGGAAGATCTCGGCATCCGGCGCGGCGACGCGAAGCGTTCGCTGCTCGCGGCGCGCAGCATCGACGATCTGGTCACGTGGTCGGGCGGACTGTACGCGCCGCCCGCGCGCTTCCGGAGCTGGTGACGATGGCGTCCGCTGCTGTTCTTGAACGGTTGGACGCGCCGCTCGCTTCAGTCCTGCGCGATGCGTGCGGCACCTCGCCGGTCGCGCCGTTTTCCGACGCCCGACTCGCGCGCGACGCGATCACCGCGCTGATCGACGAGGCGGAGCTCACGCCGAAGCCCGCGCTCGTCGACCGGCGCGGCAGCGGCGCGCATCGCGACCTCGATCTCGCGATCATGCGGCGCTCCGCGCACGCGCTCGAACCGACCTTCGCGGCGCTGGCGCGCACGGCGCGCCGCCGCGGCGAACCCTCGGCGCTGCTGCGCGCCGAGCTCGCGCAGATCGGCCGCGCGGGCGAACAGGAGATGATGCAGGCGACGGGAGGGAGCAATGCGCATCGCGGCGCGATCTGGATCATCGGCTTGCTGGTTGCGGGCGTGGCGCTCGAAACGGCTTCGAGTTCCTCCATGCGTGCGCACAGACCTGGCGGTCCCAACCGTGTCGATACCTCGCGCATCTGCACGCTGGCCGCGCAGATCGCCTGCTTCCCGGACCGCTTCGCCGCTTCGTCCGATAGCCACGGCGAACGCGCGCGTCGACGCTATCAGGTCGGTGGTGCGCGGCGCGAAGCGCAGGACGGCTTTCCGCACGCGCTCGACGTGGGTCTGCCGGCATTGCACGCGGCCCGCGCACGCGGCCTCGACGAAAACGCCGCGCGCATCGATGCGCTGCTCGCGATCATGAGCACGCTCGACGATACCTGCCTGCTGCATCGCGCGGGACTCGCGGGCTTGCATGCGGGGCAGCGCGGCGCGCGGCGCGTGCTCGACGCGGGCGGCAGTTCGACAGCCGCGGGCCGCGTCGCGCTCGACGCGCTCGAACGCGAACTGCTGTCGCTGAACGCATCGCCGGGCGGCGCGGCCGATCTGCTCGCCGCCACCCTCTTTCTCGACATGCTGGCGCATCGCGACGCCAGCCGGAGCTGAGCCTCATGGAACATCTGACCTTCGACTATCCGGCGCAACGCGCCGTCACGAACCGCGCGCACGTCGGCGTGGTCGGCTCGGGCGATCTGGAAGTGCTGCTGTCGCCTGCCGCCGCCGATCCAGGCGGTGCGGCGCTCGCCGCGCACGTGGTGGTGCGCACCAGTGTCGACGGCTATAGCCACATCTGGAAGAGCGTGCTCGACCGCTTCTTCACGCGCTACGACGGCGCCGCGCACATCGAGATCAACGACTTCGGCGCGACGCCGGGCGTGGTCGCGTTGCGGCTCGCCGAAGCGGTCGAAGCGGCCGAGGAAGGAGACAGCGTATGAGCACGAGCGCCAGCGTACATAGCGCGCCGCTGCTGCGCGAAAGCTTCATCGAACTGCCCGCGCGCGAGCGCGCCCGCTCGCTGCTCGACGCGGGCAGCTTCCGCGAACTGCTCGGACCGTTCGATCGCATCGGGTCGCCGTGGCTGCCCTTGCAGGGCATCGTCTGCCAGGCCGACGACGGTTGCGTAATCGCGCGCGGCACGATCGACGGCGAACCGGCCGTGGTCGCCGCGATCGAATCGGCGTTCCAGGGCGGCAGCATCGGCGAAGTGTCGGGCAGCAAGATCGCCGCGGCGCTCGAGATGGCGCTACGCGACTGCGAGCGTGGCAAGCTCGTGCGCCCGGTCGTGCTGTTCGAGACCGGCGGCGTGCGGTTGCAGGAAGCGAACCTTGGGCTTGCGGTCATCGCCGAGATTCAGGCGGCGATCGTCGCGCTGCGCCGGCGCGTGCCGGTGGTCGGCGTGATCGCGGGCATGGTCGGCTGCTTTGGCGGCATGTCGCTCGCGGCCGCGCTGTGCTCGTATCTGATCGTGACGAAGCAGGGACGGCTCGGCATGAACGGACCTGAAGTGATCGAGCAGGAAGCCGGTATCGAAGAACTCGATGCGAGCGATCGCCGTCGCGTATGGCAACTGATCGGCGGCGAGCAGCGCGTGGCGAGCGCGCTCGCCGACACACTCGTCGACGACGATGCCGAGGCCGTGCGCTCCGCCGTGCGCGCCGCGTTCGCGCAAGGCGTGCCGGCCACGCATCGCAGCGAGCAGGTCGACACGTTCTTGCAGAGGCTCGCGCGGATCGATCCGGCCAGCGTCACGCCCGAGACGCTGCGTGATGTGTACAACCCGCAAGGGCGCGATGCGTCGAACAAGGAGCAGGCATGAACGACACGACACTCACGCGCGGCGCGCGCTGGTTCAATGCACTTGCCGGTGAACCGTCGAGCGCGGCGCCCGTCTGGAGCGGCGATGCGCCGCTCGGCGGCGACACCGCGCGCTTCATCACGGTCGTGCCCGATCCCGCGAACCGTTTTCCGCGCGCGACCACCAACGTGGTCGGGCTCGAACAAGGCTGGCAACTCGCGCGCGCGGTGCGTGAAGCGATCGAAGCGGATACGGGTGTGGACGCCGGCACGCGCCGCCCGATCGTCGCGATCGTCGACGTGAAGAGCCAGGCGTACGGCTATCGCGAAGAAATGCTCGGCATCCACCTCGCCTGCGCGGCCGCCGTCGACGCCTATGCGAGCGCGCGCGACGCCGGCCATCCGGTGATCGCGCTGATCGTCGGTCCGGCGATGTCCGGCGCGTTCCTCGCGCACGGCTATCAGGCGAACCGCATCGTCGCGCTCGATGCGCCCGGCACGATGGTCCACGCGATGGGCAAGGAAGCGGCCGCGCGCGTCACGCGCCGCACGGTCGAAGAACTCGACGAACTCGGCGACACGATCGTGCCGATGTCGTATTCGATGGCGTCGTTCGCGAAGCTGGGGCTGCTCGATCAGTTGATCGAAGGCATCGACGCGGACGCGCCCGACGCGGCACAGATCGAGCGCGTGCGCACGGTGCTGGTCGAGCAGATTCGCAGCGCGCGCGAGGGGGATCGTACGCTCGCGCGTCGGCTGGAATCGGCGGCGGCGCGGCAGACTCGCGCGGCGTCGATCGAGGTGCGGCGGCGTCTTGCCGAACAATGGGATGCCGTGTGATGCGCGTGTGTGCGGCTGCGCCCTTCTCCACCGTGCACGCCACGTCGTGCGACGCGCGGTGGCGGCCGCATGATCTGCTGCGCTTGCGGCGGCTGGACTTGCCCGATGACGAACCGGCGTGGGTTCGCGACGCGTTCGAACGCGCGCCGTATGCGGTCGTCCGACGCGCGCTCGCCGCTGATGGTTTCGTCGCGATCGGCGTACGCGGTGCGAAGCGAGCGCAACGCTACGGCACATGGGTGCATGCGGACGATATCGTCGGTGCCGTGCCGCCGGAATCGCTCGCGCAAACGCAAGCCGATGCTGGACGTGATGCATTGCCCTCGTTCGTTGCACTGCTTTCGTTGCAACGTGATTCGGGCGGTCCGCTTGGTGGATTCGCTTGGGGACCTATTGGCAGCACCGGCTTTGAACTGGCGACGCACGTGCCGACTGTCAACGAAACGAGCGACCTCGATCTGTTGATCCGCGTGCCGCAACCGCTGGCGCTGAATGTCGCGAGTGCTTTGCTGGAGCAACTGCAAACGCTCGCGGCGCATATCGGTATCCGCATCGATGCGCAACTCGAAACACCCGCGGGTGGCGTGGCGCTCGCGGAATGGGCCGCGGGCAAGGCGCGCGTGCTTGCCCGCGATGCGAGCGGCCCCCGCTTGATCGCCGATCCGTGGGCGGCGGTTGCTCACCATGGCATTGCCTGATGCTCGCGCTTCTGTTCCCCGGCCAGGGTGCGCAGAGCGAAGGCTTTCTGCATCGACTGCCGCAGCATCGCGCGGTACAGGACACGCTCGCTGAAGCCTCCGACACACTTGGCATCGACGTGCTGACGCTCGACTCAGCCGACGCTTTCGATTCGACGGTCGCGGTGCAACTGGGCTTGACCGTCGCGGGCGTCGCGATCATGCGCGCGCTCGCCGATGAAGGATTGGCGGCGGAGATCAGCGCGGGACTGTCGATCGGCGCGTATGCGGCGGCGGTCAGTTGTGGCGCGGTGGCGTTCCGCGACGCGCTGAAGATGGTGCAGCGACGCGCCGAGCTGATGGAAACCGCTTATCCGGCGGGCTATGGTCTCGCGGCCGTCTCCGGCTTGAGCGAGCAGCAGGCGGAAACGCTCGTTGCACAGCAGGCCGCGGAGCAACGGCAACGCGTGTATATCGGCAACGTCAATGCACCGCGCCAGATCGTGATGGCCGGCGCGGACGATGCGCTCGACGGGTTCATCGAACGCGCGCTCGCGGCCGGCGCGCGCAAGGCCACGCGGCTCGCGGTCAGCGTGCCCTCGCATTGCGAATTGCTCGCGCGTGCGAGCGACGAACTGCTGGCGTACTCGCGCACATTGCATGTTGAAAGACCGCGCGGTGTTTATATCGGCAATCGCGGCGGACGCCCGTTATATACGGCCGATGCGATTCGCGAGGATCTTGCGACCAATATGCGTTACACCGTGCGCTGGTTCGATGCGCTGACCGTGATGCAGGAAATGGGCGCGCAGGTGCTGGTCGAGGCGCCGCCGGGGCAGGTGTTGACAGATATCGTGAGAGAGAATTTTTCTGAGGTCAGTGCGCTGGCTGCGAGTACATTGCCGTTTGACAGGTTGGTGGGGACGGTACGCAGGCGGTTGGAGCGTGGCTGACGGGGTGTGCTTTGCGGTGTGCGAACTCTGCTCAGAAGAATCATTCCGGCAGCCTCAGACAGACAAAGGTCGCGTCTGGTCCATGCTGCTTCGGCGCGCCCGGAGAAAAGAGCTGCCTGCGCCTGACGCAGTCCGGATCTGCGCAAACGGCTGACGCCGAACCCGGGGAGGACGCGCATCGCGCAGATCGCCTTGACTGGTGTTCCTTCGAGGCGAGAACCGGGTCCCGTTTACATATTTTTTATACCCCAGCACGTGGTCTTACCACGGCGTTTACGCCCTCTTTCATAGGCTTGATCTTGGAAAGATCCGTCATGGGAGGGCATCGTCATGGATCTGGTTTACCTCATCGCCATCGCCGCATTCGGGGGGCTGGTCACAGCGCTTGCGGTCGGCTGCGACAAGCTCCGCCGCGCCCCCGGAGGCCGTCCATGACTTCCTGGATGACGTGGCTCGCCGCAGTGTCGACGCTCTTACTGTTTGTCTACCTCGTGTACGCCCTGCTGCGAGCGGAGGCCCTCGAATGAACGCCAATAACCTGTTCCAGACAGGACTTTATATCGTCGTGCTGATAGCGCTCGCGATTCCGCTTGGCCGCTACATGACCAGCGTGCTTGACGGCTCGTCCGTCGTCGTGCGGCGTATCGGAAGGCCGCTGGAGGCGGTGTTATACAAGCTCGCTGGCGTCAATCCCGAAGCCGAAATGGCATGGACGCACTATGCCCTCGCCTTGATCGTTTTCAATGCGCTCGGCGCGCTGGCCGTGTACGGATTCCTGCGCCTCCAGCAATGGCTGCCGGCAAACCCGCAGGGTTTCGGCCCGATGACCGCCGACGCTGCATTCAATACGGCCATCAGCTTTGTGACCAATACGAACTGGCAGGATTACACGCCGGAGTCGACCGTCAGCTACCTGACGCAGATGGCCGCGTTAGCCGTTCAGAACTTTTTTTCGGCCGCCACCGGTATTGCCGTCGTCGTAGCACTGATCCGCGGCTTTGCACGCCATACGACGAAAACCATCGGCAACTTCTGGGTCGACCTCACGCGCATCACGCTTTACATCCTCGCGCCGCTCGCGACGGTCATCGCGCTCGTATTCATCAGCCAGGGTGCGATCCAGAACTTCGAGTCATACAAGGACGTCGCCACGCTGCAGGTCACGACCTACCAGACGCCCAAGACCGATGCCCAGGGCAACCCGGTGAAGGATGCGAAGGGCAATCCGGTCATGGTCGACAACAAGGCCGACAGGCAGACCATCGCCATGGGGCCCACCGCATCGCAGGAAGCGATCAAGATGCTGGGCACCAATGGGGGCGGCTTCTTTAACGCCAACTCCGCGCACCCGTATGAAAACCCAACGCCGTTCGCGAACTTCGTGCAGATGATCGCGATGCTCGTCATTCCTGCGGCGTTGTGCCTTGTGTTCGGCCGGATGGTAGGCGACCAGCGCCAGGGATACGCCATCCTCGCCGCGATGACGATCGCCTTCGCGGCCGCCTGCTGGGTGGAGATTTCCTCCGAGCAGGGCGGCAATCCGCTGCTTGCCTCGCTGCATGTGGATCAAACCGCGTCCGCCTTGCAGCCGGGCGGCAACATGGAAGGCAAGGAGACGCGCTTCGGCATCGCGCAGTCGGGGATCTTCACCGTTGCGACGACGTCGGCTTCATGCGGCGCGGTCAATAACATGCACGATTCGCTCACGCCGATCGGTGGCATGGTCCCGCTACTGCTGATTGAACTTGGCGAAGTGATCTTCGGCGGTGTGGGCTCCGGGCTATACGGGATGCTTGTGTTCGCGTTGCTCGCGGTATTCGTCGCCGGGCTCATGATCGGCCGCACGCCCGAGTACGTCGGCAAGAAAATCGAGTCGTACGAGATGAAGATGGTGTCGATTGCCGTGCTGCTCACGCCATTACTCGTACTGTTAGGCGCGTCGGTTGGTGTGCTGACGGCAGCGGGTGTGGCTGGAATCGCCAACCCCGGTCCGCACGGGTTCTCTGAAATCCTCTATGCGTACAGCTCGGCCGCGAACAACAACGGCAGCGCATTCGCCGGCCTGTCGGTCAATACGCCCTTCTACAACGTGACGCTCGCGATCGCGATGTGGTTCGGGCGCTTTGGATCGATTGTTCCGGTGCTTGCCATCGCCGGTTCGCTCGCGGGCAAGAAGCGCATTGCCGTTACCGCCGGTACGCTGCCCACGCATGGTCCGCTGTTCGTCGTGCTGCTGCTCGGCACCGTGGTACTGGTCGGTGCGTTGACCTATGTGCCCGCGCTCGCGCTCGGCCCGGTCGTCGAACACCTGATGATGATCTCGGCTCACTGATTTCGAGGACAGCATGACTACCCATACCCAACCGCCTGTCCATCAGCCGGGCAATATCGGTCAGGCGCGCACCGCGGCCGGGTCGATGTTCGATCCGACGCTGGTTCGCCCGGCAATCGTGGACTCCTTCAGGAAACTCACGCCGCGAACCCAGCTGCGCAACCCGGTGATGTTCTGCGTCTACGTCGGCAGCCTCCTGACGACGATCCTGTGGTTTGCTGCGCTCGCCGGCCAGGCCGAGGCGCCTGCGGGGTTCATCCTCGCGATCGCGCTGTGGCTGTGGTTCACGGTGCTCTTTGCGAACTTTGCCGAAGCGCTGGCCGAAGGCCGTTCGAAGGCCCAGGCCGCGTCGCTGCGCAGCGCCAAACATAACGTGGTGGCAAAGAAACTGCAGGAGCCGCATCCGAAAGCGCCGATCCGCATCATGGCCGCGAACGATCTGCGCCGCGGCGACGTCGTGCTGGTCGAGACAGGTGACGTGATCCCGGCCGACGGCGAAGTGATCGAAGGGGTGGCGTCGGTCGACGAATCGGCGATCACCGGCGAATCCGCACCGGTGATCCGCGAGTCGGGCGGCGACTTTTCATCGGTGACGGGTGGCACGCGCGTGCTGTCGGACTGGATCGTCGTACGCGTCAGTGTGAACCCGGGTGAAGCGTTCCTTGACCGCATGATCGCGATGGTCGAAGGCGCGAAGCGTCAGAAGACGCCGAACGAAATTGCACTGACGATCCTGTTGGTCGCGCTGACGCTGGTTCTGCTGTTCGCTACCGCCACGCTGCTGCCGTTCTCGATGTTCTCCGTCGAAGTGGCAAAAGCCGGCCACGTCGTGACGATCACCGCGCTCGTTGCCCTGCTCGTGTGCCTGATTCCAACGACGATCGGCGGCCTGCTGTCGGCGATCGGTGTTGCGGGCATGAGCCGCATGATGCAGGCGAACGTGATCGCGACCTCGGGCCGTGCTGTTGAAGCCGCCGGCGACGTAGACGTGCTGCTGCTCGACAAGACCGGCACGATTACGCTCGGCAACCGTCAGGCCTCGGCCTTCATACCGGCACCGGGTGTCACGGAGGAAGCGCTCGCCGACGGCGCACAGCTGTCGTCGCTTGCCGACGAGACGCCGGAAGGCCGCAGCATCACTGTGCTCGCGAAGCAGCGTTTCAACATCCGCGAGCGCGATATGAGCTCCTTGCACGCGACCTTCCTCGCGTTCAGCGCGCAGTCGCGGATGAGCGGCGTCGACCTGTCCCCCAAGGGGACTTCCTCCGGGACGCCGGGCCGCGAGATCCGCAAGGGCGCGGCAGAAGCGATCAAGCACTACGTCGAAATGCACGGCGGGCAGTTTGCATCCGAGGTCGAGAGCGCCGTGACGGATGTCGCGCGACGTGGCAGCACACCGCTCGTGGTGGCGGAAAAACACGGCGACGTAGCGCGCGTGCTGGGTGTGATCGAGCTGAAGGACATCGTCAAGGGCGGCATCAAGGAACGTTTCGCCGAACTGCGCCAGATGGGCATCAAGACCATCATGATCACCGGCGACAACCGGCTGACCGCCGCGGCGATCGCGGCCGAAGCGGGCGTCGACGATTTCCTCGCCGAAGCCACGCCGGAGGCGAAGCTCACGATCATCCGCACGCATCAGGGTGAAGGACGCCTCGTCGCGATGACCGGCGACGGCACCAATGATGCCCCCGCACTCGCGCAGGCCGACGTCGCGGTGGCCATGAATACGGGCACGCAGGCGGCTAAGGAAGCCGGCAACATGGTCGACCTCGACTCCAACCCGACGAAACTGATCGAGATTGTCGAGATCGGCAAGCAGATGCTGATGACGCGCGGGTCGCTCACGACATTCTCGATTGCCAACGACGTCGCGAAGTATTTCGCGATCATCCCGGCGGCGTTCGCGACGACCTATCCGCAGTTGCGGGTGCTCGACGTGATGCATCTGAGTTCGCCGGCCTCCGCAATCCTGTCGGCAGTGATCTTCAATGCGCTGATCATCGTAGCGCTGATCCCGCTTGCGCTCAAGGGCGTGAAGTACCGACCGCTGGGGGCTGCCGCACTGTTGCGCCGCAACCTGCTGGTCTATGGGCTCGGCGGAATTCTGCTCCCGTTTCCGTTCATCAAGCTGATCGACATGATCATGTCCGCGTTTGGCTGGGTTTGACACAAGGAGCGCAAACATCATGAAAAACCTGATTCGCCCCGTACTTGTGCTGTTCGTCGTACTGACCGTGATCGCGGGGGGCATTTATCCGATTGCTGTGACGGCCATCGGACATATGGCGTTTCCACACCAGGCGAGCGGCAGCCTGATTGAGCACAACGGCAAGGCAGTGGGCTCCGCCTTGATCGGCCAGCAGTTCGACGCACCGTACTATTTCTGGGGACGCCTGTCGGCGACCACACCGAACCCTTACAACGCGCAAAACTCGGGCGGCTCGAACCTTGGTCCGACCAACCCCGCACTCGCTGACGAAATCAAAGGTCGCATCGATGCCTTGAAGGCAGCGGGCACCGACATGTCACAACCGGTACCGGTGGATCTTGTGACGTCCTCAGCCAGCGGTCTCGATCCCGAGATCAGTCCCGCTGCGGCGGCCTATCAGACCGCACGCGTTGCCAAGGCCCGCGGGCTGACGACCGACCAGGTCACCGAGCTGGTTGCCCGCTCTACGTCCGGGCGGCAGTTCGGCATTTTTGGCGAAGCGCGCGTCAATGTGCTGAAGCTCAACCTCGCGCTCGACGACCTCAAACCCATGCACGGATGATGTGCTGCCAACGTGCGTCTGGCGGGAAGGTGGGCGGGTCTGACGTCTGCCGCCGGCCGTTTATGGGAGACACTCGATGGACCGCCCCGACCCAGACGAACTTCTGGATAGGATCCAGCGGGATAAAGAGAAACAGCAGCGTGGCCGCCTGAAGGTCTTCTTTGGCGCGTCAGCGGGCGTGGGGAAGACGTTTGCGATGCTGCAGGCCGCCCGGCGGCAGCAGGAAGAAGGCGCCGATGTGGTTGTCGGGATCATCGAGACCCATGGCCGCAAGGAAACCATCGCGCTGCTGGATGGTCTCGAGATACTGCCGCTCGCGCGCCACGAATATCGCGGCCACCAGCTCTCCGAGTTCGACATCGACGCCGCGCTCGCCCGCAGGCCAAAGCTCATCCTCGTCGACGAGCTCGCGCACTCGAACGTGCAGGGCGCGCGGCACCTGAAGCGCTGGCAAGACGTCCACGAACTCCTCGACGCGGGCATCGACGTCTACACGACGGTCAACGTCCAGCATCTCGAAAGTCTCAATGATATTGTCGGTCAGATCACGGGTATCCGGGTCTGGGAAACTGTCCCCGAGCGGGTGTTCGATGGCGCCGACGAGGTCACACTAGTCGACCTGCCCGCCGAAGAGCTGCTCGACCGGATGCGAGACGGTAAGGTCTACCTGCCCCAGCAGGCCGAGCATGCCGTGCGTAACTTCTTTCGCAAGGGCAACCTGATTGCGCTGCGCGAACTGGCGCTGCGCCGTACCGCGGATCGCGTCGATGCGCAGATGCGTGAGTATCGCGCCGACCAGTCTATTGAGCGTATCTGGCAGGCACGCGAGCGGCTCATTGTGTGCGTCGGACCGGGGCCGGAAGCGCCAGTGCTGGTGCGCGCCGCTTCGCGACTCGCCACGAGCATCAAGGCCGACTGGATAGCCGTGTATGTCGAGACGCCGAAACTGCAGCGCATGCCGGACGACTTGCGCAAACGAACGCTCGATGCGTTGAAGCTCGCCGCCGAACTCGGTGCCGAAACTGCCACGCTCGACGGGACTGACGCCGCACAAACGCTCGTTGCTTACGCCCGCATGCGCAATGTGTCCAGGTTGGTTGCCGGCGCGTCAGCGCGGGGACGCTGGCAGCGGCTGATCGTGCCGCCGGTCGGCGAGCAGCTCGTGCAGAACGCGCGCGACATCGACGTCACGCTGATGAGCGCGGCCCCGGAGCGTGAGGGCCGGAATATGCGAACCGGTGCTCCGAGCTTTGCTGTGGCGCCCGGAGGCGGCGGGCGCTTGAAGCCGCAAAGCTATTTTTACGCCCTGGCAATCTGCGGAGGAATCACAGTCGTTGCGTCAGCCTTTCTCCACCATATCGCTCTGGCGAACCTGGTGATGCTGTATCTGCTCGGCGTGATCTTCGCGGCCGCGCGACTCGGGCGCGGGCCGGGCGTGCTGCTGTCGTTCCTCAGCGTGGCGGCGTTCGATTTCTTCTTCGTACCGCCGCAGATGACATTCGCGGTTTCGGACACGCAATACGTGCTGACCTTCTTCGTGATGCTGCTGACTTCCTTGACAATCAGTCATCTGACGTCGAGCCTGCGCCGTCAGGCGCACATCGCGACCATGCGCGAACGGCGCACCAGTGCAATGTACGCCATGTCACGTGAACTGGGCGCGGCGCTGACGACCGGGCAGATCATCGAGATCGGTACGCGGCACGTCGGCGAAGTGTTTCACGCGCGCGTCGCGATCCTGCTGCCGGACAGCGCAGAGAAGATCTGGCAGAAAGTCGAAGAGCCTAACCCTGCTGTCATGCTGGACGCACAAGCGCTCGACCTCGATATCGGTCAATGGGTGTATGACCAGCAAAAACCTGCCGGACGTGGCACGGATACGCTGCCCGCCACGGACGCGCTGTACCTGCCGCTAAGGGCACCGATGCGTACGCGCGGCGTGCTCGCGATGATATCGGAGCAGACTTCGGATCTGGCGAGTCCAGAGCAGCAGCGGATGCTCGATGCGTTCGCCGCCCAGATTGCGCTGGCGCTCGAACGCGTTCACTACGTGGAAATCGCGCAGGACGCGCTCATCAACATGGAGTCCGAACGACTGCGCAACTCCCTGCTGTCGGCGATCTCACACGACCTGCGCACGCCACTGACCGCAATCGTCGGATTCGCGTCGATGCTTGCCGAACAGGACAAAAGCGGTGTGCCTGCGAGAACGACCAGCGAAGTCGTCGACGCAATCCACGAGGAGGCGCTCAGGATGAATGGTCTTGTCACGAACCTGCTCGACATGGCACGCCTCGAAGCGGGTGGCGTGCGCCTGAACCGGCAATGGTCGATGCTCGAGGAGGTCGTCGGCGCGGCCCTCGGCGCTTGCCGGCGTACGCTCGCCGGGCGCCCGGTCCGGGTGCATGTACCGCCTGATCTGCCACTGCTGCAGCTTGATGCGGTGCTGATGGAGCGGCTCTTTGTGAATCTCTTCGAGAACGCGGCGAAGTACACGCCACCGGGGACGCCGCTCACGATCGATGCCACGCCGGCCCATGATGGCGGCCGGAAATATGTGAAGGTCTGCGTCGACGATAGCGGGCCCGGCCTGCCGCCGGGCATGGAGACGCGCGTGTTCGACAAGTTCACGCGCGGCGAGAAAGAATCGGCGAAGGCCGGGATAGGTCTTGGCCTCGCGATCTGCCGTGCCATTGTCGAGGCGCATGGCGGCAGGATCGGGGCCGAGAATCGTACCGGCACAATGGGTAAGATCATTGGCGCGCGCTTCTGGTTCATGCTGCCCGCCGATGAGACCCCGCCGGCCGAAGCGCCACCCGCAGAGCTATGGCCCGACGATGGAGAGCAGGCGGCGTCAACAGGGGGCGCCTTCCCGGCACCGGCCGTCGATCCGGCAAAACCATGAGCGAGCCGACGGTCACCGTTGTTCTGATTGAAGACGACAAGCACATCCGTCGTTTCGTTCACACGGCACTGGAAGCGGATGGCATGAGGGTCTTTGATGCCGAAACAGGGGAGCAAGGGCTGGCGCAGGCCGCAACACGGCGGCCTGATCTCGTCATCGTCGATCTTGGTTTGCCGGATATGGACGGCATTGACGTGATTCGGGAACTGCGTAGCTGGTCCACTGTGCCGGTGCTCGTGCTAACGGCGCGAACCCGGGAGGAGCATAAGGTCGCGGCGCTCGACGCCGGGGCCGATGACTACCTGACCAAGCCGTTCGGATTGCCGGAACTGACTGCGCGAATCCGCGCCCACCTGCGGCGGCGAACCTGCGGCGGCAGGACGGGGTCGACCAAAGTGCATTTCGGCGCTGTCACGATCGATCTTGCTGAACGGAGGGTAACGCGCGACAGCCAGATCGTCCATCTTACCCCGATCGAATACCGGCTACTGTCGGCGCTTGTGTCACGCGCAGGATGGGTGCTGACGCATCGACAGCTACTTCAGGAGGTGTGGGGCCAAACGCACGCTGATAACGACCACTATTTGCGAGTCTACATGGGGCACCTGCGCCAGAAACTCGAACGTGATCCGGCGCAACCAGAGTACATCATCACGGAGACTGGCGTAGGCTACAGACTGGTCGGAGCGAACGACTATCAGGGGCAGTAGCATGCAATCCGCACTGAAGCGCCGATTCAGTGGGAAATTGCGCTCAGAAGTGCTGCCGTCATGTTTGCACCGCGTTCGAGACGTCGCGTTGACGGGATTTTTACATGTCCTGCGTATAGTTTTGCAACGCATTGACACGCTCTGTGCTGAAATGGAAGTGTCAAAGTCGGTCTGCTGGCCGAAATCGGAGCGCTCAATGTTACGGTTGCTGATCCCCGTAGTCGATAGCGGCGGTGCCGTACAGGCTGCCCGACACGCCGCATTTCTGTATCTGGAACACTGCGTGTCCGAAGTCGAACTGCTTGAAGTGCTTGAGCCTATTGACGAAGGGCGTGCGGCAGCGTTTCACTCGCGCAGCGCACTGCGTCGCCATGAGAAGCACATAATGCTCGACGCGCTGATCCAGACATGCTCAGTCCTTGAGGATGCAGGCGTTCCGTACAAATGGAAGCGGGTGTTCGGGCACGGCGCAAGAGCCATTGCCGCCTATGCTGCAAAGACTCAACCGGATGTCGTCGTGATCGACGCCAGCCATTTCGGTTTCTTTCGCAGACTGACCATGCTCGCCGGGTTATGGCGCGTGACTACCAGACCGGTAACCATGGTTCACTAGACTGCATGCGTGAGCGCAACGATGAGGATGAAAAGCAGGCGTGCATGAAACTTTTGAGGCCCCGCATCTTTAAACGACACCCAATCGCCTTAGTAGCGGCGTCATCGTGGCGCCCTGAACGAAGATTGAAAAAGCAACCACGGCAAAACACACAGTAATGATTTCTTCGCGCCGTGGTAGTCCGGGCGGCAATCCCATCGCGAGCGCCAAGGCCAAGGCACCGCGTAGCCCGCCCCAGAACAGGATATGTTGATGCCGCACCTCGATCTGCAGCGACGAGCGCGAGAAGAGCATGCAACACGGGGACACAGCCACGGCACGCCCCAGCATCACGACCATGATGGCGATCCCGATCGATAGCCACACGGTGTCGTATTCCCTGCGCGCTGCTCATTGACGTCAGTTGCGCCATTGCGGGACAAGTAGCTGCCGTTCTCCACCGATCGGTCTACGCAACTGCAATGTGAGGGCGAGTCACGCTCCCGATGCCAGCGATTTCAGCGTCCCGGACCCTCGCCCACCGAATGCGGAGGACGGTCAAACTATCTGCGTTGTCGAACAGTCGGCGGCGGGTCGAAAGCGCAGTTGACTGAACGCTTTCGGGCGTCCTCGCCGACCGGCCGTTCATGGCCGATGACTGCCTCATGCAATCGGCACACATCGCTCGAACTTCGCAAGGCCGCGATCGGCGACACGCGACCCGTTGTTGACGATGGACGAGCACGCGTGGATGTCTCCAATTGAATGGCAACCCGCCGTACGTTGATTGCGGCGCAAATCCGGCTTCGCCGACCTGCCGCCCAGGATTCTCACCGGAAGTGATTCATCGGGCAGCCTTTATATGCAGTTGAGCAAGCGGACTTGCTCTACATGCACAGCGGACGCCACTCCGTCGCAATCATAGTAACCATAAGAGAGGCCTGCACTATTGTCGTTGCGGATGATCAAGAAAGAAGCGCAGCATTTCGGCACTCGCATCCGGACCAGTAGCGTCCGTATAACTGCCTCGTGCATTGCCGCCGGCCCAAGCGTGCCCTGCGCCATGAATGGTCCACAACTCGGCGTCGATACCGTCGCCGGAAACCAGCCGCGAGACGGTACAGGCGCGTCGGCCCGCGTCGACCCGACGCCGTTCGCTGCCGGCGTCCGGCCGTGCGTCGAACCTCTGCACGAGCCGCGTGGCATTCGCTACGTGAACGGTGGCATCCGCGTCACCATGAAAGACGATCATGGGCCGTCTCGGTGACAAGTCTGTATCGCCTTGCACGCGCCGTGCGTTTCGGGGGTGCTTGCCGCCTTTCATCGCCGCGAGCGCGGAGGGTAAATTGTGCGCGCACCGTGCCGGAAGACCGGAATGCACGCCGACCGCGGCATACAGTTCGGGATACTCGGCGATCATGATCGCCGCCATCGCGCCCCCCGCGGACATCCCCGCGACGTACACGCGCGCAGGATCGACGTTGTGGGCCGAGATGATTTCGCGCGTGATGCCTGCGATCAGCGACGGCTCGCCGCGCTCGCGATGCTGATCGTCAGGTTTGAACCAGTTCCAGCACTTCGACGGATTCGCCTGCTGCGGTTGCACCGGATAAGCTACGAGACATCCATGCCGCTCGGCAAGCGCGTTCATCTGCGTGCCTGCTGCGAAATCGTCGGCGTCCTGCGTGCAGCCGTGCAGCATCACAATCAGTGGCAGCGGCTCGCCGGCGCCACCCGCCGGCACATACAGCCGATATTGACGGCGACCGGCGGCATTCGCATACGCAAGCGTGATGAAATGTCCTCGTTCCTCCACGTCAAGGCAGTCTTCTCGCGCCTTGTGCGCGGTCGCTTCCTTTGTCTTTGCAAACGGGAAGACAACGGGCTCTGGCATCTTGTCCCGCGACGCAGTTTCGTTCACTGCACCGACGCTTTCCCCTCGCAGTGCGCGTTGTATCGCTTCTGTCGCTTCGGCAACGCCGCGGGTACGCAGCAAAGTCATCGCTTCGTGCATTGAGTTCAGAAAGCCTTCGTTGAGTTTCATCACATTTGTCCGATTACCGGTGTTGAGGGGGTGGGCCTCGCGCGGCTAGTGGATTCTGCCGGCAAGCGCCGTCTTGACTGCGGGCGAAGCATGAAAGGCTCCCAGCACCACGACGCTTTCGATAGTCGCGAGCGCGAGTTCCGGGGAGACATCGGCGGCAATGCTGGCCAATCCCAGGACCTGAATGTTGAGACGCTCGCGCGCGGCTCGAATCGCCTCGAGATCCTGCCTGGAGAAATGCTGCAGCCCGAGCACGAGCGAACGACGCGCAACCGTTTCCTGGACGACCCGCGCATGTAGCGCGAGCTGGTTGCGAATCGCCGTTCGGATCAGGTCGGTCCGGTTCGCATAGAAGCCTTCTTCAACCAGCAGGTCGATCTGCCCGAGGTCGACCGGTCCGAGGTTGATCGTGATTTTTTCCGAGTCGCCGCCTTTCGAGCGGGGGGTGTCCAATACCGCGGGTTTCTTCATCGCACCATCCTTGCACCATCCATGTGGATGGTTATAGGATGGTTTTAGATGCGCCGCAACATAAAAATTTGGGGTCGAGACGCCTTCTGGGTCGCCGCATCGCTGGTCGTGGGGCTAGATAGAGCGCTATCGCCGGTTAACGCTGAATAAGACGGCCGGGCAACGGGAGGCTGGCACTGATGTTCGCTCGAACACAACGGATGAGCGTCAAGGCGCAAAACCATCAGAATAAGGCGCGAAATGGAGAGGTTCCCCGACCAGTTTTGACAAATTCAACTGCTATCCTTCAAAACTTGAACCGTTCACTATCGCGGCTTTATCGAGGTAGTTGCTGCCGCAGGTCTCGCCAAGCGCAGTCCATTAGCGCTCAAAATCGGAGTAGTCAACATCCCGCGAACCTCTCAACCCCGATGTCACTCGGGCAGCGAAAGCCGGTACTGCGGAAACGGATTGCGCAGAGCTCAACATGGACCAAGGATTACCAGCATACTGGCCCGGTAGAGCCTGAAATTCGTCGTATCGTTCGCACCGCCATGAGGGAGATATGCATAAACCCATCGACACTGAAACGATCCCGAGCAATGAATTGCAGCAGGTCAAGGCGACTTATGCCAAGCTTTGCGAGGACTACATTGCACATCGTAGCGATGGTGAATACCGGGACTATGTGCAATCGGTCATTGCCAACAACGCGAGCCTCGATCGCCACGTGCGCGCGTTCGAAATTTACGCACCGTATATCAAGCGTGGCATGAAAGTGCTCGACTGGGGATGCCGGCACGCGCCAGATTCGTGCATGCTTCGCACGCTCTACCATGACATCGATATATATGGCTGCGACATCTGCAAGGATGGGCAATTCGCGGAATTCCATGAGTACGCCGGGTTATCTTTCGCATCGCTCGATCATGAATTTCTGCTGCCCTACGAAGACAATCAATTCGATGTGGTGATCGGAAGCGGTGTACTCGAGCACGTTGCCCGCGAGCAAAAGAGCCTCGATGAGCTATGGCGCGTGCTGAAAAACGACGGTTTGCTGATAATCACATTTTTACCTAACCGCTTATCGGTGACCGAAAACGCGTGCAGAGTCATGAAGAAGTACACGGGCCATAATCGGCTGTACAGTCTCAGCGACGCGAAGCGCCTGTTTCTCCGGTCGGGATTCGTACTGGAAGAATGCGGCTATCACCAGGTCTTTCCCACCTTCGCAAAAGGCATAAAGGGCGGCGGAGCGCTCAACGCCCTGGCCAATATCGGCATGAAGCTGAACCGGCCTTTCGAGCGGATACCGATCGTGAATGCAGTCTCGGCTAACCTGTTTTTCATCCTCCGCCGCGTGCATGAGATGTAGCAGGCGGCCGCCAAGGCGGCCTACCTCGCGGGATCATTGGGCAAGGCCGCGCCCTCCTGTTGCGACGTCACAAATCCTCTCAATGCAGGGGTGAGCCGGAAAACGAGCTTCTCGATCTCCACCACGAGGAAAAACAGGACGCCACCACCGACGAGCCACCCCCACGCCAACAAGGGCAGAGCCTCAGTGTGGAAAACGGCATGGAACGGGAACGTATAGGTGAACAGAAGCTGCAAGACCACGACGCCGGCTATTCCGTACCAGAGATAGCGATTGCCTGTATGGGCGCGCACGGACAGCGACGAATCGAGCAGATACCGGATGTTGAGCAGATAGAACACCTGGCCCAGCGTAATGGCGTTGACCGCGGCCGTGCGCGCCATCTGATCCGACGCCCCTTGCGACTTCATCCAGAAGAAGGTGGACAGCGTATAGATCACGAGCGCCGCGCCGACGAACAAGATGCGCCAGATGCCGAAGCGCGTGACGATCGGCCGGTCGATTGCGCGTGGCGAGCGGCGCATCACGTCTGCCTCGTGCGGCTCGAACGAAATGGTCAGGCCGAGCGCGACGGAAGTAACCATGTTGACCCACAGGATCTGCGGCGCCGTGATCGGCAGCGTGAAGGCGAACAGGATCGCCACCGCGATCACCGCGCCTTGCGCGACATTGGTCGGCAGCATGAACAGCATCGCTTTCTCGATGTTGTTGTAGACCGTGCGCCCTTCCTTCACCGCCGCGGAGATCGACGCGAAATTGTCGTCGGCGAGGATCATGCCCGCCGCCTCCTTCGTCACCTCGGTGCCCTTGATCCCCATCGCGACACCGATGTCGGCTTTCTTGAGCGCCGGCGCATCGTTGACGCCGTCGCCCGTCATCGCGACGATCTGCCGATTCGCCTGGATCGCCTTGACGAGCCGCAGCTTGTGCTCGGGACTCGCGCGCGCGAACACGTCGACGCCGCGCACGCATTCCTGCAGCGCCGCATCGTTCATCGCCTCGATCTCGGTGCCCGACACGGCGGTCTTGCCGTCGCCGATGCCCAGCATTCTTGCGATTGCCGCCGCCGTGATCTTGTGGTCGCCCGTAATCATCGTCACGCGAATGCCGCCGCCGTGGCATTCGCGCACGGCGTCGATCGCCTCTTTGCGCGGCGGGTCCATCAGGCCCACGAGGCCGAGCAGTACGAGGGTACGCGGCAGGTCCTGCGGCCCGAGGCCGCCCGTACGCAGGCCCGGGTCCGACAGCCACGCGAGCCCGAGCACGCGCTCACCTTGCGCAGCGAGCCGGTCGCCCTCCCTCGCGAAGTACTCGCGATCGAGGGGCGCCGGGCCTTGCGCCGTCTGCTGCCGGTCGCAGTGGTCGAGGATCACCTCCGGCGCGCCTTTGACCAGCAGCATCTCGCCGTCCGTCGAACGGTTCAGCGTCGCCATGAACTTGTGCTCGGACTCGAAGGGGATCGCGTCGATCCTCGGCGCGGCGGCCGTCTCGGCGGCACGGTCCATGCCCAGCTTGGAAGCGAACGGATAGAGCGCGCCCTCGGTCGGGTCACCCTCCACTTTCCATTTGCCGTCTTCCTCGAAGAGCTCGGCGTCGTTGCACAACAGCGACACGCGGCCCATCAGCTTGAGCACGTCCGGCGCGGCGCCGAGCGGCTTGCCATCGGCGCTGACCTCTCCTTGGCTGGCGTAGCCGTCGCCCGTAACGGCATAGGCCGCTTCGGCCGTTACGACGGAGGTCACCATCATCTCCATCAGGGTCAGCGTGCCCGTTTTATCCGAGCAGATGCGCGAGACGGCGCCCAGTGTTTCGACCGCCGGCAGGCGGCGAATAATGGCGTTGCGCTGGGCCATGCGCTGTACGCCGATGGCGAGCGTGATGGTGATGAGCGCCGGCAGGCCTTCCGGGATGACCGATACCGCAATCCCCACGATGGCCTGGAACAGCTCGACGAAAGTCATGTGTCCGAGCCAGTGCCCCCAGGAGAAGAGCAGCACGCTGACAACCGCGATCACTGCCGTGATGACGTAGCCGAACTTCTTGATCTGGCGCAGCAGCGGCGTCTCGAGCGCGCTAACCTCGGCGAGCATCTGGTTGATCCGGCCGAGTTCCGTCTGGCTCCCGGTCGTCACCACGACGCCGGTTGCCCGCCCCGACAAGACCATCGTGCCGCAGAACGCCATGTTCTCGCGGTCGCCGACCGTGGCTTTGGCGGGTACCGGCGCGGTGCCCTTCTCGGCCGGGAGGGATTCCCCCGTAAGAGCCGCTTCTTCCGTGCGCAGGTTCCTGGCGTCGACGAGACGCATGTCCGCCGGGATTTTGTCGCCCGATTCCAGTAGCACGATGTCACCGGGCACGAGTTCCTCGGCGGGGATCAAGCGAACCGCTCCGCCACGCATCACGCGCGCTTCCGCGGACAGCATGTTGCGAATCGAGTCGAGCGCCTTCTCGGCGCGTCCTTCCTGCAGGAAGCCGAGCAGCGAGTTGAGGATGACGACGGCCAGAATGACCGAGCCATCGAGCCACAGGCCCAGCATCAACTTGACGAAACCGGCCGCGAGCAGCACGTAGATCAGAACGTTGTGGAGCTGCATCAGGAAGCGTACGACCGGCCCCCTCTTCTTGCCCTGCGGGAGGCGGTTCGGCCCATAGGTGGACAGCCGCCCGGTCGCTTCCGTTGCATCGAGGCCCTGCGCGGGATCGACGTTGAACTGCCGTTCGATATCACCGGCCGGCATCGCATGCCACGGCGTCGCACTCTCAACTGAGCTCATCCTCGTGTCTCCCGGTTCCAGTGATTTCGGGTCAGGGGGCCGCTCTCAATGGTCTGGATCGTCCCCGGGTTGATCGGGTCTCGTCGCGTCCACCGCTTCAGCGTCGAGCTCCTCCCTCGCGGCGGCGAGATCCTTCATCTGCTCTTGCGTGGCTTTCGGATATTCGAGGTCGAGCTTCTCGACGGCCTCGACGATCGCGGCCGCGACGATGAGGCGCGTGAAAGGTTTGTTGTCGGCGGGCACGACGAACCACGGAGCCGCTTCGGAGGCCGTCGCGCGGATCGCCTCTTCATAGGCGTGCATATAGTCGTTCCAGTAGCGACGCTCGCGAACGTCGGCTGCGGAAAACTTCCAGTGCTTGTCGGGATTGTCGAGGCGATCCATGAATCGCCTCTTCTGCTCCCCGTACGACAGGTTCAGATAGAACTTGAGAATGACCACGCCCTGGCGCGTCAGATAGTCCTCGAAGCGCGCGATGTCGGCGAGCCGCTCGTCCCATATGTTGTTGCCGACCCGTGCCGGTGGGATCTTCTGCGCATGGAGCAGATGCTGATGCACGCGCACCACCAGCACCTCTTCATAGTACGAGCGGTTGAAAATGCCGATGTGCCCGCGCTCGGGCACTTTCCTGGAATAGCGCCAAAGGAAGTCGTGGGAGAGCTCCTCATCCGACGGCTGCTTGAACGAGATGACATCGCAGCCCTGCGGATTGACGCGCGACATCACATGCTTGATCGTCCCATCCTTTCCCGCGGCGTCCATGGCCTGGAACACCAGCAGCACGGACCAGGAATCCTGCGCGTAGAGGATCTCCTGCTCCATCGCGAGCCATTTCGACCCGCGCTGGAGTAGTTGCTGCGCCTCTTCCTTATGCATTCTGAGTCCCACCGTCTCGCCGGGATCGAAATCCTTCAGGAAGAAATCTTTGCCGCTCGTGACGCGGAACGGATCGGTGTATGCCCGCAGCGCGTCGAGTATTTCCATGCGAACCATCGCTCTTTCTCCACGGCATCTGCATTCAGTTGCACGATTCGCGGATTGCATCGCAACCGCAGTCGTACTGTTCACAACTCTTTCTGATAATAGGTCACGCAAACGAAAACGTGCTCATCGGCAACGACGCTGCGCACCCGCGTAACGACGGGAAACACACTGATCCTGTCGACGCCGACGCAAGGCGGTCACTATCTCGCCGATGTGATTGCGGGTCTGCTGCTCAGTGCGCTGACGATTGCAGCGCTCAAGCGCGGCATGCACCTGCCGGCGACGCGCAAATCCGCGAATGCGCCGAGCTCGCGGTCTATGCCGGTGGGAACGGCATGAGCTGGACGCTCGGCAGCGGCCGCGCGGACTAACGTGAACGCGGCGCGGCTTGCGCCGCGCCGCCGTGGTTCGAAGCGACTGGAAGACCGCGCGCTAGCCCGGCGCCCGCCCCAACACCTGCGAATCCGACGACGCCGTCGTCGACGTCTCGTCACGCCCGTGCCCATGCCCCGTCGTCGTGACCGCATTGGTGCCGCCGGGCCGACGCACCGATTTTGCGTGCCGCTCGATCAATCGCTGCAGCAAGCAGAACGCGCACAGCAGCGCGCCGATCACGATGCGCGTCCACCACGAACTGAGCGTGCCGTCGAACGTAATCAGCGTCTGGATCGTGCCCAGAATGCCGACGCCGAACAGCGAGCCGACCACATAACCGACGCCGCCCGTCAGCAGCGTGCCGCCGATCACCGTGGCCGCAATCGCATCGAGTTCCATGCCCTGCCCTTGCAGCCCATAGCCCGACAGCACGTAGAACGTGAACACCGCGCCGCCGAGCGCCGAACAGAAGCCGCTCAGCGCATACACGCCGACCCGCGTGCGCGCGACCGGCAGGCCCATCAGCAGCGCCGAGCGCGGATTGCCGCCGACCGCATACACGTTGCGTCCGAAGCGCGTGAAATGGGCGACATAGATCGCGGCCGCGAGCGTCACGGCCGCGATCAGCACGTTCGCCGATACCGAACCGACGCCGACGCTGAGACGAAACGCGGAGATCGCCTTGAACGTCGGATCGGTGATCGTGATCGACTGCGTCGTGATCAGAAAGCACAGGCCACGCGCGAAGAACATCCCCGCCAGCGTCACGATGAACGCCTGCAGGCGGAAGTAGTGAATCAGCGCGCCCTGCACCGCGCCGAACACCGTGCCCATCAACAGCACGATCGGAATGATGAGCCACACCGACACATGCATGTGCTCGGACAGCACGGCTTCGACGATCGTCGTCAGCGCGACGATCGAGCCCACCGACAGATCGATGCCGCCCGACACGATCACGAACGTCATGCCGATCGCGACGATCAGCAGGAACGCGTTGTCGACGAGCAGATCGAGCAACACCTGCCACGCGAAGAAACCGGTGTACATCACCGAACCAAAGCCGAACAGCGCGCAGAACAGCAGGACCGTCACCGCGATCGGCAGCGTGCGCGGATCGACCACGCGGGCGAGTGCTTCGAGAACGCGCGTCATCGTGCCACCCCGCGCGATTTGACGAGCGACGCGCCGAACGACACCGCGAGCGCGCGTGCCGCCGGCGACTGGATTACGCTGACCGCGAGCACGACGGCCGCCTTCACGACGAGCGTCGCTTCCGGCGGCACGCCGATCGAATACGTGGTGTACGTGAGCGTCTGGATGATCAGCGCGCCGAGCACCGTGCCCGCGAAACTGAAGCGGCCGCCGAGCAGCGACGTGCCGCCGAGCGTCACGGCGAGAATCGCGTCGAGTTCGAGCAGCAAGCCCGCGTTGTTGCCGTCCGCGCTACGCACGTTCGAGCTGATCAGGATGCCGGCCAGCGCCGCGGTCAAGCCCGAGAAGCCGTACACCGCGAACACGATCGCCTTCGAGCGCAAGCCGACGAGCCGCGTCGCAACCGGGTTCACGCCGATCGCGCGAATGAACAGGCCGAGCGCCGTGCCCTCCACCAGGGCGGCCGTCGCCAGCACGGCTACGGTCGCGATCCATACCGAGCACGGCACGCCGAGCCAGTAGCCGCCACCGACGAACAGATAGCCGGGCGCGCCGATCGGGATGATCTGCCCGGCGGTCAGCAGTTGCGCGATGCCACGGCCCGCGACCATCAGAATCAGCGTCGCGATGATCGGCTGCATGCCGACGAACGCGACGAGCAGCCCGTTCCACATGCCGCTCAGGATGCCGACGACGAGCGCGGCCAGCAGCGCCTGCGCGATCAGCGCACCGCTCGGCACGGCCTGGGTCGCGAGTATCGTCGCGGCCGCGGCGCCCGCGATCGCGACCACCGCGCCGACCGAAATATCGATGCCGCGTGTCGCAATCACGAGCGTCATGCCGATCGCGACCAGCACGAGCGGCGCCGCGCGATTCAGGATGTCGATCGGCGCGCCGAACAGGTGGCCGTCGAGCGTGCGCAGCGCGAGAAAATGCGGATTGGCCAGCAGGTTCAGTCCGCCCAGCAACACGAGCGTCACGCATGGCCACAGCAGCGGACGCTCCACCCCGTCGCGCGCGAACCAGTTCGATAGCTTCATTCGCCGCTCCCTGCGATGAGTCGGTAGATGTTGTCCTCGTTCGATGCCTTACCGGCCACCTCGGCGATCTTGCGGCGATCGCGCAGCACCGCGACGCGATGGCTCACGCGCAGCACCTCGCTGATCTCCGACGAGATGAACAGGATGGACAGGCCGTTCGCGCACAGCGCGAGCAGCCGGTCCATGATGTCGAACTTCGCGGCGACGTCGATGCCGCGGGTCGGCTCGTCGAGGATCAGCAGTTTGGGATCGGTTGCGAGCCAGCGCGCGAGCAGCGCCTTCTGCTGGTTGCCGCCGGACAGCAGCGCGATCGGCTGCTCGGCGTCGGACGCCTTGATGCCGAGCCGCTCGATCCACATATCGGCGAGCTCGCGCGCGCGTTGCCGGCTGATCTTGCGCCACCAGCCGCGCCGCGCCTGCAACGCGAGCATGATGTTTTCGCGGATCGACAGTTCGGCGACGATGCCTTCCTTCTTGCGGTCTTCCGCGCAATAGCCGATGCCGTGGCGCACCGCGTCGTGCGGCGTGCGCAGCCGCACGGCGCGCCCTTCGACGAGGATCGTGCCGCTGTCCGCGCGATCCGCGCCGAACAGAAGCCGCGCGGTTTCGGTGCGGCCCGAGCCGAGCAGACCCGCGAGGCCGAGAATCTTGCCGGCCTGCATCTCGAGATCGATCGGCTGCAAGGTGCCGCGACGGCCGACGCCGCGCAGCTCGATGAACGGCTGCGTGGCCGTTGCTTCCGTGTGCTCTTGCGCGACCTCCTGATCGTCGGCGGCCTGTCCGTCGTGCGCCGCTTCGCGCAGACGCGCGCTCATGCGCTCGTGGCCGACCATCTTCGCGACCAGCTGATCCGCGGACAGATCGCGCGCGAGATATTCGCCTTCGCGCTCGCCGTTGCGCATCACCGTGATGCGATCGGAGATCGCATAAGTCTGCTCGATGAAATGCGTGACGAACAGGATCGCAATGCCCGATCGCTTGAGATGTCGAAGTATTTTGAATAGCTGCGCGACTTCGCTGTCGTCGAGGCTCGAAGTCGGTTCGTCGAGAATCAGCACGCGCGCATCGACGGACAACGCTCGCGCGATCGCGACCATCTGCTGCACGGCGATCGGATAGGCGTCGAGCGAGCGCGTGACGTCGAGCGACACGTCGAGGCGCGCGAGCGCTTCCTGCGCGCGCCGCTTGATGTCGGGCCAGTCGATCGCGCCGAAGCGGCGCGGCTGCCGGCCCGCGAAGATGTTCTCCGCCACCGACAGATTCGGGCACAGGTTCACTTCCTGGTACAGCGTGCGCACGCCGGCCGCCTCGGCTTCCTGCGGCGACGCGAACGCGACCACCTCGCCGCCGAGGCGGATCGTGCCGGCATCGGGTGCGAGCACGCCGGTGAGCACGTTGATCAAGGTGGATTTGCCGGCGCCGTTCTGGCCCATCAGCGTATGGACCTCGCCGGGAAACAGGCGGAAGTCGACGTGTTGCAACGCCTTCACGCCCGGAAATGTCTTGCTGACGCCGGAGGTCGCCAGAATCGGTTCGCGCGCGCTCATGTCATTCTGTTGGCTTGGCGCGCCCGGCGGCGTGCCGCGCCGCGGCTGGTCCGGCTGATTCGGTTCGGTAGCGGAATGGGTCATGGACCTCGCTCGATCGGCTATGCATGGTTCGGCAGGCCCCAGTGACATGCTCCGGCGGGCGCATGCTCCTGAAAAGAGACCGCCCGCTGCAGAAGAAAGCAGCCCGGGCGGTCAGGCACCACTGGAGAAACCTGTTCGATGTGTCCGTACTGCACATCTCCTTCGCGCCGTGAGCCCGTTGGCCCCGGCACCTGAACACCGCACACGCCGCGGCGCTCGCGCGAGCGCTGCCGCGGCGACGTTGCGCGCCGCGTCAGTACTTACGCGACGGCAGAGTTTGCGCGGCCACGCTCATCGGGAAGACAGTCTCCTGAGTCAGGATGCGCTTCGGCAGCGGCTTGCCAGCCACCACGTCTTTCACCGCCGACATCAGCTGCGGTCCGAGCAGCGGGCTGCACTCGACGTCGACGTTCATCTTGCCGGCGGCCATCGCCTGGAAGCCGCCCTTGGTTGCGTCGAACGAAACCACCACGACGTCCTTGCCCGGATGCATGCCGGCTTCTTCCATCGCCTGGATCGCGCCGAGCGCCATGTCGTCGTTATGAGCATAGACGACGTTGATCTTGTTGCCGTAGGTCTTGATGAACGCTTCCATCACCTGCTTGCCGCCGGCGAGCGTGAAGTCGCCGCTTTGCGACGCGATGATCTTGAACTTCGGATCGCTCTTGATCACTTCGATCAGACCCGCGTGGCGGTCGTTGGCCGGCGCGGAGCCGACCGTGCCTTGCAGCTCGGCGATGTTGACCGGACCTTTATCGTCCTTGTAGTGATCCGCGAGCCAGTGGCCGCCGCGCCGTCCTTCTTCGAGGAAGTCCGAGCCGATCATCGTCACGTACAGCGACGTGTCCTTCACGTCGATGTTGCGGTCGGTCAGGATCACCGGAATCTTCGCGGCCTTGGCTTCGAGCAGCACCGGTTCCCAGCCCGATTCGACGACCGGCGAGAACGCGATCACGTCGACCTTCTGCGCGATATACGAGCGGATCGCCTTGATCTGGTTTTCCTGCTTCTGCTGCGCGTCGGAGAATTTGAGGTTGATGCCGGCCTCCGTCGCCGCCGACTTCACCGATTCGGTATTCGCGGTGCGCCATGCGCTTTCCGCACCGACCTGCGCAAAACCGAGCGTAATTTTCTTGTCCTCGGCATGCGCGCCGGGCGTGGCCAGCGTCAGCGCTCCGAGACTCGCGCAAAGCGCAAGCGCGCCCAGAGCGCGACACGCGGCACGTCGTGTATTCGCCATGACAGTCTCCAATCGTTGTTGTGTAGACGACCCAGCGGTCTGCCCGGCCCTCGTGGCCCTCACGGCGCATGGATCGTGATGTAGCGTACTGTGCGAGGCGTTAACCGTCCAATCATATGATTCGCGCCCTCGATATCAGTTTTGGTATGGCGCGCCGATCAGAGCATTGCCGCTCGCTGCCTCAGGTCGGCGTCATTCTCGGAGTGACCCAGCGAAACGTCAGATTGATGCGCTCGCCGCTCACGCGCGGCTCCTTCGGCACCCGATGACGCCACTGCGCCTGGGTGTCGCCTTTCATCACGAGCAGGCTGCCGCCCTTCAGCGAGAACGATTGCACGACGCCGCTGCGGTTGTGCTGCAGATCGAACCTGCGCGCGACGCCGAGGCTCACCGACGCGATCACCGGTTGCTTGCCGAGTTCGGGCTCGCGGTCCGCGTGCCAGCCCATGCTGTCGGCGCCACTGCGGTAACGATTCAGCAGCACGCTGTTAAAACGCGCGCCGCTGGTCGCCTCGACGGCCGCCTTCAGTTCGGCGACGGCGGGCGTCCATGCTTGCGGCACGTTGCGGATGCCCGAGTACACGTACACCGCGTCCGGCTCGCCCTGCCAGGCGGTCAGACGCGGCAGTGCAACACGGCCGGCGGGGGTGCCCATCATGTCCTGGCGCCATTGCACTTCGTCGATCAGTCGGGCCAGCAGGCGTTCGGCGTCGGCCGCTGCGAGCCAGTCTGGATACCAGTCGACGTCGGGCGTCGGCAGGTCGTTGAATAAATCGGTGCTCATCGGAATGTCTGGATGCAAGCGGACGAGTCAAAACCCTGACTATTATGGCGACACCGGCTCACCCGCTGATTCACGCGCGTTGCTCTTTCATTCGACGCGGCTCTGCGCGTGCCCTCTGTTCTTTCGCACGGACCACTTCCATGACACTTTCGGATCAGGCGCTCGCGCAGCTCTTTCGCGACGCGCGTACGCACAATGGCTGGCAGAACAAGCCGATCGACGACGCCGTGCTGCGCGAGCTGATGGAGCTCGTACTGCTCGGCCCGACCTCGGCCAATTCGAGTCCGGGCCGCTTCGTGTTCGTCAGGACGCCGGAGGGCAAGGAGAAACTGCGCCCGGCGTTGTCGGCTGGCAATCTCGAGAAAACGATGGCCGCGCCCGTCACGGTGATCGTCGCCATGGACATGGCCTTCTACGAGTATCTGCCGAAACTGTTTCCCCATGCGGATGCGCGCAGCTGGTTCGTCGGCAACGAGCGGTTGATCGCGGACACGGCGTTCCGCAATTCGACGCTGCAAGGCGGGTATCTGATTCTCGCGGCGCGTGCGCTCGGTCTCGACACTGGGCCGATGTCGGGCTTCGATCAGGCCAAGGTCGACGAAGCGTTTTTTGCGGGCACGACGCTGAAGTCGAACTTCCTGATCAATCTTGGCCACGGCGATCCGTCAAAGCTGTTTGCACGCAGCCCGCGTTTTTCGTTCGACGAAGCGGCGCGCATAGTGTGACGGGGCGTTGATGATGGATGGCGCTGCGGGTGCGCGCCACGCGCTGGATCGGATCGCGTCAGGTCAGCACCGCGATATAAAAGACCACCGTGCCGATCAGCGCACCGATGAAGCAGAAGCCCTCTTCGGCTTCGTCGCCATTCGAGCGCAGCCACGCGCCGACCGCACCGAACAGGCCCGCGATGCCAAGCGCGACGCACACCATCACGACGTCGAACAGCGCGCTTTTGCCGAGTTCGGAGAAATCGATGTTGCGTACGCCGACGTAAAGCGCAATCGCCATCAACGAGATACCGACGAGCGGCAGCATCACGTGGCTGCCCTCGTGCCCGACATGATGCTCATGATGAACATGATGCACGTCGTGCGCGTGATGCCACAGGTGGCCCGATTTGAGCAGCTTCATGATGTGCCTCCCCCCCGCCCGATCTTTCCCGGCGACAGAACCAGTCATGGCCGAAGCGCCCTACGCTGCCCCGGCAACAAGCTGGCTTGTTTCAAGCATACTCCACGCATGAATACAATTCAAAGCCCATTTAATTCGCTTGCATAGGCATTGAATGCGTGGCGCGCGGCCCTGTAAGTATGTGCTGAGCACGGAATGCGCCTGCCCCGGCGAACACTTTTCGTGGCGCGTCCCGGCGGCTTCGGGGCCGGCGTGTCGTGCGGTGCGGGAGCACGAATTTTGCGGCTACGGCAAGGGACCGAACATGTCGGTAGAATGATTCGCCGCGTTCGTTAACCGATCGCCGCCGCGCTGTCGCTGATGCCGGCCCTTTGGCCTCCTTCCCACCCTGATCCTCTTTATGCGACGTTCATCGTTTCTTGTCCGCATCATCCTGATTGGCATCCTGCTGCATATCTACGTCGGCTTGCGCCTGATTCCCGACATGCCGATCACCGCGGCCGGCCGCGGGCTGTGCGCGCTGTGGCTCGTGCTGTCGATCTTCCTGATCCCGGTCGGCATGATGGCGCGCGGCTTCAAGCGCCAGCCGCTCGGCGACCGGCTCGCGTGGGTGGGCCTGCTCGCGATGGGCTTCTTCTCGTCGCTGCTGGTACTGACGTTCGCGCGCGACCTCGTGCTGGCGTCGCTGCTGACGATCGACGCGATCTGGCCGAACACGCTCACGATCGCGCATTGGCGCACCGGCTCGGCGGCGGCGGTGCCGCTGCTCGCGCTGCTGTCGACGCTGATCGGCCTGTTCAACGCGCGCCGTCGCGCGCGCGTCGTCACGATCGACGTGCCGATCGACGATCTGCCCGCCGCGCTCGACGGCTTCACGATCGTGCAGATCAGTGACATCCACGTCGGCCCGACGATCAAGGGCCGCTATGTCGATGCGATCGTCGACGCGGTGAACCGGCTCAAGCCGGATCTGATCGCGGTGACGGGCGACGTCGTCGACGGCAGCGTGCCGCAGCTGAGCCGGCATACGCAGCCGCTGTCGCGGCTCGCCGCGCGGCACGGTGCGTTTCTCGTGACCGGCAATCACGAGTACTACTCCGGAGCGAACTCGTGGATCGCCGAATTCCGCCGGCTCGGCTTGCGGGTGCTGCTGAACGAACACGTGATCGTCGACCATGACGGCGCGCGCGCCGTCATCGCCGGCGTCACCGATTACTCGGCGGGTCATCACGACCCCGCGCATCGCAGCGACCCGGTCGCGGCGCTCGCCGGCGCGCCGGGCGACGTGCTGATCAGGGTGCTGCTCGCGCATCAGCCGCGTTCGGCCGAAGCGGCCGCGGCGGCCGGCTTTACGCTGCAGTTGTCGGGTCATACGCACGGCGGTCAGTTCTTTCCGTGGAATTTCTTTGTGCGCCTGCAACAGCCGTTCACGGCAGGCCTCGCGCGCCTGAACGGACTCTGGGTTTATACGAGTCGCGGTACGGGCTATTGGGGTCCGCCGAAACGACTCGGTGCGCCTTCGGAAATCACGCGCTTGAGACTCGTGCCGGGCGAACCGGATTGAACTCAACATTCGCAGTCCGGAGCAATTAATCACGGCCTGTCTACGATACGGCTGTAGCAAACCCACATGCGCACTCTCCGCCGATCGCGGCTTGACTGAACTTTACGCCGCCCTCTAAAATTCCCGCAATTCTTTTAACCGGAATCACGATCTTGGACAGTAGCAGCTGTACCAGCCGAGTATCGATTTGCCCGCTCGCCTGAGCGGCAGGATTTCCGCGTCAGGTGTCCCTGTCGCCGTCCTGCCCTCGGGCTCGATGGCGCACGTCGCTCTCATTTCATTGTCATTCGCGTACTGTCGGTGAAACAGCGTGGCTCGATGCCATGCCGATGCCGCACGCTTCCCGCCGCTGCACGCGTGTGCGCGCGTATTTCGTTCCACCCTCATGCGCTTAGCGTGCACGAGCTAGACGACCTGACGTTCCCACGCCTAGGCTTCACCCTGCGGCAGCGCGCACGCCAACCTTTCTGAACGATGACACTCGAATTCTTCCTGCGGCTTCTGACCGCTTTTGCTTGCGGCGTCGCGATTGGCCTCGAACGACAGATGCGCCAGCGCACTGCCGGCCTGCGCACGATCACGCTCGTGGCGAGCGGCGCGTGCCTGTTCGTCACGCTCGGCGTGCTGACCGGCAACGGCGTCAGCGGCGTCACGCAGATTGCCGCCTATGTGGTGTCCGGCGTCGGCTTTCTTGGCGGCGGCGTCATCATGCGCGACAAAGGCTCGATCCAGGGGATCAACACCGCGGCGACGCTGTGGTGCTCGGCGGCCGTCGGCGTGTTGAGCGGCGCGGGACATTACGGACCGGCGCTCGCGGGCACCGCGGTCGTGCTGCTGGCCAACACCGCGCTGCGTGAAGTGAGCCGGATGATCAACTCGACGCCGGTTTCAAACGCCGACCTCGTGCGCGAGTACGTGCTGACGATCGTCTGCCGCGAAGCCGACGAGATCAACATTCGCGCCGCGATTTCCAACTCGATGTACTCGGCGCCGCTGTCGTTCCAGAGCCTCACGAGCGAGGATGTCGAGGACGAACCGGCGCGCATTCGCGTGACGGCGACGCTGACGATGCATCCGAAGGATCAATCGAAGCTCGAACAGATGGCGAGCCGCCTGAGCATGGAAAAGAGCGTGTCCAGCGTCAGTTGGACCGCGCGGGAAGCGGAGCCGACGCCCGAGTGAAGCGCGGCGCGTAAGTCTCCTTTGTTCGCGCGCATCGTCTACACTTAGCTGGCAGCAGATTCAGAGAATGTTAATTCCGCGTCGTGAACGTGGACGGTCCCATAACCTTCGACTAAGCTCTGTCACCGTGATTTGTTCACACTCAACCAGGGAGTCTCGAATATGGAACACGGCATCATCGCATGGATCATCATCGGCGCGATCGCGGGCTGGCTCGCGGGTGTGCTGGTCAGGGGCGGCGGCTTCGGCCTGATCGTCGACATCATCGTCGGGATCATCGGCGCGTTCATCGGCGGGTGGCTCGCCGGCGTGCTGCATATCTCGCTTGGCGGCGGCTGGATCAGCTCGATCGTCACCGCGTTGATCGGAGCGGTCATTCTGCTGTTTATTATCCGGCTCGTGCGACGAGGGTCCTGAGTACGGCATCCGACGTCATCAAGCGCCAGCGGGTTCGAATCGCTGGCGCTTTTTTATGGCCTGTTGCTTCTGCTTTTATCGCCGCGGTTGTGGCCGCCGCAGAATCAGGCCGGCAGCATCGACCCCGTATCGCGCAGCCGCGTATGCCATGCAAACGCCTGATCGAGGCAATGCGGCGTCTGCCCTCCCCAGAGCGACGCATCGCGGTAGTAGTCGCGCAACAGCTCGCGATACCGCGGATGCACGCAATGCTCGATGATCAGCGTCGCGCGTTCGCGCGGCGCGAGGCCGCGCAGATCGGCGAGACCCTGCTCGGTGACGACGACGTCGACGTCGTGTTCGTTGTGATCGCAATGCGGCACCATCGGCACGATGCTCGAAATGCGGCCGTCCTTCGCGGTCGACTTGCTCGCGAACACCGCGCACGACGCATTGCGCGCAAAGTCGCCCGAGCCGCCGATGCCGTTCATCATATGCGTGCCGCCGACATGCGTCGAATTGACGTTGCCGTAGATATCGAATTCGAGCGCGGTATTGAGCGCGATCAGACCGAGCCGCCGAATCACCTCGGGATGGTTGCTGACTTCCTGCGGACGCAGCACGAGCCGGTCGCGATAGCGCTCGATATCGCCAAATACCTGCGCCTGCCGCGCGGCCGACAACGTGATCGACGCACCGGACGCGAACGCGACCTTACCAGCGTCCATCAGATCGAACGTCGAATCCTGCAGGACTTCCGAATAAATTTCGAACACCTCGAAAGGCGAATCGACGAATCCTGCCAACACCGCGTTGGCGATCGTACCGATGCCCGCCTGCAGCGGCGGCAACTGCTTCGGCATGCGGCCACGCGTGACTTCATGCTGGAAAAATTCGATCAAATAACCGGCGATCAACGCGGTTTCCCGATCCGCGGGCAAGACCGTGGACGGGCTGTCGGCCATGTCCGTCATCACGATCGCCGCGATTTTCTCGGGCGCAATCTCGATAGCGGGTGTGCCGACGCGATCCTGCGCGCGCACGATCGGCAGCGGCTCACGATGCGGCCGGCGCCCCGGGATCCAGATGTCGTGCAAGCCTTCGAGCCCGAGCGGCTGCGCAAGATTGATCTCGACGATGACCTTGTCCGCGAGAATCGCGAAGCTCGCCGAATTGCCGACCGACGTCGTCGGCACGATACCGCCGCTCTCCGTGATCGCGGCGGCTTCGATGATCGCGACATCGAGCTTGCCGAGCTGGTTCGCGCGCAGCATCTCGACGGTCTCGGACAGATGCTGATCGACGAACATCACTTCGCCGCGATTGATGGCGTCGCGCAGCGTCTTGTCTACCTGAAACGGCAGACGGCGCGCGAGCACCCGCGCTTCGGTCAGCATGCGGTCAACGTCATGACCGAGCGAGGCGCCTGTCATCAACGTGATGCGCAGCGGCTCGCCCAGCCGGCGCGCACGCTCGGCGAGCGCGACCGGCACGGCCTTCGCGTCGCCCGCGCGCGTGAAGCCGCTTGCGCCAACCCGCATGCCGTCGTGAATCAGAAGCGCCGCGTCGGCGGCCGTGGTGATTTTTCCGCGTAGCGCGGCGCAGCGAATTCGGTCTTCGTACATGAAAGGGAGTCTCTCCATAGTCGCCAGCTCCGTCTACCGGTGTGCACGTCTGCGGTGTGCTTCGCTCAATAGGCGGTTGCCGCACCCGCCGCGGCGTCTCGATCGGACGGCGTCGCGAGCAGGTGTTGGGTCGCGCGATAGGATCCGCGACAGGTGTTGCGCGTGAGGCAGCCGGACTTAGCTGCCGAAGTAGATGTTGCAGAAGCTCATCGGACCGACACATTCATCAGCTTTCGCTTTCGGCGCTTCCACATGCTTGCGCGGGGCAACCTTATCGGTGCGCTGGCCATCCGCTTGCGCAACCTGCTGCTCCGGCGCGGCCGGCGCCGTCTGTGCATACGCGGCGGCAGCGGTGGACAAAGAACAGGCAATCAGGACCATCTTCAACACTTTCATCTCGTTCTCCAGGACTTACGACTACTGCGACGAATACTGCGAGGCAGTGACGAAACTATATGACCGCCACCTACGCGAATAAACGGGGCCGCCCGGAAGGGATCTTTCCATCTGGCAGAAAGATCCACGCAGCATTGCTCAGCGACGATTGAAGGGCGCGTCCTTGTCGAGCAACGCGCTGCGAATGAAGTGCAGACAGCTCAAGATACGTTGCAGATCGTGATGCCGGGTGCGCTCGGGGTGCACTGCCTGCAGCATGTCTTGCGCGAGCCAGGTGGCCGAGCGCACGGCGACGAGTGCGCGTTCGAGCGAACGTGGACCTGGGCGTTCGAAGAGCCGGGCAAGATCGTCGCACGTGTGTTCGATCACGCTGCGCCAACGCGGCTGAAGGGGGTCGGCATAATCGGCGCGTGCGGCTTCGTTGCGCAGATCGATGACGGCGTGACCTACTTCGATCGTCGCGAGCATCCAGCGAAGTGCGTCGCGCCGTCGTCGTGAACGGTGCGTCAACAGCACGCGCAGTTGCGAAGTCAGATCATGCGTGCCCGACTGGAATCGTTGGTTCAGACCCGGCAGCGCGTCCTTGCATGCCGACACCGTTTGCGCTCGCAGGTCGCCCATGATCCGGTCGATGAGCCAGCGCATATCGGCGGGAAAGACCACCGCGAAAACAACCGCTGCGAGCAGCATCGACGCGGTGAGCGCGATGCCGTTGTTGATCAGCAGATCGGGCACGTAGCTGACGACGTTGTCCGGCCCGGCCAGCAGACAGAAGAACACCGAAAAGCCGATGCCAAGCCCAGCCGCGCCGCGGCGCGATGAATGCGCCGAGCGCGAGCACCGGCGCGAGTAGCGCGCAAAGCAGCGGGAAACCATCGAGGATGCGTGCGCGCGTCTGCATGCGCTGAATCAGTTGCTCAAACGGTTGCGCGCCAGCCGCGCTGTGTCGCCATGAATTCGCTATTCAGACGCGCCAGATGCGCACTGCGCGAGCGCATCGCCGGATCTTCGAATGCGACGAACGTGCGGGTTGCTTCGAAGCCAGCGATTTCGTCGACGAAATCCGCGAAACGTCGTTCGAACTGATTGCGCTCGAGCCCGCGTGCGAGCACGTCGACAGCATACGCAGTAAAATTCGCGTACCTGATCTGAAGGTTACGTCGCAGCGCAAGGATCGAGCGCTGGGGTAGCAGCAACGCGCTGACCGCGCTCGAACACACGATGCCGAGCGCCACTTCGGCGGCACGCGTGAGTGCGGCGAGGAACAGTCCCTGAGGCGTCGTCACGTTTGGAATGCCGATCAGCGCGGCGGTGTAACCCGCGAGCACAAAACCGTACCATCTGAAATGCCGATACCTGACCGCCGCAGCAATACAGGCGCTCACCCACACGATCATGCCGAGCATGTACAGTTCGGGCTGCTGAACGAACAGCCCGCCGAGCACGAGCGCGGCCACGGTCCCTACTGCCGTTCCGAGAATCCGGTAGAAGCTCTTCGCGAGCACCATGCCGCTGAACGGTTGCATCAACACAAAGACAGTGGTCATCGCAATGCGCGGCTGCGGCAGATCGAGCAGCATCGCGATGCCCAGCGCCAGCAGACCGGCGGTGACCGTCTTCAGCAGATGCAGCCAGCTCAGACCGTCGCTGCTGGCCCAGTCGCGCACGGCGCGATTGAGTTTGGCTCGGCTGAGGCGTCGCCGCATGACGCCGCGCGGACCGAAGAAATCCGCCGACGGTTCGATCGCATGATCGGGTTTCATCTGAAAACAGTGCACCCTACGTGGTCGCTGAGAGAGCCTCCGGACAGAATGGCCGACACCGGCAGGCGAGGCGCCGATTGTAGGAGTCCGCGATGTGTACATTAAGCCGATGGGTGCAGAACATCTGTTCCAGAACGGACAACAATAGTGTTCTGAGACTGACGGAAAATATGACCTTGATCATGAAACAGAAGGTTTGATGGACACGCTACAAAATATGCGAGTGTTTGTGCGCGTGGTTGAAGCCGGTAGCTTCACCGCGGCTGCGCAATCGCTCAATTCAACGACCGGCGCGATGTCTCGCGCGGTCTCGGAGCTTGAAGCACATCTGCGCACGCGCCTGCTGAATCGCTCGACGCGTCGGCTTGCGCTGACCACCGCCGGCGAGCGCTATCTGAAACGATCGCAGCAGATCCTCGCGGATGTCGATGTTGCGGAAGAAGAAGCCAGTTGCGCACACGAGCGACCAACCGGCGCACTGCGCATGCATAGCTTTGCGAGCATCGGCCAGCACTACGTCCTGCCAGCCATTTCGCGTTACCGCGAGCTTTATCCTGATGTGACCGTCGAGTTGACGCTATCGCAGCGCATGCCCGATCTGTTCGAGGGCAGCGCCGACGTGGCCGTGATCGGCGCATCGACGCTGCCGAATTCGGACCTCGTATCGTTTCCGCTGGGGACGACGTTCAGCATCCTGTGCGCATCGCCGGCCTACGCGCGGGCGCACGGCGCGCCGCAAGAACCGGCTGACCTTGCGCATCACGAATGTCTGATCCTGCATACGCCGGCGTTCCCGCCACATGAATGGACGCTCGACGGCCCGAACGGCAGTGAGTTGATGGAAGTCGACGGCCCCGTGCATGTGAACATCGCCGAATCATTGATCGTGGCGATCCGCGAAGGCATGGGTATCGGCATGGTGCCGCTCTACGCGGCCATTTCCGGGTTGCGCGATGGCACGCTGGTGCGCGTGTTGCCGGAATATACGCTGCAAAAGACGACTGTTTATGCGCTCTATCCGTCGCGCAAATTCATCGATGCAAAGACGCGCACGTGGGTCGAATTCTTGCGCTTGCATCTGCCGAAGGTGATTGCGCGCGACGAAGCATTGCTTGCTGAGGTCGGGCAACCGGGGGGCGGAGATGACCCAGTGCAGCTGGTTGGAGTTGCCCCTGCAACTCAGGACACGCGGACACCGTTAGGTCAATGAAGTCGCGGCAGCACGCCTGAACTCATGCGGCGAGCGGTATTCCAGGGCTTTGTGCGGATGGCGCTCATTGTAGTGTTCAAATGCAACAGCCAGACTCGAGAGCGCCGCTGGCGCGCCAGGCTCGTCCATACAGGCGACGTAATTGTCGCTTCATGATCTTCACGAACGATTCGACCATGCCATTGCTCTGCGGAGAACGTGCCGGCGTTGTCAATGGCTCCAGGGCCAATTCGCGAGCGAAGCTGCGAGTGCGGTGGTCGACATAAGTCGAGCCGTTGTCCGTCAACCATTCGATGGACGGCGCGACCTGCCCGGTGCCGAATTGCTGCGCGACGGCGGCCAGCATCGCGTTGCGCACTACATCACCGCTATGCCCGCCGGTCCCCGCCGCCCAGCCAATCGCCTCTCCGATCGCAGCAGTCGAGTGCGAACGTTACGCGCAACGGCGTGCCATCGTCGCACCGGAACATCTGTGTTGCGATCAGCCTGCGCCACCCAGTTGTAGATGGTCTGTGCAGTCGGCTCGAACTCCTTTTCCAGTTCCTCCCGCCTGCGTCCGGCCTTCAGCAGCCCGACCATTTGCGCCCGAAATTCCGCCGGGTACGGGGTAAGCACCTCGCGACGGCCGTCCGCAACGCGGCGCCCGCGTGAGGCATGATCGGGAATCGGGTTACGTGTCAGCAGACGCCGATGGGCCAGACTGCCGAGGCAGCTTCGTGGCCACGTTCCAGGGCAACAGTTCGTCGATG
>NZ_CADFGP010000008.1 GCF_902833905.1 Paraburkholderia tuberum STM678 | reverse complement strand
CCCACCCCTTCCCATCCCGAACAGGACCGTGAAACGACTCCACGCCGATGATAGTGCGGATTGCCCGTGTGAAAGTAGGTAATCGTCAGGCTCCTCCCCAGTCAGAAACCCCACCCGCCGCGGTGGGGTTTTTGCGTTTACGCGGCCGACTTTGCGCGCTTCACTACTTTCCGATCCGAAACGCATCCGCGTAACCCGGCGACTTCCGACGCGGTCGTCCAAAATCCATGTCCTTCCGGCTCGGCCGGCCAGCACCTCCTCCAAACACGCTAAGCCCGCTTACGCGCCGGCGCTCGATCGGATCCCCCTGCGATAAAGCAGTCGAGTCTTTCGCTGGCCTCCGTAATCGCCCAAAGCGGAGCGCGATGCAACTGCCGATCGTAGCTCGTTGCGATCGATGCAAAGAGCGCGAATCCCGCTTCGTCAAGTTTCCATTCGTTGCGTTCCCGACCTGCGTCGAACATCATCGCCGAGGCGCGGTCCGCGGCGTGGAGCTCTTCGTGGCTCATCGAGCCAAAGCCGGCATCAGCGAGGTAGCTGGTCAACAGCATGATCTGCGTGACCGTCTGCGCATCGCTCTTCGTACCGAGGCCACGGCGCAGTGCGTCGAGCGACAGATGAACTCGCAACGCGAGATCGTCGGCGATCTGGCGCGCGATGGGCAACAGCATGGCTTTGGCATGCCGCGCGCGGGCGGCGCCAGTGTTGCGGAAAGGAATTGGTTGTGCCATGGAGATCCGAGGGGTTTGCCTGAGCACATGCAATAACGGCGCGCTTCGCAAAAGGTTGAGCCTTCATTGCGTTTTAGCCGCTTCCTTCGACGAAAACGTTTGCTGGCGGCCACTTGCGCGCAGATTGCCGGCACGTCGCGGCGTCCGTCGTCGAGCGAATTGGCACCTGCATCGCCCGCGATGCGCCGTTCACTCCCCACGAACCCAGCGGCTTTGCTTTCTATGCTTGCCCACGGAAAGGCGTCGCGCCGCATTGCCACCTCGCGCGCGTCCGGCCATCTACCTCGGCGAAACCTCTCTATCATGACGATTGGAACAACCTCGGCCAGCAAGCCGGAACGGAGCAAGTCCCGCCGGCAAGCGCCATCCAGCTGTCTTCGACCCGAGGATGCATCGATGCAGACTCATTCATCCAACGTTGTCTCGACGCCCGCCGATTTGCGGATCGACGGCGCGCGGCTGTGGGACTGTCTCATGCAGCTCGCGCGGATCGGCGCGACCGACAAACGCGGTGTCTGCCGTCCAGCACTGACCGAACTCGACCGTGAGGCACGCGATCAGTTCATCGCGTGGACGAAGGAGATCGGCCGCACGGTGCCGGTCGACGCGATCGGCAATATTTTCGCGCGGAGGACGGGGCTGCGTGACGATCTGCCGCCCATAATGACGGGCAGCCATCTCGACACGCAGCCGACCGGCGGCAAATTCGACGGCAATTATGGTGTGCTGGCAGGGCTGGAGGTGCTGCGCCCGCTGGCCGAGGCCAACGTGCAGACCATCGCGCTGCTCGAGGTTGCCATGTGGACCAACGAGGAGGGCTCACGATTCTTGCCGGTGATAATGGGCTCCGGCGTGTTCGCCGGCGCATTCACGCTCGAGCACGCGCTAGCGCAACGCGATCGCGACGGCGTAGCGGTGCGCCACGCGCTAGCGGCGATCGGCTATGCCGGCGAGCATCGCAACTCGCACGCTGTCGGCGCATATTTCGAGGTGCATATCGAACAGGGGTCCGTGCTCGAAGCGCACGACAAGGTCATCGGCGTCGTGCAGGGCGCGCTCGGGCAGCGCTGGTACGACCTGACCGCGCACGGCATGGAAGCGCACGCGGGGCCGATGGCGCTGCGCCGCGACGCGCTGCTCGTCGCCGCGGATCCGATCCATGCGGTGAACCGTATCGCACTCGATCACGCGCCGCATGGCCGTAGCACGGTCGGCTGGCTCGACGTGCATTCAAACTCGCGCAACGTCATTGCGGGCCGCGTGAAATTCAGCGTCGACCTGCGCGCAGCCGATGACGCATCGCTCACTGCGATGGACCTCGCATGGCGTGCAGCGTGCGCGCAGGCGGGCAGCAATGGGGGCAACGCCGCCACCAACGCCGCCGCCACCCGCGCGAGCAGCAGCTTGGACGCCCCCATCACTATCGACATCGAGAAGGTCGTCTACTTCCCGCCGCAGCGATTCGCCGCGCAATGGATCGCCGAGGTCAGACAGAGCGCGGAGCGGCACGGTGTGTCGTCGATGGACGTGGTCAGCGGCGCGGGCCACGACGCCGCCTATCGCGCGCGCGGCGCACCCAGCGCGATGATCTTCGTTCCCTGCAAGGACGGCATTAGCCACAACGAAATCGAGGACGCGCGCGCCGATCATCTGAAAGCCGGCTGCAATATGCTGCAGCAGGTGATGCCGAGCGCGGCGTCGAGAACGGGGAGCATGCGCGCATGAAGGTCCTGATCGCACGAATGAACCACGAGACCAACACGTTCTCGCCAGTAGAGACCCCGCTGGCCGCATTCGGCCGCAACGGTCCGAGCTACGGCCGCGCCGCGTTCGACGAAAACAAGGGCATGCAAACCGCGATGGCCGCGTTCATCGACGCCGCCGAGCGCGTGCATGCCGAAATCGTGACGCCGATCTCCGCCATGGCGAATCCGAGCGGGCCGGTCGACGCCGCCGCCTACGATACGATCTGCGACGCGATCGTGGCAGCCGCGACGGGCTGCGACGCGGTGATGCTCGATCTGCACGGCGCGATGGTCGCCGAGAACTCGACCGACGGTGAAGGCGATCTGCTCGGGCGCGTGCGTGCGTCGCTGCCGCACGCGCCGATCGCGGTCGCGCTCGATCTGCATGGCAACGTCACGCAAAAAATGATCGACAACGCCGACGTCATCGTCAGCTTCAAGACCTATCCGCACGTCGACATGTACGAGACTGGCGCACATGCAGCGCGCTTGCTGTTCGACATGATCGAGGGCCATGCGAAGCCGGTGATCGCGTGGCGTCAGCCGCCGCTGCTCACGCACACGCTGCGCAGCGCGAGCGTTGACGGCGCGATAAAACGCGCGCTCGATGCCGCGCGCGCCGCCGAGGCCGACGGCATGCTCGCGGTGTCGGTGCTGGCGGGCTTCTCGCTCGCCGATATCGAAGCGCCATGCATTAGCGTCGTCGTCGTGGGCAATGGCGAGCGCGCGGATGCGGAGGCGGTCGCCGAGCGCATCGCGCGGCAGATCTGGGACGAGCGCGACGATTTTGTCTATCGCAGCGCGCCGCTTGCCGAATCGGTCGCGCGGGCGGCGTCGCTGGCACGCGCCGCCGATAAACCGGTGCTAATGCTCGATCACGGCGACAACTGCATGTCGGGCGGCACGTGCGACACGATGGATTTGCTCGAGGAAGCGTTGAGGCAGGGCCTCGAAGGCATCGTCAGCGGGCCGTTGTGCGATCCGCAGGCGGTCGCGGCCCTGGCGGCCTCGGGCGTCGGTAGCACGGTCACGCTCGCGATCGGCAACAAGCTCACAAACGATGCATTGCCCTCGCGTTCGCCGCTTGCCCTGACCGGCGTCGTGCGCGCGCTGACCGACGGCGAATACGTGATCAGCGGCCCGACCTACACCGGCCAGCGCGCGTACATGGGGCGCGCGGCAGTGCTCGACACCGGCACGGTGAAACTCGTCGTGACCGAACGAACGCATGAGCCGTGGGATCTCGGCGTGTTCGAGAGCGTCGGCATCGATCCGCGCCGCGCGCGTTTTCTGCTGCTCAAATCACGCATGTATTGCCGGCCGGTTTTCGTGCCGATCGCGGAGGCACTCGTCGAATGCGATAGCCGCGGCGTCACGAGTTCGGACTATGGTCTGTTCAGCTTCGAGCACGTGAAGCGGCCGGTTTATCCATTGGACCCTCACACCGAATGGACCGCGACGAACTGATCAACATGCATGCGTTTCGATAAGTCGCGGCAAGGGCTTGTGCAGTCCGCATTGAGTCTCTATAATTCGCGCCTCTAAAGGCTCGTAGCTCAGTTGGTTAGAGCACCACCTTGACATGGTGGGGGTCGTTGGTTCGAATCCAATCGAGCCTACCAACGCATCTGTGACGTAGACGAAAGCGGTTCCGCTTTCGTCTACGGTCCTGTCAAATCGATCCAGTCGTTCCCTCAGTTTCGCCGTTCGGCATCACGTCCCCTTCGTTTTCGTTGTCCGCTCGTGGCCCGAAGCTCGTGCACGTTCACGCGCGCGCTCTCGCCGTTGCGTCGTCGTTCGACAATGCGCGGTACAGTTAGACCTTCCGCTTTCGCCGCCGACCCGACTGCCGTTCCCATCGCATCTTCGATCATGCGATGCCGGCAGCATCCAACGGAGCTGACGCAATGAAGAAGCTCATCAACGATGTGTCCACCGTGGTCCCCGAGATGCTCGACGGGCTCATCGCGCTCAATCCCCAACTCTCGCTATTGCAAGGCGGCACGATCGTCTTGCGCGCCGATGCCCAGGCCGTGGCCGCGCGCGGCGAGGTCGCGCTGATCTCGGGCGGCGGCTCGGGCCACGAGCCCGCGCACGGCGGCTATGTGGGCCACGGCATGCTGAGCGCGGCGGTAGCCGGCGAGATCTTCACCTCGCCCTCCACCGACGCCGTGCTCGACGCGATACGCGCGGTGGTCGGCCCCGCGGGCGCGTTGCTGATCGTCAAGAACTACACGGGCGACCGCTTCAACTTCGGCCTCGCGGCTGAAATCGCGCGCGCCGAGGGCATCCTCGTTGAGATGATGATCGTCGCCGACGACGTCGCGCTGAGCGCGAGCGGCGATCACGCGGGCCGTCGCGGACTCGCGGGCACAGTGTTGGTTCACAAGATCGCGGGCGCGGCGGCCGCGCGCGGTTTGCCGTTGGCCGAGGTCGCGCGGCTCGCTCGGGAAGCGGCCGCGTCGCTCGGCACGATGGGCGTCGCGCTGACGCCGTGCACGGTGCCGGCCGCGGGCAAGCCGGGCTTCGCGCTGGGCGATGGCGAAATCGAATGGGGCCTCGGCATTCATGGCGAAGCCGGCGTGGCGCGCGGCGCGCTGGAGCCGGCCGACGCGATCGTCGGCAAGCTGCTTGCAAAGATCGTCGACGATCTCGCGTTGCAGGCGGGCGAGCGCGTCGCGCTGCTCGTCAACAATCTGGGTGGCACGCCGCCGAGCGAACTCAACGTGGTGGCTGGTGCCGCGCTGCGCGAGCTTGCCGGGCGCGGCATCGCAGTCGCGCGCGCGTGGGCCGGCACGTTCCTGAGCGCGCTCGAAATGGCCGGCGTCTCGCTGACGCTGCTGCGTATCGATGACGAACGGCTGAGCCTGCTCGACGCCGCCTCACAGACGAGCGCATGGCCTGCGCTGAGCGGCCGCGTCGCGCAGGTCGCGGTGCGTGCGGCGCCACCCGCGCCGCAAAGCGCGAGCGGCGCGACGCTCGCGCGTGACGCGACGCTGCGGCGCGCGCTCGAAGCGGTCTGCGAGTGCCTGCTGGCAGCCGAGCCGACATTGACCGAAATGGACCAGCGCGTCGGCGACGGCGACCTCGGCATCAGCCTTGCGCGCGGCGCACGCGCGGTGCAGCTCGAGCTCGATTCCTACGCGTGCGCAACCACGCCGGGCGCGGTATTGCGCGGCATGTCGGCGACGCTGCGGCGCGTGGTGGGCGGCACGTCGGGTCCGCTGTACGCGGTGATGCTGCTGCGCGCGGCGGCCGCGCTCGAACAGTCGGGTGGGACCACCGCACGGCAATGGGCGACGGCGTTCAGCGTCGGTGTCGATGGGTTGATGGAACTGGGGGGCGCGCGGCCGGGCGATCGGACGATGGTCGATGCGCTGAGGCCCGCTGCCGACGCGCTGCACGACGCACTCGCTCAGGGAGCGTCGACGGATGCCGCATTGCAGGCCACCGTCGCTGCGGCATGCGACGGCACGTCTCGTACCGCATCGATGCATCCGCGGCGCGGGCGTTCGAGCTATGTCGGCGAGCGCGCGCTCGGTCATATGGACCCGGGCGCGCATGCGGTCGCGTTGTGGCTCGCGGCGATTCGCGACGCGCTTCCCGGTTAGGCGCAAGCGGACGCGAACGATACGGCGAACGCAAGGGACGAGCGCACTTTCGCAGCAGAGAAAAACTACGCCGCCGTCACGGCCGCAGCAGATCGAACCCCGCGAACGCCACGACGCCGCTCAGTGCGATCAGCGCCACCGAGTGCTGTCCAAGGTACAGCAGCCCGGCAGCGGACCAACACGTGACAGCGAATGCGGCAATACGTTTCATGCTTCCTTCTTCTACGACTCGAACTCAAAAACCGACTCAGAAGCCCAGCGTAACGGCCAGCAGTCCACTGACGACACCGCCCACCACCACTGCACAGGTCACCACCGTCAGCACGCGCCGCGGAAACGACCGCGCGAGCATCGCGAGCGACGGCACGCTGACGAGCGGCAGCGTCATCAGCAGCGCGCCGGCGGGGCCGGCGGCCATGCCGAATGACAGCATCGCCTGAATGATCGGCACTTCACCCGCGGTCGGAATCACGAACAGCGTGCCGGCGATCGACAGCGCGATGATCCACAGCAGGCTGTTGTCGACGTCCGGGCCGATGTGCGGAAACAGCCACGCGCGCGCCGCGCCGAGAATCAGCACGAGCGCGATGTATTCCGGCACGAGCCGCAGCGTCATGCGCCCCAGAATCGTGATCCAGCGCGAGAACGCGGTGCCTGGATCGTCGGCGCTGACCCGTTGCGCGACGGCCTCTCGCGACGCTTGCGCTTCCTGCGGCGTGACCATGCGGTTCACGACGTAGCCAAGGCCGAACACCATCACGATGCCGAGCGCGAGGCGCAGGCCCATCCACTGCCAGCCGAGCACGAAGCCCATGAAGATCAGCGTAGCGGGATTCAGCGCGGTATTACCAAGCCAAAAAGCAATCGCCGCGCCCGGCGCCGCTTCACGCGCGCGCAGGCCCGCGACGACCGGCGCCGCGCAGCAGGTGCACATCATGCCCGGCAACGACATCAGGCCGCCTTTGACGACGCTGTTGAAGTCGGCACGGCCGAGCGTGCGCGCGACCCATTGCGGTGGAATCAGCGCCTGTACCGCGGAGCCGAGCAGCAGGCCGAGCACCATCGCCTGCCAGATTGCCTTGCCGTAAGCGAGCGCGAAGTCGATCGCGGCCTGCCATGACGCCGCCGGCGCGCTCGCGGACGTGCCCATCAGGATCGACTTGCCGATCGAATGCTGGCTCGCGGCGACGAACGCGCGGTTGTAGTACGGAAACCACTTCACATAGAAGAGGCCGACGACGGCGATCAGCAGGAACACGATCCAGCCAAGCGTGACGCGGGGTTGCCGAAGGGTTGATTGCATGATGGTTGTTGAATGTCGTTGTGGATCAACCGACGACTAGCGTGCGGGTATCGAGCTGCGCGAGCAGCGTTTTCGCCTGCTCGACGATGTCGGCGTCGTTCGGGCGGAAATCGAGTTGCAGCGAGTTGGGCAACTGCTCGAAATGCTGGCCGCTGCTGCGCGCGTATGCGGGATCGTAGTGCCGTTCGATCAGTTCGCGCGCGAGCTCGGCGCGCCGGTTCTCGTCGACGAGCCGCAGCCAGCACGTGACCCGCTCGCGGCTGTGCAGACCGATCAACCGTTCCAGCTGTCCCTTGAAGTAATCGGGATGCTCGAACAGATGCGCGTAATCCTGCAAAAGAAACGCCGCGCGGTCCTCGCTGCTCGAGCGCACCTCGACGCACGCGCCGCGATGAAACGTTTCGAGCAGCGCGAGCGGCAGCGTGACGGAGCCGATGCGCCGGCTTTCCGCCTCGACGAACACCGGCCGGTTCACGTCGAAGTCGCGCAGCGCGGTGACGAGCAGCGTGTCGAAACGCTTTTGCGACGGCTGCGCCACGCCCGCATACGCGCCGAGCAGCGAGCCGCGATGCGCGGCGAGCGCCTCGAGGTCGAGCGTTTGCGCGCCGGCCTCATGCAGCGCCGACAGCAGCCGGGTCTTGCCGCTGCCGGTCGGGCCCACGAGCGCGATATAGCTGAAACGACGCGGCAGGGTTTCGAGCCTCTCCAGCGTGGCGCGCCGGTAGCTCTTGTAGCCGCCGTCGAGCTGCCGCGCCGACCAGCCGATCATGTTGAACAGTGTCGTGACCGAGCCCGAACGCTTGCCGCCGCGCCAGCAGTAGATCAGCGGGCGCCAGTTGCGCGGCCGGTCGGCGAACGTGGTTTCCAGATGATGCGCGATGTTGCGCGCGACCAACGCCGCGCCGAGCCGCGTGCCCTCGAACGGCGACACCTGCGTGTAGGTCGTGCCGACCAGCACGCGTTCCTCGTTGCTCAGCACTGGCGCGTTGGTCGCGCCGGGAATATGGTCTTCCTCGAACTCTAGCGGAGTGCGAACGTCGACGATTTCATCGAAATCGCCGGCTTTGTCGAGGCTGACTAGAAGACTTTTCAAGGGAGTAGGGACAAAACGGACCGCGGGAAGACCGAAATTATCGCATGGGCGGCTCGTTCGGGCCGGTTATATGCGTCCTTCCCGGGGTCTCCAGTGACGTCCTTCGGCCGCCTACCTCAGATGACTTCGACCCGCGCTTGCCCGCTCACCAGCTCGCCGATCACCCGTGCGTCGGCAAAGCCATCGGCGCGGAACAGCGCGAGCACTTCGTCTACCGCTTCGGGCGAGCACGACACTAGCAGCCCGCCCGACGTCTGCGGATCGGTCAACAACGCGCGGCCGGCGGACGGCAAGGTGGCGGGCAGCACCACGTCGTGGCCGTAGGCATCCCAGTTGCGGCCCGATGCGCCGGTGAAAATGCCTGCTTGCGCGAGGCTCGCGACGTTCGGCAGCCACGGCAGGTCCGCGTAGCGCACACGCGCGGTCAGCTTCGAGCCGCGTGCGAGTTCCAGCGTGTGGCCGAGCAGGCCGAAGCCGGTGATGTCGGTCAGCGCATGCACGCCGTCGAGCCGCGCCAGCTCGGCGCCCGGCCGGTTCAGCTTGGTGGTCGCGCCGATCATTGCCGCGTAGCCGGCCTCGTCGAGCCGGTCTTTCTTCAATGCCGCGGACAGAATCCCGACGCCGAGCGGTTTGCCGAGGATCAGCACGTCGCCGGCCTGGCCGCCCGCGTTGCGCTTGACGCGCTTCGGATCGACGATGCCCAGCGCGACGAGGCCGTAAATCGGCTCGACGGAATCGATCGAATGGCCGCCCGCGAGCGGGATGCCTGCTTCCGCGCAGACCGATTCGCCGCCTTTCAGCACGGCCGCGATCACGTCGTGCGGCAGCACGTTGATCGGCATGCCGACGATCGCGAGCGCCATGATCGGCTTGCCGCCCATCGCGTAGACGTCGGAGATCGCGTTGGTCGCGGCGATGCGGCCGAAGTCGAATGGATCGTCGACGATCGGCATGAAGAAATCGGTGGTCGCGACGATCGCCTGGTCTTCGTTGAGCTTGTAGACGGCGGCGTCGTCGGCGGTGTCGTTGCCGACCAGCAGGTCGGGGAAGAATGGCAGCGGCGCGCTGCGCTTGAGCAGATCGGCGAGCAGGCCGGGCGCGATCTTGCAGCCGCAGCCGCCGCCGTGCGACAGGCTCGTCAGGCGGGGCGACTGGCTTGCTTGGACTTGGGTCATGGGGGCGAGAGTTGGGGTTCGTCGAATGACCGCATTATGAGGGTTGTTTTCACCCTGTGCAGCGTCGGCACGGGCGCAAACCGGCTCTATGCCGAACCCGTTTCGACCCCCGTTTTGCCGAGCGATAAACGGCCCCTTTCAAGTGACTTTCGCATGTCCCATCTACCGGGGTGGCGAATGCACTATGCTGCATGTCGCGAAACGGCATCTATAATCAATTTTGTCCCCAAAAGAGCCGAGGCCATGCAATGACGCAAATGACTCGGCGACAATTCCTGAAGGTCTCTGCCACGACACTTGCCGGATCGAGCCTGGCCCTGATGGGCTTCTCGCCGACACCCGCGCTGGCCGAAGTCCGTCAGTACAAATTGTCGCGTGCGACTGAAACCCGCAACACCTGCCCCTACTGTTCGGTGGGCTGCGGCATCCTGATGTACGGTCTTGGCGACGAGGCCAAGAATGTGAAGACGAGCATCTTCCACATCGAGGGCGACCCCGACCATCCGGTCAATCGCGGCACGCTGTGCCCGAAGGGCGCGAGCCTGATCGACTTCATCCATAGCTCGAGCCGTCTGCGCTATCCCGAGTACCGCGCGGCCGGGGCGAGCGAGTGGAAGCGCATCTCGTGGGAAGACGCGCTAGACCGCATCGCGAAGCTGATGAAGGAAGACCGCGACGCGAACTTCGTCGAGACGACCGCGGACGGCAAGAAGGTCAACCGCTGGCTGACTACCGGCATGCTCGCGGCATCGGCCGGCAGCAACGAGGTGGGTTATCTGACGCACAAGACTATTCGCAGTCTTGGCATGCTCGGATTCGACAATCAGGCGCGTGTCTGACATGGCCCGACGGTGGCAGGTCTTGCCCCGACGTTTGGCCGTGGAGCGATGACGAACCATTGGGTCGACATCAGAAACGCGGACGTGATTCTCGTGATGGGCGGCAATGCGGCCGAGGCACACCCATGCGGTTTCAAATGGGTCACCGAAGCCAAGGCGCACCGCAAGGCGCGTCTGATCGTGGTCGACCCGCGCTTTACGCGTACGGCGTCGGTCGCGGACTACTTCGTGCAGATCCGCACCGGTACGGACATTGCGTTCCTCGGCGGGGTGATCAACTACCTGCTGACGAACGACAAGATCCAGCACGAGTACGTGAAGAACTACACGGACGTGCCGTTCATCGTGCGCGAGGATTTCGCGTTCAAGGACGGCCTGTTTTCCGGCTACCACGCCGACACGCGCAGCTACGACAAGGCCTCGTGGGACTACGTGCGCGGCGATGACGGCTTCGCCAAGGTCGATCCGACGCTGCAGGACCCGCGCTGCGTCTATCAGCTGATGAAGCAGCACTACTCGCGCTACACGCCCGAGCAGGTCGAGAAAATCTGCGGCGTGCCGAAGGAGAAGTTCCAGCACGTGTGCGAGATGCTCGCGTCGACGTCGGTGCCGAACCGCGCGGCCACGATCATGTACGCGCTCGGCTGGACGCATCACTCGGTCGGCTCGCAGATCATCCGCACCGGCGCGATGGTGCAACTGCTGCTCGGCAACATCGGCATCGCGGGCGGCGGCATGAACGCGCTGCGCGGCCATTCGAACATCCAGGGCCTGACGGATCTCGGCCTGATGTCGAACCTGCTGCCGGGCTACATGACGCTGCCCATGGAAGCGGAGCAGGACTTCGACGCCTACATCGCGAAGCGCGCCAAACAGCCGCTGCGGCCGAACCAGCTGAGCTACTGGCGCAACTATCGCGCGTTCCACGTGAGCTTCATGAAATCGTGGTGGGGCGACAAGGCGACCGCCGACAACAACTTCGCTTTCGACTATCTGCCGAAGCTCGACAAGTCCTACGACCTGCTGCAGGTCTTCGAGCTGATGAATCAGGGCAAAATGACCGGCTACATCGCGCAGGGCTTCAATCCGCTTGCCGCCGCGCCGTTCAAGGCGAAGAACGGCGCGGCGCTGGCCAAGCTGAAGTGGCTCGTGATCATGGATCCGCTCGCGACCGAAACGTCGGAGTTCTGGAAGAACTACGGCCCGTTAAACGACGTCGACAGCGGCTCGATCCAGACAGAGGTGTTTCGTCTACCGACCACCTGCTTCGCCGAGGAACGCGGCTCGCTCGTTAGTTCGAGCCGGGTGCTGCAGTGGCATTGGCAGGGCGCGGACGGTCCCGGCGAAGCGAAGAGCGACCTCGATATCATGGCGGGGCTGTGGCTGCGTATTCGCGACGCTTATCGCAAGGACGGCGGCAAGTATCCCGATCCGATCCTGAACATGAGCTGGCCGTATGCGAACCCGGAAAGCCCGACGCCCGAAGAACTCGCGATGGAGTACAACGGCAAGGCGCTCGCGGATGTCACCGATCCGAAGGACACGACCAAGGTGCTCGCGAAGAAGGGCGAGCAGCTCGCGAGTTTCGCGCTGCTGCGCGACGACGGCTCGACCTCGAGCGGCTGCTGGATCTTCTGCGGCGCGTGGACCCAGGCGGGCAACCAGATGGGCCGCCGCGACAACTCGGACCCGACCGGCATCGGCAACACGCTGAACTGGGCCTGGGCATGGCCGGTGAACCGGCGGGTTCTGTACAACCGCGCGTCGTGCGATCTCAGTGGCAAGCCGTTCGATCCGACGCGCAAGCTGATCGCGTGGAACGGCAGCAGGTGGTCGGGCGCCGACATTCCGGACTTCAAGGTCGACGAGCCGCCCGAAGACGGCATGAATCCGTTCATCATGAATCCGGAAGGCGTGGCTTGCTTCTTCGCGCGCGAAGCTTTGGTGGAAGGGCCATTCCCCGAGCACTACGAGCCGTTCGAAACGCCGCTCGGCTACAACCCGCTGCATCCGGACAACAAGTTGGTCGTCAGCAATCCTGCGGCGCGCGTGTTCCCGGACGACAAGGCCACGTTCGGCACGCACGAGAACTTCCCGCATACGGCGACCACCTATCGTCTGACCGAGCATTTCCACTACTGGACCAAACACGCGCGTCTGAACGCGATCATCCAGCCCGAGCAGTTCGTCGAGATTGGCGAAGACCTCGCGAAGGAGATCGGCGTGGTAGCCGGCGACCGGGTCAAGGTGAGTTCGAACCGCGGGCACCTGGTGGCCGTCGCGGTCGTGACGAAGCGGATCAAACCGCTGATGATCGAAGGCAAGAAGGTGCAGACCGTCGGGCTGCCGCTCCATTGGGGCTTCAAAGGGATCGCGAGGCCGGGCTATCTCATCAATACGCTGACGCCCCCGGTGGGCGACGGGAATTCGCAGACACCGGAATTCAAGTCGTTCCTCGTCAAGGTCGAAAAGGCATAAGGAAAAGAGATGGCACTGCAATCACTGGACATCAGACGCGTTTCGGCCACCACCACGCAGCCGCCGGTGATTCGCGAGCCGGCCACGGGCACGGTCGCGAAGCTCATCGACGTGTCGAAGTGCATCGGCTGCAAGGCGTGTCAGACGGCCTGCATGGAGTGGAACGATCTGCGCGACGAGATCGGCGTGAACGTGGGCGTCTACGACAACCCGCCCGATCTCACCGAGCATTCGTGGACCGTCATGCGGTTTGCCGAGTACGAGAATTCCGCCGGCGATATCGAATGGCTGATCCGCAAGGACGGCTGCATGCACTGCGAGGACCCGGGCTGCCTGAAGGCCTGTCCGGCGCCGGGCGCGATCGTGCAGTACACGAACGGCATCGTGGATTTCCACCAGGAGAACTGCATCGGCTGCGGCTTCTGCATCGCTGGCTGCCCGTTCGACATCCCGCGTATGTCGAAGAAGGATCACCGCGTGTACAAGTGCACGCTGTGTTCGGATCGTGTGGCGGTCGGCCAGGAGCCGGCGTGCGTGAAGACCTGCCCGACCGGCGCGATCATGTTCGGCACCAAGGAGGACATGAAGCAGCAGGCCGAGGACCGCATCGTCGATCTGAAGGAGCGCGGTTTTCAGAACGCTGGCCTGTATAACCCGGACAAGGTCGGCGGCACGCATGTGATGTACGTGTTGCACCACGCCGACCGGCCGTCGCTGTATCACGGCCTGCCGGACGATCCGCGCATCAGTCCGCTGGTCTCGTTGTGGAAGGGCATCGCCAAGCCGATCGGGCTCGCCATTATGGGGATCGCCGCGCTCGCGGGCTTCTTCCACTACACGCGCGTCGGCCCGAACGAGGTGTCCGAGGCCGACGAAGCCGCAGCCGTCAAGGAAGCCGAAGAAGCACGCCGTTCGCGGGAGGGTAGGCAATGAACCACTCTGAGCACACCGACTTCACGGACGTAAAGGGCAACCGACTGATCGTGCGCTATACGCCGAACGAGCGCACGAATCATTGGATCACCGCGATCTGTTTCATCCTGCTTGCGCTGTCCGGTCTCGCGCTGTTCCATCCGTCGATGGCGTTTCTGTACGTGGTACTCGGCGGCGGGCAGTGGACGCGGATTCTGCACCCGTTCATCGGCTGCGTGATGTTCATCTCGTTCCTGATTCTTGCGTTGCGCTTCTGGCATCACAACTATCTGGACCAGGCGGATATCCAGTGGATGAAGCAGATCGGCGACGTGCTGAACAATCGCGAGGAACGCCTGCCCGCAATCGGCAGGTACAACGCCGGGCAGAAGCTGCTGTTCTTCGTGATGGTGATCTGTATGCTGCTGCTGTTGCTGAGCGGCATCGTGATCTGGCGGCGCTACTTTTCGTTCTATTTCCCGATCGGTGTGATCCGGCTCTCGGCGCTCGTGCATGCCGTGACGGCATTCCTGCTGATCGTCGGCATCATCGTGCATATCTATGCGGCGCTGTGGGTCAAGGGCTCCATAGGTGCGATGACGCGCGGCACCGTTACCTATGGCTGGGCGCGCAAGCATCATCCAAACTGGTTCAGGGAAATCATCGGCAAGTAAATACGCTCCATAGACGCTGCTCCGATGCGGACTCTAATGCACTCGACGCAGCGCCCCTCGCACCGGGCCGCCGCGCTTCGTCGATGACGGGCGGCGGCCTTTCAGTTTTCAGAGGTCGATATCTTGACTCAACGCATTCTCGAAGCCGCCGACATCGAGTCGCTCGATCCCTCGGCAATACCCCGCATCCGCATGCCCGAGCGGCTCGCGGTGTTCGCGCCGCGCGCCGCGCGCCTGCGTCAGCTCGCCTCGCGCGGCAATCCGATTGCCGGCTACCTGCGGCTGATGGCGGCGCTCGCCGATGCGCAGCAGGCGGTGCTCGCGCACTTCAAGGCCCAGCCACCGAGCCCCGAGCTGATCGCGAGCGCGCAGCAGTATTCGATGCCGCTGATTCCGGCGCTGTCCGGCGCGCGCGATCCGGCGTGGCGCGACGTGCTGCTACAACTGCTCGACAGGATCGAAGCGGCGGGTCCCCCGTTGACGCCGCCGCTCGTGGCGTTGTTCGCGCGCCTGCGCTCGCTCGACGTCGCCGCGCTCGAAGCGCAGGCCGACGCGATCTTCGCGCAGCGCTTCGCCGACGTCGATCCGGCGAGCGCGCCGTTCATCATGGCCGCGCTGCAGGTCGTATGGACCGACCTCGCCGCCGACATCGACAAGCGCGCCGTACCGTACCTCGACACACCGGGCCTGTGCCCGGTGTGCGGCTCGCATCCGGTGGCGAGCACGCTGCGCATCGGCGGCGCGTACGACAACTATCGCTATCTGCAATGCGGATTGTGCGCGACCGAATGGCATATGGTCCGTAGCAAATGCTCGAACTGCGATTCGACGAAGGGCATCGCGTACCAGGTAGCCGGCTCGCCCGACGCCGACGCAGCCGCGCGCGAGGCCGAATCGAAAAACGCCGCGCTGAAGGCGGAGTCGTGCGACGAATGCCATACTTACCGCAAGATCGGCATTCAGGCGAAGGACTACGAGTTCGATCCATTCGCGGACGACCTCGCGAGCCTCACGCTCGATCTGCTGATGGGCGCGGAAGGTTACCGGCGCGCGTCGCCGCATCCATGGCTGTGGCCGGAGCAGACGGCCGGCGCGGCCGAAACGGAGGGCGACGAGTCGGCCTGACGGCGACCTGACCGGAGCCAAGTTCAAAACGACATAAGGATTGCTCGTGAGCGATGTGAGCAGCTCGGCATTGCGCGCGCTGATGGCGCGCGTGCCGTCGGTGGACAAGGTGTTGGCGTCGGAAGAGTTCGTGCCGCTCATCGGCGCATACGGCCGCACCCAGGTACTCAACGCGCTGCGCGACGCGCTCGATGCGTGGCGCATCAGCGCGCAATCGGGCGATGCGGCGGCCAACCCGGCGGTGAGCGCGCTCGATACCGCGCAGCTGCATGCGACGGTCGCCGCGGCGCTGCTCGCGCGTAACGCGTCGCGGCTGCGCAGCGTGTTCAATCTGACCGGCACCGTGTTGCACACGAACCTCGGCCGCGCGCTGCTGCCCGATGAGTCGGTGCGCGCGGTGATGAGCGCGCTCACGCAACCGGCCAACCTCGAGTTCGATCTCGCCACCGGCACGCGCGGCGACCGCGACGATCTGATCGACGATCTGATCTGCGAGCTGACCGGAGCCGAAGCGGCGACCATCGTCAACAACAACGCCGCCGCGGTGCTGCTCACGCTCTCCGCGCTCGCGGCGAAGAAGGAAGTGGTGGTGTCGCGCGGCGAACTCGTCGAAATCGGCGGCGCGTTTCGCATTCCCGACATCATGAGCCGCGCGGGCGCGAAGCTGCGCGAAGTCGGCACGACGAACCGCACCCATCTGAAGGACTATGAACAGGCGATCAACGCGCGTACCGCGCTGCTGATGAAAATCCACGCGAGCAACTATGCGATCAGTGGCTTCACGAAGGAAGTCGGCATCGAAGAGATCGCGCCGCTCGCGCACGCGCGCGGGCTTGCGGTCGCCGTCGATCTCGGCAGCGGCACGCTCGTCGATCTCGCCGAATGGGGCTTGCCGCGCGAGCCGACGGTGCGCGAGACCGTCGCGGCCGGCGCCGATCTGGTCACGTTCAGCGGCGACAAGCTGCTCGGCGGCCCGCAGGCCGGGTTGATCGTCGGGCGGCGCGATCTGATCGCGAAGATCAAGAAGCATCCGCTGAAGCGCGCACTGCGGGTCGGCAAGCTGACACTCGCGGCGTTGGAGCCTGTGCTCCAGCTGTATCGCGCGCCGGAGAAGTTGACGGAGCGGCTGACCACGCTACGGCTCCTCACGCGGCCCGCCGAAGATATTCACGGCGCCGCGCAGCGCGTGTTACCGGCGCTACAGCAGGCGATCGACGCGCGCTACAGCGTGGCCGCGGAGCCGATGTTCAGCCAGATCGGCAGCGGCGCATTGCCCGTCGACGTGCTGCCGAGCTATGGCCTCGTCATCAGGATGAGCGACGGCAAGCGCGGCGGCCGTCATCTGCTCGCGCTCGAAAAGCAGTTGCGCGAGATGGTGCGGCCGGTGCTCGGCCGGATCGCGGACGACGCGTTGCGGCTCGATCTGCGCTGCCTCGAAGCCGCCGACGAAGCGCAATTGATCGCACAGCTGATCGCGCAACCGAAAAGCAACTGAAGGACGGGCACGCATGATCGTCGGTACTGCTGGGCATATCGACCACGGCAAAACGAGCCTCGTGAAGGCACTCACCGGCGTCGACACGGACCGGCTCAAGGAAGAAAAAGCGCGCGGCATTTCTATCGAGCTCGGCTACGCGTACGTGCCGCTCGACAATGGCGACGTGCTCGGTCTGATCGACGTGCCGGGCCACGAAAAGCTCGTGCATACGATGACCGCGGGCGCGAGCGGCATCGACTTCGCGCTGCTCGTAATCGCCGCCGATGACGGCGTGATGCCGCAAACGCGCGAACATCTGGCGATCGTCGAACTGCTCGGCATCCGGCGCGGCGCAATCGCGTTGACGAAAGTGGATCGCGTCGACGACGAGCGCCTGCGCGAAGTGCGCGATGAAGTGAGTGTGTTCGTCGCTGGCAGCGTGCTGCGCGACGCGCCGGTATTCGATACCTGCGCGACGCGCGCGGGCGATGCGGGCGTCGCCGCGCTGAACGCGCATCTGCGCGAGCAGGCCGCCGCATGGCGCATGAAGCGCGACGACGGCCTGTTCCGCCTCGCCGTCGATCGCGTGTTCACGCTCGCGGGGCAGGGCACGATCGTCACCGGGACCGTGGTGGCGGGCAGCGTGAGCGTCGGCGACACGATGCTGCTCGCGCCGAAAAACGAATCGGTGCGCGTGCGCAGCATCCACGCGCAGAATCGCCCCGCCGAAACCGGTCGCGCCGGCCAGCGTTGCGCGCTGAATCTGGCGGCCATCGAGAAGAGTGCGATCGAGCGCGGCGACTGGATCGTCGATCCGCGACTGTCGCAAGCGAGCGAGCGCATCGACGTCGCGTTGACGCTGCTCGCCGACGCGCCGCACGCGCTCGAACATTGGGAACCGCTGCACGTGCATCTCGGCACGCAGCATCAGGTTGCGCATGTCGCGCTGCTCGAAGGCGACACGCTCGCGCCCGGTCAGCGCGCGCGCGTGCAACTCGTGTTCGAGCTGCCGCTGTGCACGGTGCCGGGCGATCGCTTCGTCGTGCGTAACGCTCAGGCCAATCGCACGGTGGGCGGCGGGCACGTGCTCGATGCGTTCGCTCCGGCGCGCAAGCGGCGCTCGCCGGAGCGCTTCGGCTGGCTCGACGCGATGCAGTCGCTGCTCGACACCGGCTCACTCGACGCGCTGTTCGCGCGCGCGCCGCACGGTTTGTCGCGGGCGTTGCTGGAGCGCCTCACGGGGATGCCGGCAGCCGCGCTCGCGTTGCCCGCCGCGACACGCACGATCGAACTGCCGGGCCATGACGCGCTGCTGGTCGCGGACGCGACATGGCACACGCTCGAGGGGCGCCTGACGAGTGCGCTCGCGCAATATCACGAGCATTCGCCCGACGAACTCGGCCCGGACGTGTCGCGCTTGCGGCGCATCGCGGCGCCACTGGTCGACGACGCGCTGTGGCGCGCGCTGGTCGACGATGCGGCGGCGCGTGGCGAGCTCGTCAGACTCGGACCGTGGCTGCATTTGCCCGGCCACGCCGTGACGCTCGACGCCGCCGATCAGGCGCTTGCCGCGACGCTGCTGCCCGAGATCGAGGCGGGGCGTTTCGATCCGCCGTGGGTGCGCGAGCTCGCGAACGCGCACGGTGTGCCGGAGGAGCGCGTGCGTCAGTTGCTGCGCAAGCTCGCGCGTCAGGGCGAGCTGTTCCAGGTCGTGCATGACCTGTTCTACCACCAGCAGGTGATTCGCGAACTTGCGTCGATCGCGGCGGCGGAGGCGCACAAGAACGGCGGCACCGTGGCGGCCGCGCCGTTTCGCGACGCGACCGGGCTCGGCCGAAAACGCGCGATCCAGCTTTTGGAGTTCTTCGACCGGGTTGGGTATACTCGCTTCCACCGTGGCCTGCACCTCGTGCGCACGGATAGCAGCTGGCTCGATCTGCCCTGATCTGGCTGGCGGTCTGTTTCTATCGGGCTCGCGTCATTCAATCACCGTAGGAAGGCATTCGTATCCGGTGGTGCGGCTGGGCTTCAAACCCAGTTGGGGGCGTCAGACGCTCTCGGGTCGGTTCGACTCCGGCTGCCTTCCGCCACAAGGCTTTGCGGGATTTCGGCATCTGTTTTTTGCCCGATATTATTTCCGCAAAATCAAGCCTGTTCCGCAAAACTGCTTGCAAGCTTTGCTTGTAACAACCATAATGGTTTCTGTAGCGGCGCAGCGATTTAAATATGCCCGGGTCGCCTGCGACAAATCGGCGCACGCAATCGTAAGCGTACTAGAGTCAGTACGTCAGGTCCGGGTATCGCAGCATTCTGAATAGCCTCCCAAAAAGGGAGGCTATTTTTTTACCGGTGGTAACGGCGTGGCAGCAACGATCTATCTCGACGAAAGCGGCTGCCTTGGCTGGCGGCTAGACGAACCGTATTTGCGAGGCGGATCAAGCCGCTACTGCACCCTTGCGGCCGCGATCATTCCGGACGGATGTGAGCCAGTACTAAGCCGCGTTGTTCGAGGCATGTATAAAAAACGTGGTCGCTGCACGTCAAATGAACTGAAATCGGTAGCATTGAAAAGCGGCGAGCGGGAGCGTTTTGCCCGGGCTCTTGACGACATCCGGCAGCGGCATCCTGATATCCAATTCGTCGCGATCACGGTCCGCAAGGAGAATGTTGGTGGCGGGTTCCGTCGACATCCCAATGGGCTGTACAACTTCATGGTCAAGTGCTTGCTGCTGGAGATCATGAGCCGGCACGATCGCGTTTCGTTCATCCCTGATGCCCGATCAATCAAGATTGACCTCAAACACGGGCTACATGATTATCTAGCGACCGAGCTTGCAGCGCTGGGAGATACGTTCCTGCAGACCACGCCATGGGAAAGCAAGGACTGCCTGCCGCTTCAGTTCGTCGATATCCTCGCGGGCATCGTGTGGTCGCACTACGAGTTCGGGAATGGAACGGCTTACCGTGCTGCGAATCCCCACATCCATCAGCGCCGCCTCTTTTTCGGTGACCTTCCGTAACCGCTATCTATCGCGTTGGCTTGACCTTGTCGCCCCGGCGGTTGCGCACGTAGTGTTCCGTCATCGCAACTGACGTGTGGCCGAGTTGCTTTTGGGCCTGTCGGATATCGCCGGAGCTGTCAGTTTTGTCTGTGCCGGCCTTCGCCCGCAAATCCCTAAACTGGAAATCCTTATCGGCTACGCCGGCAGCGCGGCGTGCTTCACGAAAGCGTCGCTGCAGCGTGTCCAGTAGCATCCGCTGGCCCTTCTCATTGACGACCAGCGCGGTACTCACCACCTTGTACCCCGCCTTGCGCCGACGGATGCGATCGATCACGGCTTTCAGTTCGCCGGACATCTCCATGCGAAGTTTCTTGCCAGTCTTCCCCTGATCGATATTCAGGAAATTGTCGCGAATATCCCGCTCGTCGTACAGCAGTGTGTCCTGCGGTCGCTGCCCAGTGAGGTATGCCAGATCCATTGCATCGCGCGTGGGTACGTCGGCCTTTTCGTACACCCTTGTGAATATCTCATCCTCGACATAGACGTCACGCCCTGTCTCGACGTTCTTTTTAACGCCGAGACAGGGATTTGCGGCCTTCGTCAGCCCGATCTCGCGCGCGAAATTGAACGCGTGGCTGAGCACCTCAATATCGCGGTTCGCGCGAACGTGACCGGCATTTGCCGGCACAACGCGGTTCTTCGATTTGTACCATTCGACTGTTTTCTTGTGACGCCAATACATGTACTGCTTGATATGTACAGGCTCGATTTCATCGAGCGGCGCGTCGTCGCCAAAAAACTCTTTCAGCAGGCCAATCTGCACGAGATTGGCGCCCTGACTGCTGGCGGCTTTTCCGGGGATGATGTCGCGGATGTACGCGTCAAAGGCGGCTTTGAGCGTGGGAACGAACGCTGTCGGTATCTGTTCCTGCTCGATTTCTGACCAGCGCTTCACCGCCAGCACGAAATCGGTACCCAGCGACTCTTCGCGCCGTGGCTTGCCGCCCAGGTCATAGTAGTAGTACGTGACCTTCCCGCGGTGGCGGGCTCGCATTCGTGGCGGTAGGTTTTTGTTTCGGGTGGGCTTTCGTCCCATGTCTTTAACCAGCCATCATCATCTTGGGCTGCCATTTCTTCTTTGGCAGATCGTCGCGTGCGATGCGGCCTTCGATCGCGGCGCGAGCAATGATCGGCCGCCCGCGCGCATTCTCCCAGAACGGGATGCCAGACGTACGCAGCCATGCGACCTGCAGTTCCTCGCGGGTTTTCCCGCGTCGACCGACCCGCACGCCAGTCAGCTCAGCGACTTCCTCCGGGGACAGAAACGTATCAGTCATCGTGCGCCTCCTCGGAAATGAGCGGGTAATCCGCTTCCTCGCCCTTCAACTCGATCACGACCGGGCCATGCCGCATGTCGCCGGTCATTGTGCCGTCGAGCTCGCGCCGTTCGGGACCGGACAGGTTGTGCCACTTCGCAATGTCATATGGGCCGCGCAGCAGCCCGCGCGGCTGGCCACGCTCCATGCGGCCGACCGCAATGCCGCGATCGCCGCACCACGCTTCAGCGGCGCGGCAAGCTTCGAACTGTACGATTTGATCGAATACAATTTTCATCATTCACCTTTGGAACGCAGCTCATGCACCTCTGGATTCAACCTTGCGGACCGTGCGCGGACCTCTACGGGCAGCCGGCCACCGCCGAGCCACATGAAGCGCTGACGCTCAACGGTGCGGGCGCTGTGAAGGACGCGCGAGCAGAGGCGCACTACACCTGCCTGCAATGCGGCGGCGTATTTGCACGAATTCTCGCTGGCCCGCCCGGCCGGCAGACATGGATGCTGCTGAACGCCGGGCAGCACTGACAGGCATCTGGCATCCTTCCCACGGATTAAACGTATGATCCGTCCACTCAATTTTGCTGTTCTCGCTCATGCTATGGCTTCCTCCGCTACGATTGAGGTCGATATGTCGCGATTTGGATACTGGAGAAACAAGTCTTCCCGGTTTCTTGCACTGCTCGTGGGTGGCGTTCTGATTTCCGGATTGGTATCAATCTTCTTCACTGAGAGGCAAAAGATGAGCGAGCAAAAGGCGGGTGTGCAGGCACCGACCATCAATATCAGCGGTAGCAGTTTTACGAACGTCGGCAAGGCCGTCACAGTTCCAGGAGACAGCAACGTCCAGCTGAATATCCAAAATACCGCCATGAACCACGTCGATACAGCCGTCGAGATACGGGACAGGCAAGCGATTCCCGAACTAAAGGCAAAGTTGCCACCTGGGGTAACCGACGAACAGATCCTCGAGGCCTTGAAGGCCATACAGACCGCGCCTGCAAATGACCAAGCACGGGAGGCCGCAGTTAAAAATTCGCCAATATGGGACGCCATCAAGGATGCAACTCCCGACGTCCTAGCATTCCTGATCAAGATCGGCGTTGGGTTATTGAAATAGCACGTCCGCGCGAAGCTGGCTCGTCGAGTCACGCCTTATCTCCCTTCTCTGCGGATGCCGCGATAGCAGCGTCGAGACTCGCCTTGTCGTAATAGTCGACACCGCAAAAGCAGATCGGTAGGCCGGAGTCGAAGAACGCTCGATACCGCTCCGCATCCCTGCGAACCTCGCCAATGAATCCCACAAGCTCATCCCTCTCGCGTCCTCCGTTATCTCCGCAAGCCGCGCGGATCTCGCATAGCAGCGTGAAGAGGTCAGAGTCGTCCGCATCCCTGATCTGCGCTGCATCCTGGGGTGGGATGGCAGGCGCGACGTCAATCATCGCGCGATAAATCGCTTCGGCTACCCGGTTTGCGTCCTTTGGAGTCAATGTCGTGCCGTTGCGATTGAAGTGATCAATGCGCGCCCGCCCGCCTGCCTTGACCATCTCAGCGGTAGGATTCTGCGGGACTCGCGCCAAACCATCCGCCATCGCCTGCCCAGTCGCCTGAGCGCTTGCAGCGTCGCGGCGGTTCCATGCGGCTTTGGCGTCATTCAGCGTCGGGCAAAGTGGCGAAGACGTGTGACAGCCCTTGCAAAGGATAAAAGGCTCTCGCATCGAGAGATTCGTATCCGCCGCGCCGCCGCAGAACGGGCACGACTTCAGTTCGTCGCTCATCGCTTGCGCGCTGTCTTGGGGTGGGGTCATGGTTGGTTCCATTCGATAAGCGGCTGGTCAGCGCGCACGTAAAGGGGATGACGCGGCGATCCGTCGAGACACCAGAGACGTGCGCCCGCGTCTTTCAGGATGCTGGCGACACGTGTGGACCGATCCGGCTTCGCATTCGAGCCCCATGCACACACAACGTCGCCGCACTCGCGGGCGAAGTTCCACAGATAGTCGTCGTTGTCGGGGCCGACCGGGTCGGGATGCGCCCACAATGCGGCCGGGTCTGTCGAGCGCAACGCATAGAGGTTCGCGACGGCCAAGCCGTTGCAATCCCACAGCTTGGCGAAGCCGCGGCAGCGCCGAATAGTAGGATCGTCGAGACTGGCATCTGCGGTGCTCGGGTTGAGCATCAAGAACAACGCGGTCGACTTCATTGGACACATCGAGTCGGCCGCGCGGGTCAGGAGGTAGCGGTACTTGCCGCATTCGCTAATGATCGCGCTCATGCTAGGATTTCTCCGTATACAGACGGAGTGCCGACATGTGGACCTGTCGAAACTGCAATGTTCGGTTTGCCCTCGGTGAGATCGAGCCCCAAATCGATGAGGAAGGATTTTTTTTCATCTGCCCCGGCTGCGACTACCGGAACAAGTTGGTGAACATCGGTCCAGATGTGGCCGGGCAGCCGCAGCTTGTCCAGCGAGACTACGAGTAAGGCACCTATTCTGAGGCGATCATGCAGTTCGACTATAGGCAGTTTCACATCGATGCGTCGCCGCTGGATGAAGGCGGCCGCTACTACGCCCGCGCGAAGATCTACCGGCGCGCCTCGGTGGACGGTGATAAGTTCGAGGTGAAGTATTCGGGCGACCTTGGAGACTATCCTTCCGACGCGGATGCAATTGAAGCTGCTGAGCGATGGTCGATCCAATGGTGCGATGCGAACCGCGCTTAGCCAGCGTCCTACGATTTTTCGAAAGCCCAGAATGAGACCTTCATGTCGAACCACAACTTCACGTATAAGGAAGTCAACTAGAGCGTGTATGTGACCGAGCAGAGGGACGGAAGGTGGAACTGGGCATATACGATGACTAAGCCCCCCGTCTACTGGAGAAACCAAGAGACGCCTGCAAGAAGTCAGGATCTTGCGATCGAAGAGGCTCGTTTCGACGCGGAGCGCCGAATCGACGCGATGTAGCGGTTTCATCTTGGACCTCTTCTTAGGACGTGCCCGGGGCCTTGCGCGTGGTACGGGTCGATCCCGTTGTGGGAGGCCGTCATGCCAGGATTCCTCGAAAGTGACCGCGGAGGTTGCCATGCTTCACGCCGAGGTGTACAAATTCCAATACACGCGTCAACAGGGTCTGCGCCGTACCTACGACGTGGTGCTTAACGTCGCTCATTCGGAAGCCGGCGTATATTCTTACGAATCGTGGGTGCATTTCAATCACGAGCTCAAAGGTAACGGACTCGTTTTCCCGCTGGTCGCCGGGACGGCCGCTGATGCCGAGGCGGAGGCGCGAGGACGGATTGAGGACAACATCGAGCACCTTGCCGGGGTGTCTGAGTAAGCGGCTCATTCCGTCTTTTCTTCTCCCGTAGGGGAGGGTTTGAAGTCGCAATCACCCCTCCTGTTGAGACAGGGCATGCCTCGCGCGGCTCTTTGCCCACGCTTCGAACTCGGTCGGATCGTCCCACTCGACGGTGTCCGCGTTGGCGATGTTCCTGAGTTCTTGTCGCAACATTTCGTTTTGCGTTCGCAATGAACGAATCTCGGCGCCGGCCGCATCAGCGATGACTGCCGCGCCCTTCAGCGCATCCCTGATCTGCGCTCCATCCTGGGGTGGGGTGGCGTAGAGCGGCGTCACGCGCCAGCCCTGGTTCTCGTAATGCTCAACCGTCGGTTTTTTCGACGTGAGAAAGGCCAGCGCAGGCTTTTCGCCGGCCGGAGAAGCACACTCCCACGCCACCGGCTGCACAGTCGCCTGAGCGCTTGCAGCGGCGAGAAGGGCGCGGCGATTCCACCTCGGCACGTCGGTGCACGAAACTTCGAACCCGCTGAGAATGCAATCGGCTGGCGGGTGATAGTAAAAGCCGGCGTCGCTGGCCTGCGAGAGACCTGTGCCACAAAGCGGGCACGCAATTGGTTGATTCGTATCCATCGCTTTAAGCCTTTATTGAGGCAGCACGGCGGCGCGCTTCCTGTGCCATCGCGAAAATGTTCCACCATGAATGAGGCCAGTCGATTGCACGTCGATGCGTCGAAAGTTCGGTTAGCAAGACCTTGGCCGAGTACAGGTGCCACTCTCGGGCTGTCATGATTGATGCCCCCGCAATATGGAAAGAGATACCGGCTTTCGAGGCGTGGAATGTCTCTGCGGCAGCCGGCGAGCCGCCGGTTCTTTACTGCGCGAACGGATCGCCGAAGAAGAACGGGTTGCCCGTCTGCTCGCGAATGGACGTGATCACGCCATTCGCGGCCGCTTCGAGTACCTTGTCGAAGCGGATGAGTTCGTAGTGGAACGTCAGCTTTGCATCCCTCTGGCGATAGCGCAGCCGTGCGTCGACGCGGTACGCATCGCCGTTGCGGAACACTGGAATGCCGATCGAGAAGCGTTCGAACAGTTGCATGCGCTGCAGCGTTGCATCGTCATCGTCTTGCACGAACGACAGGTTTTGCCCACCGTTTTGCAGTCGCACTGCACTCTTGAACCGGTAGTCTTGGGTCGCTTCGAACGCGAGCGCCATTTCGAGCATCTGCGCACCGGTCGGGAGGTTCTCGCCGTCGGTCGGGCCGGCAATGTCCTTCGAGTTTTCCTCGAGGAACGCCGCGAACTCGATTTGCGACATAGCCTTCTTGTGAAGGCCGATCCAGCGCTTCCATTCCTCGCTGAACTCCGGCGAGAAATGCGCGCGGTGGTCGCGCCATGCCGCCTTTTCCGGATCTTCCCCGTTGTCGTTGAGAATCGCGAGGAACGACACCTTGCCCTGCGGGTAGTCCGCTTCGCACCAGATAGTCGAATCGGTCAGCGAGCCGTGCCGCTTCACATAGCTGACGAAGTCCTCAACAGTGCGCAGGCGAATCGTCGCGGTCTTGCGCAGCGGAGCAGCGAGATACTTCGAGTCGTCGTATTCACGCAGATTCCAGTTCGGCGGTAGCGCGATGCGCCGCAGAGCGCCGGCCGCATCCGATCCAATCTCGATCGGTGTTTTCATTTCCCGCGCGAGCGTCTCGGCGATGTTGGTTTTCAGATCATCCATATCGGGGGAGTATTCCAGTAGGGAGGGTTAGGCCGTCTTCAATTCGGACGGCGGGGTGTCAGCGGTGTCGACGCGCTTCAAATCGAGCTTCTGCTGACGAGGATCGTCGGCGACGAGGTTGCCTTCAGGCGTGGCGAACAGCATGGCTTCCATCGGCTCGTCGGCAGGCTTCTTGAGAGTCGATTTGCCGGTGACGAGCATGGCGCCGCCGCGGCTTGCCTTCTTCACGGTCAGTTCGATCGTGATCTTTCCGGTGCCGCCGTTGGTGTCGATCGCGCGTACGAGCTCGGCGAATTGTTCACTGGAGTGGTCGAGCAGCGTGCCACCGGCAATCTGGCGCAGCGTGTCAGTAATGGGTCTGACAGACATTTGGACTCCTATTCTTTTCGTGTACTGCATGGAATAAAAAGGGCCTACTTGCAGGAGGAATCAGCTTTCGGCCAACGGGGACGGGTCAGTGTCGCCGGCAGCGCGGTCTTTTCCGCTGACAGCGACGAGTCGCAATGAGCGCGGAGGACGCCACGGCTGACGGATATTGAAGGCTTCTGGGCTGGCCGCTGGCTGTGCCCATGGAGCGGGATCAATGGTCCTGCGACAGTTGGCGATGGCGAGCGCAACGCGCCACGACGGATTACGTTTTGGGTCACTGTCGCCACCCATCGCAATGAGCGCGCTCGAAAGCGCATCGTCGCTGACGGGAATGCTGGCGGCAGGAATGCGGCGAGGCATGATCGCTCCCATGGTGAGCCTTTACGGGATCAGATGCAGCGGGTTGCCTGACAGACAGCGGTACCGCGTTCATCCCACTGCTGAACGAGCGCGCACAACAGAACCACGATCGCAAGAGCCAGGGCTGATGTCGCGCAGTATTTGAGGAATGCGCACATCACCACGCACCCAGCACCCGGCAAAGGCCCTCGGCGACGAGCGGGGATGCAGCGAGGAACGCGAAGCAGAGCAGCGGGCGCTTCGTCGTGCGGCGTGCGTACTGGTCGGCTTCAGCTGCTGCGTCGCGCCGCGGGCGGGCAGCCTCTGGCTTGGCGTCGACGCCTTCGCCGATCGGCCCGGCAGCGAGTTCGCGTTTGAGATGGCAGGTACGGGCGCCGTGCGGTCTGGGGAGCGCATCGAGCGTCAACAGGGCGAGGGCAAAAGCAGACATTCCGTTCATCCATCAGTGGGGTAGTGATGGATCAAAATATAACTACAGTAGTTTTATAAGTCAACAACAAAAGTTATTTTTGCGGAGGGGTAGGAGGATCGCGCAATGCCCTGGTGAACTCGGCCAGCATGATTGCTGCCGCCATTGCGTCGTCTCGCAAGTCACGATAGATGCCAGCTACAGACATGCGGATGCTGCCGTCAGGGAAGTGACGGAGGCAAAGTTCTCCATCGGCTTTGAGATCCGCGTTGTCCGCGGGTGGCTGCGACGGTGGAACAAGGGTGAGACTTGGGCGGGGCCGCTTTGCTTTTCTATTTGTCACGGCAACCCCGCCAGCATGAGGGGCATCCCGTAAAGCAATGGGAAATGACGCACCGCAAAATGAATGAATAATGTAATCATCCCTGCCTCAGGCGGCAGAAAAATTGCGGTCAATGCATTGGCTATTTGTCCTGATTGCCACCAAAAGGCCGGGCCGTAAGGCGATCGGTGTCAATGCGGAGTGTTTCGCCGGCCGTCAGCAGCTGACGGCGCTAGCCAGTCAATTCGTCCCATGCTAATACGCTCTTCAGGAACAGGTAGTAACTTTGTATTGCAGAAGTTACCGCATATATCGAGATATAGGCACGTCTGAAATGAACGATGCAATTCATTCAGGCACTTTTCCCGTCCAGAGTAATGAAATTGTGAAAAAAATGCGAACTGCCGGATAACCTAATTATTGAAAAAGCCGATTCAATAAATAGAATGTGTTGTAGGTGAAAAAAAGCCGCTATCGCGGCTTGGACTAGCTCGCCTTGCGCGGTATGTCGTGTTTGATCGCGGGCACCTCATCGGTGATTTCCCCTGCCGGCGAAACCTCTCGCCTCGCTGGCTCAGCATTTCCGACAGGATGCTGCTTCAGTGCCTCGACGGTGGCCGCGATCTGCTCAATCTGCGCTGCTGTTAGACCGCGCGTCACTTTCACTAGCCGTTGTATTGCGGCGTCGAGCTTCGCCTGCTCGTCGGCGCGGTGTGTGATGCCAGGGCCGACGGCGTCTGTCATTGGCCCCGTTCCGCTCGCCAGCCATAGGGGGCGCACTTCCAGCTTTGTCGCGATTTCGACAATCTTCGACGTCTCCGAGCCGTTCTCGATCTTCCCGATCATAGGCTGGGAGACGCCAACTCGTTCGGCCAGTTCAGCTTGAGTCAAGCCAGCTCGCTTGCGAGCAAAGCGAACACGGGCCGCCAAGGTATCCAGTTCAGCATTTTCCATGCTGGGAACGATACAACCCTGGTTGTTGCCGGTCAAAAAACTATGGTTATTGACTTTCATAAAACTATGGTTTTAAACTTGCGTCATGCTCAAGAACCAATCCTATGGCGCCCTGATGGACGCAGTTCGGGTGGCCGGCACGCAAGAGAGCGTTGCTGCCATGGCCGGCAAGAAGCAGGGCCACTTTTCCAAGTGGCTTAGAAGCCCTTTGGGCGTCCCTGCGGAGCACTGCATGGCAATCGAGGAAGGCTGTCTGTCGATCGATCCGAACTGCAATGTCACGTGCGAACGTCTGCGGCCCGATCTGACTGCGCAGTGGCAGTACATGCGAAACAGTGCTCCTGTGAGTTCGTCAGCATGTTGTGGCGCCCCAGGATCTCCCCCCATACCTCTTGCTGCTCGTGAGGCGGCAAGAGGCGAACTGGGGCAACCCATCCCAGCACCAGAGGAGGTGTGATGTCTAACGATCGTTTCAGACCAGATGTTCGGCAGCTGCTGGCAGAAGCGGCTTTCAGGGGCGCTTGTTTGCCACGAGACCGGTGGCCATATGCTCTAAAAGCCATAGGTCTTTCTGAGGGATTCCCTGGTCAATCCGCATCCGTAGAGCGCGTTCATTCAATGCGTCGGATGCCTCTTGCCTGGTTAGCAAGCCTTTTTCGTCGAGTGCGTCGACTAACGCTGCGATAGCCCCGGAAAAGTTTTCGACGATAAGACCGAGTTGTTCGGCGGTGACCAGTGTGGTTTTTTCGTTCATGAGGGTTCCTTCAGTGATGAAAGTAAATGAGGTTTGTGTGAGAGCTGCTGATTCTACTGGCGAGAGCCGGAACCCTCGCCCGAATACAACCGAGGCTGCTTCAGATCACCTATATGCAGGTTTCGTCAGGAACGCGGTCGTGGGCTTCGAACTTCAATCCAATGCGTTCCGCCATCCGTGAGAACCGAATCAGAAAGTCGAATGCGATGTCCGAATCTACAAGCCAGACGTTTGCGCATGCGCGTGCCGCGCCGGGAGGTTTCTGACCAAGCAGCGAATCGAGTTTGTCTAGCGTGTCGAGGTCTCCATGGCCTTCCGGCGGCGCCGTTAAAAGTGCGACAAGTTTCATGCGTGCTCCTGTTGTGAGCGTGGTTGGCGGTGTTGCAGCCCGACAACCTGGTCGGTGGGCGGGGTTGCAGTGCCAACCTGGCATATCTGTCGAGCTTTGTATTTGGGACGAGTCTGAATTGCGATGGGCTAGCCTGACAGAAAAGCTCCAAATATTTGTATTGGGTAAGCACTACTAATGGTTAAAACGGGAATGTAACCCCGGGAGATTGAGAAATCATGCGCAACGTGTCGCACAGAAGCCCGATAGCGGCAGTGAAGGCGGTTATTTCCGAATGGAAAAACGCGCACGGCTGGTCGCGGGAGACCGTCGTCGAGCAGGTTGTAACGGCGCACATGCGCATCGATGCGCCCTGTCGCACAGGTATTCGCTTCAGCGACCACCACGACCCGGCCACGCGCCAGAAGACGAACGCCGATCGCGTGTACCGGTGGCTCGACGACGATGAAGATCGCAACCTGCTCTCGGTGAACATGCTGCCGTCAGTATTGGCCGGGCTGCCTGTCGATCGCGCAGTGGCGCTCGTCAACGAGATTCTGGCGCCGGCGGGGTTTGCGGCCCGCACGCTGGACGTTTCCGCAAACGGGGCGGTTGATCCGCGCGAAATTGTCCAGGCGATCGTGCGCACGAATCACCGGACCGAGGCGGATGCGACAGACCTACTGGACGGCATCGATCCGGGCGAACTGCCGCGCCTGCACAACAGCCTTGTCAACGACATCGCCGTCAAGAAGTCGCTCGTCACTGCTGTTGAATCAGCGATGCGCAAAACCGGTGAGACGGTCACGGCGCTGTTCAGAAGGGAGGCGTGATGCGTGAACTGTTCGAAGGCGCGGCATTCAAGGCGGGCGAGCAGGCGGCGCGGGCTGGTGTCCCGTTTCATGAAAATCCGCTGACTGGTCCACTGCAGCGATTCGCGCGGCAGTGGGAGCGCAGCTGGTCCGAATTTGTCGAGAAGTGTTCCGACGCCATTGGAAACACAAGAGGGGGCGAGCCTGTGTAGCAAGCAGGTCGTCAGTCATGGCGCGCGCGGCTTGCGGAAGGGACGCGCGCAGTAGCAATGCGAGGGATTGCGCCCGGCTTCCGTGACGGCCCCCATACGCGAGCAGTGCCAGAGATCACCGCTGGGAGCGAGGCAGACCCTCGCCAACACCGACCTTCCGGCGGCCTTTGGTCAACCGATTGAGAGCAACGAGAATGGCAAAAAACAGCATCGACGCGTACGGCGCATCCGGCAAAAGCAACGTCCTCTATTTCGATCCTGAGGTGTTGACGCTCGTGGAGGATCAGGCGCATCCGCTTTACGACTCTCGCGTGCATCTGCCGCTCGACGAGAACATGGTGCGCAACATCATGTACCAAGGTGTGCTGCAGGCGATCGAGGTCAACAAGAATCCCGAGACAGGCAACGTCGAAGTCGTCATGGGCCGGCAGCGTGTCAAAAACTGCCGGGAGGCTAACCGCCGTTTACGCGATCGGGGCGAGGAACCGAAGCTCGTGCCGGCGATCGTGCGGAAGGTGGCGGCGCGTGACCGCGCGCTTGTGCTGTCGGCCGCCACGGCAAGCGAAAACGCCATTCGCCAACAGGAAAGCCCGATAACGCGCGCCGAAAAAATGGCGCGGCAACTGTCGCTCGGTCGATCCGAGGCGGATATCGGAATCTTGTTCGGTGTCGGTCTGCAGACCGTGCGCGCGTCGCTCGAACTGCTCGAATGCTGCGCTGCCGTTCAGGATGCTGTCGAAGCGGGGAAGGTGAACGTTACCCATGCGAAGCAGCTCGCGAAATTGACGCCCGATGACCAGCGCGCGAAGGTTGCCGAATTGATCGCGGCCGGCGACGGCGTAAATGGGCATGAACGCTCGCGCAAACAGCGGGCCGTGATGGGTGACGGCAAGCCGCGCATGAAGACGCGCGCGAAGATCGAGAAGGAGTTGGAGACCGCCAAGGGCGAGCGAGCAGACGCCCTGCGGTGGGTCCTCGGTCTTGCGGAAGTTGGCGAGCAATCCAGCCAACCCGAAGAGCAGGAGGCGATCTGATGGTCGATCAGATTGCAATCGGGCTGTGCGGTGTAACGGCCGTATATCTTTCGCAGGACGCGCGCGCAGAGCGGCGCCGTTACGCATGCCTGTTTGGTCTGGCGGGGCAACCGTTCTGGCTATATGCGACGTGGAAGGCGCAGCAGTGGGGGATATTCGGGCTGTCGTTCTTGTATGCGTTTTCGTGGGCGCGCGGGTTCTTCGCGCATTGGGTGCGGAGGGTTCCGTGACGCCACTTCAGATCGGCAACGCGACGCTGTTCTTGGGCGATTGCCGCGCGGTCATGCCAGAGCTGGCGGCCGAATCCATTGACATGGTTTGGACGGACCCGCCATACGGCCACAACAATGCGGACGGCGACCTTCTGAGTCGGATGGACGTCGTTCTTCGTAGCGCCAGAAAGACGCGGGCAACCCCGATCGCGAACGATTCACCAGACTCGATGCGGGAGGTGGTCGACGGAATGCTCACGCAAGCAGCGAGAGTGCTGCGTGCCGACTGCTGCTGTTGCTGCTGCTGCGGCGGCGGCCCACGCCCCACGTTCGCATGGTTGGCGCTGCGCATGGACGAAAAGGGGCTTTCCTTCTTTCACAGCGTGATTTGGGATAAACGGAATCCCGGCATCGGTTGGCGATATCGTCGTCAGCACGAGATGGTCATGGTTGCTCACAGAGCGGGTGGCCGGCTCATGTGGAATGAGGAAGTCGAGGCAATTCCCAACGTCATAAGCGCCACCAAGCCGCGCGATCTCTATCACCCGAACGAAAAGCCCCTGCGCCTTATGGAGCAGATGATCCGTGCACATACCGTTCCGGGGCAAGTCGTGCTGGACCCTTTTATGGGCAGCGGCAGCACTGGCGTCGCGGCTGCGAAATTGGGTCGCAGGTTCGTAGGGATTGAGCTTGACCCGGTGCATTTCGACACGGCGGTCGAGCGTATGGTGAACGCGCATCGACAGGGAGCGCTATTTGATGAACCGCGCATGGGCGCCGAGCAGCCGAGTTTGTTCGGGGAGGGTGAGTAATGGACTGGCTCGACCGCTGCCACTTCGGAGACTGCCGCGAGACGATGCGCGCGATGATCGCCGACGGCGCGAAGGTGCGGACAATCGTGACGTCGCCGCCGTATTACGGGCTGCGTGACTACGGCCACGTAGGCCAACTTGGACTGGAGAAATCGCCGGACGCTTACATCGCCGCGATGGTCGAGGTGTTCCGCGCCGCGCGCGATGTCCTGGTTGACGATGGCACGCTCTGGCTGAACATTGGCGATAGCTACGCCGGCTCGTGGGGTTCGCAAGGGCGCCAAGGCAACACCGGGCAGATGGCGGGCAGGTCTGTTGCCAACGTTCGTGAGCGGTCGAAGATACAAGCGGCACGCATCGAGGTAGGTGCTTATCCGTCGAAGGTGAACCGAACAGGCACGATTCCGGCGGCCTCCGACCTGAAGCCGAAAGACCTGATTGGCATCCCTTGGATGCTCGCGTTTGCGCTGCGCGCCGATGGCTGGTACCTGCGCCAAGAGATCATTTGGCACAAGCCGAATCCAATGCCCGAGAGTGTGCGTGATCGCTGCACCAAGGCGCACGAATCGCTTTTCCTCCTAGCGAAGTCCGGGCGCTATTTCTATCAAGCTGAAGCTATTGCGCAACCGCTTGCGGAAACGAGTGTCGATCGGTTGGGTCAACCGAACCTGCATAACCAAACAGGAAGCGACCGCGTGCCGGGCAAAACGAACGGCTCGATGAAAGCAGTCGGCCCGCGCATCGGTGGCAACAAGTACGGTGACGATGACCGCGAGGAATCGCGCACGAAATCGGGCAGTGAGTGGACCGGTGAAACCGGTCGCGCGAATCGGCGGTCGGTGTGGACGATTGCGACGACGCCCTATAAGGGCGCCCACTTCGCCACATTCCCTCAAGAACTTGTTGAGCCATGCGTGCTCGCGGGCTCGCGGCCAGGCGACATCGTGTTCGATCCGTTTTTCGGGAGCGGCACAACCGGCCAGGTCGCGCAGCGGCTCGGCCGCCATTTCATCGGCTGCGAACTGAACCCCGCATACGAAACGCTGCAGCGCGATCGTCTGCGACAGCCGGGTTTTGTGCTGGAGGTCTCGTGAACGATCGCGACTGGCACATCCGCATGGCGCGCACGTATCTCGCGGAAGCGGCGCGAGCACGGCACTACGGGCACTGGAGCTGGCACGCGACGCTGCTGTCATGGGTCGCGGGCAGACGCCGGCAGGCCGCGGCGATATCGCGCGTGCCGGCGCAAGGCGAATTGTTCTCTGATGCTCATCCCGCGACGGCATGCGCGTCTGCATATGGACTGTGCGAATGAACGCCCAGCCAAACCGCCTATTTTCACGCGTGCGCTTTCGAGCCGTGCAACTGCAGGCCAAGTGCCTTGATGACCTTCAGGATCGTCCCGAAGCTCGGATTACCGTCGCTCGACAACGCCTTGTACAGCCCCTCGCGCGTCAGGCCCGTGTCGCGCGCCACCTGCGCCATGCCGCGCGCCCGGGCAATGACGCCGAGCGCATGCGCGATAAATGTCGGATCGTCACCGCCTTCGAGCAAACAGGCTTCGAAGTATTCGGCCATATCGTCTTCGGTCTTCAGGTGTTCGGCCGAGTCCCACGGCCGGGTCTTGATATGTTGCATCACGCGAACGAGATCACTAGCTTTTTGCCGCAGGCTTCGGCGTATTTGCGCAGAGTGTCGAGCGAAGGTGAGTGTTGCCCAGACGCGAGGGCGCGCTCAAGCCGCGTGACGGCGGGCGCCTTGGTGCCCATGCGCTCAGCCACGTCCGCTTGGGTGAGGCCGGCGGCGCGCCGTGCCTCAAGCATCTGGTCAAGCAGGGCGTACTCTTCGCGGTTCAGCCGATCGTATTCCGCGCGCACTTTAGGGTCGGCAAGCGCGCGTTCGCGCATTTCCTTATACGTTGCCATTTCTGACCTCCAACAATCTCTTTCGAGCGGTTTCCAGTTCGTTCGCGGGCGTTTTTTGGGTTTTCTTCACGAAGCAGTGAAGCATCACGATGCGCCGGTCAATGACCGCGCAGTAAAACACCCTCGCAATACCCTCAGCCCCTTTGAGTCGCATTTCAAACAGACCGCCTCCCATTGCCTTGGTATGTGGTTCGCCGAGATTCGGCCCGTGTTGTTCCATACGGTCAGCCAAGGCGAAGAAGCGCGCAAGCAAGGTCTTCGGCAATGCGGCGATGCTGGTTTCGACCCGCTGGCTGTAGAAGCGGATTTGGTATGTCATGAAGAAAATAATAACATATTTGTTACGTCGATGCAAACGCGAAAGGCAACGAACGTGATCACGGCGGCGCGCGCGATCGAATTTGCAATCCAGGGCGACCTGGCTTATTCTGCGAGCAAGGAGCCTAGAAACTCCCATGCAGAGCGGTATCCACGCCCGCCAGTACGTGGTTTTTTTACGTCCGTAGTCCGTGCAGGACTACGCGCGTCCGGTCAATGGCCGGGAGGGCGACGGATACAAGACCCGCAAGGGAAAGAAGTCCGCCCAGCTCTGCATGGGTTTCTAGCCTCCCGGCCACCTCGCGGGATGCGCCTAGAAACGCTCCAGCGAGGCTTTGTCAAGCTCGCAGAGGAGCGTTTCATGCCGCATCCGTCCAACGAGGGCGTGCGTTCGCACGTCCCTACATCCCGCATCACATCCTCCAATGTCATCCCGCTGCCCACGGCAGCGCCTGAACGCGTTCGTCAGTCGTGGCGCGGTCGCTATCCAAAAACCGTATCTCGCCTCATTGACTTGCGTCGACGCCAGCAGCTGGACGCGCAGACCTCCGCGCCGGGTGAATTCGTGCTGTCACGCCGCCGCGACGGCCGCCTCGAAGCGAGCCTGAATGGCTGTTTCTCGGTCTCGAAGGAAAAACTTCGCAGCGCGCTAAATGCCGCGATGCGAAGTCTCGATGTCGGTGCATGGGATGCGTTATTCGAAGAGGTGGCGGAATGAACAACATTACGAATTCGGCCGCGCCGACCATGTCGAGCCGCGAGATCGCGGAACTGGTCGAGTCGCGTCATGACAAGGTAAAACAATCGATCGAGCGCCTCGCTGAGCGCGGCGTAATTCAACTTCCCCCAATGGGGGAAGTTAAAAACCACTTGGGCCAGACAGTCGCTGAGTACCGGATCTGCAAGCGCGACAGCTATGTGATCGTTGCGCAGCTTTCGCCGGAATTCACCGCGCGTCTGGTCGACCGGTGGCAGGAACTTGAAAATAGCGTCGCCGTTCCCGCGGTGGCCGCGTCGAAGCTCGCCGGCGCAATTGCGATCGCGGAATGTTTTACGCGCTTGCTCAAGCCCTCGGCGTCATGCCAGATGGCGATGCTCGCGCACATTGCAAAGGACTACGGCATTGAGCCGACCTTCCTGCCCGCGTACGCGATCGATGCAGCCCCAGATGCGACCGGCGGCAGTTCGATGCTGACCAAGCCGCTCACAGAGCTGCTCATCGAGCATGGCATCAAGATCCGGCCCCGAACCTATAACCCGCTGCTCGCGGACGCCGGTTTTCTGGCCGAGCGCACGCGCAAGAGCACGTCGAGCCACGCAATAGACGGCATCAAGAAGTTCTGGGTGGTCACGGACGAGGGCCTTCGCTTCGGGAAGAACGTGACGCATCCGAATTGCCCCCGCGAGACGCAACCACACTGGTACGTGGAACGGTTCGCGGAGATGCACTCGATCGTCTCGGCACGGCTTCAGGGAGGCGGCGAGTGAAGCCTTGGACATGGCGCCACGCCATCATCAAATCGCAGCTGCCGTCCACGACGCGTCACGTGCTGCTTACCCTCGCGTGTCATCTGAACGAACTCGGCGAGGACTGTTTCCCGTCAACAGAGCTGCTGGCGGAAGAGACCGGCCTGTCTGAACGATCCGTCTGCACTCATCTCGCAGTCGCCGCAGATCAGGGTTGGTTCGCCACTAAAAAGCATGGTTACGCCGGCAAGAAGTGGAAGCGCCACGAATACTTCCCTCAGATTCCGGATGGTTTCGTTTTGCCATCCAAGGACGATAAAGGCACTGAAGGACGTTCAGTGCCTCGCGCGAAGAAAGTTATCCACAAGGCACTGAATGACGTTCAGTGCCAAATTGATACAGGCACTGAAGGACGTTCAGTGCCTCAAGACGAAGGCACTGAACCTAACGACACGAAGGCACTGAACGACGTTCAGTCTAGTAGTTCAGTTAACCCTACAAAGAAAAGCAGCAGCAACGCGCACGAGGCACTGCCTGTGGACAACTCCAACGCCGAATCGCTGCTGCTGCTTTCGAACGAAGAACCCGACAAACCGCCGGCGGGGAAAATGCATCCGGGCGGTGATCCGCCGTTGACCCTCGACCAGAGCGTTTTGCTCGGCGTGCTGCGTGAACTCGAGGAGAGCCACGGCAAGGGCGGCGGGATCCCGCTTGCCAAAATCCGGTCGCACCTTGCGGCCTGGGCGGCGCGCTCAGTCAAGCCCGACGAACTGCGAGACGCGTATCGGCGCGCTGTGGCGGCGCGTGCGCGCGATAACGACGGCAGGCCAGTGAACGCCGGGTTTCTCGCCCGCTTCGTCGACGAGGTGCTGGCTCCGGCCGCGACTCCCGGCGCCGGTGATGCCGACAGCGGCGCGCCGTGGTACGAGTCGACCGACACTGCCGTGATCGAAGCCCGCGGTGCGGAGCTCGGCGTACGTGCCCGAAAGCATGAAGAGGCGATTGGCGCGTACCGGGTGCTTGTGGTGGCGGCTTCGCGCGAGAAAGCGGCGATCGCATTCGTTCTGGCGGACGCCAGGAAATTCAACGATGAGCGGCTGTACCAGTTCGCCCGCACCCAGTTCGGCGATGCGCTCATGCCCGTGGACGACTACGCGTCATGAGCAAGAACTCACTCCGCTTTCCCGAGAGTGCGATCGCTGGTGGCCGTTTCGGCACCGCGCGTATCAGCGGCGAAATCAGCAGTGCGGCGGCGCGCCTGAATTCGGCCGAGCCGGTCGCGCTTGATACACCGATCGCTCAACTCGTCAGCGGCGCACACAGCCCGCGCAATCGCGACCTCGGTCGCCTTGGTGGCGGAACGATGAACGGGCTGGAAAAGCGTTACGCCGCCCACCTCGACATGCTGCGACATGGGGGCGACGTCCTGTGGTTTCGCTTCGAAGGTCTGAAATTCCGGCTTGCTGACCGCACGTTCTACACGCCCGACTTCGCGGTGATCGTCGCGAGCGGCGCGCTCGAACTGCACGAGTGCAAGGGATTCATGGAGGAAGACGCGAACGTGAAGATCAAGAGCGCGGCTTCGCAATACCCGTTCACGTTCCGGTTGGTGCGTAAGGCAAAAGGCGGCGGCTTCGATATCAGGGAGGTTGGCTAGATGGGCACACTGTGGAGTGAAAAGGAAAAGCGCACGCTGAAGCGCATCTGGAAATCGCCGAAGCCGTTGGATAGCCATATCCACCTGCTGCCGGGACGTTCGGTCGATTGCGCTCGCGCGTATGGGCGAAGCATCGGATTGCCGAAGAAACAGCGCACACATGCCGCGAGCCGCGAGCGGATTGTCCAACTCATGAAAGACAAGGTGGCTCGAACCGGCTCGGAAGTTTCGAAGGCCGTCAATCTGGACAGAAAAACTGTTCGCGATCTGCTCGTGAGCCTGATAGCGCTGGACAAGGTGCATCTGACCGGCGAATACGGTCCTTACAAAGCGGCCTACTACCAGTTTGGGCCGACACCGGCAGGCAAGCCGAAATTGACCCGCGCGCGGCCCGAGCCGCGTGGAGAAGCGCGGCGGCGCGCGATGGCAGAAGCGAAAACCGAAGAGGAGCTGGATCGGCTGCTCGACGCTGCGTATCGAGCGCCGGCCCGCTGGTGGCCGCGCGCTGATCCTGTTGTGATTGCTGCGTTCGGTGCGATGGTGCGCGCGGAGGCTGTGCAGCCATGAAGCGCACCACGCCGCTCGCGCGTACCGGCTTCAAGCGCAAAGTGCCGGGTGTGTTCAAGGCGCAACTCGACCGCACTACGCAAACGCTGATGCGCAAGGTGGCGATCAAGCGCAAGCCACGCAAGCCGAAGTCTGGCGACGATAAGCGGATGCGCGACGCGTGCCGCGACGAGCCGTGCTACCTGCGGATTCCGGGCGTGTGCACGAGCGACCCGAGGAAGAGCGCACCGGCGCACCGCAACGAAGGGAAGGGCATGGGCCTGAAGACTGCCGACTATTTCACTGTGCCGGCCTGCCCTACGTGCCACTACGAATATGACCAGGGCAAACGCTTTCTTCGCGATCACAAGCGGTCACTGTGGAACATGGCGTTCGCTCGGTGGGAGCCGATGCGCGCGACCAAGATGGGACTGGAATCGCAGGAGGCAGCGTAATGCAGGTGTTTGTGAATCTGGCGCTGAAGTCGACTCGCAGCGTGCGCGGCAACCGGGCGTCGACGTTTCACAGTGGATGGTTCACGGTCACGCGGTTGTACGGCCCGGTTCGCGAGTCGTATCTGAGGGGCGAATTGGGTCGCGGCTACATCTGGGCTGACATCGAAATTCCTGACGACTTGCGTGATCACGTTTCGGTCGCCGGCTTCAACGCAGACGGAACGATCCGCGTCCAGGTATGGGCGAACACGCATAGGAAGACGCTGGCGGCGTTTCTCGCCAGTGGTGATCGGGAATGGGACGTGAGGGAGCGGGCAGCATGAACGTTGTCGAACTGACCGGCGCCGACCTCGACTACTGGGTCGCGCGCGCCGAGGGATACGACGCGGAGGTCATCGCCATGCATGGCTGGCGGTACTGCCGCATCGATGTGCCGTATCACGGATACCAGGTGTACGAACCCACGCAGAACGAAATGCTCGCTGCGCGGATCATGCAGAAGCACTTTTATACCGTCGGCCCGGCACCGCTCGAAGATCAGAACGAGCACGGCGGCGCGCTGCGCGTCTGGATGGCCGAAGCGCAGATGAACCCCGGGTTTCATGGCTTGTGCAAGGCCGATTCGCCGTGGGTGGCAATCTGCCGGCTGCGGGTCGCGGAAGCGTTTTGGGGACGTTAGCGGTGTGTTCAGGTGAGCTTTTTCGGGAGCGGAGATGATCAGTCGAGCGAAGCTTGATTCGGAGATCGGGAACTGGGTGCGCTGGTGCTGGAGCGGGCCGGGAGACGCGCCCGAAGGCAGTGGATGCATTTCCGCTGAGTGTTCATATATCGCACCTAGCGATCTGTGCGATGTATCAGAAGACGATCCGCCGGCAGTCGATGTCGACAGCGCTCTGATCGTGCAGGGCGTTTATGACTCAATGTACATGCCGGAGCGCAAGGTAATGCAGGCCGAGTACGTGTGGCGCGAGCGTTACGGTCGCCATCTCGGGATATGGGTTGCGGCCTGCATGATCGATGTTTCCCCGCGGCTGTATTTGCAGTTGCTCGAAACCAACAGGCAAAAAATCAGGAGGGCTTTTGGATGAAATACGCGCGCGAGGTTATGGAATTGATGGGGCGACATCCGCGCCGCTGGTTTCCGATGCGCGAAATCGTGACCTATGTCATCACGCGTGTCCCTGACGTTCAGCGTGACGCTGCACGTCAAGGGGTTTTGCGGGTGCTTGACCGACTACATGAGTGCAAGTCTATTGCGATTCGCAGGCCCATTCGTAAATCTGGCTCAAGCCCGCTGTATCGGTGGCGCAGCCAAAAGCGCGACATGTAGTTGTTGAAAAGCGCGACAGAATCCGCGACATTAGCGCCGGGAAGTTGCGTTTGCAGCAAACGTAGAAGATGAAGCCCGCTAGGTGAAAGCCAGCGGGCTTTTGCAATTTTGAGTGGGCTTTTACTTTTCGGTCTTACAGGACACGCATGAAAATCACCGTGACCGCCGCAACCAGCCCAGTCGCGCAGCCGAGCGGTGTGGCGTTTTCAAGGATCGAATTCGAGCTGTCGCGGGTGGATGGCACCGGGGAGACGGCGTTTTCGATGGTTGATGCGCCTCCTTACGTCGCCGGCTTCGATGTCGATCCGGGGCAATACGCTGTCGTCATTGTTTCGCGCGATACCCGCGGACGGGCGATTGGCGAGATGACGAGGCATTTTGAAGTGGATGCTGGCGGGACGGTGATTTAACGGGGCAAGGGAATGGGCGTCATTCAGGTCAACGTCCGGGGAGACTTCGAGAAGCTGCCGCTGAAACTGCGCATGTTCGCGCGCGACTTGCCCTTTGCTGTTTCGCTGGCTCTGAACGATACCGCGTTCGACGCACGCAAGACGATCCAGGGCGAGACGCTCCCGCAGACGTTCACGCTGCGCAACCGGCGCACGCAGAGTGGCACAAAGGTTGACAAGGCGAGCAAGCAGTCACTCACGGCCACAATTGGTACGGTTGACTGGTGGACCGCTGAGCAGGTCTCAGGTGCGAAGCGTGCGGCTGGCAACGAGGGCCGCGAGAGCGTGATGGTGCAGGGAAGGCCGTATCTGGCGATACCCGCGATCCATAATGCGCCTTCGAAGGTTGTTACGAAATCCCAGCGCGCGAGCGCACTGATCGCGAAGAACAAGGCGTTCGTGGTCAGGCTTCGGAAGTCCGGTCAACTCGCTGTCGTGCGCCGTGAGGGCGGCGAGCGCTATCCGTTGAAGGTGCTCTTCATCCTGAAACCAGTCGTGCAGCAGAAGAAGCGCTTCGAACTGGAAGCGGCGGTCGCAGATGAGGTGCGTCGGCGGTTTGGTGCCCGTCTCCAGAAGAGACTCGCCGATGTCGCCCGCAAGGCGGGCGCGACGTGAAAGAGCCGCCCGACGGGCATTCTGGAGGTTCCATTCAGCGCGCGGCGACCTCGCGGGTCCTTTCAGCGCTGCGGTGCAGCGCGGGATATGCGGCGACCCCCGGTATTTAAGTAATTTTCGGCCCCGAAATGGGGTCAATCACAATCACAATCGCGCTGTTACGCGTTTTGAAACAATCGCGCAGCGCTTTTGTGCATGCGGATTGCAGCGATTAGCGATGCGCGAAAACGTTGTGATCGCATGTGACTTTCGGCCCCTTATTTGTGACTGGCAAACGACAGGCAGAGCGACCGCGAAACAGCAAACCAGATGACACAGCACAGGCGTCCGCCGATTTCGAGGTTTCGGTCCAGTGGCTCGTGGAATTCGGCCCGTATTCATCGCGTGAGCAGATCATCCGGCTCGCGAATGAGGGCGTGACGGTCAAGGCTGCACGCGGTCTGTACCTTGCCGGCCTGAGCCTGCGCAATCTCTATCAGCGCGAGCTGGACAAGGTCAAGGATGCGCAGCTCGACGACGCGGACCCTTACAGGCAGGCGCTGATCGACAACCTGCATGCGAAAACCCGCCTGAACGAACTGGAACTCGCGCGCCTGGAGGGCGAACTGATGCCGGTCTCGGGGCACGTCGAGCAGATGGCCGAGATGGCGAAGTTTTTCGCGACATTCCTCGATACGCTGCCCGATGTGCTGGAGCGTTCCGTCGCCCTCACTGCTGATCAGGTTGCGGAACTGGTCCGGAAGATTACCTCGGTGCGAGCCGATCTCTACAAGAATGCGCTATCTCTCGTCATACCCGATAAACAACCTGTCGAGCGGGCGGCAGGAAGCGGCGGCGACGATGGAGATTCTCCTGCCGCCGAAGCGAAACCGCGTCAGCGAAAGCGCAGTCGAAAACCTGCGGATTAGCACGCCAGGCGGATATGAAGGGCCGTGGGATCCGACCATCACGCCGTATATGGTCGAGCCGATGGACTGCCTGACGCAGCGCGATCTGGAGGCCGTAGCATTTGCCGGCATCGCACAAAGCGGAAAGACGAACGGGCTGGTCGAAGGGTGGATGGTGTATTCGGTTATCGACAGCCCCGCCGACATGATGGTGGTCCACGTGACGCAGGACGACGCCCGCACGTTCAGCCGCGACCGGGTTGACCGTGCAATTGAGGCGAGCCCTGAACTCCGCGCGAGGCTGTCGAAAGGCGGCAACGACGACAACGTATTTGACAAGCTGTTTCGTGCTGGAAACCGGGTGCGCATCGGCTGGCCGACGCCGGGCAAGTTCCGCGGGAAGAACATTCCACGCGTGGCGATGACCGACTACGACGGCTATCCGCCAGACGTCGGAGGTGAGGGTGGCGCATGGGTGCTCGCGAAGAAGCGCACGACGTCGTTCATGTCCGGCGGCATGACGCTCGCCGAGAGTTCGCCCGGTTTCGAGATCACCGATACGGACTGGAAGCCGTCAACCGAACACGAAGCACCGCCGTGCGACGGAATTCTCGCGCTGTATAACAGCGGCGACCGGCGGCGCTGGTATTGGACTTGCGGGCACTGCGATGAGCTGTTCGAGGCCTTCAGCTGGCCGGAGCATCCGAAGAGCATCCTGCATTGGGATACATCGATTGAGGATCCGGAGATCGCCGGGCAGACTGCGCACGTGATCTGCCCGCATTGCGGAGTCGTCATCGACGAATCGAAGAAGGCGTCGATGAACCGGGCCGGAAAATGGCTCGCGGAGAACTGGCGCACCGGCAATCCGCGTACCTCGAAGACGGCTTCATTCTGGATGTTCGGCGTGGCCGCGGCGTTCCAGTCCTGGTCAAGCCTCGTTTCGAACTACCTCAAAGCGAAGCAGGTCGAGCAGGTTACCGGCAACTGGCGAACGTTGAAGGCAACGTTGAACGTCGACTGGGGCGTGCCGTACGCGGCGCCGCAAACGGCCGTGGCCGCTGACCCGGACGTCTACGAGGCGCGGGCGGAGCAGGCGAGCAAACGCAGGATCTGGGGCGATGTCCGCTTCCTCACGATGGCGATCGACCAGCAGAAACATCGGTTCGTGGTGCAGGTGCTGGGCTGGGGGCCGGACGGCGAGCGCTGGGTCGTGGATCGCTTCAACGTCACCGAGTCAGACAGACTGGGTGAAGATGGCAAGCCGTTGCGGATCGAGCCCTTCACCCACGCGGAAGACTGGAGTCAGCTCGACAGGATCATCGATCGGCAATATCAGACCGACGATGGAGCGGTGCTGGAACCACGGATGGTGGTGATCGATTCTGGCGGGATGGATTCCGCTACGGAAAACGCCTATGCGTACTGGCGCAGGCTGCATCGGCTTGGCAGAGCTGAGCGCGTGATGCTGATCAAGGGCGGTTCGAACCGCAACGCACCGCGATACGAGCGATCGCGCCCGGAAGCGAAGCGCTCGGGCGTGCCGCTCTACATCCTGAATGTCGATCAACTGAAGGATGAAGTGGACCGGTCTCTCAGCCGGGAGGGACCGGGGGCGGGCTACATCCACTTCCCGAACTGGCTGGGACCGTGGTTCTACAAGGAACTGACGGCTGAAGTCCGCACACCCGCCGGCTGGCGCCGGCGCAACAAGCAGCAGGGCAACGAGGCACTCGATCTGCTCGTCTACAACCTCGCCGCGTACCTGGTGCTGAACGGCGAATTCATCGACTGGAAAAAACCGCCTTCGTGGGCACGGCCGCTCTCCGAGCAGGCCGGGGCGCGCGAGGATGAGTATTCCTCCTTCGCAGCCATCGGCAGGAAAATGAACTCATGAGCGATACAACGCTTCCGACGTGTGGGCAGATGCTCGCGGACGCCATCAAGGCGTACCTCGCGTTGATGAACGGCAAGCGCGAGGTCGTCACGGTCAAGTCTCTCGGCGCCGAGACGCAGTATGGCCGGCGTGACGGGCCTGCGCTGCTCGCGCTGATCCGCAACCTGAATCAGCGTTGCCCGTGCGAGCAGAGCCTGGCGATCCTCGGCTATCCGCGCAGCCGCGCGCCGATGCGGCCGGTTTATATCGATCACGGATGGGCGGGTGGCGTGCCCGTGCGTCGCGGGCCGCTATGAGTGGGGGCGACAACCAGATCGTCGACCTGAACGGCGCGCCGATCTTCAGCAGCGGGAACCGCCTTTCGCCAGGCGCGGCGGCATGGAAGGCAGGCTCATTCGCGAACCGTGAGCTGGCGCACTGGCGGCCGGCGCTGCGCAGCGCTGATCGCGACATGCTTGCGGAAAAGGGCATCGTCGAGGGGCGCGCCCACGATCTTTCGCGCAATAACGGCTATGCACGCGGGGCGCTGCAGAGTTCGCGGGACAAGGTGGTCGGCGCGAAGTACCGTTTGCAGATCAAGCCGGACTACCGCGTGATCGGCATCGACTTCGATGCTGCGAACGAATGGGCGTCGGCGGTTGAGCATGAATTCATGCTTTACGCGGAGGATCCCGAGTGCCTGATCGACGCGACGCGACGCCGGACGTTCACGCAGATCCTGCGCGAATGCGTCGGTACCGAGATGCTGCAGGGCGAGGCGGTGATGTCGCGCGAGTGGCGGCCCAGCTATGCCGGGTATTCGACATGTTTTCGCACAATTGAGCCGGAGCGCCTGTGCAATCCCAAGGGCGCGATGAACACCGACAGGCTTCGCGGTGGTGTCGAGCTCGACCGATGGGGCGCCGCGAGTGCGTACTGGGTCCGCACACGGCACCTGAGCGACATTTTCAGCGTGGTGGGGCAGTTCGAGTGGGATCGCTATCCGATCCGAAACCGCTTCGGTGATCTGAACATCATCCATGTGTTTGAGCCGGAGCGGCCCAACCAGACGCGCGGATTTTCGCAGTTCGCGTCCATCATCCAGAAGATGAAGATGATGGACCGCTTCGAGGACCTGGAGATGGAGGCGGCCATCATCGCAACGACCTACGCGATGGCGATCCGCTCTGAATTCGGTCCCCGGGCGGCGCAGGAGGCAATCGGTGGATTCAGGCAGCAACTGCTCGACTATATGGGGGCGCGCAACGAGTTTTACGGTGATCGCGACATCGCGTTCGACGGGGTGAAAATTCCGTTCCTGTTCCCGAACGAGAGTATCGAGTTCACGACGCCGAATCATCCGAACGCGAACGCGGATTCGTTTCACGCGTGGATGCTACGGCACTGCGCGCGTGGCACGAACACGAGTTACGAGGAAATCTCGGGCGACTTCTCCCGGGTAACGTACAGCAGCGCGCGCGCGGCAATCGATATTTCGTGGAAGTACGTGACGGGCAAGCGCGCGGGGTTTGTTAACCGTCTCGCGTCACTCATGCTGCGTGCGTGGTGCGATGAGGCAATCATGCGCGGCCGTATCACCCCGCCCGCCGGCGTCGACTACTGGCAGAACCGGGCGGCGCTGACCAATGCCGAGTGGATCGGTTCCGGCAAGATGGTGATCGACGATCTGAAAGCGGCGCGCGCGAACCAGTTGCGCATTGCCACACACGAGTCGACGCTTTCCGATATCTGTGCGGACAATGGCGATAACTGGGAAGACCAGATCGAGCAGGCGGCCCGCGAGCAACGTCTGATGGAGGAGTTGAACGTTGCGCCGCCTGCGCTACCTACCGCCTCGGGTGGCGTGGGTGGCGTGGGTGGTTCAGGCGGCAATGGCGGCAATGGCGGCAATGGCGGTGGGCATAGCGGCGTCGTCGACGATGCGGAAGATGGCGACGGCGAGAGCGGAAACAGCAACGGCCCCGATCAACCGGACCGGACGGAATGAACAACTATCCCCATATTGTCGCGCGTGCGCTAAACCGGCCGCTGCTGGTCGAGCCAGGCTACGCGCGAGTTTTCTTTTCGGCGCTTGCGCCACGTCTGCAGATCGACACGCTGACGACGGTCGAGCAGGAGACGCTCGACGGCAATGCAATGGCGGGCGCGCTAAAGGCTTACGACCGTGCGAGTGGCTGGCGTGCCTACCAGGTGGTCAACGGCGTCGCCGTGATCCCTGTGAACGGCACCCTCGTGCACAAGAACATGGCGCTCAATCCGGTATCGGGCATGCAGGGGTACGACGGCATCGAGGCGAAGCTCGACGGCGCACTCGCCGATCCGGAGGTGCGCGGCATCCTGTTCGACATGAATACGCCGGGCGGCGAAGTCTCCGGGGTGCATGACCTCGCCGCGAAAATCACTGCCTCGACGAAACCGGTGTGGGCGCACGCGAACGAGCTGGCAGCGAGCGCCGGCTACTGGATCGCGAGCGCGGCTGACCGTGTGGTGCTGTCGGAGACAGCCGAAGTCGGCAGCATTGGTGTGCTGATGGCACACGCCGATTATTCGAAAGCGCTGCAGGATGACGGCATCAACGTCACGTTGATCCACGCCGGTGCGCACAAGGTTGATGGCAACCCGTACGAGCCGTTGCCCGAGGATGTGCGCGACACGTTCAAGGCGGAGATCGAGGAACTGCGCAGTCTCTTCGCGCAGGCTGTCGCGACTGGCCGCGCGAGGACTGATGGCGGCCGCGGGATGAGTGTGCAGGCGGTGCTCGACACCGAGGCTCGTATCTATCGTGGGCAGCAGGCTGTGGAGGCAGGTCTTGCCGACGCGGTGATGCCCTTCTCTGAAGCGCTCGACGCGTTTTCCAGACAACTCTCGACAAGGAGTCGAATCATGAGTATCGAACAGGCTCGCGCCGACGCGCCGGGTGCAGACGTGATCGCGCGGGCGGATGCCTCGCGCATGGCCGAGCAGGCACGCGAGGAAGGGGTGCGAGCCGGCGCGGAAGCCGGGGCCAGTGCTGAGCGCGAACGGATCGCCGCGATTCTGGGCCATGCCGAAGCCGCAGGCCGTCAGAATTCGGCACGAACGCTGGCACTCACCCCCGGCATGTCGCCGGAAACGGCTGCCACGCTGCTCGCCGGCCTGCCGGTGGAAGGCGCGGGCCGCTCGCTCGAGCAGCTTGCCGAAACCGCGAACGTGAGACACGACGCATCATCATCGTCGTCGGAGGCGAAGGGGGCCGACTTCAAGCAACGCACCGCAGAACTGTGGAAGGCCCACGGCCACCGCGCCGCGTGATCTTCGGATCGACCACTACCAGGGAGTCAGACATGAACTTTTACCCGGAACGCGATCCGGCGCTCGTTGATATCACGCAGGCTGGCAGTATGCGCGTGAGCTTCTCGCCGGATCAGCTCATCGCGAGCAACGACATCTCGTTTGCCGAGGTGTTCATTGCTCCCGCAGTGGCTTATCAGCGGGGAGCGCTGCTTGCATTCGATGAGGTGACGAACACCGCACAACCCGCCGCTGCCGCGAGCGATGTCGTGATGATTTGCCCGTTCACGATCACCGCCGAGCAGGCGAGCGCGCAGCAAGGTCTGCACATGCAGGTCTATTGCGAAGGCACGTTTAACGAAGATGCGCTCCTGCTCGCGGGGGCGCCGCTCTCCGACGCCGATCTCGTGACGGTCAAGGGCAGGTTCAATGCGGGAGGCAACATCCGCCTGCGCAAGATGACCTGACCGTATCCGTTGCCATCAGGAAGCCGTCATACGGGCGGCTTTTTTGTTTCCGAGGGGCTGCCAGTTGCGCAGCCCTTTTCTTTTCAGGGAGGGCGCATGGACGCGCTGAGTCTTTACGACACCGCGGAGCTGCTGCAGCTCATCGAGACGGTGTTCGAGCCGGAGCAATTTCTGGTCAATCGCTTTTTTCCGACGGTTCACGAGTCGACGACGACGCAGATCCTGTTCGATCGTTTCACCGAAAACGAATCGATTGCACCGTTTGTCTCGCCGAACGTCGCCGGCCGGCCGATGAGGCGTGAGGGCCGCTTCACGGATGCGTTCCGTCCGGCGTACGTGAAGCCGAAAATGACGATCACGCCGGACGATGCGTTTCGCCGGGCGGCGGGCGAGCAGGTGGGCGTCGGTACGATGAGTGCTCAGGAACGCTTCGATATTGCCGTGATGATGGGGCTGCAAAAGCAGCTTCGCTCCATCGAGCGTCGTCTTGAGTGGATGGCGGCATCCGCGCTCACACGCAGTTCGGTCACCGTGGTCGGAGACGGCTATCCATCGGTGACCGTGGACTTTGCGCGCAACCCGTCGCACACGATCGAGCTGCTCGGTGACGACGCGTGGTCGAACCCCAACGTCGAGATCGGCGACGATCTTGAAGACTGGTCGATGCTCGTTCTCGAAGCGACTGGCGCGGCGGCGACCGATGTGATCATGACGCCGGACGTGTGGCGGGTGCTGATGCGGAATTCGAATTTCCGCGAGTTGTTCAAGACGTTCCAGAGCCTGGGTGGCTCGCTGCCTGGCATCTTGCCGGCTGTGCAGAAGCGCAACCTCTACAAGGGGCAGTTCGGCAGCTTCCACCTGTGGGTCTATCAGGACTGGTCCCGCGACGAAGACGGCGTGAAGCATAAGTACATGCCGCCCGGGACCGTGACGATGGTCGCGGCCGGTGAGACCGGGGTGGCGGGCGTACAGGCGTTCGGTGCGATCCAGGACATCCGGGCGCTTCAGCCGATGCGCTGGTTCCCGAAGATGTTCGAGCAGGACGATCCGTCCGCGCTGGTCCTGCTCACCCAGTCGGCGCCGCTGCTTATTCCGGTGCGTCCCGACGCGACTGTCTCGGTGCAGGTGCTGCCGCCGGCTGACGAGATGGGCGAAGAGGAAGCAGACGAAGCGCCCTGAAACAAGCCTTTCTGATATGGAGAATCCATGAAACTGACTGCCAAATGCCGCATCAAGATTTGCGGCGAATATGTGCTGCCTGGCGAGACGCTGGAAGTTGATGAGTCGGTCGCGACAGGTCTGATCGCCCGCGGTCGCGCGGAAAAGGCCACGGCCGTGTCCATGCGTCCGAAGAAGACGGACGAGCCCGGAAAGATCACCGTCAAGGCAACCGAGACAAAGACCGCCCGGGCGGCAGGCGACCCGGGCAAGGCGTCGTAATGCCCACTCAATGGCTGCCGGATGGCTATACGAGCCCCTGGCAGGAGAACTTCGACGAGGCGGTGCGCGACCAGATTGCGGAGTACGGCGAATGGGTCGAGCACCGGCCATTCGGTGCGCCACCAGAATGGGTGTTCCTGCACTTCGTCGCACCGCAGGACAACATCGGTCTGGGTGGGGGCATCGAGATCGCGGAGCGCAACCCAGAGCTGCGCGGTATTGATTCGGATTTCGCAACGCCTGTGCGTCAGTACGACCAGATCTCCGCCGGTCATCCGCGTAACGGCCAGGGGTCGATGGTTGTGGTGCGTGGGGTGATCTACGAGGTGCGCAATCCGCAGCGCAGTGCTTACGGCGAGATCCGCATCGACATCGTGGATTCGGGCCGGCGCGACGAGACGTTCGCGGCCCGTCGTGCGGCATTCCTGCAGGGGCAGTCTGATGCTTAAACGCACGCTTATCCGGCAGGCGGTCGTGCAGATCCTGCTCGACCCGGCGACCGCGCTCACGAGCGGCTCATGTGAAACAGGGCTGACCGCCGCATTGGACCGGGTCTATGACAGCCCGTCTGATCCATGGCAGGTCGCCGCGGATCTGGGCGTGCCAACCTTGATCGCCGTGTACACCGGGGATGAGACCGGCGACCAGGGCAATAGCGACTCGGGCGACCAGAGCGCGCACGTCGAAATGGAACTGGCCATCGAGATGTATGCCGCTGGCCAGACTGATTTCGCTACCGAGGCGCTGCTCGACGAACTCGAGGAGCAGGTTCGCCGCAAGGTGTTCTTCGACGATCGCTTTTACAACCTTCGCATCGTCGATGAAACCGGCCGACAGGTCGCGCATGAACCCCTTGTCCATTCGATCCGCGGCTATCAGTCGAGGCGCACGTTCAGTTCGGCGGGCGAGCGGCGCGCGGGCGTTCGCATGCTTGCGATCACGGTCAGGTACGTAGAGAACTGTCTGCCGCCCGAGATCATTACGGGCGCGTGCCTCGCTCCGCCGACGCTGCACTGCATGAAGTCCGCCGTGATTGTCGGCACGCAGGCTGTCCCGTTCGGTATGCACTACGCGGACGTACCAGTCGGCATCTCGGTGTCCACCTGAAGGGAGTGAATGATGGAAATCATCAAGGTCCGGCCGCTGCGGGGTGACGTGCTCATGCCCGAACGCGGCTTCCGGAAGATGAAGGGGGCGGGCGAGCGCGTACCGCGCAACACCTACTACGAAAACCTGCTGCGCTTTGGCGACATCGCGCAGGAGCCGGTGACGAAAGCCGCGAAGAAGCGGGTGAGCCCCGCGAACGCGGCAGCCGGAACGGACACGGAGGCGAACTGATGTCTGATCTTGCGATTACGGGCGTGCCCGATGGCGTGCGCGTGCCGTTCCTCTATTTCGGCGTCGACAATTCGAAGGCCAGCTACTTTCAGGCGTCCGAGCGCGTGCTGCTGATCGGCCAGCGTCTGCCTGATGGCACCGCGCCGGCAGGCGCACCCGTGCAGATCTTCGGTAACGAGGACGCGCTTTTCGGGGCGGGGTCGATGCTGGCTGACATGGCGCGCATCGTGCGCCTGAAGAGCGGCTTTGCTGAAATGTGGGCGCTGCCGCTTGACGACGCCGCGGCGGGCGTAGCCGGAACGTGGACCGTGACCGTCGATGTCGACGCAAGCGCGCTGACGGTCGCCGGCAGCGTGGGCATCCATATCGGCGGCTTCCGGTGTGCGGCGGCGGTGCTGCCCGGCGATGAGCCGCAGGATATCGCCCAGGCGCTGGCCGATGCGATCAACGCAGACTCGCACGCGAAGGTGCTCGCTGCTGCCGACGACGGCGTGATTACGCTCACCGCGAATCACAAGGGACTCACAGCTGGCCAGATCGATGTGCGCGTGACATACAACGGTGTGGGTGCGCCCGTCGCCGGGGTGACCCTCACGGTTGCGCAAACGCAGATGGGGACGGAAAACCCGGCGCTCAGCGCCGCACTCGCGACGCTCGCGGACGAGCCCTACAAGTGGGTGGCGCTGCCCTACACGGACGCCTTGAGTCTCACGACGATGCGCCGGTTCTTTGACGACCAGAACGGCCGGTGGGCGGCAATGCGAATGATCTACGGTCACGCGTTCAGCGCGCGCACGACCGACTCGCCCGCGCTGCTCGTGCAGTTCGGCGGCACGGTGAACGACCAGCATCTGTCCGTGCTCGGCATCTACGGCACGCCCAGCGCACCGTGGGAGGTAGCCGCGGCGCTCGCCGCCTATGGGCTCGTTCACCTGTCCGATGCGCCAGAGCTATCCCGACCGGAACAGACACTCGAACTGCCCGGCATCTTTGCGCCCGAAGTCCCGGATCGCTTCGACCGGACGGTGCGGCAAACGCTGTACTACCGGGGCATCGGTGGCTATACCGTCACTCAGGAGGGTGCGGTACGGCTGGACCGACTGCTGACGACGTATCAGGTCAACGGCCTGGGCATCGCGGATACGTCCTTTCTGGACGTCACCACGCTTGCGCAGCTCATGTACTTCATCGAGTACGTGAACAACGGGATCGCAACTGCATTTCCGCGCGTGTCGCTCAAGGATGACGGTAATCCTGTTTTCCCGGGCCAGTTCGCCGTGACGCCAGGGCGCATCAGGACCTACGTGATCGGGCTCGCCGATCACCTCGCCAATGCGAACGTGATCGAGAACGTGGACCGGTTTGCCGACCTGCTCGTGGTAGCGCGGGACAGCACCGATCCGAACTGCGTGAACATGATCCTCCCGCCAGATTTCGTGAACCAGTGGCGCATTGGCAAGATTCTCGTGCAGTTCTACAACCAGTATCCGGCAACGACCTGAGCGTCGCCTGATCCCTCAACCCGCCCGGCAATGTCGCCGGGCTTTTTATTGATGGAGGGCGCATGGGCAACTGCGCAATCGCTGGCCGCTTCTATCTCACGATTGGGGGAAAACAGATTTCTGCGCGCGGCGCGTTCGATATCCAGCCGCTCAATTACGAGCGCGAGGGTGAGGCCAATCAGGACGGCACGATCTTTGTCTCCGAGAAGGCGGTTCCCGCGGAGGCGAGCGGGTCGCTGTCGTACTCGCGCGATCTCAATCTCGAAACGCTGTACCAGATTTGCGGCGTGCCAGCCACGATCGAGCTGGTCAATGGCGACACGTTCGTATTTCCCGCAGCGATGGTTGTTGGCACGCCAAAGCTGAACACCGAGAAAGGCGAAATCAGCGATTTCAAGATCATCTCGCAGACGTGCCGTCGCGTGCTGGGCGCGTAGCCGGCATCAAAAGCAAACGCCCCGAACGGTTGACAGCAGCCGGGGCTTTCTGATCTGAACTTTACGTTGAATGGAATGATGAGCGATATCACACAAACCGAAGCCCTTGAGCCCCGCGCCGAACGCGTCGTCGCGCTGTCGAAGCCCGTGGTCGATCAGGACGGCGTCGAGCACGCAACGCTGACGCTGACCCAGCCGAATGGTCAGGCGTATCTGAAGATCGGCGACCCATGGACGCCAGTGTTTGGCGACGAGGGCCAGCGCGGCATCGAGACAAACCGCAGTCGGCTGATTGCATACGTCTCCGACGTGACAGGTATTCATCGACCGATTCTCGCAAGGATGCCATTTCGCGACATCCAGAAGGTCACGGACGAGATGATGCTTTTTTTCGGCTGATGCCGTCGAACCTTGGCGAGCTGATCGATGATCTCCTGTTCCAGTACAGGCTGGGGTGGCGCACGGTGGGTGAGATGACGCTCGACACGATCCTCATTGCGCATGCTCGCGGCATGCGATTCGACGAACGCGCCCGAGGCGGATAACGCATGGCAAATACCTTTAAAGCCCAGGTCGATATCGTCGGCAACGAGGGCGTAAGCCAGGTGCTCAATACCGTCTCGCATAAGTTCGCGAATGTGTTCGATGGCATCGCACGGCGAACGAATGGTGTGATGAACGGCATGTCTGAATCGGTCGGCAGCAAGCTTCAGCAGCTTGCGAACACGACGAAGGGCCTGTGGGGACCCTCGGGCGTACTCGGGGCGGTGGGCGGGGCGCTGGCGATCGGCGGCACGGCACACGCGATGGGGCAGTTTGCCGAGCAGGTCGCGCAGCTGAAGGGTATGGCAGGTAGCATCGGAATGCCAGTCGAACAGTTCCAGCAGTGGCGTTTTGCTGCCCAGCAGGCGGGGGTGGAGGCCGGCATGCTCACGAACGGGCTCGCGAGGTTGGGTGAGACGGCGTTTCAGGTCGCCCAAGGAGGCGCAAAGGAGCAGGCGAAACTCTTTCAGGCGATGCACGTCGCGGTTCGCGATCAGCAGGGTAATGTCCGCGGCATCTCCGATGTCGCGATGGACGTGGCCGAACGCTTCCGTGAGCATATCCAGCGTATCGACCAACTTCGAAAGCAGGGCAACTTCGCACTCGCCGGCCAGCTCGAAGCCGAAACGAACAATGCCGCTCAGCAGATGTTTGGCATGAAGGCACGAGAGGTGGCCGGGTTGCTCGCGCAGGGGCGCGAGGGACTTCAGAGGGCATTCGACGATGCGAACAGGACTGGCGGCGTCTTTGGCGAAGAGCAGGTGGAGAAGATTGAGAGTTACGCCAAGGCGATGAACAAGCTGCAGTTCGCCAAGCAGGGTCTCGTGGCAGGTCTGTTTGCGGACAAGATGCAGGTGATGGCCAACAAAATGGCTGGGCTCGCCATGAAGATTGGCGAGTTCACCAGAAAGCATCCAGCGATCATGAAGACGGTAAGCTCGGCGCTGGTGCTGGCCGCAGGTCTCACGAGCGTTGCCACGGCAGCCAAGCTCGCGGGAATGGCGTTCCGGTTCATCGGCGTGGCGAACCCATGGATGCTTGCGCTCGCGGCGGCTGCGGCACTCGTCTACGCGAACTGGGAGAAGATCGAACCCGTTCTTGAGGGGGTGTCGGAGTGGCTGCAACAGGTGTGGCAAATGGCGCAGCCGGTCATCGAGCAGTTCGGATCTGACGTATGGACGGTGTTCGCTGGCACGTTGTCCGACATCAAGCAGACGTTTACTGACATCACCGGCGCCGTGTCTGGCCTCGCATCAGAGATTCCTGGTGCAAGCGAGAAAATGGGTGGCCTGACCAGCAAATTTCAGGCAGCCGCCGATATCGCAAACGGGCTTCGGGTCATCGTCGATCTGCTGACGATTGCCGTCGAAACCCTGGCCGCCCCGTTTCGGCTGCTCGCAGTCTTTGTGGAGGCGACCAGTGACAAGTGGGGGCAACTCAGGTCGAGCTGGGAAAAAGGAGGTGCACTGGGGCTCGTTAGACACTTCAACGATCCGAAGCAAGATTTCAGTGCCGACCTATGGAATCGCTGGATGCAGAATTTTGGGCCATCGGGTCAGCGTATGGGTGCCGCATTCACTGACCTGTACGACGAAGAGAGTCACCCGGCGACCGCGGAGAGCATGCAGGCTGGCGCAAGGTTTGCGGCGGATCAGGCAACGCCCTACAGGTTCACCGCGAACACGCCTGCGCTGGCCGGAAACTACAACATCCCCTATTCCCCGGGCGTGGGCTATCAGCCCGCAGCGCTCGCCTCAGCACCGACGGCCACCGACTGGAAATCGAAGCCCCAGGAGGTCACCCTGAAGACCGACGGAAAGATCGGCATCGATGTGCGGGTCGCGCTCGACCGGGCGCTGCTCGAGCAGCAGACCGGCGTTGATCAGAGCGGCGCGCCAGCCGTCGTTGGGGACGTTGGTGTATCGACGGTGCATGCAGCATGAGGATTGTCCAGCCCTATCCGGTCAAGGCGTCGTTTCGTGGCGTCGAGTTCGAAACGGATTCGATCGAAGACGAAGGCGGGCGGCGCGTAATCGTTCACGAGTATCCGAACGAGGAAAACTGGGATTCGGAAGACCTGGGGCGCACTGCCGAGGGCGGCAAGATCGAGGGCTACCTGACTGAGCCCGATCTCGCCCGCAAGCGCGAGGCGATGCTGGCCGCGCTGCGTACGCCCGGTCCGGGGTCGCTGTATCACCCGTACGCGCGCCAGTGGATCAGTGTGCGCGTCAGGAAGTGGAAGCTCTCCGGCGCGAGAGATGCGTTGGGTCGGTTCGGCCTGTCGATTGAGTTCGTCCCGGATTCGGAGGAAGGCGCGCCGGTCCGGGTCACGAATACCGCAGGTGTCCTAGCGGACACGGCACAGTCGCTGCGCGATCTCGCCCTGGCGGACTATCTCGACGTCATGCAGATGGCCGCGATGCCAGGCGATATCCGGGCGGTGGTGGATGGCTACGTGCAGACTGCGATCGCATGGATTGGCGAGGCGAATGCGCTGTCGTTCATTCCTTCCTGGTTCGACCTGCGCGGTCTGATTGCGTCGCATGGCGCGCTGCCCCCCGGATCGTTCGCAACGATCGATACGGCACTGGCAATCCTGTCCGTCGTGGACGGTCTGACGTCCGTGTATGACCAGCGGCTGGACCAGGCGGAGCAGACGACAAGCGGGGGCCTTGCACCCGATATCGACGTCTCGCCGATGGACAGGTACGAGCCACAGGCCCTGTTGATGCAAGCATTGCGCGACGTGACCGATATCCAGTTGCCGCGCGTCGAGGGTGGCGATGGTGAGACGGCGATGCTCAATGGCGCGGCGGCCGCGATCGAATCCCTTGTAGCACGCTCAGCGCTCGGCGCGCTCGCGCAGAATATCGCCTCGGCGGGCTATCCGGATCGCGACTCTGCCATGGCGGCGCGCTACGACTTCGCGCAGCGAATCATGACGATACAGGAGACGGCAGCCAACGATGGACAGACAGACATCCGTCAGACGCTTGCCGAATTGCTGCGTTACGTCGGCGAGCAGTTCGCGTCGAACACGGACGATCTGCAGCCGCTCGACACGCACAACGGAACGGTGCGCCGTACAGCGCTTTCCGTTGCCTTCGACCTGTACGGCGACCCGACGCGCGCGCTCGAACTCATCGACCGTAACGGCGCGCTCAACGGTTCGTTCTTGCCTCCGGTGATTGACCATGTCCGCCCCGCATCCTGATCTCGTGACGCTGGAGGTCGACGGCGTCCGCTACCGCGGGTGGAAGTCGGTGAAGATCCGACAGTCGATCAGGCAGGGTGCGATCGGGTTTGCGCTCTCGGTGCGCGAGGACCGCCCGGATGCAAACGGCTCACCGCTCTCGTGGCGGATCCAGCCGGGGGCCGCCGCCCGGGTGCTTATCGATGATGAGATCGTATGCACCGGTTACGTGGATGCGCCGGTTTTCCGGATCGGCGACACAGAGCACGAGGTGACGGTATCGGGTCGCTCGAAAAGTGGTGATCTGGTCGATTCGTCCACGGTCGTGCCGAACGGCAGGTTTCCCAACTCGACCGCGATCGACATCATTACCGCGATCTGTGCGCCTTACGGGATAAGTGTTCACGTCGCAGAGAACACCGATGCGCCCACGCGTGTTGCGAATGTGCGTCATTCGAGATCGGGCGCTGCGTCCGCGAAGAAAACCTCGACGAAGCTTGCCGCTGGCAAGCAGCGCATCGGCAACTTCGAAATCAATCAGGGAGAAAAAGCGTATGCAACGATCGAGCGGCTGTGCAAGTTGTCGGGGCTTCTGGTCTTCGCTCGGCCGGATGGAGATATCGAAATCGCTCGAGCTGGGCAGGAGCGCTATCCGTTCGCGCTACCTCGAATCAAGACCGGCCAGGCCAAATTCGACTGGTCAAAACGGTTCTCCGAATACATCTGCAAGGGGCAGCAGAGCGACCCTCATTTCGGGGCAACTGGGGCGTCGGCGGTGAACTGGACGTTGCCCGATCACGTTGCCTGGGCGAAGAAGGCGAGCGCACACCTCGCGCCCTCAGCGACGGTGCGCGATCCGTCCATCGGGACGTATACGAGCCCGTCCGGGAAGACGAACGCCCGGTACCGCCCCTGCATTGTGCGACCGGAGGGGCCAACCGGAGCCGCGGATACGCTCACGCGCGCGCGCTGGCAGATGGCGCGGGACTTTGGCGAGTCGATCTCCCTCACGGTCACGGTGCCGGGGTTTCATGCGCCGGACGGGGGGCTCTGGCGCGTAAACCGGCTCGTGCACGTGACAGACGCGCGGCTCAATCTCGAACACGAGCTGCTGATCGCAGGCGTTTCCTTCGACAAGAGTGAGCGCGGCACGGTAACCGAGCTGGAGCTTGCGCCGCAGGACGCCTATACGCCCGAACCCGTTGGGCGAACGGGCGTCGTGGCGAAGGGTGCACGCAAGTCAACGCTCTGGACGCTGCCATGAGTGAGCGCAACCTGTTACGCAGGGGATTCGTCATCGCGATCGCGCATGGCGCGAACCGGGTGCTGACGATGCTTGGTCTCGCCGGCCAGCAAAAGGAGGTCGAATGGATCGAACCATATGGCCTGGCGACCGCACCCTTGCCGGGTAGCGAAACGCTCGCGCTGTGCATCGACGGCAACGAGTCGGGCAGCGTCGCCCTGACGGTCGGCGACAGACGCTTTCGCTTCGATGTGGCCGACGGCGAGGTGGCGCTATACACGTATCTGAATGCAGCAGAAGAGCACCGGCTGCACTTCAGGGGCGACCGCACGATTGAGCTGCTCGGCAAGGCGCTGCGCATTGCCGTTCCGGAAGGGGCGGATATTGTCGGTGACGTGCGCATCGACGGAAACGTTTGGGCGACGGGCGATGTCGTCGCGGACGGCACAGTGACGGGCAAGACGGAAGTCATTTTCGGCAGCATCCGTGGATCGATGCACGCTCACCCGGACGTACAGCGTGGGGATGATATATCGGGGGGGCCACAGTGAGCCTCATTTCCGTGCCGTCCTACGGGGATGGCTGGGACTTCTTCGACCCCATTGCCGATGTCGACGTGTTCCAGGTGCCGCCCGACTGGCAGACCGCCGATGGTGACCTTGCTGCGCAGAACCAACTGCACAGCGCGGTCATCATCCAGATTTTCACCGAGGCGCGTGCGCCGGCCGATTCGCCGTTCATCGACAACCCGGAAGACCGTCGGGGTTGGTGGGGCGATGCATACAGCCCGTTCCCGGTTGGCAGCCTGTTGTGGACGCTGTACCGGCAGCCGCTGACCGATTCCGTGATCGAACATGCGCGCTCCTATACACGGGACGCGATCCAGCGGCTCGTGGACCAGGGTGCGGCCGCGCGGCAGGAGTGCGCGGTGGTCGCCGACAAGCCGCGGGCGACGATGACGATTACGCCTCAACTGTTCGGCCGCGACGGCTCGATCATTTACAGCCGGCAGTTCCGGCGATATTGGGTGCAGACATAGTGGATCAACCGACTCAGGCCGGCGTGATCGAGCGGATGCGCCAGGCATTCCGCGCGAAGCTGCCAAATAGCGATGCATGGCTCTTTCCGAACAACCTGTGGATTGCAGCGACCGTGGTGGGGGGTATGTTGTGGGAGCTGTATGCCGAGGCCCGCGCGGTGTATCGCACGCTGCCCGACCAGGCACGTGAATCGCTGCTGATGCGCTGGGGCAACCTCTACCGTGTGTATCAGCAGATGCCGCAGACGGCATCGGGGATCATCCTGCTGACCGGGCAACCCGACACGCCGGTGCCGGCCGGTACGCAATGGCGTCGCGCTGATGCCGTTCTCTACACGCTGAACGACGATGCAGCGCTCGATGACGACGGGCGCGCGGCTGTGCAGGTTACATGCGAGGCGTCCGGCTCGAGCGGCAATGCGCTGGCTGGCTCGCCGCTCACGCTCGCCACGTCTGTGGACGATCTGGACGATGGCGCAACGGTCGGTCCCAATGGGATCGGTGGCGGGGCCGACATCGAGGAAACGGAAGATTACCGTGCGCGCGTGCTCGCACGCATGGCGCATCGTAACCGCTATGGCACGCTTCAGGACTACGTCGACTGGGCGCTTGAGGTGCCGGGCGTCACGCGCGCGTGGGCGCAGGCCGCAGGCCCTCGGATTCTCGTCTGGTTCATGATGGACAATGCCTATCCGGACACGTGGGGCATTCCCCAGCAGGCGGACGCGGTGATCGTCGATGCGTATCTCACCGATCCTTGCCGGAAGCCGGTAGGTGCGGTGCCAATGGCCCGCGTTCCCGGCGGCGTTGCGCTTGAACTGACGCTGCGGTGTCCGAGACCGTTCAGCGAGGCTATCCGTGTAGCGGTTGGCAGCGCGCTCAACAGTTATCTTCGACGTAACGCTGCGCCGGGTCACGGTTACATGGCGCTCGACATCCAGCGCGTCATCGACTCTGCGGCCTCTTTCGATTACTCGCTGGCGCAATCCGTCTGGCGCATCGACGCTGGCTCGATCTTCACGCATGCGGTTGTGACGTGGGAGGCGTGTTGATGTCCGATTTCATGACCGAATGCGGATGGAGTGAGGATGAGTACCTGGCCGCCATCCAGCAAAACCTGCCAAACGGACTGATATGGGATCTGGCTGACGGGAATCGCACCATCAGCCGGTTCTGGCGCGCAATTGCAGCGGCGTTTTCGATGATCTCGATGTGGCTGTGCGTGCTGCTCGAAGAGATGTTTCCGTGCACAGCCGATGAAATGCTGATGCGCTGGGCCGTGATTTATGGCTATCCGCTCGACTGTCCGTCCCCGGCGCTCACCGCCGTGCGCCTCTGTGAGTGGATCCGGCTTCAGGACAGTGATTGTGCCGGCCCAACGCTAGGCTTCCTGCAGGAGGTCGCGGCGTGGCTGGGATATGAGCCGGCAGCGCTGTCCGAGTGGGGTGCGCCGCAGTCGTCGGCTGGTTGCGGCCAGCTCGGCTGCATGCAACTCGGAGGGAGTAGCGATGCGCCGGCGCTGCTGGGTTACTCGCAGTGGCTGATTGTGACAGTACCGAAAAAAGAGGACACGGTAAGTGGCGAGATGGGGTGCGGCGAAATGGGTTGCAACGACATGTCGTCGGGTGATTGCGCGCCGCTCGCGACGATTGCTCGCGCGCAACTCGGGTCGTGCGATTTCCAGCTGGGCTGCACACCAGTGTGTTCGACGGCGCCGCCGCCCATCATGTGTCTGATTTCGAAATTCATTCCGGCGCACGTCGGCGTCCGGTATTGGGAGAAATGATGCAAGGTTTCAGTATCAACGAAGTCGCAGCACCCCCGACCACGGTGCCGGGGCAGGTCATTCCGCCAACTGGCGCCGGTGGATGGGGCGCGGACTGTCAACCAGGCATCGATGGTACGACGCCCACCGCCGATATGCTCAACGACCTGCTCGGCAATGTCCTACGTGTACTGCAGGTCGCGGGCATCGTACCCGTCGCGAACCGGTACGACGATCTGCCGGATGCCATCCAGAATCTGATCATGACGGCGGTTGCTGGCGGCTTGACCAGCCTCGCGGCGGTGGCGCACTCAGGCAGCTACAACGATCTGCTGGACAGGCCAACCATTCCGGCGGCGCAGGTCAATGCAGACTGGAACGCGCCAGGCGGTGTCGCGCAGATTCTGAACAAGCCTGACATGAGTCAGTACGCGACGAATGCGAGGGTGGACGGCGATGTCATCAACCTGCAGAACAATATCAACGGCGTGCACGCTGACCTGCAGAACCAGGTCAACGGCAAGCAGCCAGCTGGGAACTACCTGACTTATGACGTCGGCTTTGCGACAGTCGGCTCATTCTGCGTCGGTTCCAATAGCGCAGCCAGTAGCCTTGGTTCAACTGTCTCCGGCCTTATCGCCTATGGCGCCGCCGGTAACACTGCCCTTCCGGGCACATGGCGGACTCTCGCGCTCACGAATCCCTACGAGGCCTTCGGGAGCAATTCAATCCAGCTGTTCCTTGCCCAACGGATTGCATGATGGACTATACCGATGTGAAAAATCCTGCCTACGCGGCGGCGGACGGATCCGTGATCACGTGCGAAGTAAAGTTCGACGCTTTCGAGGACTACGTGTCATTCGCTGCGGCAGCAAACGACCTGATGGATCACGGCCGCGAAATTTATGCCGACCTTGCCGCCGGAAAATATGGCGCGATCGAACCGTACGTTGCGCCGCCGCTCACTCCTGACCAGCAATACGTGGCAGCGATCGCTCAGGGGATCGAGATCACGTCCGCAAGCGTTCCGCAGATCAACGCAACCTTCGGCGTGACCGATGCCGACCAGGCTGATATCAGTTCCGAGGCACAGTTCATCGGTCTGTACGGCGAGTTCACGAACGGCGACGCGGCGTTCGCATGGCCGGACGTCGCTGGAGTGTTGCGCGAGTTCCCCGATACGGCGACCTTCATGTTGTTCGCAAAGGCCGCTGCGAGATATGTATCGGCCTGCAAGCAGGCGAAAGTCGCGCTGAAGAGTGGCGCCGCCGCAGATTGGCCATCCAACGTGATTGAACTGGAGTAACGCATGCAGGGATACCAGATCAACAGCGTCAGCGCTCCACCTAACACCGTCGACAACCAGGTTGTGCCGCCCACTGGCACCGGCGGATGGGGACGTGACTGTGCTCCCGGCATTACTGGCACGAAGATTGGGGCGGACGAATCGAATGATTTGCTCGGCAACGTGTTACGCGTGCTGCAGGCTGCCCGGGTGTCGCCGACCGCGAACCGCTATGACGATCTTCTAGATGCGCTGAACATCATGTATCGAGGGCCGTCGTCCGATGAAGGCAATGCCCTGAGTGCGGGCTCCGATGGCAAGCCGTATGTGGCGCTGGCGTGGCTGCTGCAGACTATCCGCGCCGTCATTGATGAGATGGACAGGTTCCTCAGCAAGGTTGACTTCAATCCAGATACCCACGAGATGACGTTTCAAGTCGAAGGCGGCGAAACGTTTGTTGTTGACCTGAGCGGACTCATCCCGATCAATGCAGGCACAGCCTTCAGTGGCGACGGATCTGCCGCGGAGCCGTTGCAGTTAAGGTTCGATCCGAATGGCGGCGTCATCCTGACGGCCGACGGCGTGGCGATCCGTTCGCCCGTCTCCGTCGGCAATCTGCTCACGGTGGACGCACAGGGCGCAAGGGTTGTCCTCGAATCTCTGTTTGGTGAAGACCCGATCAAATCAACCGGTACGGAAATCCCAACTACTGCGTACGGAGGCCGCGATGCGTTCCTCGGTGAGCCGGCCGGTTGGGCTGATATCGGCGGCGGCCGAAAAGTCCCGTTCTACGTGTAACTGCACAGGAGAGGTGTTCAATGGCAACGAAACCCCCTGTCGTCCATGACGGCGGCTATCACAGGCCCCTCGCGGCAGGCGATACGCTGACATATGCTCCGCAACTCGATGTGTACACGGGGGAAGTGGTCGCCGTTCCGTATTCGCAGGCTGATTTCGGCGTGTCCAAAGGCCTTCTTATCGACATCCCCCGTGGGCCAGTTGACCACGCGCATATATTTCTCGGCTCACTGCTTATCGTCGCCACCGAAAGGCTTCCCATCAACTGGGGACGAGCGATCTATTTCACCGTAAGCGGGCGAATTGGCGAGCTTAACCCGTTCGGCATCGTCGGGATGCCGTTGAGCATCCTGGGAGGCAACTCAGAAGTGGTTGCGCCACTTACGCTGCCTGTCTATGCGAAGCATGCGGCGGGCAGTGACGATACCAGAATATCGGTCGGCTTCGAAGTCCTGGGGCACACCACTGTCGCCGAGGGAGCGGAGTTCCGGTATCAGCTACTTGGCAACCACCTTTACTAGCCCGCGCATACCCTACGGAATGGATCAGACATGGCAGACATCGTCCCCGTCGAGCTTTACGAGGACCGGTTCGAACTCGCAGGATACCTAACGTGTCAGCAGCGAACCGGTTTCGGCGGTTCTTTCGTTTATGGTCGTCATCGCGCGGCCATCACTTCCTGGGGGATCAATGGTAAATAACCTGCCGATACCGCGGCCACCCATGCCGGACGCATTCGATGCGTTTCCGTCCCAACTCGACAGTCCGGCGTCTCACTTCTATCTGATTTCCCCTAGCGATTCGGAACGACTCCCGCTGCGGCCACGCGCAGTGCGCGTTGGTGTCGCCGGCGATGTCGTTGCGACGACCGCCGACGGCACGGATGTGCTGTTCATGGGCTGCTATGCGGGCGAAATTCTGGATATCAGGCCGATCCAGATCAAGGCCGAGGGCACCACGGCTGACAACCTGGTCGCACTCGTATGATCGGGCTCGGTCTTTCGTTGACTCGTCGGCGCGTGCGGCAGGAGTTGATACAAGAGCCGAATGGTCCGACGCTTGACCTTAATTTTCTTGCGAACCCGGTCATACCGGAGGGCTGGACATTTACGCGCGCATCGGCAGCAACGTATTTCGGCGCCGATCGCTGGGAAAAGTCGGCGGCCAGCAATATTGCCCGCTTCGATCACTATCCACATTCGGGCGAGTTGCGCGGGCTTCTCCTCGAGGAATCCCACACCAACCTGCTGCACAATTCGGATGCCGCGGAGTTGTGGACGCCGCTGAACGTCGAAGTGATGACCGATGGAACGGTCGGCCCGGATGGGGCGAATCTTGCGCGGCGTATTGTTGAGACGGCAGGCGGGGATGATGCTTCCCACTCTGTGTATCAGTACCTCTCCGTGTCGACATCAGCCTACCGCGACTTTACCTGGTCGAGCCGTCTATGCCCGGGAGAGCGTACCGAGGCGTATGTTGAGATGCGCAGCGGGGATAGCTACTGCGGTGCTTCATTCGATCTGGTCAGTGGAGCCGTACTTACGGAAGGTGTCGGCGGACCGAACTGGATCTTGATTGGCGCGCGATGTATTCCCCTGCGTGATGGATGGATGGAATTGCGTGTAACCGGAACAGTCACGATCGCGGGCACGATCACGATCAGAGGGGTAGTCTATCTGCAGAACGGCGACTCGATCACTTATCCGGGTGATGGGGTATCCGGGTTGTATCACGGAGGCTCGCGACTTGAGCAGGCCGGATTTGCGACGAGCCATATTTCGACGACTTCAGCGGCCGCGACGCGCGCCCTCGACCGGCTGACCACAAGCAACCTGGACTTTTTCAGACCCGGCGACGGCACGCTGCTCATCGATGCCGTGATCGTTGGTGTCGCGACCGCGAGCAGTGCGTGCCTGATCTCGCTGGACGATGGCACCAACATCGGAGTCAGCATCTACAAGGCAGTCGGTACCGGGGCGATGTGGTCGTATATCGGCAACAACGCGACATCGCTCGGCGTAACCGCGGGTGAGGGCGACAGGGTTCGGGTTGCGATCGCATGGTCCGGAGACTGGAGTGTTGCGTCGACCTCGATCAACGGCGGGGCATCGATTGCCATGCGCCCGGTTCCAGTGACGATCACACAGATGTCGATCGGTTCAAGGCGCGGCACGTCTATCTCGAGTATCTGGGCACGTGAGGCTAAGTACTGGCCGCGCCGGTTCGACGACGCAACACTCTCCGACTTAACGAGGCTGACATGACCTTCCATGATTACTACCTGCGCGCGCCGAATGCTGACGAACTGCGCAAGGCTTTGCTTGCGGCGCAGTTGATCGAGCCGCTTGGGGGCGGTGAGTACGTATCATGCGACGGTATGCAACTGGACATGATTGGCGAGCTCGCCCTTTTCAAGGACAGGGGAGATGTGGCCACGTTACCGGGTTGGCACGCGAATCTGCGCATGAGCCGGTCACTATCCGATGATGAGCGCGCTCGGCTCGCCGAGTTCGTGATCGATCCACCGAAAGCGCCATTGCGCGTATGGGCATAGAGCCCGTTTCTTTCAACCGCCTTCGGGCGGTTTTTTTTCGTTTACGGCCGCCGCGTGCGGCCGTTTCTATTGGGAGACCAGCAGTGTCGATAGACGAAGTTATCAGGGACGCCATTACACCCGCGCTCGCCATCCTGCCGTCCGCGATGGACTCGCGGCCCGCCCGCGTCATGCTTGCGGCAATCGGGCTGCAGGAGAGCCACTTCGAGGCTCGCCGACAGATGAACGGCGGTCCCGCCCGCGGCTTCTGGCAGTTCGAGCAGGGTACGGAGAAGTCGCGCGGCGGCGTGTGGGGCGTCTACCTACACGATGCGAGCCGTTACTGGCTGAACGTGCTGTGCGAGGCTCGTCATGTCGCGTTCGATCCGGTCGGGATCTATGGGGCGCTCGAGCACGACGATGTGCTTGCCGCTGGTGTCGCGCGGCTGCTGCTTTTCACCGATCCGCCAAAGCTGCCGGCGGCCGATGATACGGCTGGCGCGTGGACGGTCTACCTACGGACGTGGCGGCCAGGCAAGCCCCGGCCGGAGTCATGGCCGGAGTTCCATCGGCAGGCTGTCGACGCTGCGGGTGCCTATCGGAATGCAGAGGAGGCCTGATGCAACTGAACGAGCACGAAAAGGAGCTCTTGACGCTGTTCGGTGTGGGGGCCGTGATCGGTTTCGCCAAGTGGCTGTTGAGCGGCGAACGCTTCGAGGTGCGGGTTGTGGCCGGGCGGATCATTATCGGTGCGGGCCTGTCCATGAGCGCCGGGGCCGCGCTGACTGTGTTTCCGGATCTTCCGGCGACGGGCCTGGTCGGCATCGCTTCGGCGCTAGGCATTTGCGGGCAAGTAGTGCTTGAGGCCGTTGTGCACAAGTACATCGGCAAGCTTCCCGACGATCGGGGCGAGGGGGACAGTTGAACTGGAAAGCGCTTATCGCGGGCTTTGCGCTCGGCTGTTGTGTCGCCGGCATCGCGCAGCAGTGGCGGCTCGGCGCGCAGATTGCCAGCGCTGGGACTGATCTTGCGAACGCTCGGCAGCAACACGAGACCGAACTGAGAGCGATCTCCGATATGGCCGCCTCAGCGGCCGACGCCGCGCTCGCAGAAACCGTGCGCGCGGCGTCGGCTGTCGCCGCAGTCGAACAAACCTACCGAACGGAACAAACCAATGCTCAAAAGACGATTGATGCTCTGCGCGCCGACGTGCGCACTGGCGATGTCCGGCTGCGCGTTGCAACCGCCAGTTGCATCGCTTCAGCCGGTGGCAGTGGCGTGCCCGATGCTGGCGCCGCCGGCGGCGGAACTGATGGAGCCGGAACAGCCGAACTTGACGGATCGGCTGCTGACGCGCTTCTCGGCATCACCGGGGACGGTGATCGGGCAATCCGAAAACTGACAGCGTTGCAGGAGTACGAGCGCGAAGCACTGCGCGTGTGTGGGGTCCCATAGGGACGTTGGTGGGAATTGCATCGGCGTTCGGTATCCTGGGGGTAGTCGGCGCTCGAAGCATTGGGGAGAAAATTCTTGGCAAGGTTCCCGATGACCGCAAGGATCGGGGCGAATCAGGTCCGCAGTCACAGACTGCTCGCCCTAGACGCGTTTCACCTCTCTGAATCGGGAGGGGCGGTGAGGCGTACCGGTACAAGCTGAGTGGGGGAGAGCAGCAGCCGATAAAGAACGGTTCGTCGCACATTTCTGGGATCGATGGCCAAGGAAGTGGCCGATGCCGGCCATGAAGCGTCGCTTGTCTTTGACATAAGTTCGACATTTGACCGTCCGCTGTCGATCATCTGGTGGTCGTCCGCATAGAAGACGTCGCAGGCATCGTTTGCTATGCGTGCTCGGTAATATCAAATACGGTCCAGTCGGGAATCCCGCCACGGCGAATGATTATCTTCACAATGTCTACACACAGCAGCAACGCTCGATCAATGATTTGCCTCACCGGCACGCGCTGGCCATTAACCGTCTCAGTGTCGGCCTCACTAACTTGGCCCGTATGAACCAGCTTGCTGCGGATGCTATATGCTTTGCTGATTATCGTGGCGTTGCTCACCCGGGCTTCCATTGAGCCACCAATCAGACGCACAGCACGGACCTTGACCTTGTGAGTCATTTCCGTCTTCGCATTGTCCCCAAGCATCGCCTCAAGAGCCGTGGACAACTCGACTGCAGCGTCGCCCGCGTTATGTCGACGAAGCGCCTGACTGATACGTTGCATAGCGACACTTACAAGTTGGCGCGTGCTTCTGTCCAACCCAAGGTAGGCGGTAACGATCTCCTTAGCTTCGTGAGCGTCGAGCACTGGATACTCGTCTATTCGCAAAGGCAATACTTCGAGAATCTGAGTCGAATAACCACGGCTGAGAGAAAAGTCAGGATCGTCAAACTCGAACCACTGGAAGCCGGTAATTGCCATCCTCGGACCTACGACCGTCAGAGCAAGCGCGATCTCCTTCAGCAAGTCGCTCGTGGCAAGGAAGTCCGCTGCGGAGTAGTCGCCGAGCGAAGGGTCGTGCAATAGCGGCGAGATAGTGTGATTGACGACCAAAGCCGACTGAAGCGGCAGGTGCTCAAGCATTGTCATCAATGGCGACGCGTTGGTTCGAAAATTTCGCTCCATCATGTACCGACGTTGTTCGCTGTCAACTAGGTCGCTAACTGGAACAATCCTCACACTAGGCGTCAAGTCAAAGGCATCTGCTACTGGCACGCCCCACAATGTCTGAATCGTCTTTGCAGTGGCTTCTTTTGTTCCGAGCACTTTTGTGAGCCAAGCAATTGCGGCGTCGGCTGACCCAGCCGTCAATGCTTTAATCACTAAATGGGCACCCAGAAATTGCGGATAGAAACCCATTGTTCCCGACCCGAACTTCACTTGTCTCACTGCATCGCCAAGGAAGCGTTTATCGTCCACGACAGCCTGAGCCAAGCCTTTCGACAACTCTCCAATCGCTTCGCTTGCCGCAAACCACACGTCTAAATCAGGGCTTTTCAAAGCTGCGACCAATCCCGCCGGCTGACTTGAAAATCGCATTCCCTCAGCCTTTTTGACGACTAGCTCAAGTAGATCATGCAAACTCGGTGCGCTTGGCTCCGGTGTCTCTGTCATACGCTGCTCTCCATAAAGTCAGTGCGACCGACCCAGTTAGGATGATAGATTGTTCACATGATATGGTCTCGCGAAAATATGATCAGAGGCTGGGCATTCTGCTCACTCGGCATGGAGATGTACAAGATTGTGACCGTGCATCTGAAGCGGGAAGTGGCCGTTCTTCGTCAGGGGCGGTCGGTCACAGCGTCGGGATATCGAAATTGAGTCACGCCAATATACTGTATAAAAACACAATATATCCCGGATTCCGAATTATTAAATGCCATTCTTTCGCCGATCGGCGATGCCTCGTACTCGATCTACCTGACGCATGTCTTTGCAGTTCCGCTCGGGATCAAGCTGCTGCTGGCTGACAGTTCCCATTGTCTTCCGGGCGACATTGCGTGTCTCGGAGTATCCATCGTCTCACTGGCACTGGGGGCTCTGGCATATCGATGTCTCGAGCGACCTATGATCCGCGAGGTATCGGGTCAAATTAAATTTGCGCGGCGGGTTGCGCCGGCGCAGTGAGCAACCGCCTTCGGGCGGCTTTGCTGCCGCCCTTTTCCTTAATCGCGCCGAACTCTAAACCATTTCCGCAATTCAGAACGGGGCCTTGCTGGGATTGGCTTTCGGGGCAGCCGTTTTAAGCTGTTTGCGGAACTGTAAATCATCTAACCCCTTGATTTATAGTCAGTAGTGTTTGGTCTTCAAACCCAGTTGGGGGCGTCAGACGCTCTCGGGTCGGTTCGACTCCGGCTGCCTTCCGCCCCATAGGCCTTCCCGGGCATTCCGATATCTTCCGAAAACGTCCTCTAGGCCGCTGATTTTAAAGCGGTTTATGGGTAACGACGTGCTTGCTGATTCCGTAAGGTCCCACACAATTTACACACAAAGTATGGGTAGGAAGATGGGTAAGTGGGTAGGAGGGAATCATGTCAGGACGACAGTTGCACCGGCTCAGCGCACTGCGGATCGCAAAGGAGGTGGCCCCGGGCCATTACGCCGACGGCGGTGGTCTCTACATGCAGATCGCGGACAGTGGCGAGCGTTCGTGGGTGTTCCGGTTCAGGCTTGACGGCCGCCTGAGGGAGATGGGCCTCGGTCCGGTTTCGCGAGTCTCGCTTGGCGAGGCGAGGAAACTGGCCGCCAGCTACCGCGAGATGGTCAGGGACCAGATTGATCCCATCCTCGCGCGGCGCGAGCAGCAGCGCCGACAGTTGCTCGATATCTCGGCGGATGCCAACGTGACGTTCCGTGAGGCAGCCGAAGCGTTCATCTGCGCGCGGGAGCCCGAGTGGCGAAACCGCAAGCATGTCCAACAGTGGGGTAATACGCTCAAGAGGTACGCATACCCGGTGATCGGCGAGGTCCGGGTGCGCGATATCGACACCGCGATGATCGTGCGGATTCTCCAGCCGATCTGGACGAAAAAGGCGGAAACCGCGCGCCGGGTGCGCGGCCGTATCAAGGCCATCCTCGACGCCGAGACTATCATGGGCCACCGCACCGGCAGCAACCCGGCACGGTCGGCTCGCCTCTACGACTGACGTCGACCGCCTGATCGCCACCCTCGAGGCTTGCCTCGCGGAGCTCGCCTGATCGTCCGCGCTGCGCTACCGATCGAGATTCGATAGCATCGCCGGCAGGTAGCGCGCACCCGCCGTCTTGTGCTGCGAGAGAAAGGCGCGAATGCTTTCCAGCTCGGCTGCCGTGAGCGTCACTGAAGCCGCCCCAAGGTTTTCCTCGAGGTACCTGCGCCGCTTGGTGCCCGGGATCGGCACCAGATCGTTGCCTTGATGAAGCAGCCATGCGAGGGCAATCTGGCCCGGCGTCACGGACTTGTCCTTCGCCAGCGCCTTGACGAAGTCGGCGAGCTTGATGTTCGCGTCGAAATTGCTGCCCTGAATTCGCGGATCGTTGGCAGCACGCCAGTCATCGGCGGGCAACTCTTCCGCCCGCTTCGCCGCGCCGGTTAGAAACCCGCGGCCAAGCGGACTATATGGCACAAAACCAATGCCGAATTCACGAAGCGCCGGCAAGACCTTGTCTTCGACACCGCGCTCGAACAGCGAATATTCACTCTGCAGGGCGGAAACCGGTTGCACCGCGTGCGCACGCCGGATGGTATCGACGCTCGCTTCGGACAAGCCAAAAAAGCGCACCTTGCCGGCCGCGATCGCATCCTTCACCGTGCCCGCAACATCTTCGATCGGCACATCGGGATCGACCCGATGCTGATACAGTAAATCGATGTGATCGGTCTGCAAGCGCTTTAGCGAAGCATCAATCACTGCCTTGATGTGCTCGGGGCGGCTATTGAGGCCGCGCACACCATTTTCAAAGGCAAAACCGAACTTGGTCGCGATCGTGACCTCGTGCCGGCGCCCCTTCAACGCACGGCCGAGCAGTTCTTCGTTGGTGAACGGGCCATAGATTTCCGCAGTATCGAGAAACGTACAACCCAGTTCGATCGCCCGATGGATCGTTGCGACCGATTCCTCGTCGTCCGGCGTGCCGTATGCAAAGGACATGCCCATGCAGCCCAGCGCGATCTCCGACACCACAAGTCCTTCACGTCCAAGCTTCCGAGTCTTAAGCATGCTGCTCCTCCATCGAAAAGTGCTCCGTTTACGATGGCACATGCAGGAAGGGGATGTTAGTCAGATCCTCTTGATTCGTTGCCTGATTGTTCCGGACAGGCGCGCAATGAGAGTCGTAACTTCTTCTCGACCAAGACAGACCTTAAACCCAGCCGGTGTTTAGCCTATCGACTCCGGCAGCGCACTCAAGCCGTGTGTTAACCGCGCGCGATTACATGCCGGCGTGCCTGCCTTGATCTCGGGGTAATCGTTCGATCAATGGCTACGAGTTACATGATGGCCGGCCGGCGAGCCTCCGATGTCCGGCTCCGAGCCGACATCCGAATGTCCGCCACGGCGCGCGGTCGAAGGGCTGAAGACGGCCGAACCCAGAAATTCGGGTTCCGGCCGAGACTAACGGAGCGCGCCAGCGCCACGAAATCGGGATTTCGCCGAATCCGCGCAGGCCCGCGGAGTGGTCGCTCGCCCCCGCTCCAATCAGAGGTTCGACGCGCAGCCATTATTCGACTAGGCTTATCAGAAGCCCCATGCTGCACAAACGCGTTGAAAACCCGCCAAGAAAGATTCGATTCAAACACCTGTTTGCAGGGTATCTCACGATAGGCTACCGACCATGGACGACATCTCTCCGCAGGCCTTCGTCGATGCCGCGATGGCCTATCAGAAGACTGCCGCGGTGAAAGCCGCCGTCGAGCTCGATCTGTTCACCGCGATAGCGGTCGAGCACGGCGACCTGAAGCGTATAGCCGAGCGGGTAAAGGCCGCCGAGCGCGGTGTGCGCATACTCTGCGACTTTCTGACCGTGCACGGGTTTCTGCAGAAGGAAACGGGACAGTACCGATTGACGCCGTCGACCACCGCATTCCTGACGACTTCCTCGCCGGCCTGGATGGGGAGCATCGTGGATTTCCTGGCGGCTCCTGAAATGACGGCACTGTGGCTGGACGACCCCGCCGCGTTCGTTCGCAACGGAGGAGCCGTAGGGCTGGGCAACATAGCGCCCGAGCATCCCGTCTGGGTGAAGTTTGCGCGTGCGATGGCACCGTTCGTGACACAAACCGCACAGAGCATCGCGCAACACGTGAGTGCGCGGCCTCAGGCACCGAAGCGCGTGCTGGACATTGCAGCCGGGCATGGGCTGTTCGGAATCGCGATCGCCGAAGCGATCCCCGGCGCGGAAATCGTGGCGACCGACTGGCAACCGGTTCTCGAGGTCGCGACGCAGAACGCCGCAGCGGCCGGTGTCAGTTCGCGTTACCGCACGGTCGCCGGCAGTGCGTTCGAAGTCGATTGGGGTACGAATTTCGATCTGGCGCTGGTCACGAACTTCCTGCACCACTTCGATCCGCCAACCTGCGTGGAATTACTTTCGAAAGTCCGCAGGAGCCTCAGTCCCGCAGGGCGAGCGCTCGCGGTGGAATTTGTTCCCGACGAGGATCGCGTGTCGCCGCCGTTCGCCGCCGCGTTTTCCTTTATGATGCTTGCGTCCACGCCGCAGGGCGACGCGTACACCGCGCGCGAACTCGAGCAAATGGGCCGCGAAGCCGGCTTTTCCAACGTAACGGTGACGCCGCTGCCACCTTCGCCGCAAGCCCTCGTTGCATTCGAGTAGCGCACATCCCTCGCGCTCCAGGCACCGCATTTCGTAATGGAGACGGCGTTCAGACGATGTCGATGGCGACGTCGATGTTGTAGGTTGCGCTGCCGGCCGACCTGACGGTCGACGCCGAGGTGGATCTCGGCACGGGCGCGGGCGGCTATCTTTCGCCGTCGCGGACGCCCGACGACGTACGCGTCTTGCTGGTGTACAAAACCTTGTCGATCTTGCTCATCCTGCGGGTCGATGCCGCTCGCAGCCTCGTCGATACCGGGGAACTCTCACTTGCGGTGATCGCCAGAGAGACCGGATTTGGCGATACCGAAAGAATGCGCAGAGCATTCGTCAGGACGCTCGGGCACCCCCTCATTGCTTCATGGGATTTTCAGGAAGGGTTCCGCACCTTGTCCACGGCTCAGTCCCTGCACATGGTCGCCGCGCGATTGGTAGCGAACTTGTACTCGGCGATCCGTCAGCGTTAGGTTGGTAAGAGAGCCTGTTCTTGACGCGACAAGGCGGACCGCAAGGCTTCATTGGCGGTGCTGCGGCCTGGCTCCGCGGCATGCAGCGCCTGCTATTTCCACTTCGATCCGAGCATCTCCAACCCGGCTTTCTGCAGGTCTTCCGGTAGCAGCACAACGCGAAACTCGCAGTCGGCGTTGAACGTGAGAAACCACGGCTCAGCAAATGCGGGAGTCTGCGATGGCTCATCAGGGTTGATGACGAGGATGGCTCCGCGTCCTCCGCTTTGCTCCGTAAAATAGGCTGCTTCCGGTTTCATCGCTTCAGGTATCTTTGCCATCACTTCCTCGATGGTGCCATCGCGCACAAAAGCATTGAATGGCTCGTGGGGAATCCGTATGTTGAGAAGCATGCGCATGGTCATTCTCCTTGCCTAAGGCCCTGAAAGAACTCTTCAAGCATAAGAGATCTCCGATGTTGCTTTCGTGGGCTCGGCAATATTCCCGCGTATGGGTGCGGAACGGTACTGAGCATCGGAAACCAGTGAATTGACGCGGAGCGGCAACAATTGGCGACGGCAGCCATTCGCAACGGGCGCAACGTGTGCCAATCTCACCCTTCTGCGAATCCAACAAATTCGCGTCGCAAATCCGGCAAGTCCAATTTATTCGGTTCCGCGTCATCAAAGGTTTGACCGAATTCGTTCGCAAGTCTCTGAGCACTAGGCAGGCCGTTATGGGGCTGAGCGGCGAATCGCCTGAGCGCGAGACGAAGACTGCAAGCGTCCGCGCGTACGGCGCGCAGAACACCTTTCGCCGTAGGTTTTATGCGGCCACGGAGAGCGCGGCGTCCTGCCGGAGTGGCACGACGTTCGACGGGATATCCATCAGGAGTTCCAGGCGTGCGCCGAGCAGGCGCCATGCGTCCGCCTGTTCCTGCTGCCGGACCGCCCGTTGATAGGTGCGTTTGATCTTGTTCTGTTCGAGGTGGTTCAGGCACTTCTCGATCACGTGGCCATGGACGCCGAGCTCGCCCATCAGCGTCGTGCCCGTTCGGCGCAGATCGTGAGGGGTCCACCGTCCGCCTGGTAAGATGAGCGCGTCGATGTGCTGGCTGCGGTGCTGCAACGGCGTGCCGCTTGCCGCGCCTTGGCGGTCATAGATCTGCTTCGTAATGGACTTGGAACACACTGGCCCGTCGTGCCGGGCGGCCGGGAAGAGCCAGACTTCATCGCCGCCGAGTTCGAGCAGCGCCCGCATGTGGGTCTTGGCAAACTCGCTTAGGTAGATCGTGTGCTCCTTCGCGTTTTTCGAGTGGTCCGCCGGAATGATTCAGGTGCGCGCTGCCAGATCGATGTCGGCACGGCGCGCGCGGGTCAGTTCGCCGATCCGCGTGAGCGTCGCGAGCATGACCCATACAGCGTGCTGCGTCGACTTGAGCAGATTGGCGTCGGCGAGTCTGGCTGACAACGCGCGGATTTCGGCCTCCGACAGCACACGTTCGCGTTCCTCCTCCTGAGCACCAACGTGTTTCTTTTCGATGCCGGTCGTCGGATCGGCCGCCACAATCTCGCGCACCAGTGCAAAGCCGAACATCTGCCTCAGTTCGGCGAGCAGCCGGTTGGCCAGACGCGCGGCACCGCGCGCCTTGACGGTATCCAGCACGGACATGATGTCGGCCCGTCGGATGCTGTCAGCGTGACAGTCACCCACCTTTCCCGGCCTTTGCGGCGTCTGTTGCACCGAGCGCCCGCAGCTCTTTGACCTGGATGCTGTCAGTGACGTTGGCGCGATCCTTTGCGCGGCGCCACATCGAATGAAGCCCGGTCTTCGAATACGCCCCGCCTTTCTGCGTGGGGAACAGGTATGGGCTGGTGATCAAGTACTTCTTCTTGATCGCCTTCGCGCGATCGATCACCGCGCGGATCTGCAGCGTGATCTCAACGTCCAGCACCTTGCCACTCGTGCCGGCCGTCTTTGACGGCTTGAATCGGATCGTGTTGTCGGTGATCTGCGTCTCGAGCAACATGCGAATGTCGATTGCCCGCTGGCGGAAAATGCCACACTGGACAACAGATCTGACAGGCCCAAACATCAAGATCGGCAACCACGTCGCCTTCAGACTTCGTGAGTGGCATGCTGTCTCCCGGCAACGTCGACACGGTCACCTGCGTATGACTGGCTCCCGGTACATCGCCGACTCGAACACTCACTTCCTGGATGCCATCGAGGTATCCAAACGTATGAATGCGCTATGCCAACGGAGGATTGCAGCGACCGTTCGTAGAATGGTTTTCTTTGGGTCGTCCGTCTATCTTGATTCCATGGACTTTGGGATTTCATTTACAGTAAGTGGCGCCATGTTAAATGTTCTGCACTGGATTCATATCGGTAGCAACGCGTACGACGAGTACACGTTCGTCCCCTGGCTGAACAAGAACGTATATCGCCGGACTGTTGACCTTAGCCACATCTGTATCCAGTGAGGGCCACGATGAGCATGAACGCAAGAGATTTACTCGAGCTGCACCGAGATGATCCAACGTCGTCAGAACTGCGGAAGATGGCCGCGAACATCATCGCCGTCGGCGTCGCAGATCAACACGAGGGCTGCTGACATGAACGCGCTTGAACAGTGGCGCTCCCGACCGCTGCAGGTCAGTGTCCTGGATCGCTGCGATGAATGCGGCGAGTTGAAGGAAGACGTTCAGAAGCGCGTGAACTATTGGCCGAATATTACTGCCGTCTGCTGTGGGAAGTGCTTCACTGCAATGACCGGCCAATACAGCGGATCTTCAGCCCTATCAGGGGTCAGCGAGGAATGGCGCGCAACGCAATGCTGTCGCGACCGAGCCAGATAAATCAGTGTTTCCTTAGTTCCTTTGGAATTGACGGTAAGGCCGGCTGGGCCTGGGGGGCCGTTTTGGGTTTGCGTGGCATACATGCTCCTTGAGCTACATGTTATGCCTTGAACACAAAATTTATGAAAGGCCCCTACAGTCCGGCCCGCGGATGACGATAAACCGCTTGATCGCGACGACGCATCAAGCACGAAGCATGGCTCTTGACGGTCCCCAATCGTGCTCCTTTTCCTGGCCTCTTCTGCCGCCACCCCACGGCGCCTTCATCTCAGTACGTCGATTTTTTCAGAGCTCGCCATGAAAAGTAAACGATGGTCAATTAGTCTAGTAACGTCTCTGGCTCTCTCTGCTTTGTTGCCGACGCAGGGCGCGCACGCGCTGGACGCCACCGTTCAGCCCGGGCAGAGCATTCAGAGCGCACTTCAATCGGTAGCGGCAGCGGGTGGCGGCACCGTTACGCTCGGCGCGGGCGTCTGGACCTTGAGCAGTTCGATCCAGATCCCGGGCAGCAACATCACGTTGACGGGCCAAGGTGCCGCAACGGTGATTCAAGGACCGTCGACGCCCTATGTATGGAACCTGATCCTTGTGAATGGCCAGAGGAGCCTGCACGACATTACCATCTCGAACCTTGTGCTTGACGGACAGGTTCCGAAGTCGGCGGCTTTTGATCCTAACAACGCCTACTCGGTGGCGGGCGGTGGCCTCAACGAAGCCGCGAAGGGTTTGGAGCTTGTCGACGCGAGCAACCTGAAGATTCTGAACGTCGAGGTGAGGAACACGGCGGAAGGAATGGCAACCGGGTCCATCAATGGACTGACCATCGATCGCTCCTACTTTCACGATAGCGGCATTATGGTGCACGGTAACGACGGCCTTGCCTGGCACAATGCGTATTTATGGGGCTCGACGAATGTGACGATTACCAACTCGCGCTTCTTGAACTCGTGGGCGGGCGATGGCTTGCATATCAACGGACCGGGGAGCAACGCGATCACTGTCGATAACTCGACATTCGTCGGCAACTATCGGCTGGGTATTCATGCCCAGCAAACTCCTGCCAATCTCACCGTCTCGAACAACGACCTGAGTTTCAACGGCTCGACCGCGCCCGGCACTGCGAACTACAACGGTCTGTCCATGAGCGGTCTCGACATGGAGTCCACGACTGGAACGATAGTCGGCAATACAGCCATCGGCAACACCAACGAAGGCATCATCACCCGCAGTGGAACCGGCACGCTCGCCGGCAATACGGCGCTCGCCAATAGCTGGTGGCAGATCGACAATTTCGGCTCCTACACGGTCGGTGCGAACTATTCAGTGCAGGGTCATGGTAGTGCGCGAGGCGTCGGGCCGATTCCGGACGGGACATATCAGATCGTATCCCGATCGAGCGGGCTGGCGCTGGCACCGGCCGGCCAGGCAAACGGCAGCTTGCTGACGCAAACTCCTTATACGAGGTCGACAAGCCAACTGTGGAGCTTCGTCAATCTGGGCAATGGCGAATATGAGGTCGCCGCCGCCAGTAGCAGCCTGGCGATGGACGTGAGCGGAGCGGGTACCGGAGATGGGGCGCAGGTTCTGGTGTGGAATTACCACGGTGCCGCCAATCAGATCTGGCGTGTCATCTCGACCGGCTCGCAGTATTACCGTCTGTGTCCGGCCCACGCGCCCGGTTCGTGCCTCGATGTCAAGGGTGGCTCGACGGCTTCTGGTGCAAATGCAGACCTTTGGCAATACGAAGGTTTGCAAAGCCAGCAGTGGCAAGTTCTCGCCCCCTGATCGCAAGCCGCCAGGCAAATCTGAAGATGCGGGCGTTCCACGCGGGGCTTTATAGCTCCGCTGCCGGGTGAGTCGACACGGAAAGTTGTTGCAGCTTCCGTCTCCCCACCCGCATCCGATTCTGTCAGGACTCGTATTCGGTAAGCGTCAGTGCATCCCGTCTTGAATATGGCAAGCCCGAGTGTGAATGTATTGCTTTCGTGAGGATGACAGTGCGCCAACTCACGCTCATTGAACACGACCACCTCCGCGATGTAGGGCGCCCCCTGATACCAGTTCGGGTCGTCCTGACGTCGGGACCGCATTAGTTGAGAATCTCGCCGTACTCCGGACCCCATTCGATGAGAACGGGCCCACACTGGGTGAGAACAGCCCGATTACATCGGCGCGGAACCGCGTTCAGCAAGAATGTCCGAGCGGCTCAGCCAAGGTGCGTGTCAAAGTCAGCTAACGACCCACTTCTGCCCCTCGACCGACGGTATCTCAACGGGAGCTTTAGCTGCGGAGCAGACAGTCGGAAAAGTCGTTCGGAGGGAGGCGCGAGCGATGCGCCGGCGTGGGCGCTACACTCATATCTGTACTCCGACTGCGATGACGATGGAGACGGCGAGGATCCACAGCTCGATGGCGGTGAAGCGGGGGTATCCAATCTTTTTCATCGTCTTCCTCTCCTTATGACCCGCAGCCCGAACTTCATTGGGCATTCCCGGCCGGCAAGTACCTGGCTCTGGCCGTCGTCGATGTGCAACAAATCAACGGCTTGTACCTCAGCCGACGGTGAAACCTCGGCCCGAGGTCGAGGTCGACGCGCCGTACTTGGCCGGGGTCTGCGCCGGGCTACCGGTGGCAGGCGCGTTCCGCCGCTCGCTGACCGCTCGGTAAAAAAAAGCCGGCGGAAGCCGGCTTCGAAGCAGGTTCCGTTTTTCCCAGGGGTGCGGAGGTAGGAACCTGAGGAGACTCATTGTGTCAACGCGTTGGCCGGGTGATGTCCTACAACAGTTCACAAGCGCCCAAACTAAGACCTGCCGATTCGATCCTCGCCTCCTAAATAACAATCGCACCGTCCATGGAACCATGGTATGCGGATGGTCCCAAGACGGCCATTCTACGAACGGTTGCCGCAGTCGTACGCGAGCGTCGGGCTCTTATACTCGTGTATATCATCGAGACGATGAAGCGGGCCGGGCGTCGAACAAACATATTGCAGTACAACAAGACGGAGCGTGCCTGCTCGAGCGGCGGGTACTGCGGGGTAGCAGACGTCGGAACGTCCGCGAGAAGGTGCCGACCAACGTCAGTAGCTGGCCGAGAGCACCAGTTCAATCAAGGTCCTGTAGAGCGACCGTTGAAAATCGTCGACGGCCGCTTTCGGGCGGCTTCTGTGGATGAGTACTGTCGGCCAGGAAGCGCCGTTCGCCCGGTCTTGCACGAGGACATTCGTACGTCCGCTACTGTTTAGATCCTATGAAGCGTAGGGCGTCGACAAGCCGACGCATAAAATCAGCGTGTCGAGCTTGGCTTTCAGGAGAGCACCATGCGTACAGATCAGGCATACACGGGTACCGAGGAGCTGGTGTTGGCGGTGTCGCTCGAACTGGCAGCGGCCAAATGGAAGGTCGCGCTGCACGACGGCCGGCGCGAGAAGCCGGCCGTGCACACGGTCGCGCAGCCGCAGGCCGCCGCCCGCCTGCAGGCCGTACTGGACGTGATCGAACAGCAGAAGCTGAAGTGGTCGCTGCCAGCGGGTACACGGGTCGTGGTGAGCTACGAGGCTGGCCAGGACGCGTTCTGGATCTGCCGCGCGCTGCAGGCCCGCGCGATCGAATGTCATGTCGTCGATCCCGCGAGCATCCCCGTCGAGCGTCACAAGCGGCGCGCGAAGACGGACCGGCTGGACGTTATCAAGCTGGTCATCAATCTGCGCGCGTGGCTGCGCGGCGAGCGCGACCGCATGCACGTGGTTCACGTGCCGTCACCGCAGGACGAAGCGTCGCGCCAGCTGATGCGCGATCGCGGGGAACTGCAGAAGGAAGTGATGCAACACCGCGACCGCATGCGCAAACTGCTGGTCACGCTCGGCTGCTGGGATGAGGTCAATCACCAGCACTTCGCCGACCGGCTCGCCCGTGACGAGGTGCGGTGCCACGACGGCGCGCCGCTGCCGCCCGAATTGCGCGAGCGGCTGCTGCGCGAGTGCGAGCGGCTGGCGCTGGCCCAGCACCAACTCGCGGCGCTGGAGAAGACGCGCCAGGCGAGCGTGCCGGCACCCGCGCGCAAGCGAAGCGACGACCTGGCGCGCCTGAAAGGGATTGGCGAAGTGGGCGCATCACGCCTCGCGCTCGAGCTGTTCTGGAGAGAGTTCCACAACCGCCGCCAGGTGGGTGCCTGTGTCGGACTGGTGCCGCAGCCCTACGACAGCGGTCAGAGCCAGGTCGACCAGGGCATCAGCAGGCAGGGCAACCGGCGGGTGCGCGCGTTACTGGTCGAGATGGCGTGGGACTGGATCCGCTACCAGCCCGTCAGTGCGCTGACGCAGTGGTTCAACCAGCGCACGCAGGGCACGGGACCAAACCGCCGCGCGCGACGCATTGCGATCGTCGCGGCGGCGCGGCGCCTCGCGATCGCGCTGTGGCGCTATCTGAAGGACGGGGTGATACCTGAAGGGGCACAGCTGAAGTCAGTCTGAGTCGCCAGGGCCTCGCAACCACTCAATCGTGCAACGCCCGAAACGCCTCTTAGTAGCGGTTTGAAGTGAACATGCCCGTTACAAACCTAGGTTACTCACATAACCGATTTTTTAGATGGGGCATGCTCCTGGAAGAATTCCAGCGTAACGCGCATGCAGGATGAGGCTGGCCAGGCGCCAGCGGATAGAAGGTAGTCGGACGTCAGGTCTGACGCGCGCGATGACCGGTTTCAGACCAGCGGACGCAGACCGGACTGCAGCAAATGTTGACGGCGGTAAATATGCGACCAGAACAGGCTTGCATGCTGGCGAGCGCAATACTGCTCGCCAGCCTTCGCCAGCATATTGAACCCTTCGCCGCGTCAAGGGTTCGCTGGCGCCAGGCTTTGGCCTGCCCTTGACCCGATTACGCGCTTCCGCACGGGGAAGGCGCACAAGGGGAGCTGACCGATGATTCGTGAGTCAGTTCGCCGAAAGGACTTGACAACTTCCTGCTCATAGAAGGTTTGTAGGATGCCTGCCCTCGACCACGGATATGAGCGCACGCCACAGGCGCATGCTCCTGAAGCCGATCGCACCGGCTCGCGAAAAGCCGGTGCGATGCTACCTACCTCAGGACGAGGCGAGCGTGACGATGTCGCTGGCGCTCATGGCGCCGTTATAGACACGGAAGTCGTCGATCAGACCGCTGAAATACGGGTCATTAGATTGTGAACGTCCGAGCCAGTTGTTCGTCGTACCTCGCAATTGGAACGGCGAAAGGAACATCGAGGCATTGGTTCCGACAACGGCTCCGTTGACGTACAACGTGCCAGTCGCACCGGACAGCGTCACCGCGACATGCACCCATTGCGACATCGGCAGCGCCGCGGTGCCGTTGATACGTTGCTCGGCATTCCCAGTGCCGCTCTCCGTGATCGCAAACCGCACCGTGCCGAGATTGCTTCGCGGTGTCAAAAACATGTAACGAGTGGTGTTGTTGCCAAAGTCGAAAATACGCTGCCAATTCGAGGAGCCATTCCAGTACACCCAGGCCGCGATGGTGAAGTCGTTGATGTCTGAGATGAAACCGGCCGGCAGGGTGACATAGGCGCCGCTCCCGTTGAGCTGCACGGCGGTGTTGTGCTTGCCGGCCGCCCATGTTGCGCCGCCGAGCAGCGTGCCGTTATTGCCATTGCCCGTCGCATCGGAGGCGGTGGTGCCGCTCCCCTCGTCGAAGGTGAGGTTGGTATACATCCGCGTGCCGCTCACGCCCATCGCTTCGTTCGACTGCGTCGTTTCGCCGGACGGCGTGATCGCGGTCACCACGTAGTAGTAAGCGCCTGCGGGCAGGTTGGCGTCGGTATACGTCAGAAGATCGGAAATACCGCTCGCGGCAAGCGTGTAGGGGCCGCCGGACGTCGTGCTCCGGTAGACGTTGTAGCTGGTCGCATAGGCGGTTCCCCACCAGGACAGGACGATCTGGCCGGCAATCGTTGGCGCGATCAGGCCGGAAGGCGGAGTCCCTTGAGCAATGGGGTCGCGCTGGAAGGTCAAGGTGCCATAGCCCAACTGATCAGAATTGCCGCCAGTGCCAAGTCCGCCTTCCGGTGAGTGCGACGTCGCAAATTTCTGGCAGTATGGAGCGGCTATACCTTTCCGGTTGACGTAATGGTTGTAAATGAGCGCCCACTGCGGCCGGAGGTTGCCCTGAGCGGAGGTCGAAAAGACGTTGTCGTACGCACCGGTGGTAGGGCAGTAATAGGGAGTGAACGGCACGGAGTAGTAGGTCGTGCCTGACTGGATGAGGTTGCCCTTCGCGACGTATTCGCTGGCGGCCAAGGCCCGGTTGTTGTCGTAGCCGTACAGATCGGTGCCCTGGTTCCACGCCATTTCACAGATCGAACCTAACAGGGCAATGCTGAGTGTATCGTGTCCCTGGTCGCGCCCAGCCTCCTGGGTCTGGCCCAGATAGCCAGGATGAAGGTGAACGACCAGATTCTCGATAGCGCCGTTGCCAAGGCCTTGTTTGAAATAGCTGATCGCCTGGTCGAAGATCGTCTGGTTGTCGCATAGGACACCCACCGCTAGAACCATTGCGGCGGTCATGAGATCCCAGTTTGAGTAGACAGCGAGAGCCCAGCCAGTCCCGTCGGCGATGCCCTCAACTAATTGCGCACCCGAAGCCACCTGCATCGGATAAAACACGTTAAGCATCATGTTCTGGAACGCCGAGAAGTCCGCCGGCGCCCAGCCCGGGTAGTCGCGCATCAATTCTGCGGCGTTAGCGAACGTGTAACCCTGGAGCCCCGCCCGCAAGAAACCGCCGTAGTTACCGTTGGACCAGGCGATTTGCGTCAGCTTCGACGCCCAGGCGTTCATGATGGCCACCGCCGTATTGGCAGCCGTCGTGTCTCCGGTAATCTTCCAGCGCAACGCGTTGGCATAGGCGGCGGCGATGTCGTTATAGAGATACCCGCAATTGTCCGAGTAGCCGGGCATGGCATTGTAAATGACCGCTTGGGGACTGGGCTTCCATGATGTGCTGGCGTACGGGCTTGTGAGCATCAAGTTCCAGGTGTCGATCCACGGCGAAGCCTTGGTTGCCACCTTCTGGGCCATCCGGTTCAGATCGTCCTGTGTGTGGAGCAGCCCGGGATGGACGAATGAACTGCTTCCAGACTGTGCGTTTACGATTGCCTGTGCGTTTGCGACTGCCTGCTGGCTGCGCGCTGCACTCGCTGCTCCCGTCCCGCTGTCGGACCCCGAGCCGGCTCCGCATCCCGTCAGAGCAAGCGCTCCGAGTCCCTGCAGGAAGTTGCGGCGCGACATGTTGCTTTTTAGGGACGACAACACGTCGAAAAGCGCGCCTCCCTCGTCGCCCCGACCGATTTCTGCCGCTGCGTATTCCGTTATCGTTTGAGTCGCGTCTTGATTCGGTTTTTTCATAGACACCTTCCTTGTGGCGATGCAGTGGGACAGCGATAGATAGAGTTCAAAGCTCGCCTGGACTTTGATGTTGGAGCCGGCGCATGCCGGGCACGAAAGGACGTGTGAGACAAACCGACCCGAATGTTGACCTCACCAATCGACGCACAGCACGCACAAGCGCGCTTCTCGACGAGATAAGGCGCACATCGCGCGTGGAAAGATTTGATGGCGCTGATTGCACCGCACGCGCAAGCCTGGGCGAAGGGCCACCCCGCCGTTTGCCGTCGGAGCGTTGATGCGCATAAATGAGCACACGCCACTGAGCCCTGACGCCTATACGCTTAAGGAAGGCACGGCGGTTGATGCGATGCTGATTGCCACGCCGTGTTCGACGACGAACAAGGGCGGCGAGCGCGGCCCTGAGATGCATCAGACCAAGACCTGGCGCTTCGGCGCGACGTGCCGTATTGACGTGGACGCCGACTTGGGGCTGGCGCATACGGTCGTGGGCACGACTGCCAACGTTCGCAAAGCGACTTAAACTCATGCGCCGGTGCGGCGATGGTGCGCAGATCGCAGAATGACACCTCGCTTTGCTCATCGGCGCAAGGCGATTTCCGAGCGCGGCGCCAGGGGAGCCGCATATAACCGGACGGAACTCCAAGGAATGCTCTAAGGTTCGGTGAAGCGTTAAGCAAACGTTTGCATATGTGCTTACGGCACATTGTTACGTTTCTGAAGGTTTGCGGTTGTAAGGATTTCCTGCTTGTTGAGTAGCGTGCGGGATCGGCAGTGGGTGAAAGTGTCGGCGCCCATGTCCCCCTTGTAGCGCCACCGCTTGTGTCAAACCCTCCTGTCGCAAGATCTCTGCGCGAATCGGGTCGAGCTGCGTTTTGTGTGGAAACTGTATTTCATCGGGAGGTGATTACGGCATCGCTAAGCAACTGATTCCATTGGGTGCGTTGTGTCAGACTCTGTTGTTCGTTTACCTGAGTAAGTAGCGAGGAATTCCTTGTGCAGTAGTGCGACGAATTAGGTAGCCACATTCGACGCCGGCCGCGTAGAAGACGCTGGTCGCTACCGCCGACATCCGATCGTCTCGACGCAGCTGGACCAACTCTCCTTCCGCTCCTGCTCATCGTGAACTTCACGGGATACAGATGCGAAATGAAATCTCAAATTCCATGGAATCAAGGTAGACGGACGACGAAAATAAAACCATCGTACGAACGGTCGCTGCAGTCCTCCGTGGGCATAACGCGCTCATACTTCGGATGCATAGAGGCGTCCATGGGCGAGTGTTCGAGTCTTGGCGGCGATGTGACGGGAGCCGTCACGGTAAGCGTGTCGTACGCAGGCATGAGACAGCATTTCTAATGGTTGATGGATGGAGCGGCGGCGAGGTACTTTAGCGTCATGAGCGCCGAGCACTTGCCGTGCGACGAGACCGCGCACATGGCCGTTGTACCCTTCAAAGCTGCCGTTGAGATAACGCGGGATCCAAGGGCCGGAGTGGGTGTGCGCCGTGAAAAGGTGGCGCTTTCCAGCGGGTGTAAGCCCCGCCCGGCAACCGCTCCAGCCGGAAGCAACCAGAGCAGCTATGGAGGTAACGAAATGGCTGAAGCCTTCGGTGATGCGTGTCACAAATTGGTGACAGCGCGAGTGTGCAGGCCGTAACGCGAGTGAACGCCGAGCAAACCTCGAAAAGGTCGATGCGCAGGCCGACCCGACAACCCTATCGGGGAAGGCTGATACGGCTGGGCGAATGAGCAGGCTGGACGCCCAGTCGCTGCGCCGGGGTAGTGGCGACAGCATGTACACAAGGAAAGCGTACGCAACACGGGAAGTCCCTCGGCGTGGTCAGGGATGATCAACCGGACGCCCGTGAGGGACAGGCCGGGCGCCTTGGGATGACGGAGAGGCCCGTAGTACCGCTGAAGTCGGGTAATGCCGGTGGAGGAAAGGGGCCTCAGTTCAAGACAGACGCAATACGTAGTGAGGACGTGGAGATTGGGCAACCTATCAACTCCGATTCGTGTTCAGAAGCTGCAGATGGCGTTACACGCGAAAGCGAAGGCAGAAGCCGGGTATCGCTTCTACGCGCTGTACGACAAGATCTATCGCGAGGATGTGCTGGCGCATGCGTACGCCCAGTGCCGCTCGAACAAGGGCGCGCCGGGTGTCGATCGGCAAGACTTCGCGGAGGTCGAAGCGTATGGGGTGCAGCGGTGGCTCGGCGAACTGGCGCTTGCGCTCAGGCAGGAGAATTACCGGCCGGACCCTATCAGAAGAGTGTTTATCCCGAAGGCCAATGGCAAGCTGAGGCCACTGGGCATCTCGACCCTGCGAGACCGGGTGTGCATGACAGCAGCGATGCTGGTGCTCGAACCGATCTTCGAAGCCGACCTTCCACCCGAGCAGTACGCCTACCGGCCGGGCCGCAATGCCCAGCAAGCGGTAGTCGAGGTGGAGGAACTGCTGTTTCGCGGTCGTACGGACGTCGTTGACGCCGACCTGGCGGACTACTTGGATCTCTCATAGCAATGCCCCTTGGTTCATGAAGTGCGTTCGAAGAAGTCCGGCTGATCGTTGACGACCTTGATACGTAAGCCTTTGGCTCGTCCACGACGGACCAGTACGGCGTCGAGTTCGCCGCGCTTTACACGCTGCAACACCGTTTGACGGGAAACGCCAAGTCGTCGCGTTGCGACTTGCATGGCGACGTATCCATCAGGAGTACTATCAACAAAGAGGCCACGCAACGCTTCCGTGATGCGGATGCGCCAAGGTGCGCCGGTCGTGGGATGCTCGCCAGCGATGAAGCCGGCGTTGACCCAGCGGTGGAGTGTCGACGGTGCGGTGCACAGTACCCGGGCGGCCTGGCGAATGCTGAGCAGTTCTCCTTCAGGCCGTTCAGCCGGTGGTTCGAAGCAGGGAATCTTCCAGTGACGGCGCAGGTTGCCAACAAGGTTCTGGTTGAAACGAAGGCCCTGTGCGCTCAGACGGCCTTGCGCGTTGAGGATGCCTGCGATGGTCGCATCGGGATAGTGCTGCGCGAGTCGACGTACCAATGCCAGGGTATCTTCGTCGGTGCGAATGGTGGCAGGACGCGAGCGAGGTAGTGCAACATCGCATTCGGTGAGCTTGCCGCCGCGCCAGCGCAGCTTCAGATGAGCCTGATATTGTTCGCGATTGACGGTAATCGAAACCTCTTCGAGTAGCGTGCGCAGCAACTGCTTCCTGTCGCGCACGGCGAGGCTCGGCGCCTCCCATAAGCGCTGGAGATCCTGGCCGAGCGAGAGCAGGTTGTGTCGTTCCTGAGCACTCAATGTTCGCGGACGAAGTTGTTCACGACGGGCAAGCTCCTGCTGTGCCTGCTCGAGTTCGTACAACTGCTTCTCCCATTGCGCTTCGAGCCCGCGTGCGACGAGGCGGTTCTCGGGATCCACGGCACGGTATCGCCGCTCGGCACGCTGTGCTTCATACTGCGCCCGTTCAACGCTCAGGCGCCACTGCGCGAGCGCGGCATCATGATCAGCTTCGAGACGTTCAGCCGCGCGTACGGCAGCCTCAAGGCCTGCGGGTTCAACCGCATGGAGAAAGGCCTGAGTAACTGCCGCGTCGATTTGCAGGCCGCCGACGTTAAGGCAGTAGACGCCGCGACTATTCTCGATCCCTTTGTTCGAGCAGTGGTAACCAGGCGTCTGGTTGGTTCCACGATAGTGAGTTCGAAGTTTGCGGCTGCAGTGGCCACAGGTTGCCAGACCTTGCAGCAAGGCGGTACCTTCTCTCACGGCGCCGCCGGCTTCGTGGGGGCGGGGCTTGGTATTGGTAGCCAGACGCATTTGATTGGTCTCGTAGGTTGCCCAATCGATGTAACCTTCATGATGATCGCGGATGAGCACGGACCACTGCGACTGAGGCAGGCGTCGTATCCGTGTCTTGAGCACACCGTGCTCGTCGACATAGCGTTCTTTGCGGCTCTTGCCGTAACAGTAGGCACCAGCATAAACCGGATTGGTGAGCACGTTGTAGATCGCGATGTAGGTCGGTGCGACCCAGCGGATCGCTTCAGGGGTGCTGTAGTTGAGCTGCAGCGGGAACGATAGGTTCTCTGCGCGAAACCATAGCCAGACACGGCGAGCTGTGCCGAACTCGCTAAAGCGGGCGAACACCGCACGCAGCACGCTGATAACGGCTTCGTCCGGATGCAGTCGCACCTCGCCTTCAGCCTCGCCCCAAACCATTCCAGTAGGCAGACCTCGTCGCAGTTCGCCTCGTGCAGCCTTGTTCCGGATGCCACCGTCGAGACGCGCACGCAGGGTATGCAGTTCGGCCTCGCTCATCGTGCCCTTCAGGCCGAGAAGCAGACGATCGTTGAAAAGCGCCGGGTTGTACACGCCGTCGGCGTCGCCGATAAGCGTATCGGTCATGGTGCAAAGGTCGAGCAACCGGTACCAGTCAGAATTGTTGCGCGCCAGACGTGACACTTCGAGCCCGAGAATGATGCCGGCGTGCCCGAGTGCGACTTCGGCAGTCATGCGTGCGAAGCCGCCGCGGCTTGCCGTAGTGGCCCCCGAAAGCCCCAGGTCGTCGTCAACTACGCAGACGTGCTGCTCGGGCCAGCCGAGGGCGGTGGCTCGCTGGGCGAGCGCGTACTGGCGTTGCGTCGATTCACGGTTGTTCTCAACCTGGTTGGCGCTGGACTGGCGAATGTAGACGAACGCGGTGCGCTGCAAATGACTGGGACTAATCTTGCTGCTGGCCTCACTCATCATCGTTCTCCCGCTGGCCCTGACGGCTTTGCGTCACGACCCTTGCGATTGCGCGAGCGAGTGCGTCGATCACCGCGTCGCGCGCCGTTTGGTCCAGTTGTTCCCATAGGCTGCCGTCGTCCGACGGCAGGTCCGCTAGGGGCAGGTTCAGTTGCATCGTCGCTCTCCTGTTCCGTCTGGCGCAGTAAAGCGTCAATGATCGCGCGAGCGCGGAGAAGATCGGCGAGTGAACCGATGGCGTCGGCTCGCGAAGCGGCGGCGATGGTGACGCCGTTGGCTGTGGACGCTGGGAAGTCGGTCCAGTCGATGGGAATAAGCCCGCGGGACTCGTCGGGCAGGATCAGCAGAAAGTGTAATCGGCCGGCGCGTTGCCGTCGGCTGATGACCTGTAGGCGCTGGCCTTCGAACGGATGGCCAGCTCGTGTGATGACGACTGATTCAGGAACGTCGTGGGATGGGGTAGTCTGTCGTGGCTTCCTTCGGAAGTATTCCCCACGCCGAATTGATGTTGTCGCTCGCGCGACGCATCGTCGATCGGCGCGTGCTGCATCTGATCAGGATGTGGCTGGAATGCCCCGTTGAAGAAACCGATGACCGAGGCCGGAAGAAACGTACGACGGAGGCCAGGGACAGCAGGCGCGGCATTCCCCAGGGTTCACCCATCTCACCACTGCTGGCAAATGTGTACATGCGCCGGTTTGTGCTGGCATGGAAGAAGCTCGGGCTTGAGCGAAGTCTTGGCAGTCGAATCGTGACCTACGCGGACGATCTCGTGATCCTGTGCAAGCGGGGTAAGGCTGAGGAAGCCTTGTCGCGACTGCGCGCGATCATGGGCAAGCTAAAGTTGACGGTCAATGAGGAGAAGACACGAATCTGCCAGGTGCCGGAAGGCGAATTCGACTTCCTGGGTTACACCTTTGGGCGGCTGTACTCGGCGACGACAGGCCAGGCCCGTATGGGCATGCGCCCGTCGAAGAAGAGTATCCGTCGCATGGTTGAAAAGATCCATGCGATGACTGCTCTCAGGATGGTGTGGCAAGAAACCACGGAACTGGTGGGCAAGTTGAACCGCACGTTACGCGGCTGGGCGAACTACTTCAATGTAGGCACGGACAGACGCGCGTATCGGGCGCTCGACAGCTACACCGCGACGCGGTTGCGCCGGTGGTTACGCAACAAGTACAAAGTCAGGCGAAGCAGGCACGGGGGCTATCCACGCCCGCATCTCTACAAGCACTTCGGTCTTGTGCGCCTGACGGGGCCTTGGGTGTAACGTGCCGTGTACGAAGGCGTGATGTCTTGTCCGAGAGCCGGATGCGGGAGATCTGCATGTCCGGTTCGATGAGCGGGGTGTGGAAACGGGGCTAAGGCGAGGTTACTCGGGCACCGCCAGACGAAAGAGGCGGCAACAGACAAACCGAACCTACCGCTACCGCGCCACATCTCGACTCTACCGTTAAGACTCAACCGCGGTGCTGGGAAGCTGACATTCGACCGCACCGCTTCGCGAATGACAGCAAAGGGACGTGCAGCCGCCGCACGGTTCCTGAAGTACGAGCGTCGGCTTAGGCCGATTATGCAAAGTCGTTGATTATGGAAAGTAGCCGAGCCGATTGCCGACGAGGCCCGGCAAACAAGGGGCCGGCAGCAGGCGGTTCAGCTGGGAACTCGACATAATTTCAGCGTTGATCTGGAGTAACGGTTCCACTTCAGGGGACCGTTATGAAGCCAACCAGTTTGCACGATGCGCGGGGACTGGCAGCCACAACACGTAGTAATCAACTCCGCATAGTCGGTTTGTTCTTGCGACAGAATTTCGAGCGGCGCGCAGTCGATCCGAGAAAGCTGCGCCCTGACGATAAGGTAAATTCTGAATTCCAACCCACATCGCCGCTGTTTCCGAACCGGAATGGCCATGCAATGACGAGAGCCAATGTTGCATTGAGGCTAACACTGGCTACCGGGAACGCAGCCGGAACCTGCCCCAGCCTTGCAAAGCGACATGTATCGCCTCATACCGTCCGTCACGCCACCGCCATGCATTTACTTCAGGCAGGTTGGCCGCTGCCCATCGGCTCTCTGGGGGGGCGCCGGCCAGCTACTTTCCATAATCAACGACTTGGCATAATCGGCCTTGTACTAAACCGCTGACGCGGTAGTGGGAGGGAAGCGGAGGTCAGTGCCTGGCGTTCGGTCAGGACGGTTATCGGATGCCGGGGCACGAGGAAGGGACGAGCAGGCGGCCAGGAGCAGCATGGAGGTGCCCGACCGGGCATGCCATCCCCTGTCTCCTGGAGGTTCGCCATGACACTGCTCCGCCAACGCATGCTGCACGACATGCAGATCCGCAACCTTGCTGTCAACACGCAGAAGACCTATCTCCTGCAGGTTGCCAGTTTCGCCCGGCACTTCCGCCGCTCACCCGAGGTGCTCGGTCCAGAAGAGATCCGTGCCTGGATTATCCACCTGACCAACGAACGCAAGCTCGCGCCAGCCAGTGTCCAACTCGCCGTAGGCTCGCTGCGCTTCCTGTACCGCATCACGCTCAGGCGGGACTGGAGTGACGAGGATTTCCCGTTGCCCAAACGGCCCGTGAAGCTGCCCGTCATCCTGAGCTTCGAGGAAGTCACGCGTTTCTTCGAGTCGATTCCCAGCCTGAAGCAGCGCGCCATCCTGATGACGGCCTATGCGGCCGGCCTGCGTGTCTCCGAAGTCGTGCATCTGAAGGTCACCGATATCGACAGCCAGCGGATGATGATCCGAGTCTGTCAGGGTAAAGGCCGTAAGGATCGCTACGTAATGCTCTCGCCGCGTCTGCTCGAGGTCCTGCGACTGTACTGGCACGACGCCCATCCGAGGGAATGGCTCTTTCCAGGCAGCATTCCGGGGCGGCCCATCAGCCGCCATGCCGTGGGCGACGCATGCCAGCTTGCACGTGAGCGCAGCGGCATCACGAAACCCGTTACACCACATTCCTTGAGGCACGCGTTCGCCACTCATCTGCTGGAAACCGGTGCCGATGTACGCCGGATCCAGCTGCTCATGGGACATCGCAGCATGGCGACCACGGCACGGTACCTCAAGCTGGCCACGAGCACCGTGTGCGCCACCACCAGTCCCTTCGACCTGCTGCCGCATCCCGCACCCACTCCCTCCCAGCCGCCTGCGCCCGAGTACTTCTGAAGCCGGCGATGCGACCGGCGCTCGAGGTGGCGGACATCTTCCGCCGCTGCGGCCCACAGTACCGGCAGACCCACGCCGACGCCCTCAGTCGTGCCCAGCGGCGCGCGATGAGCGCCATCGAGCTGTGCCGCACCGCCGCGCTCGGCGGTCATGCCGAGCAGTGCGATGCCTGCGGCCATCAGCGCATTGCCTACGACTCGTGTCGCCATCGCTGCTGTCCGAAGTGCCAGTCGCTCGCCCGCGCGCAATGGCTCGAACGCCGGCGCGCCGAGCTGCTTCCCGCGGTCGAATACTTCCACGTCGTCTTCACACTCCCCGAGCCCGTCGCCGCGCTCGCGTACCAGAACAAGAAGACGGTCTACGATCTGCTGTTTCGCACCAGCGCCGAGACGCTGCGCACCATCGCCGCCGATCCGAAACACCTGGGCGCGGAGATCGGCTTCATCACGGTCCTGCACACGTGGGGGCAGAACCTGCTGCACCATCCGCACGTGCATTGCGTCGTACCCGGCGGGGGCATCGCCCCGGACGGCGAGCGCTGGCTCGCCTGCCGGCCCGGCTTCTTCCTGCCCGCGCGGGTGCTCTCGCGGCTCTTCCGGCGGCTCTTTCTTGACCAGCTGCGCCGCGCGTTCGACGCCGGCGCGCTGCGCTTCCATGGCCAGCTCGAGCCGTTGCGTGACCCGCGAGCGTTCGCCGCCTGGCTCGCGCCCGCTACCCACGTGGAGTGGGTCGTCTACGCGAAACCACCGTTTGGCGGCGCCGCACAGGTGCTCGACTACCTGGGCCGCTACACGCATCGCGTCGCCATCTCGAATAACCGGTTGCTGCGCTTTGATGGCGATTCGGTCCTGTTCCGCTGGAAGGACTACCGTCACGAAGCCCGCCACAGGACCATGACCCTGACGGCTGACGAGTTCATCCGCCGCTTCGTGCTGCACGTGCTGCCCGACGGCTTCAAGCGTATCCGCAGCTACGGGTGGCTCGCCAACTGCCATCGGGCGGCGCGCCTGGCCACCTGCCGGCGGCTGCTCGGTGTCGAGCCGCCCGCCGCCGCGTCACCCGCCACCGCAGAAGACTACCGTGACCGTTACCAGCGGCTCACCGGCAGGTCACTACGCGATTGCCCCGTGTGCGGCAAGGGCCACATGGTCCGTATCGAAGGCGCGCTGCCTGGCGACACGCCCGGCATCCTGCCGCGGGCTCCGCCTGACCCGAGCCATGTGCACTGACCGGCATCAGCACCACCCGCGCGTACGTTGGTCTTCCCCCATGCGGCCAGCGCGAACCCACTCGTGCTTTAGCGTCGTCGCACCATCACAATGCCGCGAAACTCCGCATTCCTTACCCATTGACGTCCGCATTCCCGCTGTCTTCGCGCAACCGGCTCCGTCAGCCCGCCCGCTTCCGGCGTGCGATGGCCACGCGCCGGGTCGCAAATCACCGCGACGATTATTCAATGCCCATAAAAGCCAGCGCCTGCGGAGCGGTTTAGCACAAACATTTTTTTGATTACCGATCGCGGACTGGCCCCGACCGGCCTGTTCACGCGTCAGTAGCCGCGATCGCCAACCAAAAAAATCTCGGCCTTATGGAAAGCTTCGCATAAGGCCGATGAAGGACCGTCCGTCTTTCACAATCGAACGTACGGAAGCAGAGGCGGATTCAACGTCCGAATGGTCGCCCCCTTGGCCGCGGAAGCGAAAAGTTCGCATATTGACTGCTGCCCTGCCAAAGGCACTCGCCATGACAAAGTCCTGGCACCATTGCACGACTGCCCAAAAGGCACCCTCCTTCGAAATGTTCGCACCGTGTTGTCGCTTTTCTAGCACTGTTATGGGGCGTTTTAAGCAAAGACTAAAGAAGTTCTTCAACCGGTCGATAGCTTGATCAGGGGCTCTTCCCGCCGTGGGATCTAAACCAGAGGTCCGACGTTCCCTGCACGGAGAAACTCAGTGAAACGCCTAGCTTGCCGAACGTGGGACGAAAACTTTGCGATAGAGCGACCACGCCCATGAAACGCAACCTGTTCTTTCGGTTTCTCGGACGTCTCCGCGTCGGCCGAAAGCTGCTGCTGATTTATCTGCTCGACTTGAGCGCAGTCCTTTACATCAGCGGCATCCTGATCCGCGAAAAGTACATCGCAATTGACTTCTCCGACAAGGAGCTGATCGGGAATGCCTACGTCGCGGCCGTGCATGACGCGCTTATCGACTTCGCACTCGCGGGGGCTGGGCAGCCGCAGACTGCGGTCCAATTGAAGAGCACTGCTAGCAGACTCGACGACGCAGAGCGCCGCTTTGGCGCGAACATGCAAAGCGCAGTTATTAACGAACGGGTCCGCGATGCACTCGCAGCAAGTTCGGCGCCGCATGCGAGCGCATCGACGGTGGACCTCGGCCTCGACGCGACGCGCGCACTGGTGACCCGGGTCGGTAACCAGTCGAACCTGATTCTGGATCCGGACCTGGACAGCTACTATTCAATGTCACTGTCGATTCTGCGCTACCCGGAGCTGCTCGGCGACGTCAACCGGATCGGCCGCCATCTGCACGATGCCGGCGCGAACCCTCACGCCGCATCGATGAGCCACGATGAGATGCGTACCCGCTACCTCGTGCTGGAGGGACAGCTCGACGCAGTGTTGCAGGGGCTGCGCTCGGACTATGCGGAAGCTTCGGCCGCGAACGGCACACTGACCGGCACGATTGGACCGTCGGTCGAACGCATGCTCGCCGCCGTCGAAACGTATCGCCGCATGGCTGGAGCCGCAGTTGACGCTGGCGCGGATGCGGCCGCGCTGAACCGGCTCGATTCCGCACAGCAGCGCCTGGTAACGAGCGTAAGCGACGCGTGGAGTAACACCGGCAGCCAACTCGAAAGTCTTCTGCATAAGCGCGTGCGCGGCCTCTTTGAGCGAATGTGGCTGCACCTTGGAACGGCATTCTTTCTGCTATGCGCGATCCTGAGCATGGTGTACTTCGTCGCGCAGCAGATTTCCCGCCCCTTGCGCCAGCTGGCGCGCGTGATGGATACCGTGCGCCGCACAGGAGACCACTCGCTGCGCGCCAGGTGGCATAGTCAGGACGAGATCGGCCAGCTCGTGAGCGGCTTCAACGACATGCTCGCGCAGCTTGACCGCGAGCGCGTCGTGCAGAAGGAGCTTGCCGCGACAGCGCGTGCGTCGGCCGCGCAATACGCTCTTGTAGAGGCGACTCCAGTGCCGATGGTCGTCACGTCAATCCCGGGGCATGAGATCCTGCACGCAAACCGGCCAGCGCTTGCCTGGCTCAACGGCTGCACGGTAGACCCCTGGGGCTTCGGTCTCGACTCGGAGGTCCGCGCGCGGTTTTTCCAGCAACTCTCGGACCGAGATGCCGTAGACGAATTCGAGGTGCGCTGGAAGGCCGGCAGCGAACCTACGTGGGCCATGCTGTCGGCGCGACGCCTCGACTTCCAGGGGCGCGACGCAGTATTGACTGCATTCACTCCAATCAACCAGATCAAGCTGATGGAGCAACGCCTCGAATTGTGGGGCAAGGTGTTCGAGGCATCATCCGAGGCGATTCTGATTCTGGATGAGCAACGACGGCTCGTCACTGCCAATGCATCGTTCTATCGAGCGACTGGATATTGCGCTGACGACGTGGCGGGCAAGAAGCCTGCTTTCCTCTTTGGAACGCAGGAGCAAGATGACATTTTTCCGGCCGTCATCGATTCTGTCGATCGCCTCAGCGGGTGGCATGGCGAAGCGCAGGTGCGAAGGCGGGCCGGCAACGACTATCCGGCATGGCTAATGGTGAGCGCGGTGCGCGACCGGCGGGCGAACCTGTCGCACTATATCTGCACGTTGATCGACATCACGGACCGCAAGAAGAGCGAGGCGCGCATTCAGTTCCTAGCCGAACACGACGTGCTAACGGAACTGCCGAACCGCGAGCTGTTCACCAAGCGCCTTGGCGTCGCACTCGGCAATGCGCGCCACTCCGGCCAACGCGTCGGCGTGCTTTTCATTGATCTGGACCGGTTCAAGAACATCAATGATTCGCTTGGCCATCACATCGGCGACAACCTGTTGCGCTCGGTCGCGCGGCGCCTTCTGCAAGCCGTGCGCAGCAATGACACCGTCAGCCGCCTCGGTGGCGACGAGTTCACGGTAATCCTCAACGGTGTCAGCAATGTGGCGGATGTTACCCGTGCGATCGAGGATCGTCTGTTGCCGCTCGTTCGTCAGCCGCATGAACTAGGCGGCGCCGCATTGCCGGTGTCATGCAGTGTCGGCGTGGCACTTTTCCCGGACGATGGCGAGGACATCGATACCCTGATGCAGAACGCCGACGCCGCGATGTACCAGGCGAAGGCCGCGGGACGAAACCTCGTCAAGTTCTTCGCACCTGATATGGCCGAACGCGCGCGCTACCGGTTGACGCTCGAAGCGTGCCTGCGCACAGCGATCACCAGGCAGGAGTTCCGGCTTGCGTACCAGCCGTGTGTCGATGCCCGCACGGGCGAACCGGTTGCCGTTGAGGGGCTCTTGCGCTGGAACAGCCCGCAGATCGGCACGGTGTCGCCTGCGCAGTTTATTCCGGTCGCCGAAGACACACGACTCATCATTCCGATCGGTGCCTGGGTAATCGACGAAGCATGCCGACAGGTCGCCGCGTGGGACGCTGGCGGGCTGATGCATTTGCGCGTCTCGATCAACGTGTCCGCGATCCAGCTGCGCGATCCAGACTTGATAAGCTCGCTCGCAGACAGTCTCGAGCGGTACGGCGTGGCTCCCGATCGGCTCGAACTCGAGATCACTGAGACGGTGTTGATGGACAACGCGGAGAACTATCTCACCACGATCCAGGCGATCCGCAAGCTTGGAGTCAAGCTATCCCTCGACGATTTCGGTATCGGTTACTCAAGCCTCAGCTATCTGAACCGATTTCCGCTTGATCGCCTCAAGATCGACCGCGCGTTCGTGCAAGACATGCTCGATGCGCCGGCCGACCTCGCAATTATTCGGGCAATCATCGAGCTCGGCCACGAACTGGGCCTCCGAGTGGTCGCCGAAGGAGTCGAGAGCGAGCATCAGGCTCAGATCCTGCGAAACATTGGTTGCGACGAACTGCAAGGTTTCCTCTTCTCGAAAGCATTGTCGCCTACCGAATTGCGGTCCTGGAGTAGCGTACGCAAGGTGGCTTGAGCGCCGCAGTAGCTTTCTTTCGCGCGATAGTATTCTCCGGGGCCGGAGCGGCCAAGCGTGATCACAACTGGCTGCACTCGGACCCTCAAGCGACCTCCGAAAAACCTCGACCAACGGCGGAAATTAACGGGCGGATATACGGCCATCGAGCGAGGTGTCGATCGTGTCGGTTGCCATCCGCCGGTGGCACGGCGCTTCTGGTGCTGGCTTTCATCGCGTTTTGCAACCTACTGAATCTGGCCTACACGAGCGCGATGGGTGTGCACGCGGTGTATCCCGATCCGTGGCCGGCGGATATGCCGAGTTGGCTCGCTAACAACCGTTAGGCGTACAGTGCCCGCCATCGTCAAACGCCACAGCGGATAACCGATGACGCATTGCAAGCCGCATCGCTTCGCCGACGTCGAGTATCGTGTAGAAGACGAAATCGCTATCGTCACGATGAGCCATCCGCCAGTCAACGGATTAGGTCTGGGAATCCGTCGCGGACTCGTTGCCGCGTTTGAAGCGGCCCGGTGCGACGTGCGGGTTCGCGCGATCGTACTCAATGGCAGTGGACGAGGCTTTTCCGCGGGAGGTGATATTCGCGAGTTCGGCACTTCCGCTGCCACAGCTTGGCCAGCATTGTCGCTGCACGTTCATCCGGTGATCGAGGCGAGCGACAAGCCGGTTTTTCAAGTCGCGCCGGGACGGCTCCGCTCGATAAGCACCAACTGATTTGCTACTACGCGGAAAGTTGCTTGCGCAGATCGCCTTTTCGCACCTTTCCCGAAGGCGTGCGCGGCAGCTCTGCAACGATGCAAAGTTGCTCGGGCGTCTTTTGCTTCGCCACGCCCGCGCCGGCAAAGTGGGTCTGGACTGCGATCAGGTCGAGCGACGTGCGTTCGTGCAAGACGACGACCGCACAGACTCTTTCTCCATATCGTGCGTCTGGCTGCGCCACGACGGCGACATCGCGCACGGCCGGGTGAGTGGCAAGTACTCGCTCTACTTCGAGCGACGATATATTTTCTCCTCCGCGAATCACGATGTCCTTCTTTCGGTCCGTGATGGTCAGGCAACCGTCTTCGTCGAGACGGCCGATATCGCCGGTCCGGAACCATCCGTCGTGAGTGAACGCGGTCGCATTGAGCGCCGGGTCGGTGTAGCCGACAAACAGCTCCGGTCCTTTGATCAGAATCTCGCCGTCGCGTCCGGCAGGCAGGTCGCTGTCCAACTCGTCGACAACGCGCACCTGCGAGCCGGGTTGAATGCGACCGTCCGTGCAGGCCCGGATATCAAAAGGCGAATCGGCCCAGCCGACACTCACTGTCGAATGCTCGGTCAGCCCGTACGCGCGGGTTCCCGCGAAGCCGGCCCGATCGGCCATGGCGACGTGCTCCGGCGTGACACCCGTGCCGCCCAGACCGTAAGAAGCGAGGGACGCCAGGCTGCGCCCGTCGCGGCGGGCGGCTTCGAGGAGCCCCTGGAGATGAAACGGTGTGCCGCCCGAAAGGCGCACGCGATACTCATCGACCAGTCGCGCGGCAAGCGAGGCGTCCCATCGGTCCATGAACACCATCTCGGTGCCTGTAATGAATGGACGCAACAGGAAATTGAAGCCTGCAATATGGCCAGCAGGGAAGGGCGTGAGATACGGCCCAGGCCCGTCGATGAACGGAATCTGCCACTCTGCGCCTACTGTGCGATGAGAGTGCTGCACGCCTTTGGGCGAAGCTGTCGTTCCTGACGTGTACAGCAGCAGGCAAATGTCTTCCGACGTTGGCGGGTCGGCAGGGCGGTGTTCATGCGTTGTCGCGGCGAGTCGTTGCAGCGCGCCAAACGTGATGCCGTTCGAGGGCGCCCGATCGCCAACGACGATCACGCGCTCGAGGTCGGGCGTGTCGCCGAGCGCGGCGACACGCTCCAGGTAGTCGGTTCGGGACCAGAAATCGGGCACGCACAGAACGCGGGCGCGGGATTGTCGAAGGATGAAGCCGACTTCGGCGGGACCGTAGATGTGTACGATCGGCACGAGTACCGCACCGATCTCCAGTGCAGCCAGATACAGAAGCGCAGTCTCGCGCTGTGTGGGAAGCTGTATCGCGATCACATCGCCTCGACGCAGACCGAGGGCTGTGAGTGCCTTGCCAATCTCTTTCGCGTCGTGCAGCAGGGACTCGGTGGTGCAAGTGTAGGCGCCGGCCTGGGTATGAAAATGGAGTCGCGTCGCGCCGTGCTTTTCGACGGCGCGCGCAATCAGGGCCGCAAGAGGCAAACCGCTCGACCACGGCGCAGTTTTCGATTCGCGCAGATTGGAATTCATGCTAGCAATGCTCGCAAGAGACTCACCAGCGCGAGTGGCTGGTCAAGCATCATGTGATGGCCTGCGCGTGGCATCGTGATGGGACCCTTCGCGCCGGGAATCGCAGCTACGATGCGGCGCGCGCGATCGGCGCTGACTACGCTGCTGCACTCGGCGTGAACGTAGCTGACCGGAACCGCGATGCGGGTCAGCAGGTCTTCTTCGCCTTCGACCGGCTGGAGATTCCGCAACTTCGGGTCGAAGCGCCATACCCAGCCGTCGGCGGTTTCACGAAGTGATGTCCGCGCGAGATGCTCGAGCAGCCACGGCTCGCAATCTTGTTCCGGGATGAGTCGAAAGCGACTGAGTGCAGTATTCCAGTCCGGATAGGGGCGGGGCGGCGGCCGTCGTTCCACTGCAGGCAAGGTTTCGCCGCGTAGCATGAAATACGAATCGAGCACGACTGCATGCGAGAGACGATCGGGAAAGGTCGCGCACGCCTGGAGCAGACGCGATCCGCCGAAACTGTGGCCCACCGCGACGCACGGTCCAGAGCCGATTGCATCCACGACAGCGACGAGGTCGCGCACGAAAACGTCGGCGCTGTATTCCTGCCTGTAGGCGCTGTCGCCCATGCCGCGGAAATCCAGAGCAAAGACGCGAAAGCGATCGGTGAAGAAGGGCGCAATGAAGTCCCACCAGTGCGTGTGCCCGAGAAAACCGTGTGCGAAGACAAGTGGCGGCTTACCGGTGTCTGCGGCGTTCCACGAGACATAATGGACAGTCACCCCGCCGCCTTCGGTGAAGTGAGATCGACGCGGCTGGGCCATGGCGTGGTCGAACCATGAGGGGACACGATCATTCATTGCGGATTTTCCATTACCTGAGGCTTGCACACGCGGTCCATCGACCAGCTATGCGAGTACGATGTGCTGTCGATTCGCATCGATCCAGTCCACCATCGGGGTGAGCTGGACACCACGTTTGGAAAGCGAATCGATATCGACGCGGTACCCGACCGCGTTGATCCATTCCTGTGCATTCACCCATCCGGGTGCGAGACCTTTTGCTCGGGCTTCATCCGGTGACACGTGCGAAACGTTGATCTGTGCGCCCAGAACGTTGCCGAGGCGATTCGCAACTTCAGACATCGTGAGTCTTTCCGACGCCAGCGGCACAGTCTCACCGTGCCAGCGTTGCGGATCGTTTAGCGCGCTGGCCGCGAGCGCGCCCACGTCGTCGGCGGCAATCCAGTCGAGTCGCGCCTCGGGTAGCAACGCGCTGAGCAGCAAGCCTTCGCGCAGGTGCGGAAACATCGCGCCCGCTTTCGGCTCAGCGAGATTGTCCATCATGAATGCCGGTTGCAAGACCGTCCACGATTCGAAACCCGCGGCGCGAACGGCCTCTTCCACTTCCCATTTGTCCGTCCAGTATTTTCGGTTCCAACGTTTCTCGCTCCAGCCAGGAAACGTCTCATGATTGCCGGCCTGCGCCACGGAGGTGTGAACGAACTGCGGGACCTCCGTGTTGCGCGCTGCGTTGACGAGCGCAAAACCCTGGCGGCGCTCCCTGTCGCTGCGATCAAAATCAGTCAGGAGAACGGAGAAGACGGAACCGACGCCCTCCATCGCTTTTGCGAGCAAGTCGCGGTCGTCCAGATCTCCCCGTAGCGCCTGCGCATCCATGTCGACGAGTGCCCGCGCAGCCGGCGAGTCTGGATTGCGTGTCAGGAAGCGTACCTTGCGTCCAGCCGCAAGAAGATGGCGAGCCGCGGCGCCTCCTTGTGCGCCAGTGGCGCCGATGACGAGTACCGCGGCGGATGAATCGATCATGACTTGTCCCGAGGTCGAACGTTAGACGTTGGCCAGGCGTTTCACGCCTGGGCGGCTTGCGCGCGATGCCGCTAACCCTGTGACAGCCATTGCAGGCTCGCGGCCTGGTTGTTCACAAGCGTATCGTTCCGATATTAGCACGACGTTCATAAAACCGCGAGCAAAGGCTGCCCGTGATCGATGCTTCGGAATTGCCAGGCCAAAGGGCAAGGCGAATGGCGCGAGGCGCAAAGACGAAGCTTCGTCTTTGCGCCTGACACGACGATCAATGCTGCGGGCGCAGCGTTTGAACGAGGCCGCCTTCATGTGCAACGATCACCTCGGATCCCGGCTGATAAACCCCGGCAATTTCGTCTGCGCGCAGGCGGTTGCCCTGGAGGCCGCGCAGATAACTCGTGTCGTCGAGTCGCAACACATGTTCACCATGCGCGTCGCGCACGACGATCTGGTCCGATGCCATCGACGTCAGCGTGCCCACATAGGGCAGGCGGGGCTCAAACGGGAAACTTCCGCCGTGCGGCAGGATGCGCGTGTCGAGTGACAGACGAAAACGGTCCGAATGATTGCTGAGACCAGAGTGCGGCGTGCGTCGGCTCATCAACAGGACGTCGCCCAAGCGGTAGTTCGTGCGGCGCCATGCGTCTTCTGGCACGCTCGCGAGATCGATGGGAACGATCTTGTCGCCGTCCTTCCTGTGCAGGCACGGGAGCTTATGCAACCCTTCCGCGATGGCCAATCCGCCGACTTGCGCATCGATATCGCTGAGCGGAATCCAGCAGATGATGAAATCGAGGCGGTCGCTGTAGATCGCATCTTCATGAATGAAGTCGAACCGTGTGCGGCTTTTGTCGATAGCGGGCGGCGACGTGCGGTATTCGGTGAAAGGTACCCAATAAAGCGGTACGCCGAACAGCCGCTGAAAGAACGCACGAACTGCGGGGTCTTCCATCACGGTGCGTGCCGCACGCTGCTCGTTCATCGCCTTCACGGGAAAAAAGCTGAAATTTTCGCGGTCTTTGCCAGTCCATCGCACGTCTCGGTCGTTGCGGTCCACGAAGCCGTTGCTGTCGAGGTGATCAACAAGCAGACCGCGCATGCGCTCCAGCGGCTCGTGGTCGAGAACGTCGCGAAAGAACAGGTAGCCGTCTTCGTTCCAGCGTTCTTGCAACTCGGCGTGATTGTCGAGAAGGTCATTGGAAACGTTGAATTCGCGCATCGTCGGCACGATATCCACGCCTGGTGTGCTCATAAATTGTCTCCTTTGGTCGCGGGGGCGCTCTGATGTCGGCTCACAGCAATCCGCGTTCTTCCGAAGTGCGGGTCGTGGTGTCGATGCCAAGTTCCCGCAGTGTCTCCAGAACGGCCGTGGTCGCGGAGGCGACGGCTGGGAACCCGGCATACGGAAGCGCCTGAATCAGCACCCCTTCGAGTTCGCGTGCGCTCAGACCGTTGCGCACGGCAATGCGGACGTGGTTCTTCAGTTCGAGCGTCTGCCGGCTCGCGATGAGAATGCCCAGCGTGACGAGGCTGCGCTGCTTGCGCTCGAGTTTGTCGTCGCCCCAGACATCCGCGAACGCGTAGTTGATGGCAAGGCGTGAAATGTCGGATCCGAAGCCGGTGGACTCGCTTGCGGCCCGTAAGCCGGCTGCCTTGTCTTCACCCATGATTTCGCCGAATACCTTTAAACCATAGGCAAGTTTTTCTTCGAGGCTCTTCACTTGTGTCTCCTGTTTAACCGCGGCGGCGCGGCTATTGATAGCGGATGCGACTCACCCGAGCCGCCGTGATCGATATTCGTATTGTAGAACGACATTCTAAAATGTATGTTGAACGGTGCTTGACGTCAAGATAGTGCGCACCCGATATGACCAGGGTTCGTCCGTAGTGCACCGCAACGGGACAAAGGCAATATGCTGGGGACACCCGATATCAAAGCCATATCACGTCATGGAATTGCGGCATCTCAGACACTTCGTTGCGGTCGCGGAGACCCAGCACTTTGGCCGTGCGGCTGCGCGCCTGGGCATGGCGCAGCCGCCGCTCAGCCAGTCGATCATGCGGCTGGAGGAGCAACTCGGTATCAAGCTGCTCGAACGTACACCGCGAGGCGTTTCGCTCACAGCCGCCGGAGCCGCGTTGCTCGCGGAAGCGAAGCCACTGATCGCGCAAGCGGAGTTGGCCGAGCGGCGCGTGCGGCAAGCCGCCGACGAACTCGCGAGCCTGAGCGTAGCGTTCGTGCCGATGTGTGCGCTGCGAATCATGCCGCTAGCCATTCAGGGGCTTCGCAAGCAATGGCCGGGCGTTGACGTCCGGTTGATCGAGCGCGGCAGTGCTTTGACCGTCGCCAGCGTGAAAAACGGCAGCATCGACCTGGGCGTGGTAGTCACCAGCTCGGCGGACGTCTCCGGTTTGGAAAGCGTGGTCATCGAGCGTCTGCGTGTGGTGGCCGCGGTTCCGGCGAAGTGGCCCGTGGCGGCGCAGCCTTCAATTCGTATCGCGGATCTCGCGCGATACCCGCTCATCATGTTCCCTCAGCAGATGTCGCAGCCGCTGTTCGCTGCGTTCGAGACAGCGCGCCGCGAGGCGGGGCTGTCGCCGCGGGTGACCCAGCAAGCGCGCCATCCATACACGATGCTCAACCTCGTGTCTCATGAACTGGGCATCGGTCTGATGCTGGACTCGGCGCGATACCTGCCCGTGGAGGGTGTCGCCTTCGTCGACATCGAGGATGTTCCGGCTTCAGGCGAAACTGAGGTGTCGCTGGTGTGGGCCGATAGACCTCACAAGCCCTACCACCGTTCGATGCTCGACATCATGCGCGATATCGCGTCGCCGGCGGCGGGGTGATACGCGCAATCGCACTGCTCGGCAGCTTCGTCCATGCTGCTCCTTTCGTCATCCGCTTCTCGTTCATCTTGACACGCCAAAGTGGTGTGTTTATCTTTGCGAATGACGTTCAGAAAATAACCCGCTCGCGCGGCGAGCCAAAGGAGGAGCAATGAGCACGAATGTGGCGAGTCTTTTCAATCTCGATCAGAAAGTGGCGGTGGTAACAGGGGCAGGCTCAGGCATCGGCCGCGAGACGGCTTTGCTGCTGGCGTCGGCCGGCGCGGCGGTGGTCGCGGCGGACCTGAATGAGGAAGCGGCGCAGCAGACGGCCAGCCAAATCGAAAGTGCGTCTGGCAAGGCTATCGCGATCAAAGTGGACATCAGCGATGAATCGTCGATTCTTGCGATGTACGAAACGGTGCAGGCCAAACTTGGGCGCCTCGACATTCTCGTGAACAACGCGGGCATCTATCCGAAGACGAAATTCGTCGAGACGTCGGTAGAAAAGTGGGACAAAGTGCTCGGCATCAACTTGCGCGGCACCTTCCTCTGCATGCGCGAAGCGATCAAGCGAATGCAAGGTGCCAAAAACGGCGGTTCCATTATCAATATTTCGTCGGTGGCTTCGCTGCAGCCGGTGATTTTCGACAACGGTGACTACGGCGCGTCGAAGGCGGGCGTCAACAACCTCACCAAGGTGGCAGCGCTCGAATTCGCAGCAGACGGAATTCGCGTGAACGCAGTGCTGCCCGGCGGCGTGGCAACCGAGGGCGCGGCCGCATCGACGAAGGTTCATCAGGCTCACGGGCCGATCACCCAACCTGGCCGCATGCCGCTGGGCCGCATCGGCGTTGCCTCCGATATCGCCAGGGCAGTGTTGTTTTTCGCGTCGCCGGCATCGGACTACGTCACCGGTCAGCTTCTCGCTGTCGACGGCGGCTTCCAGGTCTCCTGATCACTCGTCTGCGTGTCATTTTCGAATCGCTAAGCTGCGTCGAGAACGCGGCTTAGCGCTGCCATTCCCTTTCCCCGATTGATTGCCGACCCGTTCGCACACACGTCCATGTGTGCCGCGGGCGCTCGCGCATGCGCGTCGGTCTGTGCCTTGTCGGGTAGTGAAAACACCGACGCCATTAATTGAACGACTTGTTGCATAACCATATTCCATGGCCTAGGATGTCCATCAAGAGGCGCCACGCAAGCGCCCGAGAGCATAAGCCTGATCGGAGACATGCGATGTACTTTCTCGACAGCGATTTACGTGGTCCTCTTGCAGACTATACGTACGACTATCGTCGCCAGCGCGCTGAAAAGGGCGCTCCGTCGTCGGACGAATCGGCTCGCGCAAAACAATCGAATTGGGCGGCGCGCGTGTTGGGCGCAGTGGCGCCTCGTGCTCTGGGCAAGCTGCGGACGGAGGGCCGGGCGCGATGAAAACGCTGACTCGCGAGAGCGCTCGGGAAGCGCGTAGAGTATGGCTCCCACTCATTCTCCTGTCGATTTCGGCGGCGGCAGTCTGGCTGCTGCAACGCGATCTGCGCATGGAAGAGCTAGGCCGGTCCGCACTCTTCGACATCGTGATGATGTTTGCCGTGCTCGGGGCGACGGCATTGGCGGGCATGATCGGATGTGCGATTGCGAGCCGTGCGCGAGCGCAGGAAGCCGATTTGTCGACAGGCGAGGGTTGTTGCTTCATTGGCGCCGTGATCGGTGCGGTCGTCTTTTTTGTCGCCATGACTATCTAACGGTAGAAGCCATGAATGAAGAACTGAGCGCGCGCGTCGAAGCACTGTTGGATAAGCAGGACATACTCGAATGCGTACACCGCTATTGCCGCGGGGTCGATCGCATGGACCGGAAGTTGACGCTGTCGGCGTACCATCCGGACGCAATCGACGACCACGGCGCATTCGTCGGGGATGCAGAGGAATTCGTCGACTGGGCCTTTGCGTACCATACCGAGCATCAGTTGTCGCACCACCATATGGTGTTCAATCACAGCGTCGAATTGCAGGGCGACGAGGCGCACGGGGAGACGTACTGGCTTTTCTTCGGAGAAAATCGCGTCAAGCCAGACACGCTAGCGGTGGGGCGCTATATCGACCACTTCGAAAAGCGTGATGGCGTATGGGCGATTGCCGCCCGTGTCTGCATCTCCGAAGCGATCAACGAACTGACCCCTGCGGAAGTGCCTACTGCGTGGCGAGAAATCCTGATGGGCAATGGCGTCAGTGCACGAAATCGTGAAGACGTCTCTTACGAACGGCCTTTAAAGACGCGCCAACCCAGCGAGGTTTAAGGCCAGACGCAAGCCGGCAACGACGCTTGCCACGGATACCAGCATCGATTTGCCATGAAAGCCAACGTCGGCAGCAAGCCGACGTTGGCTTTCAGCTATTGGGTAATGGCGCAATCGTGCTGTGACCGACAATCGACAGAAACTCGCGGCGGGTGGAAGGATCGTCACGGAATGCGCCCAGCATTCGGCTCGTTACCAGCGATGCGCCGGGCTTGTGCACGCCTCGCGTACTCATGCACTGATGCGCGGCTTCGAGAATGACAGCGACTCCCTTCGGCTGCAGCACGGTGTTCAGCGCATCGGCGATCTGAACGGTCATCTTCTCCTGAATCTGTAGGCGCTTGGCATAGATATCGACGAGGCGCGCGAGTTTGGAGATGCCGACCACGCGATGCTCGGGCAAGTAGGCAACGTGCGCACGTCCGTTGATGGGCACCATATGGTGTTCGCAGTAGCTCTCGAAACGGATGTCCTTTAGCACCACCATCTCGTCGTAGCCATCCACTTCGGAAAACGTGGTGGCGAGAATCTGCATCGGATCGGAGTCATAGCCCGAGAAGAACTCGCGGTATGCGCGCGCGACGCGTGCAGGTGTTTGAATGAGACCTTCCCTTTCGGGATCGTCACCGGCCCATCGGATCAGCGTGCGCACGGCTTGTTCCGCCTCGTCCGGCGTGGGGCGAATCGACACTTCCTCAGCGCCAATCTGATTGTCTCGCTTGTTCATCAACTCTCCTGATCATTCATGCCTCGTGCAATCGCATCGGCGTCCGCGAGTGCGGCACACGAGTGTCGGCGATGTGGAGGAAGTGTATATAATTGCACAGTGTTCGTAAATACAAACTACCGGCGCATCTTACACGCGGCGTTCGACCCATTGCCGGTCGAAAGATCAGGTTGCACTTACACAGGGATCAGCACATGAAAACGCGCATTACAGAGCTGCTTGGGATTCGATACCCCATTGTTCAAGGGGGCATGATGTGGGTGGGTCGCGCTGAACTTGCCGCCGCCGTCTCGAACGCCGGTGCGCTCGGCACCATCGCTGCTCTGACGCAGCCCACGCCCGAGGCGCTGCGCAACGAGATCGCTCGGGTTCGCTCAATGACGGATCAGCCGTTCGCCGTCAACCTGACCATTCTGCCGACCATCAAGCCAGTGCCGTACGACGAGTACGTGCAAGCGGTCGTGGAGAACGGTGTGAAGATCGTCGAGACGGCGGGACGCAATCCCGAGCCATATATGCCCGCATTCAAGGCTGCGGGAATCAAGGTCATCCACAAGTGCACGTCGGTGCGTCACGCGCTGAAAGCGGAGGCGTTGGGCTGCGACGCCGTGAGCGTGGACGGATTCGAGTGCGCCGGACATCCGGGCGAGGACGACGTGCCCAATCTGATCCTGTTGCCGGCCGCGGCCGCGAAACTGCATATTCCGATGCTTGCGTCAGGCGGCATTGCCGATGCGCGCGGCATGGTCGCCGCGCTCGCGCTCGGCGCGGATGGGATCAATATGGGTACGCGCTTCATGGCAACGCGGGAGGCGCCGATTCACGAGAACGTCAAGCGCAGGCTCGTAGAGCATGACGAGCGCAATACGGCGTTGATCTTCCGCACGCTGAAGAACACGTCGCGTATCTTCAGGAATTCGGTAGCGGAGCAGGTGTTGGAACTCGAGCAAAAAGAGGGTGTGACGTTTGCGGATCTCAAGCCGCTGGTGAGCGGTGAGCGCGGTAAGCGAGTGTACGAGACGGGTGACACCGAAGACGGAACGTTTCCGGCTGGCCTCGCAATCGGGCTTATCGAGGATATTCCCACCTGCGCGGAACTCGTGAGTCGGATGGTCGGCGAGGCGCGCGCACTCATTCATGGCCGGCTGGCCGCGCTTGTAGAAGAGAGCTGAGTCCGCAACAAGACGGCCGTCGAACAAGGCCGCCCGCGCCCCCGGTTTTAGCGGGCGTGGCAGCCGATGCATGCATGACGATCGCAATCAGGCCTGCGAAGTCGGACGACGTTGTTCGTCGAGTCGTTCGAGATGCGCCAGCAGCGACCGGGATGCCGCTGGCCAGAGCCTTTCGGGAACATCGGTATAAGCAAGACGCAGCCAGTCGTCGATCGAACCGGTCGGCAGTGTCAGCAAATCGCCATCGAGCAATTCCGGTGTCGTGTTTAACAATGAGAATGGCGTTCATAAATTAGCGCAATTTTTGTTTTCTGTCCACGTTGTTGTGCGATGCGCAAGGCTGCGATCGTGCCGGACATTGCGCGCGTCATTCGCGCCAGATTGCGTGTGTGCTATCAGGCCTTCCTTGTGGGTGACAACGGATAGACGTGGTTGGGATTTCGCGTTATTCTGGTTCGGAAATATGATCGACGTACAATTATTGGTTGAACTTGGCCCGCAACATTTTTAGGTATCGGAAGGCGATGCGAGCGCTCGCGGGACATGATTTGCCAGATAACAACAGGACGACTCAGATGGATGCAGGTACGGCTTCGCACGACGCCCTGATGGATGTGCCGTTTCGCCCGATTCGCGTCGGCAGCATGGATGCCATCGTCGAGCGAAGGCCAGACGGAAGCGTGGTGTATGAACTGAAGGAACCGCTCCAGGCGTATCCGATCCGCTTGACGGAGCGGCTCGAACACTGGGCGAGCGTCACGCCCGAGCGCGCGTTGCTTGCGCGGCGGACGCCGGACGGCAAGTCATGGGAGTCTCTGACCTACCGCCAGGCGTTCGACGGTGCGCGTGCGCTGGGGCAGGCGCTGCTCGATCGAGGATTGTCGCCGTCTCGTCCGTTGATGATTCTTTCCGATCGAAGCTTTGAACACGCGCTCTTCGCGCTCGCCGCATTGCACGTCGGGATTCCCTATATCCCGGTGACGCCCGCGTATTCGCTGTTATCGCAGGACTTTTCGAAGCTCAGGCAACTCGCGGCCGTATGCACGCCCGGCCTCGTCTTCGCGGAGGACGGCGCGCAGTATGGCCGCGCATTGCGTGAGGTGTTCGGCGACGTGGAATGTGTCGTCGTCGGTCCGTTGCCGGAGGGTCGTGGCGGTTCGCGCGTCGCGCAGTGGCTGAAGACGCCGGTTACAGCCGACGTCGACAAGGCGTTCAAGGCAGTCGGCCCGGATACGGTGGGCAAGATCATGTTTACTTCGGGAACGACAGGCGCACCGAAAGGCGTGATCTACCCGCAGCGCATGTTGTGCAGCAATCGACAGCAAGTCGCCCAGGTGTTCGCGTTTCTTCAGGACGGGCCATCGGATCTCGTCGACTGGCTGCCTTGGCATCACACTTTTGGCGGCACGCATAACTTCGGCATGGTGCTGTACGGCGGGGGGACTTACTACCTGGACCCAGGCAAGCCAACGCCGGAGGAAATTGGCCCGACGGTGCAGGCATTGCGTGAAATCGCGCCGGCGGTCTACCTCAATACGCCGCAAGGGTTGGCTTCGCTCATTCCGCATCTGCAGGCGGACAAGGCACTGCGCGAGAAATTCTTCAGCAAACTCGCGCTCATCTACTACGGCGGCGCAAGTCTGCCGAAATACATCTGGGCTCAACTCGACGAGCTCGCGGTGCGTACCATCGGCCAGCGTGTGCTCATCATGTCGGGCATCGGCAGCACGGAAGCAGGCCCAACGCCGCTATCGGCGGCCTGGGATCCGCGACGGGAAGCGATTGCGGGGTTGCCCGTGCCCGGCGTCAAAGTGAAGGTGGCGCCGGTCGGCGCGAAGCTGGAAATCCGTTTCCTCGGCGACTGTGTGACGCCCGGCTATTGGAAAGATCCCGAGCGCACCGCCGCCGCGTTCGACGAGGAAGGCTATTTCCGCTCCGGTGACGCAGCAACGTTCATCGACCCGCAGCGCCTCGAACTGGGACTGCGCTTCGACGGACGCATTGCGGAAAATTTCAAGCTGTCCTCGGGCACCTGGGTCAACGTCGCCGAGTTGCGACTGTACGCGCTGAACGTGTTGGGCCCGTATGCGCGGGATATCGTGATTGCCGGGCACGACCGCGACTACCTGAGCGCGCTCGTCTTCCCTGACATCGAAGCGTGCCGTGCGCTTTGCGACGACCTTCACGATCCGATGCCGGGCGCCGACCAGATCATCAACAGCCGCGGCGTGCGCGCGTTCTTCCAGACCGGACTCGACCAGCTCGCCGCGCGTCCTGGCGGCAGCTCTACGCGCATTGCGCGCATCGTGCTCGAAAGCGAGCAGCCGACGCTCGATAACGGCGAATTGAGTGCAAAGAGCGCAATCAGCCAACGCAATGTGCTCGAGCGACGGCGCGGTGTCGTGGACGAGCTTTATTGCGTGCCGCCCACGCCGCGCACATTGGTCGGCAACGCTGGCGCAGCAGCGGGCGCAGATCGAGGCGCGCGCCGCGGTTCAACGTACTGAAAACGCTGGAAGCTAAACCATGGATTTTCGCGTAGATCCCGCGGACATCGCGTTCCGCAAAGAATTTCGTGCGTTCCTCAACGAGCATTTGCCGGCCGACCTGGCCGTTCGCGGGCAGCAGGGCTTTCTGGCAGGTGACGACGATTCACAGCGCTGGACTCGCATCTTGCACGAAACGCACGGCTGGTCAGTGCCGCATTGGCCGGTTGCCGACGGCGGCACGGGGTGGACCGCGATGCAGCGTTACATCTTCGAGGAAGAATGCTATCTGGCAGGCGCACCGATACAGAATCAGGCGGGCGTGTCGCTCGTCGGACCCGTGATTTGCGAGTTTGGCAACGAAGAGCAGAAGCGCCGCTTTCTTCCTCCTATCCAGCGTGGTGAAGTGTTCTGGGTACAGGGTTTTTCAGAGCCGGGCTCGGGTTCCGATCTTGCATCGCTACGTACGACGGCGGTTCTCGATGGAGACCACTACATCGTCAATGGACAGAAGATCTGGACCAGCTTCGGCGCCTACGGTCAATGGAATTTCGTGCTGGTCCGCACGGATAGCGAAGCGAAGCCACAAAAGGGCATTTCCTTCCTGCTGCTCGACATGTCGTCGCCGGGCGTTACCGTACGGCCGATCGCGTCGCTCGATGGCTGCCATCACCTGGCGGAAGTCTTCTACGACAACGTGCGTGTGCCCGCTGAAAACCTTATCGGCGAGGTCAACAAGGGGTGGGGATACACCAAGTTTCTGCTCTTTAACGAGCGGGCGTTTCTTGGCGCTGAAGCGCCTGCCCTCAAGCGCTATCTGCGCAAGATCCGGCACTACGCCTCGCGCGAACGGATGGCCGGCAAGCCATTGATCCAGGATCCGACGTTTGCGGCACGTTTCGCGCAGCACGAATTGGAGGTTCGCGCGATCGACATGGCGGTGCAGAAAATCCTGCATCAAGGGATAGACGAGCGCAGTGGCGGTATGGCGATCGGATCCATGCTCAAAGTGCGCGGATCTGAACTCCATCAGAAGCTCACGGAGATGCTGCTGGAGGTGATCGGCGATTATGGCGCCGTGTTCTATCCCGATCCGAATGAAGAGCGAGAGCTGCGCGAGGCCCGGGTCATCGGACCTGAATACGCGCCAGGCCTGGCGGCAGAGGTCTTCTATCGACGGGCTTGCTCGATCTATGGCGGGACGGCCGAAATTCAGCGAAACATCATCGCCAAAGCACTGTTCGATCTTTGACGCCGTATCGAGTCACGACGGTCTTCGATCCCCGAGACGTGGGATCGCATCAATTGCCGGCATAAAGAGGGTGCAGCATGGACTTCGAGTTGAGCGACGAACAGCGGATGTTGCAGGAAAGCGCGCAACGTTTCTTGCAAAAGAGTTATACGTTCGAACATCGTCGCAATCTTGCTTCGCAAGGAGGCGGATTTTCGCGCGAGACGTGGCATACGTTCGGCGAAATGGGTTGGCTCGGTGTCGCGGTGCCGGATGAATTGGGCGGGCTCGGTTTCTCGTCAGTCGAAAGCGCCATCGTGGCCGAGCAGATCGGGCGCGCGCTGGTGCTGGAACCATACGTGATGTGTGGTGTGTTTCCTGCGTCGCTTGTCACGCGCTGCGGGCGAGACGGGCAGCGCGAGGCGATACTTGGCGAGATCGTTTCGGGCGAGACTGTCTATGCAGTCGCGCACAGTGAACGTGACGCGCGGGGTCAGGTGCATTACGTGACGGCCACCGCGAAGAAGACAGAGGACGGGGCGTGGCGGCTGGACGGCTATAAGACGCTCGTGGTTGGAGCGCCCGTTGCAGACCGTCTGCTCGTCGTCGCTCGCGCGGCGGGTGCAGCCGATGCCACGGACGGCATCGGGGTTTTCGTCGTCGATCCGAAGCAGGCAGGCGTGACGCTGAAGACTTGCGCGTTGCTCGACGGCACGCCATCTGCCGACTTGCTGCTCGATGGTGTGATCGTCGCGGAATCGAATGTTCTGGGTGAGGCTGGGCGAGCGTTCGAAGGACTGCAGGCCGCCGTTGACGAAGCGGTCGTTGCGATCTGTGCCGAACTGGTGGGCGATATGGAAGACGCTATCGAGCTCGCGGCGGAGTACTTGAAAACGCGCAAGCAGTTCGGCGTGACGATTGGCAGCTTCCAGGCGCTGCAACACCGGATGGCCGACATGGCGATCGAAGCGATGCAGGCGCGCGCAACACTGCACCGTGCGTTGCTCTCCGTCAGCGAGGACAGGGAGAACCGGAGCGTCGAAATCTCGGGCTGCAAGGCACAGACCACGCGTAGCGCGAAGTTCGTCACGCAACAGGGTATCCAGTTGCACGGTGGTTACGGCATCACGGATGAATACAAGGTGGGCCATCACTATCGCCGTCATCTGGTGCTCGACGCATTGTTCGGCAACACGGACTACCACCTGAATCGCTACGCACGCCAGATTCAGCACGAGGCATTGGTCGCGGCGGCGTGAACCCTTTCGAGGCATTGCCATGAACGCGAAAGCGACCGATCTGCTCGGCGTGCAGAGTGACGGAACGGTTCTCACGTTGACACTGAACCGGCCCGCGGCCCGCAACGCACTGAACCTCGCATTGACCGAAGCGCTGGTCGACGCATTGCATCGTTTCGAAGCGGACCAAAGCCTGCGCGTCCTTATCGTGACGGGCGCCGATCCGGCCTTTTGTGCTGGGCTCGACCTGAATGATTTTTCCGCGCCCGATGCGCCGCGCACGCGGGTCGCGGACATGATCGATATGTGGCCGCGCATCACCAAGCCGGTAATCGCGGCGGTCAACGGCGCTGCCGTTACAGGCGGGCTGGAACTTGCAATGGGGTGCGATTTCATCATCGCGTCCGAGCGTGCGCGCTTTGCCGACACGCACACGAAAATCGACGCGCTCGCGGGGGGCGGCATGACCGCGAGGTTGCCGTATATCGTGGGTCCGCGGTGGGCGAAGCAGTTCAGCTTGACGAGCGATCCGATTGACGCGGCCACCGCGTTGCGCATCGGCCTCGTGAACGAGGTGGTCAGCCACGAGCAACTGATGGAGCGGGCAGCGTCACTAGCGAAGACGATTGCGAGCCGCCGACCCGAGCTCGTCACGACGGTCAAGCGCGTGATCGATCAGGGTGCGCTGGCTTCGCTGGAAGAGGCGTTGCGGATCGAGAAGGCGGCATTGGCGCAAAGAAAGCAAAGCGGCGGCATGGCGTGGCAGGTGGGGAAATAATCGCTTGCCTGAGCGAAGCGCGCGACGCGAGGGCCGTGACGCTGGCTCAATCAACAATTTCGCCCTGAGGGGACTCGCATGGCAAATCTCTACGATCTTCCAGACGACATTCAGGTGACGGCCGACGGCGGCCTGCGGATCATTACGCTCAATCGACCAGACGATCTGAACGCGTCGACCACCGAGATGCTCTTCAGTTACCCCAAGCTGTTTGCTGCGCTAGCCTCGGATCCCGAGGCGCGCGTCGGGATTCTCACCGGTGCGGGAAGGGCGTTCAGCGCCGGCGGAGACATGAATCACTTCGTCAAGACGCTCGACGACCCCGATTTTGCGCGCAGCGTGCAAGAGAACGCGCGGCAAACGATCCACGGTTTCATCGACGTGCCGATTCCTCTGATTGCTGCCGTCAACGGGCCAGCCGTCGGTTGGGGCGCGACGATGGCTACGCTATGCGATATCGTTCTGATGTCGGAGAAGTCTTTTCTCGCCGAGCCGCATATCAACATTGGTCTCGTCGTCGGAGATGGGATCTCCGTGTCGTGGCCGCTCTATACGAGTCTGCTGCGGGCGAAAGAACTGATCTTTACTGGAGATCGCATCACAGCGCAGCAAGCCGTTGATTTCGGTCTGGCCAATCGCGTTGTCGAACCCGACAAGCTGATGGAAGAGGCTATGACTCTTGCGCAAAAGCTGCTCAAGCAACCGCGCCACGCACTGCGCGAAACCAAGAAGCTGATGAACCTGCATCTCCATCGCAGTGCGGCCCAGATGCTCGACACGACCCTCGCACGCCAACTGGAGGCGACGCTCAGCGACGAGCATCACGAGATCGCGTCGGCGTTCATCGCCCAGCAGAAACGCAAGCAAGCCTGATCCTGACCGGTGAACCTTGCTTTCATCGACAAGCCTCCTTTTCTGCGGAGTACGTATGCGCTCATCGCTTTTTGACCTCACGGACAAGGTCGCAATCGTCACCGGATCGAGTCGCGGCATCGGCTATGCCAGTGCGCTCGGCATGGCGGAACACGGCGCCAAAGTCGTCGTTTCAGGCCGTAACGCCGACGCCTGCGAAACCACCGCGCAAGCCATCAACGAAAAGGTCGGAACTCGGGTGGCCTTGCCGTTTGCCTGCAACATCAGCCGAAAAGCGGAGTTGCAAGGTCTCGTGGCTGCGGCGAACGGCGAGTGGGGCAGGGTCGACATCGTGATGGCCAATGCGGCGATTCACCCGTGGATAGGCTCGGCACTCGATCTGCAAGACGAAACGTTCAACAAGTTCATGCAGGTCAACGTCCAGAGCAATATCTGGCTCGCGCAGATGACCGTGCCCGGCATGATCGAGCGTGGCTATGGGCGCTTTATTTCGGTGGCATCCGTGGTTGGCCTGTTCGGCGATGCCGTGACGGGAACCTACGGGCTCACCAAAGCCGCCGACATGCAGCTCGTGAGAAACCTCGCGATGGAATTCGCCGCAAAGGGCGTCACTGCCAATTGCATCGCGCCTGGCACCTTCAAGACCGAGATGGCGCGATCGCAATGGGAGGACGAGGCGATGGTCGAATGGTACCGCGGTCGCAATCCATCACAGCGCTTCGGCGAGGTCGACGAGATCGCCGGGCTAGCCGTGATGCTCGCATCGCGTTCGGGCGGCTATATCAACGGCCAGACGATCGCGGTGGATGGCGGCCACACGATCTCGTTTCGCTGACCTGCAGGAGGGAAGGACATCGTGCGCCCCCAGATGTTCAGGACGCGAATCACCGATCTGCTCGGCATTCGTCACCCGATACTTTGCGGCGGTCTTGGGCCGCGCGTGTCCGACGCACGGTATGTCGCGGCCGTCGTCAACGCAGGCGGCATGGGCTTTATCGTCGGCGCGGGCTTTCCTGATTCCGACGAATTCCGCAACGAGTTGCGCACCTGTCGTGAACTCACCGGTGCAAAGAATTTCGGCGTCAATCTCTACATATCGCGGCAAGCGGGCGGAGTGGAGCGCGTCAAGCAACAGATCCGCATTCTGATCGAAGAGAACGTTGCCTGCGTGGAGACCGCCGGTGCGAGCCCCGAAGCGGTCGTGCCGTTGCTCAAGGAGGCGGGCATCAAGGTTTTGCACAAGGTGCCCGCTGTGCGCTATGCACATACGGCGGTGCGGATGGGCGTCGACGGTGTGATCGTCGTCGGCAATGAGTGCGGCGGCCATCCGGGCATCTACCAGATCGGTAGCATCGTGCAGGCCGCGCAGGCGCCGCGGGAGATTGGCTTGCCGGTTGTGATCGGCGGTGGCATCGGCACCGGGCGGCAGCTTGCGGGCGTGCTGGCGATGGGCGCCGACGCGGTCATCATGGGCACGCGCATGATGGTCGCCGAGGAGCTGTGGATTCATCCTGAAGTCAAGGCCAAAGTGGTGGCGGGCGACGGCAGCGAAAGCGTCGTGGTCAAGTCTGCGATTCGCGATCATCACCGTGTGCTGCGCAACGAGAGCGCCGAGGCGGTCATGGAACTGGATCGCGCGCAGGTGAGCGAGTTCGAGCGGTTCCGCCCTCACGTGATGGGCGCACTCGCGCACCAGGCTTACGTGACCGGCGACACGCGCAAGGGCATGATCGACTATGGGCATGCCGCGGTGTTTGCCGACGCGGTCAGGAAGGTCGAGGCAATTTTCGACGAGATGATCGACGACGCGGTGGCGGCGTCGAACCGGCTGAGCACGCTGACGCCGTAGATGGCTAGCACGGCGACGGATCGGGATCGGTGATCGTTGAGGCGAACACGCAAGCGCAGCGCGGCCGCTACTCCAGCCACGTCCTGATCCCCGCGATGTAGTCGGCCATTTGCCGGCGAGCCTGCTCTTTATCGCGGGCAATGATCGCGCGCGCGATCTCGCGATGGTATTCCTTGATCCTCGCCACGACGCGGTCGCGGTCCGTTCGGCTGCGCCGATGAAACGTGGAATGCGCATCGGCAAGTTGCAGTGCGATGCCGTCGAAGAGACGCAGTGCGGGATCGCCGCAAAGTTCAGCGAGCAGGAAATGAAATCGCAGCAACTCATCGGCGCCGGCACGACCGTCGAGTGGCGCCTCGGCCTGAACCTGGTCGTGCACGCGTCGCTCACCTTCATGGTCGAGCCGTTCGATGACGAGATCCAGGACGGCCAGTTCGAGCGTGCGGCGCGTCGCGAGAATATCGCGCGGCGCGATGCCCGCATACTCCAGATAGACGCTGACTGCCTGCATCGTCACGCTCAGGTCCGGCTGGGCGACGATCACGGCGCCTGCGGTGCCGCGCTGCACCCTCACGATGCAGTGGTGCTCGAGCAAGCGGATCGCTCCGCGCAACGCAGCGCGACTTACTCCATGGACCTTCATCAATTCCTGCTCGGAGCCGAGCGGTAGTCCTGCCGGCCATCCCAGATCGATGATGTGTTTCAGCAGCGCCATGAAGAGCGTCTGCGCGCGCGTGATCGGTGCGCCGATCGCATTGCGCTTGCGGCGCGACTCGGCAGTTGGGGGCAGCGCAGGCGTCATCGCGGCCAGCATCGAGAGCCACTGCTGGCGCGTGGCTTGGCCAGGATGCATGTTGTCGCGCAGCTTTTCGCGGCGTTGCGCGGCGAACTGGCTGAAGAGGGCGACGTCGGCTGCCGGGACGACCAGTGTCAGGCTCACCATGCCTTCGGCCTTCTTGCGGGTGCGATAAGCGGCGACGCGTTCGGCAGACGACTTTGGCATGTCCGGGATCAGTATTAAAGGCGAACGTCGTTCAATATATCGCACATGATCGTTACATGTAACGAAGCTTTCGTGCGCGCAGGCAGCGCGCGTTTCCGGACCGCGGAGAAAGCCGGTAAATCAATACGTTAGCTCCTGTGCCCCTGTGCTGATCGCGCGCCGGGCGTGCTCGTGGCCAGACGAGCGGATCGACCGGTTTTCAGCCACGCGCGAGGATACCTATAGTGAGCCGCTCCAACCACTTCACCATCGTGACGGGTGTAACGACCATGAGCGACACCAAACTATCCGTGCCGCGCCGCGGCGACTTTGGCTGGCAGCCTCTTGTCAGCGCCTTCGAGCCCACCATCGAGGACATGCTGTCCAACCGCGCCTACTTCGGCATGCCGCCCGAAGCGCTCTACCTGTGGGGAACGCTGCGCGACGAGGATGGCGAGATCTATTGCCCGATGCGGCGGATTCCCGCTGGCCTGCGGACCGACGCGAAGGACACGCGGCGGCGTTTCTACCTGTGCACGACGCTCGGCCACGACGACGGCATGCATATGCATCCGGTAGGCAAGGAATCGGTGCCGAACGATGGATTCGCAAGAACGCTCGAAGAGGAGCGCATCCACTGGCGAAGCCACCCGCAGGCGCCCGGCAATCGCTTTCACGTCAGCTGGACGCCCGAGGATTGCAGCTGGTACGAAGAGAACGGCATGGATATCAAGGGCAAGCTCGTCAAGCCCGGCATGCACTGGTATCTGCCGGGCCGCGACGCGGGCATGTACTACGTCGCGAACATCTTCGAGATGGAAGGGACGATACTCGGAAAGAAGGTACGCGGCATGATCGGCTTCGATCCGATCCATATGTACGAGGGCGGCGAGATCTACAAGACGAAAGATGCGCTGGTGCAGGAGAAGCTGGAACTCGTCTGGTACACGTGGGCGACGCGTTATAAGGATGGCAGCATCGACTTCGGGCACTTCACGCTCGGTAACGACATGTTCGGCTTCGCGATTCTCGGCAACGAGAAGGGCGAGGTGCGCTTTACCTATGACGTGACGGGCACCATCGATTTCGGCGCGAATGGGTATTGGCAGGAAGGCATCCGTTATTCAGCGTTCGGCGAAGAGTGGGAGTTCATGCCCGATCCGCGCGGGCGTCTGGTCGGTCTCGGGACGCTCAGGAATCCGCAGGTGGACGGCCGCTGGCGGCGCGTGGGCGATGCGCGCGAGCCTGACGTGTGGTTCGCATGGGGCGAAGCCGCCCCGGAGCATGGCAGCCGCCCCATCAACCGGCTCCCGGGGCTTGGCACGCGTGTCGGCGTGAACTTCCGCAAATACTGAACTTCGGCGCGCGTATGCGCAAAGGACGACGCCGACGCTGAGCGTCGCCCTGCCGGCATTTCCGCCGGTCACTTCACGTACTTGCGAAACTCCGGCTTGCGCTTTTCGCGGAACGCATTGCCGCCTTCCTTCGATTCGTCGGTGTCGTAGTACATCGCAAGCGCCTGCATCGCGAACGCGCCGATGCCGCGGATGTTCTCGGTATCGATATTGAACGAGCGCTTGGCGAGCGCAATAGCGGTGGGGCTCATCTGCAGAATCTCGTCGCACCACTTCTTCGTTTCGGCGTCGAGTTGTTCCGCGGGCACGACGGCGTTGATGAGACCCCAGTCGAGCGCCTGTTTAGCGCTGTATTTGCGGCACAGGTACCAGATTTCGCGCGCGCGCTTCTCGCCGACGATGCGCGCGAGGTAGGCGGTGCCGAAGCCCGGATCGACCGACCCGACCTTCGGGCCGACCTGACCGAAGACCGCGGTCTCGGCAGCGATGGCGAGATCGCAGAGCGTCACCAGCACGTTGCCGCCGCCGATTGCATAGCCGTTCACGCGTGCGATCACGGGCTTCGGAATGTCGCGGATGATGCTTTGCAGTTCCTCGATCGGCAGACCGACGGTGCCGCGCCCGTTGTAGCCGTCGCCGGACTGGTCGCCGCCCGTGCAGAACGCCTTGTCGCCGGCGCCAGTGAGCACCACGACGCCGATATCCTTGTTCCATCCCGCGGCGCCGAAGGCCTTGATGAGTTCCTCAACGGTGTTGGCGCTGAATGCGTTGTACACCTTCGGGCGATTGATGGTGATCGTCGCGACCCCGTCCGCCTCCTGATAGCCGATGTCCTTGAATTCCATGTCGTATTCCAATGTTGTTGGTTGATTGCGTTCGCGGAGCCGTTTATCCAGCCATCGTCAGACCGCCCGACACGCTGATGACCTGACCGCTGATGAACGCGGCGTCGTCACTCGCGAGAAAGGCCACCACGCCCGGGATGTCGCCAGGTTCGCCCATGCGGCCGAACGGCACGGCCTTCACGAGGGCGGCCTTGATGCGCTCGCCTTTCTCGCCCTGCGCGAGGTTGTCGAGAAGCGGGGTCGCGGTCGGGCCGGGGCAAACGACGTTGACGGGAATCATCTGGCGGGCCATTTCGCGTGCCATCGTCTTCGTGAAGGCGATGAGGCCGCCTTTGCAGAACGAGTACACCGCTTCCATCGAGGAGCCCACGCGTCCCGCATCCGACGAGATGTTGACGACGCGGCCACGGCCACGTTCGGCCATCCGTCGCAGCACGGCGTGGTGCATGTTCAGCGGTCCGTACAGATTGATCGCCACCACCTTGTCCCAGAACGGTTTCTCGGTTTGCAGGAAGAACGCACCCATGTCCCAGCCGGCGTTGTTCACGAGAACCTCGATCGGTCCCAGTTCTTTCTCGACTCTTGCCACCGCAGCATGCACACCTTCGTGATCCGTGATGTCGACGCGGTAGGCTCGCGCCTTGCCGCCCGCCGCCTCGATTTCCGCCGCGACACGCACGGCGCCTTCTTCGTTCAGGTCGAACAGCGCGACGGTCGAACCTTCGTCGCCGAATCGTCTGCTGATGGCGGTTCCGATCCCACCTGCCGCGCCAGTGACGACGACGACCTTCTCCTTGAGCCCCTTCATTGATTCCCTCCGTGATGTGCGAGGCGCTGCCGCGCCAGTTAATCCTTGCTCAGCGCTTCCGATACGGCTTCGCCCCTTCCTGTGGCCCGGGCGAGGAGCGCGCTCGCTTCGTCCGCGCTATATCCCGCTTCGACCAGAACCTGGATGCTGTGCTCGCCGAGATTCGGCGGCAGATAGCGAACGTTGCCGGGCGACTCGGAGAAGTGCACCGGTATCGAGGTCATGACCATGTCGCCTTCGGTCGGGTGCTCGAAGCGCTGGAAGAACCCGGTCTCCTTGATGTACGCGTCGTGCATCAGGTCTTTCAGGTCGCGCACGGGACCGTGCGGCACGTCCGCCGAGGCGAAGATCGCATTCCATTCCGCAGTCGTCTTGTTGCGGATGGCGTCGCCGACGATGCGATACAGCTCGCTGATGTTGCGCATACGCTCGGCCATGTGCTGGAAGCGCGGGTCGTCGAGCAGATGCGCTGCACCGATTGCGCACAGCACGCGGCGCCATTGCTCGTTATTCACGGCGAGCAGGCAGATATGCCCGTCTTTTGTCGCGTAGGGCCGGCGGTGCGGCGAGAACATGCGCGGATAGCCCAGTCCGGTTCCGTCATTGGAGCCCAGCGCACCTTCCCAAAGATGCTCGAACAGATTGAATTGCAGCATCGTTTCGAACATCGGCACATGGACGAGCTGGCCGACGCCGGTCCGCTCGCGGTGATAGAGCGCCATGCCGATCGACGACGCCAGCACGTAGCCGCAGAACTTGTCGACGATCACGGTGGGGAAGTATCGCGGCGAGCCGTCCGTGTCGCGGTTCATCGCGGCAATGCCGGTTTCGCCCTGAATCACGTCGTCGAAAGCGGGGCGGTCCTTGTATGGTCCGTCGATTCGATAGCCGGCACCCGATGCGTACACGATGCGTGGGTTGCGCGCCCGCACGGTTTCATAGTCGATGCCGAGGCGCTCGGCGGCACTCGGGCGCATGCTGTGCACGATGACGTCGGCGGTCTCGACGAGCTTGAGCAGCGCTTCGCGGCATTCGGCCTGCTTCAGGTTCAGGATCACGCTGCGCTTGTTGCGGTTCATGATCGTATAGAACACTGCCATGTCGGGGTTGCGGCCAGGGCCATTCTTGCGGTTCTGGTCGCCTTCGGGCGGTTCGATCTTGATGACGTCCGCGCCCATGTCGCCGAGTAGCTGCGTGGCGACCGGACCGAGCACGTTGATGGTCAGGTCGATCACGCGGACACCGGCTAACGGGCCGGTCGCCGGTTCGAGGGGTTGTTGGGGATTTTCCATGCTCAGGCCTTGTATTCCTTGCCTTTAACGAGTCTGAGCGGCGTGTACACCATCACTTCCGTGCCGTCCTGCCTGATCACGCGGTTACGGGTGCGCACCAGCCCAAGTCCGGGGCGCCCCTTGCTAGGCCTGCATTCGATCACCTCGCATTCCACGTGAATCGTGTCGCCCACATAGGTCGGGCCTTTGATGTCGAGTTCCATGTTGAGGAACGCGAAGCCGACGCCCTGCATGGTGGCCTGCGTGAGCAGCCCTTCCATCAGCGTGAAGACCAGCGCGCCCGGCGCGACGCGCCCCTTGATGGCCGACTGCTCGCGAAGAAACTCGGTGTTGGTGAACAGAACTTCCAGCATGCCGGTCACCGAAACAAAATTCACGACATCCGTTTCGGTCACCGTGCGGCCCACGGTCTTGAACTTGCGTCCAACGGGCAGGTCCTCCCAGTGAATTCCCAGACCAACCGTTTCGATTTCTTCCATTGCCTGTCCTCTGTCGTTGTCGGCTCGGCTGTTAGCTGAGCTGTCGTTGTCAGTTCTTCTTGATGCGGCCTAGCACGCTGTCCGCAACGATGTTGCGTTGGATCTGGTTGGTGCCTTCGATGATCTGCACCACCTTCGCGTCGCGGAAATAACGGTTGATCGGGTACTCGTTGGAGATGCCTGCGGCGCCGAATAGCTGCACGGCATCGGTCGCGACCTTCATGGCGACATCCGACGCGAACATCTTCGCCATCGCCGCCATTGGGGCGAGTTCACGGCCGCTAACGCCCGCATCGACGAGCGACGCCGTGCGATAGACGAGTTGGCGCGCGGCCTCGGTCTGGGTGACCATGTCAGCGATCATCCAGCGCACACCCTGAAAGTTGCTGATGCTCTGGCCGAATGCAACGCGGTCCTGAATGAATTTGACGGTGTGATCGATCGCGCCCTGCGCGATGCCAACCGCGCGCGCGGCCACGATGGGACGGCTCGTGTTGAGCGCCTCCATTGCCACCTTGAACCCCTGGCCGCCTTCCGGCCCGAGACGGTCTGCCGCGCGGATGAAGGCATCGTCGAAGTAAAGGGGGCACGACGCCACGCCGCGCGCGCCCATCTTGTCTTCTTCGTTGCCGATCGTCAGGCCCGGCGTGTTGCGATCGACGATGAAAAGATTGATCCCCAGCGCCTGTCCTTCCTCGTCGAGCGTCCTGGCGGCGACGAGAATGAAGTCGGCGATATGCGAATTCGTGCACCAGATCTTTGAGCCGTTGAGCACATAGCCGCCGTTCTTGCGGCGCGCTGTCGTGCGAATGCCCGAAACGTCGGAGCCGCTTTGAGCCTCGGTAATGGACAGCGCACCGCGCAACTCACCGGAGGCGAGACCCGGCAGCAGGCGAGCCTTCTGCTCCTCGGTGCCGCCTTCGAGAATCGCTCCGAAGGGCGTCCATTGCACGACCAGCAGATAGCCCGTGTTGTAGCAAACCCGCCCGAACTCCTCGACGGCGATGCAGGCCGACATCACGCTGCCGGCGCCGCCATACGCTTCAGGAAACGGCAACGTGAAGAGGCCGAGTTCCTTGAGCAGTGCGTACATGTCGTGCGGATACCCGGCCGTACGGTCGATCTCGTCGGCCCGCGGCGCCACGCGCTCCCGTGCGACGCGACGGATGAGGTCGCGGATCTGAAGCTGGTCGTCTGTTAGTTCGTATGTCACTTCGAGCTCTCTTGCTAACGGTTTTTTCGGGCCGGCCCCCCGGATTCGTCTCCGGACTGGGGATACGTCGCCCCTGCCGACCACTTCCTGATCACATTCGAAGTCTTCACGTTTATGAACGATGTTCGATAAATTAAACGAAGGGCCGGGTGATCGTCAAGCGCTGAAACCGGCTCCCGCGGGTTTGTCCGAGGTGCGTCGGGAATTTGGTCGGGATGTAGTTTCAGCCTTGCGCGGCGGGGCACGGCAGGGCTTTCCCGCCGTTGACAGCGCGCTCCCAGTGCGTTTAATATTTGGAACAGCGTTCGATTATTTGTTCCATTTTGGCCCGACAGAACGGCTCGATTCGGCGCGAGCCCATGGCAAAACAATTTGGAGGAGCGGGGAATGGACTCTCTTTGTCCTGAAGTCGATTATCAGAAATTCCTGGCCGAGGGCCGCTTGATGATCCAGCGCAGCCGCGGCAGCGGCCGCTATGTCTTCTACCCGCGGGTGGCTGAGCCGGTTACCGGGATGCGCGATCTGGAGTGGGTCGAAGCCTGCGGGAAGGGGACGGTTTATTCCACTACCGTGGTGCGCCAGAAATCGCCCACGCCCAGCTACAACGTCGCAGTGATCGATCTGGAAGAAGGTGTGCGCATGCTGAGTTGTGTGGAGGGCATCGAGCCGGAGGCCGTGCGCATTGGCATGCCGGTGCAGGCGAAGATCGTGTACCGAGGGGATGCGGCATTGCTTGTGTTCGAACCAGCCTGACGCCCGCTAACCCGCAGCCGGCCGTCAACAGCCGGTCACACCGATGAAAGGTAGATCGAATGGAATTCAACTTGCGCGGGCGTACCGCACTGGTGGCAGGCGCCACCTATGGGATGGGGGAAGCACCTGGCTTGTCGTCGCTGGACCTTGCTGCGCGTGCGTCCGTTGACGCGCTCGCCCAGGTGGGACTTACGCCTGGCGATGTAGACGGCCTTTTCGTGTGCACGCCGGACGACATGCTGTCGGGTCTCACGTTTGCCGAATACCTCGGTATTAACCCGAAGTTCACCGACAACAACCGAAGCGGCGGATCGGCGTTCGAAATCTACGCGCACACGGCGGCCATGGCGTTGTGTACGGGACAGATCGATGTTGCCTTGATTGCATATGGGAGCAATCAGCGCAGCGCGGCGGGCAAGCTCGTGCAGTCGTCGCGTCCTTCGCCCTGGGAGAGCCCGTATAAGCCGATGAATCCGGTGTCGTCGTATGCGCTTGCGGCGGCGCGTCATATGCATCAGTACGGCACGAAGCGTGAGCATCTGGCCGAGGTGGCCGTCGCCGCGCGCAAGTGGGCGCAACTGAATCCGGATGCGTATATGCGCACGCCCATGTCGATCGACGACGTGATGGGCGCGCGCCTCGTGTCGGATCCGCTTTCCGTGCGCGATTGCTGCCTCGTGACGGATGGCGCGGCAGCGATCGTCATGGTGCGCGCCGATCGAGCGCGTGATCTCACCGACAAGCCGGTGTATCTGCTCGGCGCGGCTTCGGCCACTTCGCACCGCGAAATCGCGAGCATGCCGGATCTCACGGTGACTGCCGCAGCGGAATCGGGCAGGCGTGCGTATCAAATGGCCGGCGTGAAGGCGAATGATATCGATGTCGCGATGCTGTACGACGCCTTCACGATCAACACCATTCTGTTTCTCGAAGACCTCGGCTTTTGCCCTAAAGGCGAAGGCGGCCGCTTCGTTTCGGACGGCGGCATCGCGCCGGGCGGCCGGCTCGCGGTCAATACGAACGGCGGCGGTTTGTCGTGCGTTCACCCCGGCATGTATGGGCTGTTCCTGATGGAAGAATCGATGCGGCAATTGACGGGCCGCGCTGGTGAGCGCCAGATACCCGGTGCGAAGCTGGCAATCGCGCACGGTAACGGTGGTGTGCTCTCGAGCCAGGCCACGGTGATTCTCGGGACGCAGGAAACCCTGTAAAGACACTCCGCCCGCCAGGGTCACTGTCAACAGCTTTGCATGGGATCGGAGTAAGCGCTAAAGCGCTAAACCCGATCGACAGGAGACGGACAGATGAGCGAAGAGACCAGCAGCGATGCAGCAGAGATCGTACAGGTCCGGCAAGACGGTGCAATCGCGATCGTCACATTGAACTATCCCCAACGGCGAAACGCGTTTTCGCTAAAGATGCGCGAGACGTTGTACGCGCAGCTCTATCGCCTGATGCATCATGAGGAAGCCTGCCGTGCGATCGTACTGACCGGCGCGGGCAATACGTTTTGCGCGGGTGGGGACATCTCGGAGATGCAGACGCGCAAGGTGCTCGAATATCGACAGCGCAATGAACTGCCGCTCGATATTTTTAGACTGATGGTGGAAGGCCCGAAAGCGATCGTCGCCGCCGTCGAAGGGTTTGCGTTTGGCGCTGGTCTGTCGCTCGCCGCTGCTTGCGATTATGTCGTCACGTCATCGGCCGCGCGCTATGCGAGCGCGTTCGTCAAGGTCGGGCTGCTGCCCGATACGGGGCTCTATTGGTCGTTGTCGCAGCGCGTGGGCGGCGGCCTTGCACGCGAGCTCATGTTGAGTGCTCGTGAGTTCAACGGCGTCGAAGCGGGCGAGACCGGTTTTGCCAATCAGGTCGTCGAGCCCGGCGAGGCGCTGAACGCGGCCTCGAAGGTGGCGCAACAGTACGCGGAACTGCCCTCGGTGGCCACCGCGCACCTGAAGGCCGCGCTCGCGACGGGCATCCGTACGCTCGACGACGCCATCGAAGCGGAAGTCAACCTGCAGCCCATCCTGCGCCGCAGCCGCGAACACCAGGAGGCCGTGAGCGCCTTCATGGAAAAGCGCAAGCCGGTGTTCGTGGCCGACTGAAGGAAGCCAACATGAGCGAAAAAGAAACGGCAGAAAACGATACGACGTCGCTGATCGAGGTGACCCGCGAGGGACCGGTCGCGATCGTGACGCTAAACAATCCTCGACGCCGCAACGCGATGGGACGTCAGATGCGTCAGTTGTTGCGCGACACGATGCATCGGCTGATGGTGGACGATCCGGACTCGCGGGCAATCGTCCTGACGGGCGCGGGCGAGCACTTTTGCGCCGGCGCCGACATCTCCGAGATGACGCAGCGCACGATCCTGCAAAGCCGCGAGATTCTGGCGGAGTCGTGCGTGGTAGTGCGTGAAATGCAGGCGGGACCCAAGCCGGTCGTGGCGGCCGTGGAAGGCGTAGCCTTCGGCGCCGGGCTGTCGCTCGCGGTCGCGACCGACTATGTCGTGGCTGCATCGAGTGCACGCTTTTGCGCGGCGTTTCTGCGCGTCGGCCTGATTCCGGACACCGGTATTCTGTGGACGCTTCCGAAGCGCATAGGCATGGCTCGCGCGAGGGAGATGCTCTCGCTCGCCACTGAAATCGACGGCGACAAGGCCGGCACGATTCACCTTGCCAACGAAGTCGTCGGGCCGGGTACTGCGCGCGCAAAGGCAATCGAAGTTGCGCGCGGTCTTGCCGACTTGCCGCCGCTCGGCGTGGCGCTGCTGAAGGACGCGCTGACCAACGCCGCGGCGACCATGGAAGGCGCGCTGCGAGCCGAGATCGACTATCAGCCCATCCTGCGTCAGTCGAAAGACCATCAGGCTGCCTGCAAGGCGTTTATGGAAAAGACCAAACCGGTCTTCACGGGTGAGTGAGCGCGGGGAGCAATGCGATGAGTATCGAGCAGAAGGAAAAAGCCGCGGGCGCCGACGAGATCCTGCAGGTGCGCCGTCAAGGCGACGTGACCATTGTCACGATGAACTATCCCGAGCGCCGCAACGCGTTCTCCATGAGGATGCGCGTTGCGCTGACCGAGGTCTTGCACCGGCTGATGCACGACGATCCGCAAACGCGCGCCATTGTGCTGACAGGCGCGGGCGGCCATTTTTGCGCGGGCGGCGACCTGTCCGAAATGCACGCGACCACTCTACAGTTGCTGGCGCTTCGTGAGCGCATCGCGGTGGGCGTGCGTCTGTTCAAGCTGATTTATACGGGCACGAAGCCGGTCGTCGCGGCGGTGGAGGGCACGTGCTATGGAGCGGGGCTGTCGCTGGCGGCTGCATGCGATGTCGTGGTCGGTGCCGATACCGCGAAGTACTCATGTGCGTTCGGCAAGGTCGGACTGCTTCCCGACACGGGAATTCTATGGACGCTGCCGCAAAAGGTCGGCGGCAGCAAGGCGCGTGAGTTGATGCTGAAAGGCGATGTCATCGACGCGGCCACGGCGCGCCGCATCGGCCTGGTCAGCGAGGTGGTCGCGAGCGGCGGCGCGCTCGATGCGGCGATCGAGGCCGCGGCGCGCTTCGCGAGCTATCCGCCAGTGACGCTGGCGCTCCTGAAGGCGAGCCTCGTCAATGCGGGCAATTCGATCGAAGACGCATGCCGCCTCGAAACTGACCTCAATCCGCTGACCCGTCAAACGAGCGACCACGCGGAGGCGGTGACGGCCTTCATGGAAAAACGCAAGCCGGTTTTCACGGGTGCCTGACGCCGCCATTCTCCGTTGCTGTCCCTACTGGAAGTTCAACGCATATGTTTACGCCTGACCTGCTGAAGAACAAACGAATCCTCATCACCGGGGGAGGCACCGGCCTTGGTAAGAGTATCGGCCTGCGCTACCTCGAACTGGGCGCCGATCTCGTCATCTGCGGTCGCCGCAAGGAAGTGCTGGACGCGACGGCCGACGAGTTTCGCGGCGTCGTGCCTGGCGCGCGTGTCACGACGGTGCAGGCGGACGTGCGCAGCGCCGAGTCCGTCGAGTCGATGATGGAGACGATCTGGCGGGATGGTCCGCTCGACGTATTGCTGAACAACGCGGCGGCCAACTTCATCGCGCGCACGGAAAGCCTGTCGGCGCGCGCGGTGGATGCGGTGCTCGACATCGTGCTGCACGGCAGCTTCTATTGCACGATCGCGGCGGGCAAGCGCTGGATCGACGCGGGTCACCCGGGCAACGTGATCAGTACCGTATCGACGCCCACGATGACCGGCTCGGCCTTTACCGTGCCGTCCGCGGCCGCGAAGGCGGGTATTCTCGCCATGACCCGCAGCCTTGCGGTCGAGTGGGGCCCGAAGGGCATTCGCCTGAACGCGGTGGCGCCCGGACTGTTCCCGACGCCGGGCGCATGGGAGCAGTTGTACCCGCCGGGCTCGCAGGTCGAGCCGCAGGAGCGCTCGGTGCCGCTGAGGCGCTTCGGCGATCACGCGGAACTTGCCAATCTCTACGCTTATCTGGCGTCCGATGGCTCCGGCTACATCACCGGCGACATGATCGTGATCGACGGCGGCCGCTGGATGCAGGGTGTTGGCGGCCCGACCTTCCGCGCGATGCAGGACTGGACCGACGAGCAATGGGACGCCATGCGCGCCCACGCTCGCAAGGGTTGAACCATGGGTCCGCTTGCAGGAGTTCGCATCATCGAGCTGGCCGGCATCGGCCCGGGGCCCATGGCGGCGATGCTGCTCGCCGATCTGGGTGCGACGGTGTTGCGCATCGAACGTCGCCAGCCGGTCAAGCTCGGTATCGAGCGTCCGCTGCGCTACAACCTGTTGCTGCGCAACCGGAAGACGATTGCGCTCGACCTGAAAGACCCGCAGGCCGTCGAATTCGTGCTCACGCTGGTGGAGCGCGCCGATGCCCTGATAGAAGGTTTCCGACCCGGCGTGACCGAGCGACTCGGGCTGGGTCCGCAGGCCTGCCTCGAACGCAATCCGAAGCTCGCTTACGGGCGCATCACGGGATGGGGCCAGCAAGGTCCGCTCGCGCAGTACGCCGGGCATGACCTGAACTACATCGCGATCACCGGCGTCCTCAACGCAATTGGCCGCCGTGATCAGCCGCCGTCGATACCGCTGAATCTGATCGGCGACTATGCGGGCGGTTCGCTGTACCTTGCAATGGGGCTCCTGTCGGCGATCCTGCATGCGCGCAACGGCGGCGCCGGACAGATCGTGGATGCCGCGATCGTCGACGGTACGGCCAACCTTGCTACCACGTTCTTCGGCATGCAGGCTGCCGGCATCTGGCGCGACGGGCGCGGGACGAATATCACGGATTCGGGATCGCACTTCTACGACGTTTATGAATGCGCGGACGGCAAGTGGATTACGGTCGGCCCCATCGAGGACAAGTTCTATCTCGAACTCCTCCGCCTGCTCGACATCGATCCGCGAACGCTGGGTACGCAGCTCGACGCAAGCAACTGGCCCGCCGCGCGCGCACTGTTCGCGCTGCAATTCAAGCGACGCACACGCGAGCAATGGACCACCTTGCTCGAACACACGGACGCGTGCTTCGCACCGGTTCTGTCGTGGACCGAGGCACCCGAGCATGCGCATCTGAAGGCGCGCGGCACGTTCATCGAAGTGGACGGCATCGTGCAGCCCGCGCCGGCGCCGCGCTTCTCCGCCACGGTGCCCGCGAAGCCGACGGCGCCCGAGGCGCCCGACGCGACCACGATCGACGCCGCGCTGGCGGCATGGCTCGAACGGGGCCGCATTGGCGAGTTGAAAGAAGCGGGAACGCTGGCCTGAGCCGCGCCCGACAGGCGACCCATAAAGACGAAACGAGACACTCATGGATCTGCGATATACCGACGAAGAGCTAGCGTTCCGCAATGAGGTCAGAGCCTTCTTCAAGGAAGCGCTGCCGGCCGACATCCGACGCAAAGCTACCTTGGGGCAGCGCTATTCGGCGGCCGACCTGCGCCGCTGGCAACGCATGCTCTACGAGCGCGGCTGGGCGACGCCAGCGTGGGACAAGGCGTGGGGCGGGACGGGCTGGAGCGCGGTGCAGCAATACATCTTCAAGGAAGAGTTGCACATGGCCCCGGCGCCCGAGACGCTGTCGTTCAACGTGAACATGATCGGTCCGGTTTTCATCGCGTTCGGCAGCGAGGAGCAAAAGCGCCATTTCCTGCCTCGCATCGCGAGCCTCGAATACTGGTTCTGCCAGGGATTCTCCGAGCCCGGAGCCGGTTCGGACCTGGCCGCGCTGCGAACCCAGGCGGTGCGCGACGGGGACCACTACGTGATCAACGGCCAGAAGCTCTGGACTTCGACGGCGCATCACGCGGACTGGATGTTCTGTCTCGTACGCACGGATTCGAGCGGCAAGAAACAGCAGGGCATCACGTACCTTCTGATCGACATGAAGACGCCGGGCCTGACCGTGCGCCCGATCGTCACGATCGACGGCCACCACGAAACCAACGAGGTGTTCTTCGACAACGTGCGCGTGCCGGTTGCGAACCGAATTGGCGAGGAGAACAAGGGTTGGGATTACGCGAAGTATCTCCTTGGCAACGAACGCAGCGGCATTGCGCGCGTGGGCGTTTCGAAGATGCGCGTGCGTCACGCGAAGGATCTTGCGAAGCGCGTGCCCTGCGGCGACGGTGTGCTGTGGGACGACCCGCGTTTTCGCGAACGTGTCGCGGCAGTCGAGGTGGAGCTGAAGGCCCTGGAGATGACGCAGATGCGCGTGATCGCCGAGAGCAGCGCGCAGCAGAGCCACGTGCCCGACCCGAAGACTTCGATCCTGAAGATCAAGGGTTCGGAACTCCAGCAACTCTCGGCTGAATTGCTCCTCGAGGTGGCAGGGCCGGACGCTTTACCGCTCGATCTTGACTTCCTGCGCGGGCTTGCCGATCCGGTTCGCGAACCCGAATGGGCGCTCACCGTTGCGCCGAATCACTACTTCGCGCGCCACGTCTCGATCGTGGGCGGCTCCAACGAGATTCAGAAGAACATTCTCGCCAAGTCCGTACTCGGACTTTGAGCGACGGGCGAACTGCGGAGAAGCATCAGATATGGACTTTGATTTCACCGATGAGCAACGCATGCTCAAGGACAGCGTCGAGCGGCTCGTCAAAGACGAGTATGGGTTCGAGCAGCGCGCGAAGTATCTCGCTGAGCCGGACGGTTTCAGCCGCGAGCTTTGGGCGCGTTACGCCGACATGGGTCTGTTGGGCCTTTCGTTTGACGAGGAATACGGCGGCAGCCACTGCGGCCCTGTCGAAACGATGATCGTGATGGAAGCGTTGGGCCGCGCTCTCGCGGTCGAACCGTATCTCGCGACGGTCGTGCTGGGCGGCGGCTTGGTGCGGCTTGGCGGCAACGCGGCGCAACGCGCGGCGATTCTGCCGCAGATTGCGCAGGGCGAGTTGCAGATGGCGTTCGCGCACAGCGAGGCGCAGGCGCGGTACGACCTCGCGGACGTTGCGACCACCGCACGACGCGAAGCCGCCGGCTGGGTGCTCGACGGCGCCAAGCGCGTCGTGCTCCACGGCGGCAGCGCCGACGTTCTCGTGGTGTCGGCGCGCGTGTCCGGCGGTAGGCGCGAGCGTGACGGCATCGGGCTGTTCGTGGTTAGGGGCGACGCAGAGGGCGTGACGCGCCACCCGTATCCGACGCAAGACCGACTGCGTGCGGCAGACATTCAGTTGTCCCGCGTGCGGGTTCCAGATAGCGACGTTCTGGGCACCGCGGGCGCCGCGTTGTCGCTGATAGAAACGGTCGTTGCGCACGCGATCGCGGCGGTGAGCGCGGAAGCCGTAGGTGCAATGGCAGCTGCGCACGAAGAAACCGTGGAGTACCTGAAGGTCCGCAAGCAGTTCGGGGTGCCTATCGGATCATTCCAGGCGCTCCAGCATCGTGCAGTCGACATGCTCGTCATGGTGGAGCAGGCGCGCAGCATGGCGCTCTTCGCGACCATGATGAGCGAGGAGCCGGACGCGGCGGAACGCGATCGCAGTATGTCGGCGGCGAAAGTGCAGATTGGGCGCTCGGGCCGCTTCGTCGGTCAACAAGGCGTGCAATTGCACGGCGGCATCGGGATGACCGAGGAGTGCAAGATCGGTCACTACCTGAGACGCCTGAGCGTGATCGATATCCAGTTCGGTTCGACCGAACATCATCTGACCCAGCTCGCCAATGCCGGCGGACTGATCGATGCAGCAGCGTGAGCCGCGCGTCCAGCCAAGCAAACGGAAACCATTCATGAGCCGAATTTCCCCACCCGATCAATATCAGGAACTGCGCGACGCCTTGCGCGACCTCTCGAAGGCGTACCCGGACGAGTACTGGCGCCGCATCGATCACGAGCGCGTCTATCCCGAGGCGTTTGTGGACGCGCTGACGAAGGCCGGCTGGATGGCCGCGCTGATCCCTCAGGAGTATGGCGGTTCAGGTCTCGGGTTGACCGAGGCGTCCGTGATCATGGAGGAGATCAACCGCAACGGCGGCAACTCTGGCTTTTGTCATGGCCAGATGTACAACATGAATACGCTGCTCAGAAACGGCTCGGAGGCGCAAAAGCGCAAATACCTGCCGAAGATCGCGAGCGGGGAATTGCGTCTGCAATCGATGGCTGTGACCGAACCGACCACCGGAACGGACACGACGAAGCTGAAGACCACTGCTGTAAAAAGAGACGACCGGTACGTGGTGAACGGCCAGAAGGTGTGGATATCACGCGTGCAGCATTCGGACATGATGATCCTGCTCGCACGCACCACGCCGTTGTCGGACGTGAAGAAGAAGTCGGATGGGCTGTCGTGCTTTCTCGTGGACCTGCACCAGGCTATCGGCAATGGCCTGACCGTGCGGCCGATTCCGAACATGGTCAATCACGAGACGAACGAGCTGTTCTTCGACAATCTGGAGATTCCTGAAGAGAACCTGATTGGCGAGGAAGGCAAGGGCTTCAAGTACATCCTCGACGGACTCAACGCCGAGCGCGCACTGATCGCTGCCGAGTGCATCGGCGACGGCTACTGGTTCGTCGAGCGCGCGTCGAAGTACGCCAGCGAGCGTATCGTGTTCGACCGGCCCATCGGTATGAACCAGGGCATCCAGTTCCCGATCGCCGAGGCCTACATCGACGTGCGCGCGGCGGATCTGATGCGCTACAAGGCCTGCGAACTGTTCGACAACCATCAACCGTGCGGCGCGGAAGCGAACATGGCCAAGCATCTCGCTGCCACGGCTTCGTGGAAAGCCGCGAATGCCTGTCTGCAGACCCATGGCGGCTTCGGTTTCGCTTGCGAATACGATGTCGAGCGCAAGTTTCGCGAAACCCGGCTCTATCAGGTGGCGCCGATTTCGACGAACCTGATCCTGTCCTACGTCGCCGAGCACGTGCTCGACCTGCCGCGTTCATTCTGAGCTTTGGAGGGATCTGATGCGCTTCGAGACCATTCTGTACGACGTCAAGGACCGGGTAGCGACGATCACGCTGAACCGCCCGGAACACATGAACACCTGGAACGACCAGGTGGCGACCGAAGTGTACGAGGCGATGCAGGCGGCGGGCGCGGACCATGGCGTGCGCGTGATCGTTTTCACCGGCGCGGGCAAGGCGTTTTGCGCGGGCGGCGATATTCACAGCTTCGGCGGTGATCCCGCCGCGCTCATGACGAAGCTCCCGCGTCCGTTCGATATGCGCAAGCGCGCCGACTGGCAAACGCGCTGCTCTTACTACCCGGCCATTCCGAAGCCGGTGATCGCGATGCTCAACGGCGCCACCGTCGGCATTGGCCTGATCCACGCCCTTTTCTGCGACATCCGCTTTGCGTCCGAAGACGCGACCATCACGACGGCATTCGCGCGCCGCGGCCTGAGCGCGGAATACGGCATGGCCTGGATACTCGCGCGTCACGTCGGCCAGGCGCACGCGCTCGACCTGCTGCTGTCGGGACGCAAGATCAAGGGGCGCGAAGCCGAACGTATGGGACTCGTGAATCGGGCAATTCCGGCGGACAAGCTGGTCGAGGAGACCTATGCGTACGCGCGAGAAATGGCGGAGTACTGCTCGCCGCGCTCGATGCGCATCATGAAGGAGCAGGTCTGGGAGGTGCCGTTCCAGACGCCCCACGAGGCGGTGATACACGCCGGGTTGGACATGCCGATCGCCAACCAGTGCGATGACTACAAGGAAGGCATGGCGAGCTTTCTCGAGAAGCGCAAGCCCAACTTCACGGACTACTGAGCACACATAGGACTACCACCTCATGCTGAACTACGAAGTCGTCAAGAACTGGCCGATCGAAGATGTCACGCAGACATATAGCGAGCGCGACGTCATGCTGTATTCGCTGGGTCTCGGGTTGGGCGCAGACCCGCTGGACGCAGAACAGCTGCGCTACGTCTATGAAAAGGACCTGCAAGCGATGCCGACTTGCGCGGCCGCGTTCGCGTGGCCGAAATCGTGGATGCGCGATTCGCGTACGGGCATCGACTACCTGAAGCTCGTGCACGGTGAGCAGGACGTTCGCTTCATGCGCCCGATGCCGGTTGCAGCGACCATCGTCAGCAAGACGCGGGTGAGCCGCATCTCGGACAAGGGCGCGGGCAAGGGCGCGATCGTCGAGCTCAAGCGTGACATCATCGACGCCTCGACGGGCGAACAACTTGCCGAAGTCCGGCAGGTGTCCTTTCTGCGCGGCGACGGAGGGTTCAGCGCCGGGTCGGGCGCGAGCGACGCGCCGCCCGAAGCGCTTCCGGCTGTGCCGGAGCGCGCCCCGGACGCGGAATACGTGTTTTCGACCGGCGCGCATGCAGCGTTGATCTACCGCCTTTCGGGCGACGCCAATCCCCTGCACGCGGACCCGGAGGTGGCGTCGAAAGCCGGATTCAACCGGCCTATTCTTCACGGCCTCGCGACCTATGGCATGGCGGGTTACGCCGCGATTCGCACCTTCGCGGGCAACGACGCAAAGCGTCTGAAGCGACTCGCCTTGCGCCTGACCGCGCCGGTGTACCCCGGCGAAGAAGTGCGCTTCCAGTTCTGGCGGGACAGTGACACGCGTCTGCATCTGCGGGCGCGCGTCGACGCACGCGATGTGGTGGTGCTGAACAACGGAATCGTGGAGATTGCCTGAAACCGCGCCCGGCAGCGCCGACATGCTTTGCCGGGCCGCGACTGGAGCCTGAAATGAAACGACCCCCATGCTCACTGTTGTTCGCGGCCCCCCGGGGGGGCTTCAGCCTCCCTTGGGGGCGGCCCGGCGGGAGGCTGAAATGGACCTGAAAGAGAGTCCCGCCGACAAGGAATTTCGCGCCACGGTGCGCGAATTCGTAGCGACTCATTTGCCCGACGACATGCGTGAACGGGTGCTGAACTTCCGCCATGTGCCGCGCGAAGACTACGTGCGCTGGCAACGCATTCTGGCCGCGAAGGGATGGGGCGCACCTGCATGGCCCGCGCAATTCGGCGGCGCCGCCTGGAATGCCGCGCAGCGCAACATTTTCGACGAGGAATGCTTTACCGCCGGCGCGCCGCGCCAGATGCCGTTTGGCCTTTCGATGGTTGGACCTGTAATCCAGAAGTTCGGCACCGACGCGCAGCGCGAACGGTTCCTGCCGCGCATCATCTCGATGGAGGACTGGTGGTGTCAGGGTTACTCCGAGCCGGGTGCGGGTTCCGATCTGGCGTCGCTCAAGACGCGTGCGGACCGTGTCGAGCGCGACGGTCAACCGTTCTATGTCGTCAACGGCCAGAAGATCTGGACCTCGTTCGCCCAATGGGCGAACTGGATTTTCTGCCTGGTCCGCACGGATGGCAGCGGCCGCCCACAGGAAGGCATCTCGTTCCTGCTGATCGATATGTCCACGCCCGGCATTACGGTCAGACCCATCCGCACGCTTGACGGCGGCCACGACGTCAACGAAGTGTTCTTCGACAATGTGGCAGTGCCAGTGAGCAATCTCGTCGGCGAGGAGCATCGCGGCTGGTCGATCGCCAAGTATCTGCTCGGCCACGAGCGGACCAATATCGCCGGCCTCGGCAACTGCAAGCGTTTCATGCGACGTCTGAAGGAGATTGCCAGCACCGAGCGTAAGCACGGCAAGCCTCTCATCGAGGACGTTCGCTTTCGCGATCGCATCGCCAGGGTGGAAATCGATTTGATCGCGCACGAATGGTCGCTGCTGCGCGTCGTCTCAGCCGAAACTGCAGGACGTCCCATCGGACCGGAGGCTTCGGTGCTGAAAATCCGCGGTTCGGAGATTCAGCAGGAGCTTACGGAGCTGATCATGGAATGCGCAGGCCCCTATGCGGTGCCTTTTGTAAGCGAAGCGCTGGAGGCGCACTGGCGCGGCGAAACCGCGAACGGCGAGCTGCTCAACGCGCTGGCCGCGCACTACCTGGACTGGCGCAAGATTTCGATCTACGGCGGTTCGACTGAAGTGCAGAAAAACATCATCGCCAAGCAGGCGCTCGGCATCTGAGGACACGCCATGGACTTCACGCTGGTTGAAGAGGAACAGATGCTGGCCGACGTGGTCGGCCGTTTCGTCGAAAAGGAATACGACTTCGAGGCGAGGCGCCGTCTCGCCGCTACTCCCGAGGGCTGGTCGGCTGCGCACTGGACGACGCTGGCCGAAATGGGCGTGCTGGCACTGAACCTGCCGCAGGATCATGGCGGCCTTGGCACGGGGCCGGTCGAGACCATGCTCGTGATGGAGGCCTTCGGCCGTGGGCTCGTACTGGAGCCGTTTGTTTCGACGGCCGTGATCGGCGCGAAGCTGATCGGGCGCGCAGGACACGAGTCGCGCAAGGCGGAGTGGCTGGCCGGTATCGCCGACGGCAGCCTGAAGACCGCGCTGGCGACGCTCGAACCTGGTTCGCGTTTCGATTTGTGGACCGTTGCGACGAGGGCCGAGCCAACGCGTGACGGGTTCATCCTGAATGGACGCAAAGGCGTTGTACTGCACGGCGACAGCGCGGACATTCTGCTGGTTTCGGCGCGTACCGCAGGCGAGCAGACCGACAGGCACGGCATCACACTCTTCGCCGTCGATGCGCGAACGCAAGGCGTGAGCGTCAAAGGATTTCCGGCACTCGACGGGCAGCGTGTCGCCGAGGTAGTGCTGGACGACGTACACGTCGGTGTAACGGCTGTGATCGGCGCCATCGATCAGGGCTATGCCTTGCTCGAGTGGGCCGTCGATCAAGGCATTTTCGCGCTGTGCGCGGAAGCGGTCGGCGCGATGTCGCGGCTGAGCGATCTGACCTTTCAATACCTGCGCACGCGAAAGCAGTTTGGTTCGCCGATCGGCAAATTCCAGGCGCTGCAGCATCGCGCCGCCGATATTTTGACCGCGGTAGAGCAGGCGAAATCGATGGTCTTCTTTGCTGCCTCGAAACTTGGCGATGACGACGAGCTGGAAGCCCATCGTGCTGTGACTGCCGCAAAGGCACTGATTGGCCGTAGTGCACGCTTCGTCACTCAGCAAGCGGTGCAACTGCACGGCGGAATGGGCATGACGGACGAACTTGCGGTGGGGTGGTACGTGAAGCGGCTCACCTGCATCGACATGACCTGGGGAAACACCGAACACCATATCGAGCTGTACGGCGCGTTCCTGTAATTGCGGTAATCAGATGAAGAATGGTCCCGACCGCTCATACCGGTCGATTCGAAAGGAGACAACTAATGTCAGTAGCTGCTCATGGCGGGACTCCGGATCTGGCGCCAATTCCAGCGCACGTATTGCCTGAACGAGTGTTCGACATCGATATCTACAATCCGCCGGGTGCCGAAGACGACTACCATCTCTCGCTCAAGCAGTTGCACGCCGAAGGCATTCCCGACATTCTCTGGACACCCCGCAACGGCGGACACTGGATCGCGACGCGCGGCGATGACATCTATCACATCCTCAAGGACTACGAGAATTTCTCGTCGAAGCAGCTGACAGTGCCGCTCGTCGAGCATCAACCGTTGCCGCCGATCTTCTTCGATCCTCCGCAGCACACCGCCTATCGCGCGCTGATCGCGCCCGCGTTCATGCCGCAGGCAATCGGCAAGCTCGAGGAGAAGGCGCGCGAAATGGCGATCGAACTGATCGACGGCTTTTATCCTAAGGGCGAGGTGGAATTCGTATCGGGGTTTGCGCAGCATCTTCCGATCGGCATTTTCATGAACATGGTGGCGCTGCCCGCCGAGGATCGCGAGTACTTGCTCGGCCTCGCTGACAAGATGGTCCGCCCGGTCGATGCCAACGAGAAGCTCAAGGCGCTCGGTGCGATTTTTCAGTACCTGGGGGTGAAGATTGCGGAACGCCGCGCGAACCCGGGTGACGATCTCATCAGCAAGATTGTCCATTCGAAGATCGACGGGCGCGCGCTCACCGACGAAGAAGTGCGGGGGCTCTGTGGTCTCGTGCTGATTGGCGGCCTCGACACGGTTGCCTCGGCAATGGGCTTTATCGCGCGATTCCTCGCCGGGAGCCCGGCCCACCGCAAGCAGCTCATCGACAACCCCGAACTGACGCAGAAGGCCGTGGACGAGCTTCTGCGGCGCTTCCCGGTGGTCAATCAAGGGCGGCGGATCACACACGATTTCGAGTACAAGGGCGTGCAGATGAAGGCGGGTGACATGATCATCATGCCGACCACACTGCACGGTCTGGACGAGAGAAAGTTCGACGATCCGCTGAGCGTCGATTTCACTCGGCCCACGCCGATTCATTCGACGTTCGGCAATGGCGCGCATCGTTGTCCCGGCTCGTTCCTTGCGCGCGTGGAGTTGAAGGTTTTCCTTCAGGAATGGCTTAAGCGGATTCCCGATTTCCAGATCAAGCCTGGCGAGAAAGCGGGTGTCCACGGAGGTGTGAACGGCACGCTATACCACTTGCCTCTTGTCTGGGACGTGGTCCGCTGAGGATCGGTCACAATGGCCTGAGCTGGCCATTGTGACCATGTGCGTCTGTAGAAGGCGATCTGCGGCTCGGTGCGCCCGTCACATGGCGCGCCGACCGCTCCATCCGGGCGCGATTCTGGCACAAGAACCTGCCTTGTAGTTCTATGGAGATGCCTTGCTCAACGCTCGCCAGACGACCTTCATGGCGTGACGGAACGAGTCCGCATTCACTGTGTCCGCGCCGGACCGGCGAAGAAAGACGACCAGACCGTGCAGATGTGAAAGGAGCAGGGCGCCGCGCAACGTGCATTCTCCCGACGGCAAGGTTGGGTTGATCTGCGCGATCAGTTCCGCCAGGAGACCCTGAAAATCCGCAGTAGATTTCGCCATCAGGGCATGCAGAAAGGGCTCATGCTCTGCGAGGCTCCAGCATTCCAGCACAAAGGCGCTAACGCGGTTTCCGCCGCTCGCCGTCAGTACGGAGAACGCCTCGTCGACGATGACATCCAGTCGCGCTTCCGGTGGCCGGGATTTGTCTTGGGCGATCGCCCGATAGTGCTCGAAATAGCGATCCGTGTATGCCTCGATCGTGGCCCGCAATAGTTCTTCGCGGGTGCTGAAGTAGTGCTGCAAGGTCCTCAGTCGAATCCCTGCCTCGCTGGCAATGCGGCGTTGAGTGAAACCAGCGTTACCTTCGGATGCGAAGACCTCGATCGCCACTTCGATGATGGCGGGCACGCGGGTCGTTCTGTTCCCGCGCCGTTTGGGCCCGTCTGCTGCCGTGTTGCCGAGGTCTGCCGATGAGATGGTCAGGTCTTTCATCTGTTGTGCTCTCCTTGGCGTCTGCTGTCCTCGCGCTTGTTGCCAGTCCGGGATGTGTATCTGCGGGCTATACCCCGCCTGATAGGAACGGCGTTCGATCCTGATCGCGCAGCGCCGGCATTGATCTGATGATAGTCAGATGACGAATAAATATGCGTCTTCTGACTAATTAGCTTTTAGATAAAGTCTGATCCAGTCACTCGCGACATCACATATCCTACCCGAATAAAGGGTAGATTTGTCCATACCAGCATTTCCCCTGGTGTCATCTGGGCTTGATAATGGGTCGGCTGACTACTACTATTTGGTCAGTCGACACATTACGCCGGAACCCGACCATTCCCGCTGTATCGCAAGCCGAAGCAGCGGATTCGCAGGGTTTGGGGTTGGCCCGTTAGAGTCGCCAATTTGCGTTCGTGGTTGTGATGTCAGCAGCGCGCACAGGTCGTAGAAGGAGCTGGACATGAAGGTTGGGGAAGGTTCTTTGCGTTGGCTGATCGACAAGTGGATTGCGCCCACTGCAACCACCTCGGTGCACATCACCCGATGTACTTTCGCAAATTCAGGCCAAACGAGGTGTGTACTTGCGCGGTCGTCCGCCGCTGAGAACTCCCTCGCGATATTCTTCTTTCGGCACGACGACGGGGCATGGCGCGTGTTCCCGCCTCCTCCCCGCAAACCAGAAAGGCACTTCTACGCAGGAACGGGATAAGGGATTCGTCTGATCGCGGTCCATGACCAGCCTATACAAAAGGACTGCAAAGGAAACTGATCCGATCGCACAAGCTATTGATTCATCATCGGCTCGGACGGTTTTCCGAAAGCCATCCATGGTTTGCATCGTCAATCTGCGCAGTCGAATCGGACACCTCGCAAATGCAAGCGTCGCCACTGTCTCGTCAGCGTTACGCGGCCATGCGCGGACCGCTTCGAGTTCATCACCAAACTCAAATCCACGTTTACCCCGCGTTTTGAACGTCGTTCGGAAAATTGCATCACTTAGGGGTGAGCGAGCGTTGACAGTCGAGTTTCGAGCGTTTATCTTTCCGAACAGCATTCGCATTCTGGTGACGCTGTCGGAGGTATCCGAGGCGCGATGCTGACGAGGTAGGGAGACCGGTTTCGCTTCATTGCAAAAGTCTGCGGCAGTCCAACGGCCTGGGCCTTTTCTGCGGCAGCGCGACAAAGACAAGAGGAGACGCATGAAACAGAAGAGTCTAAAGCCAAGTGCGATCAGCCTTGGCGTGCACGCGACCTGCATCGCTGCAGCGTGCGGGTTGTGGAGCGCGAACGCCAACGCCTTCCACTTCGATGTGCCGAACCCGGACATCGACATGGAATGGGACAACACGGTGCGTGCGGACTACGGCATCCGGCTTCAGAACCCGAGCCACTTCTACACGAACAGCCCGACCTACGACGAAGGCGATCTATCGACGCCGAAGTTCAGCACGATCCAGTCGATGCTGAACCTCTACAGCGAATTCGATTTCAAGTACAAGGACACGTCCGGCTTCCGCATCAGTATGGACGCGTGGTACGACCCGACGTTCAAGAATCACAATACGAGCAATCCTGCATTTCCTCCGAACTATCCGAACAACGAGTACACCAGCTACATCAAGAAGTACTACCAGGGGCCGAGCGCGGAGCTGCGTGATGCGTTCGTGTTCCACACTTTTGACCTCGGTGGTCACTCTGTCAACGTCAAGCTCGGCCGGACGGCAGTCACTTGGGGGCAGTCGGCGTTTGCTACGCTGGGTGGCGCGAACTCGGTGGCCATCGGTCAGCAGCCGCTCGACCTGATGAAACTGACGCAGAGCCCGAGCGCTTCGCTCAAGGAAATCGTGTTGCCGACGGCTCAGGCCGACGTGACGACGAACATTACCGACACGTTCTCTCTCGGCGCGCAGTACACGTTCGAATGGAATCACGATCGGCTGCCTGAAGGCGGCACATATTTCGGCGGTGCCGATCCTATTCTTTACGGCCCTCCGATCGCCAGCTACCAAAACATTCCGGGGCTGGGTACATTCGCGATTCCGCGCATCGCGCCGACGAAAGGCCAGATCGGCGATATCGGCATCGACGGCAAGTGGCGTGTCGATTCGATCGCAACGACCTATGAATTTACGTACCGTCACTTCGCCATGAAGATGCCGTGGGCGGCGGTGCTACTCCCGGGTGCCGGACCCGAACTCTTCCCGGGCACCAACCTTCCCGGTGTTACGGCGAAGTACGGCAACGACGTGAACCTGATCGGCGCTGGCTTCAACAGTGCGATCGGCAGTTCGGCAGTGGCAGGCGAGCTGTCGTATCGCTGGAACATGCCACTCAATGCCGTCAACACGACGACGGTCAACGATGCGCCGACGGGTCGCACGCTGCACGGTCTGCTGAACGTCACGCAGTCGTTCGGCAAGACGCCCATGTGGGACAACATGTTCCTGCAGGCGGAATTCGCGTTCAACCAGCTCTTAAGCGTGCAATCGAATGCGCGGAATTTTGCCAACTCCAGTTATGACACCACGGGCCAATGCTCGGCATCGGGCAACTCCGCGTTTAACAACTGCTCGACGCGCTTCTGGGCCGGGATCGGCGTTGGTGCGAGCCCGCAGTGGTATCAGGTATTCCCTGGGGTTGATTTGACGATGCCGCTGTTCGTTAATCTGAATCTGAAGGGCTACTCATCTGTCATCGCGCCAGCGGCCGAAGCACAGGGGCAGAACACCTTCGTGGTCGGGCTTGATTTCACGATCTACAACAAGCATGAGGTGGACATTACCTACACCTACTACCTGAACAAGAAGGGGTACTCGACGGCGGGAGCCGCGACGGCGCTCGGTGCACCGTACAGCGACAAGTCGTGGATCGGCATCACCTATCAGACAACGTTTTGATGATGGAGGCACGTGTGAAAAGATTCCCAAAGCTTCTTAAGGCGCTGGCGATACTCGCCGCGGTTTGGGCCTCGCCGTATACGCTGGCAATCGAGAGTGGGATCACGCCGTTCGGCGCGGAAATTGCCGGCAACAAGGACGGCACGATTCCGGCATACACGGGGGGCATCAAGGACTTTCCGACCGGGTTCAAGGCCGACTCCGGAAAATGGGCCGACCCGTTTCCTGGTGAAAAGCCGGTTCTGCAAATCACGGCTCAGAACTATCAGCAATACGCCGACAAACTGAGCGCCGCCTCGATCGAGCTGTTCAAGCGCTATCCGACTTACCGGATGGACGTTTACCCGACGCACCGCTCGGTTTCGTATCCGGACTGGTATCTCCAGAACTCGGAAAAGGACGCGGAAAGTGCCAAGCTCGAAAAAAACGGCCTTTATATCGATGGGGCGTTCGGCGGCAAGCCGTTCCCGGTGCCGAAAAACGGTCAGGAGGCGCTGTGGGACTGGGAATTACGCTACGTCGGAACGGCCCAGAAAAACAACGTGAAGACGTGGCTCGTCGATTCGAGCGGCACGCCGATTCTTGCTGCGCAGTTCAAGAGTTCGCTGCTCTATCCGTATTTCGAGCCGAAGGACGAAGCGGAGTTTCGCAAGAAGGGCCCCCTCGCGATCTGGTATGAGGTATATAACGACTACGCGTCACCGGCCCGCCTGATTGGCGACACGACGCTCTTCTGGTACTTCACGGATTCGGCCGATCACGATCAGCAATCGTGGGAATACAACCCGGGCCAACGCCGCGTGCGCGTGGCGCCCGATCTCGCCTACGACACGCCGAACCCCGGCTATTCGGGCGCGATCACGATGGACGACATCCAGTTGTTCTACGGCAAGATCGATCGCTGGAACGCGAAGCTGGTCGGCAAGAAGGAAATGTACATTCCGTACAACGACTACAAGCAGCAGTACGACACGCCGGCCAGCAAGATCACCACGCCGCATTTCGTGAATCCCGATTATGTCCGGTGGGAACTGCACCGCGTATGGGTCGTGGATCTGACGCTCAAGCCGGGCGCGCGTCACATCTACAGCAGGAAGACGCTGTACTTCGACGAGGATGGCGGCGGGGGAATGATGGATGCCTACGACCAGTCCGGCAAGCTCTATCGCGCCGGCTTTGAGACCACGGTTCCAGCGTACGACTACAAGGTGCCGTATTCGCTCGGTAACTGGTTCTACGACTTCAACAGCGGCATTTATATCTTCGGCAGCCATCCGGCGGACTCGCCCGGGATTTTCTTCAACGTGAATTTCCCAAATGACTACTTCACGCCGGAGCGTATGCAATCCGCGGGTGTGCGCTAATTGCGGGCCGAGTTGAGGATGAGGTATTGAGTGATGCGTCCTGCCGGGCTTGCCTGGCGGGCACAAGGAAGGGCGCAGCACGTGCGCCGTGCCGGCTATGGCATGGCGCACAAAGAAGTTTTCATAAAAAGCTCAGGACTGTTCGCGTGATCGATCGCCAGTTACTGTGAAGGAGACACAATGCGCAAGACTCTGTTTCGTTGGCTGGCAATCGTCGCCGCGGCATGCGCCGCGAGCGGGTCGGTCTACGCCGAATTCGCCGACCCGATGCGCTCGCCCGCCGTCATCAACCCGCAGGCCGCGCATGAACCGCTGATGGCGCTGGCGCAGGCCGGACAGCGCCTGGTCGCGGTAGGTCCGCGCGGAGCAATTCTCGTATCGGACGACGCCGCCGTGCACTGGCGCCAGGTACAGGTGCCGGTGAGTTCCGATCTGGTGGCCGTTACGTTCAAGTCGGCCGCGCTGGGCTGGGCGGTCGGACACGACGGCGAGGTGCTCCATACCACCGACGGTGGCAATAGCTGGACGCGACAGCTCGACGGCCAGCAGGCGGCCAGGCTGATGAGCGAGTACTACGCGAAGCAACAGGGCGATTCACCTGATCTCAAGGCATCGCGCGAAGAGGCCCAGCGCTTTGAAGCAGACCAGGGAGGCCGTCCGTTTCTCGACGTCTGGTTCGATGACGAGCGTTCCGGCTGGGTCATCGGTTCGTTCAACATCATTTTTCATACCGACGACGGCGGCAAGAGCTGGGTGCCCTGGTTCGACCGCGTCGACAATCCCAACGCGTTGAACCTGCATGCGATGCGCCGTATCAACGGCACGCTTTATATAGCGGGCGAACAGGGGCTGCTGCTCAAGCTCGATCCCGACAAGCAGCGTTTCGTCGCGGTGCCTACGCCGTCGAAGGGTAGCTTCTTCGGTCTCGCTTCCACGCACAACGCGCTGATCGTCTACGGTCTGCTCGGCAACGCGTATCGCTCCACCGACGGCGGCGCGACGTGGGACAAGATCACGCTGCCGACCGGCGCGAGCATTCTCGCTTCGGCTGAACTGCCGAACGGTCACCTTATTCTCGCGACTCAGGCGGGCGAGCTGCTCGAGAGCGTCGACCAGGGGGCAACGTTTCATACACTCGGCGCGAGCCAGCCGGGCGGCATCTTCGCCATGGCGCTGCGCGGCGACACCGCGGTGCTGGCCGGTGCGGCCGGCCTGTCGCGGATCGCATTGTCGAAGTTGCACTAACGGGAGCAGACATGGCTGGCGGCAACAATGCCCAATTCGACAAGATGCCCGTGGTGGCGGATCTTGCCAGCTTCGATACGCGCTCGGGTAACGCGCTCGAGCGGTTGATCTTCAACCGGCGTCCGTGGCTCATCATCATCTGCGCGATCATCACGGCGGTGCTGGGATTTCAGGCGCTGCGGCTCGATGTGAATGCGAGCTTCGAGAAGATGATTCCGCTGTCGCATCCGTACATCAAAAACTACCTCGCCAACAAGGCGGATCTGAAAGGACTCGGCAATTCGCTGCGGATCGTCGTCGAGAATCCGTCGGGTGACATCTACGATCCGAAATATCTCGCGGCGCTGCGGCGTATCAACGACGCGTTGTTCCTGATTCCGGGCGTCGACCGGCCTGGCGTGAAGTCGCTCTGGATGCCGATCGTGCGCTGGAACGTGGTCACGGAGCGCGGCTTCGCAGGGGGACCGGTGATGCCGGACGGCTTCGACGGGTCCGCGCAGGCAGTCGAACAGCTGCGCACCAACGTTGCCCGCGCCAACATCGCGGGCAGCCTCGTGTCGAACGATCTGCATTCGAGCATGATCCAGCTGCCGCTGCTCGATCATTACGCCGATACCGGCAAGCCGCTCGACTACGCGAAGCTCTCGCACCGGATCGACGAGGTCATCAAAGCGGAGGGCCGCGGCGAGGTCCGGGTTCACGTGGTGGGCTTCGCGAAACTGATCGGCGACCTGATCGACGGACTCAAGCTGGTAGCGATGTACTTCGGCGTGGCCGCGGGGATCGCCCTCGTCGTGATCTTTCTCTATACGCGCTGCTATCGCAGCACGCTGCTGGTGGTGGGGTGTTCGCTGATTGCGGTGGTCTGGCAGCTCGGCATCATTCGCACGCTCGGCTATGTGCTGGACCCGTACTCGGTGCTCGTACCGTTTCTCGTTTTCGCGATCGGCGTCTCGCATGGCGCGCAGAAGATGAACGGGATCACGCAGGACATCGGGCGTGGCACGCATCGCTACGTGGCGGCGCGCTACACGTTCCGGCGGCTTTTCCTCGCCGGTCTCACGGCGTTGCTCGCGGACGTGGTTGGCTTTGCCGTGCTGATGGTGATCGACATTCCGGTAATCAAGGATCTGGCATTTACCGCGAGCGTTGGCGTCGGCGTGCTGGTCTTCACCAACCTGCTGCTGCTGCCGGTACTACTGTCATACATTGGTGTGAGTCCGTCGGCTGCGCGACGCAGCGTGCGTGGCGAGCAGAACGACGCGCGCGGCACCTCGTCGGCGGGCGCGCTGTGGAATCTGCTCGATCGCTTCACCGAGCGCCGCTGGGCTGTCGGTGCGATCGTTTGTGCGGCGGCGCTCACGGTGTTCGGCTGGTCGATCAGTCAGCACCTGCAGATCGGCGACCTCGATTCGGGCGCGCCGGAACTCAGGCCGGAGTCGCGTTATAACCTCGACAACGCGTACACCAACGCGCACTACGGTCTGTCGAGCGACCTGTTCGTCGTGATCGGCAAGTCGTCGCACCGCACCTGCGACGCCAACAACTTCCCGCTGGTGCTCGAGGCGGACCGGCTCGAAACCGCACTGCGGGGCGTGCCGGGGGTGCAGACCACCACCTCGGTCGGCGGTCTCGCGCGCTGGGTGACGGCCGGGTTCTACGAGGGCTACCCGAAGTGGTACACGATCGACCGCGTGCCTTCGATCGTGAACAAGACGGTGTGGCAGATCCTGCTCGATCATCCTGATCTGCTGAGCCAGACCTGCGGCACCGCACCGGTCATCGCCTATCTGACCGATCACAAAGCGGCGACGCTGTCGCGCGTGATGGAGGCTGCAGAGGCGTTCGCGAAAACCCATAGCGACGCCGATCATCAGTTCCTGATGGTCGCCGGGTCGGCGGGCATCGACGCGGTGACGAACGTCGTTGTTGCCAAGGCGAACCGCACGATGCTGTTGATGGTGTATGCAGCGGTGATCCTGCTGTGCTTCATCACGTTCCGCAACTGGCGCGCGGTCGTGGTGGCGGTCGTGCCGCTCGGGATCACGTCGGTGCTGTGCGAGGCGCTGATGGTCAAGCTCGGCATCGGCGTGAAGGTGGCAACGCTGCCGGTGATCGCGCTGGGCGTGGGCATCGGCGTCGACTATGCGCTCTATCTGCTGAGTGTGCAGCTCGCGTATCAGCGCGCTGGGCAGCCGCTGCGTGTAGCCTATCGGCACGCGGTGCAGTTCACCGGGAAGGTCGTGGCGCTGGTCGGTGTGACGTTGGCTGCCGGCGTCATAACGTGGGCGTTCTCGCCGATCAAGTTCCAGGCCGATATGGGCATCCTGCTCACGTTCATGTTCCTGTGGAACATGATCGGCGCGCTGATCCTCATTCCGGCGCTGTCGCATTTCCTGCTGCAAGGCATTTCGCGTAAAGCTGTGGCGAAGGGCGGCGCCGCCGGTTCCACGAAGGTCGAGGCCTGTAGCGGTGAGGCAACGCTGCGGTCGTGACTGCGAACGGGTGCCGCTCTTCAAGCGGCACCCTGGCAGGACAAAAGAATTGGCCGGCTATCTGTGGAGATAGCGGGCCGGTTTGCCTGCAGGTCACGCGGCGCGTTGGGGCGAACCGCTCGTTGCGCTACACCACGGACATCGAGAAGCTCAGGATCTCCGAGACCCCGCCGTCGACCATCAGCATTTGCCCATTCATGTAGGAACTCGCTTCGGAGGCGAGAAAAACCGCGACGCCGCCGAGTTCCTCGGGATTCCCCCAGCGTCCCACCGAGATATGCGAACGCACGATTTCCTTCATCCGCGGGTTGGACGTGACAGGCTCGGCCATTTCGGTGAGGAAGTAGCCGGGGCAGATGCCGTTGCAACGAATGCCGTGTCGGCCCAGTTCCGCGCCGAGCGATTTCGTCAGTCCGGCAATCGCGTGCTTGCTGGCCACGTATGCCTGCAGCTTCTCGCGACCGAGCACCGACACATAAGACCCGACGTTGATGATGCGTCCGTGTCCGCGTTCGATCATCTGGCGCGCAACTTCCTGCGCGAGCACGTAGGCGGCCGTAACGTTGGTATCCATCGTTCTTTGCCACATGTCGAGGTTCGACTGCAGAAAATCACTCCACTCGCAAATGCCGGCATTGTTGAGCAGGACGTCGATGCGTCCGTGGCGTGCAAGGACGTTGCGAACGCCGTTTCTGATTGCGCCCTGATCGGTGAGGTCGAACGGTTCGATATCGACGTCGCCGCCCGCTTTACGAATCGATTGCGCAGCGGTTTCGAGGCTCGCGCGCGAACGCGCGCACAGTATCACCGTCGCACCCGCTGCCGCCAGCGCGTCAGCCATGGCGAAACCGAGGCCGCGCGACGCGCCGGTGACGAGCGCAATCCGTCCTTCCAGTGAAAAGAGTTTCATAGTCTGACTCCGTGGATCATGCGAAGGCTGGTTACCGGTGGCGAATGACGATCTTGCCGAAATGCTGCTGGCTTTCGAGGTGCCGCAGCGCATCCGGTACGCGCGCAAAGTCATAAACCGAGTCGATGACGGGCTTGAGCTTGTGCAGTCCGATCGCGCGGTTCATCGCTTCGAAATCCTGACGGGAGCCGACGCGGATCGGCGCGATCGACAGTCCGCGCGTGAAGAATCCTTCGCCGGGAGAAGGGGCGCCGGTCAGCAGTCCGACCACGCTGATGCGCCCGCTGTCGCGAGTGGCGGCAATGGACTTGCCGAAGGTTTGGGCGCCGCCCACCTCGACGACCAGATCGACCCCAAAGCCATCGGTCAGGCGCAGCACGGCGTCATCCCAATTCGGCGTGTCGCGGTAGTTGATCGTGGCGTCGGCGCCGAGTTCGGCAAGCCGTTTGAGCTTCGCTTCGCTCGACGAAGTCGCGATCACGCGCGCGCCGAACAGACGGGCGAGTTGCAGAGCGAACAGCGATACCCCGCCAGAGCCCTGTACGAGCACGGTTTGGCCCGGCAGCAGCGGCGCATGCTGGCACAGCGCGTTCCATGCGGTGAGCGCGGCGCAAGGCAGCGTTGCGGCCTCCTCGTCGGAAAGATGATCCGGAACGCTAACCAGCTCTTCCTCGCTCAGCACCGCCTTGTCGCGCAGCATGCCTTCGACGATAGCGCCGCGGCCCAGCGTATCCGCGTGTTGCGGGCGGGTGCCGCCGTGCCAGTTCTGCGCGAAATTGGCCATCACCCGGTCGCCGGGTCGGAAGCGCTGCACGCCTGAGCCGACGGCAAGCACGACGCCCGCGCCGTCCGAGGCCGGAATGAAGTTAGGCGCCATCCAGTCGCGATACGCACCGTTGATCAGCAGCAACTCGCGGAAATTCAACGAACTCGCATTGACCTGTACCAGGACCTGATGAGCGTCGGGCGGCGCCGGATCGGGTTCCTCGCGCAATGCCAGACCCGCAATACCTTCAAACCGTTCACATCGATAGAGCTTCATTGGTCGTCTCCATGGTGTCGAACGAGGGCGTCGAATTGAGCGACAAGCGACGTTCTCCTCATTCTTCTCGTTGACAGCTACAAAAAGATGAGTTCAGAATATAGAACATTGTTCAACAAAGCGTTCGGAGCGTCAAATTGAAAATACTGGTCGCGGTGAAGCGCGTGATCGACTACAACGTGAAACCTCGGGTGAAGTCCGATGGTTCTGGCGTCGATCTGGCCAACGTGAAAATGGCCATGAACCCGTTCGATGAGATCGCGGTGGAGGAGGCGGTGCGCCTCAAGGAAGCGGGCGTGGCGAGTGAAGTCGTCGTGGTGTCGGCGGGAACCGCGCAATCGCAGGAGGTACTGCGTACGGCGCTCGCGATGGGGGCTGATCGCGCGGTGCTGGTGGAAAGCGATGCGGATCTGCAGCCGCTCGCGGTCGCCAAGCTGCTGGCCGCCGTGGCCGCGCGGGAGACTCCGCAACTGGTGCTGCTCGGCAAGCAGGCCATCGACAACGACTCGGGACAAACCGGCCAGAAGCTCGCCGCGTTGCTCGGCTGGCCGCAAGCCACGTTCGCGTTCAAGACGGAAGTGGACGGTCAACAACTACTCGTCACGCGTGAGATCGATGGCGGACTCGAACGTGTCGCGCTCGATCTGCCGGCGGTGGTCACGACGGACTTGCGTCTGAACAGTCCGCGCTACGTGACGCTGCCCAACATCATGAAAGCGAAGAAGAAGCCGCTGGAGACGCTGAGCCCCGACGCGCTGGGGGTCGACGTTGCGCCTCGTCTGAAGGTTCTCGAAGTGACCGAGCCGCCGGCGCGTAAGGGCGGCGTGATGGTTCCCGATGTTGCAGCGCTGATTGAAAAGCTTCGTAACGAAGCGAAGGTGATCTGATCATGACTATTCTCGTTATCGCCGAACACGACAACGCAAGCCTCAAGCGCGCCACGCTCAACGCCATCACGGCGGCGGGCGCTGCGGGCGGCGACATTCATGTACTGGTCGCAGGCCACGGCGCGTCGGCGGTGGTAGAGCAGGCCGCGAACGTTGCCGGCGTCGCCGAAGTGCTCGTCGCGGATGCACCCGAATACGCGCATGGGCTGCCGGAAAATCTGGCCGCACTCGTCGTTTCGCTGGCTAGCGGTTATACGCACGTGATCGCGGCCTCCACGGCCGTGGGCAAGAACTTCATGCCGCGGGTAGCCGCGCTGCTCGACAGCGCGCAGATTTCCGACGTGATCGCTTTCAAGGCCCCCGATGTGTTCGTGCGTCCGATCTACGCCGGCAATGCACTCGCCACGGTCCAATCGTCCGACGCAATCAAGGTCGTCACGATTCGTCCGACCGCCTTCGATGCGGCCGCGACCGGTTCGGCCGCCGCGCCGTCGCGCGCCGTCGCATCCGCAGCGTCTTTCGACAAGGCCCGTTTCGTCGGCCAGGAACTGACGAAATCGAGCCGGCCGGAGCTTGCGGCAGCCAACATCGTGGTGTCGGGAGGCCGAGGCATGCAGAACGGCGACAACTTCAAACTGCTCGACGCGCTCGCGGACAAGCTTGGCGCCGCGGTCGGCGCGTCGCGCGCCGCGGTCGACGCCGGCTTCGTGCCGAACGACTATCAGGTCGGCCAAACCGGCAAGATCGTCGCGCCTCAGTTGTATATCGCGGTGGGTATCTCGGGCGCGATTCAGCACCTCGCCGGTATGAAGGACTCGAAAGTCATCGTCGCGATCAACAAGGACAGCGAGGCGCCGATCTTTCAGGTGGCCGACTACGGTCTGAGCGCCGACCTTTTCGACGCTGTCCCGGCACTGACCGCGGCGCTCGATTGACGTTCGCCCGGATTGACACCGAGCAGAACGCTGTTCAAGATAATTGAACAGCTAGTTGCAATATGGCCGTCGACCGCGCGGCCGCCACATAAAAAGCGGGAACCGGTGCCTACGCCGGCCATATGACGAAGGAGATAACAATGGGTAACACCAGTCCCGATTCGTGTGAGCACACTGTCCGCCTCGATTTTGTCCCGAAGGACAGTTACCTGTCGAAGCAGTTTCTCGAGCGCGAGAAAGAGCGCCTCTGGCCGCGAATCTGGCAGGTCGCCTGCCGTCTGGAAGAGATTCCCAACGTGGGCGACTTCGTGACCTTCGACGTGGCCGGCGAATCGATCATCGTGGTGCGAACCGCGGGAGATCAGATCAAGGCCTTCTTCAACGTCTGCCAGCACCGTGGCCGGCGCCTGACTAATGGCTGTGGCAAGGCCGCGAAATTTCACTGCGCCTATCACGGCTGGCAGTGGAATCTGGATGGCAGTCTTGCGCGTGTGCTCGACAGGCAAGATTGGGAAGGTTGCCCGGACATGGCTGACGGGGACCTTCGTCTCACGGACGTGCTGGTCGATACGTGGGGCGGGTTCGTGTTCATCAATATGGATCCGGATGCAGAGCCGCTCGCGAAATTTCTCGACCCGGTGCCGGAGATCACGAACTGCTTCGAGTTTGAAAAGATGCGCTACCGCTGGTACAAGTCGATTCGTCTGCCGTGCAACTGGAAGGTTGCACTCGAAGCGTTCAACGAGGGTTATCACGTAGCGGCAACCCATCCGCAACTGCTCGACGTCGCCGGCGATGACGTGACGCGCAGTTTCTCCTATGGCCGCCATGGGATGTTTGGTTATTCGACGGCGACGCGGATGATCGGCGCGCCCTCACCGCGGACCGGCAAGCCGATGCCGGAAGACGTCCGCCAGGGGCTCGTGAACTTTTTCCGGGTAATGGAAGAGACTCTGAAGGCGATCAATACCGCGCGCGATTACGAAGCCGCGAAGCGCCTGATGACCGAAATGTCGCCGTCGGGTAACCAGTTCGAAGTCCTTGGGAAGGCGATGGAATTTCAGCGCGAGGCGGCCATCGCCGAGGGTGCGGGCTGGCCCGAGGTCTCTTTCGAGCAACTGGGTCGCGCGGGAGCGGACTGGCACGTCTTTCCGAATCTGGTGTTCCTGCCGTACCCGGACGGCGCGTTGTTCTATCGCGCGCGGCCGGATGGCGACAACCCGGATTCGTGCATCTACGACATCTGGTCGCTGCAGCGCTTCGCGCCTGGGGCGGAGCCGCCGTTGAAGCGCGAGTTCTATTACGGCGTGGACGACTGGAAGGAGAACGCGCAGGAGAACTTCGGCCTGATCCTGTGGCAGGACTTCCAGAACATGACCAACGTTCAGCAGGGCATGAAGTCGCGCGGCTTCAAGGGTTTGCGCACCAATCCGCTGCAGGAATCTTCGGTTTCGAACTTCCATCGCGCGCTGCGCGAATTCATCGCACGGGATGAGTGATGTCGACGAACTGGGACGCAACCTACGACTTCGTGGTGGTCGGCAGCGGCGGGGGTTCGATGTGTGCGGCGCTTGCCTGCAGGTCGGTCGGCAAAGAAGCACTGATCATCGAGAAGCAGGCGAAGGTCGGCGGCTCGACCGGATATTCGGGCGGGGTCTGGTGGCTTCCGAACAATCATGTGATGAAGCGTCACGGCGTCAGCGATTCCTATGAACGCGCGCGCCAGTACTTCGATGCGGCGGTTACCTATCAAGGGCCGGGGACTTCTGACGCGCGACGCGAGGCTTACTTGCGCACCGGCCCGAAGATGGCCGAGTTTCTCGAGCAGCAGGGGATGCAGTTCGTGTACGCGGACGGCTGGTCCGATTACTACGACACGCTGCCCGGCGGCGAGCCGCGTGGCCGGTCGCTGCTGGCCAGGTTGTTCGACGTGAAGGAACTGGGCGAATGGGCGCCGCGTCTGTCGCGCTACAAGGGCCCGTCGATGCCGGCCAACTCGGACGAGTATCCGCAACTGTTTCTGATGAAGCGGACGTGGGGCGGCAAGCGCAAGGCGATGCAACTGGGTGGCCGGATGCTCTATCAGAAGATCACCGGCAAGGAGCTCGTGGCCAACGGCGCGGCGATTCAGGGGCGCATGCTGCAGATGGCGCTGCGCGCGAACGTGCCGATCTGGACGGACACGCCGGTGCGCGAGTTCATCGTCGAGGACGGACGCGTGACCGGCATCGTCGCGGTACGCAGCGGCCGCGAGTTGCGCGTGCGCGCTCGCGAAGGCGTCCTGCTGAATACCGGCGGCTTTTCACACAACGCGGAAATGCGCCGCAGGTACCAGCCGCAGCCGTCGTCCGCGGACTGGACCAATGCGAATCCGGGCGATACCGGTGAAATCCTGCAAGCCGCGATTGCGCTCGGCGGCGCAGTGGACTGCATGGAGGAAGCGTGGTGGGTCGTGACGTCGCTCGGTCCCAACGAGGAATTGCCCGAAGGTGCACGGGCGCCGGATGGCTCGTCGTTGCCGTTCATGCATCACCTCGACCTGTCGCTGCCGTTTTCGATCATGGTCGACCAGGACGGCGAGCGCTTTTGCGACGAAGCGGGAGCGTACATGGAAATCGGTCAACGCATGTACCAGCGCCACAAGCAGACGGGTAAGGCCGTTCCCGCATGGGTCGTGATGGACAGCCGGCAGCGTAAGTACTACCCGTGGGGCACGGCGATGCCGGGCCAGATTCCGCAGAAGTGGCTCGACAGTGGATACATGATCAAGGCTGACACGCTCGAAGAACTGGCCGCGAAATGCAGTATCGACCGTGCTGGGCTGCTCGGGACCGTCAAGCGCTTCAACGGCTTCTGCGAAACGGGCGTCGACGAAGATTACGGTCGCGGCTCGCGCGCATTCGATCGCTGTCATGGAGACCCGACCATCAAACCGAACCCCAATCTCGGGCCGATCGAGGAGGGGCCGTTCTACGCCGTGCGCATGTATCCAGGGGATGTGGGCACGGCAGGCGGTCTCGTGACCGACGAATACGGGCGCGTGCTGAAGGACGATGGTTCGCAAATCCCTGGGCTGTACGCCACCGGCAACTGCACGGCATCCGTGGTTGGCCGGTGTTATCCGGGCGCCGGCAGCAGCATCGGCGCATCGTTCGTGTTCGGTTACATCGCGGCGCTGCATGCGAGCGGCGCGCAAAAGATCTGGTGACACAGGAGAGTGACGAATGAATGCCTATCAGCCGCCCAGCAGCGAAGTCCTGGTCGACATCTACAGGCGCATGGCTCTCATCAAGCAGAACGATGAGCGCTTTCGTGCCGTTATCAAGGCCGGCAAGCTGGTGATGCCGTACTACTCGCCGCGCGGCCAGGAAGTGATTCCGTCGGCGATGTCGGTGTGTCTCACCGACGACGACTACATCTGCACGATCTACCGCGGCGTCCATGACATGATCGCCAAAGGTGTGCCGCTCAAGGAACTCTGGGCCGAGCTCGGAGGGCGAGTGACGGGCACCTGCAAAGGCAAGGGCGGCCCGATGCACGTCACGCATCCCGCGTCGGGCGTCATGGTGACGACCGGCATTGTCGGCAGTTCGATGCCGATCGCAAATGGGCTTGCGCTCGCCGCGCAGATTCGTGGTGAATCGCGCGTGGCCGTGGCCTACTTCGGTGACGGCGCATCAAACATTGGCGCCTTCCACGAGTCGCTGAACATGGCGTCCGTGTGGAAGTTGCCGGTGATTTTCGTCTGCCAGAACAACGGCTATGCCGAGCACACCAAATACGCGTATGGCACGTCCGTGCCGAACATCGCCCAGCGCGCCGTCGCGTACCAGATGCCGGGCATCACGGTGAACGGCAACGATCCGATTCAGATGCACAAGGCGGCGCACGAAGCGGTCGAACGCGCGCGCAACGGCGGCGGCCCGACGCTGATCGAAGCGAACACGTTCCGCTTTCAGGGGCACGTGTTCGGCGACCCCGACGCCTATATGGACAAGCACGAAAAGGCCGCCTGGCTCGCGAAGGATCCGGTGCCGCTGTTCCGTCAGTGGCTCATCGATGCGAAGCATGCGACCGAGGAGCAACTGGTTGCGATGGAAGCCGACCACGAGGCGCAGATCGACGCTGCGGTCGAATTCACGCTGTCGAGCGAATATCCCGATGTCGCGGAGCTTCGGCGCGACATCTTCAAGGACGAGGTACTTGCATGAGCCAGCAGCCAACCAACATCAACACCATCCAGGCGGTCAACTTCGCGCTCGACGACGCGATGGCCGCCGACGCCAACGTAATCGTGCTGGGCGAAGACGTTGCCGACGGCCAGGAGGGCGGCATTGTCGGCGTAACGAAGGGACTGTCGTCGAAATACGGCACGTCGCGGGTGCGTTCGACGCCGATTTCGGAGCAGGCCATCATCGGTGCGGCAATCGGCGCTTCGATGGTCGGGATGCGTCCTGTGGCGGAAGTCATGCTGATGAACTTCACGACCGTCGCGATGGACATGATCGTGAATCACGCCGCGAAGCTGCGGTTCATGTCGGGCGGACAGACCCATGTGCCGATCGTCATCCGCACCATGACGGGTGCGGGCTTCGGCACGGGTGGTCAGCACGCCGACTACCTCGAGGCCTGGTTTGCGCACGTTGCCGGCATCAAGGTCGTCACACCGTCGAATCCTGCCGATGCGTATGGCCTGATGCTGTCCTGCATCCGTGATGACGACCCTTGCCTTTTCATCGAGAACATGCCGACCTACTGGAATCCGGGCAGTGCGCCGGAGCGCGGCGTGGCGATTCCGCTTGGCAAAGCCAACGTGATTCGCGCGGGTACCGACGTGACGGTGATCAGCTACAGCCGCCGCGTGCAGGAAGCCATGGCTGCTGCCGAAGTGCTGGCCAAAGATGGCGTCGCCTGCGAAGTGATCGATTTGCGCACCGTCTCTCCGTTGGATACCGAAACTATCCTGACTTCGGTTGCAAAAACCGGGCGCGCCGTTGTCGTGCACGAAGCCGTCAAACCGTTCGGCGTGGGTGCGGAAATCGCATCCCGTATCTACGAAGCCCTCTTTCGCGAGCTCAAGGCGCCCGTGCAGCGCGTAGGCGCGCAATTCTGCCCCGTGCCGTTCTCGAAGCCGCTCGAAGACGCGTTCGTACCGGGCGTGGCCGAAATCGAATCGGCGGTTCGCGCGACGCTGAAATGACCAGCACGAACACCCGGAATTCCATCATCAATAGAGCAAGGTCATGACCACACAAGTTCTGCTTCCCAAACTGGGCTTTTCCATGAACGAAGGCACGCTAGCCGAATGGCTGGCGGACGACGGCGCAACCGTGAGCGAAGGGCAGATTCTCTACGCGCTCGAAAGCGACAAATCGATTCAGGAGGTCGAGTCGCCCGCGTCGGGCACGCTGCGCATCGTTGCCCAGGTTGGCGAAGTGTATCCCGTCGGCACGGTGCTGGCGGAAATCGTCTGATTGGCCGTACGCCGTCACGCTGTCCAACAGTCGTTCGAAGAGGCATCCGCGATGAGTGTCGAATCCGTTGCTACGCGACCGCAGTCCAATGTGAATACCGGCCCCGGCGAGGCTGCAGTCCCCGCTTTCGGCGCGAATCTGCCGCCTTGGCCGCAGGTCGATTTCGCCGAATTCGGCGAGGTGGAAGTCAAGCCGGTGTCGCGCATCCAGAAGCTCACAGGAGCCTTCCTGTCGCGCAACTGGCTGACGATCCCGCATGTGACCCACCACGACGACGCTGATATTACGTCGCTCGAAAGTTATCGCAAGGCCCGTAACGAGGCGGGCACGGCGGTTAAGCTGACGCCGCTCGTCTTCCTTATCAAAGCCGTGGTGCGGGCTTTGCAGGAGTTCCCGCAATTCAACGCGTCGCTCGACGGTGACGGCAAAAACATCGTTCTGAAGAAGTACTTCCACATCGGGGTCGCCGTGGACACGCGCTTCGGATTGCTCGTGCCGGTGCTGCGCGATTGCGACAGGAAGAGCGTCGAAGAACTCTCGGTGGAACTTGCAGCAATTTCGCAGAAGGCTCGCGAAAAGGGTTTATCGATGGCAGAGATGTCGGGCGGTTGCTTTTCGATCAGTTCGCTCGGCGGCTTTGGCGGTACCGGTTTTACGCCTATCGTCAATGCGCCGGAGGTGGCGATTCTCGGCGTGACTAAAGCCCGGCTGGTAGCCGCGCCGGCGGACGACGGCGGCGTCAGCTGGCGCAAGATGCTGCCCCTGTCGCTCAGCTACGACCATCGAGTGATCAACGGAGCCGACGCGGCGCGGTTCGCCGCATTCATTGGAACCGTGTTGGCCGATCCGCAGACGCTCGCTGGCTAACAGTCGATCTGACAAAACAACGACAGGATTGAGATGAGAACCCTTGGCGAGATGATCGAGCGAAACGCTCGCTTGCATGCCGACCACACGGCGCTCGTGTACGCCGACCGGCGTCTGACGCACAGTCAGTTGGCGGAGCGCGCACGCCGCTTTTCGGGAGCGCTATATGAGCGCGGCCTGCGGCGTCAGGACCGGGTTGCGATCCTCGCGATGAATTGCGCGGAGTACTACGAGAGCTACCGTGCATGCGAATGGGCCGGCTTCATTCTGGCAACCGTCAATTTCAGGCTGGCCCCCGCGGAGATTCTTTATATTCTTAAGGACGCGGCCCCCAAGGCGCTCGTATTCGAGGCTCAGTATGCCGATGTCGTGAACGGACTGCGTTCGCAACTGCCCGAAATCGAGCAGTACATCTGCATTGGCGACGCACCGGATTGGGCCGTTTCGTTCGAGGCGGTGATGAAAGCCGGCCCCGTGGAAGGGCCGCCGATCCGTTCGAAACCGGAAGACTACGCGTACCTGATGTACACGAGCGGCACCACGGGGCGTCCCAAGGGCGTCGTGCGCACGCACCATGCCATGTGCGTCACCGCGGAAAGCTGCGCGCTGGTGACGGAGTTTTCGGGCAATACCCGCGTGCTACAGACGACCCCGGCGTTCCACGTCGGTGGAATTGGCTTCGTTAATTCGGTGGCCTGGATGGGCGGCACGACGGTCGTGCATCGCGCCTTCGAGCCGAAGCAAATGCTCGAGACGATCGCCGAAGAACGTATCACCTTCACGTTCATGGTTGCCGCGATGCTTCAGGCGGTCCTCGATGTGCCCGAACTGTCGAGCTATGACGTGTCCAGCATCGAAAACATCGTCACGGCGGCAGCCCCGGTGCCTGCACCGCTGCTGTCGCGCGGCATTCAGGTGCTCGGCCCGGTGTTTTCGGTCCAGTACGGCATGACCGAGAGCAACGCCTGCTGGTTGCCTGCGCACGAGGTCAGGCCCAAAGGGTCCCCGGAACAGGTACGGCGTCTCGCATCGGTGGGGCGCCCGTGCCCCGGCATCGAACTGCGCATCGTCGACGATCAAGGCAACGAGCTGCCGCAAGGCCAGACCGGCGAGGTCTGGCTGCGCTCGCAGACGCAGTTGAGCGGCTACTGGAACAACAGCGTGGCGACGGTGGAAGCACTGCGCGATGGCTGGTATCGCTCGGGCGACATGGGCTACCAGGACGAGGACGGCTACATTTTCCTCGTCGACCGCAAGAAGGACATGATCATTTCCGGCGGCGAGAACATCTACAGCCGTGAAGTCGAAGATGCGCTGCTCCAGCATCCGGCAGTCATCGACGTGGCGGTGATCGGCGCGCCGCACGAGAAGTGGGGAGAGTGCGTCAAGGCGATCGTCGTTTTGCGCCGTGGCGAGCAAGCGGGCGAAGCCGAATTGATCGAGTTCTGTCGCGGCTTGATCGCGAGCTACAAATGTCCGAAAGCGATTGCATTCATCGACGAATTGCCGAGGCTGCCGACGGGCAAGATCAGCAAGGTCAGTCTGCGCGCGCAGTTTGCCCGGTGAACGGCAATCGCCTCAATTGGAGGGAATCGACCATGGCCAAATGGCTGAAAACATCGGAGTGCGTGAAGTTTGAAGTGGCGCAACGCGTTGCGCGCATCACGCTGAGTCGTCCGGACAAGCGCAACGCCATCAACAATCCGCTTCTGCAGGAACTCAAGGCGGCGTTGCTCGAAGCCGACGACCTCAAATCGGTGAACGTGATCGTACTGTCGGGAGCTGGCCGCGACTTCTGCGCAGGCTACGATCTGGTGACGACGTATTCGGATCGGGCCGCGGACGCCGCTGATCCGGGTGACTATCGTGGAACGATTCGCAGCTTCGACGACGACTGCTGGTCGATGGAGCGGCAGTCGGAGACGGTCAATCTGATGGCCGATATCCACAAGCCGATCATCGCGCAGGTGCATGGCAACTGTCTTGCGGGCGGCACGGATCTCGCGCTGGCGTGCGACATGGTGATCGCCGCCGACAACGCAAGGATCGGCTTTCCCGCCACGCGCGCGAACGGCTCGCCGCCTGCGCATATGTGGTTCTATCACGTCGGCCCGCAGTGGGCGAAGCGTCTGCTGCTGTCTGGCGACTCGCTGACGGGCCGCGATGCCGCGAAGATCGGGCTCGTGATGGATGCGGTGCCGGCAGAGCAGCTCGAAGCGGAGGTGGGCGAGTTGGCACGCCGTCTGTCGTTTGTCGATGCCGATCTGCTTGCGGCTAACAAGCGCATTGTCAACATCGGGCTGGAGCTGGCCGGTTCGCGCACGCTTCAGCGGCTCGCGGTGGAAAACGACTCACGGGCTCACCAGAGCCTGGGGCCGCGCCGCGCGCAGTTCAAGGCGGACATGGAAGCGGTTGGCCTGAAGGAAGCGCTCAAGCGCCGCGACGAGCCGTTCGGCGACGGGATGATCCGCCTGCATGCTCGCGGCAGTTGACCAGACCGTCGAACGGACGAACCAAACTCAGACGAAGAGCCGAACATCATGGATGTTGAACTCACTTTGAACGGCGCGGTTGCGACGCTGTGTCTGAACCGCCCCGAGAAGCTCAACGCGCTGACGCCGGAAATGCTTGATTTGATTCTCGGCCACCTCGATCGCGTCGAAAAGGATCCGGAGATTCGCGCGGTGATTCTCACTGGCGCAGGCCGCGCATTTTGCGCCGGTGCCGACATCAAGGGCAGCGGCGCCGCGCCACCGCAGATGAGTGTGGCGCACGCGCGCGCATCGATGGCGGTGTATCAGAAGATCGCGCTTCGGTTGTACAACCTGAACAAGCCAGTGGTCGCGGCGGTACGAGGCGTTGCCGTGGGAATTGCCTGGAGCTTTGCGTTGTGCGCGGACCAGCTGATCGTTTCCGATACGGCGCAGTTCATTCCCGCCTTCCTGATGCGCGCCACCTTACCCGAAGGCGGCATGGTGTATCTGCTTGCGCGTCATTGCGGCGAGTTTCGCGCCAAGGAAATCATGTATCTGAATCGCCGGCTGAGCGGCAAGGAAGCACTCGATATGGGTCTTGCCAGCCATCTCGTCGAGGACGGCGAGCTTGACGCGGCCGCCGAAAAGCTGGCTGGCGAGCTGGCGGCTGGCCCGACTTTCTCGCTCGGGCTGACCAAGCAGTTGTTCAGGTTGAACCCCGGTGGCATGGAAGAGTTTCTTGCGCAGGAACTGAACGCGGTGGCGCTCGCGGTGAACTCCGAGGACGCCGCGGAGGGCCGGCTCGCCGCGAGAGAAAAACGCGCCCCGGCTTTCAGAGGCCGCTAGGCGGAGCACCCGCACAAGCGCGGCGCAGTGGCGCGACAGAGCAGACAACGAGGGCGCAAGAGATTCAGGAGTCAGGCATGCATTTGGGCTATAGCGAGGAAGACGAATCATTTCGTCGGGAAGTCAGAACGTTTTTCAGTGAGCATGCGCCGGCCGACATTTCACGCCGCTGGCGTGTCGGCGTACATCCGCCTGCGCGCGATGACATCCGCAGATGGCAGCGCATTCTGTACGAGCGCGGCTGGGGTGCGCCCCATTGGCCCGTCGAACATGGCGGCACCGGCTGGAGCGCGCTTCGCAAGCATATCTTCATGGAAGAGCTGTACAACGCCGATGCCATGGACTATGGGTGGCAGTCGACGCAGATGGTGGCGCCCGTCATCATCGCGTTCGGCTCGGACTGGCAGAGGGAGCGTTTTCTCGGGCCTATTCTGCGTGGCGACGAGTTCTGGTGCCAGGGCTTTTCGGAGCCGAACGCGGGCTCGGATCTGGCTGGACTGAAGACCACGGCCGTGCTCGACGGTGACGAGTACGTGATCAACGGCCAGAAGATCTGGACCAGCGACGCAACGATTGCCGATTGGGGCTTCTTCCTCGTCAAGACCGATACGAGCGTCAAGCCGCAACGAGGCATTTCCTTCCTGCTGGTCAACATGGACACGCCGGGCATCACGGTGCGTCCGATCGTTTCGATCGAGGGCGGCAAGGGCCTGAATGAAGTGTTCCTCGAAAACGTGCGCGTGCCGAAGTCGCATCTCGTGGGCGAGGCCGGCATGGGATGGACCTATGCGAAGTACCTCCTCGAGAAGGAGCGCACGGCGAGCGCGTTCCTGTACTTCAACAAACGCGAGCTGCAACGCGCGAAAGACATCGCGGGGCAGGAGCGGGAGGACGGCGTGCGGCTCATCGATACACCCGGGTTCGCGCGCAAGGTCGCGGAGGTCGAAGCGGACCTGATGGCGCTCGAATGGTCGGTGCTCCGCATCCTTGCGGAAGAGAAGAGCGAGCGCAATCTCGATGCGGTCGTCTCTGCGCTGAAGATCAGCGGGTCGGAGATGCAACAGCGCGTGACGCAGCTGCAAATGGACGCACTCGGTCCCCGCGCGATGCGTTTCGACGACCACGGCGAGCCGCAGGGTGATCTGGCGGTCGACGAAAACTGGCCGGATTACATGGGCGGCCGCACGTCGGGCTATCTGATCGCTCGCGCCTCCACGATCTATGGCGGCGCGCGCGAAGTGCAGAAGAACATCATTGCCAAGCTGGCTTTTGGACTGTAGCCATGGACTTCAACTTCTCCGAAGAACAATCGATGCTGAAGGACGGCGCAGAGCGCTACGTTCAGCAGGAGTATGGATTCGAGGCGCGCACGCGCATCGCGGCGGAGCAAGAGGGCTTCAGCCGCGAACATTGGCGCGCCTATGCCGAACTTGGCTGGCTCGGGCTGACGATGCCGGAAGACGTCGGCGGTCTCGGGTGCTCGTTCGTCGAAACGGCGATCGTGATGGAGGCGCTCGGCCGCGGTATGGCGCTCGAGCCGGTCGTGCAGACGGCGCTGCTTTGCGCCACGATCGTCGAACGAGGCGATGCGCCGCGCCGGCGTGAGACGCTGCTGCCCGCCGTCATCGACGGCACGCTGCTGCTGTCGCTCGCGGACAGCGAAGCGGGCAGCCGGTACAGGCTGGGATGCCACGCGCAAACGCACGCGCTCAAGAGCGCCTCGGGTTACCTGATCAGCGGCGCGAAGACACTGGTGATCGCCGGCGCGTCGGCGGACCAGCTGCTCGTGACCGCGCGAGTCGAAGGCGCGTCGCAAGGCGTGGGCGTTTTTCTTGTCGATCGCCGGGCCGCGGGCGTAACGTGCCGGTCGTACCGCTTGCTCGATGGATCGCGTGCCGCGGATATCGACCTGCACAACGTCGAGCTCAGTGAAGATGCATTGATCGTCGGACCTGAACGCTCGCTGCAGGTGCTCACGCAGGCAACGGAACTCGCCAGTCTCGCGAGCGTGGCCGAGAGCCTTGGCATGATGGAAGCCGTGATGGCGATCACCTCGGAGTACATCAAGGGACGCTCGCAGTTCGGCCAGCCGATCGGCAAGTTCCAGGCGTTGCAGCATCGCATGGCTGAGATGTTCGTCGCCACGCAGGAAGCGCGCTCGATGCTGTACTGCGGGATCGCGCACCTGAACGGCCCGGCGGCCGAACGCAGCCGCGTCATCTCGGCGGCCAAAGCCGTTACCGCGCGCGCCAATCGCTTCGTTTGCGCGCAGGGCATCCAGTTGCACGGTGGCATGGGGCTCACCGAGGAATATCCGGTAGGGCACTACTTCCGCAAGATGACGATGATGGAGAAGATGTTCGGCGATATCGACTTTCATCTCGACCGCGTTGCGGCAGGCGGCCGGACACCGATAACGACCTGAGACAGGGAGCAGATCATGCAACGCGTGAAGCAAAAGATTGCCATCGTGACCGGGGCCGCATCCGGTATCGGCGCTGCCTGTGCCGCCAGGCTCGCGCAGGAGGGCGCCTTGCTCGTCGTGGCGGACCTGAATCTCGAAGGCGCGCAGGAACAGGTTCGTCGTATTAACGAAGCGGGGGGGCACGCGGTCCCGGCACAGGTCGATATCGGCGACGAAAGTTCGATCGATGCATTGTTCGATCTGACGCTCAAGACTTGGGGCGGGCTCGATATCCTGCATAACAACGCCGCGGCCACATCGCTTTCCAGTACGGTCGATGCGGCAGTCGAGGCACTCGACGTCGGGGTCTGGGACGACACGATGCGCATCAATCTTCGCGGCACCATGCTGGCCTCGCGGTGCGCGCTGCCGCTGATGCGCGCACGAGGCGGCGGTTCGATTATCAATACCTCTTCCGGTGCCGCTCAGGCGGGCGCGCTGGGGTACAGCGCGTACGGTGTCTGCAAGGCCGGTATTGAGGCGCTGACGCGCTACGTCGCCGCGCAGCACGGCAAGGAGGGGATACGCTGCAACGCGATCGCTCCCGGCCTGATCGTCACGCCGGTGACCCAGGCGTACTACGCGGGGGAGACCGGAGAGATGATGCTGAGCCACCATCTCACGCCTCGCCTCGGGCAGCCCGAAGACATTGCACACGCGGTGGTGTATCTCGCTTCGGATGAGGCGGCGTTCGTCACGGGCCAGGTGTTCAACGTCGATGGCGGACTTCTTTCACACCAGCCTTACTATGCCGACGAAATCCGCGCGCGCCCGGCCGCGATGGCCAACGCTACGAAGGGGAAGGCATGACGACGGATTCAGCGCTGCTCGCGCGTATCGAGCGCATCGAGGCGCAGCTCGCCATCCAGCAGTTGCCCGTCCGATACGCGCTCGCGGTCGATTCGCGCGATCTGGACAGCCTGGTGCAACTGTTCGCCGAAGACGTCGATTGCGGCCGATGGGGCGTAGGGCGCGCGGCATTGAAGACGTTCTACGGGTCCGAGCATATTCTGCGCGGCTTTTATCGCAGCATTCACCAGATATGCGGCCACGTCGTCGATTTCATCGATGCCGACCATGCGACGGGAAGCGTCTATTGTCGCGCGGAGCACGAGGACAACGGAGCGTGGGTGGTGATGGCGATCTGCTACTTCGATCACTACGTGCGGCGCGACGGGCAGTGGTGCTTCGAGCGTCGCGACGAACAGCATTGGTATTCGACGGACTGGCTCGCTCGCCCCGGTGCGCCACGCTTGCAGAACTGGCCCGGCAAGTATGAAGGCGATCGGTATCAGCCGCGTCTTCCGCAAGGATTTCCGACGTGGGCGGCGTTCTGGAGCAACAGCGAACAACACGCGATTGACGCGTTGACGAAAGCGCCGTAAGCGCGGTCTCGTCTTCGGCTCCTGGCCCGCCACGTAGCCATTCGTGGGACTGGCGAGGAATGCAAGGAGTGAGGTCCGCGCAAACTTCCGCATCGTGGAGATCGATGTCGAGCGGCAGGCCTCCGTGCTCCTCGCGCTTACGCCGTCAGATCGGGCAGACGCACCACCAGCCCGTCCAGTTCCGGCGTCATGAAGATCTGGCATGTCAGACGGCTGTTTTCGCGCACGTCCATCGCGCAGGTGAGCATGTCGACTTCATAGGATTCCGCCGCTGGCATGTGGCTGCTCCAGGTGTCGTCGACATACGCGTGACAGGTTGCGCAGCTGCAGCTGCCGCCGCAATCGCCGAGAATGCCTGGGATCTGATTGTTCACCGCTGTTTGCATGACTGAATCGCCAACGTTGGCGCTTACGGCGGCCTCGCTGCCGTCCGGCTGGATGAATCGAATGAGCGGCATGGCTTGTGAACCTCCGAAAAATGAATTGGACTAGGGAAGCAGACTTTTCAACGGGATCGATTCGTTGGCGAGATCGGCGGCGCGGACCGGAATTTTCTCGGCAACGAAACGCTTGGCCAGCACGAATTCGGGTACACGGCTGACCGTATCGGCCGCGAGCATGACGCCGTCCTTGAGATAAAACGCCGAGAAAGAGCGGGCTTTGGGATCGCCGCGCAGGACAAACTCGTCGTAGCCGAGGGACAAGCCGACCATCTTGAGCTTCAGATCGTATTGGTCGGACCAGAACCACGGCACGCTGTTGTAGACACGCTCCTTGCCGCACAACGACGCAGCGGCGGTGCGGGCCTGCTCCAGCGCGTTGGGGACCGATTCGAGACGCAGGCGGCGTCCAAGGGAAGGGTTGGGGTGGTTGGTGCAATCCCCGACCGCAAAAATGTCCGGGTCGGACGTGCGCGTGTGTTCGTCGACCATGATGCCGTTGTCGACAGCAAGGCCGGCCGCTTGCGCGAGTTCGGTGGCGGGCTCCAGTCCCACGCCGACGATGACGAGATCCGCGGCGACGCGCGTGCCGTCCGCGCAGCACACGGCGGCAACGGCGTCGCCGGATGCGTCGAGTTCGAACCCACTCACGATCGCGTTGGTACGGATGTCGACTCCGGCTTCGCGGTGAACTTCCTCGTAGAACCTGGAAAGCTCGGGAGCCGTGACGCGCGCGAGGACGCGCGGCAACGCTTCGAGCACGGTGACGCGCAAGCCGCGCTTCACGGCTACCGCAGCCACTTCCAGCCCGATATATCCACCGCCGATGATCACGAGGCGCGAGCCGGCATGAAACTGGTTTCGAATGCGCGCGACGTGATCGAGTGTGCGAAGGTAGTGAAAATTCTGCAGCTTCTCGGTCGCTTCGATACCCGGCAACGCGAGGCGCCGCGCGCGGCCGCCGGTGGCCAGAACCAGTTTCGTATAGCTGATTTCGCTGCCGCTGGACAGCGTGACCCGTTTCGCGTCACGGTCGATGCGCTGCGCGCGCGTGTTCGGGATGAACTCGACACGCGCTTTGTCGTACGTCGACAGCGGTTTCAGGTACAACTGCTCGGCGGTCGATTCGCCCGACAGGAATGCCTTGGAGAGCGGCGGCCGTTGGTAGGGCAAATGCGGTTCTTCTCCCACCATCACGATGCGTCCCGTCCATCCCTGTTCGCGGATCGCGGTCGCGCATTCTCCTGCTGCGTGACCCGCCCCGACGATCAGCGCGATGTTCTCTGCGTCTCCAGCTGTCATGAGGCTAACTCCGTCTCGCACGGCCGCAGGCTCGCTGCGGCCACAGTAAGTCTGAATAATGTTCTAAATTGTGAACGACGGTCGCTGCGACTGTCAATGCTCATGAACCCCGTTGGGCCGAGGCGGAGCTGACCATCGCCTCGATGCCGCCAACCGCGAAACGAATCAAATAGGTGCGCATGCGCTCGATATGTGCTGTCGTGAGTGCCTTGGCTCCGGAGCGCGCTTCCTGCGCGTAAAGCTCGTTGAGCACGAGATGAAACACGGACTCGACGAAATGCTGCACCAGTTCGACGGTCTCCCGCGTGACGCGGGGAAGTGCCTTGGCGAAGGCGTCATGGTAGCGCGCGGCCGCAGGCGCGTATTGGTCATAAAACGGCGCCGTGAGATCGGGGCGCTCCAGAAGACAGCCAATCTGGGTTAGCAGGCGCAAGTAATTTCGCCACCCCGGATCGCCGCTCTTCAGATGCGCGAAGGCCGGTGCGGAAAGTGCGGTCACGATTGCTTCCACGTCGGGGCGCTTGCCTTGCAGCGGTGCCAGTTCGGCCTCGAGCGATTCGATCACCTGCCGGCTGATCACCGCTGCGCGACGGCCGATCGCCTGCTGAAACAGCGCGTCTTTGCTGCCGAAGTGGTACCGCGCGAGGCTCAGCTCCATGCCACAGCTCTGCATGATGTCGCGAATCGACGTGCCGAAGTAGCCGTGCATCGCGAACAGCCGCTCGGCCGTATCGAGAATGCGCTCTGGCGTCGTGCTGCGCGCCGTGGCACGCGGCTCATTGTTGGCAGTCGCCCGTCTGCTGGCGGCATGCGTGGTGCTGGACGGCATGGTTTCCCTTTGATGGCGGGCGCGAGCCAGAAAGCGCGCAACGTCCCCATCCGCGAATGATAAATCGATCTTGCACACTTGTGCAAAATAGAACATAGTTCAACTATCGGAACCTCGCGCAAAAGCAGAGGTACCTGCAAACCAACGATTAACGGAGACGGGAACCATGGCCGGCGCGCTGCGACTTGAGGACTTCGACGATCCTGAGTTCAACCCCTTTTTCGAGGATTCACTCGCTTACGGTGCCGATGCGGACCCTTATCCACGCATTGCGGAACTGCGGGAAAAGGCTGCGGTTCAGGAAGGCGACTACCGTGTGCTGATGGGCGGCGCGGCGGACCTGACCATGTCCGATGTCGCGCACTATTCCGTATTCGGATACGACGAAGTCTCGAAGGTGCTTGGCGACCCGGCAACGTTTTCAAACAAGTCTTACGAGCGCAATCTCGGCATCAGCTTCGGGCGCAGTATCTCGACGATGGATGCGCCCGAGCACCCGCGCTACCGCCGCATCTTCCAGAAGGCCTTTTTGCCGCACACCGTCGCGGCATGGGGCGATACGCTGGTCGACCCGGTGGTGAGCGAGCTGATGTCGAAGTTCATGGATCGCGGACATGCGGATCTCGTCAACGAGTTCACGCTTCACTACCCGTTCAACATCATCTATCGGCAACTGGCATTGCCGCCGGAAGACGTAAAGATCTTTCACAAGCTCGCCATCGCACAGACGCTGGTTTCGATCGATGTCGAGCATGGCGTGGAGGCATCGACGAAGCTGGGCACCTATTTCGCGCGGCTGGTCGACGAGCGCCGCAGTAATCCCGGCGACGATCTGGTGAGCTCGCTGGCCACCGCGGAGGTGGACGGCGAGCGGCTACCGGACGAGGTCGTCATTTCGTTTCTTCGCCAACTGGTGAATGCGGGCGGCGACACGACCTATCGCGCGACCAGCGTACTGTTGCTTGCGTTGCTGCGCGATCCGGCACAGCTCGAAGCGGTGCGCCAGGATCGCACGCTGGTCGCGGCGGCGATCGAAGAGGCTCTGCGCTGGGACGGCCCCGTGCTGATGCAGTCGCGTATGGCGACGCGTGATGTCACGCTCGGCGGTGTCGAGATTCCTGCCGGCGCATTTCTCGACGTGGTGGCGGGCAGCGCCAATCGCGACCCCAGCCGTTTCGCCGATCCGGACAGGTTCGACATCTATCGCAAGGCGGGTCACCGGCACTTTGCATTCGCCTATGGCCCGCACGTGTGCATCGGCCAGCACCTTGCGCGCGTGGAAATGACGCGCGCGCTCAACGCGATTCTCGATCGCCTGCCCAAACTTCGGCTCGATCCGGCCGCGCCAGCTCCACCGATCAACGGGATCATGATGCGCGTTCCGCATTCGATTCCCGTCATCTTCGGCTAACAGGAACAACGCCGGCCTCGCGTGCAATGGAATGGGGCTGGCCGACAAGGCACGGACGGTGGAGAACGCATAGATGACCGAGTTTGACTTTATCGTGATTGGCGCGGGTGCGGCGGGTTGCGTGCTAGCCAATCGTCTTTCGGAGAGCGGGCACCATACCGTGCTACTCATCGAGGCAGGTCCGGAAGATCGCAATCCGTTGATCCGGATGCCAAAAGGCTTTGGCAAGCTGCTGGGCGACCCGGCTCATGCCTGGTTCATTCCGGTGCAGCCCGATCACGGCAACGGGCATCGCAACGAAATCTGGCTTCGCGGCAAGATGCTCGGCGGTTCCAGCAGCATCAACGGCATGGTGTATATGCGAGGTCATCCCGAGGACTACGACGGATGGGCCGAACTGGGTGTCGAGGGCTGGAGCTGGCAGAACCTGGCGCCTTGCTTCCGGCGCATCGAAGATCACGCGCTCGGCGCCGATGAGCTGCGTGGAGAGGGCGGCCCGCTGAAAGTGTCACCGTACGCGCAGCGCAATCGAATCGGCGAGGCCGTACTCGAAGCGTGCCGGTCGCTCGGCGTGCGGCGCGTGGAAGATATCAACAGGCTCGATCATGAGGGCGTGGCCTATCTGATCTATACGATACGCAACGGTCGTCGGCAAAGCTCGGCCGAAGCCTTCCTGAAGCCTGCGAGGGCGCGCAAGAACCTCACAGTCGCTACCGGCACGCAAGCCGCGCGAATCGTGTTCGACGGCACGCGCGCCGTCGGCGTGCAGTGCGAAAGCGCGGGGCAGCAGATCGCTTACCGTGCGCGTCGCGAGGTGGTGCTCTCGGCGGGCGCGATCGAGTCGCCGCGGCTTTTGCAGTTGTCGGGCGTTGGCGATCCCGGCCATCTGCAGTCGCTTGGCATTCCTGTCGTGGCGGCGAGTCCGGGGGTCGGACGGAACCTGCGCGAGCACTATCTATATATGCTGCAGGCCCGCCTGCGGCACTGGCGCGATTCGCAGAACCGGCAGTTCAGCGGCATGCGCTTATGGCGCAACGCGATGCAGTATCTGCTGTTCCGCCGTGGCGTGATGTCGCTCGGCTCGTACCAGGTGGGCGGCTTCGTCAAGACCGCGGCGGATGCGATGCGTCCCGATGTTCAACTGATGATGGCGCCGTACTCGATGGATTTCGGCGCGGCCGGTTACGCGTTCGAGTCGTTCCCAGGCATGCAGCTCTTCAGCTACCCGCTGCGCCCGCGCAGCGAAGGGCACGTCAGGATCCAGTCCGCGGACCCCCGCGTGCCGCCCGAAGTCGTCGCGAACTACCTTGCCGATCCGTACGACCGGCAGATGGCTGTCAACGCATTCCGGTTCATGCGCAGCGTGCTGGCCGCCGAGCCGCTTGCCAGCCTGCTGGCAGGGGAGACGCGCCCAGGCCCCGCCGTCCAGACCGATGACGAGATTCTCGACCTCTACCGGCGTGAAGGCCAATCCGGCTATCACGCTTGCGGTACCTGCAAAATGGGATCGGACACGCTTGCCGTGCTCGATTCGCGGCTGCGCGTGCGCGGTGTCGAACGCCTGCGCGTGATGGATCTCTCCATAACACCCACGATGATCTCCGGCAACACGAATGGCCCCATGATGGCGATGGCATGGCGCGCCGCCGGCCTGATCCTGGAGGACGCGCGATGAGCCGCCTTGAAGACTACAGCGGGCGCTTTACGAACATCGACTTCGAGCGACGCGACGGTGTTTTGCAAGTGCGCCTGCATACCGATGGCGGCCCGCTCAAGTGGGGCGCGCTCGATCGCAGCATTCACAGCCAGCTAGGCGAGGCGTTCTACCAGATCGCACGCGACCTCGATAATCGCGTAGTCATCCTGACCGGCACCGGCGATTCGTTCTGCGACGCGATGAATGACGCCGAGTTGCCGGCGGAGCCGCTTGCGCAAGGCTGGCCGCGCCTGCAGCGCGAGGGGCAGGACCTGCTGATGCAACTGCTGGACATTCCGGTTCCGGTGATCGGCGCGATCAACGGGCCGGCACTCATTCATGCCGAGTTGCTCGTGCTGTCGGATATCGTGCTGGCCTCCAGTCGCGCCGAAATCTCGGACCAGGCGCACTTCGTTCACGGCGTCGTGCCGGCGGACGGCGTGCAGATCGTCTGGCCGATGCTGATTGGCCACAACCGCGCCCGCTACTTTCTTCTCAGCGGCGAGCGCATCACGGCGCAGCGCGCGTGGGAGCTCGGCGTCGTCGGCGAAGTCGTCGCGCACGACACCTTGCTCGAACGTGCGTGGCAAATGGCGCACGAACTCGCAGCGAAGCCGATCGAAACGCTGCGATACACGCGCGCGGTCTTCACGCAGCCGTTCAAGCGCCGCATGGTCGACGAACTGGGCTACGGGCTCGCGCTCGAAGGGCTCGCCGGTATTGCCGCGCAGTCCGGCAAGACGTAGTCGGTCAACGCGAATGTTCACGAATGGGAGACACGATATGACCTTGGTAGTGCAAGCATCAACGGAGCGCAACGCGATCGTTCAGCAGGCGCTCGACCACGCCACGCGGGAAGGCGGTGAGGTCGGCGTGCAGGTGGCGGCCTATCTGAACGGCAAGCTCATGATCGACGCATGGAGCGGCGTGGCCGATCCGTCCACCGGCCGTCCGGTCGACGGCGAAACGCTGTTCAATGTGTATTCGGTGACGAAGGCGGTTGCAGCAACCGCGTTGCATATCCTGGCCGACCGCGGGCTCATCGAATACGACGCGCCGGTGACACGCTACTGGCCAGAGTACGGTGCCCACGGCAAGCAGAAAACGACGGTGCGCGATGTGCTGACTCATCGCGCGTGTGTGCCGCAAATGCCCGAAGGCGTCACGCCGGAGCTGATGTGTGACTGGCAGTGGATGACCAGCGCCATCGCCAACCTTGAGCCGCTTGCGGAGCCGGGGACGAAGACGCTGTACCTCTCGATGACGTTCGGCTGGATCGTTGGCGAACTGGTGCGACGCGCCGATCCGAAGAAGCGCTCGCTGGGCCGTTTTGTCCGGGAGGAGATTGCGATGCCACTCGGCATCGACGATCTGTGGATCGGCATTCCCGACGAAGTCGAGCCGCGCATCGCACGTCTCACCGATGCAATGGTGCCGGTTCCCGCGGAATACCTGCCGCCGCTGTTCCTGCGCTCGATGCCGCCACAGGTCGCATTGGCGCCGCAAGTGTTCGAGCGTCCGGACGTGCGGCGCGCGGAAGTGGCGGGCGTTGGCGGGATCTTCAACGCGCGCAGTGAGGCGCGCTTCTGGGCAATGCTGGCATGCGGCGGCGAGTTGGACGGCGTGAGGATCCTCTCGAAGGAGCTCGTCGCCACGCTGAACACGCCACGCGCCAATAGCGAGGAGCCCGACCCGGTGATGTTCGGCTTTCCGATTCCAATCACGATCGGTGGCTTCTGGTTCGGCGGCAACCATCCGCCGGTGACGGCGGCACGCTCGCCGCGCGCTTTGTGCCATCCGGGGCAGGGCAATTCGATCGGCTGGGCGGACCCGGATACCGGGCTCGCCGTCGCGATCTGCCACAACAAGCTGTTCAACCCGGCCACGCCGGAAGAAGATCCGCTGCTTCCGATCGCTGCGGCGATTCGCGACGCACTGGATCTGAAGTGATTGGCACGATGCGCATGGATATCGAGTATTTGCAGCAATGGACTGGGCGCACTGAGGAAGTGCGGGACCAGGTCACCTCCACGCCGATTGCGGCGCTCAGCGCCATGCTTGACCACGATGACGCGCCTTCAGCACGTGGCGATGACTTACCGCCGTTGTGGCACTGGCTTTATTTTCTGCCGGTTCATCGCCAGTCGATGGTGGGGGCGGACGGTCATCCGAAACGCGGCGGCTTTCTGCCGCCGGTCGATTTGCCTCGCCGCATGTGGGCGGGCAGTCAACTCGAGTTTCTACGGCCGCTGAAAGCGGGTAGCGCGATCACGCGTCTTTCATGCATCGAGAGTGTTGCGCACAAGCATGGACGTACCGGCGATCTCGTGTTCGTGAAGGTCAAGCACGAGGTCAGCGACGCTGCTGGCCTTGCGATCGTCGAGCGCCAGGATATCGTGTATCGCGATCATGCGGCTGCCAGCGAAAAGCCTGCAGCATTCCAGGCCGCGCCCATCGGCGCTCAATGGGCACGCGAGGTCAATCCCGATCCGGTGCTGCTGTTTCGCTACTCAGCGCTTACGTTGAACGGTCATCGCATTCACTACGATCGGCCCTACGCGATCGGCGCAGAGGGATACGAGGGACTCGTCGTGCATGGCCCGCTGCTCGCCACGCTACTGATGGACTCGCTCGGATCGGAGTTGCCGGGCGCGCGCGTCGGAGCGTTTTCGTTCCGCGCGATCAAACCGGTGGTGGACACTTCGCCTTTCTATGTTTGCGGAAAGCAACACGAATCGGACCAAAGCAAGGTGAGCTTGTGGATCGCCGGCAGCGACGGATCGTTGCGCATGGAAGCCACGGCTGTTCTGATCTGATCGTCGAGCCGGTCCGCTGGCGGGGTCGCCGTAGCCGGACCTGACGCTGAATGGGAGACTTATGCGTTCGTTTCTTTTTGTGCCGGGCAGCAAGCCCGAACGATTCGCCAAGGCACTCGCGGCAGGCGCCGATGCGGTGATCGTGGACCTGGAGGACGCTGTCGCAGATGTGGACAAAACGTCGGCGCGTGCACGTGTTGCCGGTGCGGTACGAACATTTTCGGCATCGGCGGTTCGCGTACTGTTGCGCATCAATGGAGCGGGTACGCAGTGGTTCCAGCAGGACCTCTCACTCGCAGCGTTCGATGGTATCGATGGCGTGGTGTTGCCCAAGGCCGAGAATCCGGCTGCTTTGGCCGCTGTCGCGGCGGCAACGGCGAAACCCATATTGCCGATCATCGAATCTGCCGAGGGCGTCCGGAACGCACTGGACGTGGCGCGCACGCCCGGCGTCGAGCGACTCATATTCGGCTCGGTTGACTTCGAACTCGATCTGGATTGTGACGGTTCATGGGACGCGCTGCTGCTCGCGCGTTCGCGTATTGTGCTGGCCTCCCGCGTAGCGGGCATTCAGTCTCCCGTGGATGGCGTTACCGTGGCAATCGATGACGAACGACAACTCGCGCACGACTCGTCGAAGGCGCGATCGCTGGGCTTTGGCGGGAAGCTATGTATTCATCCGCGCCAGGTTGCAGCGGTCAATGCGGCGTTCAGCCCGAGTGGGAATGAAATTGCCAAGGCGCGGCGAATCGTCGACGCGTATGAGCGGGCAGAAGGCGGGGCGGTGTCCGTAGATGGACGGATGGTGGACTTGCCGGTATTGCTCAAGGCGAGACGCATCGCTGGCTTGTCTGAAAGCGTGCGAGGTTCAGAGGAAGGGTAAGTGGTGTGGCGGGTGAGCGCCGCACCGCCCGCGCCACCACCGCATCATGTGGCGCGGGCGTGACACGGTATCGCTTACACCGGATCCCAGGGCGTGAGCGCCATGGACGGCACGTTCGGGAAGAAGCTCGATTCGAACGCCGGCATGACCTGCTCGGCAATTGCTTCGGGCGTCCAGCCGCCGTCGCGATGCAGCGAGCGGATCATGCGGATCTGGTTGAAGAAGTAGATCTCGTTGGCGCGCACGCCGAAGATCTGACCCGAAACCTTTGCGGCCTGGTCGGACGCAAGGTAGACCGCGAGCGGCGCGATCTTGCGCGATTCCATGCGCTTGAGAATTTCGACGCGTGCTTTTTGCTCAGGCGTCTCCGAGGGGATCGAGGCCGTCATTGCGGTCCATGCCCACGGCGCAATGCAGTTCGAGCGCACGTTGAATTTCGCCATGTCGAGGGCAATCGACTTCGACAGACCGACGACCCCCATTTTGGCGGCGGAGTAGTTGGCCTGTCCGACGTTGCCGATCAGACCCGAGGTGGAGGTCATGTGAACGAAGCTGCCGCCGTTTTGTGCCTTGAAATGCGGAGCCGCCGCGCGTGCCACGAAAAACGACCCGTTCAGATGCACGTCGACTACGGCCTTCCACTCGTCGAGGCTCATGTTGAAGAACATGCGGTCACGCACGATGCCGGCGTTGTTGACCACACAGTCGATGCGGCCGAACGTGTCCAGCGCGGCCTGCACGATCTTCTGCGCGCAATCCCATTCAGCGACGCTATCCGTCGAGGCAAGCGCTTGCCCGCCGGCCTCCTTGATTTCTTCGACGACGCGCTCTGCGGCGAACTGGCCGGATTCGGCGTTGCGACCCAGGTCGTTGACGATGACCTTTGCGCCGTTCGCCGCGAATTGCAACGCAAAATCGCGCCCGATGCCGGCACCCGCACCCGTTACCACTACCACCTTGTCCTTGACGAAATCGCTCACTCTTGTCTCCGTTCGATAGGCGTTGATGTAAAAAAGCTCGCTTCGGTATAATATCAAAACTGAACGGCGTTGCATAATATGAACGCTGGCACGTTGATGCAAAGTGTGACGATTGATCCATTCGAAGACGACCAAATGATAGGAGACGCGAGATGAACCCTACGAAAGACTGGACCGTGCCGGATCATGTTCCGCGAGAACTCGTGGTCGATTTCGACTATATGAATCCGCCAGGCGTGCAAGACGATGTTCATATGGCGTGGAAGACGCTGCACACCGGGCCCGATATCGTCTGGTCCCCGTACCATGGCGGCCACTGGATCGCCACGCGCGGCGAAGACATCGAGGCGATGCAGAAGGACCACACCCATTTTTCGCATCGCAGTGTCAACATCCCGCCGCTCAACGAGACGCAGCTCGTGCCGCTCGAGCTTGACCCGCCCGAACATACCGCGTACCGCAACCTGATTACGCCCGCTTTCCTGCCGCAAGCTATCGCCTCGCTGGAAAGCGACGTGCGCAGCCTCGCAATCGAGCTGATGGAAGAAATCGCTCCACGCGGCGAATGCGAGTTCGTTTCGGAGTTCGCGAAGATCCTGCCGATCGTGATTTTCCTGCGTCTTGCCGATCTTCCGTTGAGCGATCGAGGACAATTGCTCGAATGGGCGGAATGGGCCGTGCGCGGCAACGTCGAGCAGCGCAACGAATCCCAGCACCGGCTGATTGGCTATATCTCGACCTGGGTGGAGAAGCGCAAGGCAGAGGCGGGCGGCGATCTCGTCAGCCTCATTGCCAACGCGCAGATCGACGGCAAGCCGATCAGCCCCGAGCGGATGTTCGGGATGTTTATCGTCGTGCTGTTTGGCGGCCTCGATACCGTCGCGTCGATGATGGGTTTCATCGCGCGCTTTCTGGCGGAGAATCCGGCGCACCGGAGGCAACTGATCGAGAATCCCGATCTGATGGTGTCGTCGGTCGATGAGATGATTCGTCGCTTTGGCGTGGCGAACACCGCGCGGCTCATCACGCAGGACATGGAATACAAGGGCATCCAGTTCAGGAAGGGTGACCAGATTCAATTGCCGAACTCCCTGTTTGGCCTCGACGACCGCAAGTTCAGCGATCCGCTCGCCGTCGACCTGACGCGCAAGCCAGTGCTGCACGCAGCGTTCGGCAACGGCCCGCATCGCTGCCCGGGGTCGTTCCTTGCGCGTACGGAGATCAAGGTTTTCCTCCAGGAGTGGCTCAAACGCATTCCCGATTTTCGCATTCGCGAGGGCGACAAGCCCCGATGCGGCTCGGGCTCCGTCAACGGCATGCTCTATCTGCCGCTCGTCTGGGACGTAGCGCCCTGAAGTATCCCCACCCTCAACGACTCATCGACGATCATGAAAAAGTGGCAATGCATTTTTTGCGGTTTTTACTACGACGAAGCAGCGGGACTTCCCGCGGAGGGCATCGCGCCTGGCACTCGCTGGGAAGACATCCCGGATGACTGGGCATGCCCCGAGTGCGGTGCGACCAAGGCCGACTTCGTGATGTTCGAAGTGGAGGCCTGAGCGCGGGCGCGCGCACGGCGCAAGGCCGTGCGCTTCATCGCTCAGGATCAGGCGCGCTCGAACACGGCGGCAATACCCTGGCCACCGCCGATGCACATGGTCTCGAGCGCATAACGTCCTTTCCGGCGCGTCAACTCGTGCAACAGCGTTGTCATGATGCGCACGCCCGTTGCGCCAATCGGATGGCCCAGCGATATGCCAGAGCCGTTCACGTTGAGCCGGTCGGTATCGTGCCAGTTCCAGCCTTTGAGGACTGCCAGCACCTGACACGCGAATGCTTCGTTTACTTCGACAAGATCCATCTGCTCGAGCGTAAGCCCGATGCGCGTCATCAGCTTCCGCACTGCGGGCACGGGCCCAATGCCCATGCGTGATGGCTCGCATCCGGCTGCGGCCCAGCCGGTCAGCCAGGCCATGGGTTCGAGTCCGAGCGCTTCGAGGCGGTCTTCCGCGACGACGAGGCAAGCGGCAGCGGCATCGTTTTGCTGGCTGGAGTTGCCTGCGGTGACTGTGCCGCCCGGCATCAACGCGCGAAGCTTGCCGAGGCTTTCCATGCTGGCGTCGGCGCGGAATCCTTCATCTTTGGAAAACAGAAGCGGCTGGCCTTTTTTCTGAGGAACGCTGACCGCCACGACCTCTTCGGCCATATGGCCGGACTCCCATGCGGCGGCCGCGCGCTGATGGCTGCGCAGCGCGAACTCGTCGGCGGCCTCGCGGCTGATGCCATAGTCGGTGGCCAGATTTTCCGCGGTCTCGATCATGCCGGAGATAAAGCCGAAGCGCGATTCCGGCTGTGAGCGCTCGCGGCCCCGCGCGAGCCGGTCGTGAAACTGGACGGAGCCCGACCGTGCGCCCCAGCGCATGTCCGTGCTGTAGTACTCGATATTGCTCATGCTTTCCACGCCGCCGGCCAACACCACGTCGGCGGCGCCGGTCTGCACCATCATCGCGGCGGTGACGAGCGCCTGCAGGCCGCCGCCGCAACGTCGGTCAAGCTGCATGCCCGGCACCTCCACGGGCAGGCCCGCCTGCAGCGCAATCCAGCGGCCCACGCAAGGTGTTTCGCTGTTTGCGTACGATTGCGCGAAGACGACGTCGTCGATGCGAGCGGGATCGAGTCCTGCGCGCCGGATCGTTTCATTCGCAACGAGCGCGCCGAGATCTTCGACGCAAACGCCGCGCAGGCTACCGCCAAAGGTGCCGACGGGCGTTCGTACAGGGGAGACAATTGCCGCGCGTTTCATTGGACGTTTCCTTGCAAAGTTTGAAGTTCTGATTCGGGTGCGGTTGCAATCAGCCGACGAGCGTCGCGCTTCTTAAGCGATTGGAAGGCGGGACGCCCGCCATCTGATCGAGAGCGCTGCGATGGTCCGGATGGGCGATTGCCAGCATGCGTTCGCGCCTTTGGCGCAGCGTCAGGCCGCGCAGATCGGCCACGCCGTATTCGGTCACCACGATGGCGGCGTCGCTGCGCGGCGTGCTGACCGGTCCGTTCAACGACGCGACGATGCGGGTCGCGCCCTTGCCCGCTGTGGACGGCAATGCGATGACAGGAACGCCGCCACGCGAGCGCCGCGCGCCGCGCAGGAAATCCAGCGCGCCGCCCACCGCGCCCACATACACGCCACCGGCAATTTCGGCGTTGATCTGGCCACTCAGATCGACCTCGACCGCCGAGTTGATGGCGACGAAGCGGTCGATGCTTGCGAGCACGTTCGGATCGTGCGTGTAGCGGGTCGAACGAAACTGCACGGCGTCGTTTCGATGCGCGAACTCGTGTATGCGGCGACCCCCCATCATCACGCCAGCAATGGTCTTGCCCGTGTCGATGGTCTTGCGCACATTGTTGATCACGCCGCTTTCCATCAGATCGGCGACTTTGTCCCCGATCGTGCCGGAATGGATGCCAAGGTCTCGCCGGTCGCCGAGGCAGGCAAGGATCGCTTCTGGAATCGCGCCGAGGCCGACTTGAATGGTGGCGCCGTCTTCGATCAAACCGGCCGTGTGCCGTGCAATCGCCAGCTCCGTCGGGCTGACGGCGCTGGGCGAACTCTCGGGCAAAGCGCGCGACGTCGGGACAATGAAGTCGAGGTCGTCGTCGCGAAGATATCGCTCGCCGTAAGTCCAGGGTGCCTGTTCGTTGACTTCCGCAATGATGACGCGCGCGCGCTCGAGCGCCGGGATCAGATACTCATGCGCGACGGACAAGCTGTAGCGGCCGTGCGCATCGGGTGGCGCCAACTGCAGTAGCAGGACGTCGATCGATAGCTGACCCGACTCCATCATCTCCGGCAACTGCGAATAATGGCAGGGCAGGATATCAAGCGCGCCAGCCTTGGCCAGTGCGCGGTTGGAGCCGCTCCCGCAGTACGAAACGAAATCGATGCAGTCCGCGTGCTCAGGCCGGCACGTGTCGTAGTTGCCGGCGCCGAGAAAGACCCGGAACGCGCCGATGCTGTGCCGCTGCTGAAGTAGAGTGCGCGTGAGCGCAAGGGGCTCTGCGTTCGATTGGCCCCATGCGACGGTATCGCCGGGGCGGATGATGGACGCGAAATCGACGGCGTCCGCCTCTAGCTGTAAGGGCATGGTGTGGTTTGCGTCAGGTGGCGGGTTGCGCAAGGGCCTGGGCTTCGTCGTGCTGCCCCCGTACTGCGCCTGTCGCGACGAGTTCCGCGATCCGTTCGGCGCTGTAGCCGATGCTCCGCAGCACGAGTTCTGTGTGCTCGCCAAGGTGTGGAACGGCGAGCGGTGGCGACCCAGGCTCCAAACGGAAGTGAATCGGGCTTGCAACGTGGTTGCGTCCGGACGGATCCGTCTGGACCATCCCGCGCTCGTGCGCTTGCGGATGGTCGAGCGCTTCGGCGAACGAGAGCACCGGCGCCACACTGATGTTTCGGCCTTCGAACCAGCAGAGCCATTCATCGAGTGTGCGAGTCAGGAAGATTTGCGTCAGGCACGCCCGGACGCGTATCTGGCCCTCACCGGCTGGGCCGATCGCGTCGGCGACGAGATCCGGACGGCCGAGTGGTGTCAGCAGGTTGGTTGCGAAGCTGTGTTCCCGGCCGCCCAGGCAGAGCCACTTCGAATCGGCGGTCTCATAGGTGTCGAGCAACGCGAGCCCGCTGTCGCCTTCAGTCGGCCCTCGCAATTGGCTGTCCGGCGCGTTGAGCAAGCGGCCGCTCAGATACGGCTGCGAGGTGAGCGCCGCATCGAAAAGCGCCATGTCGATGTAGTCGCCGCGCCCCGTTTCCCGCGCGCGCAGCAGCGCCATCAACACGGCGGACAACGCTGTCAATGAACCGGCCAGCGCGGCGAGCGACGGCCCCGTGGCAATTGGGATCCCCCGGCCATCGCGCGGCAGCGTGCCTGCAAGCGATTGAACTACCGGATCGTGTGCGGGCAATTGAGAGAGCGGGCCGGTTTGGCCGAATGCGGTAATCGCACAATAAACGACTCCCGGGTTCGTCCGGCTGATCGTGTCGTAGTCGATGCCAAGCCGAGCGGCCACGCCCGGCCTCGACGATTCGATCACGACGTCGGCCTCGTTCATCAGCTTGAGCGCGACCTCGCGTGCGTCCGGATGTTTCAGATCGAGCGCGATGCTGCGCTTGCCGCGGTTGATCGCGGCGAAGAACGCGCCGTCGGTGCCGGGTGCGCCGCGGGTGGGGTCGCCGGTGACCGGTTCGATCTTGACGACGTGCGCGCCGTGATCGGCGAGGTTGGCGGCGAGGAACGGACCCGGCATGAATTGCGACAGGTCCACGACGCGAAGGCCGGTCAGTTTCATGCCAGAGCAGCGCCGAAGCCGAGCTGGCGTTGCGCAATCGCGGCGGCTTCCTTCACGATGCGACCGATCAATTCCGCACAGGTCGGCAAGTCGTGAATGAGGCCGGTCACGATACCGGCGGGGAAGGCGCCGCCTTCCACTTCTCCTGTCACGAATGCGTCCATCCAGCGCTGTGCTCCGGTCAGCGCGTAGAGGTCCGAGCGCGTCACGTTGCCGGCGCGCTCGAGTTCGAGCGCGGCGAGACTCACGCTGTTCCTGACCACCCGGCTTGAATCGCCGATCGAGCGGCCAACCAGCACCGTATCGCGCTCGCTCGCTTCCAGCAGCCGTTGCTTGATCGCAGGGTGGACGGGGGACTCCTGCGTGAGCATGAATCGGGTTCCCATGTTGATGCCGTCCGCGCCGAGCGCGAGAGCCGCCATCAGCCCGCGCCCATCGGCAAAGCCGCCGGACGCGAGAATCGGCACCTTCAGCTTGTCGGCGGCGGCGGGAATCAGGATCAGTCCAGGGATGTCGTCTTCGCCAGGGTGCCCCGCGCATTCGAACCCGTCGATGCTGACGGCGTCCGCGCCGAGCGATTCGGCCTTCATCGCGTGGCGAACCGTCACGCACTTGTGCACGACCTTGACGCCCTGCGCCTTGAACTCGGCGATGTATTTCGCCGGATTGCTGCCTGCTGTCTCGACGACCTGGACGCCTTGAGACACGATCGTGCGCACATACGCGTCATAGTCGAGACCGACATTGGCGCCGAGAACGGTCAGGTTGACTCCAAAGGGCTTGTCGGTGAGCGAACGCACCCTGTCGATTTCGCGCGCGAGTGCATCGGCGCTTGCATGGGTGTGTGCGGAGATGAAGCCGAGACCGCCCGCATTGGCCACGGCCGCCGCCAGTTCGGCTCGCGCCACCCAGCGCATGCCGCCTTGAATGAGGGGATATTGAATGCCGAGTAATTCAGTAATGCGATTGACATACGGTTTCATCGCGCGCCTGTAGCCTGGATAGGAAGTATGGGTGCCAGAGAAATGCGCGTGACGCGCGTGACCTGGCGGGCTTTGTTCGCCACGACAGCGTGGCGCTTTTGAGCAATTCAACAATCGCGAAACTGGGGTTTGCGCTTTTCGGCGAAGGCCGCCATGCCTTCCTTTCGATCTTCTGTGGCGAAGGTCGAATACGCCATACGCCGCTCGAACAGGATGCCTTCTGCCAGGCTCGATTCGTAGGCGCGGTTGACGCACTCTTTGGCCATCGCTACGACGGGTTGCGAGTATCGCGCGATCTCGTCGGCCGTTTTCAACGCTTCCTCGACGAGCGTGTCGGCGGGCACGATGCGGCTCACGAGGCCGCATCGTTCGGCTTCAATGGCGTCCATCTCGCGGCCGGTGAGGATCATTTCCATCGCCTTCGATTTGCCGAGCGCGCGCGTAAGGCGCTGCGTGCCGCCGGCGCCGGGAATGGTCGCGAGCGTGATTTCGGGCAGGGCGAAACGGGCGTTGTCGGCGGCAAGAATGAAGTCGCACATCATGGCCAGCTCGCAGCCTCCGCCTAACGCAAGACCCGCGACCGCGGCGATGACCGGCTTGCGACAACGCGACGTGCGTTCCCAGTTCGACGTGATGAACTGATTCTTGTACACGTCCATGTACGTCCATTCGTTCATCATCTTGATGTCGGCGCCGGCGGCGAACGCCTTTTCGCTACCGGTCATCACGATGGCGCCGATGGCGGGGTCGGTTTCGAGCTCGTCGAGTGCCGCCGTCAGCTCATCCATCAGCTGGTTGTTCAGTGCGTTGTAGGCTTGCGGACGGTGCAACCTGATCAAGCCGGTTTTTCCGTGCGTTTCGACGACGATCGTCTCGTAGGCCATGGTTCTTCCTTGAACGAATGAGGGTGAACACCTAGGCCCGAATGGGGCCTGCTCGCCGATGATTTGCATGTCTGCGGTGCGCCGCGCGGCAGCGTCGGAGCGTATCGTGCGTTGCCAATTTTATGAACGACGTTTATGATTCTGAATGTGTGACCCCGCTTTGTCAATTGAGCGCGAGGTCAGAATTGCTAACGGAAAACACCGCGAGGAGACACTGCATGACCACTCGTCACGAGGACGGACAGATTCGCGTTGAGCAGCGTGGGAACCTGCTCTTGATGGGCATTGACCGGCCGGAAAAGCGCAATGGTTTCACGCCGAAAATGTTCGGAGAGCTTGCCATGGCTTACACGCAGCTCGAGAAGAGCAGCGATATTTTTTGCGGGCTGGTATACGCCGAAGGCGATCACTTTACGGCAGGGCTCGACATGCCAAAGGTCGCGCCGTTGCGCCGCGAAGGGAAACCGCTGCTTCCTGAAGGCGAGGTCGATCCGTTCAACTTGCGCGCGCCGCTGCGTACCAAGCCGGTCGTCATTGCGCTGAAGGGAATCTGCTTCACGGTCGCGGTCGAATTGATGCTTGCATCGGAAGTGGCTGTTGCGGCCGACAACTGCCGTTTCTCCCAGCTTGAAGTCAAGCGGGGGATCATGGCAGGTTGTGGTGCGACGTTTCGCATGGTGCAGCGAGCCGGCTGGGGCAACGCAATGAAGGTACTGCTTACCGGCGATGAATTCACCGCAGACGAGGCACGGCACATGAACTTCGTGCAGGATGTCGTGCCTGCGGGGCAGGAGTTCGACCGGGCGCTCGCGATCGCCGAGCGAATCGCGGCACAGGCACCGCTAGCCGTGCAGGCCACGATGCAGAACGCGCGCGTTTCGCTGGGACAAGGCTGGCAGGATGCTTACGCGACGATTCAGTCGACCCAGCAGTTTCTCTACAACACTGAAGACGCGAAGGAAGGCGTTCAGTCCTTCATCGAAAAACGTACGGCGAAGTTCGTCGGACGCTGATGCAAGGCTTCCGGCGCAGCCGGTGTGAATTCAAGGGGACCGTTTGCTATGACAAAAGGCGCATTGGCGGGTGTTCGCGTACTCGACCTGAGCCGCATTCTCGCGGGGCCTTGGGGGGCTCAGATGCTGGCGGATTTCGGCGCGGAGGTCATCAAGGTCGAGCGTCCGGGCAAGGGCGACGATTCGCGGCAATTCGGCCCCCCGTTCCTGATGGATCGGGAGGGAAAGGTCACGCGCGAGTCGACGTTTTTTATCAGCGCGAACCGAGGCAAGAAGTCGATCACGTGCGATATCTCCACGGCCGAAGGCCAGGCGCTGATCCGCTCGTTGGCGGCGCACTGCGACGTGTTGATCGAGAACTATAAGGTTGGCGACCTCAAGCGTTACGGGCTCGACTACGACAGCCTAAAGCTGGTCAATCCGCGCCTGATCTACTGTTCGATAACCGGATTCGGTCAGACCGGACCGTATAGCCCGCGCCCCGGCTACGACTCGATTTTCCAGGCGATGGGTGGCCTGATGAGCGTGACCGGAAACGGCGACGACGTGCCGGGCGGCGGCCCAATGAAAACCGGGCCCAGTCTTGCGGACATCCTGTGTGGTCAGTACGCCGCTTCGGCGATCATCGCAGCGCTTTATCATCGCGACGCGGCGCAAGGCGGTACCGGGCAGGGGCAGTACATCGACCTGGCGTTGCTGGACGCGATGATTGCTGCCACATCGCACTATGCAAGCCAGTATCTCGTTTCCGGCCAGATTCCCATTCGGCGCGGTACCGAGGGCAACGGTGGTATGCCGTCCCGCATGTTCCGCTGCGCCGATCGCGACATCATGATCGTGGCGGGCAACAACGAGCAATACGCGCGGATGTGTAACGTTCTGGGGCACCCCGAGCTAGTCAGCGATCCACGATTCAGCGAGATTGCGCTGCGCGTGAAGAATCGTCGCGCGCTGGGCGAAGTGTTCGAGCCGCTGATCCTTCAATGGCAGAGCGATGAACTGCTCGCAGCACTCGACGCCGCCGGGGTGCCGGCCGGACCGATCAACAATCTGGAGCAGGTGTTCGCAGATCCGCATGTGCAGGCACGCGCGATGTGCGTCGAAGTTGCGCACCCGCTCACGGATAAGGCGGTTCGGATGGTCGCCAACCCGGTCAAGATGTCGGGCACGCCTATCGATTCGTACGGGGCGCCGCCGATGCTCGGACAACATACGGACGACGTGCTGCGTGATGTGCTGAGTATGTCGCAGTCGGATATCGATATCCTGCGCGAAAAGAAAATTCTATAGAAAGGGCAAAGCCTGCGACGCGCAACTTGCCTGGACGCGCTTTTCGTTCGACGGTTGAATGATTGCCGCATCCCGTAGCGGCCTCGTCGGTATTTTCGTATCACGCTTATGTAATCAGAGGTTCTTTGATGCACATCGGAATACCCGCGGAAACGCGGGCGCCGGCGCGAGCTATCCCGACGACGCGTACACCGCCGTGGGCGCACACGCTCTCGCGAAGAGTGTGAGAGGAGAAACGCCTGATCGCTCTTCAAGCTTCGTGGTACGCGCCCGGCGGGAAGCTCACTCCTCGGATCGAGGCTCGCGATAATGCAACTGGACGTTTCATATGTTGCACCGTGTTCAAACAGACGCACTAGAGCATTGACTGTCCGCCGTCCACACTGATAGTCTGCCCGGTTATGAAATTAGCGTCGTCACTACATAGAAATGCAACTGTTCGTCCAATATCGCGCTGAGGATCGCCGAAGCGGCCAAGCGCAATTTCAGAGAGATAGCGAGTGCGTTCCTGAGGATTGGCTTCGAGGTAGGCTTCGGCGGCAGGTGTGAGCGCTGCCGGGCAAATGACGTTGACGGTAATGCCGTAGACGCCCCATTCGCGCGCGGCAACACGCGAGAGCCCACGAATGCCCTCCTTGGTTGCGGCGTACGCGCCGAATCCCTTGAGGCCTTCGATGCCGGTGCGCGAGCCGAAGTTGATGATGGCGCCGCGGCCCTGCGACTTCATCCGCGGCAATGCGGCCTGCATGAAATACAGCGTGCCGTACAAGCCCGATTCGAGCGTGTTGCTCCAGTCATCGTCGGTAACGGACTCGAGCGGTACCCCCGGGCTGCTGCTTTGGGCATTGTTGATGAGTGCGTCCACACGTCCGAATCGCTCGACGGCAAGCTCGACTGTCCGCACGGCGTCGGCACGATTGCGCGTATCGCCGGGCACAACCAGCACTTGCGAACCGAGGGCGCTCAGTTCCTCAGCAGCCCGCGCGAGTTTGGCCTCCGTGCGACCAGTGAGGACCAGACTCGCCCTCTCGGTGGCAAGCGCCAGGGCGATGCCGAGTCCAACGCCTTGGCCGCCTCCGGTCACGATGGCGACCTTTTCTGCCAGTTTTTTCGTGTACATGAGTGAATCCAGAAGTGAAGGTTGATGTTGCTGTTCGACGCGCGAGCGTATTGCGTAAATGGTCTGGAAGATGATGCTTCTGCATTTCAGATTTGCGAACGATGTTCAAATATATATCAAGCTGTGTGAGGGAGCGCCCTGGCGTATTCCCGAATTCGGGTGGTGTAAAAGTGTGCCAAATTTTGATCGATGTAAAACTATGTGAATAGTTCACGTATAATCGATACAGTCAATTCATGGGGAAAATCATGTTGAAAGAGACCTCAGCGCCGGCGGACCGGGACGTCAGCGGGCCGCGCTCGCTGACCCGACTCCTCGGAATTTTCGATGTGCTGGCGAAGTCTCCGGACGGGATGTCGCTAGCAGAACTGAATGTCGCTCTCGAGTCACCGAAGAGCAGCCTGCTCAATCTGCTGCGACCTCTGGTGGCGGAAGGGTACTTGATGCACGACGTAGGCCGCTATCGCCTGGGACCGTCGATCTTCCGGTTGTCGGCAGGCGTGATGGCCGCGTGGAATTTTTCGAAGATACTGCGCCCGTTCCTGGTGGATCTCTCGAAGAGCACCAATGAAACCGTGTATGTCGGTGTCCTTGACGTCGAACACAAAGAGATCACCTATGTCGACGTGATCGAGAGCGAGCAATCGGTGCGCTATTCAATGCACATCGGTTTGCGTCGCCCGCTCTATTGCACGGCTGCGGGCCGCGTGCTGCTCGCCCACGCACCGGACGCTTTCGTTACCGACTACATGAAGACGGTCAAATTGGAGCGCCGCACCCCGCAAACGATCGCAACGAAGAAGGCGTTGCGTGACGAACTCGACCACATCCTCGAAAGCGGCCTGTCGGTGAGTCGCGGTGAACTACTGCCGGATTCGGCCGGCGTGTCGTCGCCGGTCTTCGGACCGAATGGCAATGTCATCGCGGCGATGGCAATTGGTGCGCCGCTCGAACGCTTCGACCGCGAACGTCACCGGCTCGAAGAGAACATGATCAGAGTCGCCCAGCGGGCGTCTGCGTTGGGTCAGGCAGACGAGGAGTGACTCGCCAGTCGGCCGGCGGCGCAGTGAAGCGGGTGCTTCAATGCGCCGCGGTCGCGGTGCGGTCGAAGAAGCGTCGTACCCGCGCGCCACGGATCGGTCGCAACGACCGTCAGTGTGTACGACGCTTCGGCAGCATGAAGGCGACCAGCAGTCCGGCGATCGAACTGCAGGCGATGTAGACGAATACCGAAACATAGCCACTCTCGGCCGGAAACGATGCACCGTCGTGTCCCGCCGTCGCGCTGCGCAGCAGCGCAAATACCGCCTGGGCGCCTACCGCGAAGAAACACGAGAAGAAAACGTAGAGCATGCCCGTTGCCTCGCCTGTCTGATGTGCAGGCGTCGCTTCCACGATCTGGTTGTACAGCGCCGTGCTTGCGAAGGCGAGGCCGAACGAGCACAGCACCGCACCTGGAACGAAGAGCAGCAGGCTGCGATGAAGCACGATCAGCGAGGCCCAGCCCAAGGCCAGTATGAGCATGCCAATCAAGGCAGCGGGCCGGGCCTTGTAGCGGGCCGCAACCCGGCCGCTCCATGGGCTCGCGACCAGCGCGACGATGTTGACGCTGAACATCAGTAATCCGGCCGCCGTCGCGCTCAACCCGAATCCGGCGTGCGTGCCGGCAGGTTGCTGGGCGAGCAGCGAGAAGACCTGTCCTAGTTGCATGGCGCCTGCCGCGAGGAATGCCATGCATGCATTGGCCAACACGACTTCGCGCCTCTTCAGCAGACGCACATTGATGAGCGGATGACGCGCCTCGTGTTGATGGCGTGCCCAGAGTCCGAGCACGATCATCCCGCCAGCGATCAAGCCCCACAGCCGCGGATCGCCGAGCCCCCACGTGCGGATTTGCTGCACGGCGAAGAGGATGGCGCAAAGTGCCGGAGCGAACGCGAGACCTCGAATGTAGTCGATCCGTACGCCGGGATTCGGTGGCGACGGCGGTGCCCACGCGCGTACCGCCGCGACGGCCACGACGCAAAGCGCGACTTTGAACCAGAAGCCGCCCTGCCACGAATAGTGATCCACGACAACGCCCGCGCAGATGTAGATCAGCCCCGCCGACACCATGCCTGCTGCACTGATCAACCCCACCGCGGCAGGCAGCCTGGCGGGTGGCAGATTCTCACGGACCAGCCCGATGGAGAGTGGCGTAATGCCTGCCGCGATCGATTGCATCGCACACCCCGCGACGAGCATGCCGACATCGGTCGCGCATGCGGCCACGACTGCGCCGGCCGCAGCGACCGACATCACCACGAGCAGGATGCGGCGGTAACCCAACAGGTCGCCGAGTCGCCCGCTCACGGCGGCAAAGACGGCCGAGCCGAGCCAGTACGCGGTGACGGTCCAGCTCACGGAGTTCGATGCAGGAAAAGCCTTGTAGAGCGTGACCAGCACGGTGTAGATGACGGTGATGCCGGACGAGGCCGCTACCGCGGCAAGCAGGATCGCCATCGTGAACCCGCGCGGTGGACCCGCCACGGGTTGCGCTCGGTGTGCCGGCTGGGAGAGTACTTCGGCTTGCATAAACGTCTCCGGTTGCGTGTCTTCGTTTCGATTATACTTATATACGAACGGCGTTCGTATTGATGTTTTTGGAGAGTTCGATGCCGACCGCAAGGATCGCGAGGCCACCGCCCGATATCAAATCGATATCGACGTTTTCGAGTTCGATATGAAAGTTTTTTGGTCGATGGCTTGACCCCATACTTCTCTCAAGGGCGCACGTTCTGAAGCGCTCCCCACAATCAGGAGCGAGACCATGCAAACGTATCAAGGGAAGATCTACGACGCCGACACGCACTTCTACGAAGTCGAGGACGCGTTCAACCGTCATTTGCCCGAGAAGTTCAGGAAGGACTGGTCGTTTACCAGCCGTGTCACGGCAGACGGCAACCGCTGCATGTATGTGGGCGACCGGAAGGTGGAAATCAGCGAGGGCTACACATCGGCCGATGGGCACGTTCCGCCGCCGGGCAAGCTGCATGAATGGCTGCGCGCGATGAAGGATGGCAAGGATAACGTCGATATGCGGGTGTCGCCGACGCCGGACATGTTCAACCGCGACGCGCGCCTTAAGAAGATGGACGATTTCGGTGTTGAAGCCTGCACGATGTACATCGGCGAAATGGTCGCGTGTATTTCCTACCTCAACGAGCCCGTTGCGGCAAATGCGGTGTTGCATGCGTATAACCAGTGGATGCTCGACGACTGGGGCTTCAACTACAAAGACCGCATCTACACGACGCCGGTCGTCACGCTCGACGATCTCGATGCGGCTGTCGCCGAGGCCAGGTGGCTGGTTGCGAACGGTGTGCGGGTGATCCTGATGCCGATGGGGCCGTTCAATGGCCGTGCACCTGCGGATCCGTACTTCGATCCGTTCTGGTCGGTCCTCAACGAAGCGGGCGTGCGCGTCACCTTCCATGTGTCGGAAGCGATCTACATGAAGGATCATATGGCGGTGTGGGGCGAGCCCGTGCAGCAGTCGCGCCAGCGTCAGACCGCCTTTGTCTGGATGCACGGTTACGGCGAGCGGCCGGTCATGGAAACGCTGTCGTCGTTCATCTTCTACAACTTCTTCGAGCGTTTCCCGCGGGTCAAGCTGTGCAGCGCCGAAAACGGTGCCGAATGGGTGCCTTCGCTGCTCGTCAAAATGGACAAGTGTCGGGGGATGGCGAAGAATGGCTACTGGCCGTGCGGTCAGCTGAAGAAACGCCCGAGCCAGATCTTCAAGGAAAATGTCTTCGTGGTCGCGTATCCGGAGGACGACATCGCCCAGATCATCGCTCAAACGGGATCGTCGGACTTCCTGTTGATGGGCTCCGACTATCCGCACGCGGAAGGCGTGCCCGAACCGAAGGACTTCGCGTCGGAAGCATGCAATGAGCTCTCGGAAGAAGACACGCGCAAGATCATGTACGACAACGGCCGCCGGTTCATTCCGCTGCACGTGTAATCGGCCTTGCACCGGTCGACGGCGGCAGAAGGTCTGTCGGTCCCGCGCGATTTCTTCATTATGAACAGGTTAGCCATGAATATTTCGGACTATCAGGCGCTATTGCTCGAACGCGAAGGCGGCGTCTTGACCGTTACGCTCAACCGCCCGGAAACGTTGAACGCGTTCGACGAGCAAATGGACATTGAGATGTCACGGCTTTTTCTGGATGTCGCCGAGGACGTTGAGACCCGTGTCGTGGTGTTGACGGGCGCAGGGCGGGCTTTTAGCGCGGGCGGCGATATCGAGCATATGCAGCAGGTCATCGACAACCCCACGCTGTTCCTCGAAGGCATGCAGCGTGCAAAGAAAATTGTCTTCTCGATGCTGGATTGTCCGAAGCCGGTCATCGCCAAGATCAACGGTCATGCAATTGGTCTCGGCGCGACGATCGCGCTGTTCTCGGATCTGAGCTACGCGGCCAATCATGCAAAGATTGGCGATCCGCACGTGAAAGTCGGCTTCGTGGCGGGCGATGGCGGCGCGGTGATCTGGCCGCAGCTCGTGGGCTATGCGAAGGCCAAGGAATACCTGTTGACGGGGGATCTCGTCACCGCGGAAGAGGCGGCACGACTGGGTCTCATCAATCATGCCGTACCGGCCGACCAGCTGGATGCGGTGGTCGACGCGATGGCGAAGCGTCTCGCAAACGGCGCTTCGCGCGCCATCCAGTGGACCAAGGCGTCGATCAACATCGGCCTGAAGCAACTTGCGCATGCCATTCTCGACGCGTCGATTGCATACGAGGCGCTGTCGAACCTGACGGAAGACCATCAAGAGGCGGTCAACGCGTTTCGCGAGAAACGCGAGCCGGTGTTCAAGGGACGTTGAGCTTTTACAGTGTCCGGCGCCAGCGGTACAGGCGGCGCCGGGCGCGGCGAGGGAGAGATGCACATGCAACGGGTAGTGGCGATAACGGGCGGATTCGGCACGCTTGGGCGCACGGTTGGTCGCGTGTTTGCCGAGAACGGCTGGAAGGTCGCGCTGATCGACAAGGCGCTGGAACCGGAGAACGCGAGCGCGGAGCAGCTGCACGCTTCCTGGTGGCGAGGAGGCGTCGAGCTGACTGATCTCGATGCGGCGCGCTCGGCGCTTTCCGCGGTCGTCGAGCAGCTTGGCAGGCTCGATGCGATCGTCAATGTAGCGGGAGGCTTTCGCTGGGAAACGCTGGCGGACGGCAGTCTCGACACCTGGGATCTGATGTACCGGACGAACGTGCGCACGGCGGCGACTGCGTCGAAAGCGGCACTCGACCATATTGCCGACAGCGCGGAGGGCGGACGCATCATCAATATTGGAGCCGGCGCTGCGCTGAAGGCGGGCGCGGGCATGGGAGCGTATGCGGCCTCGAAGTCGGGGGTGATGCGTTTGACTGAGGCGCTGGCCGAAGAACTCAAAGGCCGTTCCATTACCGTCAACGCTATCTTGCCAGGCATCATCGATACGCCACCGAACCGCAAGGATATGCCCGACGCTGACTTTTCCCGCTGGGTACGGCCTGAAGAAATTGCCGAGGTGATTCTCTTTCTCGCGTCTGGCGCCGCGTCGGGGGTGACCGGTGCGTTGATTCCTGTCACCGGGCGTACGTAAAGATCCCGAACCGGAAATAGCAGTTGACGCCGGAGTCAACGGCGCCGACTGCAAATCGCGTTTCAGCTGAGGTGTGCGAGCGAGTCGTTGCTGAACCCGAGGAACGGCTCGCCAAGCCGTACGCGCCGCGCCCAGTTCGGATCATGTAGAAGCGAGCGTCCCACGCCAACAAGATCGAACTCGCCGCGTGAGAAACGATCGAGCAGGGCAGTGAGGTCGGGCTGCGCCGATGTCGCGGCCCCGGCCATTGAATCGTAGTAGCCCTTGTTAATGCCGATCCCACCAACGGTCATCGAAAGCTTGCCGGTTACCTTCTTCACCCAACCGGCGAGATTCATCTCTGAGCCCGCGAATTCCGCCCGGTTGAAATAGCGGGTGCTCGCCTCGAAGATGTCGACGCCAGCATCCGCGAGCGGCGCGAGAATGTGCTCGAGTTCGTGCGGGTCGTTGGCGAGACGCGCGCGGAAATCCTGCTGCTTCCACTGGGAGAAGCGGAACGAGATCGGCATCGTCGCGCCGATCGCTTCGCGGATTGCGCGGACAACTTCGGCGGCAAAGCGGCTGCGCGCCGTGAGATCCTTGCCCCATCGATCCGTGCGTTGATTGGTTTCCGCCCACAAAAAAGCGTCGATCAGATAGCCGTGAGCTCCGTGAATCGCGATGCCGTCGAAGCCGGCGGCCGTCGCATAGCGCGCGCTTCGACCATAGGCTGCAATGACGTCCGCGATCTCGGCATCGGTCATCGGGCGCGTTGGCGGCATGACGCGCTCCATGTAACTTGCGTTGAGCGATGTCGTTCGTCCTTCCGGTCCCCACAGTCCCGATGGGCGCAGTGGCGAGGCGGCCGGGAAGGGGCCCGTATTCGCCTCTTTCATGGGTCCCATATGCCACAACTGAGGAAAGATGATTCCGCCGCTAGCGTGAACTTCGTCCGTCACGCGTCGCCACGCGGCAACTGATTCCTCTCCGGCGAGCATGGGAATCGAATTTTCTCCGAGTCCGGCCTCGCCGAGCGCCGCGGGGTGATCGACGCCGACGCCTTCTGTGATGATCAGGCCTGTCTCGCCCTGCGCACGCCGCTTGTAGTAGGCGGCGACGTCACTACCGGGCAATCCGTTCGGCGAAAAGCCGCGAGTCATGGGTGACATGACGATACGGTTGGCAAGCGTGACCCCGCGCACGGTGAGGGGTGAAAAGAGCGAAGCGGTATCCATGGGCATTCACATATTTGACTTGTGTGCGGATAATGATACGCTATGTTCTATCGATGAAAAAGCAATATTGGCGCCGTCTCGCAGGCGGCGTTGAACAGGAGGATTGCATTGGAGCAAGCAGACTCATTGGCGGTAGACGCGCTCGAAGAGAGCGGCGCAAAGCTCATCCCGGAGGGCTTTGCATTGATGCCGGAGTTCGGTCCCTTCCATCGGATGTTCGGACCTACCTACTTTCGCAAGAGCGAACGCGGACACGTCGTCGGCATGTACGTTCGCGAAGCGCATCGCAACCTTGGCCAGATGATGCACGGGGGCGCTGTTTGCATGCTGGCAGACACCGCCATCACGTGGGCGAGCAAGTATTCGCGTCAACCAGCCGTCAGGGTGTTGACGACGGGCTTGACGGTCAATTTCATGGGGAACGCGGAGCCGGGCGACTGGGTGGAAGCACACGTCGACGTTCTACGTTCGGGAAAGCGGGTGATTTTCTCCGACTGCCGGATCTGGGCGAATGCGAAATGCATCGCCCAGGCGTCGGGGCAATTCCAGGTGATGGGTGAAATTGACAGCTAGTGCGTCGGCGAGACCTGGATGGCCGCACGAACGTTACGGCATTGACCGGGCTCGAACCTTATCCAGTGCCGCACGGTACCTCCACGCGGTTAACAGAAGGCGATGAATCCGCTCAGCCCGGCGTTTCCGTTCGGAACGAGTGGTCTGAACCGCGAGGTGCACTTCGGGCGCGCCTGTGACCAGTGTGAGAAGATCGCGCGCCGCGTTCGAGGGATCGTCGATGGCGATTACGCCGCTGAGCGCGGCGGCTTCCAGAACGCCGGTTAGCGGCTCCAGCATCGTCACCACGAACTGCAGAAACTGCTTTGCGACATCGGGAAAGCGAATCGCCTCGCCAATGACCATGCGTGAAGTGTGCATGCTGTCCGGTATTGCCATGTGTTCGACGAGCGCATCGATAAGGGATGCCAGGTTCGTCGAAAAATCGCGGCCCGGTTCCAGGTGCTCCGAGATCTTGCCCCGCAGATCGGCCATCCCGCGCCAGACGATGGAGCGAAAAAGCTCTTCTTTCGTGCCGAACTGGCGATACACGGTCGTTTTGCTGACGCCAGCCAGCGATGCGATTTCCTCGACCCTGGCGGCGCCGAAACCTTCTCTGATGAACACGGATTTGGCGGCGTCGAGCAGCCGCTCGCGCAACTGAACCGCATCGTCGTGGGTGGGCCGGCCAGCCGTTCGAGGTTTGTCCGCCGCAGCGAGCCGCGAGGCTCCGTTGGGAGCCTGAACTGACATAGGTTTGTACATCGGGGAGTGTTGGATGTCGGAATCAGGACATCAGTATACTCATGAGCCCAAGGGGGCGCCAGTAATGGCGCCCCTGGGATTCGGACCGAGCGCAGCAGGGCTCAAACGTTGATCATGCCACGTACATACGACTCCATCGTGCCTGCGCACGAGAGCTTGTCTTCGCCTTCCTCGAGATCGGCATAGCGGCCGACTTGACGGACCAGCGGCCCCTGCAGGCCGTCGGTGTTCCCCGCCGGTGAAAAGTCGACCACGACCTTGTCGCCAGTGATGAAACCACCCCAGTATCCTTCGGCCAGCAGATCGAAAAACGCGAAGCGCCCCTCAACGACGCCCAGTCCATCCGCAGGATTCAGCAGTTGCTCTCCCGCCTTGTCGAGGACGAACGGGACGATCCACGGGCAGATTGCATAGCCCTGCGCAACTTCCGACCAGGGGCCGGTCCCGATCATCTCGGACATGCCATAACTGTTCTGGACGTTCTCGGCACGAATACCGTAGAAGCGGATGATTTGCTCCCGATAGTCGGCGGGGGCCGAGGTGCCCTTCAAGCCGCCACCGGTGGTGATTACCGTATCCGGATGGCAGATGCCATCGGCGCTGCCGCGCTGACGGGCGCGCTCGACGAGCGTCCAGTGCAACGACCAGTTGCCCTGGACGAGCACCGGAACTTCGCGCTGCGCGGTGAGCTTGTCGAGAAACCGGTCGATCATCTTGCCGGTATGACGTTGGCGCGCCACCGCCTGCTCCTGAAACGCCGCGACCTCGCTCGGTTTCGCGGAGCCGTCGGCGATTGCGCGGCGCATGCGGCCCATCGAAATCGTTGCGGATGCGAGCACCGGTTCGTCGAACATCAGCGTGGTTTCCGCGCCGAGCCGTTGCGCTGCGTTCAGTACCGGTTCGATATGCCGATGCGCGCCGGCAGGCGGCATCATGAGGAAAGCCGGGCGCTTGCCGAAATCTCTTCGGATCATTGCGTTGCCGTAGACGCCCAGCTTCACGCACGACTCGGTGACATTGTCGAGATCGGCTTGCGTCTGACTGATGAAGCTGCACTTTCCGGATGTGCCGCTCGAGCTGAAAACATGGTGTCCCGCCGTGCGCAGACGGTCCATCCATGCGTCGACGTTGTCCAGGCCGTCCAGATCGACTTCGGCCACCCGTTTGCTCGATAGCGTTTGCAGCCATGCCGAAAGATGCTTCCAGCGGCCGTTGTCGATGAATGACTCGGGGTAGCTCTTGTAGATCTGATGCGCAAACAGCAGGGGCACCATATCTTCATGGCGGGTCACCTCGTTGACGCCGACATCTTCCGCTCTGCGACGCAGTAGCCTGATCTGTTCGCGGCGCTCGGCGAAGCGCTCTTTCATGGCAGCGAGCTGAAGCTCGCGAAGGTTCTCGGGGTGCTTGCGAAACGGGTCGCTTTCACCGCGCAGCATTGCATAGAACGGGTCCAAAGCGGACATGTCGTCTCCAGGGCTTGAGTTGCCAGGCGTCAGTGGTCGAAGTCGGTGGAACTCGACACGTCGAGCCAGGCTTCGAGGTCGTGTTGCACGGACGAAAGTTTCTTCCGAACGAGGTCGACGGCGTCCGGACCTAGCGGTAGCCGCAGCGGTGGGACGTCTGCGGAAACCGCGCGCACGATGGCGTCGGCAGCCTTGGCCGGATCGCCCGTTTGCGTGCCGTGGTAGCTGCTCATGTAACGACGCATCTTGCCCACGGTCTCCGTATAGACGGGTGATTCGACCTCGCTCCACTTCAGCGATCCGCCCGCGAAATTGGTGCGGAAGCCGCCCGGCTCGACCACGGTCACACGAATCCCGAACGGGCTCAGCTCACGAGCGAGCGATTCCGAAAGCCCTTCGATCGCATGCTTCGAAGCGCAATAGAAACTGCAGCCCGCGATGCCGATCACGCCCGCGACCGACGAGAAGTTCACGATATGACCGCGGTTGCGCTCGCGAAAATGAGGCAGTACGGCACGTATGACGTTGACCGTTCCAAACACGTTGGTATCGAACAGCTGACGTGCTTCCGCGTCGGAGACCTCTTCAAATGCGCCGAAGAGACCGTAGCCCGCATTGTTGACGAGTACGTCGATCGGTCCCGCGCGCTCGATGGCCTGCTCGACGCCGCGACGCGCCGCTGCCGCGTCGGTCACGTCAAGCAGCACACCGTGCGCGCGTCCGGGTGCGAGATTTTCGAACGGCGTGATCTGTGCGTCATTCCGAACGGTCCCGACCACTTTGTCGCCACGGGCGAGGACCGCCTGCGCAAGCGAACGGCCGAAGCCGGACGAAACGCCGGTAATGAACCACACGGCTGGGCTTGCATGTGTTTCAGTCATTGTCGATTGGCCTTCAGATGAGTAGCAAACATCGATTTAGTTGGCGGTCCGGGCCTCGGTCATGTCGGCGATCTCTCCGCGGACGTAGGCGTCGATCGTTCCCGCGCAGGACAGCTTGTCGTCGCCGCCGGGCAAATCCTTGTAGCGCACCACGTCGCGAATGATGGGCGTGCGTACGCCGTCGATGCCGTGACCGAACTCCACGGTGACCTTGTCGCCGCTGATCACGCCGCCCCAGCGCCCATCCGCGAGCAGGTCGATCATGGCGAGCCGTCCCTCGACGATGCCTTTCCCGTCCGCAGGATTGAGCAGTTGTTCGCCGGTCGAGTCGAGCACCAGCGGGACGAGCCAGGGCGGGACCGTCCACGCCTTCGCTTCGTGAAACCACGGGCAAAAGCCCGATACTTCGCCCATGCCGTAGCCGTCGTTGAAGTTGGTCGCGTTGAAGTTGAAGAAGCGCTCGCACTGTTGCTGGAAATCTTCTGGCAGGTTCGCACCTTTCTTGCCGCCGCCGATACTAATGATCGTGTCGGGGTGAAAGTCGGCGTCGGGAATGCCACGCTGGCGCGCCGTGGCGACGATCTGATAAAGCATGCCCATCATGCCCATGATGAACATGGGCTCGTGACGCCGTTCGAGCAGTTGGTCGATGAACTGCCGGAAATCGGCTTGTACGCGTTCGCTGCGTTCTCGACTTTCGTTCTGGAAGGCTTCGATTTCACTCGGGAGCACGGTGCCGTCCGCGATGGCCCGCCGCATGCGCGCCATGCGCGTGGTGTGCGCGGCGCTTTGCGGCACATCCGACATGTAATGAAGGTCGCCCGGCATTGCAATCGATTCGGCGAATTTCGCCATGCGCTCCGTTCCGGTGTAAGAGCCGGAGGAGGGCGTCAGAAGGAACACGGGATAGCGACGCGACGGATCGCGCATGCCGCTCGCCGCCCAGCGAATGCCTTGGGAGAGAAGGCGCCAGCCGAGATCGCGGTCGGCTTCGCTCTGGTAAATGAAGGACTGCTTGCCCGAGGTCCCGCTCGAGCTCATCACGTAGTGGCCGTTTCGACGCAGCGCATGGATCCAGTCGTCGAGATCGGCGATCGTGCCGTAGTCGAGTCCGTCGATCTTGCGGGTTGTGAGCGTTTGAAGCCACGCCGTGAGGTGGCGCCATTTTCCCTGCTCGATGAACGAATCGGGATAGCTCTTGTAGACGGAGTCTGCAAAAAGCAATGGCACGGCGTCGCTCATGCTCTTCACTTCCGTCACTCCGGCCTCGCTGGCTCGCTTGTCGAGAATGCGAATCTGCTGCCGGCGCTGCGCGAAGCGCTCGCGCACGGCTTGCAGTTGCGCGGCATGGAGGCTTTCCGGCGCGTTGCGGAAGGGGTCTTGAAGATCCGTGAGTTGAAGCAGCGTGGAAAGGGCTTGCATTATTGGGTCTCCCCCGGATTCGGGCCCGATTCCTCCGAGACCCATTTCATGAATCGATGGATCGGGAACATGCCGTCGTGCGGATAGCCGCCAACCCCATCTGAAATAGACTCGCCCAGCGCCACGATGCGTTGCACGCCAGCGCACGCGAGCGCGTCGCGCACCTCTGTGACCCGGTGCGGCGGATAGATGCCGACCGTTTGCGTGGCGACGGTCGCATAGCGCGCACCGTCGCGCAGGCTTGCCACGGGAACGACGTTGACGGTCTTGCAAATGGGATGAAAATCGACCATTTCTTCCGAGCGAATGACGAGCCCCTTGCCGTCGTATCCGCCGAACACCCGGTAGAGCGGCTCCATCTCACGCAGCACATCAACCGCTTCGCGAATGTCGCTGGGCACCAGCGGGCCCTGGCCGTCGCCATAGCGAAAGTCCTGGCCGAGTGCCAGCGCCAGTTGCTCGGCATAGCGGTCGGCGTCGTCTTCGTCGCCTTCGATGAATTGATACCGGCTCGCATTGCACGCGTCCTGGTTGAACGACAGCACATCGGCTGCGCCGGCACGCGCGACGTCGCGCAGCACCTCGTCGGATGCAAAGGCTTCACGGCCGACCAGCGAGATAGATACCTTCGGATCGAACGCGACCAGCTCGAGCCCGGGGCCAGCGTAGCGCATCACGTGCCGAACCGCGCTGTCGCCACCCCATACGACAATCTTGTCGAAGTACTGCGGACGATAAAGAATCGACTCGACATTTTCGTCTCCACCGCGCCAATACGCAGCCGAAAACGACTGGGTGACGGGATGATCCGGGTCGATGTCGGCCATCGTGCGCAGAATTGCAGTGGCCGTGAAAAGATCGTTCGAAGGCAGCTTGAGCAGGTGGACGCCTTTCGTCAGCGCCGCGCGCATGACCGTCATGGCTGCCACCATCGGCGAGTTGCCTGCGAGCACATGTACGAGGCGCGGAGGAAACGCGCGCAGACGACTCGGGCGCCCGCGCAGCGTGCGTGCCACCCAACCGTCGACGAGGCGCGCGTCGCCAAGACTTACGCGCAACTCGTCCTCGATTACCTCGCGTGCGAAAAGGTTGGGAATGTCGCGATAGCAGTTTTCGAGAATCCGTCGCCCGAGCGGACTCACTTTGATCATTGACTCGAGCGCGGCCTGCATCAGCGGATTGACGTCCAGATGCAAACGCGGCCCCAGCTCGACAAGAAAGTCGATAACCTTCGCAATCGGCATATCGAAGGCGGGGCCTGACTCAGCTCGCGGCCACACGAGGTCGTCAAGGTCGATCCTGGGCGTGCAGAAACCTTGGCCAAGATCACGCGACACGTGCCTGATGGCGCTTCCGGTGACAGTGCGACCGCGGTATACGTGAGGAACCGGCAGCGGCACGAGGCTGGGCTCCTGCGCCGGGTTCCCGCGTTGCCTTTCCGTTGTTTCGGGGTGCTCCATAAAAGCTCCTTTCAAATATCGATACGCGTTGACCTGGGGCGCAGACGCTGGTCCATTCCGAGCTTGCTATCGCTAGTCAGCTCAGATTGACGATCATCCGATCGAGTAAATGTTTGACGGTTCGGACTTCTTCGACCGTGAAGCCGCGAAGCTGCCGATTGCTTGCATCGACGATGTGCGGCAGGGTTCCGCGCAACAACTGGCGGCCGTTCGCAGTCAATGTGAGCTCGACACAGCGTCGGTCGGAAGTGCTGCGAATTCGTTCAATCAATCCTCTTTTTTCAAGCGAATCGAGCTTGCGGGTCATGATGCTGCTGTCAGCGAGCAGCACCCGGCACAAGGCGGTAGGTGTGCGAGCACGTCCGTCGTACAGTGCTTTCAGGATTCCCCACTGTATTGCTGAAAGCTCGCTCGCAGCGAGCTTTTCGTCGATTTCCTGCCAAAAAAGTAGCTGCATTTGCAAGCAACTATATGCACGGCATTCAAAATATGCAACGATAGGCGAGGTGTGGTTTTCCCCATGTTGCGACGGGGAGCAGGTATGCGCGACGATGCGCATGCGTCTTTTTGTTTGCAATCTTCGGGAGGAACCTTGTCGGAATCTGGTGTGGTAAGTGACATGGCGTTGCCTGTCGCTGTTGAGGAAGTGACCGCAAAGTGGCTAAGCTCCGCGATCGCGTTCCGCTTTCCCGGCGCCGAAGTAACTTCGTGCCGGCACGTGGAGGTATTGCCGGGTACGTCGACCAAGGTACGCGTCGCACTCGAGTACAACGAGGCGGGACAGGCAATGGCGCTGCCGGCGCGCATGATCGTCAAGGGCGGTTTCGAGGATCACAGTCCTTCGATGAGAGACATGTATCGCAACGAAATGCGGTTTTATCGCGACGTTCTACCGTTCATCAACATGAACGCGCCTAGATGCTTTTTTGCAGGCACGGATCCTGACGCCTGGCAATCGGTCGTCGTGATGGAAGACCTGAGCGAGCGTAACGTTCAGTTTTGCCGTGCCCAGCAATCGCAGGGCTACGAACAAGTCGCCCTACGGTTGAGTGCGATGGCGCGCTATCACGCGCAAACATGGAACAGCCGGGAGTTCGACAAGGGCGGTCGGCTCGAATGGGTGGGAGAGCGCTTTTCGGACTGGTCGCTGGAATACCAGAACCGATACCTCGAACCGGACGTCTGGGCCCACTACATATCGCTGCCGAGAGGAGCGGCAGTAAGCCGGTATCTGCACGATCGGGACTGGATGATGGCATCTCTCGCGCGCATTGCGCGCGAACATAAGAGCAAACCGGTATGCCTTATTCACGGCGATACGCATCTGGGAAATCTGTACGTCGAAGCTGACGGGACGCCAGGTTTTTTCGATGCCCAGGTCAGTCGGGCGCCTTGGAGCCTCGAGGTTGCCTATCACATAGGGTGCGCACTCGATATCGAGGACCGTCGCTCATGGGAGCGGTCGCTGCTCGAACACTATCTTTCGCAGCTGGCGATTGGCGGGGTCGAGGCGCCCGATTTCGACGAAGCGTGGAACGACTATCGACGCGATCTCGCGTATGGATACTTCATCTTTGCGATTAACGAAACCCGCTTCCAGACCGAAGCAGTGAACACCGCGTATGCGGCACGCTTTGGCGCGGCATTGTTGGATCACGGCACGGTGCGCGAATCGACATGATCCAGGCCAATAATGCAACCATATGTTGCATTATTGGCCTCGCGAGACTAAGCTCGACCATCGGCAGCCTCCTGGCGAGTTATGGCTTGAACGTGCAGGTGCTCGCTCGAACGTTCAAGATGACAGTGGACTTTCATCAACCGATTACGGCATGCCTGTTCCGAAAATCTTTCATCAACGTTTAAGCGGCAAGATCGCGATCGTGACCGGCGCAGGATCGCTCGGTCGGGGTTTTGGCACGGGCAAGGCCATTGCCTGTCTTTTTGCGGCGGAGGGCGCGTCCGTCTGCCTCGTCGATCAGCAGTACGAGCGGGCGGCGGAAACGCTCGCGCTGATCACGGAAGCGGGCGGCCGAGCGTTCGTATCGACCGGCGATATCACGGACGGCGCTGTCTGTGCGCGCATTGTCGAAGAGACCGTTCAGCGGTATGGAGGCCTGGACATTCTCATCAACAACGTCGGTATCTCGGGCGCGCCGGGGCGATTGCAGGACGTCGACGAAGCGTCCTGGGACCGTGTGATCGACGTCAATCTGAAAAGTGCGTTCTTGATGAGCCGAAGTGCGGTGCCGAAGATCGTGGCGCGCGGGGGCGGGGCCATCGTCAACATCGGTTCAATCGCAGGCATCCGCAGCCACGGGTCGGCCGCGTATGGCTCGTCAAAGGCGGGAATGGTCGGCTTTACGCGTGAACTCGCGGTGATGTACGGCCGCGATCAAGTTCGTGCCAACGCGATTGCTCCGGGGCATATTCTTACGCCAATGGTGGAAAGCATGCTTGACGATAAGGCTCGCGAACGTCGCCGCAAGATCGCGCCCCTCCCATTGGAGGGAGATGCATGGGACGTCGCGGCCGCCGCGCTGTTTCTCGCCAGCGACGAATCGCGATTCATTACCGGTACGTGCTTACCCGTGGACGGTGGCGTGACGCAGATTGCGGCGCTTGCGGCGTACGATCTGGTCCAGCAATAGCCACCGTATCGGGCGGGGTACGTCGGGCAGCAAAGCGTCACTTTCCGCTGTGCTTTCCTGGCCAAATCTTCTGGTAACTTAGCGGGGCCGAATTTGACCCGCGTTACAGGAAACGGCACCTGTCTGGCACTGGCATGGCCGTCGAATTGCGGTTCATGCCAATCGCCCCTTTGCTCGGCCCTGGATAAATATCGCGCTCGATCCGAACGATCTGTCGATGTTCGTCCAGGTCGTCCGCGCCTTGGTTCATCTGCTTTCCGGCAAACGCGCGTCATTGCGGCCTGAGGTGCAGATCGTTGCTCACGGATTGCACCCCCGGCACGCCGCGCGTCACGGCAAGCGCTTTCTGAATCTGTGCCTCCGAATCCACGTATCCTGACAACTGCACGACGCCTCGATACGTCGCGACGCTCATCGGCAAGGATCTCAGTTCCGGGTTCGCGACGAGCGCCTGCTTCACCCGGGCGGCGAGCGCAGCGTCGTCAGCGGCGATCTTCCCCGGCGCTGTCAAGGGCGGCGTCACCGTGGATTTACAGCCGCTGGTGAACACGAACGCTGGCAATGCGAACGCCGCGACGATCAGCAATCGGCTTTTGATGTATGGCGCGTTTCGCATGTCGGCTATGAAATCCTGATTCGATAAGCGCTAAATGGTGGGCTGAAAAGCGCGCCGAGTGGCGAAGGGATACGGCGCATCTCGGCTTACAGGCTACCTGTATTGGCAGGGCAACCCTTCGCGTCGATTTGGCGAGGCGAATCAGGCGTAGCAATTGCGCAGGTACGAGAGAACGAGTATCTGACTGTCGCCATCGCAGTTTCCCACGAACTGCATACGTTAGCCGAAGACGGTATCTGAAGAAGTTTTCCCATGTCTGAGCCTGTCAATCCTCCCAATACCCGGGCGAGCGGGTTTCAAGGTGTCACGCGGAGGGTCGCACTGTCATCGGTCCGCTGGTCAAAGCGCCGCACGGGGGCAACGAAGACCCTTGAAGCGCCCCACCAGAAGTCTGATGTCCCGGCATAAAGCCTATCTGCATGCCCATTTTCTAAAGAGATCGCGGAATCTGCCGATAAAGAGGTCATCGTACAACACCGGGTTGAAAAGCGGCATGAGAAACGTATCGGTTCGAAATAGTCTCCTGACTGTCTTCCTGATCTTTGCGGCGATGATTTTGCTGGGCGGCGTGATCGGTGTCGCCACGCTCAGCCGCGCGAACGCCAATCTCAACCGCATCCATCAGATTGCGACGCAGGAAATTCTCGTCAACGACGCATACAAGGACTCCACACGCACTCGAGCCGCGTTGACACGAGCCTACTCAGCTCTAAAGGAGCGCAACGACGAGACGACGCGAGACTCGGCATTGAAGAGCGCCGAAACGACGATGAACCGGGCGGCTGCGGAAACCGAGTCGTTTCGAAGCGCCGCCGTTTTTCGTGGCCAGGACGACGGGTTGAAGCAGCAGTTGATCGAATCGTCAGTCAACCTCGCCGCGATTCTGAAGAAAGCCTCCGATGCTCTGCGTGCCGGCGATACGAACGCCTACGCCGCTATCAACGATCACGACATTACGTCAACCGGTGTGGCGTATTCGGTGAATGTCGAGAAATTCCAGAGCATGGCTAACAGGTTGTCGAACGATGCCATCGCGCAGCTCGATCGCGAATATACGTGGGTCGTCAGCCTGGTCATTTTCGGAGTGAGCGCGGCGCTGGTCCTGATCGTCGCTGCGCATTTCGCGCTGCGGCGCATCGTGACGACTCCGCTGAACGACGCCGCCAATCTGCTCGACCGAATCGCGGCGAATGATCTGACAGCGCGCATCCCCGAGGCGAGCGGCAACGAGATCGGTCAGCTATTCGCGGCGATGCAGCGGATGCAGCGTGGTTTGGCTCGGACAGTGGCGAACGTGCGCAACAATTGCGAGGCCATTTACGGCGGCGCGCGCGAGATTGCCGCGGGCAATGTGGATCTGTCGAGCCGCACAGAGCAGCAATCAGCGGCACTGGAAGAAACCGCGGCCAGCATGGAGCAATTGACGTCCACCGTCAAACAGAACGCGGATAACGCGCAGCAGGCAAGTGCACAGGCTTCGAGCGCAGCCGATGTCGCCGAGCAGGGCGGCGAAGTGGTCGAGCGCGCCATCGAGACAATGAATTCAATCAGCCAGAGTTCGCGGAGGATCGCCGAGATCACCGGGATGATCGACAGCATCGCATTTCAGACCAATATCCTTGCGCTGAATGCGGCGGTCGAATCGGCACGGGCCGGTGAGCAGGGACGCGGCTTCGCCGTGGTCGCAAGCGAAGTTCGCAGTCTAGCTCTGCGCAGCGCGGACGCCGCCCGAGAGATCAAGACCTTGATCGGCGCCTCGGTCGAGGACGTGGCTAACGGCAATAGCCTGGTCGCGCAGGCGGGTCAGTCGATGAAGCAGATTGTTAGCGCCGTGCGCGGCGTGGCCACCATCATGAATGAAATCAAGGCAGCAACGATCGAGCAGAGCACGGGCATCGAACAGGTCGGCCAGGCGGTTACGCAGATGGACCAGGTGACTCAACAGAATGCGGCACTCGTCGAAGAAGCCGCCGCTGCCGCGAGCGCGCTCGAACAGCAGGCGCAGTCAATGACGGATGCAGTCTCGGCATTCCGCCTCGCCGCGCAATAGAAGCTCCGATTGACCGACGCAAAGCGCTGGTCGATTCAGACAATCTAAATCATTTCTAACTGGGGTATGAATATGAACGTTAAAGGCGTGCTGGGCGCCACCGCAATTCTGATTGCCGGTGCTTCCCTCTCCTGCATGTCACAGGCCGCGACGTACGCATATGTATCGAATGCAGATAGTCAGAATATCTCGGTTTTCAGTCTCGACAAGTCGAACGGCTCGCTTGCGCCCGTGGAGACTGTGTCTGTCGGTGCAACGGTGATGCCGATGGCGTTTTCGCCGGATCACCTTCGGCTCTACGCAGGACTGCGTTCGAAGCCTTATCGCGTGGTGAGCTTTGCGGTCAATCCGCTCGATGGCCGGCTGATCGAACTCGGCAGGGCGCCGCTTGCGGATAGCATGGCGTATATCTCGACGGACGCAAACGGCCGTTACCTCTTTTCCGCGTCATATGGCGGCAACCTTCTGGCGGTGAACCAGATCGGCGCGGATGGTGTGGTCGGCAACGTACAGCAGACCGTCAAGACCGGCCCGATGGCTCATGCGATCCGCAACGCTCCGGACAACCGTTTCGTATTCGCGTCGGTTCTCGGCGCGGATGCCTGGCTCCGTCTCAAGTTCGACGCCTCGAATGGGCAGTTGACCGAGGACACCGCGCCCGCCTATTCGTTGCCGCCGAAATCGGGACCACGTCACTTCGTATTCTCGCCGGATCATCGCTTCACGTACCTGATCGATGAACTCGACGGCAAGCTGCACGTACTCGCCTTCGATAGCACCCGCGACACCGTCAAGCCGGTCGAAACAGTCTCGATCCTGCCGCCCGATTTCTCCGGCGACAAGCCATGGGGGGCCGATCTCCACCTGACCCCGGACGGGCGATTCCTGTTTGCATCGGAGCGCACATCGAGCACGCTCGCGGCGTACAAGGTGAACGCTGCCTCTGGCAAGCTGACGCGTATCGGTACGTACCAGACGGAAAAGCAACCGCGTGGATTCAATATCGATCCGTCCGGCAAGTACTTGCTGGCTGTCGGGCAATTATCGACGAGCCTTAGCGTTTACAACATCGATCGCAAGACTGGCAAGCTGAGTGCGATCGGACAGTATCCGGTCGGCAAGGGCGCGAACTGGGTTGAACTCGTGGAGTTTGATGGCACGAACGCCGATTGAGGTTTGATTCCCGGATCGCCGTGCGGTGAGCATGGCGTTCCTGCTTCGGCTTTCACTGGGCGCCACGATTTGCGTTTTGTCGGCGGTGATGCGTCCAGTCTTCCGAGAGGTGGCGCTGCCTTGGAACGCACCCGGCGCCCCGTTGCAGAACGTCAGGCTTTCGTGGCAGCGAACGGCCGCTATAGAGAAGGTCGACCCTCCACTTACGGCCACTCTGAACCACTCGAACCAGATTTGCCACGGTCTCATTGCGGGCCGACAGGATGTCAATCCGAGCGGTCCGGAATGGCTTGCCAGGACCATGGCTGTGCCGCATGGTTCCGGGCGACGGAAGGGCATGCCCGCGATGAGGATCATTAGCCGCGCTCACGCACCACATCGCTGCGGTTCCACCATCCGCCGCCGACAGCCTGAAAGAGTGCGACGGTATCGGAATACCGGGTGGCCTGAGTCTGGACGAGGCTGATGCGGGCCTGCTGGTACGTCCGCTGCGCGTCGAGCAGCGCAAGATAGCTGATCGCGCCAACGTGGAACTCGCGCTGGGACACAGCGAGGCTGTCGGCCGCCGCCCGCTCGGCTGCTGCCTCGGCCACCACTGCGTCCGCATCTGATTGCAGCGCTCGCAACGCATCAGCCACGTTCTGAAACGCCGAGATCACGGTGTTGCGATACTGCGCCGCTGCTGCATCGAAAGCGTCAATTGCGGCGCGGCGCCGGTGCAGCAACGTTCCACCTTCGAAAAGGGGCTGCGTGAGTCCCGCTCCCAGGTTCCAGATCGCGCTTCCCGGCGAAAACAGCGCATCGTTGGTCTCGCTGCCATAGGCGGCGCTGAGCGTGAGTTGCGGCAACATATTGGCGGTGGCGACGCCGATCTCTGCGCTTGCGGCGTGCAGTTGCGCTTTCGACGCGCGAATGTCCGGACGCTGCTCGACGAGTGTCGACGGCAGGCTGACCGGCAACGTGTCGGGCAACTGCAGCGACGCGAGATCAAACGTCTCGACCAGCTCGTCACTCGGGAAGCGGCCAAGATAGGCCGTGAGCTGATTGCGGGTCAGCGCCAGTTGCTTTTGCAGCGGCGGCAACTGCGCGCGTGTTTGCGCCAGCGTGGCCGCCTGCGCGAGTACCGCCGCATTGGCGACGGCGCCGATCGCGAATTGCCGTTTCAATCCCGCGAGTTGCTGCGTCTCGATGTCGACGATCTCCTCTGTGGCTGCAATCTGCGCCCGCAACGAAGCCTCCTGTACGGCGGCCGTGGCGACGTTCGACGTCAAGCTCAGATAGCTCGCCTCGAGTTCGAAGCGTTCGTACTCGGCTTGCGCGGCGAGCGATTCGATCTGCCGGCGCGTACCGCCCCAGATATCGAGCAGGTAGGTGACGCTCACCGAGGCGTTGTTGAGCCTGAAGACCGGCACCGCGGTCGAGATCCCGAACGGCGAGCCCGAAATCTTCTCGCGAGCAGTCGAGATGTCCGCACTCACCGTCGGGAACAGCGCCCCTTGTGCTGCGTAAAGCGCTTCGTTGGCCTCGCGAAGGGTGGCCTGCGCCGCCTGCAGGCTCGGGTTGGCCTCAAGCGCACGTTCTACGAGTGCGTTTAGCGCAGCCGAGTGGAATAGCGTCCACCATTGCCCCGGAATGTCGAGAGCTTGCACGAAGCGCTGCGCCTCGCCGCCGTGGACGTCCGACGCGACGGTTCGCTCCGGCAGTGGCTCCCGCGTATAGCCGCTGACCTGCGGCGGCCCGGGTGGCGCGAAGTCAGGTCCGACTTCGCAGCCGCCAAGCAGCGTCGCCGCCGAAAGCGCCGCGCAGGCGGCGCTGCGGCAACATGCTGCCCGGGGGTGACGCGCAAAGCCGGGGTTCGATGTCATTGCTGCGCGCTCCTCATGTTCCGGGCCGTTTACGAAGGCTTCGCCGCAACCGGTTTCACGGCCATGCCGGGGCTGAGCTTGAGGAGATTGCCGACCACGACCGAATCGTCCCGAACGACGCCCTTCCTGACCACGACAAGTGGCCCGTAGTCCGAGCCGAGGGTCACGTAGCGCTGCTCGACCCGCTTGTCTGCGCCGACGACGTAGACGTATTTGCCAAGCTGGTTGGAGCCGACGGCCACTTGTGGCACCAGCAGCGTGTTGGGTGCGTCCGCGACGTGCAGGCGCACGCGGATGAATTGCCCCGGGAGCAACGTGTGATCCGGGTTCTCGACGGTCGCGCGCGCGGTGATGGTGCCGCTGCTGCGCCCCACGTTGTTGTCGAGAAACGTGAGCCTGCCACGGTACTGCGGGCTCGCGCCCTGACCGACGATGACCTCGGCCGCGATGGTCCCCTTCGCCTGATCCCGCTGGATAGTGGCGAGATCGGTGTCCGGCGGATTGAAGGTGGCATAGATCGGGTCGAGCTGCACGAGGGTGTTGAGCTGGGTCCCCGTGCTGCTGACGAGCGCACCTTCATGCACCTGACTCAGGCTGAGACGCCCGGAGAACGGCGCGCGGATCTTCGTAAAGTCGAGATTGAGCAGCGCCGTCTCGATCAGCGCACGATCCGCCGCGAGCGCGGCCAGGTCCTGATGCTCGGTGCTCGCGGACTGCTGCAGCGTATCGATCGACACGTCGCCCGTCTCGCTCATCAGCGTATTGCGGCGATGGCTGGCGATGGCATATTCGAGCGCAGCCGCATCCTTTGCCGCCTGCGCCCTCGCCTGATCGAGCGCCGCCTGATAACTGCGCGGATCGATCTCATACAGGAGTGTGCCCTTGCTCACGTCCGAGCCATCGGACACCCCCTGCTTCGCCAGGTAGCCGGTCACCTGCGCCTGAAGCGTGACGGTGCGGATCGCGTCCGTGGTGCCGACATATTCGAGGTAAACCGGCACGGTCTGCTCGACCACCTGGGTTACGGGCACCTCGGTGGGGGCGGCTGGGTCCGGCGCGGGCGGGCTGCCGGTAGCCTGTCGCGCTCCCCCACCCGTGAACGACAGGACGCAGACGACTACGGCGATCGCCAGGCCCGGGGCTACAACGCGAAGTTTGCCGACTCTCATTGCGCCGTTGCTCCCCGATCAATCCCCGGACGCCGCCTCGCCGCCATCGCGAGGCGCGCGACCGATACGTTTGAGCACGGCCTCACGCAAGTGCTCGATCACCGTGTAGAAGATCGGCACGAATCCGAGGCTGAGCAGGGTGGCGGCGAGCATGCCGCCTACCACCGTCGTCCCGATCGAGCGGCGGCTCGCGGCGCCCGCGCCGGAGGCGATCATCAATGGGACGGCGCCAAAGATGAACGCGAACGCGGTCATGAGGATCGGGCGCAGACGCAGGCGGGCCGCCTCGGTCACCGCCGCGACGATATCGAGGCCGGCTTCGCGGCGCCGCTTGGCAAATTCGACGATCAGGATCGCGTTCTTCGCCGCCAGCCCGATCAGCAGGACGAAACCGATCTGCGCATAGATGTCGACCTGCATGTGGCGCAGCCACAGCAGCCCCAGCGCGCCGAACAGGGCTAGCGGCACCGTGAGGATGATGGTGAACGGCAACGTCCAGCTCTCGTATTGCGCGGCGAGGAACAGGAACACGAAGGACAGCGCGAGCGCGAAGACCAGGCCCGCGACCGAGCCGGCCTGCAGCTCCTGATAGGTAATGCCCGTCCAGTCATAGCCGAAATCCGCCGGCAAAACGCGCGCCGCGCGCTCCATCGCCGCGATCGCCTGGCCCGAACTGTAGCCCGGCGCCGCACTGCCGGTGATCTCCGCGGCACCGTAGAGGTTGTAATGAGGCACCGTGTCCGGCCCCACCGTCGGTTCGAGCCGGCCGAGCGTGCCCAGCGGCACCATGCTTCCCGCGGCGTTGCGCACGTAGAGCCGCGACAGGTCGCTGCGGTTCCCGCGGGCGTTGTCGTCGGCCTCGAGCAACACCTCGAAGGTGCGGCCGAACAGCGTCACATTGTTCACGTACAGCGAGCCGAGATAGATCTGCATCGTATTGAACACATCGCTCAGGTTGAGCCCGAGCAGCTTCGCCTTCACGCGGTCGAGATTGAAATCGTATTGCGGCGTTGACGTGTTGTAGCTGGTGAGCAGGGTGCGCCGCTCGAGTTCAGGCTGTTGCTGCGCCTGGGCGAGAAAGGCCTGGGTCGCCTCGCCGAGTGCGGCACTGCCCCGGCCGCTCAGGTCCTCGATTTCGAAATCGAAGCCGCCGAAGGTGCCGAGGCCGGCAATAGTCGGTGGAATCAGTGCAAGCGCCACCGCCTCCGGAATCTGATTGAGCTTCGGCTGTACCGTGGCGATGAGGTTGGCGACGCTCTGCTTCGCACCTCGCTCGTCCCACGGCTTCAGGATCACAAACTGGGCCGCACTGTTCGACGTCGTGCTGCGAGTGATGAAATTCAGACCGCTGATGGACAGCACGTTCGCCACGCCGGGCGTCGCCCTCAGGATCGCGCGGGTCTTCTCCATTACGGCCTCGGTGCGTTGCAGCGAAGCGCCATACGGGAGTCGCGTAATCACATAGAAATAGCCGGGATCTTCAACCGGCAAAAAGGCGGAAGGGATCGTCGAATGGAGCAGCCAGGTCACACCCAGGCCACACGCGAAGACCGCCAGCGCGAGCCAGCGCAGCCGGATCAAGTCGCGCAGCGAATTCGCGTAGTGGCTGCGCGCCCAGTTAAAGCCTTGATTGAACTTGCGAAACAGGATGAACCGTGGCGGCCTGTCCCGTCGCAACAGCAACGCGCAGAGCGCCGGACTGAGCGTCAGGGAATTGAACGCCGAGAGCGCCACCGAAATGGCGATGGTCAACGCAAACTGATTGTAGAGGCGGCCCGTCACGCCCGGCAGGAAGGCGATCGGCACGAACACGGCGCCGAGCACTGCCGAGGTGGCAACGATCGGCCCCGTCACTTCCCGCATCGCCGCCTTGGCCGCAGCCATGGGCGTCAGCCCGCTCTCGAGTTGGCGTTCGACATTCTCGACCACGACGATCGCATCGTCGACGACGAGGCCGATAGCGAGGACCATGCCGAGCAGGCTGACCGTGTTCAGCGAAAAGCCGAGCACCAGCATGATCGCGAGGGTGCCGATGAGCGCCACTGGAATGGCGATCATCGGAATGAACGTGGTCCGCCAGCTCTGCAGGAACAGGAACACGACGCCCAGCACCAGCAGCAGCGCAAAGCTAAGCGTTTTCATCACCTCGACCATCGAGGCGGACACGAACATGGTGGTGTCGTAGGTGATGCCCCACGCCATCCCTTTCGGGAAGCGCTTTGCAAGCGTCTGCATCGTGGCCTTGACACGCTGGTCGAGGTCGAGCGCATTGGCGCTCGGCAACTGGAAGACGGCGAGCAGCGCCGCCGGGTGTTCGTTCACGGAGGCGCTAGAGGTGTACTGAAGTGCGCCCAGATCGATGCGCGCCACGTCGCGCAGATACACAGTTGCGTCGCTCGCCGTGCCGGCGCGCAGCACGATATTGCCGAATTGCTGCGCGTCCGCCAACTGGCCGTGGGTGTTGATCTGGTATTGAAACGTCGTGCCCGCCGGCGCCGGCGCCTCGCCGAACTTGCCTGCGGCGACCTGCACATTCTGCTCGGCGATCGCATGCTGGACATCGCTGGCTGTCATGCCGAGCGCGGCGAGCTTGTTGGGGTCGAGCCAGATGCGCATCGAGTAGCGGCGTTCGCCGAAGATCGTGACATCGCTCACGCCGGGCAGGCGCTTGAGCGAGTCGACGAGCTGGAGATAAGCGTAGTTGCTGAGGGTGACAGGGTCGATCGAGCCGTCTGGCGAATAGAGATTCACCGCCAGAACAAAGTTCGGGTTCTGCTTCTGGATGGTGATGCCGGCCTGATTGACGATGCTGGGAAGCTGCGCCGTCGCCTGCGAGATGCGGTTCTGCACGTCGACCGCGCCGATGTCGATGTTGTAGCCGACGTTGAACGTGACGGTGATCGTGGACGTGCCATCGTTGGCACTCACCGACGACAGGTAGCTCATACCCGGCACGCCGTTGATCTGCTCTTCGAGCGGCGCGGTGACGGTGTCCGCCACGACCTGCGCGCTCGCACCCGTATAGGTCGACTTGACCAGAACCTGTGGCGGCGTGATCTGCGGAAACCGCTCCACCGGCAGGTTGAACCAGGCAATGAGCCCCGCGAGCACCATGATGATGGCGATCGACGATGCGAAGATCGGACGCTCGATAAAGAAATCGACCATTGACCTCGCCCCGAGTCCCAGGTAGCTTGACGGAAACGCGCCGGTATAGTTTCCGCCGTCGGTAGACATTGTCAATAGGCCTGGATCGTGACGCGCGAAACACAGACTCAACCTATCCGATCAGGCGGGCGTCCTACGCTGCGAGAGTCCGAAATTCGTCTGCAGCGCCTGCTCGATGTTGCGCAGCGCCATTTTCTTGCCGCTGGATATCGCGAGACCAGCCTTGAAGGCATCGCGCGAGAGGCGGGTATTGCAAAAAAAACGCTGTACGATCGATTCGGCAGCAAGGCGGGCCTGTTCAGCGCAATCGTCGAGACGCTGCGTCGTTCATGGATCACGCAGCTCGGCGATATCGTGCTCGATGCGCGCCGTCCGGAAAATGTCCTCGAGAAGGTCGCGCTCCATCTGCTGGATGTGTGCACGCGGCCTGACATGATCGCATTGCATCGCCTGCTTCTGACCGAGGCCTATCGTTTTCCCGAACTCATCAGCGGGTATTACAACAAGGCGGGTGGACTACGCGGCATGGAGCCGCTTTCGGACTATCTTCGTTCGGCAGTCGCCGATGGCGCATTGCAACTCGATGACGTTGCGCTGGCTACCGAGCAGTTTCTACACCTGGTACTCGGCGGGGTCCGCGCGCGGCTGCTGCTTGGCGCCACCAGGAGGCGCCCCGGCGCATCGGAGCGCAACAGAATCGCGCGTGAGGCGGTCCGCATCTTCCTCGCTGGATGCAAGGTGCTCTGAGCGAGCACGTTCCGGTCTTCGTCCGATTCTGCCCGGCCGATATTCGCCTGGAGCGGCCGCGGCCGGCGGGATGCAGGCCCAATTCCCGTCTGCTTCCGGGGCCGCGCAACCGGCCACCCGCTGCTGCATTGCGACAATCGGGCGTTCGTATTCCTGGTTGCCGTGCCGCGTGTGGTTGAGGCGGCGAGGAATTGGCCCCCTGTATGTGTTTCCCTTGCCTAAACTCAAGTTGGTACGCGCCGAACTCTGATGGCACAAACGCGGTAGCGCTCGCGCGCGAACTCCGGCACGTATTTGAAATCTGAAAGAACATGGGGGGCGGACATGACGACGGCTGTCAGCTTTCATATCGGCTATACGCAATACCTTGGCCCCGATGGCGAGCCTGTCCAGTCATTGCCAGCCTTCGCACGTGACCCGGCGGCGCTGATTCCGCTCTATCGCGCGATGGTGCTGACACGGGCGTTCGACACGAAGGCGGTCGCGCTGCAGCGTACCGGCAAGCTCGGCACCTTTGCGTCGTCGGTCGGCCAGGAGGCGATCGGTGTCGGTGTCGCCAGCGCGATGCAGTCCGACGACGTGCTGTTCCCTTCGTATCGCGATCACGCTGCGCAATTGCTGCGCGGCGTCACGATGACGGAAAGTCTCCTGTATTGGGGCGGCGACGAGCGCGGCAGCGATTTCAGCGTGCCCCGTAACGATTTTCCGAACTGTGTGCCGATCGGCACACAGGTGTGCCATGCGGCCGGCGCAGCCTACGCGTTCCTGCTGCGTCACGAGCCGCGCGTTGCGGTGGCGATCTTCGGCGACGGCGGCACATCCAAGGGCGATTTCTACGAGGCGATGAACATGGCCGGTGTCTGGCAGGCGCCGCTTGTGCTCGTCGTCAATAACAACCAGTGGGCGATTTCTGTACCACGCAGCCGCCAGAGCGCTGCGCAAACGCTCGCGCAAAAAGCGATCGCTGCAGGAATAGAGGGGCTGCAGGTCGACGGCAACGACGTGATCGCCGTGCATCAGGTTGTCCGCGCGGCGCTCGCCAAGGCTCGCCGCGGCGATGGCCCGACGCTGATCGAGGCGCTCAGCTATCGCCTTGGTGATCACACGACGGCCGATGACGCGACGCGCTATCGCGACGCCGAGGTCATCGCCAAGCAATGGGAATACGAACCGCTGCTTCGTTTGCGCACCTACCTGATGCACGTGAACGTCTGGACCAAGGCGCAGGACGAGGGACTCGGTAAGGCGTGCCGTGCGCAGGTCGAGCAGGCCGTCGACGCGTACCTGGCGATACCGCCTGCGGGCCCATCCGCGATGTTCGATCACCTGTATGAGGCGTTGCCCGCAGCGATGCGTGAGGAACTGGCGATGGCGCAACGTTTCGCGCCGGCTAAGGGGCACGGCGATGGCTGACCTCAACATGGTCGAGGCCCTCAATCAGGCGCTCGCATATGAACTGGCGCACGACCCTGCCGTTGTGCTGCTCGGAGAGGACATTGGCGTGAACGGCGGCGTATTTCGCGCGACCGTCGGGTTGCAGACGCGCTTTGGCGCTCAGCGGGTGATCGACACGCCGCTGGCCGAAACCGCCCTCGCCGGCTGCGCGATCGGCATGGCGGCGATGGGCGTTAAGCCCGTTGTGGAGATCCAGTTCGCCGGGTTTGTCTACCCGACCATCGATCACATCCTGAATCATGCGTCGCGTCTGCGGCATCGAACGCGCGGACGACTGACGTGTCCGCTGGTGATCCGTGCGCCATGCGGCGCAGGCATTCACGCACCAGAGCACCATTCCGAAAGCCCTGAAGCGCTGTTCACCCACATACCCGGGCTGCGCGTCGTGACGCCGTCGTCGCCAGCACGCGCGTACGGCTTGCTGCTGGCGGCGATCCGGGATCCGGACCCGGTGATCTTCTTCGAGCCGACGCGGCTGTACCGGCTCTTCAGGCAGCCGGTGGAGGATGACGGCGAAGCGCTGCCGCTCGACAGTTGCTTTACGTTGCGCGATGGGGCAGACGTCACACTGGTGAGTTGGGGCGGGGCGTTGCAAGACGTGCAGGCCGCGGCCGATCTGCTCGCGCAGGAAGGCGTAATGGCCGAGGTGATCGACGTGGCGACGCTCAAGCCGCTCGACATGAACACCATTCTCGCGTCGGTGGCGAAAACCGGACGCTGCGTGATCGTGCACGAGGGCTCGCATGCCGGAGGGGTCGGCGCGGAGATCGCCGCCAACATCGCCGAGCGCGGACTGTACTCGCTGCTCGCACCGGTGCAGCGCGTCACCGGTTATGACGTGGTGGTGCCGCTGTACAGACTCGAGAATCAATACATGCCAGGCACTGAGCGCATCGTTGGCGCGGTCAGGCAGGCGCTGGAAGCGTAGGGATGCCATGAAAATTTTCAAACTGCCTGATCTCGGCGAAGGTTTGCAGGAAGCGGAGATCGTCGAGTGGCACGTCAGGAGCGGCGAAGACATTCGCGCGGATCAACGGCTGCTGTCGGTGGAAACGGCGAAGGCGATCGTCGATATTCCGTCGCCTCAATCCGGCCGAGTCGCGAAGCTGTTCGGCCAGCCCGGCGATATCGTGCATCTGGGGGCGCCGCTCGTCGCATTCGAAGGAGCGGCCGACGAAGCCGATGCCGGTACCGTGGTCGGTCATATGGAGGTCGGCCAGCATGTGGTGCACGAAGCACCGGCGGCGCTCGGCGGCAGCCCGGGCACGGGTGTCGGCACAATCAAGGCGATCCCGGCGGTGCGGGCGCTCGCGCGCAAGCTTGATGTCGATCTTGCGATGGTGACACCGTCGGGGGCGGAGGGTGTCATCACGGCGGCTGACGTGCAGCGCGTCGCGAAGATACTCGCTCAGCTCGGCCCGCCCGAAGTGCTGCGCGGCGTGCGGCGCGCGATGGCGCAGAACATGGCGCGCGCGCAGAGCGAAGTGGCGGCCGCGACCGTCATCGACGACGCCGACATTCATGAGTGGCCGCCACATACCGATGTGACGATCCGCCTGATCCGTGCGCTGGTAGCAGGATGCAGCGCCGAACCCGGGCTCAACGCATGGTTCGACGGACATGCGGGACGGCGCCACGTACTGGAAAAGATCGACCTCGGCATTGCCGTCGATCTACCGGATGGCCTCTTTGTACCGGTATTGCGCGACGTTGCGCACCGCAACGCAGCGGATCTGCGCGGCGGCCTCGACCGGATGCGTGTCGACATCCGGGCACGCAAGATTCCACCGGAGGAACTGCGCGGCAATACGATCACGTTGTCGAACTTCGGCATGATCGCCGGCAAATACGCAGCTCCCGTGGTCGTGCCGCCCACTGTCGCGATCCTCGGAGCGGGGCGCATTCACGAGCAGGTCGTGGCGGTAAGTGGCGTTCCGGCCGTGCATCGGATCTTGCCGCTTAGTCTGACGTTCGACCATCGGGTCGTCACGGGCGGCGAAGCAGCACGGTTTCTCGCCGCGGCGATCGTGGATCTGCAGATGGCGCAGTAGCTGTGACCGCGCGAATTCAAAAATTCAGAAGGTGTATGCGTTGTGTCCAGCTTGGGACGTTCGCAGATTTAGGCACAGCGAAATCGTATGCCAATCCGTAAATCGATCGAGGCGTGCCGGTTCGCAGCTTCGTGCAGCGCACCCGGTCTTTGGATCGCTTCGTCTGCAAAACGGCCCCGCCCCGTGGAACAGTTACAAGATAAGTATTGACGCTGGTACCACTTGGCGGTTAAGGTGCCGCATGAAGTTCAAGAAGTTCGATTGCTGTTCATCAATTGCTCGCTCCTCAGCGGTATTCGTTGTCCTCTCCCTCCTTGACGCTTCATACGCTCTTCAACGGAGCACATTTTCCCGTTTTTTCTCAAGGATTCTTCATGGATACCGGTACTGTTAAGTGGTTCAACGATAGCAAAGGTTTTGGCTTCATCACCCCGGACAAGGGCGGTGATGACCTTTTCGCTCACTTCTCCGAAATCAGCGGCGACGGTTTCAAGACGCTGGCTGAAAATCAGAAGGTGAGCTTCGAAACGAAGCAAGGCCCGAAGGGTCTGCAGGCAGCTAACATCAAGCCGCTGTAAAGTTTGAAGAGCCCGGCGTTCCGCGACGGACGCCGGGTTGCAGGGACTTCCTTACGGAGCGTTGTTTCCTGAAGTGGCGCGTTCGCTCCTGGCTGCATCGGTTTCGCCGGCAGCTTGCCAAGCGCCATACGTCTCATTGCGCTCATTTTCCCCTCTGGCATTAGCGCCACGTCTTCGCTTTCCGAGTGCTTCAGATTCGGCCTGAGATGCCTTTGAATCGGCGTACCTGTGCACATTTCGCAAGGCACGCGCGCACTCGACATTATTAAAACTAAAATGCAGAACAAACAAACTCAACAATACAACGGCTATGCCGTACAGCCCTCGGCGCATCGTTTGCCCGACGGCAGTTTTTCCTCCAACCTGCTGCTAGAACGCGCCGATAGCGAGCGCGCGGACGGCCGCTACCAGTTCTATTCGCTCGATTACTTCACGAGTGAGGAGCAGGCGTTGCAGCACTCGACACGCTGGGCACGCAACTGGGTCGACACGCGCGGTTAACGGCGACGCCCCAGATCTGCACGCTCAACGCATCTCAGGCATCAGGACGCATGCGATAAGGCGCGCGCAAACATCACGCGCGATCGATTGGTTACCTTTCGGTTTGAGCCGCGCTCAGTGCGAACTTCTGGATTTTCTCTATCGACGTCTTCGGCATTCTACGCACGGCATGGAAGTCGACGACGCTCTTGAGCTTTCAGAATGGGTCGAAGTGTGAACGCAGGCGCGGGCGGACGGCAATCACCCATCGGTCACTATGCGGCCGAGATGGAATGGACATGGCTTCCCTTCGGGCATGACGGTATCTACTTCGTGGTCGACGCCTGAGGAGGCGATGACCGGAACTGGCAGCAATGCGGTCGCACTGGCATAGCCTGCCGAGCATGTGGCGACTGACGATCAGAAGGTCAACTTCTTTATCACACACATTGTTGATGGCGTGCCGCTGGCGCGCGCGAACACGGGTACCTTCCGCATAGACTCGGGTTCCGGCTCTAGCGCTTAGGGGGATTCCAGGATGGCGCGATCAAAGCCGTCAGTATCAATCAGCATTTCGGCGTAGGCCACCGACGCGCGCCTTGCGTCGCCGGCATTCACGAAGGGCCTCTTGCCGGGCACACGGAATAAGCGGCTTCGCGGGTTGTCCGTCATGGAATCCGGGTCGCTGATGCGAATCGACGCATCGAATCCTTCCTCGTAATTGTGACCATATCCTGGTTGAGTCGTGCGATGCGGATACACGAGTAGGGAAATATCGAGGCCGCGATAATGGCGAATGGTTGTCATCAGGTCACTCCTTTTGGCCGCAGCAAGCAGCACGTTTTTGATCGTTGTGCAGGTTTGGCCGAAGGAGATACGCCCCCGAGCCACACCGACGAGGCGACCGGAACGAAGTTTCCTGGCTAGCTGTCCGGTACGCGGATGCCCGAGCTTCGTGCTTAACATCCGCAAGCGTTCCCTCACCCGGCATTCCGCTCACGTTTGTCCGATCGGGCACCACACTGTCCCGAACTCACGAAGTGGGTCGCTCCCGTATCCTTGGCCAGCCTCATCGCGCGTGGCAAGCAGACGCTGTTGATCGCGCGGTGTTCTTGAAGGGTTTGCAACGTAAGCGCAGAGGTGGAACCAGGCAGACAGCCGTCGCCGGCCATCCAAGCCAACGCTATGACAATCCGGGCAGTGCCCCGCTTTGCCGACCCCACGTTTCAAGGTACGCGCGACAGTACTATCGGTCAATACAATTCTGGTAACAGCCTCTGCGTCTGCGCCGCCCGATGTAACCCGTTCCAGCGTATAGTGAGCCATACCCTGTGGAGTGACCATCATGTCGACACACCCGATTCTTCTCTACAAGGGGTACGAACTTCATCCCCTTGTCTTTCCCCGCACATTCAGTCGCTTTGACGGACATTCCCGTTACGCGGAAGGTTACGAAATTGCAGTACGGATATGTCGTCCGGCGGCGACAGCAATTCCCTCCGCAAGCCGGGTCTTCAGGCTGAACCAAACGCATACATTCTCTGACTTCGGTACGGCAAGGCGAGCCGCCCGGCAGCAGGGAAAGGACATCGTCGACGGAAAGGTGAGCGGCGCTTCGGTCATCGACATATGAAAACGCCGCTGACGGACAGCATCCATCGATGTGCTCGATCGTGCGACGAATTGCTGTCTGCCTGATGGCCGATCTGATCGCCGCTCGCACATAAAAGGCGGCTGCCGCAATAGCGGGACAGGGCTGCGATCGACGTGCTGCTCGGGACGCTCGCCGGCGATCACCCTCCTGAACGATTCGCGATTTTGCCTTCCCCGAAGATTCGATGTGGCCGGCTGCAAAAACGTACCGCAGACCTGCAAGTCGAGCAGCAATTGGCGTCGCTGGCTCACGCCGTCTCGTCGCCCAATCGGGCCACGCGTTTCCAACTGTTCCGCGACGAACACGTACCCCCGAAATGAAGCCGGTCCGGATAGCCGTTGCGTGTCACGCTCGGCAATCGGGTGGTTGCGGGTGCGTCCGCGTCGAGCCAGAGGCGCAAACACCGCATCGGTCTCCTCGCAGGCGGTCGGGTAACGCTGGAACTCCTTATTACCTGACGAAAGGGTGAATCGATTTCCGCCAAAAAGGGTGGACGGGGCTGCAATGCAGTTTCGCGCGCTTCGTTTCGCCGTGGTTGAATTGTTGACGTCGAGACTGCTTGCCGCGCATGTCGGAGGCGCACTCTGCGTCGCCACATGATGAACCGGAGAAGAAAGGCAGTCCGATGTGGATCTTCGGATCGCCGCCGCCTACTGGCGCTGCGGTACGTAAGTGCCGGGTTGACTTGCATGTTCCCTGTGCTTCTCTGACGGCGCCTGGAGCACGGGTTTTTCTGTACAAATCCATCAATGGGCGTAGCATGAAATGGTCACTCGACCTGCGACCGGTCCTCGCGTCCTTAAGTTGCGTACCCGACGGAACCGGAGATACGCTTTCACCCAAAACCGAAACGTGGCCGACCTCCTGAACGGCAGCGGACGCAGTGGCCACGTCGCTACGCTTCGTCTTTTCCGCTACACAATGAGACGGCCTCAAAGGTACCGATCACAACCGGTTCCCCGTCTCTACCGCGGGCTCGAACTTCATCCGCTGGTGGTTGACTCAGAGCCGTTGCAATCATTGGAGTGTGGTATGGAAAGAAACGACCTGCTGAAATGGATTCGGTGCGATGGTGCTGACATCGTCGATCGGTTTCTGCCGCCCGGCGCGCAGGGCGAACTGGATAGTCTCATCCATGACCGCCGTCACGAGATCGATGCGGGCGCGTTTCTGATGTTCATGTCGATTCGTGCGCTTCTATGCGAACGCGGCATGGAAAGCTGCGATTCGGATCGCGAGGCCGGACAAATCATGGCCATGCTGAGCACCTAGGTCGCGCTTTTCGACGCCCCTCTGCGACAGTCGCAATCGAGCGATAACCCCAAAGGAATACCATGCGCTTCAATTCCACCCTGATCGTTATCGACCCGACCCCCCGGCGGGCCGACGGCGAGTACATGGCCCACGCACGGATCAGCGGCAGCCGTGCCGACGGTACCGGGTACGAGATTCATTCGAGTGGCGATCTGGCAGGCTTCGACGCACGCGAGGACGCGATAGCCTATGCGAAGAACTGGGCGCAAGACTGGCTGCACGCGCGCTTCGGGTGACAGACGTCTCACCTACGGAAGCAACGAGAGAGGGATTGGCGTGCAGGCCGGCCATTCGCCATCAGAGGAAGATGCAGCGGGATGTTGGTCACGCGTTTCGATCCAATCGCTTGCCCATCGGTTCTGGTAAACCGGTGCCTCCGCTTGACGGCCACAGTACCCGAGAGAGTAGAACTCGAAAAGCAGGGGGCCGTACGGACATCGGACCACCTAAGCGGTCTAAAGAGAAAGAGCCGTCGGATAGAGAGCGAGCACACAGCGTATCGGCGGGACTGCGTGGGGCCACATTGTCGGGCGAGCACCCTTTGCGCGACATCGACCGAATCAGTTTCGCCTCGTGCATACGTGAGAGCCACCCCGGCCAGCAACGTCTTCTCCCGGTTGGTCAGGAGTTGCAGGTTGACGCCCAGGTCTCTTTTAGCAATTGATTGGTCTTCTCCAGGATGTCGTGTTCAAGCTGCAATTGGCGGATATCGCGTCGAAGCGATTCGACCTGCCGCCCCAGTCCTCACCGCTCGGGGGCGTGCGGCGAATCGTTGTGGCGTTTCATGAAAGGCCGGACACGAACGCTCACCACTGTCCAGAAAATCCAGGCGGTTCATTACAAGTACATGGACTACCTCCAGGTAGTCCAAGACGGTGTAAACCCGATGGATCCCGCGACGAACTGACGCGTAATATCGGTTCGGCTAAAAATCTCCTCAATTTCTTCGCCGGAGTAGGCATGCGACTGTCCGATTTTATCGTGCAGGAAATGGAGCCCATTCTGGCGCAGTGGGAGGCGTTTGCCGCCACGCTGCTGCCAGCCGCTGGCAACATGGGCACCCTCGCGTTGCGCGACCACGCGCAGCAGATTCTGGAAGCAGTAGCCAGGGATTTGCAGACTTCGCAGAGCAGGGAAGCGCAGCACGAAAAATCCTTGGGGAGGGCACCCCGGCTGACGGATGCGCCGGAGACAGCTGCGCAATCCCATGCGGTCCTGCGCGCTCGAGGCGGTTTCAACATCAACCAGCTGGCCGCGGAATACCGCGCTTTGCGTGCAAGCGTGCTGCGTTTGTGGATGGATGAGTGTCAGCCCGATGCGCCTCATCTGGATGACATCATCCGCTTCAACGAGGCCATCGATCAGGCGCTGGCCGAATCACTCGGTTTTTTCAGCACACAAGTCGAGCAGGCTCGCAATCTGTTGCTCGGGATGCTCGGACACGACATGCGGAGCCCGCTGCAGACGATCCAGGTGACAGCTTCATATCTGTCCGCGCTCAATGCGGGGCAGCGCGTTTCAGAAGCTGCAGCCCGTCTGGTGCGCAGCGGCGCCCGGATGCAGGCACTTCTGGATGATCTGTGCGATTTCAACCGAACAAGGCTCGGGCTAGGTATTAACGTCATACCTGCTCCCGTTGATCTGACGAACGTGTTCACCGATGAGCTGGACCAGTTGCGCGCAGTCCATCCAGACCGGCAGATCGAGCTCGAGGTGCACGGTGACGTTCAGGGTGTCTGGGACGGTCCGCGTCTGCAGCAACTGCTCGGCAATCTCGTTCTGAATGCGCTCAGATATGGCGCGCGAGACGCGCCCGTTCGCGTCGTGGTGACTGGCGACGAGGCCGAGGTGCGCTTCGAAGTCTGCAATAGCGGACCAGCCATCGAGGGACTGTTGCTGGAGCGCATCTTTGATCCTCTTCAGCGAGGTCCAGAGCGAAAAATCAACGAGGACGCGCAAGGCAGCCTTGGGCTCGGGCTGTATATCGCGAGCGAAATCGCCAAGGCGCATCACGGCGCGATCGAGGCGCGGTCGGATAAAGAAGAGACCGCATTCGCCGTACGTCTGCCGCGCCGGGCGTAGCAGGCGAGCCAGGCTGGGTAACGGGCGTGCCACGAATTATGTGGGGATCTGCTGGTGGTTTTACACCTGCCGAGACGCGCCTTTTCCATCGCCGGTCCTCACAGACCGACCACGACTGCATGAAGCAAATCCGCAGCATCGTGGCAATAGGAAGGGCAGGATGGAGTTGCGCGGCCGAACTCGGGCTCACGGCGTTCGGCCCGGAAGTGCCCGACCGCGCAGCAAGGATCGCAACGGCTGAAGCGGGAAGAACCAAGGTGACAGTCGCCGCCATGGGGTCTCGCGTCGCCATTATTGTTTCATCGCGCCAGTTGCGTTCGAGTTTGACGCGCCTTGAGGCGACATCGCCTGCTCACGCTTCTGCATCAATGTGCCACTGGCGGGCTTGCTGTTGCCGGCGTCCGCAGCACGTCCCATGCTCTGGCCAGCGGCACCCGGCTGCGCGTTTTGAGTATCGCGGTGCGCTGGCGCAGCGTTGCCGGTGTTGGTCTGCGCAAATGCGCAAGTGCTAGCGATGATGGAAATTGCGCTGATTCCTGCCATTATCAACTTCATGATCGTCTCCGGTTCGGGAACTGCTTTCGCATCTCTGACCCGCGTGCAGCATGAGGCATGCCCGGAGGAAGTGGCGAACAATAAGCGAGCGCTGTTGCCGCCCGCGCATAGGTCAGGCGCGCTGCAATGAACCTGTCGACGGCGTCAAGCAACGCCGCTATCGAGGCCGGCTTTCGCAGGAACGCTGTCCAGCAGCGAATCTCTTCCGTAGGTTCCGGCATAGCCGACTGCAGCACCACCGGTAAGCCGGAAAACACCGCCTGACACTTCAGACGCCGACAAAGCTCCTTGCGGTCCATTTCCGGCATCTCCAAATCGGTGATAACGAGTTCCGGAAAATCCGTGTGGGCCTTCTGCGGTGCGTCCCATCCGTTCTCCGCGAGCACAACACGGTGTCTGCGACTCTCCAACGCCAGCTGCAGCGCGCATCGGTTTGGTGGAAGGGATGGATATTCACGTCTGCCGGTGAAAAGTAAGCACCTCGCGACGGCCGTCCGCAACGCGGCGCCCGCGTGAGGCATGATCGGGAATCGGGTTACGTGTCAGCAGACGCCGATGGGCCAGACTGCCGAGGCAGCTTCGTGGCCACGTTCCAGGGCAACAGTTCGTCGATGCGGTTAATGGGGTGGTCAGCGATATGGGTCAGGACGTATTCGAGGTAGGCGCGCGGGTTGATCCCGTTGAGCTTGCATGTGCCGATCAGACCGTACATCGCGGCTGCCCGCTCGCCTCCGCTGTCGGAGCCGGCGAACAGGAAGTTCTTGCGGCCCAGACTCACACAGCGCAGCGCGTTTTCGGCCAGGGCGTTGCTGATCTCAGCACGACCCTCTTCGCAGTACAGCGCGAGCGCGTCCCACTGGTTGAGCGAGTAACGGATCGCTTTGGCCAGTTCGGATTTCTTCGACAGCGTGGCGAGCTTGTCCGTCATCCACGTCTTGATGGTCGCGAGCAGCGGCACGCTTTTCTCCTGCCGCACTCGCAGCCGTTCGGCGGTTGGTTTGCCACGGATGTCCGCCTCGATGCCGTAAAGTCCACCGATCAGTTCGAGCACCTCTCGGGTCGCCTCGGTAGGCGTTCGGGCATGCACGTCGTAGAGGTACCGTCTCGCGTGGTCCCAGCATGCAGCCTCGCGAATCTTGCCGCTCTCGTACAGTTCGTTGAAGCCGCTGTAGGCGTCGGCCTGAAGGATGCCCTCGAATCCGGCCAGATGGGTCTGGGGATGGATGCCTTTGCGGTCCGGCGAGTAAGCAAACCACACTGCGGCCGGTTCGGTCGAGCCCGAACGGGTGTCATCGCGCACATACACCCACAGGCGCCCAGTCTTCGTCTTCTTCTTGCCCGGCTCGAGCACCGGGATAGGCGTGTCATCCGCGTGCAGCTTCGACGGTGCCACCGTGTAGCGGCGCAGTGCCTCGGTCAGTGCATCGCAAAGGGCCTCGCACTGGCCGACCCAGCGGCCCATGCTGGCCGGGTCGAGCTTCACGCCGTCGCGCGCGGCAATCTGCGACTGCCGGTACAACGGGGCGTGGTCAGCGTACTTCGAGACGAGGATGTCGGCCAGCAGGCTCGGATGGGCGATGCTGCGCGTAATCGGCAGGCCGGGCATCGGCGGCTGCGAGAAGTGGTGGCCGCACGGACAGACCGTCTTGCGCCGGATCGTGCGGATCACCTTGAACATTGCCGCGACGCGGGCGAGCTGCTCGGACACGTCTTCTCCGAGCGGCTGCATCGCGCTGCCGCACTTCGGGCAGGTCGCGTCAGCCTCCAGTACGCGTTCTTCGCGTGGCAGATGCGGCGGCAGCGCTTCTTTCGGCGATGCGTTGCCCACAGGCGTGCTCGCGCTTGATTGGCGGGCGCGCCGCACATCAGAGACGCCGCGCTCGCCCGTCAAGTCCTCGAGCGCGGTTTCGAGCCGTGCAACCTCCCGGTCCAACTGCTCGGACTTGCGCCCGAATTGCATACGCCTAAGCTTGTCGAGCTGCGCCTTGAGCTGCTCGATCTCCAGATCGCGCTCGGCAAGCTGGGCACGAGCCTCGACCAGCAAGGCCCGCAGGGTTGCAACATCGTCAGGAAGTTCGGCGCCGTTCGACATGCGGCGCAGTTTACGAGTCTTCTGCTCGGTTTACAACATCGACAGTGCAGCGGTGCGACGCGGCTGCCGCCAATCGATGCCTTCGAGCAACATCGACAGTTGCGCCGCCGTCAGATGGACCTTGCCGCCATCGGCCTGTGGCCAGACGAAGCGACCACGCTCAAGCCGCTTCGCAAGAAGCCAGAGCCCGTCCTCGCTCGCCCACAGAACCTTCACGAGATCGCCGCGCCGTCCCCGGAAGATGAACACGTTGCCACCCAGCGGATTGTCCTCGAGCGCCGTCTGCACCTTTGCCGCCAGCCCCTGGAACCCGCAGCGCATGTCGGTGACGCCTGCCACCAGCCAGACGCGTGTACCCGTGGGTAGAGAGATCACGATCGCACGCTCCCCAGTATGACCCGTAGGGTATCGGCGTCGACGATGCCGTCCACCTTGACTACCAGGTCACCGAACCGGATCTCGATTGTCCCGGCTCGTGTAGTCCGGTTGCCGACGGCCCCTGCATCCGAGGGCATCGTCACGCGCTGCGGCGGCGTTTCATGGACCACCGCCACGGGAATCAGCGACGTCGTTTCCGCCTGCAATTGCTCGCGATAGCGACGCCGCCAGGTGAACAGCATATTTGCATTGATGCCATTGTCCCGCGCCAGCTTCGCGACCGATGCACCGGGCTCGCATGCAGCGGCCGCAAGACGGCGTCGAAATTCGCGATCATAATTCGGGCGCCCCTTGCGGCTACCCGACTTGGCTTCCGACTCTGTCACAGTGATGTCCATCAAATCGAAAATGATGGGCACCACTTTGATGTCGCTTCTCGCCGTCGTCTACGACGGTCGTCGTGAGGTGCTTACGGTACGGGGTACGATGCTTGTTAAGGCTTGTTCGACGCCTGCCCTTGTGTGCCGACGCGTGAGCGCACGACGACGCATGCGGGCAGGCGTTGGACAAGCCTCGAGGGAGGAAACCGCGGAGTGGACCGATGCGGCGTGAGCTTGAGCGGCTATGGGGATTGAACAGATTCCATCATCGACTGGGCCACAGGATGCTGAGGCCGATCCGCCTCACGTTCGGTACAGACGTGCTGTCGACGCTGCCGTACGCCGCGCGTGTAGCCGTGCCGCGACCGCGGCACCGTCTGTCCGGGGCAGGCGTCGCAAGTGTCTCCTGTTGGCGCTCGTTGACGAAGAGCCGACAGTCTGGACATCCCGGGTTATCTGTCTTCATGGATCACCCCGGGACGTTGGCGGTGCGCGAATCGGATGGCTGCGCAGCAGAATATCGATGATGACCATCGGCGCGCCGCAGTGCCGGCACACGAAGGTCGGTGCCGTAGTGTGCGGCGACCCGTCATCGCTGGCGTCAATGATTGCCGGAGCGTGCAGCAGCGCGCGTATCGTTGCCAGACTCNAGGTCAGGTGTGCACGTACAGTAATGTACTGAGCTAACTGATACTAATTGCCCGTAAGGCTTGATCCTATAACAGGTGTGTCTCGACCCGCGGTAGTGCTTCAGCACTTACGCGGGTCCGATCCCCGAAGGGGATTTGTGTGACCTCCCGCGGGAGCTCACAGAAACGCACGGTTGGGATTCAGTGTTGTGCCAGAAACAACACAACCCCCACACACCCGAATCCTTTACGCTTCTTCCCGATTGGCTGTGGCGCAACCGGTTGACTCCAACCCTGCGACGCAGCAACCCGTCATGCCTGATGACCATAGCGAGTCGGCCCCACCCCTTCCCATCCCGAACAGGACCGTGAAACGACTCCACGCCGATGATAGTGCGGATTGCCCGTGTGAAAGTAGGTAATCGTCAGGCTCCTCCCCAGTCAGAAACCCCACCCGCCGCGGTGGGGTTTTTGCGTTTACGCGGCCAAAATTAACAAACAGCATTGAAGCAAGCGACGCCTCCGCCGTAAGCACCTCGCGACGGCCGTCCGCAACGCGGCGCCCGCGTGAGGCATGATCGGGAATCGGGTTACGTGTCAGCAGACGCCGATGGGCCAGACTGCCGAGGCAGCTTCGTGGCCACGTTCCAGGGCAACAGTTCGTCGATGCGGTTAATGGGGTGGTCAGCGATATGGGTCAGGACGTATTCGAGGTAGGCGCGCGGGTTGATCCCGTTGAGCTTGCATGTGCCGATCAGACCGTACATCGCGGCTGCCCGCTCGCCTCCGCTGTCGGAGCCGGCGAACAGGAAGTTCTTGCGGCCCAGACTCACACAGCGCAGCGCGTTTTCGGCCAGGGCGTTGCTGATCTCAGCACGACCCTCTTCGCAGTACAGCGCGAGCGCGTCCCACTGGTTGAGCGAGTAACGGATCGCTTTGGCCAGTTCGGATTTCTTCGACAGCGTTGCGAGCTTGTCCGTCATCCACGTCTTGATGGTCGCGAGCAGCGGCACGCTTTTCTCCTGCCGCACGCACAGCCGTTCGGCGGTTGGTTTGCCACGGATGTCGGCCTCGATGCCGTAAAGTGCACCGATCAGTTCGAGCACCTCTCGGGTCGCCTCGGTAGGCGTTCGGGCATGCACGTCGTAGAGGTACCGTCTCGCGTGGTCCCAGCATGCAGCTTCACGGATCTTGCCGCTCTCGTACAGTTCGTTGAAGCCACTGTAGGCGTCGGCCTGCAGGATGCCCTCGAATCCAGCAAGATGGGTCTGGGGGTGGATGCCTTTGCGGTCCGGCGAGTAAGCAAACCACACTGCGGCCGGTTCGGTCGAGCCCGAACGGGTGTCATCGCGCACATACACCCACAGGCGCCCAGTCTTCGTCTTCTTCTTGCCCGGCTCGAGCACCGGGATAGGCGTGTCATCCGCGTGCAGCTTCGACGGTGCCACCGTGTAGCGGCGCAGTGCCTCGGTCAGTGCATCGCAAAGGGCCTCGCACTGGCCGACCCAGCGGCCCATGCTGGCCGGGTCGAGCTTAGAAGTGGCGCCGAGAATTCGGACAGGTCGGTAAGTGGAAAAGCTGGGACGTGAGTCGGTCATAATGGCCGGCAACAAGGAACCAGAAGATG
>NZ_CADFGP010000007.1 GCF_902833905.1 Paraburkholderia tuberum STM678 | reverse complement strand
ACGAAACGAAGCTCGCTGGAGCAATCCAGTCGTCAGGAAACGCCGGATACGTGATCCGTACGTCCGGTGTTGTGGGAGGACGGCGGGGGCAACCCCGCCTCCTACCCGATCCCAGGCGAAGGAGGCGGCAAATCGGGAATCGACCTGTAGCGCGCCAGGGGCACGCGCGCTTACGGTCAAGGTTCCACGACGGGAGGAACCTGTTCAGGACGCAATGACCTACAGTCAGCGTAATCAGGAGGTGTGACATATGGCCTACACCGGCAAATTCCTCGTGAATAACGAGCCACTATCACCGCTCACCATTTCTGGCATCGGCAACTTTGACGCTTATTCTGGCGACCGGCAATACCGCAATCGGGGCGGCTGCACGGCTGTGCCTAGCAAGGGGCCGATTCCCGCCGGCAAATACTGGATCGTCGACCGTCCGACTGGTGGCATCCATTCACAGGCTTACGCATGGGGAAAGACGCGTTGAATGCCGTTTTCGGCCATCCGTCGAATCACGGTGACTGGTTCGCCCTGTATCGGGATGATGGACTAGTCGATGATTTCACTTGGGTCAATGGTGTCAAGCGTGGGCAGTTCCGGTTGCATCCAGCAGGCGGGCACGGCGCATCACTTGGTTGCATTACCTTGCCGAGCCATAGCGATTTCATGAGAATCCGCAATGCGCTGCTGGGCACCATGACGATCCTTGCCGGCATTTCGGGGCTTCGGGCCTACGGAACAATTGAGGTCATCACATATGGCAACACTTGCCCGTAGACTGTTCAAGGTCACGTTGTTTCTGGCGCTGTTTGTTCTCTCTGTTCTTTATGTCCGGCCGTATCCGTACGAGTGGACAGAAAGCGAGTCGAATGCATATTGGGCGGCTTCCGATTGGCTCGGTGTGCGTGACCCTGATGACCTGTATTACATGGTGTGGGTGACTATCGAACTGATCGTGGCGGCGCTGGCGTATGTGGCGATCCTGAAGCTATGGCGGTGGTATCGCACGAGGTAGACGAAAGCCCCGGCGACGGGGCTTTTGTTTATCCCGTGCATTGATGAATTTGGAGGAATCTCGTGAAGAGAGGATTTATTGCTACATTTCGAGCCGAGTGAGCCGATTTCAGCCTTTGTCGTTTCTGCTCACCGCTTCCCCTTCCTCACCACCATCCACCGCGGCGACTTGAACCGCACGATGCTCACGTAAAGCCACACATACGTCGCGGCGAACACGACAACGAAGCAGAACAGATGCAGCGTGTGCCGCCAGAACAGCGTCGCCGGCACGACCGCGATCAGGCACAGCAGCCACAGATACGGCGACGTCAGCGAGTTGCGGCGCGTCAGCTCGCGCGCGGTGCGCGCGCCGACCGCCCAGCGCATCAGCCGCTTGTAGACCAGCATATGCAGATGCACGCCATCCGGGATGCCCGGCGACATGCCGCGAATGAACTTCTTGCGGTAGATCGAGAAGCAGGTCTCGAAGATCGGGTACATGAAGAGCAGCACCGGATACCACGCGGATACGTCGCGATTGCGCATCACGAGCAGGATCGACAGCTCGGCGAGCATGAAGCCGATGAAGTAAGCACCGCCGTCGCCGAGAAAAATCAGCCCGGCCGGGAAGTTCCAGATGAAGAAGCCGAGCACCGCGCCCATCATCATGAACGACGCGGACAGCACGACCGGGTCGTGCACCTGGAACGCCACATACGCGAGCGACGCGAACATCATGAACGCGACCATCGACGCGAGGCCGTTGAAGCCGTCGATGATATTGATCGCGTTGGCGAGCGCCGCGACCGCGAGCACCGTGACCACGAACGAGATCGCCGCATATGACAGCAGAAAGTCGAGCGGCGGCACGCTGATGCGCGTGACCGCGATGTCGAGAAAGAACCAGGCGAGCGCGGCGGCCGCCATCGTGCAGATCAGGCGTGCGAGCGGCGACACGCGCTTGGTCAGATCCTCGACGAGCCCCGAGCCGAACGCCGGCATGCCGCACGCGATCAACCCGAGAATGCTGCCCGATACGGCCGGATACGCGCGATGCAATTGCACCGCAGAGACGATCAGCCCGACCAGAATCCCAGTCCCGCCGATGCGCGGCACCGGCCGCACGTGGAATTTCTGGACGCCGGCCAGATCGGTGTCGGTCGAGAACTTTTCATGCAGATGCGCATAGCGCACGATCAACAGCGTGATCAGCAGAGAGACGAGAAAGCCGAGCGCAAAACTAAGCATGAAAGTGGGCCTGAGCGAAGACGCGGAATTATACAAACGAAACGTGCGGCGGCCGGCGCACGGCACGGGCGCGAAGCTTTCATCCAGGCCGGCAAAAAATCCCAAATAACGAGACCGAAGTGGCCCGCACAGGCCCGTGAGCGCTCGCTCCTCATGGATTCCCCCTATGCGGCGCGCGCGCGCCGCAACCGTAAACCTGGATGCGACGAAGTGTAAGTCGCGCGCAACAAAGGCGTTCCGGAGACCCAATGCTTAATAACATCACAATTCGTGGCGGACTGACGCTCGTGATCAGCGTATTCGTCGCCTTTCTTCTGACGGTGATCGCTGTCGGCTACGGCGCGCTGAAGCTCGCCAACGACAGCCTCGACGACACCCAGCGCAGTGCGGTCGCGCTGTCGCATCTGAAGGCGAGTTCCGAGAAGCTTCTGCAGGTGCAGCTCGCGTTGGGCACCTATCAGACGTTGTTCAGCGTCGGCAAGCAGACCGACGATCTGCTGCCGGCCGCGCACAAGGTGCTGCTCGAATCGAACAACGACTTCCGCAACTACATGGCCGGCCCGTTCGCGAGCGACGCAGAGCGCAAGCTCGCGCAGAGCGTCGGCGACGCGCGCGCGGCGCTCGTCGACAAGGCGATCGAACCGGAATTCAAGGCATTGACCGACTTCGACTTCAACACCTTCCGCAACATCCAGGGCGACACGGCGAACAGCCTGTACGCGTCCTACTCGAAAGCGATCGACGCGCTCGAAAAAGCGCAGATGGACAATCAGCATCAGCAGGCCGCGACCGGCGCGCGACGCTTCCAGCTCGCGACAGTGCTGTTCGGCGCGATCGCGGTGATCGCGCTCGTGATCGCGGTGGGCGCTCGGGTCGCGTTGTCGTCGGCGCTGATCAAGCCGGTCAACGCGACGGTCAAGCACTTCGAGCGCATCGCGGCCGGCGACCTGAGCGTCGCGATCAAGGTGAAATCGCGCAACGAGATGGGCCAGCTGCTCGGCGCGCTGACGAGGATGCGCGACGGCCTCGTCGAAACGGTCGGCAAGGTGCGCGGCAGCACGAGCGCGATCACGCAGGGCGCGAACGAGATCGCCTCGGGCAATGCCGATCTGTCGGCGCGCACCGAGCAGCAGGCGGCCGCGCTGCAGCAGACCGCGGCGAGCATGGAGCAGCTGTCGGCGACCGTGAAACAGAACGCCGACAACGCCAGGCAGGCGAACCGCCTCGCGCACGGCGCGCTCGATACGGTCACGCGCGGCGGCAAGGTGGTGTCGCGCGTGACCGAGACGATGGACGGCATCAGCGAGTCGTCGCGCAAGGTCACGGAGATCATCGGCATGATCGAGGGGATTGCGTTTCAGACCAACATTCTCGCGTTGAACGCGGCCGTCGAAGCTGCGCGCGCGGGCGAGCAGGGACGCGGCTTCGCGGTGGTCGCCTCGGAAGTGCGCAGCCTCGCGCAGCGCTCGGGCGCGGCGGCCAAGGAGATCAAGGAGCTGATCGGCGAGTCGGCGGCGAAGGTCGAGGAGGGGGCCTCGCTGGTGTCGGATGCGCAGAAGACGATTCAGGAAGCGCAGAAGGCCGTCGAGCGCGTGACCGGCGTGATGAGCGAGATCGAGGCGTCGGCGCTCGAACAGAGCGACGGTATCGAGCAGGTCAACAAGGCGGTGTCGCAGATCGACGAGGTCACGCAGCACAACGCGGCGCTCGTCGAGCAGGCGGCGGCCGCGGCGAAGTCGCTGGAAGAGCATGCGATGGCGTTGCGTGATGCGGTCGCGGTGTTCCAGCTGGAAGGGGCAACGGCGTAACGCGTTCAGCAGCCACGGCGCTCACCGTTCTGACGAGGTGAGCGCCAAAGCAAACGGCGGCGGCATCCGCGCTACGCGAATGCCGCCGCCACTTTTTTAACGGGATGCGCTGGTGCCGAAGCGCTTTATGCAAACCCCTGCGGATTCGTCGACTGCCAGCGCCAGTGGTCCGCGCACATGCGCTCGATGCCGAACTGCGCGCGCCAGCCGATGATTTTCTCGGCCGCGCTCGGGTCCGCGAAACACTGCGCGACGTCGCCCGGGCGGCGCGCGACGATCTCGTACGGCACCGGCCGCCCCGACGCCTTCTCGAACGAGCGCACCACGTCGAGCACGCTATAGCCCTGGCCCGTGCCGAGATTGACGACGAAGCTCGCATCGCGCTCGACGAGCGCATCGAGTGCGGCGAGATGCCCGCGCGCGAGATCGACCACGTGGATGTAGTCACGCACGCCGGTGCCGTCGGGCGTCTCGTAGTCGCCGCCGAACACGCGCAGGCGGTCGAGCTTGCCGACCGCGACCTGGGCGACGTACGGCATCAGGTTGTTCGGAATGCCGGCCGGATCTTCGCCGATCAGGCCACTTTCATGCGCGCCGACCGGATTGAAGTAGCGCAGCGTCGCGATGCGCCACGATGGGTCCGACACTTCGAGATCGCGCAGGATCTGCTCGGCGATCAGCTTCGATTGACCATACGGATTGGTCGCCGACAGCGGGAACGATTCGTCGATAGGCGAGCTCTTCGGCACGCCGTACACCGTTGCCGACGAACTGAACACGAACTGCTTGACGTTGCGATCGCGCATCACGCCGAGTAGCGTCAGCAGGCTGCCGACGTTGTTCGCGTAGTACTCGATCGGCTTCGCGACCGACTCGCCGACCGCTTTCAGCGCCGCGAAATGGATCGCGCCGGTGATCGGATGCACATCGAAAATCCGCTGCAGCGCGGCTGCGTCGCGCGCGTCGTCGTCGTAGAAGCTCACCGCACGGCCGGTGATTTTCTCGACGCGCCGCACCGCTTCGCGCTTGCTGTTCACGAGGTTGTCGATCACCGCGACGTCGTAGCCGCCGTTCAGCAGTTCGACGCAGGTGTGCGAGCCGATGAAACCCGCGCCGCCCGTTACCAGAATCGTGCCCTTCATGGTCATGCTGTTGCTCCCATTAAAGTAAAACACCCGTGATTTTTTGCACCAGGTCTTTATAGGTTTCGACGACCATGCGTTCGTCGAATTCGGTCGCGACTTTCTGCCGGCCGCGTTCCGCCATCGCGCGCCGCTCCGCGCCGCTCATGTCGAGCATGCGCGCGAGACTCGCGGCAAGGCTCTGCGCATTGCGCGCTTCGCACAACAAGCCGTTGACGCCGTCGGCCACCACCTCGCGGCAGCCGGGCACGTCGGTCGCGACGATCGGCCGGCCCATCGCCGACGCTTCCATCAGCGTGCGCGGCACGCCTTCGCGATACGACGGCAGCACCACGCAATCGGCATCGGCGATGAACGGCCGCACGTCGTGCGCCTCGCCCAGATATTCGATCACGCCTTCCTGTTCCCACGCGGCGACTTCCTCGCGCGTGATCGCGCTCGGATTGTCGACGCCGACCGGCCCGAGCAGCTGAAAGCGCGCGTGGCGATAGCGCGCGCGCAATTGCCGCGCGGCCTCGACGTATTCGCCGACGCCTTTGTCCCACAGCAGCCGCCCGATCAGCACGAAGCGAAACTCCGCGCGCTCGCGCAGCGGCGTGAACGCGAACTGCTCGAGATCGACGCCCTCGCCGTGCAACAGCCGCGCGCGCTCCGGATGCACGAGCAGCTTGCCGTCGATGAACGCGGCCTGATCGTCGCGATTCAGGAACCACACTTCACGCGGAAAGCGGAACGCAAAACGATACAGCCTTTTGGCGATCTGCGCGGCGCGGCTGTGCTGGATGAACACGTAGCCGAGCCCGGTGGTGACCGCCACCGACTGCACGCCAGCCAGCTTCGCCGCGATCGAGCCGTAGATGTTCGGCTTGATCGTGTAGTGAAACACGACATGCGGACGGATGGTCCTGTACTGCCGATACAGCGCGACGAGCGTGCGCAGATCTTCGCCCGGACTCGTGCCTTTCGACGCCATCGGCAGCTCGATGCAACGGCAGCCCATCGCGGCGAGCAACTCGAACGTGCGGTCGCGCGGCGCGAGCACCGTCACGTCGACGCCGCGCCCGATCAGCGTGCGGATCAGCCCTTGCCGATAGGTATAGATTGCCCAGGCCGTGTTGCAAACGAGTGTAATGCGTAGCGCGGGCGTCGACTTGAAAGAGGGCTTCATGCGAAGAAATGCCGGGCGTTGAATGAAGTGTGGACCATTGATACGAAGACAGCGCCCTACGATGCGGCGCGAACCTCAGCGAATGAAGCGACAGCGACAGCGGCAACGACAGCGCTCACACGCGGCGCGACTCAACGGTTCGCGCGCGGCGTGAGCAGCGCGCGCTTGACCCGCTGTAACGTGCGATAAGGCAGCATCAGATGCAACAGATTCTTCGCGAGGCCCAACCAGTCGTACGGATTGGCCACGTTGAAGTAGCGCAACTGCAAACGCAGCGTCGAACCGATCTGCCGGCGCCGTTTCGTCGCGCTGATGCCGCCTTCGTTCAGCTCATAGAAAAGGCCCAGTTCCGGCAGATTCGCGCAGTCATAGCGTTCCATCAGACGTACGAACAGATCGAGGTCCTCCGCCGAACGATACGCGGCGCGGTAGTTGCCGACTGTGCGGACGGCATCGATACGCAGCATCATCGACGGATGCGCGAGGCACGAGCGGAAAAAGCGCTGGCGCCGGATCACGTTCGGCTCGGCCGGCGGCGTCAGCATGAAAAGCGGCTCGCCCGTGCGCGTGACGACCTGGGTCCACATGCCGAGGCCCGCCACGTTCGGATGCGCTTGCATGAACGCGCGCTGCTTCGCGAGCCGCTGTGGCACCGCGCGATCGCCCGCGTCGATGCGCGCCGCATAGCGAAAGCCGCGCCGCGCGAGCGCGTCGACGCCGGTTTGCAGCGCACGCTCGATACCGCCGTTCTGCGCCATGCGCAGCACTTCGATCTTCAGGTTCGGCAGCGTGGGCGCGACGATCGGCGGCGTGCTGCCGTCATCGACGATCAGTACGTGCACTAGCGCACTTTCTTCGAACGACGCGAGCGTAGAATCGACGTCCGTCTGACCGTTATAGGCGGGTATCAGCACCGCGACGTCGTCGAGCGTGGTTTGCGCGGTGGCGGATGAGTTCGTCATGGGCGCAATTTGAAACGGATGTAATAGAGATTGACCGAGGCGGCCGCCAGATAGCCGGCCGCGAGGCCGACGAGCGCGCCATACGCGCCGAGCCGCGGGATCGCCAGCAGATTGACCGCGAACGCGACGGCGAGCGCGAGCAGCCACTTGGCGAGCAATACGAACTTGGCCTGATATTTGAGTACGACCAGATTGCCGATCGCCTCGACGCCGGCGGGCACCGACAGCCACACGGCCCAGCGGAAGATTTCGATCGCGCCTTCGAAGTCCGGCCCGAACACACGGCGGATGATGAAGCCCGCGAGCAGATCGAGCACGAACGCGCCGCACACCATCAGCACGGCGGTCAGCGCGGTGAGCCGCCACATGTTGCGGCGCAGTTGCGCGATGCCTTGCACGCGGTAGACGAATGCGGGCGCAATGGTTTGCGCGAGCATCAGCGCGAGCGTGATCCAGTTTTCATTCAACTGCTGGGCGGCCGAGTAGCGACCGAGGTCGGCGAACGAAATCGCGCGCTCGAGCATCAGCCGGTCCAGTTTCAGAAATAGATACATACAGATGAGCCCGAGCCAGAACACGGTGCCCGCGCTCGCGAAGTGCCTGAAGAGCGAACGTTCGACATGCCAGCCCAGCTTGCCGCCATGCCGGCGCATGAAGTAGAGCAACAGCACCGCGCCGATCGCCGCCGATTCGAGCGCCCACAGCCAGCCGAAACGCGCGGGCGCGGCCGTCGCGCGCACCAGCAGATAGACGAGAGCCGCCTTGATCACCGCGGTGCTCATGCTGGTCAGCAATTGCGGCTTGCTGTAGGTCATGCTTTGCAGCCACGCGTTGATCACGCCGACGAACGGCTCGCGAAACAGCATCGTCACCGCGAGGCCGGCGAGCATCGCACCGACGAGCGGTTCGAAGAAGTGCAGCGCAATGCCGAGCCACGTAAGCAGCAGCGCAACGGCCGAGACGGAGATGCGCAACGCGAACGCGCTGCCGAGGACGGTACCGAGTTGTCCGGGCGGCCGGTTGACGATGGTCGGTACGAGGATTTCCGCGCCGCAGACCCAGGTGATCGGCGACAGCACCAGCAGCAGCGTATTCGCGTACTGCCATTTGCCGAACGTTTCGGGCCCGAAGTAACGCGCGAGCATGCCGCTGATCACGATTGCGACGCCGATCTGCGTGAGCCGCTCGAGACCCAGCCAGACGATGTTCGTAAACGCTCGGGTGACGTCGGGATTGGCGAAGCGCTTGACCGTCAGCATCCGTTGGCCGCTCGCCGCTGCGCGTCGGTCAAGCCGCCTCGCACGGCCATGCATGCGGCGCTATGCGCATTCGCCCACCCGGCCGGCAGCCACGGCAACTTTACAAATGGAGGGCGTCTAAGCATTAGAATGGCGGTATTCAGGCTGGTCAGAAAAACGCAATTATAAGTTGGAACCGGACCGCTTCCGGCAAGGGCGCATCGAGGCGCGGTAACAGGTGTTTTTAACGTGAGTATTACCGTGGTTTTTAACGCGAATTTTTACCGCGTTTTAACCGGCGATTGTTACCGGTCGAGGTCGGTGCGCAGGTCAAAATTTTCCATTGCACGCAAGTGAGCCAACATGATCTCCAAATCCATTTTCAAGGCGTATGACATTCGTGGCGTCATTGGCAAGACGCTCGACGCCGACGCCGCGCGTTCCATCGGTCGCGCATTCGGCAGCGAAGTGCGCGCGCAGGGCGGCGACGCGGTCGTGGTCGCGCGCGACGGACGCCTGTCGGGCCCCGAGCTGATCGGGGCGCTGTCCGACGGCCTGCGTGCGGCCGGCGTCGATGTCGTGAACGTGGGCATGGTGCCCACGCCGGTCGGCTACTTCGCGGCGAGCGTACCGTTGAAACTGGCGGGCGGCGAGCGCCGCGTCGACTCGTGCATCGTCGTGACGGGTAGCCATAATCCGCCGGACTACAACGGCTTCAAGATGGTGCTGCGCGGCGCGGCCATTTACGGCGAGCAGATTCTCGCGCTGCATCAGCGCATCGTCGACGAGAACTTCGCCGACGGCAGCGGCAGCTACGCCGAGTACGACATCGCCGACGCGTATCTCGAGCGCATCGCGAGCGACGTGAAGCTCGCGCGTCCGATCAAGATCGTCGTCGATACCGGCAACGGCGTGGCCGGCGAGCTCGCGCCGAAGCTGTTCAGGAAGCTCGGCTGCGAACTCGTCGAACTGTTCACTGAAGTCGACGGCAACTTCCCGAATCACCACCCGGACCCGGCGCACCCGGAGAACCTCGAAGACGTGATTCGCGCGCTGAAGGAAACGGATGCGGAAATCGGCTTCGCGTTCGACGGCGACGGCGACCGCCTCGGCGTCGTCACCAAAGACGGCCAGATCATCTACCCGGACCGTCAGCTGATGCTGTTCGCCGAAGAAGTGCTGTCGCGCAACAAGGGCGCGCAGATCATTTACGACGTGAAGTGCACGCGCAATCTCGCGAAGTGGGTCAAGGACAAGGGCGGCGAGCCGCTGATGTGGAAGACCGGCCACTCGCTCGTGAAGGCGAAGCTGCGCGAAACCGGCGCGCCGCTGGCTGGCGAAATGAGCGGCCACGTGTTCTTCAAGGACCGCTGGTATGGTTTCGACGACGGCCTGTACACGGGGGCGCGTCTGCTCGAGATCCTCACGCGTGTCGCCGACCCGAGCAAGCTGCTGAACTCGCTGCCGAACTCGCACTCCACGCCCGAGCTGCAGCTGAAACTCGAGGAAGGCGAGAACTTCGAGCTGATCGCGCGTATGCAGCAGAACGCGAAGTTCACCGGCGCGGACAACGTCGTGAAGATCGACGGTCTGCGCGTCGAGTATCCGGACGGCTTCGGCCTCGCGCGTTCGTCGAACACGACGCCGGTCGTGGTGATGCGTTTCGAGGCCGACAACGACGCGGCGCTCAAACGCATCCAGGACGACTTCCGCCGCGTGATTCTCGCGGAGAAGGCCGATGCGAAACTGCCGTTCTGACGGCTGAAGTGGCGCTGCGCTTCGAGGTTCGTTAAGACGGCTCGAAGCGTCGCCAATACCGAACGCGGCGCGGGTTGCCTTACCGCGCCGCGTTTTTCATGTCTTTCATGGACGGCGCGCTAGAATTGCGGTCCTTTCAACGCATCTTCGAGCCGGATAGCCGGTTTTCTCACTCTTGAGCGCGCAAAAGATACTGATCGTGAGGGTGTCGTCGCTGGGCGACGTCGTTCACAACATGCCCGTGATCGCCGACATCCGGCGCCGCCATCCCGACGCGCAGATCGACTGGCTCGTCGAGGAAAGCTTCGTCGGGCTCGTGGAACTCGTGGCCGGCGTGCGGCGCGCGATTCCGGTGTCGCTGCGGCGCTGGCGCAAGCGCATCCTGTCCGTCGACAACTGGCGCGAGATCGGCGCGTTTCGCCGCGCGCTCGCCGCCGAGCACTACGATCTGGTGATCGACTGCCAGGGCCTCATCAAGACCGCGTGGCTCGCGAACATGGCGCGCGGACCGCTCGTCGGCCTCGGCAACCGTACCGAAGGCGCCGGCTACGAATGGCCGGTGCGCTTTTTCTACGGGCGGCGCGTGCCGATCGCGCCGCGCACGCACGTGGTCGAACGCACGCGTCAACTGGTGGCTGCGGCGCTGAACGATCCGCCGCCGCAACCCACCGACGACATCGACTTCGGTCTCGACACGGGCCGTGCCGCGCTCGCGCTGTCGCAGGCGAATCTGAATCTGCCGGTGCCGTACGTGGTGTTCGTGCACGCGACTTCGCGCGCCGACAAGCAGTGGCCCGATGCCGCGTGGATCGAACTCGGGCAGGCGCTGGTGCGGCGCGGCGCGTCGATCGTGCTGCCGTGGGGCAGCGACGCCGAGCGCGCGACCAGCGAGCGGCTCGCGAAGGAGTTCGGCGCGGCCGCGATCGTGCCGCCGAAGCTGTCGCTGCCGGCGGTGGTGGGGCTGATCGATGGCGCCGCCGCGACGGTCGGGGTTGACACAGGTCTGGTCCATATCGCGGCGGCGCTGAAGCGGCCCACGGTCGAGTTGTACAATTTCTCGACCGCGTGGCGCACCGGCGGCTACTGGTCGCCGAACGTCGTCAATCTCGGCGCGGCGGGGCAGCCGCCTACGCTGCAGCAGGTGAAGTCGGTGCTTGCCGGCTTCGGGCTGTTGTAACCCGGGCCGGCCGGCATCAGCACCTGCTGCATCCTGTCGGTGCGCTTCGCCTTGCGCACCCTCCGTTCCAAAGGGCGACCATGAACGAAACCCAGATCATCGAAGTAGCGAACGCCGACTGGCACGGCTGCAACCTGTCCGTGCCTCGAGAGACGCTGCTCGCCGGCGTCGAGCGCGGCAAGGTGCTGTACTTCCCGAACCTGCGCTTCGCGATCGAGGGTGGCGAGCAGGCGCTGCTCGACCCGGCGCTCGCCGATCCGAACCGCAAGAACATCAGCCTCGAACCGAACGGCGGCGCGCTGCATGGCGTGGCCGGCGATGCGGTCACGCAATCGGCGGTGCGCGCGTTGATCGCGCGTTATCAGGCGAATGCGCGCACGCTCGTCGACGGGCTCTTTCCCGAGTACAGCGGCAAGCTGCGGGTCGCGCCGACGAGCCTGCGGCTGCATCAGGTCGAGACACGCGAAACCTCGTGGCGCAAGGACGATAGCCGTCTGCACGTCGACGCGTTTCCGTCGCGGCCGAATTACGGCGAGCGCATCCTGCGCGTGTTCACCAACGTCAATCCCCATGGCGTGCCGCGCGTATGGCGCGTCGGCGAGCCGTTCGAGGACATGGCGCAGCGCTTCCTGCCGCGTATCAAGCCGCAGATGCCCGGCTCCGCGTGGCTGCTGAACCTGCTGCACGTGACCAAATCGCTGCGCAGCGAATACGATCATCTGATGCTCAGTCTGCACGACGGCATGAAGGCCGACCTCGACTATCAGAAGACGAGCCCGCAACAGACCATGCCGTTTCCACCGGGCAGCGTGTGGGTGTGCTTCTCCGACCAGACCTCGCATGCGGTGATGTCCGGCCAGTTCATGCTGGAGCAGACTTTCTTCCTGCCAGTGAAGGCGATGGCGCAGCCGGAATGCGCGCCGCTCGGCATTCTCGAGCGCCTGAAGGGCAGGGCGCTGGTTTGAGCGCGGCGCTCGATTCGAGGGCCGGGCAGATGCCGGCCCGCATCGCGCGCGTGAGCGCGCTGCGCTTTCCGAATCACGCGGGGCGCCGATGCTAAGGGCGATCTATCGCGCGCTCTGGTGGCTCATCGCGCCGCTTGCGGTGCTGCGTCTGTTGATCCGTTCGCGTAAGGAGCGCGGTTATCGCGAGCATATCGGCGAGCGCTTCGGTTATTCGCGCGGGCGCCTGTTGGAGGACAGCGCGCCGTTGATCTGGGTGCATGCGGTGTCGGTCGGCGAGACGCGCGCCGCGCAGCCGCTGATCGATGCGCTGACGAAGGCGCGCCCCGACGCGCACATTCTGCTTACGCACATGACGCCGAGCGGCCGCGCGACCGGCATCGAGATTTTCGGCGACCGCGTGTTGCGCAGTTATCTACCGTACGACATGCCGCATGCGGTACGGCGCTTCTTGCGCGTGTGGCGGCCGTCGCTCGGTCTCGTGATGGAAACCGAGGTGTGGCCCACCCTGATCGACGAGTGCCGTCGCGCCGACGTGCCGCTCGTGCTGACCAACGCGCGGATGTCGGCGCGTTCGTTCAAGCGCGCGGCGAAATTCGGCGGTGCGACGAAGGACGTGTTCGGCGGCTTCGCGCGCGTGCTCGCGCAGAGTCCGTCCGATGCCGAGCGGTTGACCTCGCTCGGCGCGCGCAATGTCGCGGTGCTCGGCAATCTGAAGTTCGACATGAGCACGCCGCCCGAACTCGCGGCACGCGGCCACGCGTGGCGCGCGGCGATCGGCACGCGGCCCGTGTGGGTCGCGGCGAGCACGCGCGAGGGCGAAGAAGCGCTCGTGCTCGAGGCGTTCGCGGCGCTCGGCATCGACGATGCGCTGCTGATTCTGGTGCCGCGTCATCCGCAGCGCTTCAATGAAGTCGCGGCGCTCGTCGAGAAAGCGGGGTTGCGGCTCGAACGCCGATCGAGTTGGGCGCCCGATGCGAAGGTCGCGTCGGCGGCGCGCACCGCTGACGATGGCGTGGCGCCGCTGCCTCGCGAGATGAACGTGCTGCTCGGCGATTCGATGGGCGAGTTGGGCGCTTACTACGCGGCGTCGGATCTTGCGTTTATCGGCGGCAGTCTGTTGCCGCTTGGCGGACAGAACCTGATCGAAGCGTGCGCGGTCGGCGTGCCGGTGCTGATCGGGCCGCACGTGTTCAACTTCACACAAGCCACCGCCGATGCGGTCGCGGCCGGTGCCGCCGTGCAGGTGCAGGACCCGGCCGATCTGGCGCGCGCGCTGCGCGAGCTGTTCGGCGACAAGTCGCGGCGGCTCGCGATGGGCGGTGCGGCTGCCGCGTTTGCGGCGAGGCATCGCGGGGCGACGGCGAGGACGGTGGATGTGTTGGCGGCGTTGTTGCCGGAGTAGTCTCGGAACGCCGGTGACGACCGCGCCGAGCGAATTATTCAAGCCGCAAGCGCCACGCACTTTGTGGCTAACGCTTGCTTATGTGATATGAACCGTCCGAGTGTTATTGCTGCTTCGCGACCGACTCGTCGCTTATTGGGCTTGTGTCGGCGCTACGGCGTCGACCGCTTCCTCTTCCTGCGGAGGTGTGTCCTGCGCGAATGCCATCCCGGCGAGTGAAGCGTCACTTGCTTACACCTTCAACAATCCCTTCTTTTCAATAAACTTCACCACGTCGTCGAGGCCCTCGAGCGCCTTCAGATTACACATCACAAACGGCCGCTCGCCGCGCATCTTCCTCGCGTCCGATGCCATCACGTCGAGGTTCGCGCCCACCAGCGGCGCCAGATCCGTCTTGTTGATCACGAGCAGATCCGACTTCGTGATCCCAGGTCCGCCCTTGCGCGGAATCTTCTCGCCGCCCGCGACGTCGATCACGTAGATCGTCAGGTCCGACAGCTCCGGGCTGAAGGTCGCCGCGAGGTTGTCGCCGCCCGATTCGATGAACACGATGTCCGCATCCGGAAAACGCGTGAGCATGCGGTCGACCGCTTCGAGGTTGATCGATGCGTCCTCGCGGATCGCGGTGTGCGGGCAGCCGCCCGTCTCGACGCCCATGATGCGCTCGGCCGGCAGCGCGCCCGCGACGGTCAGCAGACGCTGATCCTCTTTCGTATAGATGTCGTTCGTGATCGCGACGAGGTCGTACTGGCCGCGCATCGCCTTGCACAGCATTTCGAGCAGCGTGGTCTTGCCCGAGCCAACCGGGCCGCCGACGCCCACGCGCAGCGGCGGCAGCTTCTTCGTGCGGATCTGGCTCGCGGTATGGGAAGCGGAATGATGAGATGCGTTCATGATGGATCGTGGGAATCGTGCTACGAGCGGAAGAGCCGCGAATACTGCGACTCGTGGCGCGCCGACAGAATGCCGAGCTGCGGCGCGAACGTGTTGAGGTCGTCACGCGAGGTCGCGAGCGCGCGCGCGACGGCCGCCTCGATCGGCTCACGCAGCGCGACGATGATGCGTTGCCCCGCGAGCTGGCCGAGCGGCACCGCCTTCAACGCGGCGGCGGCCTGGTTCTCGACCCAGCTAAACGCATAGGCGGCGAGCGCGGCATCGACCGGAGCATTGTGCGCGTGAGCGGCGAATGCGAACGCGCTCGGCTGCGCGAGCGGCGTCAGCGACGCGAGCGTTTCGCGCCTCGCCACGTCGCCCCATTCGAGCGACACACACAGCTGTCGCAGCGACCAGCCCATCTGCTCCGTTTCGCGGCGCAGTTCGGCGGACTCGCGACTCGCGAGGAATTCGGCGTTGGCGTCGGCAAGTTCAACGGCGTCGTGCGTGCGCCAGCGTTCAATCTGCTGCGCGAGGAACGGCAACTCGCCGCGCGCGAGCACGTCGGTCAGGCCGCGTTCGATCCATATGCGCGCGGAGTCGGCATCGATGATGAGCTGCACTTCAATCGCCGCTTCGAGACCCTGCGAATAGCTGAACGCGCCAATCGGCAGTGCTGGCGACGCGAGATGCAGCAGCGCGGTGAATTCAGCGATGCGCATGACGATGCGGGTGGTGTCCATGTCCGCACGATTCGTCGTGCACGTGGTCATGGTCGTGATCGTGCGAGTGCGAAGAGCCCTCATGGGCATGAGCATGCTCATGCCCATGATGCTCACCAAACACCTGCTGCGCGATCGCATAGTCCTCGGCGAACGTCTCGTCGTGCCCATGCTTATGTCCACCGCCATACGCCCCGGCTTCAGGCTGAAACGGCAGCGACACCCGCTCGACCGTGGCGCCGATGCGCTCGAGCATGTCGGCGAGCACCGGATCGTATTCGAGCTTCAGATAATCGGCGCCCACTTCGACCGGCGTATGACGATTACCGAGGTGATAGGCGGCGCGCGTCAACGTCAACGCGTCCGATGCGCGTACGACAAGCACGGCTTCATCAGCCGCAACGACACGCACGAGCCCGCCATCATCGGCGACGAGCACGTTGCCATCGCGCAGCACGGTGCCGCGCGGCAACAGCAATGCGATTTCCTCGCCGTCATCGAGCGTCGCGGCGAGACGGCTCTTGCGACGTTCATCGAACGCGAGCGTCAAGGTCGGCGCACGCTTGACGAGTACCGGCGCGATCTTCAGATGCGGCGCGAGAAGTTTGTTCAGTGTACGCATGATCAGAACAGGAAATAGCGTTGCGCCATCGGCAGCACGGTGGCCGGATCGCAGGTCAGCAACTGGCCGTCGGCGATCACCTGATAGGTTTCCGGATCGACGCTGATGTTCGGGCGCCACGCGTTGTGAATCATGTCGGCCTTCGTCACGTTGCGGCAGTTTTTCACCGCGACGATGCGCTTGTGCAAACCATAGCGTTCGGCCACCTTCGCATCGGCGGCGAGTTGCGACACGAAGGTCAGCGACGTGCGGCCCAGCGCTCCGCCGCGCGTCGCGAACATCTCGCGATAGTGCACGGGCTGCGGCGTCGGAATCGATGCATTCGGATCGCCCATCTGCGCCATCGCGATCATGCCGCCCTTCAGGATCAGCGACGGCTTGATGCCAAAGAACGCCGGCTCCCAGAACACGAGGTCGGCCCACTTGCCCGGTTCGATCGAACCGACTTCATGCGCGATGCCGTGCGTGATCGCCGGATTGATCGTGTACTTCGCGACATAGCGTTTCGCGCGGAAATTGTCGTGGCGCGCGTTGTCCTCGGGCAGCGCGCCGCGTTGCACCTTCATCTTGTGCGCGGTCTGCCACGTGCGGATGATCACTTCGCCGACGCGGCCCATCGCCTGCGAGTCCGAAGAAAGCATCGACAGCGCGCCGAGATCGTGCAGGATGTCCTCGGCGGCGATCGTCTCGCGGCGAATCCGCGATTCGGCGAACGCGATGTCTTCGGCAATCGACGGATCGAGGTGATGGCACACCATCAGCATGTCGAGATGCTCGTCGAGCGTGTTGACCGTGTAGGGCCGCGTCGGATTCGTCGACGACGGCAGCACGTTCGCTTCGCCGCACACCTTGATGATGTCCGGGGCGTGGCCGCCGCCCGCGCCTTCGGTGTGATACGTGTGGATCGTGCGGCCCTTGAACGCGGCGACGGTCGCTTCGACGAAGCCCGCTTCGTTTAGCGTATCGGTGTGGATCGCGACCTGCGTGTCGGTATCGTCGGCGACGCCAAGGCAGTTGTCGATCGCCGCGGGCGTCGTGCCCCAGTCTTCGTGCAGCTTCAAACCGATCGCGCCCGCGGCGATCTGTTCGGTCAGCGGTGCCGGCTGGCTCACGTTGCCCTTGCCGAGAAAGCCGAGGTTCATCGGATAGCCGTCGGCCGCTTGCAGCATGCGTTCGAGATGCCACGGCCCCGGCGTGCAGGTGGTCGCATTCGTGCCGGTCGCGGGGCCGGTGCCGCCGCCGAGCATCGTCGTCACGCCGCTCGCGAGCGCTTCCTCGATCTGCTGCGGGCTGATGAAGTGGATGTGCGTATCGATGCCGCCCGCGGTCACGATCAGCCCTTCGCCCGCGATCACTTCGGTGGCGGCTCCAATCGCGATCGTCACATTCGGCTGGATGTCGGGATTGCCGGCCTTGCCGATCGCCGCGATGCGGCCGTCCTTGATGCCGATGTCGGCCTTCACGACGCCCCAGTGATCGAGGATCACCGCGTTCGTCACGACGGTATCGACGACCTCGGCATGCACGCGCTGCGACTGGCCCATGCCGTCGCGAATCACCTTGCCGCCGCCGAACTTGACCTCTTCGCCGTAGGTCGTGAAGTCGCGCTCGATCTCGATCAGCAGTTCGGTGTCGGCGAGGCGCACGCGGTCGCCGGTGGTGGGGCCGAACATCTCCGCGTATGCGCGGCGGCCAATGCGTAGTGTCATGGTGTGGGTCCGGAATGAGCTACAAGCGAGCGACAGGCAAGGCGGAGCAGGGCGGTCGAAACGCCAGGGCGCGGGCAGCGCATCACAGCTTGCCCATCACCTTGCCGTTGAAGCCGTAGACAATGCGCTCGCCGGCCAGCGCGACGAGTTCGACCGTGCGCTCCTGACCGGGCTCGAAGCGCACCGCGGTGCCCGCCGCGATGTTCAGGCGAAAGCCGCGCGCCGCTTCGCGATCGAACGACAGCGCGTCGTTCACCTCGTAGAAATGGTAATGCGAGCCGATCTGCACGGGACGGTCGCCGGTATTCGACACGACCACCGTGACCGTCGCGCGGCCCGCGTTCAGTTCGTGCTCGCCGTCGTCGATGAGGAGTTCGCCGGGAATCATGGGGCCTGCCTTGACGAAGAGGAGTTCAGGGAATCGGGTGATGGACGGTGACGAGCTTGGTGCCGTCGGGAAACGTCGCTTCGACCTGGATGTCGGGGATCATCTCGGGCACGCCCTCCATCACGTCGGCGCGCGTGAGCAGCGTGGTGCCGTAGTGCATCACCTCGGCGACGCTCTTGCCGTCGCGCGCGGCTTCCATCAGCGCGGCGGTGATGAAGGCGACCGCCTCCGGATAGTTCAGCTTGAGGCCGCGCGCGCGGCGCCGTTCGGCGAGCAGCGCGGCGGTGAAGATCAGCAGCTTGTCCTTCTCGCGAGGTGTCAGCTTCATCGGGTGTGGGTCTCGGCGTTTGATGTGTCGTGGCGGCGTCGTGGTCGCGTCGCGGCGACGGGGGCCTGGCGTCGCGCGATCATCCGGTCACGGTATCAAGTCCGGCTAACGGCGCGCTTACAACTACGTTTGCGACCGCGCGTGCCACCGCGTTTGCAGAATTACAGGTCGGCGGGCAGCGGTGCGCCAAACCACTTCTTCGACATCGCACCGAGCGTGCCGTCGTGTTTGGCCTGGGCGATCGCGGCATCGACCTTCTGTTGCAGGCGCGGCTCATTCTTGTTCATGCCGACGAAGCACGGCGAGTTCTTGATCACGAACTTCGGCTCCGGACGGCGCGGCGGATTCTTCGCCAGGATCGCGGCCGCGACGATGTTGCCGGCCGCGATCAACTGCACCTGGCCGGACAGGAACGCGGCGATCGTCGCGTTGTTGTCCTCGAAGCGCTTGATCGTCGCGTTCGGCGCCATCTGCGTGAGACCGATTTCCTCGAGCGCGCCGCGCGTCGCGCCGACGGTCTTGCCGGTGAGATCGGCGGGACCGCTCACCTTGATGTCGGCGGGACCGAACACGCCCTGGTAGTACGGCGCGTACGCGCTCGAAAAGTCGATCACCTTCTCGCGCTCGGGCGTTTTGCCGAGCGACGAGATCACGAGGTCGACCTTGCCCGTTTGCAGATACGGAATGCGGTTCGCGCTGTTGACCGGCACGAGTTCGAGCTTCACGTTCATCGCTTTGGCGAGCAGCGCGGCCGTGTCGATGTCATAGCCCTGCGGCTTCATGTCGGGGCCGACCGAGCCGAACGGCGGATAGTCCTCGGGCACGGCGACCTTCAGCACGCCGGCCTTGGCGATGTTGTCGAGCGTGTCGGCGTGCGCGGGGCCCGCATGAAACGCGAGATCGGCGACGATGGGCAAGGCGAGCAATGCGGCCAGCAAGGCGCGGCGCGCGGAGCGGGAGAGAGTGCGGGTCATGGGCGTGAGCAGTGGTGGTGTCGTGGGTGTCGGGTCGTCGCTGGCTTCAGCGTGGTCGGCCGCGAAGTGGCGAGTGCAATGCAAGCTGTGTGCCATCCCTCTGCGGCGTGGCGTGGCGGCGTGCTACGCCAGTTCGCGCACAGGGTTGGGGCGTGCGCGTGCGCCGCCTTGGTGCGCAAAGAGCGTGATGAAGACGAAAGCGGGAAGCCGCTGTCAGGTCGACCAGATCCGCAACGGCACCGCCGCGACACCATGCACGACCGGCCGCAATTGCAGCCAACAGCGCGTGAGCGCGTGCTGCAGTGTTTCCATCGAGCGCGACACCGCGCGCACGAGCAGCACGCCGTTCGTTATGCACGAGGCGGCTGCTCGCAACGTGTCGTCGAACGGCAGTTGCGCGCTCAGCGATTCGGCGAGCGCGTCGTCGCAAGCGGCGCCTACGGCCCACAGCGTGCCGTAGGCCGGAAAGCCGGCGAGCCCCTGCGGCGCGTCGCGCAGCGGATCGTCGGCGGTGAGGCTCGCGCGTTCGAACCACAGCAGCTCGCCATTCGCGCCGACGATGCGCGACACCGCGCGCAAGCTACCCGCCGACCAGCGTTCGCCGGCCGCCTGACGTCCGAGCTGGGTCGCGTCCCAGCCGATTGCGCTCGCGCCGTCGGCGAGCGTCAGCGAAAAATCGAGGTGCGCGTTCGCGTGATCGAACACGATGTTGTTCTGCGGCAGCCAGTCGAGCTTCGCGTGCTCACCGACACGCAGCGCGATGCGCTGCCGCGCCGCGCGGCCGTTCGACTTGTACCACTTGGTTGCGCCCGGCGTCGTCAGCACCGCATGCGTTTGCGCGGCGAGCGTGATGTCGATGTCGAGCTGATCGCCACCCGCGACGCCGCCGGGCGGATGCACGATCACCGCGTGACAGATCGCCGGGCCTTCCGGATAGAGCGGCCGTTGCACGCGCAGGGGTCCGTCGTGCAGCCGGTGCGCGAGCGTCGTGCGAGCGTCGCCGCCGACGAAGCCGAGTTCGAGCCGCGCGCGCCAGGGCGTGTGCGCGGCGGCGAGCGTGGCGTGGTTTTCGTGAAGCGACATGCGGATGGATGGGGAATCGGCGTGCGACGAGGATAGCACGCGTGTCGAAGCGCGCAAGCCGCGGCAGAGGCTACGACGCGGTACCCTCGGGCGAGGCTTCGGTCATCGACAGCACCTTGATGCCCTCCCACTGCGGATGCAACAGTCGCAGCAACGCAAGGATCGCGCGGGGGGTGTTTTCCTGGACGGTCAACGAGTCGCTGCCTGTCTGGATGGCTTTCTTGCCATGTTGGCAATACTGATATTCGACGTGAACCGTCACGGACATGCTTTTCTCCCTCTATATCGATGTTGTGTCGCCGACCCAGGCCGTATCGCGGCGGCGTCTAGGGTACGGGTGTCGGCTCGGCGTGATCGTCCACGCCCCGTTCCGCGCGATTGATGAATCCGCAGTCGAGCAATAGCTGACAGAAAGCTTCCGGCGAACACGACGGCCCGGTCGTCCCGGCCATTCTCGCGAGAACGTCGGGGAACGACGCGAGCACGTGCCAGCTGTCGTAATACGCGTGCAACTGCGGCGCGAGTTCGTTGCCGAGCTTCTCCCAGCGCACCGACAGCATGCCGACCGTACCGCCGCTGTCCACTTCGAATAGACCGAAAGTGACCGCCGACACGACGTTCATCACCCTGCAATAGGAGGCTGGGTTTCTGTAAAACTCGCGTCTGACCTGCTTGTTGTCGTCCATGGTGTCCACCTCGTCGAACCGTTGCGGCGTTGCCTAGCCTGTGTAACGGTTGCGCGGCGGATAACTTGAGCTCGCTTACACGGCAATCAATCCCCTTACCCCATCCGCATCCATGTTCGCCCCCTCGCCGCCCGCGACGATCTCGCCGCGACTCATCACCCAGTAACGATCGGCGATCGCTTTGGCGAAGTCGTAGTACTGCTCGACCAGCAGCACGGTCATGCCCATGTCCTCGACGAGCTGCCGCAGCGTGCGGCCGATGTCCTGAATGATCGACGGCTGGATGCCCTCGGTCGGCTCATCGAGGATCAGCAGTTGCGGCTCGCTCATCAGCGCGCGGCCGATCGCGAGCTGTTGCTGCTGACCGCCGGAGAGATCGCCGCCGCGCCGGTTGCGCATGTCCTTCAGTACCGGGAAAAGCTCGTAGATGCGCTCGGGGATTTTCTTCGGCGCCTTTCTGCTCGCGGCGCCCACCAGCAGATTTTCCTCGACGGTGAGGCGCGGAAAGATATCGCGGCCCTGCGGCACGTAGGCGAGCCCCTGAGCGACGCGGGCATGGGTCGGCAGTTTCATCAACTGTTCGCCGCGCCATGCGATCGCGCCGCTTTTCGCGGGCACGACGCCCATCAGGCAGCGCAGCAGCGTGGTCTTGCCGACGCCGTTGCGCCCGAGCAGCACCGTCAGCTTGCCGTCGGGCACCGTGAGCTTCACGTCGCGCAGAATATGGCTGCCGCCGTAGTATTGGTTCAGTCGGTCTACTTCGAGCATGGTTCAGTCGTCCTGTCGGGTTGACGATGCGGTGCCGCTTCCAGCAGCAATCAGCGGCCTAGATAAGACTCGATCACCGTCTCGTCGCGCTTGACTTCGTCGAGCGTGCCGTGCGCGAGCACGCGGCCTTCGGCCATCACCGTCACCTTGCCTGTGTCGCCCGCGAGCGCCGCGACGAACTCCATGTCGTGCTCGACGACCATCATCGAGCAGGTGCCGCGCAGGTGGTTGAGCAATTCGGCGAGTTGCATCGTTTCGTCATCGGTCATGCCGGCCGCGGGTTCGTCGAGCAGCAGCAGCGCCGGTTGCTGCATCAGCAGCATGCCGATTTCGAGGCGCTGCTTCTGGCCGTGCGATAGCTCGCCGGCGAGCCTTCGCGCTTCGCTTTCCAGCCCGATCAGCGCGAGCGTTTCCTCGATGCGGGCCTGCGCGTCGCCATCGAGCCGCGCGCGCAGCGACGCCCACCAGCCCTTGTCGGTCTTCATCGCGAGTTCGAGGTTTTCCCACACCGGATGCTGCTCGAACACGGTCGGCTTCTGGAACTTGCGGCCGATGCCGGCGCGCACGATCGCCGGTTCGTTCATGCGCGTGAGATCGATCGACTGGCCGAGAAACACCTTGCCGTGATCGGGCGCGGTCTTGCCCGTGATCACGTCCATCATCGTCGTCTTGCCCGCGCCGTTCGGGCCGATGATGCAGCGCAGTTCGCCCGCGTCGATCGCGAGCGACAGCGCGTTCAGCGCGCGAAAGCCGTCGAAGCTGACCGTCACGTCTTCGAGGTAGAGGATCGTGCCGTGCGATACGTCGATCTCGCCGGGCACGACCGCGTGTCCCATGCTCGCGACGCCGCTCAGCGAGCGTTCCGGTGGTGCTTCGGGCAAATCCAGATCGGGAACCATCGGGTTTTCGTTCATCAGCGGTTCCTTTTACGCGTCAGCAGATCGGCCAGCCCCATGATGCCGTTCGGCAGCAGCAGCGGCACCAGCACGAAGATCAGGCCGAGAAAGAACAGCCAGTATTCGGGGAAGTTCGCCGTGAAGAAACTCTTCGCACCGTTCACGGCGAACGCGCCGATGATGGGGCCGATCAGCGTGCCGCGTCCGCCGACCGCCACCCAGATCGCCATTTCGATCGAGTTGCCCGGCGACATCTCGCCCGGATTGATGATGCCGACCTGCGGCACGTACAACGCGCCCGCGATGCCGCACAGCACCGCCGACACGGTCCACACGAACAGCTTGTACGCGAGCGGGCTGTAGCCGAGGAACATCAGCCGCGTTTCGCCGTCGCGCACCGCGCTCACCACGCGGCCGAGCTTCGACGTGACGATCGCGCGCGCGCCGATGAACGCGGCGATCAGCACCGCGAACGTAATGAGCAGCAAGGCGGCGCGCGTGCCCTGATGCGTGATCGGAAATCCGCCGATGCGCTTGAAGTCGGTAAAGCCGTTATTGCCGCCGAAGCCCGTCTCGTTGCGAAAGAACAGCAGCATCGCGGCGAAGGTCATGGCCTGCGTGATGATCGACAGATAGACACCCTTCACGCGCGAGCGGAACGTGAAGAAGCCGAACACCCACGCGAGCACGGCGGGTACCAGCACGACGAGCAAGAGCGCGTAGCCGAGATGTTGCGTGCCCTGCCAGTACCACGGCAACTGGTGCCAGTCGAGAAACACCATGAAGTCGGGCAGATCGCTGCCGTACTTGCCGTCGTGGCCGATCGCGCGCATCAGGTACATGCCGATCGCGTAGCCGCCGAGCGCGAAGAACAAAGCGTGACCCAAACTCAGGATGCCGCAGTAGCCCCACACCAGATCGAGTGCGAGCGCGGCGATCGCATAGCACATGAACTTGCCGGTCAGCGTCATCGCATACGCGGACAGATGCAAGGCGCTCGTCTCCGGAATCACCAGCGCGGCGAACGGCACGCCGAGGCCGAACACGATCATCAGCGCGATCAGCGCGAGCCACGCGCGACGCGACAACAGCGCGGGCCGCGGTGGCAGGCCGAGCGCGAAGCCGGTGTTGGACTCGCGCGCGCCGCCAGCGCCGGCGGCACCGGCGCGCGACGACGAAGCGGAAGCGGGGTCTGCCGATGAAGTAGCCGATGTCATCTCATGCCTCCGCGCTACGGCCCTTCAAGGCGAACATGCCCTGCGGACGCTTCTGGATGAACAGCACGATCAGCACGAGCACCGCGATCTTCGCGAGCACCGCGCCCCAGAACGGTTCGATCGCCTTGCTGACGAGTCCCAGCCCGAAGCCGCCGAGCACGGTGCCCGCGAGCTGGCCGACGCCGCCGAGCACGACCGCCATGAACGAATCGATGATGTAGCTCTGGCCGAGGTCCGGCCCGACATTGCCGATCTGCGACAGCGCGCAGCCGCCGAGCCCCGCGATGCCCGCGCCGAACGCGAACGCATACGAATCGACGCGCGCGGTCTTCACGCCGACGCACGCGGCCATGCGACGGTGCTGCGTGACCGCGCGCACGAACAGACCCAGCCGCGTGCGCGTGAGCACGGCCCACGCGATCGCGACGACGATCAGCGAGAACGCGAGAATCGCGAGCCGGTTGTACGGCAGGATCAGATTCGGCAGCACGGTGACGCCGCCGCTCATCCACGACGGATTGACGACCTGGACGTTCTGCGCGCCGAACAGCATGCGGGTGGCCTGAATCAGGATCAGGCTCACGCCGAAGGTGGTCAGCAGCGTTTCGAGCGGGCGGCCGTACAGGTGCTTCAGCACGAGCCGTTCGAGCACGATGCCAACCAGCGCCGCCGCGACGAACGAGGCCGGTATCGCAAGCAGCGGATACCAGTCGAACGCATTGGGTGCGAAGCGCTGAACGAGGTTCTGCACGACATAGGTCGCGTACGCGCCGATCATCAGGAATTCGCCGTGCGCCATGTTGATCACGCCGATCAGGCCATATGTGATGGCGAGGCCGAGCGCGGCGAGCAGCAGCACGCTGCCGAGCGACAGCCCCGCGAACAGCGTGCCCGCGATCTGGCTGCGGCGCTGGATCGCGTCGAGCTCATCGATGCCGCTTTGCGCGGCCGCGCGCACGCGTTCGTCGGCTTCGGCAAACGTGCCGTCGGTTTTCTTCGCGACCAGCGGGCGCAGCAGTTCGTTCATGTCGAGGTCGTGGCGCGCGGCGACCAGTTGCACCGCATCGAGGCGCTTGGCCGGATCCGGGTCGTGCAATGCGCTCATCGCCCACAGCGTGTCGAGACGTTTCTTCAGAGCGGGATCGGTTTCTTTTGCGCGCGCCGCGTCGACGAGTGGCTTGATCGACGGATCGGGGTTTTGCAGCAGCGCATCGACGGCGGCTGCGCGTGTCGCCTGGTCGGGCGAGGCGAGTTGCAGACCCGACAGCGCGCCCGCCACTTTCGAGCGCAGCAGGTTGTTCAGCGTGACCGGTTGCGCGTCGCTCGCGGCGACGGGCTGGCCGGTGACGGCATCGCGGGTGGCGTCGCCGTCCTGCAGCAGTACCGCGCCTGCGTCGGTGGCGAGCGCGTTGTCGTCGGCGAGCGCCTTGAGCACCGCGAGTGACGCGGCATCGTGCGTCGAGATCAGCTTGTCGATCGCGGCGGACTTCGCCTCGAAGTCGTCGCCCGCGAGCGGCGCGACGTCGGCCGGGGTCAGCGCGAATGCGGCGCCCGGCGCGGCGGCGAGAAGGACCGCGAGCGGCACCAGGAGCGTCGCGCCGCGTCGTCGTACGGAAGTCGGAAATGAAAACGCCATGATGGCCTTTTGCACTGGGTTGAATCGATGAGCCGCTCGAGCGCGCGAGGGCGTCGCGTCAGACGTCGCCGCCGCTTCAGCGGGACGTTGCCGCGCATTGGCGTGCGCGGTCACGCCGCGCGACACAGCGAACGCGCGGCGGCGGCGCGAAGCGCAGCGCGTCTGGGTCACGCGCGAGCCGCGCGCGCGTCGGCACGCAGGTCGCGCGTCGCGACCGGAGCGGCGATACCCGCGCGGTGACCCGCGCGCCACACCGCCGCCGCGAGCCGCAACGAGGCTCAAGCCGACACGTCATGCGACGCGCGAGCGCCGCAGGAACGCCGGAATCGAGCTGACCACATCCGGCTTGCCAGCATTGCCGGCGATGAACGGGCTCCACGGTTGCGCGCGAATCGGTCCCTTGGTGTGCCACACGACGTTGAACTGGCCATCCGCGCGTACCTCGCCGATCATCACCGGCTTGTGCAGATGGTGGTTGCCGTCCATCTCCAGCGTGAAGCCCGACGGTGCGGCGAAAGTCTGGCCGACCATCGCGACGCGCACCTTGTCGACCTCGGTGCTCTTTGCTTTCTCGACCGCCTGCTTCCACATATGCATGCCGACGAAGGTCGCTTCCATCGGATCGTTGGTCACGCGCTTCGTGCCGCCCGGCAGGTTGTTGTCCTTGACCCACGTGGCCCATTGCTTCTTGAACTTCTCGTTGGTCGGGTTGCGCAACGACATGAAGTAGTTCCAGGCCGCGAGATTGCCGACGAGCGGCTTCGTATCGATGCCGCGCAGCTCCTCTTCGCCGACCGAGAACGCGACGACCGGCACATCCGACGCCTTCAGCCCCTGGTTGCCGAGCTCCTTGTAGAACGGCACGTTCGAATCGCCGTTCACGGTCGAAATCACCGCGGTCTTGCCGCCTTGCGAGAAGGTCTTGATGTTCGCGACGATGGTCTGATAGTCGCTGTGTCCGAACGGTGTATAGACTTCCTGAATGTCGGCTTCCTGCACGCCCTTCGATTTGAGGAACGCGCGCAGGATCTTGTTGGTCGTGCGCGGATACACATAGTCGGTGCCGAGCAGGAAGAAGCGCTTCGCGCCGCCGCCTTCGGCGCTCATCAGGTATTCGGTCGCGGGAATCGCCTGCTGGTTCGGCGCGGCGCCCGTATAGAACACGTTGCGCGACATTTCCTCGCCTTCGTACTGCACCGGATAGAACAGCAGGCCGTTCAGTTCCTCGAACACCGGCAGCACCGACTTGCGCGACACCGAGGTCCAGCAGCCGAACACCACCGCGCACTTGTCCTGCGTCAGAAGCTGGCGCGCCTTCTCGGCGAACAGCGGCCAGTTCGACGCCGGGTCGACGACCACCGGCTGGATCTGACGGCCCATCACACCGCCGTTCTTGTTGATGTCGGCGATCGTCATCAACGCGGTGTCTTTCAGCGACGTTTCGGAGATCGCCATCGTGCCGGACAGCGAATGCAGGATGCCCACCTTGATCGGGCCGCTATCGGACTCCGCGTGCGCGAACGGCACACGGCCCGCGAGCGCGAGCGCGCCGGACATGGAGCCGAACTTCAACAGACTGCGACGTTTCATGTGCTTTCCCCTTGTCATTGATGGTCACTGTTTATGAGCGTCGATTTCAGCCAGCCTGGCTGAGGTCGCACGACTAGCCACTTGTCTTCTGCAAGGCACATGCCATGTGACACATTCGGTGCGATGCGCGTGCGATGCCCGTTGCGGCGCGGCTATCGGCGCGAGGGCGGCGCGTCGAGCCATCGATGCCGCGGCGCGAAACTGGTGCAGTCGCGCGCGCCGCGCCTCGTTCAGGTGCGTGTCGCGCCGCGACGAAGCGCACTTCGCCGCCAGCGAAGCGCCGCTGGCGCGCGCTGGGCATCGGCGGTGCATGGGCGGGATCGGGGCGCCGCGTCTTTGTGCATGTCGTGCGCTCTGGGTACATCGGACGACCAGTGATGCGGCACAAGGAGGCCCGACATGAGCGAACGGGCGCAGGCCAGGGAAATCGACAATGCTTCTTCGCGGGGCATACCACGCCGAGCAATGAGATACCGCAAATGCGGCTCCAGCAAATCGCTTTGCACGGTCGATTCGCTGCTTAGCTCCCAGAGACCTGTTTTCCCCATAGCCTTACTGGACTTTCCGGAACGGAGAGTAAATGACTTTCCTTTGACGATGGTTGTGTCGGGGGATATCTGAAAGTACTCGGTCCAGAATTCCGGTGATACGGCATCTCCGGTTATCAGGAAAGATGCTTATGCTCCGGCGTCCGCGCTCGCGTCTGATGCTGAAGTTTGGCTGTGGTGCATAGGCGGTTAATACTTGTACGCTGACTAATCGTGTTGCCGTAGCCAAACCGACTCGCACAGAACGGCTACTTCAGCTCCGCATGAGGGATCAAGTGCGAATAGAGTCGCCTTTCCTGTCAGTATGTCCTGAGTGATGTTTTCTGCCTGCTCCTGAGATACAAGCGCGGGTTTGGAGTCGGTCCAACTACGGATCCATCCGATAATTGTCCTCACATCGCTGACAGAAAATGAATGCTTCGGCGACAGCAATACGCGCGAGACAACATTTTGCTCTGCGAAGTCCAGCATCCGTAGTGAAATCACCTGCTTGAAAAGCAGAACCTCCATTTCACCATTGACACGCTTAAATCCAAGCTCCAACTCGCTCTCATCGCGACGGTGCTCAATCCGAAAGAGCTCCGCGTCGTGGAAGCTGGGGAGATTCTGGAGATCCCGCACGTTTGCGTAATTTGACTTTTCCATTTCATCTCCGTCGATTAGGGGAGCAACGAAAACGGTAGGCCGGGGCCGCGCCTGAGTTTCCCGCTAAGCGGATCGATTGCCCAGTTGTGGGCATGAGGTACGCCCTGACCGTGATCGTGATCAAAGTCGAAGTCAACGACACGTTTGCCGTCGTCTCCAAACATGCGCATTTGCCCGCTACCAGGGTTGGTATACCACGTACCGGGTTCGCCTTCATTGGGTGTTTTGGCGATATCAAAGGAGTCGCCGTTGACAGCATCAGGTGTGTACTCGAAGGGCTGCGCGTCATCAAGCAGCGTTGAGGCCTCGCCCTTGCCTGCGAGCGCATCGACCACGGCGAGCGCCGCGTCGAGCAGGCCGTCGTCGCCGCTGCCTCCAGGCATGGCCGCGGGTGCGGCGAACTTCCGGGCTTGCCGGGCGCCTCGGTCGTACCGGCCGCACAGCATCGGTTCGCCGTTCGGGAGATCGACTGCCCTCGCCGCGAGACTCCTCAACGGCGTGTGGTGGGGTGGCGGAAACAGGTCAGCACGACGACCTTTAACGGCAAGTAGGGAGCCCCGCCGCACTTCAGCGAAAAGCGCACTGATGACCCACCATCCATCGCTGTCGGGTTCATGGCACAGATTACATAACAAGCACCCAAGGGCCTCTGACAGCGCAGCTCCACGGAGTGCATCTCAAACACGGACAAGGACATAGGTATTGTCGACGATCTATATGAAGTCGCTGCCCGGATCGGCAGCGATCAGATAATCACCGTGCGACAGGTTGTCCGTACATGGGCGATGGCCCAAAATTTTGGCTGCTCTAGCGAGCGTGCGCAGCACCAAAGACAAACGGCGCAAGGACCGTCAGCCCTTGCGCCGCTTCAACGCGCTACCTTCGCGCCGAATCTCAGTAAGTCGGAACCGACGGATCGACCTGACGCGACCACGCGTCGATCCCGCCTTGCAGATTGAACACGTTGGTGTGTCCGCGCGATTCGAGGAACATCGCGACCTGCGCGCTGCGCGCACCGTGATGGCAGATGCAGACGATCTGCGCGTCGTCATCGAGTTCTTCGCTGCGCGCGGGAATCTCGCGCATCGGAATCGACACGATGCCGGCGATCGACGCCGTTTGCAGTTCCCACGGCTCGCGTACGTCGAGCAGCACGGGTGCGGGGCGCGAGGTATCGGCGAGCCATTCGGCGAGTGCGGGAGCGGTCAGGTTTTGCATCAGCGAGACATCCAGTTCGTGGGACGGCGGCTTACTCGCCGCCCGTCCAGATCAATAATACAGCGCGAAGCGCAGCGAAAAAGAGCCGCTTAGAACCTGAACCGCGCCGGCTGCACTGCGTTGGCGAGTGGCTCGACATAGGTTTCGAACACGTCGGAGATGCGGTATTGCTTCTCGTCGATGCGCGTGATGATTTGCGCCTTCATCACCGGCGCGCTGCCGACGAACGCCGCGAGACGGCCGCCGACCTTCAGCTGTTCGAGGATTTCCTGCGGCAGCACCGGCAGACCGCCCGACACGCAGATCACGTCGTACGGTGCCGCGCCGGTCCAGCCGCGCGCGGCGTCGCCGGTCGCGACTTCGACGTTCAGCACGCCGTTGGCGATCAGGTTGCTCTTCGCGAACTCGGCCAGCTCCGGTTCGATGTCGACGCTCAACACGTGTTGCGCGCGATGCGCGAGCAGCGCCGCCATGTAACCCGAGCCCGCGCCGATTTCCAGCACGCTTTCGTGCTTCTTCACCGCGAGTTCCTGCAGCACGCGCGCCTCGACGCGCGGCGCCAGCATGTGCTGGCCGGCCGGCAGCGGCACTTCGAAGTCCGCAAAAGCCAGGTCGCGGTAAGCGGCGGGGACGAAATTCTCACGTTTGACGATCGACAGCAGATTCAGCACGTCCTGGTCGAGCACTTCCCAGGGGCGGATCTGCTGTTCGATCATGTTGAAACGCGCTTGCTCGATGTTCATGGTGGATTCGGCGGTTTTGGTTTGGCGAGCGGGCGGCGGCTGCCGCAGACTTTTGTCCTGACCCGGCCCCGGCGGATTGCCGGCGGCCGCGGCTTCGGAGCAAGGCATTCGCATCGCAAGCCGCGTCAGGGGAACGGCGGGATTGTATCAAATGGCGGACTCGCGCCGGCCGCTCGCGGGCAAGCGCCAGGCCGGGCGGCCCCCGTGTTAATCCCTAGCGATCCGTCCTTGCGATTCGCGTCGCCATCGCCACAAAATGTAATCGATTACATTTTTGCTGCGAGGTCGTGTGTCCCGAACGCCGTCCCGATCGTCGCCGGCCGTGGTGTCCGGCGCGAGCAGTCAACCGCAACCTCAGCCGCAGAGGCGCTCGCCGCGCGCGGCCGACGGCCCGTCGATCGCCGGCGTGGCCGAGCAGGCGGGCGTGTCGGTCGCGACGGTGTCGCGCGTGCTGAACGGCCACGAGAACGTGCGGCCCGCTACCCGCGACAGGGTGCTCGCCGCGATCGACGCGAGCGGCTACCGCGTCAACGAACTTGCGCGCAATCTGCGCACCGCCGAAAGCCGCCTGCTGCTGACGATGGTGCCGGACTTCGGCAATCCGTTTTACGCGGAGATCGTGCGCGGTATCGACAGCGTCGCGCGTCGGCACGGCTATTTCATGCTGCTATGCGACACCGGCGCGGACCCGGGGCGTGAGCGCAGCTACTTCGACATGCTGCGGCGGCGCCGCGCGGACGGCGCGATCTGCCTCGATCCGGCGACGATCCAGCAGGCGCTCGGCGAAGCGTCGCAGGCGCTGCCGTGGGTCGCGTGCTGCGAGTTCGATCCGCAGATGGGCGTGCCCTACGTCGGCATCGACAACTACCGCGCGGCCGGCGACGCGGTGCGCCACCTGCTCACGCGCGGCCACCGGCGCATCGGCTTGATCAATTCCGACATCGACTATCTGTATGCGCGCCAGCGTCAGCAGGGCTACCTCGACGCATTGAGCGACGCGGGCATCGCGCCCGACCCGCGCTGGCGCATGAATCTGAACAGCCTCGATTACGAGGCGGGTGCCTCGGCCGCGGCTGGCTTGATGCTGCAGCCCGACGCGCCGAGCGCGATTTTCGCGGTGTCGGACACGCTCGCGATCGGCGTGATCCACGGCTTGCGCAGCGTCGGCAAGCGCGTGCCCGACGACGTCGCCGTGGCCGGCTTCGACGACATCTCGCTCGCCGCGCAGATCGATCCGCCGCTCACGACGATCGCGCAGCCGATGCGCGAGCTCGGCGAGACCGCCGCGCGTCTGTTGCTGCAACGCCTCGCGAATCCGCAGGCCAACGTGCCGGGCGTGCTGCTGCCGCATCGCCTCGTGATCCGTGGGAGTGCGTGAGCCATGAGCCTCGCGATCCGTTTCGACGACATCCGCAAGGACTTCGGGCCCGTGCGCGTGCTGCACGGCGTGAGCTTCGAACTCGCACCCGGCCGCATCTACGGTCTGCTCGGCGAGAACGGCGCGGGCAAGTCGACGCTGATGAAAATCCTCGCCGGCTATGAAACGGCAACGTCAGGCAGCGTGCTGGTCGACGGCCACGCGCAGCGCTTCGCCGGCTCACGCGACGCCGAGGCGCAGGGCATCGTGTTGATCCACCAGGAGTTCAACCTCGCCGAGCATCTGACGATCGCGCAGAACATGTACCTCGGTCACGAGAAGCGCCGCGGCTGGTTAGTCGACGATGCCGCGATGCGCAGCGACGCCGCGCGCTATCTCGCGCAGGTCGGGCTCGAGCGCGCGCCGGACACGAAGGTGCGCGAGCTGATCGTCGCGGAAAAGCAGATGGTCGAGATCGCGAAGGCGCTGTCGCGCCGTGCGCGTCTCCTGATCATGGACGAGCCGACTGCGACCCTGACACCCGCCGAGACCGAACGGCTCTTCGCGCTGATGCTGAAGCTCAAGGCCGATGGCGTGACGATCGTCTACATCTCGCACAAGCTCGATGAAGTGGAGCGCATCACCGACGAAGTGATCGTGATGCGCGATGGCCGCTTCGTCGCGCGCGGTGAAACCGCGGGGCTCGCGCGTCAGCAGATGGCGAACCTGATGGTCGGGCGCGACGTGTCCGACATGTTCCCCGACAAGCAGACGGTGCCCGCCGACACGCCGATCGCGTTGCGTGTGAACGGCCTGACGGTGCCCGACTGGGTCGAGGATCTGAGCTTCGAGGTGCGCGCGGGCGAAGTGCTCGGCTTCGCGGGCCTCGTCGGCGCGGGCCGCACCGAGGCGTTCGAGGCGATCATCGGCTTGCGCAAACGCACGGGCGGCACGATTGAAATCGCCGGCCGGGCAGTCGATCTGAAGAACCCGCGCGACGCGATGCGCCACGGTCTCACGTATCTGAGCGAGGACCGTAAGGGCAAGGGTCTGCACGTCGACCTGAGCCTGCAGGACAACGTCACGCTGATGACGCTCGAACGCTACGCGCATCCGCTGCTCGACATGAAAGCGGGGCGCGCGGCCTTGCAGAAGGCCGTCGGCGAATTCGGCATTCGTACCGGCGACCTGTCGAGCCGCGCGCGCATGCTGTCGGGCGGCAACCAGCAGAAGCTCGCGCTTGCGAAGTTCCTGCAGCCCGACCCGAACGTGATCGTGCTCGACGAGCCGACGCGCGGCGTCGACGTCGGCGCGAAACGCGACATCTACTTCCTGATTCATCGTCTCGCCGCGCAGGGCCGCGCGGTGATCGTCATTTCATCCGAACTGGTCGAGCTGATCGGCTTGTGCCATCGCGTCGCCGTCATGCGCGCGGGACATCTGCAAGCGACGCTGACGCTCGAGCATCTGACTGAACAGGAGTTGATCGCTCATGCGACCGGCACCCACTGAAGCCGTGCAATCACGGCGCGCGCTGCGCGTCGCGCAGCGGCTCTATACGCTCGGGCCGCTCGCCGGGCTGATCTTGCTGTGCATCGTCGGCACGCTGCTCAATCGCGACTTCGCGACGCTCGACAACCTGATGAACGTGCTCACGCGCACGTCGTTCATCGGCATCATCGCGGTCGGCATGACCTTCGTGATCATCTCGGGCGGCATCGATCTGTCGGTCGGCTCGATGGCCGCGCTGATCGCGGGCATCATGATCTGGCTGATGAACGGGCTCGCGGCGGGCGCCGCCGGTCATGCGTTGCCGCCGCTCGTGATCGTGACGATCGGCATCGTCGCGGCGTTCGTGCTCGGCGCGCTGTTCGGCTGCGCGCATGGGCTGTTGATCACCAAAGGGCGCATCGAGCCGTTCATCGTCACCCTGGGCACGCTCGGGATTTTTCGCGCGGTGCTGACATGGCTGGCCGATGGCGGCGCGCTGACGCTCAATGATTCGCTATCGGACCTCTACGGTCCCGTCTATTACGCGAGCCTGTTCGGCGTGCCGGTGCCGATCTGGGTGTTTCTCGTGGTCGCGGCCGGCGGCGCGCTGATCCTCAATCGCACCGCGTTCGGCCGGCACGTGCAGGCGATCGGCTCGAACGAACAGGTCGCGCGTTATGCGGCGATTCGCGTCGATACGGTGAAGATCGTCACTTATGTGCTGCTGGGGATTTGCGTGGGCGTGGCCACCGTGCTCTACGTGCCGCGCCTCGGCTCCGCCACGCCGACCACGGGCCTGTTGTGGGAGCTCGAAGCGATTGCGTCGGTGGTGGTCGGCGGCACCGCGCTCAAGGGCGGCGAGGGACGCGTGATCGGCACCGTGATCGGCGCGATCCTGCTGTCGGTGATCGCGAACATTCTGAACCTGACCAGCATCATCAGCGTGTATCTGAACGCGGCGGTGCAGGGCGTCGTGATTATTTTCGTCGCGTTCGTGCAGCGTGGGCGGCGCTAGCCGCGCACTTCCAGCGGCGCGAGCGCAGTGAACAAAGCGCGCTGAATAAATCGCAGCGAAGCAGGCGTAGCAAAGCAGGCGCGGTAAACCAACGGCAGGTCCGAAAAATCGAGGCGAGCGAACGCCTCATGATTGGAGACACACACCATGAAGCAAGTCATTCGAGCGATCGGCGCCGGCGTGCTGGCGTTGGGGATACTGGGCACGAGCGGCGCGGCGCGCGCCGACGACAAGGTCACGCTGGGCGTCGCGATTCCGACGGCCGATCACGGCTTCACCGGCGGCATCGTCTGGTGGGCGAACAAGGCGAAGGCGGATCTCGAGAAGGCGCATCCCGATCTGAAAGTGATCGTGAAAACGGCCGCCAACGCGCCCGAGCAGGCGAACCAGTTGCAGGATCTCGTGACGGTCAACAAGATCAACGCGCTCGTGATCTTCCCGTACGAATCGGCGACGCTGACACAGCCGGTCGAGCAGGTGAAGAAGAAAGGCGTGTACGTGACGGTGGTCGATCGCGGCCTGACGAACACGAGCGCGCAGGACGCCTACGTGGCCGGCGACAACACCGCGTTCGGCAAGATTCCGGCCGAGTACCTGGCGAAGGCACTCGACGGCAAGGGCAACGTCGTCGCGCTGCGCGGCATTCCGACCACGCTCGACAACGAGCGCTGGACCGCCTTCACCGGCGTGATGAAAAACTATCCGGACATCAAGATTCTCGACGCCAGGTACGCGAACTGGAATCGCGACGACGCGTTCAAGGTGATGCAGGACTACCTGACGCGCTTCAAGCACATCGACGCCGTATGGGCCGCCGACGACGACATGGCGGTCGGCGTGCTGAAGGCGATCGATCAGGCGAAGCGCAACGACATCAAGATCGTGTTCGGCGGCGCGGGCTCGAAGGGCATGGTGAAGAACGTGATGGACGGCGCGCCGATGATCAAGGCCGACGTGTCGTACTCGCCGAAATTCATCTACGACGCGATCAAGCTGACGGCCGAAGCGCGGCTGAAGGGCGACAAGCTGCCGGCCACCACGATCATTCCGTCGGTGCTGATCACGAAGGAAAACGCCCAGCAGTTCTATTTCCCCGACTCGCCGTTCTGAGCGGCGCGCCGAGCATCGTCTAGCACGCGCGGGCGCGGCCCGCGCGCAAAGTTCGAGGAACCGTACGATGAAAACCATCAAAGGGCCGGCGATTTTTCTCGCGCAGTTCGTGGGCGACGACGTGCCGTTCGACAACCTCGCGCATCTCGCGGATTGGGCCGCGGGTCTCGGCTTCAAGGGCATCCAGGTGCCGTGCGACCCGCGCCTGATCGATCTCGACAAGGCGGCCGCGAGCGACGCGTATTGCGACGAACTGCGCGAGAGCGTCGACAACGCGGGCGTCGCGATCACCGAACTATCGACCCATCTGCAAGGGCAACTGGTCGCCGTGCATCCGTCTTACGACACGCTGTTCGACGGCTTCGCCGCGCCGCAGGTGCGCGGCAATCCGGCGGCGCGCACCGAATGGGCGATCGCGCAGATGAAGCTCGCGGCGCAGGCGTCGCGTCGTTTGGGCCTGAGCACGCACGTGTCGTTTTCGGGCGCGCTCGCGTGGCCGTATCTGTACCCGTGGCCGCAGCGGCCGGCCGGTCTCGTCGAAGCCGCGTTCGAAGAGCTCGCGCGCCGCTGGACGCCGATTCTCGATGCGTTCGACGCGGCTGGCGTCGATGTCTGCTACGAACTGCATCCGGGCGAAGACCTGCACGACGGCGTGACGTTCGAGCGCTTTCTCGCGGCGGTCGATCAGCATCCGCGCGCGAACATCCTGTACGACCCGAGCCACTTCGTGCTGCAACAGCTCGACTATCTCGCGTTCATCGATATCTACCACGAGCGCATCAAGGCGTTTCATGTGAAGGACGCGGAGTTTCGTCCGACCGGCAAGCAGGGCGTGTACGGCGGCTACAGCGGCTGGGTCGAACGCGCGGGGCGGTTTCGCTCGCTCGGCGATGGGCAGATCGACTTCGGCGCGATCTTCTCGAAGATGGCGCAGTTCGATTTTCCGGGCTGGGCCGTGCTCGAATGGGAATGCGCATTGAAGCATCCGCACGACGGCGCGCGCGAAGGCGCGGCGTTCATTCGCCGGCACATCATCCACGTGGCCGAGCGTGCGTTCGATGACTTCGCGGGAAGCGGTGTCGATACCGCGCAGTTAAAAAGCGTGCTCGGCATCTGACGGCCGGGCGGTGACAGCCGACGCAACACATGGGAGCGCAAACAATGCAGCGTAGAAGGCTCAGGCTGGGGATGGTCGGCGGCGGGCAGGGCGCGTTCATCGGCGCCGTGCATCGGATCGCCGCGCGGCTCGACGATCGTTTCGAACTGGTGGCGGGCGCATTGTCGTCCGATTCCGGGCGCGCGCGGGCGAGCGCCGTCGAAGCGGGCATCGCGCGCAGCTACGCGGATTGGCGCGAGATGGCGCGCGCCGAGGCCGCGCGCGAGGACGGCATCGACGCGGTCGCGATCGTCACGCCGAATCATCTGCACGCGCCGGTCGCGACGGCGTTTCTCGAAGCCGGCATCCACGTGATCTGCGACAAGCCGCTCGCGGTTTCGCTCGCCGAAGGTGAAGCGCTCGCAAAGCTCGCGCAGTCAAAAAAGCGGCTGTTTGCGTTGACGCATACCTATTCGGGCTACCCGCTCGTGCGGCATGCGCGCGAGCTGGTCGAACGTGGCGAACTGGGCGAGATTCGCGTCGTGCAGGTCGAGTATGCGCAGGACTGGCTCGCCGAGCCGGTCGAAACAGGCGGCGCGAACAGGCAGGCAAGCTGGCGCACCGATCCGGCGTTGGCGGGGCCGGCCGGGTGCCTCGGCGATATCGGCACGCACGCGTATCAACTGGCCGCTTTCGTGACGGGGATGATGCCGCGCGCGCTGTCGGCCGAGTTGCACACGTTCGTACCGGGGCGTCGTGTCGACGATCACGTGCAGGCGATGCTGCGTTATGCGAACGGCGCGCGCGGCATGTTGTGGGCGAGCCAGGTGGCGTGCGGCGCGGAGAACGCGCTGCGCTTGCGCGTGTATGGCACGAAGGCGGGACTCGCGTTCGATCAGGAGGAGCCGAACGCCTTGTGGTTCACGCCGTTGGGCGGCGCTGCCGAACGATTGACGCGCGCTCGGGTGAATAGTCAGGTTGCCGCGCATGCGACGCGCGTGCCGGCCGGGCATCCGGAAGGCTATCTGGAAGCGTTCGCGCAGTTGTACCAGGATGCGGCGTTGCAGATCGACGCGTTGAACGATGGTCGCGCGCCACCAGCCGAGAGCCTGCTGTTGACGACGGTCGATGATGGCGTCGACGGTTTGCGGTTTATCGAGGCGGTGCTGAAAAGCAGTGCGGCGGATGGGCGGTGGGTGCAGATGGAAGGGGCGTGAAGCGTTGCAACAAAACGCCAGATCGACGAAGCTGCCGAAGCGTCAACCGCCCTTGCTTTTCTTGATCTGCGCTTCGAACGCGATATCGAGCTTGCTGGCCTTGCGCGGCTTCTGCGGGCCGTAGGCGTCGACGAACTTGACGAAGTCGTCGAGCGTCAGCGGGTCGGACACTTTCTTGTCGGCTCCGCTCGATTTGTCGACCAGGTAGAACAGGCCGCCCGACAGACTGATCGCGGCGAAGCGCGGGTTGCCGCTGCGCGTTTTCAGGCGCTCGACGGCGTGGATGGCTCGGGTGGTGCGCATGATGGGGACTGCGGCGGCTGATTGACGAGAGCGTTACTTTAACAATTTTGCCGACGGTATGCGGTTGGGGACTACGGACGAAAAACACGCGATGAACCACGACCCGCTCAGCGACAGCGGAGAAGGGTGGCTCGCGCTCGCGCTTCGGCGCCGCGCTCCGCCTTACTCGCTCAACTCCCGATGCAACGCCCGATACTCCTGCGCGAGCTTATGCCCCGGATCGAGATGAATGACGGGTGTCGCCAGCTGATGCGACTCACGGATCTTCACCGACGATGACAAGCGCGACCCCAGCACCGGCAAGCCTTCGCCGATCAGTTCGTCGACGAGCTTTTGCGGCAGGCTCGCGCGAGGCTGGAACTGGTTGATGACGATGCCCTCCACCTGCAGCGCGTCGTTGTGATCCTGCTGGATCTCCTTGACGTTTTCGAGCAGCGTGTAGAGCGCGCGACGCGAGAAGTCGTCGCAGTCGAACGGAATCAGACAACGCTCGACGGCGATCAGCGCCGAGCGCGTGTAGAAGTTCAGCGCGGGCGGCGTGTCGATGTAAATCGCGTCGTACATGTCGAGTTCGTTCAGCGCGTCGCGCAGCTTGTAGATCTTGTAGCGCGATTCGAGCTTGCCGTGCAGCGTGTCGAGGTCGGGATGGGCGGGCATCACGTCGAGATTCTCGAAGCGCGTCGGATGGATGAACGAGGTCGCTTCCACGGGTTTGAAGCTGAAGCCGAGCGCGGTTTCGAAGAAGCCCGCGACAGTGGGGTTGACCTCGCTCGCCTGGGCGCCGAGCAGGTACTGGGTCGAATTCGCCTGAGCGTCGAGGTCGATCACCAGCGTGCGCAGCCCTTCGCTCGCGCTGATGGCCGCCAGGTTGCAGACGATGGTCGATTTGCCTACGCCACCTTTCTGATTGAATACAACGCGCCGCATGGTCTCCCCTTGAACGGAAGCGGTTACAAAGGGCCCAGCATACCTGAGTCGGGTGACGGCGCTGATTTCGACGGGTTGTTCGTGACCGGGTCAGCGTTGCGCGGTATCCACGTCGACCACCACCTTCACACGTCCAGTCCCACTGGCAACGAGCTGATAGGCCTCGTCCGCGCTGCGCAAATCGAACCGTGTCTGATCGACCACGGGCGCGAGCGCGCCGCTTTCCACGAGCCGCGTCGCTTCGCGCATCATCTCGCCGAGGTGCGCGCGATATCGACCGGTCAGCAACGGATACAGCGTGAAGATTCCTGAATAGCTGGCTTCACGAAACGACAGCGGCGCAAGCGCATGCGTCCCCCAGCCAAGCGCACTGACCACGTGCCCAAAATGCCGGACCGCGGAAAACGACGCATCGAGCGAGGCCCCCCCTACCGTATCGACGACCAGATCGAAGCCTTCGCCATCGGTCAAACTCGCCACATACTGTTCGACCGTCTGCGCGCGGTAGTCGATAGGTGTCGCGCCGAGCCGCCGCACCAGCTCGGCATTGTGTGCGCTCGCGGTTGCATAGACGTCGGCGCCGAGCGCGCGCGCCAGTTGCACGGCGATGTGGCCGACCCCTCCGGCGCCACCCTGGACCAGCACCTTGGTTCCGCCTTGCAGATGCGCGCGATCGACGATACCCGCATACGACGTGATGAACGCGAGCGGCAACGCGGCGGCCTCGCGCATCGACAGATTGCGCGGCGCATGGGCGAGCAGGGCGGCATCGACCGCAGCATACTCGGCGAGTGACCCCTGGATGCCGCCGACGCCGCCGGTCATGCCATACACGTTGTCGCCGACAGCGAACCCGCCGACGCCATCGCCGAGCGCCTCCACCGTGCCCGCGAGGTCGATGCCGAGGACGAGCGGCAACGGGTGTTGCGCGTGCGCGGCCTCGCCCGCGCGAATCTTGATGTCGAGCGGATTGAGGCCGCTCGCGGCGACGCGCACCAGGACCTGGCCGGCAGCGGGTTCCGGGCGGGGCAGCGGCGTGTATTCGAGCGGGCCGTTGTATTGGCTGAGGATCAGAGCGTGCATGGACATGGCGGTCTCCTTGGTTCGACGCGTTATCGCGCGGCCGCATCGACGAGGGCGGCCACACCGCTCACCGGCTTCATCAAGTCGTCCGGCAGACCATGCCGCTCACGAAGATAGGCCGTCGAGTTGAACGATAGCCACGCACGGCCGTCCGCGTCCTCCCAGACGAGCACCTTCAAAGGAAGATCGAGCGCGGCGGTCGGCGCGAGTTGCATCAGCGGTGTACCGGCTTTGGGATTGCCGAAGATCAGGAGCCGGCTGAACGGCATCGCCAGTCCCTCGCGCCCAGCGTCACCGCTGAAATCGATGCACGCGAAAACCGTCAGCCCTCGCTCCAGAATCAAGGTTTGAAGACGCTCGGCGGTCGCGTCGCCCGCATGGGTGCTTGCAACGGTGACGATGCCAGCGCTGGCGTTCTCTGCGATCGAAGCGGTGGCCATCATGGCTCCCGTGCGGATGTTGTGCTCCGGCAGCGTTCGCGTGATCAGGTCTGCCGGACGGGCAACGCGTCGACCGTGACGCAGCATGCGTCGCACGCGTGCAATGCGCCAACGGAGAAGCGGATCCATGCAGTGTAGGCGTTCGCTGGTGCGGTGTGGCCGATCGTGCGGACGCGCTGTGAGGGAAGTTCTGCCGAAAGGCGAATGAAAGCGGATGGGGTGCCCGCTGAACGAACGGCGGCTTCCACATTCGCGAAGCCGCCGTCAGGGGCGCCTGATCGGCGCCCCGATGCCAGATTACTGGCTCAGGTAAACAAACTTGCCGTTCTTGATGGTGCCCATCACGCTCGCCCGCTGATCGAGGCCGACGTGATCCTTCGGGCTCGTATTGACGACCCCGTTCGGCACCACCAGCTCATGCGCGTGTTCGAGCTCGTCGCGCAATGCGACGCGAAACGCCGGCGTACCCGGCTGCGCGGTCTTCAACGCGCGCGCGACGGCGTCCTGCAGGCGCGGGTACACGCCGGCCGCGTCGCCCGCGAACTGCGTGACGCTGCCGGGGCCGTACTTCGCCTCGTACGCGTCGACGAACGCGAGCGCCGCCTTCTTCGACGGATGATCGGCCGGCAGCGTGCGCGCGACGACGACCGGTTGCGTCGGGAACAGCGTGCCTTCCACGTCTTTACCGCCGAGCTTGATGAACTCCGGCGTCGCGATGCCATGCGTCTGATAGATCGGGCCCTTGTAGCCGCGCTCGATCAGCGTGCGCTGCGGCAGTACCGTTGGGGTGCCCGCGCCGGCGATCAGGATCGCGTCGGGCTTCGCGGCCATCAGCTTCAGGATCTGGCCGGTCACGCTCGCGTCGGTGCGGTTGTAGCGCTCGGTCGCGACCAGCTGGATATGGCGCAGCGCAGCGAACTTGCTGAACTCGTTGAGCCAGCTTTCGCCGTAGCCATCCGCGAAACCGATAAAACCGACCGTCTTCACGCCGTGGTTCGACATGTAGCGCGTCATCACGTCGGCCATCGCGCTATCGGTCTGCGCCATCTTGTAGGCCCAGATTTTTTTGCCTTCCTGCGGCTCGACGACGATGGCCGAGCCGATCAGCGTGATCATCGGCGTCTGGCTGTCGGCGACCGGATCGAGCGCGGCCATCGCGGCCGGCGTGATGTTCGGGCCGACGACCACGTCGACGTGGTCCTCGTTGATCAGCTTGCGGATGTTGCGCACGGCGTTGCCGGGGTCGGACGCGTCGTCGAGGAAGATGTAGTCGGCTTTCTGGCCGGCGATCGTCTGCGGCCACATCAGCATCGCGTTCTTGCTCGTGATGCCGATGACGGCGGCCGGCCCCGTGTTCGACAGGTCGATGCCGACTTTCAGGTCGGCGTGCGCCGCGCCGGCGACGAGCAGCGCCGCGGCCGCGAGGCCGCGCAGGGTGTTGCGTACTTTATTGTTATGCAACTTCATCGGAAGGTCTCCGTAGCGAGAGAGCGGTATGGAAGCGGTTCAAAGCTCATAGGTTTCGTGTTCGCCCGTCAGCGCCTGCTCGATCAGCTTGCGGTTCAGGCTCGGCGACAGCAGCTCGACGAGCGTGTACACGTAGCTGCGCAGATACGCGCCCTGTTTCAGCGCGACGCGCGTCACGTTGCTGCCGAACAGATGGCCGACCGGCATCGCGCGCAAATGGCGGTCGCGCTCGGCGTTGAACGCGATGTCGGCCATGATGCCGACGCCGAGGCCCAGCTCGACGTAGGTCTTGATCACGTCGGCGTCGATCGCCTCGAGCACGATGTCCGGGTGCAGCCCGCGCAGGCGGAACGCTTCGTTGATCTTGGTGCGGCCGGCGAACGCGTTGTCGTACGTAATCAGCGGGTACTGGGTCAGGTCGTCGAGCGACAGCAGCTTGCGCTCGAGCAGCGGATGGTCGGACTGCATCACCGCGACGTGGTGCCACTGGAAGCAGGGCAGCGACACCAGATCCTTGTAGTTCGAGATCGCCTCGGTCGCGATCGCGAGGTCGGCCTGGTCGTGCAGCACCATTTCGGCGACCTGGGTCGGGCTGCCTTGCAGAATTGAAAGGTGAACCTTCGGAAAGCGCTTCTTGAACTCCGCGATCGCCGCGGGCAGCGAGTAGCGCGCCTGCGTGTGGGTCGCGGCGATCGTCAGATTGCCCTGGTCCTGCGCCGCGAAGTCCTTGCCGACCCGCCTCAGGCTTTCCACTTCCTGCAGGATTTTTTCGATCGATTGCAATATGATGCGGCCCGGCTCGGTCAGCGAGCGCACGCGCTTGCCGTGGCGGGTGAAGATTTCGACGCCAAGTTCGTCCTCCAGCTCGATGATCGCCTTCGAGACGCCCGGCTGGCTGGTAAACAACGACTTGGCCGCTTCGGTGAGGTTGAAGTTCTGCCGCACAGCCTCGCGGACGAAGCGGAATTGGTGCAGGTTCATATATAACCTCGCCGCATATAAAAAGAATTTTTTAGTCGTTTGAAATATAAGGCGAGTTTATTACGATCTGTCCATCTTTTTCAATATGGATATCTGTATTTGTTATAAGCAAATGAGCGATGGGTCTAAACGCTCGCTTGCGATAGCTGACAAAGCCGGTATTCAAGCCGCGGCCGATCCGGACGGTCGCGTGTCACGCAAGTTTCGAAAAATTGGGGCCCCCGAATGTACCAATACGATCAGTACGACCAGACCATCGTCGATGAACGGGTCGCGCAGTACGCCGATCAGGTTCGCCGCCGCTTGTCGGGCGAATTGAGCGAAGAGGAATTCCGTCCGCTGCGCCTGCAGAACGGTCTGTATTACCAGCGCCACGCGTACATGCACCGCATCGCGATTCCGTACGGCAACTTGCGCAGCGACCAGATGCGCGTGCTCGCGCAGATCGCGCGCGAACACGACCGCGGCTACGGCCATTTCTCGACGCGTTCGAACATCCAGTACAACTGGATCAAGCTCGAAGAAACGCCGGAAATCCTGCGCAAGCTCGCCGCCGTGCAGATGCACGGCATTCAGACCTCGGGCAACTGCATCCGCAACATCACCGCCGATCAATTCGCCGGCGTCGCGCCCGACGAAGTCGTCGATCCGCGTCCGTGGGCCGAAATCCTGCGTCAATGGTCGACGTTCCACCCCGAATTCGCGTGGCTGCCGCGCAAGTTCAAGATCGCGGTGTCGGGTTCGAAGGAAGACCGCGCGGCTGTGCAGATCCACGACATGGGCGTGTATCTGCGCAAGAACGAACAGGGCGAACTGGTGGCCGACATCCTCGCCGGTGGTGGTCTGGGCCGCACGCCGATCGTCGGCGCGGTGATCCGCCGCGATCTGCCGTGGCAGCACCTGCTGACCTATAGCGAAGCCGTGTTGCGTGTGTACAACCGCTACGGCCGCCGCGACAACATATACAAGGCGCGTATCAAGATTCTGGTGAAGGCGCTGTCGCCGGAGAAGTTCGCCGCGCAGGTCGAAGAAGAGTGGCAGCACCTGAAGGACGGCCCGTCGACGCTCACGCAGGCCGAAGTCGATCGCGTGACGCAATACTTCGCGCCGCCCGCTTACGACAAGCTGCCGGACACCGATACGTCGTTCGAAAAGCATCTGCTGGAAAACCGCGCGTTCGCGCGCTGGGTCGAGCGTAACGTGCGTCCGCACAAGGTCTCGGGCTACGCGTCGGTCACGCTGTCGCTGAAGCCGACCACGGTTGCGCCGGGCGACGCGACGGACGTGCAGATGGACGCGGTCGCCGACTGGGCCGACGAATACTCGTTCGGCAAGGTCCGCGTGTCGCACGAACAGAACCTGATCCTCGCCGACGTCAAGAAGCGCGACCTGTTCGCGCTGTGGGAAAAGGCCAGGGCGCAGGGTTTCGCGACGCCGAACATCGGCTTGTTGACCGACATCATCTCGTGCCCGGGCGGTGACTTCTGCTCGCTCGCGAATGCGAAGTCGATTCCGATCGCGCTCGCGATCCAGGAACGTTTCAACGATCTCGACTACGTGTACGACCTCGGCGACGTGTCGCTGAACATCTCGGGCTGCATCAACGCGTGCGGTCACCATCACGTCGGCAACATCGGCATTCTGGGCGTCGACAAGGACGGCTCCGAGTGGTACCAGGTGACGCTCGGCGGCGAGCAGGGCACCGGCGCGACCGGCGCTCACCTTGGCCGCGTGATCGGCCCGTCGTTCTCGGCCGAGGAAATGCCCGACGTGATGACGAAGGTGATCGATACGTTCGTGGAAAACCGCCAGGAAGGCGAGCGTTTCATCGATACGTACACCCGCATCGGCATCGCGCCGTTCAAGGAGCGCGTGTACGCCGCGCGTCAACCGGCTCACGCGTAACCGCGAAAGGATACTGAACAGATGGCTTCAATCATCAAGAACCGCGCGATCGTCGACGACGACTGGAGCGTCGTGCGTGCCGCGGAAGACGGCGCTTTGCCGGCAGTGGCCGAACTGCCGCCCGGCAAGGTCATCGTGCCGCTGGCGCTGTGGCAGGCCGAGCGTGAAGCGCTCGTGGCCGCGCGTCAAGCCGCCGACATCGGCGTATGGCTCGCGCCGGATAACGAACCGGCGGACATCGCCGGCGACTTCGACAAGCTCGCGCTGATCGCCGTGGACTTCCCGGTGTTCCGCGACGGCCGCGGCTACAGCATCGGCCGTCTGCTGCGCGAGCGCTATGGCTACAAGGGCGAACTGCGCGCGATCGGCGACGTGCTGCGCGACCAGATCACGTTCATGTTCCGCTGCGGCTTCGACGCGTATGCACTGCGCGCCGACAAGGACATCAACGACGCGTTGAAAGCGTTCGACGACTTTAGCGTGCAGTACCAGGGCGCCGTGGACACGTCGCCGCTGTTCCGCCGCCGTGCCGCGCAGGCTGGCGCCGGCAAGGTCCCGGCATGAGCACCGCGCAATCGTTGAGCCCGGAGCTCGCAGCGAAGGTCGAGCGTCTCGACGCGCTGCTCGACTCGATCGCCGCGCGTCACGCGAACGTGAAGCTCGCGAGCAGCCTCGCGGCCGAAGACATGCTGCTCACGCATGCGATCCTGTCGCGCGGCGTGAAGATCGGCATCTTTTCGCTGAACACGGGGCGTCTGCATGCGGAAACGCTCGGCATGCTCGACCGCGTGAAAGAGCGCTACGGCTACGACATCGAGCAGTTTCATCCGCAGGCGGCTGCGGTCGAGCAGTATGTGAACGGGCACGGCCTGAACGCATTCTATGAAAGCGTCGAGCTGCGCAAGCGCTGCTGCGAGATCCGCAAGGTCGAGCCGCTCAATCGCGCGCTTGCCGAGGTCAGCGCCTGGGTGACCGGGCAGCGTCGCGAGCAATCGGTCACGCGTGCCGAGCTGCACGAGGAAGAGCACGACGGCGCGCGCAATATCGCCAAGTTCAATCCACTCGCGGACTGGACCGAAGCCGAAGTCTGGGATTATCTTAGTGCGTTCGACGTGCCGGTCAATCCGCTGCATGCGCGCGGTTATCCGAGCATCGGCTGCGAGCCGTGTACGCGTGCGATCCGCCCCGGCGAAGACAGCCGGGCGGGGCGCTGGTGGTGGGAGTCGCGCGATACGAAGGAATGCGGCTTGCATATCACGGCGATTACTCCGATTGCGGTCGAGCGCAACGAAAACGCGTCGGCCTGAGCGCCGCGTACCGAGCTTGCGGCGCACTACCGCCGAAACCGATCTGAATATTTTCGCCCGTGCGAGCAGCGCTTGCCGGGCGAACCAACGAAGGACCCGCTATGAGCACCACGCTCGATTCCACTGTCAACGCTCCACTTGCCAACACGGTCAACCGGATGGATCACCTCGATTGGCTCGAAGCCGAGTCGATTCACATCCTGCGCGAACTGGTCGCCGAATGCAGCAAGCCGGCGCTGCTGTTTTCGGGCGGCAAGGATTCCGTCGTGGTGCTCGCGCTCGCACTGAAGGCGTTCGGCCTCGGTGCGAACCGCAAAACGCAGCTACCGTTCCCGCTCGTGCATATCGACACGGGCCACAACTACGACGAAGTGATCGACTTCCGCGATCGTCGCGCGCAACAGATCGGCGCGGAACTGGTGGTCGGCCATGTTGAAGATTCGATCAAGCGCGGCACCGTGCGTCTGCGTCGCGAAACGGATTCGCGCAATGCCGCGCAGGCGGTGACGCTGCTCGAAACCATCGAGCAGTACGGTTACACCGCGATGATCGGCGGCGCGCGCCGCGACGAGGAAAAGGCCCGCGCGAAAGAGCGCATCTTCTCGTTCCGTGACGAATTCGGCCAGTGGGACCCGAAGGCGCAGCGCCCGGAACTGTGGAGCCTGTACAACGCGCGTCTGCACAACGGCGAACACATGCGCGTGTTCCCGATCTCGAACTGGACCGAGCTCGACGTGTGGCAGTACATCGCGCGTGAACAGCTCGAACTGCCGTCCATCTACTACGCGCACCAGCGCGAGATCGTGCGCCGCAACGGCCTGCTCGTGCCGGTCACGCCGCTCACGCCGATGCGCGAAGGTGAAACGAGCGAACAGGCGCTCGTGCGTTTCCGCACGGTCGGCGACATCAGCTGCACGTGCCCGGTCGAAAGCGACGCGGACGTCATCGAGAAGATCATCGCCGAGACGGCCGTCACCGAAATCACGGAACGCGGCGCGACGCGGATGGACGACCAGGTGTCGGAAGCGGCGATGGAGCAGCGCAAGAAGCAGGGTTATTTCTAAGCACACGACGAAGGCAAAGCAACCATGAGCAGTATTCATCAACCAGAAGACCTCGGCGTGCTGCGTTTCATCACCGCGGGCAGCGTCGACGACGGCAAGAGCACGCTGATCGGCCGCCTGCTGTACGACAGCAAGGCGGTATTGAGCGACCAGCTCTCGGCGCTGTCGCGCGCGAAGAACAAGCGCACCGTCGGCGACGAAATCGATCTGTCGCTGTTGACCGACGGCCTCGAAGCCGAGCGCGAGCAGGGCATCACGATCGATGTCGCCTACCGCTACTTCGCCACCGCCAAGCGTAAGTTCATCATCGCCGATACGCCGGGTCATGAGCAGTACACGCGCAACATGGTGACGGGCGCGTCGACCGCGCATGCGGCGATCATTCTCGTCGACGCGACGCGCGTGACGTTCGAAAACGGCGTCGCGCAACTGCTGCCGCAAACCAAGCGTCATAGCGCGATCGTCAAGCTGCTCGGTCTGCAGCACGTGATCGTCGCGATCAACAAGATGGACCTCGTCGACTACAGCGAAGCGCGCTTCAACGAGATCCGCGACGCCTACGTCGAGCTCGCGCGTCACCTCGGTCTGCAGGACGTGCGCTTCGTGCCGGTGTCGGCGCTGAAGGGCGACAACATCGTCACGGCGAGCGAGCGCATGCCGTGGTACGCGGGCGAGCCGCTACTCGACGTGCTCGAAGCGCTGCCGGTCGAAACCGCGAACGGCGAGGCGCTGCGCTTTCCAGTGCAGTGGGTCGCGCGCCAGGACGGCAGCCGGGCCGACGATTTCCGCGGCTACATGGGCCGGGTCGAATCGGGCGAAGTGAAGCTCGGCGACACGATCGTCGTGTTGCCGGCCAATCGCGAAGCGACCGTGGCGGAGATCATCGCGCCGGTGGTCGGCGGCACCGCGCAGGTGGACCGTGCGTTCGCCGGTCAGACGGTGACGATCCGTCTCGCGGAAGACGTCGACGTGTCGCGCGGCGACACCTTCGTGCTGCGCGAAGCGGCGCCGGAGCCGGCGAAGAAGGTCGAAGCGGACCTCTGCTGGTTCGACGACACGCCGCTGTCGACGCAGCGCAAGTATCTGCTGAAGCAGACCACCAGCACGGTGTTCGCCAAGATCGGCGCGATCAAGGAAGTGCTCGACGTGCATACGCTGTCGCAGGCGACCGATCGCAAGGAACTGGCGATGAACGATATCGGTCGTGTCGCGCTGACCTTGCAGAAGCCGCTCGTGTGCGACGCGTACGACTCGCATCAGGGCACCGGCGCGTTCGTGCTGATCGACGAGGCGACGAACCACACGGTCGCCGCCGGCATGATCCGCGCGTTTTCCGCCTGAGCACGGCAAGGCTAGCAGGCGACGGACGGCCCACACAGGCGGCGCAACGCGCCGCCGCGTACGCTCCAACGAACAGGTTGATGTCAATGGGTAAGGTTTATCTGATCGGCGCGGGACCCGGTGCCGCGGACCTGATTACGGTGCGCGGCGCGCGGCTGCTCGGCGCCGCCGACGTCGTGCTGCACGACGCGCTGGTCGAGCCGGCGATGCTCGACTACGCGCCCGCGCGCGCGAAGCGCATTGCGGTCGGCAAGCGCTGCGGCCAGCTATCGACGGCCCAGCAGTTCATCAACAAGCAGATCGTCGATGCGGCTTTGGAGCACGACGTGGTCGTGCGTTTGAAGGGCGGCGATCCGATGCTGTTCGGCCGCGCCGACGAAGAGATGCGCGCGCTCGAAGCCGCGGGCATCGAGTATGAAGTCGTGCCGGGTATCACCGCCGCGCTGGCGAGCGCGGCCACGCTGAAGCGTTCGCTGACGCTGCGCGGCGTGTCGCGCAGCGTCGCGCTCGCGACGTTCAGCCGCGCGCCAGGTTCCGATGAGATCCGCGAGCAGGTCAACGCCGATTCGCTGGTGTTCTACATGGGCCGCGACAGCGGCGTCGAAATCGCGCAGCAACTGATCGATGCTGGCAAGCCCGCGACGACGCCCGTGGCGATCGTCGAGGCGTGCAGCACGCCGCGCGAACGCATGCTGACGCTGACGTTGGAAGATCTTGCGGCCGGCGAAGCGCAGCGCTGGGTCGATGCGTCGCAGCCGAGTCTGTTGATGATCGGCGAGGCGTTCGCGGCGCGGCAGACCGAGGCGAAGCGTTCGTCGAATGGGATGCTGGTCGCGGCCTGAATATCCTCGGCAGGGCCGAGCCGAGAGCGGCGAATCTGAGCAATCAGAACGAAAAAATCAGAGCTGCCGCAGGCAATACTGCGCGAGCGCATCCAGCACCGAATCATCCTCGCCGACCGCCACCGCGCAGCGAATCTCGACACCGGGATGCGCGGCGCGGCAATGATCGACGATCGCGGGCAAATCCTTGCGGACATGACCGCCTTGCCCGAAGAACACCGGCACCACGGTGATCGCATCGCAGCCTTGCGTGACGAGTTGCGCGACGGCCGTCGGCAGGTCGGGCTCCATCAGTTCGAGAAAGGCGAGCGTAACCGCAGGAGCTTCGCCCGTCGCCGCGCGCGCGGCGCGCAGCTTGTCGGCGAGCCGTTCGAACGGCTCGCGCCAGCGCGCATCGCGCGCGCCGTGGCCAAACAGAATCAGTCCGTGCATAGCCATCGCATCAGCTCCTTGACGATGCCCCTCAACGCACTGGCGTTAGTGCCGGTCGACCCACTTCAACCCGACGAGCCCCAGCACCAGGTAGACGAGCCCAGGTGTCGCCGCGGTCAACGGCGCGGGCCACGTATTGAGCGTGCCGATATGCGAGAACAGCGTGTTGAACAGCTGGAAGCTCATGCCGAGCATGATGCCGCCGAACACCTTCACGCCGACCACGCCCGCGCGCGTATGCAGATACGCGAACGGCAGCGACAGCACCAGCATCACGAACACCGCGAACGGATACAGCACCTTGCGCCACAGCGCGATTTCATAGCGCTGCGTGTCCTGATGGTTTTCGGTCAGATGCTGGATATAGCGGAACAGATTGAACATCGACATCCGGTCCGGCGACACCAGCAGCACCGACAGGATCTGCGGCGTCAGCTCCGAGCGCAGCGAATACTCGGGCAGCGTGACCTGTTTCGCGCGATAGACCGGATTGAGCGCATCTGCCGGCGTACCCGGAGCGGGGGCCACGTCGAGCAGTTGCGTATCGGTCACGCCGGTCAGCAGCCAGTGGCCCGGCGGCTGATAGCGGCCGCTCTTCGCGATGCGAATGTTCGTCAGGCGGAACTTCGAATCGAATTCGTAGATGCGCACGTTGCTGATCGTCGCGTCGGGCTTCAGTTCGCCGACGTTGACGAAGCGCGTGACCTGCTCGCCGTCGGCGCGCTCGGTCAGCGTGTCCTTGACCCACACTCCCGACTGGAAGTTGCTCGACACCGACGAGCCGAGCGCCTCGAGCCGCACGCGCTCGGAGAGCTGATCCGTATACGGGCCGACCACTTCGCCGATCAGATAGGTGACGATCACGAGCGGAATGCCGATCTTCAGCAGCGAGCGCAGCGCCTGATTCGTCGCGAGGCCTGATACGCGGAAGATCGTGTATTCGGAGTTCGCCGCCATCTGCGCGAACACGTAGATCGCGCTGATCAGCGCCGCGACCGGAATGATTTCGTAGAAACGCGACGGCGTTTGCAGCGCGACGCGCAGCACCGCGTACTGAAACTTGTAGTTGCCGTGGCCGACCGAGTTCAGTTCGTTGATCAGGTCGAAGAAGAAGAACAGACCTGAAAATGCAAACAGGATGAACACGAACGTGAGATAGATCTGACGCGCGAAATACCTTTCATAAATGCGCATCGCTCAGGCTCCCTGCGAACGGCTGAACATGGCGCGCGTAAATAGCGGCCGGTTGCGCACCCGCATCCAGAAGATGAACGCGACGATCCCGAGCACGATCACGTGCAGGATCACGAGCCCGACGCCGAACGACATCTTGCCCTGCTCGATCCACGCCTGCACGACGTTCAGCAGATTCGAATAAGTGAGGTAGATCAACACGGCCATCACGAGGTTGATCGTGCGGCTGCGCCGCGGGTTCTGGTGCGCGAGCGGAATGGCGAGCAGCATCAGGTTGATCGCGATCAACGGAAGACCCGCGCGCCACGCGAATTCGGCGAGGTTCTCTTTAGTGGGATTGCGCAGCAGCGTGAGCGTCGGCAAGCCGGTGGTGGTCGGCGTATTGACGACCGGCTGGCTCTGGATCTTCACGCCGTAGCGCTCGAACTCCATGATGCGGAAATCGGGGTGGCCCGGTTCGCCGTCGTAGCGGCGGCCGTTTTCCAGCACGACGAAGCGGTCGCCGTTCTTGTGCGTCTCGATGTGGCCGTTCTTCGACACCACGACGTTGACCTTGCCGCCCTCGGTGCTCGTCACGAACACGTTTTCCACATGCCCCTGGTCGGGCGACATCTTCTCGATGAAGAACACGCGATGCGTGGTCGGCGATTCGCGGAACTGCCCCGGCGCGAGCAGCGAGACTTCGTCGCGCTGCTGGAAGCGCGCCCGGATCAGCTTGCTCTGCTGGTTCGACCACGGCCAGCCGACGAACACGAAGAACATGATCAGGATGATGATCGGCGTGGCGAAAATGCCGATCGGCTTGATGAATTGCGTGAGACTGACGCCCGAGGACAGCCACACGACCATCTCGGAGTCCTTGTACCAGCGCGTGAGCACGAACAGGATCGACACGAACAGCGTCGCGACGAGCATGATGGCCAGATAGCCGATCACGGTGAGGCCGATCAGGACCAGCACGTCGCGCGGGTCGACCTCGCCCGAGGCCGCGAAGCCGACGATGCGGATCATCATCGTCGTCAGCACGAGCGTGAGGAGAACCATGAACACGGCGCCAGCCGTGTACGCGAGCTCGCGCTGGAGGGAGCGTTCAAAGATCATTGTTGATGACGAGAGGGGGCGCTCACGGCGACGCGCGGGTGTTCGTTCCCGTCACGCCTCCGGTGCAGCCGCCGCGGGAAAAATAGCGGATAATTGCGGCTTTCATCTTAAGCCCAGATTTTATCCGAGGACAAGCGCGATGGACTTTAGCATAAAAGCCTGTGATTGGACCAAAGGCTCGACGAACGGTTTCCTGACGGGGAAATCCGATTGCATCGTGATCGGTGTGTTCGAGTCGCAAACGCTGTCGGGCGCCGCGCTGGAGATCGACGCGGCCACCAAGGGCCTGCTCACGCGCGTCATCAAGGCAGGCGACATGGACGGCAAGGCGGGCACCACGCTGTTCCTGCACGAGGTGTCGGGCATCGGCGCGTCGCGCGTGCTGCTCGTCGGGCTCGGCAAACAGGACGCTTTCAGTCAGAAAGCCTACGGCGAGGCGGTCCGCGCCGCATGGCGCGCGCTGCTCGGCACGAAGATCGTGCAGGTCACGTTCACGCTCGCGCAACTGCCGGTGCTCGAACGCACGGCCGACTGGTGCGTGCGCGCCGCGATCCTCGCGCTGCGCGAGCTGACCTACCGCTTCACGCAAATGAAGAGCAAGCCGGAGAACACGCCGCGCGCGTTGAAGCGCATCGTGTTCAGCGTCAACACCGGTGACGAGAAGGCCGCCAAGCTCGCCGCCAGGCAGGGCGCCGCGCTCGCCAACGGCATGGACCTGACGCGCGAGCTCGGCAATCTGCCGAGCAACGTCTGCACGCCGACCTATCTGGCGAACACCGCGAAGAAGCTCGCGAAAGACTGGAAGCTGAAGGTCGAGGTGCTCGGCGAGAAACAGTGTGAAGCGCTGAAGATGGGCTCGTTCCTGTCGGTCACCGCGGGCGCGGTCGAGCCGGCGCAGTTCATCGTGCTGCAGTACCAGGGCGCCGCCGCGAAGGCCGCGCCGGTCGTGCTGGTCGGCAAGGGCGTCACGTTCGACACGGGCGGCATCTCGCTGAAGCCGGGCGAGGACATGGACGAGATGAAGTACGACATGTGCGGCGCGGGCTCGGTGCTCGGCACGCTGCGCGCGGTCGCCGAGATGGGCCTGAAGATCAACGTGGTCGGCATCATTCCGGCCGTCGAGAACATGCCGTCGGGCACGGCCACCAAGCCGGGCGACATCGTCACCAGCATGAAGGGCCTCACGATCGAGGTGCTGAACACCGACGCCGAGGGCCGCCTGATTCTGTGCGACGCGCTCACCTACGCGGAGCGCTTCAAGCCGGCCGCGGTCATCGACATCGCGACGCTGACGGGCGCCTGCATCATCGCGCTCGGCCATCACAACAGCGGCCTGTTCTCGAAGGACGACGCGCTCGCGGGCGAACTGCTCGACGCGTCGCGCGAAGCGGCCGACCCGGCATGGCGCCTGCCGCTCGACGACGAGTACCAGGACCAGCTGAAGTCGAACTTCGCGGACGTCGCGAATATCGGCGGGCGTCCGGCGGGCAGCGTGACGGCCGCGTGCTTCCTGTCGCGTTTCACGGATTCGTACCCGTGGGCGCATCTCGACATCGCCGGCACCGCGTGGAAGAGCGGCACCGCGAAGGGCGCGACGGGCCGTCCGGTGCCGCTGCTCGCGCAGTTCCTGATCGACCGCGCCGGCCAATGACGCGGTGCGGTAAGCGCGCGCACGGCGCGCGGCAAGCGGGGCGGAGCGGCCGATGACGAGAATCGACTTTCACTCGAACGTCGGCGATTCGCTGCTGTACGCGTGTCGCCTCGTGCGCAAGGCGTATCTGGCGGGCCAGCCGCTCGTCGTGCTGGCCGAGCCCGCGCGCCTGCGCGCCTTCGACGAAATGCTGTGGACCTTCTCGCCGCTCGACTTCGTGCCGCACTGCATGGCAGGCACGCCGCTTGCCGCCGACACGCCCGTCGTGCTGGCCACGAATCTCGACGACGTGCCGCATCATCAGGTGCTGCTCAATCTGGGCGCAACGGTTCCGGCGCAGTTCGCGCGCTTCGAAAGATTGCTCGAAGTGGTCGGTAACGCACACGAGGAACTCGCTGCGGGCCGCGAGCGCTATCGCTTCTATCGCGATCGCGGCTATGCTTTGAACAACTACAAGCAGGGCGGCTAGTTCGTTGCGCTGCGCGTCATGGCCGCGAGGAACGCGGCATGCGGACCGCCTGCCCTGGCTTCGACTCAAACACGGAGAGCGCACGTGTCCGATCCCCACGACAATTCGATTCCGGTCCTGAACGAGGTCCTCGTGCCGGGCCGCGCGCGCGAGACGCGCGAGGCGTCGACCGATGCCGCCGCGCCTGCATCCCAGCCGGGCGCCGAGCCCGCAAGCCCAGCGGTCGCGCAACCGGCGGCGGTGCCCGAGGCCGCTTCCCGCACGGAGCCCGCGTTCGTGCCACCGCCCGCGCATCGAGCCGACCCGACGCTGGCGCCCGAGCCGGTACTCGCGCCCCAACCGGTGCCCACGCCCGAGCAACTGAGTTCGCCGGAGCCCGTGCTCGTGCCGGAGCCGATGCCGACGCGAGAAGCCCCGCATGCGGCGGAGCATGAGCCTCTCGCGCAGACCGAGCTTCATCAGCCGCACGTGGCTGATCACACGCACCCGAGAAAACACGCACGGCCGCATCACGGCATTCATGTGCGACATGGGCATGACGACTTGCATGATGACTTGCGTGAGGACGTGGAGGTGTCGCCCGGCGTGTTCGATCGTACCGAGCCCTTCATACCGCTCGAAGCCGGCGCGACCGTGCCGCCGGATATCGACCATGAAGGCGCGCACGAAGGCGCTCCCGCTCAGCCCACGCTCGATGCCGACGCGCTCGCCGCACGTTTGCACGGACGCTTCCAGCGTTTTCTGACGGGCGAGGGGCGCGGCATCATCGAGGCGCGCTGCCGTGATGCAGTGCAGCAGCAAACGAGTCTGCTCGTGAGTCAGATCACGCGCGAGGTCGCGCAGACGCTCGAAGCCGAGATGACCGATTGGGTACGTGAAGCGGTGGAAGAAGAAATCGCGCGGCGCTCGCGTTGACGCCGCGGTGACCTGAGAGCGCCGTTATTTGAGCGTCAGCACCCAAGCCGCCAGCGTGGCCGCCTGATCGGGCGTCAGTTGCGTGTTCGCGGGCATCGGCACGGTTCCCCATACGCCGGTGCCGCCATCGAGGATCTTGCGCTTCAGATAGGTCGCGGCGTCTTCGCGTCCCGCATAACGGATAGCAACGTCGTGCAGCGCCGGCCCCATGAACGGGCGAGTGACCGAGTGGCAGCTCATGCAGTTCTTCTGCTGGGCGAGCGCGAGCCCGGCTGTTTCGGCACGGGCTGCGGGACTGGCGGCGCTCAATGCGGCGGCGAGCGCAACAGTGGCTGCCACGGCCGCGTACGACATCGATTTCATTATGGTCTCCGCCAGTGCAGATGCCCGGCTCGTGGTGCACGCATTATAAGAGCAAAGGGGCGCACGGATTTTCGTGCGCCCCTTGCGTTTTCGCGTAACGTGGCGGCGGGTTATCCCTGTCGGGGCGGGCCACGCCGGCCGTGGTCATTACCCCGTCACTGCCCCTCGATTCGCCGGCTGCGCGAGCGCGAAATACTTGGCCATCACGCCGCGTGTGTAGCGCGGCTTCGGCGCCTGCCATGCGGCGCGGCGGCGCTGCAGCTCGGCATCGTCGATGTTCAGTTGCAGCAGCAGCTGGTGCGCGTCGATCGTGATCGAATCGCCTTCCTGCACGAGCGCGATCGTGCCGCCGACGAACGCCTCCGGCGCGACGTGCCCAACCACCATGCCCCAGGTGCCGCCCGAGAAGCGGCCGTCGGTGATGAGCCCGACCGATTCGCCGAGCCCCTTGCCGATGATCGCCGAGGTCGGCGCGAGCATTTCCGGCATGCCGGGGCCGCCCTTCGGGCCAAGATAGCGCAGCACGACGACGTCGCCGGCGACGATCCTGTCGGCGAGGATCGCTTCGAGCGCGCTCTGCTCGTCGTCGAACACGCGCGCCGGGCCCGTGATGACGGGGTTCTTGAGCCCGGTGATCTTGGCGACCGCGCCGTCTTCGGCCAGATTGCCCTTCAGGATCGCGAGATGGCCTTCGGCGTAGAGCGCCTTGTCGATCGGGAAGATCACCTGCTGATCGCTGCGCGGCTTGGCTGGTACGTCCTTCAACTCCTCGGCGATCGTTTTGCCGGTGATCGTCATGCAATCGCCGTGCAGAAGCCCGGCGTCGAGCAGGATCTTCAGCACCTGCGGAATGCCGCCCGCCTTGTGCAGATCGGTGGCGACGTACTGCCCCGACGGCTTCAGGTTGCAGATCACCGGCACTTTTTTGCGCATGCGCTCGAAGTCCTCGATCGTCCATTCGATCTCGGCCGCGTGCGCGATCGCCAGGTAGTGCAGCACCGCGTTGGTCGAGCCGCCGGTCGCCATGATCAAGGCAACCGCGTTTTCGATCGACTGCTTCGTGATGATGTCGCGCGGCTTCAGATCCTTCTTGACGGCTTCGACGAGCACACGCGCCGATTCGGCGGCCGAGTCGACCTTCTCCTGGTCGGGATTCGCCATCGTCGACGAATACATGAGCGACATGCCGAGCGCCTCGAACGACGAGCTCATCGTATTGGCCGTGTACATGCCGCCGCACGAACCGGTCGACGGACACGCATTTTTCTCGATGCCCTCGAAATCCTCCTGCGACATGCGGCCCGCCGTGAATTCGCCGACCGCCTCGAACGACGACACGATCGTCAGATCGGTGCCTTTCCAGTTGCCCGGCCGGATCGTGCCGCCGTACACGTAGATGCCCGGCACGTTCATGCGCGCGAGGCCGATCATGCCGCCCGGCATGTTCTTGTCGCAGCCGCCGATCACGACCACGCCGTCCATCCATTGCCCTTGCACGCAGGTCTCGATGCAATCGGCGATCACCTCGCGCGACACGAGCGAGTACTTCATGCCCTCGGTGCCCATCGACATGCCGTCCGAGATCGTCGGCGTGCCGAAGGTCTGCGGGTTCGCGTCGGCGCGCCTGATCGCGGTGACGGCCGCGTCGGCGAGACGCTGCAGGCCGGCGTTGCACGGCGTAATCGTCGAGTGGCCGTTGGCGACGCCGATCATCGGTTTGTCGAAATCCTCCTTCTGGTAGCCGAGCGCGTAGTACATCGAGCGATTCGGTGAACGCGCGATGCCTTGCGTGATGTTCTTCGAACGACGGTTGTAGGCCATGGGGAGCTCCAGTCTGGCTGTTCTGATGAAAGCGCGCGGCGGCGTGCGCGCGCGCATCCGTTCAGTGTAGTTCCGCCAGACCGTGCAAACCGGCGGTTTTGCGTGACACGCGTCGTGTGTATTATTCGCGGTTGTTCAGGTCGTAAAATATATCAATCATGCTGCCGACGATCCCCGACCTGCGCCAGTTGCGCTATTTCGTCACCGTCGCCGAGGAAAAGCACTTCGGGCGCGCGGCCGCGCGTCTGTCGATGACGCAGCCGCCGCTGTCGCAGGCGATCCGCGCGCTCGAGGAGACGCTCGGCGTCGAGCTGTTCGCGCGTACCAAGCGCTCGGTCGAGTTGACGGCGGTCGGCGCCGATCTGTTGCCGGAGGTGCAGCGGCTGCTCGCGGCCGCGGAAGGGCTCAGGCCGCTCGCGCAGAGCCTCGCGCGCGGCGAGGCGGGCGTGCTGTCGCTCGCGTTCGTGTCGACTGCGGATTACGGCCTACTGCCGCTGCTGCTGCGCGATTTCGGCGCGCGGCATCCGCGCGTGCGGCTCGAACTGACCGAGGCGACCAGCGACGTGCAGGTCGAGGAACTGGTGGCCGGGCGTATCGACGCGGGTCTGGTGATCGCGCCGCTGCCGTCGCGGCATGCGGCGCAGCTGTCGTGGCTGCCGATCGCGCGCGAGCCGCTCGTGATCGCGATGTCGACGGAGATGGCGCAAGGCTTGCGGGGCAGCGTGAACGCAAACGGCAAGGGCAGCGCCGCCGAAGACCCCGCCGCCGAATGGCTCGACATGCCCGTCAGCCTGCGCGATGTCGCCGACGCGCCGCTCGTGATCTTCCCAAGGCGTCTCGCGCCAGGCTTTTATGACATCATTATGGATTGCTACGGCGTTGCGGGCCTCGCGCCACGGATCGGCCAGGAGGCGATCCAGATGCAGACCATCGTGAGTCTCGTGTCGGCCGGCATGGGCGTCGCGCTGGTGCCGCAATCGTTGCGTAACCTGCGGCGCACGGGCGTCGTGTACCGGCCGCTGTCCGAGTCGGTGCCCGCGATCGAGACGGGCCTCGTCTGGCGCAGCGACGAGGTCAGCCCGGTGCTGGCGGGCTTCATTGACATCGTGCGCGCGCATGCGGCGAGCGTCGCGTCGCGTGTCTAGATCCCGCTTCTGATTCCCTGTAAAAACTGCTTTCGAACCTGAACTGCCCATAACTACACGATGCTCATTCACCCCAATTTCGACCCTGTCGCCATCCATCTGGGGCCGCTCGCCGTGCGCTGGTATGGCTTGATGTACCTCGTCGCATTCGTCGCGGCGATCGTCGTCGCCCGGTTGCGGCTGCGGCTGCCGTACGTCGCCGCGCAAGGCTGGACCGCGAAGGATATCGACGACATGCTGTTCTACGGCGTGCTAGGTACGATCCTCGGCGGCCGGCTCGGCTATGTGCTGTTCTACAAGGCGAGCTTTTATTTCGCGCATCCGCTCGACATCTTCAAGGTGTGGGAAGGCGGCATGTCGTTTCACGGCGGCTTTCTCGGCGTGACGATCGCGATGATGCTGTTCGCTTATCAGCGCAAGCGCTCGTGGCTGCAAGTCACCGACTTCGTCGCGCCGATGGTGCCCACGGGCCTCGCGGCGGGGCGCCTCGGCAACTTCATCAACGGCGAGCTGTGGGGCCGCGTGACCGATCCGTCGGCGCCGTGGGCGATGCTGTTTCCCGGCGCCGCGCCTGACGACGCCACATGGCTCGCCACGCATCCGCAACTGGCCGCGCAATGGCATCTGAACGAAGTGTTCGCGCAATATCACATGCTGCCGCGACATCCGTCGGAGCTGTACGAGATCGCGCTCGAAGGCGTGGCGCTGTTCTTCGTGCTGATCTTTTTCTCGCGCAAACCGAAGCCGCTCGGCGCGATTTCCGCGATGTTCCTGATCGGCTACGGCCTGGCGCGCTTCACGGTCGAATTCGCGCGCGAGCCGGACGATTTCCTCGGCCTGCTCGCGATGGGGCTGTCGATGGGTCAATGGCTGTCGCTGCCCATGATTCTCGCGGGCATCGGCCTGATGGTGTGGGCGTATCGCCGTGGGCGTCGCGAGCAGGCGCAGGCGGTTGGCGCGAACTGAGCGGCGCTCGGCTAGCGTAGCGAGTGTTGCATGAAAAAACGCCACGGCATCGATGGATGCCGTGGCGTTTTCTGTTTGGGCTTGCGCTTGCGCGTCACTTCATCTGCACCGACCCCGACACGTTGACCGTCACCGTCGACGTGCCGCCTTCGAGCGACAGCGGCGCGCTCTTCGCGTCGGCGCCCATCGCGCGTGCGCTCATCATCATCATCGGACGCGGCATCACGCCGCTGTGACTCACGTTGACCTCGCGGATCGAATAGCTGCTAAAGCCGAACGCCTGCGAGGACGCCGCGGCCTGCTCGCGAAACGATTTGATCGCCTCGCCGCTGAGCCGCTGTTCGGCCGCGCGCTGCGCTTGCGGCGACAGCGAGAAACGCACGTTGCCAACCTGCATGATCGATGCCATCTGTCCGGCGAGCTTCGATGCCGCGGCGAAGTCGCGCGATTCGAGCACGACTTCCGTGCGGCCGCGCCACGTCGTGATGCGTCCGTCGCGGTCCGTCGACGGGAAGATCGAGAACGCGCCCGAGCGCGCGGTCACGCCGCTGACGCCGCGCGCTTTCTGCAATGCCGCGTCGGCGCGTTCGTTCAGCGTCGACGTCAGCGACGACGGCTCGCTCGCTTCCTGCTCGTAAAACAGCGTGATTTCGACTTCGTCCTGGGGGACTTCCGCGCTCGCCTGCGCATTCAGCGACAGCACGCCCGAGGGCTGCGGCATCATGGTCTGCGCTCGAGCGGTCGCAGGGTTCAGTGCGAGTGCCACAGGCGCGCCCAAGGCGAGCGCAAGTGCGAGGGACCGTGCGGTTTTTGTCGTCATGACTGGAATCCTTTTGAACAGGTTGTGCACGTTCGACGCGAGCGCCGGGTAGTGGCGCGCGGTTTGACGGATGCGCTGGTGAATGCATCGGCTTGCCGTCGAGCGGCCGGTTCGAGTTCACGCTTTCGTCGACCGATTAGGCGCGTTTTACCGACGCTTGGTTCCCCAATTAGTGCTTCGCCGCCGCATCGGAAACGATGACCTGGATGCGATCACGACAGGTGCCGCGTCGCGCGTTCGCCCTTAAACCAGCTGTTTAGTGATGAAGCGCCATTCGGCTTCGGTCACCGGCGTGATCGACAGGCGATTGCCTTTGGCGAGCACGCGCATGTCCTGCAATTCGGCATGCTCGCGCAGCGCGGCAAGCGGAATCAGCCCGATTTTCTTCTTGAACACGACGTCGACGAGCATCCAGCGCGGCGTTTCCGGCGACGATTTCGCGTCGTAGTACGGACTCTTTTTATCGAACTGCGTAGGGTCCGGATACGCGGTCGACGAGACCTCCGCGATGCCCGCGATGCCGGGCTCCGGACAGCTCGAATGATAGAAGAGCACGCCGTCGCCGACCTGCATCACGTCGCGCATGAAGTTGCGCGCCTGATAGTTGCGTACGCCGGTCCACGGCAAGGTGCGATGAGGTGCGTTGGCGAGGTCGTCGATGCTTGCTTCGTCCGGTTCGGACTTCATCAGCCAGTAGCGCATGAATCGGAGTGAGCGTGTGAGATTGAACGAAGCGCAACAACAGCAGGCGCGTACGGAAAAGCCCCTGAAAAAGGCGCTCAAACGAAAAAACGACGACCAAAGAAAAACGGCATCGAACCGAAGTCCGATGCCGTTCCAGATAAGGTCCCCGCCTTAGCCGCTAGGCCGGCATCCTGAACCGAGGGTTCAGAATTGGTCGCAGTTAGCAACACTTCGGGTACATCAGACTGAGTGACGCGCACACCCGTGCTACAAATTTCCGCAACCGTGCACATGGCATTGGTTCAAGGAATGTATGACCTTGGCGAACCAGGCAGGGAAGCTAAACCGATGAAGCTACAACCCAAACCGTTCAACACGTGACCGATTCGAAACCGGCCCACTACTGCTTACTGCAAGCTGTACTGCTCGATCACAGTACCTAGCTGTTCGTTCATTTGTTGCATTGTACGCCGGATTTCTTCAGCGGGAAATGCTTCTCCGTGTCGCACGCTGCTTTGCAGCTTAAGCAGTTCCGATGCCAGCGACAGCGCAGCCATCACCGCGATGCGATCGGTGCCGCGCACGTTGCTGCCGCTGCGGATTTTCTTCATCTCGGCGTCGACGCGCGCGACCGCCTCGAGCAGCGCGCCTTCCGTTTCCGGCGAGCAGGCAAGACGATAGGGTACTTCGAGAATCGATACTTCGATCTGCTTGGTGGTCATGCGCTTTCTCCGTGTCGGCTCACGTCGCTTTCCGCTTCCTCGTGTCCGGGCTGGGCGGACTCGAGCAGATCGAGCTGGTTATCCGGTTCGCTGCTCGCGCGTGCGCGCGGCAATTTTTCGAGAATCGCATTCAGGCGCACCTGAGCGTCGTCGATCTTGGCGGACAGCGCGTCGCGTTCCGCCTGCAGTGCGTCGCGCTCTTCGCGCAATTGCGCGAGTTCCGCATGCGTGGCTTGCACTTCGGCACGCGTTTGCGCGAGCTGCTCTTCGAGCGCGAGCCGCGCTTCGTTGTGGCGCTGGCTGATCGCAATCAGCTTGCCGATGTTCTGGGAGAGTGATTCGAGTTCGGTGAGCATGTGCTGCGTCCTCTAAAGACATCGCATTTTAGCGCGGAATATTACAGGTTCCGACAATTGTCTCGTTTCGAGACGTAACAGCATCGCTACGTGCAGGTTCGTTGCGTGTCGTGTCGTCGACCATAAGGTAAAAAACCGGTAATCCATCGGACAATAACCTGCATTCAACAGAACCGATTGCGCTCCGGTTGACCTTTCTTGACGCCCCGCGAGGCCGCTCGTAAACTTCCCGCACTCTGGTGCCCGCGCGCGCTTCTCGGCGCGCGCAGTTAAACGGGAAGCAGGACGCGCGCGGTGCCAAAACCGGATGCGCGAACCTGCGCTGCCCCCGCAACGGTAAGCGACCGCATGTGATGTGCTCATGCAGGTCGGTCCTGGTCGCAAGGTTGGAAGTTCAACGTGCGAGTGTGCCACTGCGCGTCACGCGTGGGAAGGCGGGATCGATGTGTCGTAGCCCGGATACCGGCCAGAAAAGAGGGACGTCCCCCGCGAAAACGTTGAACAAGGGGACGCCTCGTGACGCGTCGGCCTGCGGGGAAGCAGGCCGCGCACGCTATCCACAGGAATGTCATCCCATGCTGTCCCCCATCGCCCGCGCAACGCTGCTCGCGTTCGCGAGCCTGCCGCTCGTCGTGCATGCGCAAAGCGCCGAGCCTGCATCCGCGTCCGCGACGCCGTATTCGTCTTCATCGTCCGCCACGGATGCTACCGCCGCAAACGCTGCAATCGCTGCCAATGCCGCCTCCGCCGATGCGTCGGGCAGCGTGCTGTCGCCGATCGTCGTGACCGCGCAACGCGGACCGCAAGCGTTGCGCGATGCGATCCCGCAGACCACGCAGTTCGATCAGCAGGACATCGCCGACACGACCGCGACCGATCTGCCCGGCCTGTTGCAACTCGCGCCAGGCGCGCAAATCTCGCGCACGGGTGGCCCCGGTTCGACCACGAGCCTCTTTCTGCGCGGCGCATCGTCGACGCAATCGCTGCTGCTGATCGACGGCGTGCGCGTCGATTCGGTGAGTCTCGGCTCAGCTCAACTCGCACAGATTCCGCTCGATCAGGTCGATCACGTCGAAGTGGTGAACGGCAACGTGTCGGCGTTGTATGGCTCGGGCGCGATCGGCGGCGTCGTGCAGGTGTTCACGAAAGACGGCGGCGATCATCCGCCGCGTTTCAATTTTTCGGTCGGCTACGGCAGCTATCGCACGCAGACGCAAACAGCCGGCGTGAACGGCGCGCTCGATCAGGACGGCCGCACGACTTTCAATATTTCGCTCGCGCGCACGAAGGACGACGGCTTTTCGTCGCTCAATCCGCTCGAGGCGCCGAACGCGAATCCGAACGCAAACGGCAATCTGAACGAGAGCATCAGCGCGTCGCTGCGTCACAAGTTCACCGACAGGTGGGACGCGGGCGTCAGCTACTTCCAGTCGAACAACGACAACAGCTACGACAATGCGTACGGCGAGCCCACCGATCTGAACAATCTCTATAGCAAGGTGCGTCAGGTGTCGGTATTCGCGAACGGCAAGCTGACCGACTGGTGGACCACCCACGTCACGCTCGCCGAAGGCGACGACCGCAGCGTGTCGAACACCAATGGCATCTACAACGGCCGCTTCGATACCGACAATCGCCAGTACACGTGGCAGAACGATTTCGCGCTCGCCGCGAACCAGAAGCTGCAACTCGGCTACGAGCATCTCGACCAGACGCTCGACTCCGACACGTTCGCCGCGCCCGACCGTCGCGTCGATTCGGTCTTCGCGGGCTACAGCGCGCGCTTCGGCCGCAACCAGATTCAGGCCAACGTGCGACGCGACCAGTACTCCGATTTCGGTGGGGCGAACAGTTACTATCTCGGCTACGGATTCGACATCACGTCGCGCTGGAAGGTAACCGCAAGCTATTCGGATGCGTTCCGCGCGCCGAGCTTCGACGATCTGTACTATCCGATCAGCGGCAACCCGTCGATCCAACCCGAGCGCAGTCATTCGGTCGAAGCCGGTTTGCAGTACGCGACCGATGCGCTCGGCGTGATGCGACTGAACGCATTCCAGACGCGCTATACGAATCTGATCGACTACGTGCAGACGATCCCCGGCATCTACCTCGCGGAGAACGTCGGCCGTGCGAAGGTGCAGGGACTCGAGGGATCGTGGAGCGGTCATGTCGGCAAGACCGACGTGCGCGCAACGGTGACGCTGCAGAACCCGGTCGATCTCGACAACGGTACCGACCTCGTGCGGCGCGCGCGTCGGTTCGGGTCGTTCGCGGTGAACCGCAGCATCGGTGGCTGGCGGGTTGGCGGCGAGTGGATCGTCAGCGGTCCGCGCACCGATAGCACCGGCAACCTCGGCGGTTATGGCATCGTGAATCTGTCGGCGCGCTACAACGTCACCAAAGCTTGGTACGTCAGTGCGCAAATCGACAATCTGTTCAACAAGGATTATGAAACGGCCTACTCGTATAACTCGCCGCGACGCGGTGCGTATCTCACGCTCGGCTGGCAGCAGCAGTGACGCGCGCGCCGGGGTGGCCGCATGCGTGAGCGCACGCGGATGAGTCGCGCGTCCGCTTCGCTGCGTGCCGCGATGGCGACGCCGCGCCCGATGAACGCGAAACGCGCGGCCGCGATCTGGCTCGGCCTCGCGCTCGCCGCCGTGGCGGTGCTCGGCGCCTCGCTGGTGCTCGGCAGTGTGCCGCTCGCGCCGTCGCGCGTGCTTGCGGCGCTCGTGCCGACGCACACGTTCGGCGGCACGGGCAGCGACGATCTCGCCGGCGAAATCGTGCGTACGTTGCGTTTGCCGCGCGCGCTCGCGGGCTTCGCGTGCGGCGCGTTGCTCGCGCTCGCCGGCGCGCTGCTGCAGGTGCTGCTGCGCAATCCGCTGGCCGAGCCATACGTGCTCGGCGTGTCGGGCGGCGCGGCGACGTTCGCGCTCGTTGCGATGATTGCGGGCGGCGCATGGTGGCTCGTCGATGCGAGCGCATTCGCGGGTGCGTTCGTGTCGATCCTGCTGGTGCTCGGCCTCGCGCGTCGCGAGCTATGGCGCGGCGAGCCGCAGGACACGTCGCCCCGTTTGCTATTGACCGGCGCGGTGATCGCGGCCGGGTGGGGCGCGCTGATCACGCTGCTGCTCAATCTCGCGCCCGACAGCCGTCTGCGCGGCATGCTGTTCTGGCTCACCGGCGACCTCAACGGCGGCGCGCTGCCGTGGACCGCGCTGATGGCGCTCGTGCTCGTGTTGCTTGCGATCGTGCCGGCCGCGCCGCGTCTGAACGTGTTGCTGCGCGGCGACGCGGCCGCCCAGGCGTTGGGCGTCGCCGTGATGCCGCTGCGTTTGCGTGTGTACCTGGTCGCGTCGCTGGCGGCGGCCGCGGCGGTGACGACTGCGGGCACGATCGGCTTCGTCGGTCTCGTCGTGCCGCACATGCTGCGGCTCGCGTTCGGCAACGATCAGCGCATGCTGCTGCCGGCGGCCGCGCTCGGCGGCGGTGTCGCGGTGATGGGCGCGGATCTGATCGCGCGTACCGTGATCGCGCCCGCGCAATTGCCGGTCGGCGTGATCACGTCGCTGGTCGGCGTACCGGTGTTCCTGTGGATGCTGCTCAAACGCCGCCGATGATACGAGCCAAACCCAGCCCCACCTGTTCGATGCTGAGCACGCAGCGCCTGACGTTGCGCGCCGGCGCGCGCACCTTGCTCGACGCGTTCACGCACACGTTCCATGCGGGCGAAATCTGGTGCATCGCCGGGCCGAACGGCGCGGGCAAGACCACCTTGCTATCGACGCTGGCGGGGCTGTTGCATCCGGCGGCGGGCCATGTCGAACTCGATGGCGTGCGCGTGGCCGACTGGCAGCCGCTGCCGCTCGCACGGCGCCGCGCGCTGATGCCGCAAAGCGCGGCCGATGCGTTCAACGCAAGCGTGCTCGACATCGTGCTGCTGAACCGCTTCCCGCATCTGGGCGGCTGGGGCTGGGAGCGCGACGAGGATCGCGCGGCCGCGCGGGCGGCGCTCGAACGGCTCGGCCTTGCGGACTTTGCGGCGCGCGACGTGCTGTCGCTATCGGGCGGCGAGCGTCAGCGCGTTGCCCTCGCGGCGGTGCTGTGCCAGGACGCGCCGCTGTTGCTGCTCGACGAACCGTTGTCGCATCTCGACCTGCATCATCAGGTCGACTGTCTCGAAGCGCTCGCCGCATGGACGCGCGAACCGCGCCGTAGTGTGCTGTTCTCGTGCCACGACCTGAACCTCGCGCGCCGCTTCGCGACGCACGCGTTGCTGCTCGACGGCGCGGGCGGCGCGTATGCGGGCCCAGTGCGCGACGTGCTGACGCCCGCGTTGACGAGCCGCGCGTTCGGCTATCCACTGATTCTGATTCGCGACGGCGAGCACGAGGCGCTGATACCCGCGCCGCGCGCGCGTCACGAATCGCCTGCCGGCCATGACGCACAGTCAGGCTGATATTTATTCCTATCCCTTGTTTCGATCACACCTATGACTCGCATCCCACACCCAGCCGGTTTGCCCGAAGTCGCGCCGCTCGATCAGACGCTACGCGCCGAGCTGCAGCGGATCATCGATACGCGCACCAAACCGCCCGGCAGCCTCGGCCGCCTCGAAACGCTCGCGCGCCAGATGGGCCTGATCCAGCGTAGTACGCGTCCCACCGTGCAGCGTCCCGCGATGATCGTTTTCGCGGGCGACCACGGCATCGCCGCCGAAGGCGTGAGCCCGTATCCGCAAGCGGTGACCGCGCAGATGGTCGCGAACTTCATCGCGGGCGGCGCGGCGATCAACGCGCTCAGTCGCGTCGCGGGTCTCGAACTCGAAGTGGTCAACGCGGGCATCGCGACGCCGCTGCTGTCCACGGACCGACTCGTCGACATTCCGGTCGGGCCCGGCACGCGCAACTTCGCACACGAAGCCGCGATGACGCACGCCGAAGCGCTCGCCGCGATGCAGGCGGGCGCCGCGCGCGTGCGTCATCACGCGGCGCTCGGCACGAACGTGATCGGCTTCGGCGAGATGGGCATCGCGAACACGTCGGCGGCCGCGTGTCTGATGAGCCGCCTGTGCGGTGTGCCGATCGACGACTGCGTCGGCCGCGGCACGGGTCTCGACGATGCGGGACTCGCGAAGAAGCGCAACGTGCTCGCGGCGGCGCTCGCGCGCCATGCGGATGCACGCGCGCCGCTCGACGTGCTCGCGACCTTCGGCGGCTTCGAAATCGCGATGATGGCGGGCGCGTATCTGGCGGCCGCCGAGGCGCGCATGACCATCCTCGTCGATGGCTTCATCGCGACGTCCGCGCTGCTGGTCGCCGATGCGTTCTCGCCCGACGTACGCGAGTACTGCGTGTTCGCGCATGCGTCGAACGAGGCCGGGCATCGGCGCATGCTCGATCATTTCGGCGCGCAGCCGCTGCTGTCGCTCGACATGCGGCTCGGCGAAGGCACGGGCGCCGCGCTCGCGGTGCCGTTGCTGCGCGCGGCGGTGGCCTTCGTCAACGAGATGGCCAGCTTCGATTCGGCGGGCGTCGCCGATCGCGAACCGTGAAGCGCGTGAGCACGCGCTTCGCGATAACGCGAAGCTCGGCCCGCAGCGCCGTGAATCTGCACTCGCCACGTTCATGAACCCGCTCGCGGAACTGCGCTATTTCTTCACGGCGCTCGGTTACTTCACGCGCGTGCCCGTGCCCCGCTGGGTCGGTTTCGAGCCGCATTATCTGAACGCCGCGGCGCGCTATTTTCCGCTCGTCGGCGTGTTGGTCGGCGGCTTCAGCGCGCTCGTCTATCTGGCCGCGCTGCGCGCGTTTCCGGCGAGTGTCGCGGTGCTGCTGTCGATGGCCGCGTCGCTCGTGGTCACGGGCGCATTTCACGAGGACGGTCTCGCCGACTGCATCGATGCGTTCGGTGGCGCCTATACGCGCGACGATGCGCTGCGCATCATGCATGACTCGCGCATCGGTGTTTTCGGCGCCATCGCGCTCGTGATCGCTCTGGCGATCAAGTGGCAAACGCTCGCGGCATTGCCACCGCTGCGCGCCGCAAGCCTGATGCTTGCGGCGCATGGCGCGAGCCGCGCGTGCGCGATCAGTTACCTGGCCACGCTCGACTATGTGCGCGCGGCCGGCAAAGCCAAGCCGGTCGCGCAGCGTTTGAGCGGGCTGGCGCTGTTGTGCGCCGTGCTGTTCGGGCTGCCGTGGCTGCTGTGGCCGAACGGCCCCGGCATGCCCGACTGGCGTTTCGCCGCGCTCACGTGTGCTGTGCTGTTCGCGCTGCGCTTCGCGATGGGCCGTTATTTCGTCAGACGCATCGGCGGCTATACCGGCGACTGCCTCGGCTTCGCGCAGCAGATCTTCGAATTGAGCATCTACCTGGTGGGGCTTGCATGGATATCGTCCTGATTCGACATCCCGCTGTCGCGCTCGAGGCGGGGGTTTGTTACGGCCATAGCGATGTCGCGTTGGCGGAAAGCGCCGAGGTCACGTCCAATGCGTTGGCGGTGAAGCTCGCGAGCTTGCAGGTGCCGGCGCCGCGTGTGCTGATCACGAGTCCGCTTACGCGCTGCGCCGCCCTAGCGACCGAGATCGCGAACGACTTCGGCTGCGTGGTCAGCCACGACGAGCGCCTGAAGGAAATGGATTTCGGCGAGTGGGAAGCGCAGCGCTGGGATACGATCGATCGCGCGCTGCTCGACGACTGGGCCGCCAATTTCGAACATGCGCGCGCGCACGGCGGCGAGAGCGTCGCGCAATTCGTCGCGCGTGTGCGAGCGTGGTTCGATGCGTTCGCGCTGACGCGCGAGCTGTCGCCCGCATACGTGGTCACGCACGCGGGCGTGATGCGCGCGATCGCGTCGTGGGTGCTGGAGGTGCCGCTCGCGCATTGCCTGCAGTGGTCGCTAGATATGACGGGGATCGTCTGGTTGCGACGTAACGACGAGACGCTGCAGTGGTCGCTCGTGCGATGGAATGCGTGACCCGCGTGGTCATCCGGAAAACCGATCCTTTTTTCTCGCCACACGCGGCGCCGTCATGGCGCGGGCTGCTTGCTGCGCGAGCGCGCCAGTTCGAGGTCCTCGCACAGTTGCCGCGCGCCTTGCGCGATGCGCGGCGCGGGGCGATTGATCAGATCGCCGTCGATCGCAAACAGGTTGTTGTTCGCGACGGCCGCGAGGCCCGGCCATGCGCGCCATGTGTCGAGTTGCGGCAGCATCGTGTCGGGCCGCGTCGCGCCGGGCGCGGCGGTGACGATCGCCTGCGGATTCGCCGCGAGCACCGCTTCGATCGACACGGTCGGCACGAGCGGCTGCAGGTCCGCGAACACATTGCGGCCGCCGCATAGCGTGATCACGTCGCTGATCATGTGCTCGCCGTTGAGCGTCATCAGCGGCCGGTCCCATACCTGATAAAAGACGCTGACGGCCGGGCGGTTCGCATACCGCGCGCGCAGACGGGCGATGTCGTCGCGGAAGGCGGCCGCCGCCGCATCCGCGCTCGCCGATGTGCCGAGCAGCCGGCCGAGCTTGGTCAGCGACACGGCGATATCGTCGAGACGGCGCGGCTCGCTGAAAAAGAGCGGCACGTGTAGCTCGCGCAAGCGTTCGAGCTGGCGCTGCGCGTTGCCGTGCCGCCACACGACGATCAGGTCCGGTTTCAGCGCGACGATGCGTTCGAGGTCGAGCGCCTTGTTGTCGCCGACGCGCGGGAGTTGCTTCGCTTCGGGCGGATAGTCGCTGTACGACACGGCGCCGACCATCTTCGGGCCGCCGCCCGCGGCGTACAGCAATTCGGTCACGTGCGGGGCGAGGCTGATCACGCGCTGCGCGGGCGCGGCGAGCGTGACGGTCGCGCCGCTGTCGTCGGTGACGGTGATCGCGGCGTGCGCGCTCAGTGCGGTCAGCGCGAGCGCTGCGGCGCCGAACCAATGGATGAAGCCATGCGCGGGCGGGGCAAAGCGGATGGAAGGTGCAAAGCGGATCATCGGACGAGGGCGGATCACGAAGCGTTGAGCGGCTTGGGTGCGAAGGTCACTGCGCTAACTCGACCGCGCGGTATCGATCGAGTCAACCGCCTGTTGCAACTGTTGCTCGAAGCGGGTCCATTCGGCTTCGTCGCCCGGCAGCCCGAAGCGCACGCTGGCCGATGGCACCCGAAGCGATGGTGGAAAAAGACGCGTCCACACGCCGCGCCGCGCGAGCGCTTCATGCAACGCGGCGGCGCGCGCATCGTCGGTCCATGCGAAAAGCGGCGTGCCGCGTGTCGCGAAACCGTGCGCATGCAACAGCCCGGCAAGCCGCGCGCTGTCGCCGATGAGCCGCTCACGCATGCGCGTTTGCCACGCGGCATCGTCGAACGCGGCGCTCACCGCATGACGCGCGGGACCGCTGACGGTCCACGCCCCCAGCCTGTCGCGCAACGCGGCGAGCAATGCGGGCGCGCCGAGCACGAAGCCGGCGCGCACACCCGCGAGCCCGAAGAACTTGCCGGGCGAGCGCAACACGACGAGCCCGTCCCGGTGCGTATGCGCCGCCAGCGACGCGACCCGCGCGGCCGGCAGCGTATCGGCGAACGCTTCGTCGACGAGCAGCGTGCCGCCGCGTTCGCGCAACTGCGCGTGCCAGTGCAGCAGCCTGGCGGCATCGATATGCGTGGCGGTCGGATTGTCGGGGTTGACGATCGCGACGTGCGTGAGCGCGGCGGGCAGCGTGTCGCGATCCACCTCGAGCGGCGCGACCGCGTGTCCGGCGCGCGCGAACGCGGGCGCGTACTCGCCGTAGGTCAGCGGCGCGATGCCGACCGTCGCGGGCGACAGCAACGCGGGCAGCGCGCGAATCGCCGCCTGGCTGCCGGCGACGGGCAGCACGTGCGCGGCATCGGGCGCGCCGTAGTAGCGCGCGGCCCGCTCGGCGAAGCCGTCGCCTTCGTCGGGCAAACGGCGCCACGCGTCGGCGGGCAGCGGCGGCACCGGATAGCCGTGCGGATTGATGCCGGTCGACAGATCGAGCCACTGCGCGTACGCAATGCCGTAGCGCGCCGCCGCTTCGTGCAGGTTGCCGCCGTGCGCGATCGGGCCGCTTGCGGCGTGCTCGCGCGGTTGCGTCCAGTCGGTCATGCGCTCATCCCATCGCTACGCGCGTCGTTCCGCTCAGCCATGAAACGGCACGCTCAACAACGCCAGCACGATCAGCACGGCCAGCCAGAGAATCACCGTGCGTTCGACCAGCATCAACGCGGCGCCCACATGACGCGCCTCGGCGGGACGCCCGAAGCCCAGCGTCGGCCGGTGCTCGAGCGTGCCGTGATACACGGCCGGCCCGCCGATCAGCACGTTCAGGCTGCCGGCGCCGGCGGCCATCACCGGGCCCGCGTTCGGGCTGTCCCAGCGCGGCGCCTGCTCGCGCCAGCAGCGCCAGGCGATCAGCGTGTCGCCGAGCAGCGCGTAGCTCGTGGCAGTCAGGCGCGCGGGAATCCAGTTCAGCACGTCGTCGATGCGCGCGGCGGCCCAGCCGAAGCGCAGATAGCGCGGCGTGCGATAACCCCACATCGCATCGAGCGTATTGGCGAGGCGAAAGCCGAGCGCGCCAGGACCGCCCGCGAGCGCGAACCAGAACAGCGCGCCGAAGATCGCGTCGTTGCCGTTTTCGAGCGCCGATTCGATCGCGGCGCGCGCGAGCGCGGCCTCGTCCGACTGCGCGGTGTCGCGCGAGACGATCCGTGCGGTCAACTCACGTGCCGTGGCCAGATCGCGTTGGCCGAGCGCCCGCGCGATCGGCGCGATGTGATCGCGCAGGCTGCGCGCGCCGAGCGCGAACCACAGCAGCGCGACATGCAGCGCGCAGGCCGCGAACAACGGCAGCACGGCGACGAGCCACCACGCGATCAACACCGGCGGCAGAACCGCGAGCGCCCATGCGAGCAGGCCCCTGAGCCGCAGACGCCGGTCGTGATTGAAGCGCGCCTCGATACGCGCCGCCCAGTTGCCGAACCCGATCAGCGGATGCCGGCGGCTCGGCTCGCCGAACCAGCGATCGACGGCGACGCCCGCGACCGCGAGCGTCGCGACCAGCGGCATGGTCAGCGGCGGCATCACATGCCGCTCGCGCTTTTCAGCGCGAGCGGCAGTCCCGCGACCATCAGCGTGGCCGCGCTGCTCAACGCGGCGATGCGCTGATTCAAGCGCCCGAGTTCGTCGACGTAAAGACGCGTGGCTTCGCCGAGCGGCACGACGCCGAGGCCGATCTCGTTGCTGACGACGATGATCTTGCCGCGCGCGCCGGCGAGCGCCGCTTCGAACGCGGCGGCCTGCTCGTAGTAGTGCGACAGCGGCGGCGCCGCGCTGTCGGCGGGACATAGCAGGTTTGCGAGCCACAGCGTCAGGCAGTCGATCAGCAGACACCGGCCCGGCGCGTCGTGTTGCGCGAGCGCGCCGGCGAGGTCGTCGTCCGCTTCGACGAGCCCCCAATGCGCGGGCCGCCGCTCGCGATGATGCGCAATGCGCGCGTTGAATTCGGCGTCGTCGGTGACGCGGGCGGTGGCGATGTAGATGACGGGGAAGGCGCTGTCGCTGGCGAGCCGCTCGGCATGCGCGCTCTTGCCCGAGCGGGCGCCGCCGAGGACGAAGGTGAGGTCGCGGGGAGTCATCCTATGATTGTACCGGCGCGATGGGATAATGCCGCTCGATAGCATTGCAACGCCACTGTCCATCTTCCACCTGCACGGCCGTGACCCGAATGACCATTCCTCCCGACACCCTGCCCGTGCCGCGCGGCACGCTGATGATCCAGGGCACCACGTCCGACGCGGGCAAGAGCACGCTGGTTGCGGGACTGTGCCGCCTCGCGCGGCGCGCGGGTGCGCGGGTCGCGCCGTTCAAGCCGCAGAACATGGCGTTGAACAGCGCGGTGACCGTCGACGGCGGCGAGATCGGCCGCGCGCAGGCATTGCAGGCGCTCGCCGCGGGCATCGACGCGCACACCGATCTGAACCCGGTGCTGCTGAAGCCGACCAGCGATCGCGGCGCTCAGGTGATCATCCACGGCAAGGCGCGCATCAATCTCGACGCGCGCGCGTATCACGACTACAAGCCGGTCGCGTTCGAGGCGGTGCTGGAGTCGTATGCGCGGCTGCGCGCGTCGTACGACACGATTTTCGTCGAAGGCGCGGGCAGTCCGGCCGAGATCAATCTGCGCGAGCGCGACATCGCGAACATGGGTTTCGCGGAGGCGGTCGACTGCCCGGTCGTGCTGGTCGCCGACATCGATCGCGGTGGCGTGTTCGCGCACCTGACCGGCACGCTCGCATGTCTGTCCGACAGCGAGCAGGCGCGCGTGCGCGGCTTCATCATCAACCGCTTTCGCGGCGACATCGGTCTGCTGAAGCCCGGGCTCGACTGGCTGGAAGCGAAGACCGGCAAGCCGGTGCTCGGTGTCGTGCCGTATCTGCATGGCCTGACGCTCGACGCCGAGGACATGCTGCCGCCCGAGCTGCGCGCGGCGGCGAGCGTTGATTCGCGCCGTCTGCTGCGCGTGGTCGTGCCGGTGCTGCCGCACATCAGCAATCACACCGACTTCGACGCGTTGCGCGCGCATCCGCAGGTCGATTTTCACTATGTGCGCGCGGGTACGCCGCCGCCGGCCGCCGATCTGATCGTCCTGCCGGGCTCGAAGAACGTGCCGGACGACCTCGCGTTTCTGCGCGCACAGGGCTGGGGCGACGTGCTGGCGCGGCATCTGCGCTACGGCGGCCGCGTGATCGGCATTTGCGGCGGCATGCAGATGCTGGGCCGCGAGATCGCCGATCCGCATGGCGTCGAGGGCGCACCGGGCACCTTCGCGGGCTTCGGCTGGCTCGACTATGCGACGGTGCTCACGCGCGACAAGACGCTGAAGAATGTGACCGGGCGCCTGGCGCTGCCCGGCACGCCGGACGTCGCCGGCTACGAGATTCATATGGGCGAGACGCGCGGGCCGGCATTGGACACGCCGGCGCTGCGACTCGACCACGCGGGCCCGCGCGAGGGCGGCGCGGACTTCGGCCGTCCCGATGGCGCGATGTCCGCCGATGGCCAGATTCTCACGACCTACGTGCATGGCCTGTTCGACACGCCGGCCGCGTGCGCGGCGCTGCTCGCATGGGCGGGTTTGAGCGATGCCGAAGCGCTCGACTATCCGGCGTTGCGCGAGGCGTCGCTGGAGCGGCTGGCCGATACGCTGGCCGGGCACGTCGATATGCGCAGGCTGTTCGCGGCGCTGGGGTGACGCTTTGCGCCGGTCTTCTTCAGCGGATTGAACGCAATTGCTGCTCGCGCGGTTTGCTCAGTACAACACCATTTGTGTGCAACGAAACAGCGCGATGGTCTTACCATCCGGACCGGTGACCGTCGCGTCCCAGACCTGCGTGCTGCGCCCAAGGTGCACACCCTTGGCGACCGCGCGGATCGTGCCCTGCGTCGCGGTGCCGAGGAAGTTGCTCTTCAGCTCGATCGTCGTGAAGTTGCGCGAGTTTTCGGGCAGATGCGCGATGCACGCGTAGCCGCACGCGGTGTCGGCGAGGCCGATCACCGTGGCCGCGTGCAGGAAGCCGTTCGGCGCGAGCAGCGCCTCGCGCACGGTCAGTTCGGCGACCAGCGTGCCTTGGTCCACGGTCAGCACGCGCAGGCCCAGCAGGTCCGGCAGCGTGCCCTTCTGGCGCTCCAGCAGGCGTTCGACGGTGTATTCCGGGCGCAGTTTGCTCATGAGATTTCAGGTCCTTGTCGAAAAAAACGGCGGGTTGGAGCGGCCGATTCGCGATGCGGGGGCTTCGGCCGCGCTGAATTTGTCGATATTATCAACGCCTGGACCGGTGGGCGTCCCTGGAAACGGAACTTCGAACGGCAGCGATCGTGGAGCCCGCCGGCGCCGGTCACAGCGGATCGGCGGGGACGGAGCAATAGCGCGGCAAACCGGCTGGCGGTGTCCAGCCTTCTTTCCGGGAGATTTCATGTCGGTGATCGTGGTGGCGAATCCGAAGGGCGGCGTGGGCAAGAGCACGCTAGCGACCAATCTGGCCGGCTATTTCGCCGCGGCGGGCGAATGGGTCGCGCTGGCCGACCTCGACAAGCAGCACTCCGCGCATGCGTGGCTCGAATTACGGCCCGCCACGCTACCAAATATCGAAACCTGGGAGGTCAACCCCGACACGCCGGCCAAGCCGCCGAAAGGCCTCGAGCACGCGGTCGTCGACACGCCGGCCGGCCTGCACGGCAATCGCCTGAACATCGCGCTCGATCTCGCCGACAAGGTGATCGTGCCGTTGCAGCCGTCGCTGTTCGATATTCTCGCGACCCAGGAATTTCTCGAGCGGCTGGCGAAGGAAAAGGCGGTCAGGAAGGGCGCGATCGAGGTCGGCGTGGTCGGCATGCGCGTCGATGCGCGCACGCGCTCGGCCGAGCAGCTGCATCGCTTCGTCGAGGGATTGAAGCTGCCGGTGCTCGGTTTTCTGCGCGACACGCAGAACTACGTGCAGCTCGCGGCGCACGGCCTGACGCTGTGGGACGTCGCGAAAAGCCGTGTGGAGAAGGATCTGGAGCAGTGGCAGCCGATCGTCGAGTGGACGAACGGCGCGGGGAAGAAGGGCTGAGGCGGGGGGGCTGCCCGCCATCAGTCAAGCGTCAAGCTGAGCTTCGCTCAGCTCCAGGCCTGCGTGGGCACGTGGTCGCGGCTGCCCTTGATCTTGTTGTTTTCATCGACGAACACGAGGTCCGGCTTCCAGCCCGCCTTCAACTCCGCCTCGTCGACCACCGCGAACGCCGCGATGATGACCAGATCGCCGAGCTGCGCGCGACGCGCGGCCGAGCCGTTCAGCGAAATCATGCCGCTGCCGCGCTCGCCCTTGATCGCGTAGGTCGAGAAGCGCTCGCCGTTGTTGATGTTCCAGATGTCGATACGCTCGTTTTCGACGATATTCGCCGCTTCGAGCAGATCTTCGTCGATCGCGCACGAGCCCTCGTAGTGGAGCTCGCAGTGCGTGACCGCGACGCGGTGAATCTTCGACTTCAGCATATTGCGTTGCATGATCAATCCAATCCTGTGTGACTGCGCAGTGTAACTGTGTTCGCGCGGGCGGTTGCGGCGTCAGATTTCGAGGTTGTCGATGAGCCGGGTCGCGCCGAGCTTCGCGGCGGCCAGCACCACGAGCGGTGCGTTGGCGTCCTGCGCGCCGGGCGCGATCAGGTTCGAGCGCTTGCGGATCGCGATGTAATCGGGATTCCAGCCGCGCGTCGCGAGCGTCGCTTTGGCCGACTCTTCGAGTTTCGCGAAGTCGCGCTCGCCCGCGAGCACCGCGTCGCGCACCCGATTGAGTTCGGCGGCCAGCATCGGCGCCTCGCCGCGTTCGGCGGCTGAAAGGAACCGGTTGCGCGAGCTGAGCGCGAGGCCGTCGGCGTCGCGCACGGTTTCGGCGGCGACGATGTCGGTCGGCAGCGCGAACTGGTGGCACATCTGGCGCACGATCATCAGTTGCTGGTAATCCTTCTTGCCGAACACCGCGACGCGCGGCTGCACGCACGACATCAGCTTCATCACGACCGTGCACACACCGTGGAAGAAGCCGGGGCGAAATTCGCCCTCGAGGATGTCGCCGAGATCGTGCGGCGGATGCACGCGGTATTCCTGCGGCTCCGGATACATGTCCCTTTCGGTCGGCGCGAACAGCACGTAGACCCCTTCCTTTTGCAGCTTCTCGATGTCGGCTTCGAGCGTGCGCGGATATTTGTCGAAATCCTCGTTCGGGCCGAACTGCAGGCGGTTGACGAAGATGCTCGCCACGACCGGGTCGCCGTGCTGGCGCGCGAGGCGCATCAGCGACAGATGGCCCTCGTGCAGGTTGCCCATCGTCGGCACGAAGGCCGTGCGATTCTGGCCGCGCAACTGGTCGCGCAATTCATGGATCGAGCTGATGACTTTCATGATCGGACAGGGATAGGCTCGCGCGGCGCGCGATCCGGTTGGCGCGACGCCTGGCGGAATCGCGCGGCTCATCGCCTCACCGGCAAATGACGGGTTCGGAGCGCGGATTGTAGTGGATTTGGGCAGCGGACGCACCGAAACGCGGCGGCACTTCCGAGTGGCGCGCGACGAGCTTGCCGCGCACTCCCCGCTGAGGCCCGCCAGGCTTCGCTGCGACGGTGTTCGTAGCGAGATTTCCACGGTCCGGCCGCGGTCCGGCCGTCAAGCGGCCGTCATTCAGCGCTCAGGCCGGTAGATACGCCAGTCGCACGTAAATCGGCGCGAACGGCTCCGCCTGGGTGATTTCGACGAGCGATTCACGGCACAGCTCGAGCATGGCGATGAAATTCACGATGACGACCGGCACGCCGCGGCTCGTGTCGAACAGATCGGAAAACTCGATGAAGCGCGCATTTTGCAACTGCCGCAGGATCAGGCTCATGTGCTCGCGCACCGACAACTCCTCGCGCGAAATCTTGTGATGCTGGACCAGCTTCGCGCGCTTGATCACGTCGGCCCACGCGGCGCGCAGGTCGTCGCTGTTCACGTCCGGGAAGCGCGGGGCGACACTCTGCTCGATGTAGACCTCGGCGCGCAGGAAATCGCGCCCAAGCTGCGGCAACTGGTCGATGCGTTGCGCGGCGAGCTTCATCTGCTCGTATTCGAGCAGGCGGCGCACCAGTTCGGCGCGCGGGTCTTCGGCTTCCTCGCCGGTGTCGGCCTTCTTGACCGGCAGCAGCATGCGCGACTTGATTTCGATCAGCATCGCGGCCATCAGCAGATACTCGGACGCGAGTTCGAGATTGGTCTTGCGCAGTTGCTCGACGTAGCCGAGATATTGCACGGTGACATCCGCCATCGGGATGTCGAGCACGTTGAAGTTCTGCTTGCGGATCAGGTACAGCAGCAGGTCGAGCGGCCCCTCGAAGGTCTCGAGGAATACCTCGAGCGCGTCCGGAGGGATGTACAGGTCGTTCGGCAGCTTGAACAGCGGCTCGCCGTACAGACGCGCGAACGCGACGCCGTCGACCGTGTCGGGCGTCGAATCGGTGGCGGGCGTGGAAAGCGCGGTGTCGGACGGTGCCGGCGCTGGGCCGTGAACCGGGCCGTGTATTGGACCGTGTATCGGGCCGTGAAGCGGACCATGCACCTCGTCAGCGTGACTCATCGTCGGCGTGACTGGGGAGCTTAGAAGTTCTGGTAGTACGAGTAAGGCGTCTGCTCCACGCGCGAAGTTTTCTGCTCGGCGCGCTCTTCCAGATCGATCGGCTGTTTGTCCCACAGCAGTGCGCGGCCTTTGCGTTGCTCGGCCTCCAGATTGGGCTTCTGTTGCTTGAGCTGGTTCAGGAACTGGGTGATGTCCGATTGATACATGGCTCGACGTCCGTGGTGGGTAGGGTGGCGGCTCTCGGGCTGGCCGCTGCGCGGTGCCGCGGGGAGGGCGCCGTCGTCCGCGATTTTACCGCATGCGTCGCGGGCGGTCGAAAATCGCCGCGGGCCGCCCATTTTTGAGATGAAGCGCGGAGCTCCGCCAGGGGTACGAGACAGGCCGATCGGGGTCGCGTTGTGGTCAAATAGCATGCCTCGATCGCATGCGCGGCCGGGGCGCGAGAATTCACTCATTGAGGCCGGAGGTCCTGTTTGGCGGGAGGTACGATCGACATGCCGCGTGCGTTGCGCGGCGAGACCGGCCAAGCGCGCGGGCGCGCGCGTGAGCGCGAGGCGCTCGCGCGGTGCTGGCTGCGTGCGTCGCTCGCCATCGGCCTCGGCCTCCTGATGTTGCTGCTCGCCGCGGGCAAGGCTCACGCGGCGAGCAAGGCACCGAGCTACAAGGTCGAGGTGGTCGCCGAGCCGCGCGCGCTGCGCCGGCTGCTCGAACAGCACCTCGATATCTCGCGTTTCGCGAAGCGGCCCGACGTCACCGACGACCAGTTCTCGTTCCTGATCACCGCGACGCCACAGCAGGTGCGCGATCTCGCCGCGACGCAGGGCTATTTCTCGCCGCTCGTCAGCACCGACGTGCGCACCGTCGACAACCTGCGGCAGGTCACCGTGCGCGTGGAGCCGGGCCCGCAGACCAAAGTCACGTCGGTCGATCTGTCGTTTCGCGGCGCCGTGCTGACCGAAGACCCATCGCGCGAAAACGCGACGCGCTTCGCGTTCTCGCTGCACGAGGGCCAGCCGTTCTCGCAGGGCGCCTGGGACGACGCGAAGAACGCGTCGCTGCACGAGCTGCAATCGCGCCGCTACCTCGCCGCGAAGATCTACCACTCGGAGGCGCTGATCGATCCGCGCACGCACACGGCGAAGCTGTCGGTGATCTACGACAGCGGGCCGACCTTCACGATGGGCCAACTCGACGTGCAGGGCATGAAGCGCTATCCGGAGCGCATCGTCCACAACGTCAATCCGATCTCGCCGGGCGACATCTACGACACGCGCACTGTCGCCGAACTGCAGCGGCAACTGCAGAACACGCCGTACTTCGCGAGCGTCGCGATCGACCTCGACGACAACCCCGCCAAGCCGCTCGACACGCCGGTGCACGTGAAGGTGTCGGAGTTTCCGTATAACAGCTTCCGCGGCGGCGTCGGCTATTCGACCGACAACGGCCCGCTCGTGCAGGGCGGCTACACGTATCTGAACACGTTCGGCGCGGCGTGGCCGTTCACCGTCGAGGGCCGCGCCGACAACACGCAGCAATACGGGCAGATCCAGCTGTCGATGCCGCCGGGCCAGCACGGGTGGACCAATAGCGCGCTCGCGTCGTACACGACCACCGACGTCTCCGACACGCGCATCTACAGCATCCGCGGCGGCGTGCAGCGCTCGCGCACGTCGCAGTTCCTCGACTACAGCTATTCGCTGCTGTTCTACGACGATCAGCTCGACCAGAACGCGGCGCCGCCGAGCCGCGCGCACGCGCTGGTGCCGGGGTGGTCGTGGACGCGGCGCGACACCGACGACCCGCTGTTCCCGCGCCGCGGCAACCTGATCCACGTCGAGGCGGGCTTCGCGGTGAAAGGTCTGCTCGCCGACCAGTCGTTCATCCGCGGCTACGCGCGCGGCCAGCAGTATTTTCCGATCGGCGTCGACGACATCGTGCTGATCCGCGCCGAGCTCGGCGGCGTATTCACGAGCGGCAGCTCGAGCGGCATTCCGGCGTCGCTGCTGTTCCGCGCGGGCGGCTCGAACTCGGTGCGCGGCTACGGCTTCCAGAGCATCGGTAACAACGTCGCCGGCTCGATCCTGCCGACCAAGTACCTGCTGACGAGCGCGGCCGAATACCAGCACTGGTTCTCGCACAACTGGGGCGCGGCCGTATTCTTCGACATCGGCACCGCGACCGACACCTGGGGCGAAAAAGTTTTCTATCCGGGCGCCGGCGTCGGCGCGCGCTGGCGCAGCCCGGTCGGCCCGGTCAATCTCGATGTCGCTTACGGGATCCGCGATAACCGGGTGCGGCCGTATATCACGCTCGGCATCGCGTTCTGACGTTTTGACGATAACCCACTACCTTATTTGCCACCGTATTCACGCATGACCACCGACGTCACCGCCCCGCCCCCCGCGCAGCCGCCCGGCGCCATGCCGCCAGGACCGCCGGATGGGCGGCAGCCGCCCGACACGCCGCCGCCGAAGCGGCGCTGGGGCCGGCTGCTGCTGAAGTCGGTCGCGGGCACGGTGGTCATGCTGGTACTGCTCGCCGCACTCGCGGTCGGTCTGCTGTACGGGGCGCTGACGACCGAGCGCGGCACCGCGTACGCGTGGCACGCGGCTGTGAAGCTGCTCGGCGGCCGGCTCGCCGGCACGCTCGACGGCGGCACGCTCGCGCGCGGCGTGCAACTTCGCGACGTGCGCTGGCGCAGCCTCGACGGCAGCGGCACCGACATCGAGATCGACCGCATCGCGGGCAGCTGGGCGCTCGCGCGCGAGCCGTGGCGGTTCACGATCGACTACCTGCACGTCGGCACGATCGAGGCGCGCGTCGGCCCGTCGTCGTCGAGCACCAGCGAGCCGCTGAGCTTGCCGCAGGATCTGCAGCTACCGATGCAGCTGGAGATCCGCGACGTGCGGGTCGAGCGGCTGCTGCTGCACCAGGGCGCGTCGACGACGGAGCTGTCCAGCTTCGCGTTTCATGGGCGCAGCGACGGGCGTCATCACGAGGCCGTGATCGATCGGCTCGATACGCCGTTCGGGGCGCTGACGGCAGCGGCGAAACTCGATGGCGTGCGGCCGTTTCCGCTCACCGGCGAAGTCGGTTATGCGGGCAAGGTCAACGATGAAGCGGTGCAGGTGGCCGGCCATGTGAGCGGCACGCTCGAGCAGCTCGTCGCCGAGCTCGATGCGAGCGGCATGAAGCTTGCCGGCCACGCGCGGGTCGAAGCGGCGCCGTTCGCCGCGGTGCCGTTGCAGCGCGCGACGCTGAGCTTCGATCATGTGAATCCGCAGGCTTTCGCGCCGGGTGCGCCGCTGGCCGATCTGGCGGTGCGCGCGGAGCTGCAGCCGGTCGAGCAGGGCGCGGCGACCGCCCCTGGCACAGCCAGCGCGGCGAAACCGTCGGCCGCGAGCCATCCGCACCACATCTTCGGCGACCACCACGCGCCGGCCCAACCGGCGGCGGGTTTCGCCGTCGCCGGCCATGTCTCGATCGTCAACGCGAAACCCGGCGCAATCGACCAGAAACTGCTGCCGCTGATCGATGCGAACGCCGACGTGCGCCTCGACGCCCACACGCAGAGCATCTCGAACCTGAACGTGCGGCTCGTGCGCAACGCGACGCTCACCGGCGGCGGTGCGCTGAGCGGCCGGCACGGCCGGCTCGATCTGAGCGTCGCGCGGCTCGACCTGAACGCGCTGCAGGCGACCCTGCGGCCGACGCAGCTGTCCGGCCCGATCGGCATCCGCCTGAACGACGACATCCAGACCCTGACGCTCGATCTCGCCGACCCCGCCGCCGCGCTGCGCGCCCAGGGCAAGATTACGTTCGACCCCGCACGCATCAGCTTCAACGACGTGCGTGTCACGTCGGGCCGTGGCCGCATCGATCTATCGGGCGCGCTGAAGCACGATGAGAACTCGACCTACAACCTGAAGGCGCAACTGACCGATTTCGATCCGCTGTCGCTGACCTCGCAGATGCCCGCCCGCACGCCTGTCACGACATCCGGCGCGTCCGCCGCGAGCGGCGCGCAACGCGAGCGGCAAGCGCAAGCCGCGGCGCTCGTGGGCAGCACCGCCGGCGCGAAGAGCGCGGCGTCCGGCGATCAGGCCGCCGCCATCGCGAAGAACACAGCGCAGGCCGCGGTGCAGACCGAAGTGCTCGAGCGCGGGACGCCACCGCCCGCGCATGGCGCGGGCCATGCGCCACGCGCGGCCGCCCATGCAGGTCCGCCAGCGCGCAGGATCGAGGCGCGCGTGAACGCCACGGTCACGGCAGCAGGTGTGCTCGCGCCGGTCTTCACGACGCGCGCCGAATTCACGCTCGGTCCGAGCGTCTACAACGACCTGCCGCTCACGGGCGGCGGCATGATCCAGCTGGCCGGCTCGCGAATCCTGCCGAGCCACGCGAATCTTTCGGTGGCGGGCAACCGGGTGAATCTGCAAGGCAGCTTCGGCGCGGCCGGCGACCGGCTGCGCTTCGGCATCGACGCGCCGCAGCTCGATCGGCTCGGCTTCGGCCTCGCGGGCGCGGTCGCCGCGGACGGCGACGTTACCGGCTCGTTCGCGCATCCGAACGTCACGCTGAATTACAAGGCCGACAGCGTCGTGTTCGCGAGCAACCGCATCGGCCATGCGGAAGGCCACGCCGAGTTGCGCGACGGCGCGAACGGCGCGCTCGCGTTCACGACCGACGCGCGCAACGTCAACGCGGGCGGCGTCGACCTCGCCACGCTGACCGCCCGCCTGTCCGGCACACGCGCGAACCACACGCTCGAAGCCGCCGCGACCGGCAAGCTGCAGGACCGACCGCTCGATCTGACGCTCGCCGCCAACGGCAAGCTGACCGACACGCGCGACGGCTCGCGCTGGGACGGCACCGTCACGCGTCTGCAAAATCGCGGCACGCCGGCGCTCAATCTCGAATCGCCGCTCGCGCTCAGCGCCGGGCCGGGGCACCTCACGCTTGGCGCAACGCGCCTGACGATCGAAGGCTCGGTGCTGACCCTGAAGTCATTCGCGTTCGATCACGGCCGCATCCAGTCGGCCGGCAGCCTGACCGATGTGTCGCTCGCGCACTTGCAGGAGCTGCGTCACCAGATCACCGGCGAGCCGCCCGCCGTGCACACCGACCTCGTGTTCGACGGCGACTGGGACTTCTCGCTCGGCGCGACGGCGAGCGGCCACATCGAGCTGCGCCGGCGCAGCGGCGACGTGACGGTCGAGATCGGCCGCGGGCTCTCGTCGATGGGCATTGGCGACATCCGAGCGCGCGCCGAATTCACCGGCGGCAACCGGCTCAATGCGACCGTGCATGCGCAGGCGAGCCGCGTCGGCGTGATCGATGCCGACGCGCACACGCCGCTCGTGCTGCGCGACGGCATGTTGAGCGTCGATCCGCAAAGCGCGCTGTCGGGCAACGTGAACGCGAACGTGCCGTCGCTGCGCACGACGGGCGGCCTGCTCGGCCCCAGCTATCTGCTCGACGGCCATCTCGCGCTGAAGCTCGCGCTCGGCGGCACGGTCGCGAAACCGAACGTGACCGGCTCGCTGACCGGCGACGGTCTGTCCGCGACGGTCGTGAGCCAGGGCGTGCAACTGAAGGACGGGGTCGTGCGCATCGCGCTGTCGCAGAACATGGTGGACTTCCAGCAGGTCGAGTTCCACGGCGCGAGCGGCACGCTGCGCGCGACTGGGCGCGTGCGTCTCGACAGCCCGGAGCCCGACATGACCGCGAGCATCGTCGCCGACAAGCTCGATGTGTTCGCGTCGCCGGACCGCCATCTGTCGCTGTCGGGCAGTGCGAACATCTCGAACGGCGGCGTGGAGCGCGGCCCTGTGATCGACGGCAAGTTCGTGGTCGACAGCGCGCGGTTCGATCTGCCCGAGCAGGCCGCGCCGAGCCTCGGCGACGACGTCGTGATCATCCGCCCGGACGGCACGCGCTCGGGCGGCCGGCCGCGTCCGAGCGAAGGCGGCCAGCCGCCGGAGAGCCCGTTCGCGCCACGCGCGAACATCGAGATCGGCCTCGGCAACGACTTCCGCTTCCGTGGGAAGGGCGCCGATCTCGGCCTCGCCGGCACGATCACCGCGACGAGCGCGCCGAATACGCCGCTGCGCGCGATCGGCAACGTGCGCGTCACGCCGGGTTCGACCTACACCGCATTCGGCCGCAAGCTCGCGATCGAGAACGGCTTCTTCACGTTCAACGGGCCAGTCACGAATCCGGGCATCAACATTCTCGCGATGCGCCGCAACCAGCAGGTCGAGGCCGGCGTACAGGTAACGGGCACGCTGCAGGCGCCGGTCGCGCGGCTCGTGTCGGAGCCAAGCGTGTCGGACAACGAAAAACTGTCGTGGCTGCTGTTCGGCCACGGCACCGACCAGGGCAATAACCTCGGCCAGCAGAGCACGATGACGACCGCGCTCGCGCTGCTCGGCAGCGCGACGGGTCAGCGGATCGCGCAGACCGTCGGGCTCGACGAGTTTTCGATCGGCCGCAGCGACGTCGGCCTGACCGATCCGCAGGTCGTGATGGTGTCGAAGGCGATCAACGAGCGGCTCGTGATCGGCTACGAGCAGGGGTTGCAGTCGGCGAGCAATGCGATCAAGGCGACGATCAATCTGACGCGATACTGGTCGCTGGTCGTGTATGGCGGCACGTTCTATGGCGCCGACGTGCTGTACACGCGGCGCTTCGACCGGATCTCGTGGTGACGCGGGCAACATAAAAAAACGGCACGCCTGGAAGCGTGCCGTTTTCGTCATACCTGCCTGCGGCGAGGTGGGGCGAGGCGCCCGAAGGCGCCGCGCGTTACTTCACGCGCATGCCGGGCTTCGCGCCGCTATGCGGCTCGAGCACGTAGAGGCCCGGGTCGGCCTTCTCGTCCGCCGCCGATGCCGCCAGCACCATGCCCTCGGACATGCCGAACTTCATCTTGCGCGGCGCCAGGTTCGCGACCATCACGGTCAGCTTGCCGATCAGCTGCTCCGGCTGATACGCGGACTTGATGCCCGAGAACACGTTGCGGGTCTTCTCTTCGCCGACGTCGAGCGTCAGTTGCAGCAGCTTGTCCGAGCCTTCCACCGCCTTGCAGTCGACGATCTTCGCGATGCGCAGATCGACCTTCGCGAAGTCGTCGATCGTGATGATGCCGGCCTCTTCTTCCTTCGCGGCGACGGCCTTGGCGTGGGCCTTCGCCTTGGCCTTCGCGTCGGCCGGCGCCGCTTCCGGCGTGGCCTGCAGCGAGTCGCGATTGGCCGCGAGCAGCGCCTCGATCTGCTTCGGATCGACGCGCGTCATCAGATGCTTGTACGCGTTGATCGGGCGCGCCGAGCTGAGCGGCACGGTGGCGTCGGCCCACACGAGCGGCTCGATGCCGAGGAAAGCCTCGACCGCTTCGGCGAGCTTCGGTAGCACCGGCTTCAGGGCCAGCGACAGCAGACGGAACGCCTCGATGCTGACGCTGCAGGTCTCGTGCAGCGCGACCGCGTTGGCCGGGTCTTTCGCCTGATCCCAGGGCTTGGCGGTATCGACGTAGGCGTTGACCGAGTCGGCGAGCTCCATGGTCTGACGCAGCGCGCGGCTGTACTCGCGCGCCTCGTAGTGCGCGGCGATCTGCGGCAGCGCCGCGCGCAGCGTGCCGAGCAGCGGATGATGCATCGCGCTGTCCTGCACGCGGCCGTCGAAGCGCTTGATCAGGAAGCCGGCCGCGCGGCTCGCGATGTTCACGTATTTGCCGACCAGATCGCTGTTCACGCGCGCCTGGAAGTCGTCGAGATTCAGGTCGAGGTCTTCCATCGTGCTGTTCAGCTTGGCCGCGAAGTAGTAGCGCAGCCATTCCGGATTCAGGCCGGTGTCGATCACGCTTTGCGCGGTGATGAAGGTGCCGCGCGACTTCGACATCTTCGCGCCGTCGACGGTCAAAAAGCCGTGCGCGAACACGTTGGTCGGCGTGCGATGGCCCGAGAACTCGAGCATCGCGGGCCAGAACAGCGTGTGGAAATACAGGATGTCCTTGCCGATGAAGTGGTACTGCTCGGCCGTCGAGCCCTTGCGGACCCACGCGTCGAAGTCGAGGCCGCGTTTTTCGGCGAGGTTCCTGAAGCTCGCGTAGTAGCCGACCGGCGCGTCGAGCCACACGTAGAAATACTTACCGGGCGCGCCCGGAATCTCGAAGCCGAAGTACGGCGCGTCGCGCGAGATGTCCCAGTCGGCGAGCTTGGCTTCGCCGGCGTCGCCGAGCCATTCGCGCATCTTGTTGGTCGCTTCCGGCTGCGCGAGGCCGCCGACCCAGGCGCGCAGGAAGTTCTCGCAGCGCGGATCGGACAGGCGGAAGAAGTAGTGCGTCGAGGTCTTGCGAATCGGCGTCGCGCCCGAGACGACCGAGTACGGATTGACGAGCTCGGTGGGCTGGTAGGTCGAGCCGCAGACCTCGCAGCTGTCGCCGTATTGGTCTTTGGCGCCGCATTTGGGGCACTCGCCCTTGATGAAGCGGTCCGGCAGGAACATTTCCTTGACCGGGTCGTACGCCTGTTCGATCTCGCGCGCGTCGATCAGCCCCGCTTCCTTCAGCGCGAGGTAGACGTTTTCGCTGAGCACGCGGTTTTCGTCGGAGTCCGTCGAGTAGTAGTTGTCGAACGAAATGCCGAAGCTGTCGAAGTCGCGCTTGTGTTCGAGCCAGACGCGATCGATCAGCTGTTTCGGCGTCAGACCTTCCTTTTCCGCGCGCAGCATCACCGGCGTGCCGTGCGTGTCGTCTGCGCCGACGTAGTAGACCTCGTGGCCGTGCATTCGCAGCGCCCGGACCCAGATGTCCGTCTGGATATATTCGACCAGATGGCCGATATGAATCTGCCCGTTCGCATAAGGCAGGGCCGACGTGACGAGAATCTGACGGCGGCCGGGCGGCGCGCCTGCTGGGAGGTCGGTGGCGGGTGCTGACATAAGGATCGGGGGTGCCTGCGGTGGGACGAAACGGTGATTTTAGCAGGGCGCACGCCGCACGCGGACCGGGCGCGGCGGGCTGGACGCGCGGAACAGAGGGGGATGGGGGCGGGCGCTGCGGTGGGGGACCGCCAGGAACGATGCCTGGCGAAGCGGGGTGCAAAACCGCGCGGGCAAAAAAAACCGGGGTCGATAAACCCCGGAGCAACAACGACAAGAGGAGAATGGTGACGTGATGGCTTCGCCAGCCACGTACCGTAAAGACAGACCGCAGATTTTCCGCAGAGTTCGAAATTTTTTCGATCCGTCGACAAACCGGTCCGGCGGCTCGTCCCGCCCGCAAGCCAGGCGCGTGCGGCTGAAACGCCCGGTCGGCCCGGCAGCGCCTTCTCCTTGAGACTTGCCCTTATTGGGTCGCGTGCTGCGCCGTGGCGCGCAGATAGATCTCGACGCGACGGTTGGCCGCGCGGCCGGCTTCGGTGTTGTTGTCGGCGATCGGCTGGTTCGGGCCCATGCCGGTGGCCGACAGGCGCTGCGGCGCGATGCCGCGTTGCGCCAGATAGCCGGTCACGCTCTGTGCGCGATTGACCGACAGCGTCTGGTTGTATTGCAGCGAGCCGGTGCTGTCCGTATGGCCGACGACCGACGCGACGACTTCCGGATTCTGCTGCAGCGTCTGTGCGAGCTGGTCGAGCACCGGTGCGAACGACGGCTTGATCGCGTAGCTGCTGGTGTCGAACGTGACCGAACTCGGGATGTTCAGCTTGAGCGAGCCGTCAGGTTGCTCGGTGATCTGCGTGCCGGTGCCCTTGGTCGCGCCCGACATGCGGTTGCGGATGTTGTCCCAGTTGTAGCCGGTGATGCCGCCCACCGCGGCGCCGGTGGCCGCGCCGATCGCCGCGCCCTTGCCGCCGCCGAAGATCGCGCCGATCGCCGCGCCGGCACCAGCGCCCACGCCGGTGCCGACTGCTGTGTTGGTGCCCTGTTGGGTTGCGCAGCCTGCCACCAGCGAGCCGGCCACGGCGAATACGGCCACGCGAGTCATGATTCTTGCATTCATTTTGGTTTCCTTTCGAGTGCGAATGAGCTAGCGGGTAGCGGTCAGTCTATGCAGCGAACATTACGGCAATGCACCGACCACTCAGAAAGTTCGGGAACGATTCCTGCGCCTTGCTTCGCGCGGTCCTACAGCGAAGAAGGGTCTTAGGGCACCGTGTGCCGTCAGACACTACAATAGTGCCTGAAACACACAGTGATGCGACCCTACGGCGTCCCGCGTGCCCCGAAGGGTGCCCGGCACGTTCGATTTTCGCAATGCCGCATAACAATTTCTTGCAAATTCCGCCGCGTGGCCGATCGGTCCATCTCGCCGCGCCGCACCTCTTCCCCACGGAGTATCAATGAGTATCGATCGGGCTTTGGTCGACGCCGCCGTCGCGGCCGTCACTGACCCCAACACGGGCGCGCCGTACGCGGCCGCGAAGAGCATCCGCAACGTGGTTGTGGAGGGCGACGCGGTCAACCTTCAGGTGACGCTCGGCTACCCGGCGAAAAGCCAGTTCGACGCGATCCGCCAGCGCTTCGCCGACGCGTTGCGCGCGGTGCCGGGCGTCGCGAACGTGCGCGTCGAGGTTTCGCAACAGATTGCCGCACACACCGTGCAGCGCGGCGTGAAACTGCTGCCCGGCGTGAAGAACATCGTCGCGGTTGCCTCGGGCAAGGGCGGCGTCGGCAAGAGCACGACCGCCGTGAATCTCGCGCTCGCGCTCGCGAGCGAGGGCGCGGCGGTCGGCATTCTCGACGCCGACATCTACGGCCCGTCGCTGCCCACCATGCTCGGCATCGAGGGTCGTCCCGAATCGCCCGACGACAAATCGATGAACCCGATGACCGGCCACGGCGTGCAGGCCAGCTCGATAGGTTTCCTGATCGAGGCGGACAACCCGATGGTGTGGCGCGGCCCGATGGCGACCTCGGCGCTCGAACAGCTGCTGCGCCAGACCAACTGGCACGAACTCGACTATCTGATCGTCGACATGCCGCCGGGCACCGGCGACATCCAGCTGACGCTCGCGCAGCGCGTGCCGGTTACGGGCGCCGTGATCGTCACGACGCCGCAGGACATCGCGCTGCTCGACGCGAAGAAGGGCCTCAAGATGTTCGAGAAGGTCGGCATCCCGATTCTCGGCATCGTCGAGAACATGGGCCTGCACATCTGTTCGAATTGCGGGCACGAGGAGCACATCTTCGGCGCCGGCGGCGGCGAGCGCATGGGCAAGGAGTATGGCGTCGAGGTGCTCGGCAGCCTGCCGCTCGACATCACGATCCGCGAGCAGGCCGACTCGGGCCGTCCCACGGTCGTCGCGGACCCGAACGGGCGCATTGCGGAGCTCTATCGCTCGATCGCGCGCAAGGTCGCGGTGCATATCGCCGAACGCGCGCGCGACATGAGCTCGAAGTTTCCGAACATCGTCGTACAGAACACCTGAGCGGCCGTTCGGGCGAGGGATTAGGGGTGATCTCGATCCCTATTTTCACGAACTCTCGCGGTATCATGTCGACTTCACGAGTTCGGCTCGGCGGCCGCAGGGGCAGCCGCCAGGCCGACAAGAGGATCGCATGGGAAAACGAATCGACGGGCACGCGGTACATGCGTTCATCGTCCTGACTGCCGGCTGTGTGCTGTTGAGCGGCTGTGGCGTATTCCTGAGACCACAGGAAAAGCGCGCCGACGCGCAACTGCTGCCCACCGTGGGCAATCAGGCGCACGGTCTCGTGACCTTTATCGAGCGCTCGGACGGCGTCCAGGTCACCTACAATCTCACGGGCTTGCCGCCCAATAGCGACCACGCGCTGCAGGTGCACGAGCGCGGCGACTGCAACGCCGCCGACGGCTCCAGCGCCGGTCCGGTGTTTTCGCCGGCGGCCGAACGGCTCAAGGCCGGCGCGCGCGTCGAGGGCGATCTCGGCAACATCCATGCGGACGCGAACGGCGTGGCCACCGGCTTCATCGTCGCGCCGGACGTGTCGCTCGACGGCATCCGCTCGGTGCTGCAGCGCGCGGTACTGCTCCACCGCGATGCGACCGATCCCTACGCTTACCCTCAGCATGGCGCAGGCGCGGCGATCGCCTGCGGCGTGATTCGCCAGCAGTGAAGCGCGAGCGCGCTTTCGCCGCGCCCGCCCCGCAACGGCGTCGTGCCAGTCGGCGGACCCCCTTCATCGGGCGCGCCTCGCGCCATCTGCGGCAGCGTCTCCGTGATCGCGTAAAATAAGCGGCCTTTGCCGGCTGGGCGCCGCCGCCGGCCGTTTTCATCTATCTTTCGTCACACCTGATATTCACGTCGAGCAGCTCTCACCTATGACCATCAAATCTGACAAGTGGATCCGGCGCATGGCCGAGTCGCACAAGATGATCGAGCCGTTTGCGCCCGATCAGGTTCGCGTCTCCGAAGACGGCCGGAAGATTGTCAGCTACGGCACCTCGAGCTACGGCTACGACATCCGCTGCGCCGACGAATTCAAGATCTTCACCAACATCAACTCGACGATCGTCGATCCGAAGAACTTCGACGAGAAGTCGTTTGTCGATTTCAAGGGCGACGTCTGCATCATCCCGCCGAACTCGTTCGCGCTCGCGCGCACGGTCGAGTATTTCCGTATTCCGCGCAGCGTGCTGACCGTGTGCCTCGGCAAATCGACCTACGCGCGCTGCGGGATCATCGTCAACGTGACGCCGTTCGAGCCGGAATGGGAAGGCCACGTCACGCTCGAATTCTCGAATACGACACCTTTGCCTGCGAAAATTTACGCGAACGAAGGCGTCGCCCAGGTGCTGTTTTTCGAAAGCGACGAGATTTGTGAAACGTCGTACGCGGATCGCGGCGGCAAGTATCAAGGTCAGCACGGCGTCACATTGCCGAAAACGTGACGCCGGCAGCGTCTTGACCCACCAGTTATTCGGGTGACCGCTGCGCTTTTTACGTAACGCAGCGGTCGTTTTCTTTTTGGAGAATCGCCCATGAAGTTCCGTTTCCCCGTCGTCATCATCGACGAAGATTTCCGCTCCGAGAACATCTCGGGTTCCGGCATCCGGGCTTTGGCCGAAGCCATCGAGAAAGAAGGCGCGGAAGTGCTCGGGTTGACGAGCTACGGCGATCTGACCTCGTTCGCGCAGCAGTCGAGCCGCGCGTCGTGCTTCATCCTGTCGATCGACGACGACGAGCTGCTGCCGTACGTCGATAACGTGGTCGTCGAAGGCGAGACGCCCGAGCTTGCCGCCGCGATCGTCGCGCTGCGCGCGTTCGTGACCGAAGTGCGCCGCCGCAACGCCGATATTCCGATCTTCCTGTACGGCGAAACGCGCACTTCGCGCCATCTGCCGAACGACATCCTGCGCGAGCTGCACGGCTTCATCCATATGTTCGAGGACACGCCGGAGTTCGTCGCGCGCCATATCATCCGCGAGGCGAAGGTGTATCTCGACTCGCTGGCGCCGCCGTTCTTCAAGGAACTGGTGCAGTACGCGGAAGAAGGTTCGTACTCGTGGCACTGCCCGGGTCACTCGGGCGGCGTCGCGTTCCTGAAGAGCCCGCTCGGCCAGATGTTCCACCAGTTCTTCGGCGAGAACATGCTGCGCGCCGACGTCTGCAACGCGGTCGACGAACTGGGCCAGCTGCTCGACCATACCGGTCCGGTCGCGGCCTCGGAGCGCAACGCCGCGCGCATCTTCAGCGCCGACCACGTGTTCTTCGTGACCAACGGCACTTCCACCTCGAACAAGATCGTCTGGCACGGCACGGTGGCGCCGGGCGACATCGTGCTGGTCGACCGCAACTGCCACAAGTCGATCCTGCACGCGATCACGATGACCGGCGCGATCCCGGTGTTCCTGACGCCGACCCGCAACAACTTCGGCATCATCGGCCCGATTCCGCGCAGCGAGTTCGAACCGGAGAACATCCGCAAGAAGATCGAGGCGAACCCGTTCGCGCGCGAAGCGCTCGCGAAGAACCCGAACCTGAAGCCGCGCATTCTGACGATCACGCAAAGCACCTACGACGGCGTGATCTACAACGTCGAGATGATCAAGGAGATGTTGGGCGAATGGCTCGACACGCTGCACTTCGACGAAGCGTGGCTGCCGCACGCTGAATTCCACGAGTTCTATCAGGACATGCACGCCATCGGCGCGGGCCGTCCGCGCATCGGCGCGATGGTGTACGCGACGCACTCCACGCACAAGCTGCTCGCCGGCATCTCGCAGGCGTCGCAGATCGTCGTGCAGGATTCGAAGAACAGCCGCTTCGACAAGCATCGCTTCAACGAGGCGTATCTGATGCATACGTCGACGAGCCCGCAGTACGCGATCATCGCGTCGTGCGACGTGGCCGCGGCGATGATGGAAGCGCCGGGCGGCACCGCGCTCGTCGAGGAGTCGATCGCTGAAGCGCTCGACTTCCGCCGCGCGATGACCAAGGTCGACACCGAATACGGCGACGACTGGTTCTTCAAGGTGTGGGGCCCGGACCAGTTCGCCGAGGAAGGCATCGGCTCGCGCGACGACTGGATGCTGCGCCCCAACGACGCGTGGCACGGCTTCGGCCCGCTCGCCGAAGGCTTCAACATGCTCGACCCGATCAAGGCGACGATCGTCACGCCGGGTCTCGACATGGACGGCGGCTTCGGCGAAACCGGCATTCCGGCCGCGATCGTCACGAAGTACCTGGCCGAGCACGGCATCATCGTCGAGAAGACGGGCCTGTACTCGTTCTTCATCATGTTTACGATCGGCATCACGAAGGGCCGCTGGAACTCGATGGTGACCGAGCTGCAGCAGTTCAAGGACGACTACGACAACAACCAGCCGCTGTGGCGTGTGCTGCCCGAGTTCGTGCAGCATCATCCGATGTACGAGCGTGTCGGCCTGCGCGACCTGTGCCAGCAGATCCACAGCGTGTATCGCGCGAACGACATCGCGCGTCTGACGACCGAGATGTACCTGTCGAGCATGGAGCCGGCGATGAAGCCGTCCGACGCGTTCGCGAAGCTCGCGCACCGCGAGATCGATCGGGTACCGATCGACGAGCTCGAAGGCCGTGTTACGTCGATCCTGTTGACGCCGTATCCGCCGGGCATTCCGCTGCTGATTCCGGGCGAGCGTTTCAACAGGACCATCGTCAACTATTTGCGTTTCGCGCGCGAGTTCAACGAGCGCTTCCCGGGCTTCCATACGGATATCCACGGGCTCGTCGGCGAAATGGTCAACGGGCGCATCGAATACTTCGTCGATTGCGTGCGCCTCTGACGATGGAGTGGGTGACGTTTCTGCCGGGCCTGGCAGCGATCGGCCGCTGCCGGCGCGGGGCCGGCGTGCTGGCCTTCGCGCTGGCGGCCGGCACGGTGGTGTTCGGCGGCATCGCGAGTCCGGCGGCGCATGCCGAGGTGGCCGCCGCCGATCCGATCGACGCGTCGATGCGCGCGTGTCTCGCGCGCGCCGACATGTCGACGACGATGGGGCAGGTGCAGTGCATGGACGCTGCGCGCATCGGCTGGAAGGTCGCGGTCGACAACGCGTACCAGCAGTTGCTCGCGAAGCTGCCGCCCGCGCGGCGCAGGCTGTGGGAAAGGAGCCAGTCGAGCTGGCTCGCGTCGCGCGATGCCGAGAAGCAGTTGCTTGCCGCGGTCTTCGCCACGACCCAAGGTTCGACGTACGTGCTTTCCGAAGCCGACATGCAGCTGCAGCCGGTGCGCGACCGCGCGCTCGCGCTGCGCAGCGCGCTCGCCGATGCGAACGGTCCGGAGCCGCGCCGGCCGCGAGCCTGCAACGCCGACGCGCGTTGCGAACACGCGATGTTCGATCTGAAGCGCTACTATCGTGTGCTCGAATCGAAGATGCCGGCGCAATCGCGGCCGACGCTCGTGCACGCGCAACGCGCGTGGAGCGCGTATCTGACGGCGTCGACGCGGCTCGTCGACGAGCACGGGCGTATCGACATCATCGGCGCGCGCGTCGCGACGATCAAACGGCTCTCCGAAACGGCCGGCAACCACTGACGGCCGCCGACCGGCGCGGCCCACCGCGCATTCAATCCCATTGATAACGGTCTTCGCGCGGCTGCGGCGGCGCGAGCGCCGGCTCGCCGAGCAGATCGCGCATCGCATCCTCGATCATCGCGGACATCGTGTTGAGCGCGAGGTCATTGTCGTCGGTGCCGAACGGTTCTTCGAGCTGCGACGCGATCGCTTCGTGCGCCATGAACGTGTACGCGACGAACACCGCGAACACCGGCGTGAAAATGCCGATGCTATTGACGAGTCCGAATGGCAGCGACGCGCAGAAGAAGTACACGGTGCGGTGGATCATCACCGAATACGCGAACGGCAGTGGCGTCGACGCGATGCGCTCGCACCCGCCGATCACATCCGACAGCCCGCTCAGATTGCGGTCGAACGCGAGCACCGCCATCGGATCGAGCGCCCCCGCGCGTGCCGCGCGCTGCACCCATTCGCCGAGGCACAGCAACAGCGCGGCTGGCTTGTAGCGCGATCCAATCACACGTTCAAACAGTGCGCGGGGCAGCCGCGCGGCAAGGTCGTCGCGCGGTTCGGTCTTGCGCAACTGATGACGCAGCGCATGCGGGAGCGCGCTCAGTATCGCCAGGAACGCGGCGGCTTCTTCTTTGGGCAACTCGCGCGACGGCAGCGTCAGCGCCTGGCGCGTCAGCGAGCGCGACTCATTGAGCAACTGCCCCCACAGCTTGCGCGCCTCCCACCAGCGGTCGTAGCTCGCGTTGTTGCGAAAGCCGAGAAACACCGCGAGCGCAATGCCGACCAGCGAGAACGGCGCGATCGAGTTCAGGTTCAGGCTGACGGGCAGCAGATGATCGTGTGCGGCGAGCGCAATGATCGAGATGAAGAAGATCAGCAGGAGCCGCGGCAGCAACTGCGGCAGCACCGAGCCGCGCCACGCAAGCAGCATGTGAAACCAGTGGAGATGCGGGCGGATGATCATGGCAAAGCGGTTCAGCCAGGAGATAGAGCGCCTATTATCGGTGGCTTTTCGCGTCCCCAAACAGGAAAACCCGCGGCGGGCGCATCGAAGACGATGCACACGCCGCGGGTTCGTTCACCGCGAGCGGATCGGGACAGCCGTGAGCGGAGGCTCAGTCGCGCGCCGACGACGCAGCGCCGTGACTGAGCCAGTCGAGCACGGCCGTCGCGTCGTCGTCGGCGCCTTCGCGCGCTTTCTCGACCGTCTCGGCGACGTCGTCGCTCGGCACCGCGCGCCGAATCGCCACGCCGACCGCGAGAATGTCGATCATCACGAGGTGCAGGATGCGCGAGATCATCGACAGTTGCGACTCGCGAATCTCGATGTGATCGGTTTCCAGCGCGACCGTCGCACGCTTCGCGAGCGGGGTGTTGCTCGACGTGATCGCGATCACCTGCGCGCCGGCCTGCATCGCGACGTCGAGCACGCGCAGCAGCTCGGGCGCGCGCCCCGACTTCGACACCGCGACGATCACGTCGCCCTTGCCGAGCAGCGCGGCCGAGGCCGCCTGCATGTACAGGTCACCGTACGCGATGGTCGGAATGCCGAAGCGGAAGAACTTGTAGTGCGCGTCCTGCGCGACGATGTTCGAATTGCCGAGTCCGTAGAACTCGATGCGCCGCGCGCCGTTCAGCAGGTCGATGGCGCGTTCCACGTGCTCGAAGTTCAGATGCTCGCGCAATTGCAGAATCGCGGACACGGTGTTGTCGAGCACCTTCGCGCCGAAGTCGGTCGCGGTGTCGCCGAGATGCACCTGGCTGTGGCTGACCGGAATCGTGCCGGTCAAACCGGTCGCGAGCTTGAGCTTGAAGTCCGACAGCCCCTGGCAGCCGAGCGAGCGGCAGAAGCGGATCACGGTCGGCTGACTGACGTCGGCCTTGCGCGCGATGTCGACGATCGGATCGTTGATGATCGAACGCGGGTGGTTCAACGCGAGTTCGGCGACGCGGCGCTCGGCCGGCGTCAGCGCGTCGCGCATCTGGCGAATCCGCTCGAACACCGCCGACGAGCTGCCGCCCGCGCGGTTCGACAGCTGCTCCGCCAGAATCGCCGATACGCCGAGGAACGCCGGGTATTCGGCGGTAATCACATAGGTCGGCACGCTCTGCAGATACGCCTCGAAGCGGCCCTTCGCCTCGAAGCGCTGGCGGAACGACGAACGCGCGAAGAACTCGCCGAGGCGTGGCACGACGCCGCCGCCGATATAGATGCCGCCGAGCGCGCCGAGCGTCACCGCGATGTTGCCGGCGAAGGTGCCGAGAATGCCGCAGAACACGTCGACCGATTCGGCCGCGAGCGGCTCGCCTTCGAGCGCGCGCTTGACCACATCGGCCGTATTGACGCTGGCCGGCACGCGCTTCTTGTCGCGGCCCGCGAGCGCGCGATAGATCACCTCGATGCCGGGCCCCGCGGCCACGCGTTCGAACGACACGTGCGACCACTTCTTGCGCGCGTACTGCAGCACGATATCTTCACGCTCGTCGGCGGGCGCGAAGGTGGCGTGGCCGCCTTCGCTGCCGAGCGCGATCCAGCGGTCGTCGGCGGGGATCAGGCCCGACACGCCCATGCCGGTGCCGGGGCCGAGCAGGCCGATCACGCTGTTCGGCCGGCGCTGGCCACCGCCCACCTGCACGCGCTGAGCATCGGTGAGGCCGGGCAGCGCCATCGCGAGCGCGGTGAAGTCGTTGACGACGAGCAGCGTGTCGAAGCCGAGCGCGCGGCGCGTCGCTTCGATCGAAAAGGTCCAGTCGTGATTGGTCATGCTGACCTGGTCGCCGTCGACCGGGTTCGCAATCGCGATCGCCGCGTGATTGACGCGGCCGATCTTCGTGTCCTTCAGATACTTCTTGATGACGTCGGCGACACTCGGGTAGTCGGCGCAAGGATAGATCTGCACCGAGCCGATTTCGCCGGGGCCCGTCTCGAGCGCGAAACGCGCATTGGTACCGCCGATGTCGGCAAGCAGCCTCGGTCCATCGGCGTGCTGGACCGCGCCCGGCACAGCTTTAGTTTGCACACCAGTAGACATCGAGTCTCACTCCCTTGTCGTTTGCCAGCTGCGAGATGGCATTTTTTTGTAGCGCGGCGGACGCGGCGTTGAGCACGTCCATCTTGCGCGGCCCTGCGATCAGCAGAAACAGATGCTTCACGTCCTTCAGCGCGGACAGCGACCAGCTCACGCGCGCGTGCGGCGCCGCGCCCGGATGCACGGCGACGAAACGCTCGGTCGTGTTGATCGCGTGATCCCATTCGGGCGCGTCGGCGAAGATCGACGCGGTATGGCCGTCTTCGCCCATGCCCAGCACCGCGACGTCGGGCGCCGTGGCAAAGCGCGCGTCCGCGTTCAGCGCGGCGACGTGCGAATGCAGATCCTGGGTGGTGTCGACGAGCGGCCAGAAGGTCGCGTGTTGCGCCGCGTTCTGCAGCAACGTGGCGCGCGCGAGCTGCGCGTTGCTCGCGCTATCGGTCTCCGGCACCCAGCGGTCGTCGACCAGCGTGATCGCGATGCGGGGCCAGTCGAACGTCTGCGTCGACAACGTTTGCAGGAACGGACGCGGGCTGCTGCCGCCGGACACGGCCAGCATGGCCGGGCGCGCGAGCGGGGTTGACGTGCCGGTGCCGGCCGCCTGTGCGGCAAGTGACGCATGTAACGCGTCGCCCACCGCTTTCGCCAGCGCGTCGGATTGGGCGCGCTGGTCGTCGAAAGCGTGAAGCTCGATCACTTCTCCTCCGTGCTGCTTTCTTGTTAGGTCTGCGGAATCAGCCTGACTGCTCTCGCACGATGCCTGCAAGGCGGGTGGCCTGCAAACGCATGACGCGATACCGGCGCGACTCCGTTCAGTTCGTCGGTGGTGTTGCCGGCGCCGCGCGCCGAGGTGTTCATCGCGCGCGGCGCCGTCCATCAATTCATCAAACTCAATTCTCTTCCTCGAGCCAGCAGGTGCCGTGCTGGGCGAGCATCGCGCTCGCCGCGGCCGGTCCCCACGTGCCCGCCGCGTACGGCTTGGGCGGCTTGGTCGAGGCCTTCCACTCGTTCAGGATCGGCTCGACCCAGCGCCATGCGGCTTCCTGTTCGTCGCGCCGCACGAACAGCGCGAGGCGCCCGTGGATCACGTCGAGCAGCAGCCGCTGATAGGCCTCCATCTGGCCTTCGCGGAAGAACCGGTCGAACGCGAGATCGAGGTATACGCTCGCGAGGTTCATACCCTCGCCGGGCTGCTTCGCGAGACAGTACAGACGAATCGTCTCGTTAGGCTGCAGACGAATCACGAGGCGGTTCGCGCCCGCGCGCAGCGCCGACGCGCCAAGCGCCGAATGCGGCACCGCACGGAAATTCACGACGATCTCGGCGACGCGATCGGCGAGCCGCTTGCCCGTGCGCAGGAAAAACGGCACGCCGGCCCAGCGCCAGTTCCCGATCTCGACCTTCAGCGCGACGAAGGTCTCGGTCGAGCTATCGGGCTTCACGCCGTGCTCGGTCGCGTAGGCCGGGACCGTGTTGCCACGGATCACGCCCGAATGATACTGGCCGCGCACCGCGACCTTGCCGATGTCCTGCGGCTCGACCGGTTTGAGCGCGCGCAGCACGCGCAGCTTTTCGTCGCGCACCGAGTCGGAATCCATCGAGTGGGGCGGTTCCATCGCGACGATCGACAGCAACTGCAACAGGTGGTTCTGCACCATGTCGCGCAGCGCGCCGGTATTGTCGTAGAAGTCGCCGCGCGCTTCGACGCCGAGTTCCTCGGCGATCGTGATCTGGATGCTTTCGACCCACTCGCGGCGCCACAGCGGCTCGAACAGCGCATTGCCGAAGCGCAGCGCGAGCAGGTTCTGCACCGGCTCCTTGCCGAGGTAATGGTCGATCCGGTAGATCTGTTCTTCCGCGAAGATTTCGCCGACCGCATCATTAATTGCGTTCGACGACTTCAGGTCGTAGCCGAGCGGCTTCTCGAGCACGATGCGCGCGTTGTGGTTCAGGCCCACCGCGGCGAGCGCATGGCAGATCGGCACGAACAGCGACGGACCCGTCGCCAGATAGAACACGCGGATGCCGGGCATCTCCTGGATCGCGTCGCGCAGTTGCGCGAAGTCATCCGGATTGCCGAGATCGATCTTCACGAACTCGATGCGCGCGAGGAAGCTCGTCCACGCGGCTTCGTCGAGGCCGTTCTTCGACACATGCGGCTTGACGTGCCCGTCGACCCACTGCAGATACTCGCCGCGATCCTCGACGTGCCGCGCAAGCGCCACGATCTTGCCGCTGTCGGCGAGCATGCCGCCCGCGCGGTGCGCCTCGAACAGCGCGGGCAGGATCTTGCGCATCGACAGATCGCCGGTTCCGCCGAAGAGAACGAAGGTGAAGCTTGTGTCGGTATGCATGAGTCTCCGTCGATGTCCTGAAGGGCCGCCGCGCTGATCGGACACTGCACGCGCAGCGCCCCGGAAGAGCGACCGTAGTCCGATAAAATATTTTTTGACACTGAATTGTAGTTTAACTACAATCCAAATCAAGAGGTAGCGCTAATTCGATGAAAAAAGAGCGTGCGCTGTACTGACGGAATGCACGCTTTTTGCGACTCGGCGGGCGTCCCCGGCACGCTGACGGACAATGGGACAACGCCTTCCGGTACGCGCCAGCAGGGTGCCGGCGGACCTTACGGAAAGCCGGGGAGTCGACGGGCTTGCGGGGTCGTTGCCCGCAGCCGACGTCAGGCTGGCGTCGAGTTGGCGTATGAGGTACCTCGAGTCTGCAGCGCGATGCGGGCAGGCAAAAATCAAAAGAGGAGACAGTCAGTTGCATCCCGAACCACTCACCTCTTGAGCGTCCAGCGGCCGGACATCGGTCCGCCGGCACATGCCCTCGCGCATGCGCCCGACCGTGCTCGATCGCCGGTGTTTTGCCTGTTTGAACCAACCACAGCACCCTGGCGACATCAGGGGCCATTCGTTTTTTTGTTCAGGTGTCTGGAGGAGATAAGCAATGAAATTTCGCGCGATCATGGGCGCTCTGTGCGCTGCGGGTCTGATGTGTGGCGTGTCGGCCGTGCAGGCCGCCGAGTCTCTCGAAGTGCTGCACTGGTGGACTTCGGGCGGCGAATCCAAGGCCGTCGGCGTCCTCAAGGACGACATGACGAAGCAGGGCTACACGTGGAAGGACTTCGCGGTCGCGGGCGGCGCTGGCGCGGCTGCCATGACGGCACTGAAGACGCAGGTGATCTCGGGCAACGCACCGAGCGCCGCGCAGATCAAGGGTCCGCTGATCCAGGAGTGGGCTTCGCAGGGCGTGCTGGTGCCGATCGACTCGGTCGCGGGCGACTGGAAGAAGAACCTGCCGCCGGAAATCGACAAGATCATTCGCGCGGACGGCCACTACGTCGCCGCTCCCTTCTCGGTGCACCGCGTGAACTGGCTGTACATCAACAAGGCTGCGCTGGACAAGGCCGGCGGCAAGGTGCCGACCACGTGGCCTGAGTTCTTCGCGGTGGCCGACAAGATGAAGGCCGCGGGCATCCAGCCGATCGCGATGGGCGGCCAGCCTTGGCAGGACCTGACGCTGTGGGAAGACGTCGTGCTGTCGCAGGGCGCGGACTTCTACAAGAAGGCGCTCGTCGACCTCGACGAGAAGACGCTGACCTCGGACAAGATGGTCGGCGTGTTCGACACGGTCCGCAAGATCCAGGGCTACTTCGACGCGGGTCGCACGGGCCGTGACTGGAACCTCGCGACGGCCATGGTCATCAACGGCAAGGCCGGCATGCAGTTCATGGGCGACTGGGCGAAGGGCGAATTCACCAACGCCGGCAAGAAGTCGGGCACGGACTACGTCTGCGCCGTGGTGCCGGGCACGGAGAAGGCCTACACGTTCAACGTCGACTCGTTCGTGTTCTTCCAGCAGAAGGGCCAGAAGGCCGCGACGCCGGGCCAGCTCGCGCTCGCGAAGACGATCATGTCGCCGGCGTTCCAGGAGCAGTTCAGCCTGTACAAGGGCTCGATCCCGGTGCGTCTCGGCGTGCCGATGGACAAGTTCGACGACTGCGCGAAGAAGTCGTACGCGGATGAGCAGATCGCGATCAAGGCCGGCGGTTATGTGCCGTCGCTCGCTCACGGCATGGCTCAGCCGGATGCCGCGGCAGGCGCGATCTCCGACGTCGTCACGAAGTTCATGAATTCGCAGGAAGATTCGAAGACTGCGGTTCAGGCTCTCGCGAAGGCAGCGAAGACCAAGTAAGCGTAAGTACGAAGTGTTGCGCCCGGCGGCTTGCATCCGAAGCACCGGGCGCGCCCTTCGGGCCGTGTCGAGTCGGACCTCGAGCTGCTTTCGTTCGCAGCGCAGTCCGGCGCCACGCGGCTCACCCTGGTTTCATGGAGTCACACCCAGACCGTCGCGGTCCCGCGCCATGCGTGCACGGGCAGCCCGACGGTACAGTTTCAGCAGGAGTCGAGTAGTGACTGCTTCCATCAGCGGGAACGGGAAAACGGCCGCCGTCACCCGCCGCACGTCGCCCATGGCGGCCCTTGCCGATCGCTGGATTCCGAAGCTGGTGCTCGCACCCAGCGTCGTGATCAGCCTGATCTTCGTGTATGGCTTTATCGCAATCACCGGCTATCTGTCGCTGTCTACTTCGCGGCTGATGCCTCGTTGGGAGTTCGCGGGTCTCGACCGCTATCGCGAACTGTTCCAGAACGACGTGTTCTGGACTTCGGCCGCGAACCTCGGCTGGTTCGGCATTCCGTTCATCGGTATCTGCATCGGTCTGGGTCTGTTGCTCGCGATCCTGCTCGATCAGCAGATCCGCAACGAAGGCGCGCTGCGCGCCGTGTTCCTGTATCCGATGGCGCTGTCGTTCATCGTGACCGGCACCGCGTGGCAATGGATTCTGACGCCGAGCATCGGCATCGAGAAGGTGTTTCACGACTGGGGCTGGACGAGCTTCTCGTTCAACTGGCTCGGCGACCCGGACAGGGCGATTTTCTGTATCGTGATCGCGGCGGTCTGGCAGTCCACCGGCTTCGTGATGGCGCTGTTCCTCGCCGGCTTGCGCGGCGTCGACAGCGAGATCTTCAAGGCCGCGCAGATGGACGGCGCGAACCTGCCGACCATCTACCGCAAGATCGTGATACCGAGCATGCGGCCGGTGTTCTTCTCCGTGCTGCTGATCCTCTGTCACATCACCATCAAGACGTTCGACCTGGTCGTCGCGCTGACCGCCGGCGGTCCGGGTACGTCGACGTCGCTGCCGGCCATCTTCATGTACACGTTTTCGTTCAACCGTGGGCAGCTCGGCGTCGGCGCGGCATCGTCGATCATGATGCTCGCTACCGTAGTGGCCGTGCTCGTGCCGCTGATGTATCTGGAATCGAGGAGCACCCGCAATGCAGCCTAAGATGACGATTAGCCGTGCCGTCATTTACGCGGCCCTGGTTCTGTTCGCGCTGTACTTCCTGTTCCCGCTGTATGTGATGCTGTCGACGTCGTTCAAGGACATCGACCAGTTGCGCACCGGCAACCTGCTGACGCCGCCGACGAGCTGGAGCTTCGCGCCGTGGCTCAAGGCGTGGAGCGGCGCGTGTACGGGGGTGCGTTGCGACGGCATGCAGCCGTTCTTCATGAACTCGGTGCGCATGGTGATTCCGGCCGTGCTGATCTCGTCGATCATCGGCGCGTTCAACGGCTACGTGCTCACGCACTGGCGTTTCCGCGGCGCCGATCCGATCTTCACGATGCTGCTGGTCGGCTGCTTCATTCCGTTCCAGGCGATCCTGCTGCCGATGGCGCGCCTCGAAGGCATCCTCGGCCTGGCGAACACGGTGAGCGGCCTCGTGCTCGTGCACGTGATCTACGGTATCGCGTTCACGACGATGTTCTTCCGCAACTTCTACGTGAGCGTGCCGGCTGAACTCGTGAAGGCCGCGCGGATCGACGGCGCGGGTTTCTTCACGATCTTCACGAAGATCCTGCTGCCGGTGTCGCTGCCGATCTTCATGGTGTGCCTGATCTGGCAATTCACGCAGATCTGGAACGACTTCCTGTTCGGTATCGTGTTCTCCGGCGTCGATTCGATGCCGATCACCGTGGCGCTGAACAACCTCGTCAACACCTCGACCGGCGTGAAGGAATACAACGTGGACATGGCCGGCGCGATCATCGCGGCGCTGCCCACGCTGCTCGTCTATATCATCGCCGGACGTTACTTCGTGCGCGGCCTGACCGCGGGCGCGGTGAAGGGCTAAATCACCCTGGAGCGACGGCGTTTCACCGAACGCGTGCCGTCGTCGCCTGACAAGACGTTTTCAAGCAGTACCAGAGACTAGAGGATTCACAGCATGGCAAGCCTTTCCATCCGTGACGTGTACAAGACCTACCCGAACGGGGTGCCGGTTCTGAAGGGTGTCAACATCGACATCGAAGACGGCCAGTTCCTGATTCTGGTCGGCGGCTCAGGCTGCGGTAAGTCGACGCTGCTCAACATGATTGCCGGTCTCGAAACCGTGACCAAGGGCGAGATCCAGATCGACGGCAAGACGGTCAACAACCTGTCGCCGAAAGATCGCGACATCGCGATGGTGTTCCAGTCGTACGCGCTCTATCCGTCGATGACGGTGCGCGACAACATCTCGTTCGGCCTGAACATCCGCAAGGTGCCGAAGCAGGAGCAGACGCAGATTGTCGAGCGTGTGTCGAACACGCTGCAGATCAAGCATCTGCTCGATCGCAAGCCGGGTCAGCTGTCGGGCGGCCAGCGTCAGCGCGTCGCGATGGGCCGCGCGCTCGCGCGCGATCCGGTGATGTTCCTGTTCGACGAGCCGCTGTCGAACCTCGACGCGAAGCTGCGCATCGAGATGCGCTCGGAAATCAAGCTGCTGCATCAACGCCTCGGCACGACGATCGTCTACGTGACGCACGACCAGATCGAAGCGATGACGCTCGGCGACCGCATCGCGGTGATGAAGGACGGCATCGTTCAGCAGTTCGGCGCGCCGCAGGAAATCTACGACTCGCCGTCGAACCTGTTCGTCGCGGGCTTCATCGGCGCACCGCCGATGAACTTCATCGAAGGCAAGCTGGTCGAGCAGGGCTCGGGCGTCGGCATCGAACTCGATACGGGCGTCGCGCGCAAGGCGCTGGTGCTGCCGTTCGATTCGGCGAAGGTGCGCTCGCACGTCGGCAACAACGTGATTCTCGGCCTGCGTCCGGAACGCATCACCGATGCGCGCGGCGCGCACGGCGACGACTCGAAGCTGCAGCCGGTCGAAGTGAAGGTCGACGTGATCGAGCCGACCGGTCCGGACACGCTGGTGTTCGCGCAGATCAACGGCAAGCGCGTGGTGAGCCGCGTGCACCCGGCGTCGAACCCGCAACCGGAGAACAATGCGACGCTGCTGTTCGATACGTCGAAGGCGGTGTTGTTCGATCCGGCGAATGAAGAGCGGATTGCGTAAGTCGTCGCCTCAGCGCTGAATCCGTCGCTACAGAAAAGCCCCATGCGTTGAATTGCGCATGGGGCTTCTGTTCTTTTGCAGCCGTTACGCCGCCTCGGGCAAACGCAAGTCCGGATTGTTGCGCGCGAGCTCGCTGACCCAATCGATAAACGCGCGTAGCCGCGAACTCAGATTGCGGCGATGCGCATACAGAATCGACAGCGGTGTACCGGGGCTCGTGTAGTTGCCGAGAATCTCCGTGAGCGCGCCTTGCTCGATCAGCTCGGCGACCATGAAGCGCGACGGCTGGATGATGCCGTGGCCCAACACACCCGCCGTGATGTACACCGAGCCGTCGTTGACGGCGAGCGTGCTATCCATCGCGACGCGCTCGATTTCGCCGTCCACTTCGTATTCGAACGGGAAGGTCCTGCCGCTGCGCGCGGACACGTAGTTGACCGCGCGATGCTCGCCGAGGTCCGCCAGTGTGGTCGGCGTGCCGAACTTGCGCAGATACGCGGGCGATGCGCACGTGACGATGCGCGCAAGCCCGATGCGCTTCGCAACGAGGCTCGATTCTTCGGGCGTGCCCATGCGGATCACGCAATCGACGGCGTCCTGGATCAGATCGATGTTGCGGTCCGCGAGACCGAGGCGCACGTCGATCGCGGGGTAGTGCGCGTAGAAGTCGTCGAGCGCGGGCAGCAGCAGCGAGCGCGCGAGCGTGCCGGAGGTGTCGACGCGGATCGTCCCGGCCGGATTCTCGCGCTTGCTCGACAGCGACGACTCGGCATCGGCGACGTCGGCGAGAATGCGCACGCAGCGCTCGTAGAACGATGCGCCGTCTTCGGTCACGCTGACCTGGCGGGTCGAGCGGTTCAGGAGCCGCACGCCGACGTGTTCCTCGAGCGCCTGGATCGTGCGGCTGACCTTCGCGCGCGGCAGATCGAGCGATTCCGAAACCTTGGTGAAGCTGTTCGCTTCGACCACGCGCGTGAAGATCTCCATCGCTTCGAAACGGTCCATGGTGTGCCTTGTGGGTGGTGAGCCAGAAGAAGGGCGGGGCAGGTTTGCGACACGACAGGAAGTCTACAGCCAGCAAAACGGGTTGTCTGCCGCGTCTCGTTCGCGCGCAACTGCCACCGCCGCTCGTGGCTCAATCCCGCTCCGGCGCGCCCAGCGGAAATAGCGGCCGGTAGGGCCGCGCCTCGTCGACCGCGCGTGCGAACGAGGGCCGCGCGAGCAGCCGCTGCCGGTACGCGCGCACGTGCGCGAACGCGGGGTCGATCGGGTGTGTCCAGTCGGCGTAGAACAGGAACGGGGCGGCGCCGCAGTCGGCGAGGCTGAAGCTGTCGCCGGCGGCCCATTCGCGCTCGGCCATGTGACGGTCGAGCCATGCGTACGAAGTGTCGAGCAGCGCGCGCGCATCGACGACGCCACGCCGGTCGCGCTCGGCTTCGGGACGCAGGCTATCGAACACGACTTTTTGCTGTGGAGTCGAAATGTAGTTGTCGAAGAAGCGGTCCATCGTGCGCACCTCGAGCGCTACGCGCGGATCGGCGGGCAACAGCGTGACAGGCCCCGGATAATGCAGGCCCAGATATTCGATGATGATGCTCGCCTCGACCACCGTGCGCCCGCCGTCGACGAGCACCGGGAAGCGCCTGATCGGCCACAGCGCGGCCAATTCGGCCATGACCTTCGGGTCGTCATGCGCGAGCACGCGCATCTCGAACGGCGTACCGTTTTCGTACAGCGCGGTCAGGGCCTTCTGGCAGTAGGACGAGAACGGATGGGCATAAAGCTGCAGGGGCATCGCGATCACCTTTGACGGTTGCACAGCACGAGTACGCGGTGACGACGAGAGCCACACCGCGCGACGGCCAGACTGGCCGTTTACCCCACGACGAACGACGGCCGAAAAAATCGACCTCAGACCTTCGCGCTCGCCCCATGCGGCGGCAACGAGCCCGGCTGCAACAGCACGAGTACCGCACCGGCGCCGCCGTCATGAGGGCGCGCCTGACAGAACGCGATCACTTCGGATTTCTGCACGAGCCACGCGCGCACCTTGCCCTTCAGCACCGGCTCCTTGCCGATCGACCCCAGACCCTTGCCGTGAATCACGCGCAGGCAGCGCAGGCCGCGTTTGGCCGATTCGCGGATGAATTCCGCGAGCGCCTCGCGTGCCTCTTCGCGCCGCATGCCGTGCAGGTCGATCTGCGCCTGCACGATCCAGTCGCCGCGCCGCAGCTTGCGCACTACGTCGCGGCTCAAGCCGGGGCGGCAATACGACAGCGTTTCGTCGGTTTCGAGCAGCACTTCGGGGTCGAATTCGTCGGAGATCGCTTCGTGCAGCACCGCCTCCTCGTCGAGCAGCGTCTGCACCGGCAGCGGCGGCGGGGGATTGCGCGTGAGCGTCGCGCGCGGCGGAATCGCGAGCGGCGCGACTTCGCCGATCTCGCGGCGGAACAGATCGGCGTCGGCGGCCGCTTCGCGCTGCGCCGCTCGCGTCGCCGCCTGTTCGCGCTCGCGCCGCTCGGCTTCGCCCTTCAACGCTTCACGCAACGCACCGAGTCCGGCGAGCCCCGATGCGCGATCGAGCTTCGGTGCGACGGCGGGCGCAGCCGTTGCGGGCGCGGGACGCGTGGCGGCTTGCGGGCGTTTCGGTTCGTTCGGATGGGGCTGATTCTTCGGCATGTCGGCAATACAGGCGGAAAGGTCGGTCGGTGGTGCTGCCAACGCGCTCGACGCACATTGACAAGGCGGCAAAAACGACAAAGGCCGCCGGCATTTCAGCCGCGGCCTTCGTGAGCCAATGACAGCAGCGCTGCGCCACCGTCATTTTACTGTCGCGCCCGTTTGTCGGGACTTCGTCTCGACATACGGCAGCGCGGCGCGGATCAGCGGTCCGCTTCCGCGCTCATCGCGTGCTCGCCGGCCATTTCGTTGATGGTCTCGAGATAGCGCTGCGCGTCGAGCGCGGCCATACAGCCGGTGCCCGCGCTGGTGATCGCCTGGCGATAGATGTGGTCCTGCACGTCGCCCGCGGCGAACACGCCCGGCACGCTGGTCGCGGTCGCGAAACCGTTCAGGCCGCCCTTCGTGATGATGTAGCCGTTCTTCATCTCGAGCTGGCCTGCGAAGATGTCCGTGTTCGGCTTGTGGCCGATCGCGACGAACAGGCCCTGCAGCGCGATGTCAGTGGTCTCGCCACTCTGCGTGTGCTTGATGCGCAGGCCGGTCACGCCGGAGTTGTCGCCGGTTACTTCTTCGAGCACATGGTTCCACTTGATCTCGACGACGCCCTCCTTCTCCTTCGCGAGCAGACGGTCGATCAGGATCGGCTCGGCGCGGAACTTGTCGCGCCGATGGATCACGGTCACCTTCTTCGCGATGCCGGCGAGGTAGAGCGCCTCTTCGACGGCCGTATTGCCGCCGCCGATCACGGCGACGTGCTGCTGCTTGTAGAAGAAGCCGTCGCAGGTCGCGCAGGCCGACACGCCCTTGCCCATGAACGCCTCTTCCGACGGCAGGCCGAGATACTGCGCCGATGCGCCCGTCGAGATGATCAGCGAATCGCACGTGTATTCGCCCGAATCGCCGATCAGGCGAATCGGCTTCTCATCGAGCTTCGCCGTGTGGATGTGGTCGAAGATGATCTCGGTATTGAAGCGCTCGGCGTGCTCGAGGAAGCGCGCCATCAGTTCCGGGCCTTGCACGCCGTTGGCGTCGGCGGGCCAGTTTTCGACGTCGGTCGTGGTCATCAGCTGGCCGCCTTGCGCGATGCCGGTGACGAGCACCGGCGCGAGGTTGGCGCGCGCCGCGTAAACCGCCGCCGTGTAGCCGGCGGGACCGGAACCGAGAATCAGAACCTTGGCGTGTTTCGTTGCAGTTGCGGGCATGATCGAATCCTTGTACGGCGCGCGGCTCGCCGCTGCGTAGCCGTGCGTTTTTGAGCTGAAACTGTAGATGGGTATCAGTCGGGCATTATAAAGGGCGGGGCGTGCCGCTGCGCCATCAAGCTTTCTGATCGCCGCGATAGCGTGGCGGCGTGGGCGCTCGGGGCGAGCCCGCGGCGCGATACGGCGAATTCAGCGCGCCTCGCGCATGCGTCTGTGGTCAAACAGCCAGGTTACCGTCATTTACAGCCTTGCGCGGGACACAGCGTTTACAATAGCCCGGATCGAAGTTTCCGGTAGCCGGGATCGGGCCCGAAGCCGTGCGCGGCGAGGCTCGGGCCGCGTTCCCGGCGGCAGTTTCAGCCTGAACCGGCTACCCCAGGCAACAGGATCAATGGCAAAAGCTCCCTATACCGCGAGCGCGCAGGCATTGCCGCACCGCATGTCGCGCCTCTTCACCGAAATCCGCTGGATTCTGCAGGTGGCCCTCGGCGTGTTCCTGCTGATGTCGCTCGTCAGCTACAGCAGGCACGACCCGAGCTGGACCCATGCCGCGCAGGTCGACCATATCTCGAACTGGGCGGGCCGCGTCGGCGCGTGGACTTCCGACATCCTGCTGCTGCTGTTCGGCCTGTCCGCCTACTGGTGGATCGTGCTGCTCGGCCGCCACATCTCCGCGAACTACAAGCGCATCAGCCGCAACGAAGAGCCGCAGGACGACGACGCGCCGCGCGGCGTCAGCTGGCTCGCGGACGCGTTCGCGTTCATGCTCGTGCTGCTGTCGTGCAACGGCCTCGAGGCGCTGCGCATGTGGTCGCTGAAGGTGCAGTTGCCGCGCGCGCCCGGCGGCGTGATCGGCGAGGCTGTCGCGCGCGGCATCTCGCATGCGCTCGGCTTCACCGGTGGCACGCTCGCGCTGCTGCTCGGTCTCGGGATCGGGCTGTCGCTGTACTTCCGTTTTTCGTGGCTGTCGGTCGCGGAGAAGGTCGGCGAATCGATCATTTCCGCGGTGACGTTCGCGAAGCTGCGCCGCGAGGCCGGGCTCGATCGCAAGCTCGGCGAAGCGGCCGCCGTGAAGCGCGAAGGCAAGGTCGAGAAGGGCCGCGTGCGCATCGAGGAGCACGAGCCCGTAGTGATCGTGCCGCCGCTCGCCACGCCGGCGAAGTCGGAGCGTGTCGAGAAGGAACGCCAGGTGCCGCTCTTTACCGATCTGCCCGGCGACTCCACGCTGCCGCCCATCGCGCTGCTCGACCCCGCGCCAGCCGCGCAGGAAACCATTTCCGCGGACACGCTCGAATTCACGTCGCGCCTGATCGAGAAGAAGCTGAAGGACTTCGGTGTCGACGTGAGCGTGGTCGCCGCGTATCCGGGGCCCGTCGTCACGCGCTATGAAATCGAGCCGGCCACGGGCGTGAAGGGCAGTCAGATCGTTAATCTCGCGAAGGATCTCGCGCGCTCGCTGTCGCTCGTGTCGATTCGCGTCGTCGAAACGATTCCGGGCAAGAACTACATGGCGTTGGAGCTGCCGAACCAGCGCCGTCAGACCGTGAGCCTGTCCGAAATTCTCGGCTCGGCCGTGTATGCGGATGCCGCGTCGCCGCTCACGATGGGTCTCGGCAAGGACATCGGCGGCAAGCCCGTGTGCGCGGATCTCGCGAAGATGCCGCATTTGCTCGTCGCCGGCACGACTGGTTCGGGCAAGTCTGTGGGTATCAACGCGATGATCCTGTCGCTGCTGTACAAGGCGAGCGCCGAGCAGGTGCGCATGATCCTGATCGATCCGAAGATGCTCGAAATGAGCGTCTACGAAGGCATTCCGCACCTGCTGTGTCCGGTCGTCACCGACATGCGCCAGGCGGGCCACGCGCTGAACTGGGCGGTCGCCGAAATGGAGCGCCGCTACAAGCTGATGAGCAAGGTCGGCGTGCGTAACCTCGCCGGCTACAACAACAAGATCGACGAAGCGGCCAAGCGCGAAGAGAAGCTGCCGAATCCGTTCAGCCTGACGCCGGACGATCCGGAACCGCTGACGCGTTTGCCGAACATCGTGATCGTCATCGACGAACTGGCCGACCTGATGATGGTCGTCGGCAAGAAGGTCGAAGAGCTGATCGCGCGGATCGCGCAGAAGGCGCGCGCGGCCGGCATCCATCTGATTCTCGCTACGCAGCGTCCGTCGGTCGACGTGATCACCGGCCTGATCAAGGCCAACGTGCCGACCCGTATGGCGTTCCAGGTGTCGTCGAAGATCGACTCGCGCACGATTCTCGACCAGCAGGGCGCCGAGTCGCTGCTCGGCATGGGCGACATGCTCTATCTGCCGCCAGGCAGCGGTTTGCCGGTGCGCGTGCACGGCGCGTTCGTGTCGGATGATGAAGTGCACCGCGTCGTCGACAAGCTCAAGGAGCAGGGCGAGCCGAACTATATCGAGGGCATTCTCGAAGGCGGCGTGAGCGGCGAGGGCGACGAAGGCTCGGCGGGAACCGCGTCCACCGAAGGCGAGTCGGACCCGTTATACGATCAGGCGGTCGACGTCGTGCTGAAGAATCGCCGCGCGTCGATTTCACTCGTGCAGCGGCATCTGCGCATCGGCTACAACCGGGCGGCGCGTCTACTCGAACAGATGGAGAATTCGGGCGTGGTGTCGGCGATGTCGTCGAACGGCAATCGCGAGATCCTGGCGCCGGCGCGCGAGGCGGAATAGCCGCAACGAGCCATTGCGGCCATCGCGAGCGACGCCGCGTGCACCGTCCGGTGCGCCATTGCGGCTCGACGCTGGGCCAGTCACTCTGTGTTCAGCGAGTGCATCGAGCTGGCGCAGCCCATCACCGAATTCATTCAAGGGAGAAAAACCTATGCAAGCAATCGCGCAGCAGGATGCCCGACAGCGTCGAGCGGGGCGCCTCGGCGAGCGCGTGTCCCGCGGCATGCGCAAGATCGCGCGCGCCGTGGGCAGTGTCGCGATCGGTGCGTCGCTGCTCGTCGCCTCGCACGCGTTCGCGAGCGGCACCGAGCAACTGAAGGCATTCATCGCGCAGGTCCATTCGGCGCGCGGCGCCTTCGTGCAGCAGGAAGTGCGCGCGCCGAGCAAGGCGCAGGGCGCGAGCGGCGCGCTGTCCACCGCGAACCCGGCCAAGCCGACCACGTCGAGCGGCACGTTCATGTTCGCGCGGCCCGGCAAGTTCATCTGGCAATACGAGAAGCCCTACTCGCAATTGCTGCAGGCGGACGGCGACAAGTTCTACGTCTACGACAAGGATCTGAACCAGGTGACGGTGCGCCCGCTCGGCAACGCGCTCGGCGCAAGCCCGGCGGCGATCCTGTTCGGCAGCAACGATCTGGACAAGAACTTCTCGCTGCGCGACGCGGGCGTGAAGGCCGGCATCGACTGGCTCGAACTGACGCCGAAGGCGAAGGACACGCAGTTCGAGCGCGTCGGCATCGGCTTCAAGGACGGCAATCTCGAAGCGATGGAATTGCACGACGTGTTCGGTAACGTGACGCTGCTCACGTTCTCGAACATCCAGAAAAATCCGCAACTGCCGCCCGATGCATTCAAGTTCACGGTGCCGAAGGGCGCGGATGTGATCAACGGATAAACCGCGCGGTAGGCGCCGACACTGGCGCCTTTGCAAACGCCGGCGAAGCCGCGCTTGTCGAGCGCGGCTTTTTATTTTCGCGCGGTGCGTGGATTGCTTAGGGATGCGCGCCCGGCGCCGCGACGAACGTTAAATCGTCGTACCGGCAGACGTAATGATTTAGTGCGAGACTGGAAAGACCGGCATTGCTCATGGGCTGGAGTTGGCGCGTCCGATCATTTTCCCAGGATTGGGTTCGTAATCTCTAACAATTTTTTGCTGCAACGCAACAAAATAACGCCTAAACTGATCGAAGGTTGTTGTCGCTTTGGATGTCTGGAAAGACGAGGCATGTCATGAGATTGTCTTCTTCACACGATTCACGCTTATCCCCGTCCCTCCATGTGTTCCAGCAGGAGGGCGGGTGGCATTGGGGAATAACGGTTCCGCGCGCGGCCGGAAGTGGTTTCAAGGTCGTTGCATATAGTGAAAAAACCTTTATCGACGAGGCCGAAGCCCATCGGGAAGGCAATCGCGCGCTTGAGCGTTTCGCCGATACGCCGACGGTTCGGCTTGAACGGCAGTAAGGCAGCAGGTTATCTAACGTAATCCGGCAGCCCGTTATTTGGGTTTTCAAGCGGAGAACGCAACAATTACCGCCGGTGAGAATTTAATATGCAACCAATTGCATATTTCTTTGACTTCCGAAAAATCGTAGCGATAATGTCTCGTTTCGAGATATCGCCTTAATTTTGACTTTCGCGGAATATGAAACCACCCACGCGCTTAGCGTGGAACTGGACGGCGTAAACTATGCCGGAACTTATCGCGTCATGACGGGCACCGTCGTCGTCCATTTCGCGAACGAGAGCAAATTCGCCTCGTATGCGCCGAATCGGCCGGAGACCGTCGCCCGTTGGCTGCTCACGGATCTGTGTCGCAAGGCCGAATCGCGTCGGCGCAAAGCGGCGAAAAAATAGCCCGCGGCGCGCACTGTGATTGGCCGTTCGACGGTCACAAAAAAAGACCTGCAGTTGGATTGCAGGTCTTTTTTATTTTGTGACAGCTGCGTCTAATGCAACGCGCTGAGGGTGACGCGCTCACGCATACGCGGTCTTGCGCGCCGATACGAACGCGTAATAGCACACCGCGCCGATCGCAAGCGACGGCAGCGTCGCGCCGACATTCGGTAGCCATTGATTGATCACCTGGTACGAGGCGATGCCGATCGCCCAAGCGACGAACGCGCTCAGGTGCCAGCCGCCCGAGAAGCCGTAGCGGCCGAGCACATCGGCGAGCACCGCGGCGTCGACGCGACGCTTGCGCACGATGAAGTGATCCATCAGCACGACGCCGAACAGCGGCGCGAATACCGAGCCGATCAGCAGCAGGAAGTTCTGGTACTTCGCCGTCGGCACGAGCAGCGCGATCAGCGTGCACAGCGCACCGAACGCGGCCGACAGCAACGGCACGCTCGCGCGCGTCCAGAACGTGCCGGTCGACACCGCGGCCGAGTGGATGTCGGCGAACGCATTGTCGATTTCGTCGATCAGAATCAGCAGCAGCGCAAACCCGCCGCCCGCTTGCGCGAGCGCGCCGGTCAGCAATGCATCGCCGCCGCCGGCAGCGAGCCCGTAGACCGCGCCGAGCGCATAGAACCAGATGTTCGCGATGCCATAGCCGTATAGCGTGCCGCGGAACGTCTCGCCGGCGCGGCGGCCGAAGCGCGTGTAGTCGGCGATCAGCGGCAGCCATGACAGCGGCATCGCGACCACGAGGTCGACCGCGCCGCCGAACGACATCTCGCCGGTGCCGGGACGACGCATCAGGTCCGCGAGATTGTGGCGCGCGAGCAGATTCCACGTGAGCCATGCGGCGCCCGCGAGCAGCAGCCAGATCCCCCACTTGCGCAGAAAGCGCCGCACGAACGACAGCGGGCCGCTGATCGCGAGCAGCGTCGCGAGCACGCCGAAGATCACGGTCCACACGAGCGGCATCGACAGGCCGAACGCCTGTTTCGCGAGCGCATCGGCAGAATCGCGCATCACGATCACCTCGAACGAGCCCCAGCCGACCAGTTGCACCATGTTCAGCACGGCCGGCACCGACGCGCCGCGCACGCCGAGCGTCGGACGCAGCGACGACATCGCCGCGAGCCCGGTGTCGGTGCCGATCACGCCCACGAGCGCGAGCAGCACGACGCCGATCACGCTGCCGAGCACGATCGCGACGAGCGCATGCGGCAGCGACAGCCCCGGCACCAGCAGCGCGCCCGCCTGGGCGACGAGCAGGCCGATGCCGAGCGAGAACCACAGCGCGAACGCGTCGCCGGTGCGAAACGCGCGGCGCGCGTCGGGCACCGGCGTGAGCGGCGCGTAGGTGGAGCCGGCGTTGCCGGCGACGGAATCTTGAGCCATCTGATGTTCGTTCCTGTTGGTGGTGCTGTGATTCTTTGCGTTGCCGGCGCCCCGGGTCGGCCATCGCCTGGCCGCCGTCACTGTCATAATGCAGGACGTTGCCCGCGTTCGTGCTGTGTTTCCGGCCGGACGCGGGCTTTGCGCTTGTCCCGCGAGGCGTTGCTCCGAAGCGGTGCGTGCCCCGGAAAGCCGAGATTATCCCCAAAACGTCATGTTTGAAGAAACCCGTGCCAATGTTCCGCTCGCCGAACGCCTGCGGCCACGCAATATCGACGAAGTGATCGGCCAGTCGCATCTGCTCGGTCCGAACAAGCCGCTCAGGGTCGCGTTCGAATCGGGCGAGGCCCATTCGATGATCCTGTGGGGCCCGCCGGGCGTCGGCAAGACCACGCTCGCGCGGCTGATGGCCGATGCGTTTCATGCGCAGTTCATCGCGTTGTCGGCGGTGCTGTCGGGCGTGAAGGATATCCGCGAGGCGGTCGAAACCGCGCAGATCCATCGCGCGAACGGCCATCAGACGCTGGTGTTCGTCGACGAAGTGCATCGCTTCAACAAGAGCCAGCAAGACGCGTTCTTGCCGCACGTCGAGTCGGGCCTGTTCGTGTTCGTCGGCGCGACGACCGAGAATCCGTCGTTCGAGGTCAATAGCGCGTTGCTGTCGCGCGCCGCCGTCTACGTGCTGAAGAGCCTGACGGACGACGAACAGCGCGAGCTGCTCGAGCGCGCGCAGAAGGAGCTCGGCGGCCTCACCTTCACCGACGAAGCGCGCGCCGCGCTGATCGGTTCGGCCGACGGCGACGGCCGCAAGCTGCTGAACAACCTCGAGATCGTCGCGCGCGCGGCCGCACAGCAGAAGACCACCGAGATCGACGGCGCGTTATTGGGCAGCGCGCTCGCGGAGAATCTGCGCCGCTTCGACAAGGGCGGCGACGCCTTCTACGACCAGATCAGCGCGCTGCATAAATCCGTGCGCGGCAGCAACCCGGACGGCGCGCTGTACTGGTTCTGTCGCATGCTCGACGGCGGCGCGGACCCGCGCTATCTCGCGCGTCGCATCGTGCGCATGGCGTGGGAAGACATCGGCCTCGCGGACCCGCGCGCCGCGCGCATCACGCTCGACGCTGCCGAAACCTACGAGCGTCTCGGTTCGCCCGAAGGTGAGCTCGCGCTTGCGCAGGCGATCATCTATCTGGCGGTCGCGCCGAAATCGAATGCCGGGTACAACGCGTACAACGAGGCGCGGCGCTTCGTCGGCAAGGACCAGTCGCGCGCGGTGCCGGTGCATCTGCGCAACGCGCCGACGAAGCTGATGAAGGAACTCGGCTACGGCCACGACTACCGCTACGCGCACGACGAACCCGATGCGTACGCGGCCGGCGAAACCTATCTGCCCGACGGCATGCGCGAGCCGCATTGGTACGAGCCGACACCGCGTGGTCTCGAAGGCAAGATCGGCGAGAAGCTCGCGCGCCTTGGCGAGCTCGATGCGCGGTGGCGCGCCGAGAACAAGCCGAAGAAGGCTTGAGGCGTTTCACCTTTGCCGGTGCGTTAAAATCGCGTTTTCATACAACGAACATCCGTCCCATCCCATGCTCGACATCCAGCTGCTGCGCAAAGACCTCGACGGCGTCGCAAAGCGCCTCGCCGACCGCGGCTATACCCTCGACGTCGCGGCCTTCACCGCGCTCGAAGCGGAACGCCGCGATACCCAGACCCGTACCGAAGAACTGCAGGCGCGCCGCAACAGCCTGTCCAAGCAGATCGGCGCGATGAAAGGACGCGGCGAAGACACGTCGGCGGTGATGGCCGAAGTCGGCGGCATCGGCGACGAGATGAAGGCGTCGGCGGTCAAGCTCGAAGACATCCAGAAGCGTCTGTCCGATCTGCTGCTCGACGTGCCGAATCTCGCGCACGAAAGCGTGCCGGTCGGCAACGACGAAGCCGGCAACGTCGAAGTGCGCCGCTGGGGCACGCCGCGCCAGTTCGACTTCGAGGTCAAGGATCACGTTGACGTCGGCACGCCGCTCGGCCTCGACTTCGAGACCGGCGCGAAGCTGTCGGGCGCGCGCTTCACGATGCTGCGCGGCCAGATTGCGCGGCTGCATCGCGCGCTCGCGCAGTTCATGATCGACACGCACACGCAGCAGCACGGCTATACCGAGATCTACACGCCGTACATCGTCAATCCCGACATCCTGTACGGCACGGGCCAGCTGCCGAAGTTCGCGGACGATATGTTCCGCGTCGAAAAGGGCGGCGGTGAACACACGGTCACGCAGTACCTGATCTCGACCTCGGAAATTTCGCTGACGAACACGGTGCGTGAGAGCATCGTCGAAGCGGACGCGCTGCCGATCAGGCTGACCGCGCACTCGCCGTGCTTCCGCTCGGAAGCGGGCTCGTATGGCCGCGACACGCGCGGCATGATCCGCCAGCATCAGTTCGACAAGGTCGAGATGGTGCAGGTCGTAGCGCCAGGCGCATCGTACGACGCGCTCGAGCAGATGGTCGGCCATGCGGAGGCGATTCTGCAAAAGCTCGAACTGCCGTATCGCGTGATCACGCTGTGCACCGGCGACATGGGCTTTTCCGCAGCGAAGACCTACGACCTGGAAGTGTGGCTGCCCGCGCAGAACACCTATCGTGAGATTTCGAGTTGCTCGAATACCGAGTCGTTCCAGGCGCGACGCATGCAGGCACGCTTCCGCAACGCGCAGGGCAAGCCGGAGCTCGTGCATACGCTCAACGGCTCGGGTCTCGCGGTGGGCCGCACGCTCGTCGCGGTGCTCGAGAACTTCCAGAACGCCGATGGCTCGGTGACGGTGCCCACGGCACTGCGGCCTTACCTCGGCGGCGTCGAGCGGCTGCAAGTGCCGGCGGCCTGAGCGTCGCCGATGCGCGCGCAGGCGCGGTGTCGTCGCGCGTCTGACGATGGATGCCGCGAACGGCATCGAGGTCCCGCGAAAATTTTTTAGAAATTTTTTGGACGAGGGGGCTTGGAAAACTAATTCGAGCTGTTCTATAATCTTTTTCTCCCAAGCAACGGCCCGCTTGGATCCGACAATGCAGTAGCGAGTTGGAATACCCGGAAAGGTGGCAGAGTGGTCGAATGTACCTGACTCGAAATCAGGCGTACGGTTTCCCCGTACCGTGGGTTCGAATCCCACCCTTTCCGCCAAATTCTGAAACCCCTTGATTTCACCGAGATCAAGGGGTTTTTGCTTTGAGTTCTCGAATGGCTTTGCCAAGGCAATTCGAAATTATTCAAGCATCATTTCTATTTTGGCGAAATCCCTTGTTTCAATTTTTTACATAAGCCATTCGTTGCTCGTGGTCTTTTTCATCTCATTTCCATACAAATATCTTAAGTCATCCGTACTGCACTGTCCCCTAATTCATATGCCGGACATATTCGGGGCGTGGCTGTTGTACGCTATAAGGGGTCGAAGTCAGAAAATTTGCGGGCGACCCGCCCCCCGATCGACTTCTGAAAGTGCGAATCTTCGCCGACCCCACAGATCTCCGCAAGATCTGCCCTTTTTTACAAATAAATACGATTTTTGATTGGGCTCGGTCATTCGTTCAGGGTACGATTTACGCCGTCAGAAGCTTTTACAGGAAGAATTTTCCTGAAAATGAAAGCTTCGGCAATTAATCAGTAAAACGTTTGCACCGCAAACGTTTGCGAACCAACGCGCACCCAGCCCTGTCAATCTGAACCACCGCGAGGACCACCTTCGCGCGCCTCGGTTCAATCGGACAACACAGACGTGCGTTCAAAGCACTTCGGGACAATAGTCTTTAAGGCCTGCAAATTCATTTGCATCGAATCCTTATTCATTGTCCGTCGAATCACAGCGAATTCACCTTTTGGTCTTTTTATCGGGAATTTTCCCGACATTTGGAATTACTCCGCGATGATAAAACGACGTCAATTCATTGGGGGCCTGACGGCCCTGAGCGCAAGTTATCTTTTGACCGCGTGTGGTGGGGGCAGTGGGTCATCGAACGCGATTGGCAAGGCAGCCGCTGCGACTGGCGCTTCCGGTGCCGCGGCAGCGTCGGGTGCGTCCGGAGCCTCGAGCAATACAACGCCGACTGCGAAGACGAGCGACCCGAACAGCATCTCCATGCCGCCCGCCACGTCCATCACGGACAACTCCGGCAACGTCTGGACCCTTTCCGGAGGTTCGGTCTACCGCAACGGGTCGGCGGCAGGCAACACCTACAACGTCTCGCTCGTGCTGTTTTACGGCGGCGTGATTTATCACGAAGGTACGGGTGGTCAGTTTTACGAATGGACGGGCTCGGGCTGGGTGGGCTGCAACGACCCGCGCCTCGGCGGCACTTCGGCCGACGGCACCTCGCTGCCCGCTTCTCCGTACATCATCGACAAGTCCGGCGCAATCTGGACGCTGACTAACGGCGTCATTTACTGCAACGGGGCGACGGTCGGCGACACGTACAACGTCTCGCTCGTGTTGTGGTACGGCGGCAAGATCTGGCATTGCGGCACGGGTGGCCAGTTCTACGTGAACAACGACACCGCCGGCCATTGGCTGCCCTGTAACGATCCGCGCACCGCGATCACACCGTCCGCCGGCATGTTCTACGGCATGAACGGCCACTTCGACTACAACTACACGCCCCAACAGATCGTGTCGATCCTGAAGGGCATGGGTTGCACGAGCTATCGCGTCGGCTGCAACAACACGTCGACCGAGTTGAACGCGGTGATCGGACTCGCGCAGGCTTTCCAGTCGGCGGGGATGACGCTGATCGTGCTGATCAACCAGGGCGTCTACGACTCCAGCGGCAACCTGATTGCTGGCGAGAATGCGGCTTACAGCCAGGGTTACGCGGTAGCCCAGGCCGTCGCGAACGCACTGAAGCCGTATGGCGTGACCATCTACGAATGCGGCAACGAGCTGACGCGGCAGAACGCCACCGTGCTCAACTTCACTTATGCGGGCACGAGGGCGTCGGACTTCAACAACGCGAACTGGCCGGTGATGCGCGGCGTCATGCGCGGGATGATCGACGGCGTGAAGTCGGTTCAGTCCAACGCCAAATGCGGCATCAACTTCTGCGTGAACGATATCGGCGCGGCGGACGCGCTGTGGGACGGTATGCAGCCGGATGGTAGCGGCGGTTACCCGACCGTGCGCTGGGACATCACCACGTGGCACAACTACGAGGTGTATGGCGATCTGTTCGACCTCGGTACGGACGGCGCGATGCCAGGCTTCGATCTGCCGATCTATTGCAAGGCCCGGTATGGCGTGCCGTTCATCGTCACCGAGTGGAACACCGGACCGGAGCAAACTGAGGCCTATCGTTCGAACTACATCTCGACGAAGCTCGGCGAGTTCTATCAGAACCGCAAGACGCACAACATCCAGTCCGTCATGTATTACGTGCTCGACAGCGGCGACCAGACTTACGGCATCATGCTCAACGGTTCACCGCTGAATCCGTCTTACAGTGCTTTCCAAAGCTTCACGGCGGCCCATCCCGACAACTAGGCCGCGGGTCGACGCAAGCAGTTCCGCCCGTCCGCAGTCGATGCTGCCCGGTGTCAAGAGCGACGAGTCGCCGGGCCTGACGGCGGCGCCCAATCTTCCCTTCGGAGTATCGAGGCGGGGGTGCGGGCGCCTCATCCACCCCGAACCCCTCCATCACCTCCCTCAGCGCCCGCGCCTGATCCGCGGGCGACGCGGCCGCCGCCGCGCTTTTCTCGACGAGTGCCGCGTTCTGTTGCGTGACCTCGACCATTTGCGTGATCGCGATGCCCAGCTGCTGAATCCCATCGCTCTGTTCACGCGACACCTGCGCGATTTCACCGACGATGCTCGTCACGCGCGACGCGCGCGAGTTCGCTCGCCTATTCGGCAATGCTCGCGTTGAGCTGCACGATCGCGGTGAGCTGCTCCATCGCCGAGACCGTCTCGCCGAGCGAGGCAGCCTGCTTCTCGGTGCGCTGATTTAGTATGGAAAGCTGAACGATTGGCGTTGCCGGCTCGATGATCCTTCGAGTTCCTTTGCTCTTAAGTCGATGCGAGCGCCCAGGCCCGCAACGGGCCGCGCAAAAACTGTCATCCTGATTCGGGCGCGCGCCGCAGCAAGCCGCGACAGCGCCACCGCCGCTTCTCGCGCACCGCTTCGGCCGGTTTTCGAGGGGTCCACTGACGATCCTCTGTACAATTGCCCGAAATCGCCCAATCGAGCGGCGGTTGCGGGCCGCCGGGCTTTCGGGCGCGGCGGGTCATCTCGCGCTTGACCCGCGACTCACATCGACTGAATTCATGGCCATTACGTACAAGACTCCCGACGATATCGCGAAGCTGCGCATTGCGGGCCGCCTCGCGGCCGATGTGCTGGCAATGATCGGCGAGCACGTCAAGGCAGGCGTCTGCACCGACGACCTCGACGCGCTGTGCAACGACTACATCGTCCGCACGCAGAAAGCGATTCCGGCCAATGTCGGCTATCTGGGCTTTCCGAAGACCGTCTGCACGTCGGTCAACCATGTCGTGTGTCACGGCATTCCGAATCGCAACGAGATCCTGAAGGACGGCGACATCCTCAACATCGACGTCGCGATCATCAAGGACGGCTATTTCGGCGACACGAGCCGCATGTATTGCGTCGGCCAGTCGAGCACGGTCGCGCGTGCGCTGATCGACACGACCTACGAGGCGATGGTGGCCGGCATCCGCGAGGTGAAGCCGGGCGCGACGCTCGGCGACGTCGGCCACGCGATCCAGAAGGTCGCGCAGCGCGAGGGCTTCTCGATCGTGCGCGACTACTGCGGGCACGGCATCGGCAAGGTCTATCACGAGGACCCGCAGGTGCTGCACTATGGGCAGCCGGGGCAGGGGGTGCGCCTGAAGCCGGGCATGGTCTTCACGATCGAGCCGATGATCAACGCGGGCCGCGCCGGCACGTCGGTACAGCGCGACGGCTGGACCGTGATCACGAAGGACCGCTCGCTGTCGGCGCAATGGGAGCACATGGTCGCCGTGACCGACGACGGCTATGAACTGCTGACGCCGTGGCCGGACGGCACGGGCGACTACGACGCGCCGTGAGCGGGACCGCATATTCTGGTCAATAATAAATTTGACTCGCCGGCCGGTTCGGTTAAAGCTACGCGTTAGGGTTTCCAGGGGTTTCGTCTGCATGAGTCCGTCATTGACCGTTCGCCGCATCACTGCTGATCAGGGCGCCGTTTTTCGCGAACTCCGCACGGCCTCGCTGCGGGAGGCGCCGTATGCCTTCGGCGCGACGCTCGAGGACGCGTTGTCGGCCGATGCCGCCAGTTTCGACGCGACCGCGGCGAATCACGCGGTTTCGCAGTCCGTCGGTGCATTCCTGCTCTATACCGAGGGTCATCCGGCCGGGCTGATCGAGGCGCATTTCGACGACACCGCGGCGCGTCGCGCGTTCGTCTGCGAGTTGTGGGTGGCGCCGGCCGTGCGCCATCTGCGCGGCGGCGAGCTGCTCGTCGATACCGCGAGCAGCTGGCTCGCGAATGCGGGCGCCACGGAAATCTACGCGTGGGTCGCCGACGCGAACCGCAACGCGATGCGCTTTTACGAAGCGCTGGGCTTTGGCCCGACCGGCGAGCACCGGCGCGTCGAGCGCGCACCCGAGCAGGTCGAAAGTCTGCTGGTGCGGCACGTGCCGACCACTTCGCAGGTGTTACAGCAGTGATCGCCCAAGCGGCGCGTCGCGCGCGCCGCTCGTCTTCGCCGTCCCTTCATCACGGTCTTTTTCCCGCCAGCGTTTCTTTCGCACCGTCGCGCGTCGATCGCATCGACGACACGCGTTGCGCTCGCGCGCGCGAGCACCGATTCTCCCGGGAAAAATAGTGGCCGCGCGCTTGTACGCCTGTAAAATACGCAAAATTTTTCGCCGAACGCTATGTCGCCCAAGAAATCGCCCTTTTTCGAACTGCGCAGCGGCTCTGTCGACACGCTGATGTTCGTGGTCAAAACGACCGACCTCGATGCGATGCGTGCCGAGCTGACGCGACGCTTCGAGGCGACCCCCGAATTCTTCGCTAACGACGTCGTCGCGATCGACGTGCGGCGTCTCGCCGGCAACGAACGCGTGCCGCTCGCCGACATCGCGCAACTGCTCGACAGCGTGCGCATGCGTCCGGTCGGTGTGGTCGCGAATGCGGAGCAACAGTGGGCGACGGAGTCGGGATTGCCGTTGCTCGAAGCGCGCGATCGCCGCGGCGCGCCGGCGAAGCAGGCCGATGAGGACAGCACGGCGAGCGCGGCAGACGCGACAGCAGGCACCGAGGCAAGCGCGGGCACGAGCGCGTCCGCCAGCTCTGCATCCGCAACCGCCAGCGCGGCCACGGGCACGGCCGCTGCCGCCGCCGTCGAACCCACGCCCGCCGCCGAGCCGGTGCGTCTTGCCACGTCGCCGCAAACGATGGTGGTCGACAAGCCGTTGCGCTCGGGTCAGCGTATTTACGCAAAAGGCGATCTGGTCGTGCTCGGTCTGGTCAGCTACGGCGCCGAGGTGATCGCGGAAGGCAACATCCACATTTACGCGCCGCTGCGCGGCCGGGCGTTGGCCGGCGTGCAGGGCAATCACGACGCGCGCATCTTCTGCACGTGTCTCGAACCGGAACTGATCTCCATCGCGGGCATCTATCGAACGACCGAGAACCCGCTGCCGGCCGACGTGCTCGGCAAGCCGGTGCAGATCTGGCTCGAAGAAGAAAAGCTGATGATCGAACCGCTGCGGCTCACGTAAAGCGCCGCGAAACGCGCCCTGCCCCGAGCGATTGCGGCACGCGGCGTTTCACGGCGAGGCGGGCCGCGCACCAATTGACGCATTTGACGAACACAAGGTAAGGGTAATGGCAAAAATCATTGTGGTGACTTCGGGCAAGGGTGGCGTGGGCAAGACGACCACGAGCGCGAGCTTTGCGTCGGCCCTCGCGTTGCGCGGCAGCAAGACCGCCGTGATCGACTTCGACGTCGGCCTGCGCAACCTCGACCTCATCATGGGCTGCGAGCGCCGCGTCGTGTACGACCTGATCAACGTGATCCAGGGCGAAGCGAATCTGAATCAGGCGCTGATCAAAGACAAGAAATGCGAGAACCTGTTCATCCTCCCGGCCTCGCAAACGCGCGATAAAGACGCGCTGACGATGGAAGGTGTCGAGAAGGTCATCAACGATCTGATCGCGATGGACTTCGAATACATCGTCTGCGATTCGCCGGCCGGTATCGAGTCGGGCGCGCTGCTTGCGATGCACTTCGCCGACGAAGCGCTGATCGTGACGAACCCGGAAGTGTCGTCGGTGCGCGACTCCGATCGCATTCTCGGCATCCTGTCGTCGAAGACCAAGCGCGCGATCGAAGGCAAGGAACCGATCAAGGAGCACCTGCTGATCACCCGCTACAACCCGAAGCGTGTCAGCGAAGGCGAAATGCTGTCGTTGACCGACATCCAGGAAATTCTGCGCATCGATCTGATCGGCGTGATTCCGGAATCGGAAGCGGTGCTGCACGCGTCGAACCAAGGTCTGCCGGCCGTGCATATGGACGGCACCGATGTGGCCGAAGCCTATAAGGACGTCGTGTCGCGTTTCCTCGGCGAGCAGAAATCGCTTCGCTTTGTCGATTACCAGAAGCCCGGGCTGCTGCAGCGCCTCTTCGGCACCAAGTAAGGGGAGCGCACGTCATGTCGATTCTTTCGTTTTTGCTGGGCGAGAAAAAGAAGTCCGCGTCGGTAGCGAAGGAACGCCTGCAGTTGATCATCGCGCACGAGCGCGCCGGCGGCCATGCGCCCGCCGATTATCTGCCTGCGTTGCAACGCGAACTGGTGGCCGTGATCTCGAAGTACGTGAAGATTTCCGACGACGACATACGCGTGAGTCTCGAGCGTCAGGACGATCTCGAAGTGCTTGAAGTCAAGATCGAAATACCCCAGGCCTGAGCTTCGGATGGACCGCGGTCCGTCTCGCATCATGTGCAGGACGTCGCATGGCGTCGCGTCGGAGCGACGTGATGCGTTGCGGCGTTCGGCTCGTCCTCTGGCTTCTGTCTGAAGTCGTCTCTTCGCATCTCCACGGCGCTCGCCATTTCCCGGTCGAAATGAACCGTTGCACTCCAGCGGTGCCGTTACCCCGCGCAACGTCAGCCTCGCGTCGCCCTCACGCATCTACTGACGCGGCGAGTCGGCGGTATCCGTCGTGATGTCGTCCGCGGCATCGTCGGCGCTCGGCTCGCCGTCCTCGCTTTCCGCTTCCGGCACCTCGACCTCGGGCACTTCCGGCACTGGCGCAGGCGTGGGCTGCGGCAGCGGCGCCACGTAGCGCTCGGCGAGCGACTCATAGAGCGGCGGCGCGAACAGGCGGGACACTCGGCTCGCGATCAACGCGGTGGCCATCAGCGAAATCACGAGCGCGTGGCCGTCGATCATCTCCATCACGATCACGAACGAAGTGATCGGCGACTGCGTGACCGCGGCCAGATAGCCGACCATCGCGAGCGCGATCAGCATCGGCAATTGCATCGAATCGAACACCATGTGCAGCAGATTGCCGAAGCCCGCGCCGATCGACAGCGACGGCGCGAAGATGCCGCCCGGAATGCCCGGCAGGTATGAGCCGACCATCGCGATCATCTTCAGGAACGGATAGAACACCGACAACTGCTCGTGTCCCTCGAGCAGGCCGCGCGCTTCCGTATAGCCGCTGCCGAACGTCGTGCCGCCCGAGATCACGCCGACCACCGCGATCGCGAAGCCGCACAGCGCGGCGAACACAACCGGCCGCTCGCCGTGCAACTGACGCAGCGGCTCCGGAATCCAGCGCGCGGTATTGAGCAGCAGCCAGCCGAAGATACCGCCCGCGATTCCCGTGACGATCGCGGTGAGCACCACCGCGACGGCGAGCAGATCAGGGAAATGCGCGCCGATCTGGATCGTGCCGAAATACGTGTAGTTGCCGTTCAGGCCCAGTGCGACGACACCCGCAATGATGATCGCCGTGATCAGCACGCCACTCGTGCGCGCCTCGAAGCTGCGCGTCAATTCCTCGATTGCGAATACGACGCCCGCGAGCGGTGTATTGAACGCCGCCGACAAACCCGCTGCCGCGCCCGCCAACGTGAGCTGCCGTTCGATCTGCGCATTCGAGCGCGGATAGAACCGGCGCAGATTGAACATCAGCGCGGCGCCGACCTGCACGGTCGGTCCTTCACGGCCGATCGTAAAGCCGCCGAGAATCGCGAGAAACGACACGCCGATTTTGCCGAGCAGAATTCGCAGCGACAGCAGCCGCGTGCCGTATCCGCGCTGTTTCGTGTGCAGCGTTGCGATGACCTGCGGGATGCCGCTGCCCTCGGAGCCGCGAAAGAACTTGCGCGTGAGCCAGACCGCGAGTGCGGCAACCGCGGGCGTGATCACGAGCGGCGCCCACACATACCGCTGCCGGACATCGAGAAACGCGTCATACCCCCAGTCGATCAGACGCGCGTACAGCACCGCGACCAGGCCGACGGCGATGGCACCGAGCCAGAAGATGCCGTATTGCCGCCACAGGCGTTTTGCGTGACGCATGACAGCGGGCGAACGGGAAGGGAAGGGCCGGGACATGAATTAGATTCGTGCAAAGGGCCAAGTATAAAGCGTGCGGGATCGACCACAACACGTGAAAGATGTTTGAAATAATGAAGTGAAGTGAATCATCAGGCGGATATTTTTTTTGCTGTAACGTGCCGTATTGAGAATCGGACCGTGCGCAACGGCCATTTGGCGGGATCGGTAAAACGTCAGCTAGAATAGTTTCAATTTCGAATAACGAACAGACCCTCAATGAAGCGAATACTTATTGTCAAGGTCACTTCACTAGGCGATATCGTGCAGGCGTTGCCAGTCGTCGCCGACATCAAACGCGCATTTCCTGGCGTTCAGGTGGATTGGGCGGCGGACGAAGCATTCGCGCAAGTCGTGCATTGGAGCCAGGGCGTCGATCGCGTGCTGTGCGCGCCGCTGCGCCGCTTCAAGAAGGCGCGTCGCTGGAGTGATCTGAAGGCGATCTGGGCATCCATCGCCGAGCTGCGCGCGTATCGCTACGACTACATCATCGACATTCACGGCGTCTACAAGAGCGCGATCATCGCCTTCCTCGCGCGCTCATCGCGGCGCATCGGCTATCAATCCCTGGATCTGGGCGAGCGTGGCGCGGCGTTCGCCTACACCGGGCGTTTCGGCCCACGTCCGCAAGGCAGCGCGTGGCACGGCATGCGCATCAGCGCCAGCGAGGCGCTCGGCTACGAAGTGGAAGGACCGCCCATCTACGACCTGCAGCTACCCGAAACCGTCCCGCAGCCGTTCGCGACGCAAGACGCGCCTGTCGCGGCGCTCTTTCACGCCACCTCGAAAGCAGACAAGAAATGGCCGCTCACGCACTGGGCGGCGCTTGGACGCGAGTTGAGCGAGCGCGGTTTTCGTGTGGTGCTGCCGTGGGGTTCGGACGGTGAGCTTGCCGAAGCCGGGCAGATCGCCGCGCAGGTGCCAGGCGCGACCGTGCTGCCGCCATTGAGTGTGACCGAAGTTGCGCAGATGATCGGCGCGTGCGCGCTCGTGGTCGGTACCGATACGGGTTTCGTGCACCTCGCGCATGCGCTGCAAAAGCGCACCGTGATGATCTTCGTCGCGACGTCGCCATCGCATTGCGGCGTCGAGGCGCCGTATCGCTCGACCTCGATCGGCGACGGCGACTCGGTGCCGCCGATCAGCGCGGCGCTCGAAGCGATCGACTACGTGTACGCGGCAGAGCCGGTGCTCGCGATGCAGCAAGGATCTGCCGCCGCCTGAGTTCGTTCGTGCGCTCGCGCAATCGTTTGCGCAAAAGAAAAGAGGCGCGATGCGTAGTCCACCCTTGCTGGCGGGGACTGCATCGTCGCGCCTCAAAGAACGCCCGTGTCGGGGAACAGCGGGCGGAGAGGAATCGATTACACGTCTGTTAAAACTGTCGCTTTTCGTTGGACGCCGAAGCGTCCGATGCGCGGACGCGGGGGCGGCAAGCTGATACGCCGCGGTGCGTCGAGGCTCGCATGGCGCGCGTCGTAACCGCTCGATTGCGGCGACGCCGGCGCGGCCAGCAAGGTTTCTATCGCGACAGTGCGCTCAACGGAGTATAGGCGGTGTTTTCCGCCATGGTGGCGCGATCTGGCGGCAGCGGGGCGGTCGATCGAACGCGCCGATCCAGCGCGCCGGTCCTGTAACAGCTCGGTGATGTTCCCTTACAAATGGCAACGTTCGTTGCGGCGCGCGTCGTGTCCAATCGGGTCATTCGGGGTTTGCGCTCGAATCAATCTGACTCGATGGAGAACAACATGAAACGCTTGATCCTGACTCTCGTGGCCGGCACGCTGCTCGCATCGGCACTCGGCGGCTGCGTTATCGCGCCGGCGCCGGGCTATTACTACGGCGGTGGCTACTACCATCACGGCTACTACTACCGCTAAGCCGCGCGCCGTGCTCAGGCCCGGAGCACCAGCCTCAGGCGACCAGCATTTCGAACGCGACCACCGCGGCAATGGCCGCGGCGTTCGCGGCCAGCGCCTCGACGACGATGGATTTCCATGTCGTCGGACGGAAGCGCAGCGCGAGCAGCAGCGAGCCGAGCAAGGCCAGCGCGATGATCGTCACGATATCGGCATTGTGAAGATGGACGTTCATGCGGATCTCCCCGTTTTTTATAGGGTTATGTCAGGGAGTATAGGCAAGTCAAAAGGACGCGCAAGGCGGGGGTTTTACCCGGGCCGGGCCGCGGAAACAGCGAGGAAATAATGCTCTCTGCCTGCTGCCGCAGACGCGTAAAAACTGCGCGCGTGCAGCATCGATCGAACCTCGGCAAACGCGCATCGACGAAAGCGTTGTTCCGTCGATGCGCGTTGCATCATTTCATCAAACTCTCATCACGCGTCTCGCGCATGCACAGCACGCCGACAAGGCTCACGGTCGCGGCGACCGACACGTACGCGCCGACCCACGCCAAGCCGCCGTGCGCGGCGAGCACCTGCGCGATATACGGTGCGACCGACGCGCCGAGAATCCCGCCGAGGTTGTACGCGACGCCGGCGCCCGTATAGCGCACGTTGGTCGGAAACAGTTCCGGCAGCAGCGCGCCCATCGGCGCGAAGGTCACGCCCATCAGGAACAGCTGGATCACGAGAAACAGCAGCACGAGCAACGGCTCGCCGCTGCCGAGCAGCGGCGCCATCGTGAAGCCCGACAGGATCGCCGCGATGATGCCGACGATCAGCACCGGCTTACGCCCGAAGCGATCGCTCGCACGGGCCGACAGCGGCGTCGCGATTGCCATGAACACGACCGCGATGCACAGCAGGCCGAGGAACGTCTGCCGCGGAATATGCAGCGACCCGACGCCGTACGACAGCGAGAACGTCGTCGCGTTGTAGAACAGCGTGTAGCAGACCACCATCGCGAGCGCGCCGAGCACGGTCGGCCGCCAGTGCTGTGAGAACAGCGTCGCGATCGGCACGCGCACGCGCTCCTTGCGCTCGATCGCTACCTGGAACGCGGGCGTTTCGGCAATCTTCAGCCGCACGTACAGCCCGAGCGCGACGAGCACCGAGCTGACGATGAACGGCACGCGCCAGCCCCAGCTGCGGAACTGCTCGTCGGAGAGCGACATTGCGAGCGCGAAGAACAGGCCGTTGGACGCGAGAAAGCCGATCGAGGGCCCGAGTTGCGGGAACATGCCGAACCAGCCGCGTTTGCCGGCCGGCGCGTTTTCGGTGGCGAGCAGCGCGGCGCCGCCCCATTCGCCGCCGAGGCCGATACCCTGGCCGAAACGCAGCACGCACAGCAGGATCGGCGCGAGGCTGCCGATCGCGTCGTAGCCCGGCACGAAGCCGATCAGCGTGGTCGACAGGCCCATCACGAGCAGCGACGCAACCAGAGTCGATTTGCGGCCGATGCGGTCGCCGAAGTGGCCGAACAGGAACGAGCCGATCGGTCGCGCGACGAACGCGATGCCAAACGTGACGAACGCCGACAGCGCCTGCGCGGTGGCCGAGCCATGCGGGAAGAATACCGGTCCGATCACGAGCGCCGCGGCGGTCGCGTAGACATAGAAATCGTAGAACTCGATCGCGGTGCCGATGAAGCTCGCGAAGATGATCCGCGCGGTATTGTTTTGCCCGCTTGCGGGCTGAGCGGCGGAAATCGGCGAAGTGGACATGCAGGGTCTCCAATTGTATGAGGCCGCGGCGCGCTGAGCCGTGTTTCGCAGACAGGCGGCGCGCAACGGCGGCATCCTCGTTGAGGTATAGGTTTGGGCGCCGCACGCGGGGTGGCGGCGCGGCACTGCAGTCGGCTCATGCGCCGCGCCGGCGGGTGTGCGGACGGCGTGAGCCATGCCGGAAGGCTCCGGCGCGGGGAATCGGAAAATTATAGCGAGCGCGCTCGTCGCGCAGCAATGGCGGCGCAAGCTTGCGCGGCAACGAGGTTGCTTTATGAGTTATGCGCGATGACTCGAGTAGCTCGCGCGTGGCCGACCCATGCGCGGCTGCGCTGGGCGGTGCGTGTCAGCGCACGCGCCAACCGCGCTCAGTCGTACGTTTCCGCTTGCGGCGAGGCGAGCTCGCGCAGCTGGAATTTGCCGTTGTCGTTGAACAGCCAGTCTTCGAACAGCTCGAGCTGGCCGCGGCCATTCAGCAGCTTGCCGGGCGGTTGCGGCAGCGGCGCCGAGCGGCGCAGCGTCGCGAGCGCGGTGCTTTCGGCTTCGTCGTCGCCGTTCGTGCGATACACCGACGACTCGACGATGTGTCCATAACGATCGACCGTGAACGACACCACCACCAGCGAGCGCAGCATCGGCTGAGGCCTGCCCTGGAGCACATACGACGGATTGCGCTCGACGATCCGTCGTGCGACCGCGTCGCGATATTGATCGAGCGTCGCGCTGTTGATCGCGGCCACCGGTGTGCTGACGGTTTCGTGAGGCGTCAGCGGTGTGATCGTGCAACCGGCCACGGCGACAACACCGAGCGCGGCGAGCGATAGCCGATGCATGCGAGCGGCCGTGAAGGAGCGCAGAGCCACACGGTGAGAAACAGGAGGGGGAGAAGTGCGAGAGAGCATCGTCGACGAACCGCGAGGAGAACCTGATTGAATGGTAGTCAAAAACCGTCGGGATTCAATTGGCGTTCGCCCGCCGGATGTCATCGTGCGTGCCCCGCTGAGGTGCTTTGCTTTCCGCTGTAATGGCCGGAAATGTGCGCGCATTGGTCGGCGAGCGAAACCCGCCTACACTCTGATGGCCTCTTGCTGAGGCATCGGTGGAAGTCTTTTCAGCCCGCTTCTGGCGGGCTTTCTTTTTCCTTCGATTCGCCATTCACACGCGGCAATAAAAAAGGCGAACCCGCCAAACGGGCCCGCCTTTTCGATCCCGGTTCAACCAGCCACGCCGCAAGCTGAGGCTCACGGCGCTGCCCAGGCGTCGATTACTTCAACGTCGCACGCGCCGCTTTCACCGCGGCCAGCACCTGCTCGGGCGCGGTGCCGCCCGGATGATTGCGGCTCGCCACCGAGCCCTCGAGCGTCAGATACGAGAACACGTCGTCGCCGATCAGATGCGCGACGTTCGGCAGTTCGCCGCGCATTTCGTCGAGCGTCAGGTCCGCGAGATCGCAGCCGCGATCGGCGCACACGCGCACCGCGAGCGCGACTGCTTCGTGCGCGTCGCGGAACGGCAGGCCGCGCTTGACGAGATAGTCGGCGAGGTCCGTCGCGGTCGAGAAGCCTTGCAGCGCGGCGTCGCGCATCGCCTGCGGCTTGACCGTGATGCCGGCGACCATTTCGGCGAAGATGCGCAGCGTGTCGGCGACCGTATCGACGGTGTCGAACAGCGGCTCCTTGTCTTCCTGGTTGTCCTTGTTGTACGCGAGCGGTTGGCCCTTCATCAGCGTGAGCAGCGCCATCAGATGGCCGTTCACGCGGCCGGTCTTGCCGCGCGCGAGTTCGGGCACGTCCGGGTTCTTCTTCTGCGGCATGATCGACGAGCCGGTGCAGAAACGGTCGGCCAGATCGATGAAGCCGACGCGCGGGCTCATCCACAGCACCAGTTCTTCGGAGAAGCGCGACACGTGCGTCATGACGAGCGCGGAGGCGGCCGTGAATTCGATCGCGAAGTCGCGGTCGGAGACTGCGTCGAGCGAGTTCGCGCAGATGCCGTCGAAGCCGAGCGTCTTCGCCACGGCGTGACGGTCGATCGGATAGCTGGTGCCGGCGAGCGCGGCCGCGCCGAGCGGCAGACGGTTCACGCGCTTGCGGCAGTCGATCATGCGCTCGGCGTCGCGCGAGAACATTTCGACGTACGCGAGCAGATGGTGGCCGAACGTGACGGGCTGCGCGACCTGCAGGTGCGTGAAGCCCGGCATGATGGTCGCGGCGTTCTTCTCCGCGATCTCGAGCAGCGCCACGCGCAGTTCGGTGAGCAGTTCGCCGAGGCGGTCGATCTCGCCGCGCAGCCACAGGCGGATGTCGGTCGCAACCTGGTCGTTGCGTGAGCGGCCGGTGTGCAGGCGCTTGCCGGCGTCGCCGATCAGCGCGGTCAGGCGCGCTTCGATGTTCAGGTGCACGTCTTCGAGATCGAGCTGCCATTCGAACTCGCCGCGCTCGATTTCACCTTTGATCTGCGCCATGCCGCGCTGGATCGCGGCGAGGTCGTCGGCGGAAATGATCTTCTGCGCGGCGAGCATCGACGCGTGCGCGAGCGACCCTTCGATGTCGACGAACGCCAGACGCTTGTCGAAGAAAACCGACGACGTGTAGCGTTTGACGAGTTCCGACATCGGCTCCGAGAAGCGAGCCGACCAGGCTTCGCCTTTTTTGTGCAGTTGGGACGTCATGGTGTTGGGCGGTAAAAACGAGCGGTGAAGAGGCTGGCAACGCGAGTGCGCGAATCGTGCAGAAGCGCCGCCGCAGCGAAGAAAGACGAAGATTTTAACACCGGGTGAGGGCGGCCAAAGCGCTGCCGCGCCCATCGCGGGCCTATTCGCGCACCAGCACCACGAGCTTCAGATCCTCGCGATGCGCGGGCTTGAACGTGATCTGGTCACAAACGATGCGCCCGTCGCGCGGATGGTTGAACTCGCGCCTGCCACCTTCGCGGCCGCCGACGTCCTGGGAGGCCCAGTAGCGTGCGAACTCGTCGCTCGCGGCCGAAAGCGAATCGATCAGCCCACGTGTGGGCGCATCGTTCAGATGGCGGATCGAGTCGGCGCGGAATTCGGCGGCGAGCCGCCGCGCGCGCGTTTCCCAATCGACGATCAACGCGCGCGCGGCCGGCTCGGTGAACGTGTAGCGCAGCAGGTTGCGGTCGTGCGCGCCGTCGAGCCAGCCGACGAACAGATCGGCCGCACGCTCGTTCCACGCAAGCGCATTCCACTGCCGGTCGAGCACGTAGGCGGGCGTGTCGATGAGCTGCACGGTTTGCAGCAGCGTGGCGGGCGCATCGGCGGCGGCCGGGTCGGGCTCGGCCGGATCGCGTTGCGCGGCCAGCTCGAACAGATACGCGCGCTCGGCGCGCGACAGCTGCAACGCGACCGCGATGCGCGCGAGCGCATCGGCGGAAGCGGACACTGGCCGGCCCTGCTCGATCCACGTGTACCAGGTCGGGCTCACGCCGCACAGCTGCGCGACTTCCTCGCGCCGCAGACCGGGCGTGCGGCGACGCGGCCCCGGCGGCAGCCCGACCGCCTGCGGCGACAGCCGCTCGCGATGGGCGCGGATGAAGTCGCCGAGCGCGCGCGCCGGGGTGGCGTCGAGCGGCGGCGGGTGGTCGGCGGAAGACGGCGTCGTCATGCTATCGGCTGCGCGTGGAGGGGGTAATAGAGATACCAGAATAATTGCCGAACTTGTACTGGTACATGGCGGGCTCTATTGTAGCGGCTGGATTCGCGCAATGAGAAAAGCCGGGTGTGACCTGCGTCGGCCACACCCGGCTTTTGTCCGCCAATGCGGCAACCTCAACCGGTATTGCGCAACCCCGCCGCGATCCCGTTGATGCTCAAATGAATGCCGCGCCGCACGCGCGCATTCGTGTCGCCCGCGCGATAGCGTTTGAGCAGTTCGACCTGCAGGTGATTGAGCGGATCGAGGTACGGGAAGCGATTCTTGATCGAGCGCGCGAGCAGCGGATTCTCGGCGAGCCGGTCGCTCTTGCCGGTGATCTCCGACAACACCTTCGACGTGCGCTCCCACTCGGCGACGATGCGCTCGAACACATGCTTGCGCAGCTTCTTGTCGGTCACGAGCGCGGCATAACGCGACGCGACCGCGAGGTCGGTCTTCGCGATGACCATGTCCATGTTCGACATCAGGTTCGAAAAGAACGGCCAGCTCTTGTGCATCTTCTGCAGCAGCGCGAGACGGCGCGCGCGTTCGGCGTCGGACGGCGCGCTGTCGAGGTGCTCGGCGACCGCGCTGCCGAAGCCGTACCAGCCGGTCAGCAGCAGCCGGCATTGACCCCACGAGAAGCCCCACGGAATCGCGCGCAGATCCTCGATCTTGCGTTGCTTCGGATCCTGCAGCTTGCGCGACGCGGGGCGGCTGCCGATGTTCAACTCGGCGATCTCCGCGATCGGCGTCGACTCGAAGAAATACTCCTTGAAGCCCGGCGTTTCGTAGACGAGCGCGCGATACGCGGCCATCGCCGTATCGGACAGCTGCTGCATCGTTTCCTCGTACACCGGCAGCTCGGCCAACGTGTGGTCGTGCGGCAGCAGCGACGCTTCGAGCGTCGCGGCCACGACGGTTTCCAGATTGCGCCGGCCGATTTCCGGATTTGCGAACTTGCTCGCGATCACTTCGCCCTGCTCGGTCAAACGGATCTGACCGTCGACGGTGCCCGGCGGCTGCGACAGGATCGCCTGGTAGGTCGGGCCGCCGCCGCGCCCGACGGTGCCGCCGCGCCCATGGAACAGACGCAGCGTCACGCCGCGGTCGTTGAACAGCGACACGAGCGCAAGCTCCGCGCGATACAGCTCCCAGTTCGACGTCAGGAAGCCGCCGTCCTTGTTGCTGTCCGAGTAGCCGAGCATCACTTCCTGCTCGTTGCCCTGATGTTCGATCAGCGCGCGAATGCCCGGCAGCGCGATCAGATCGCGCATGATGTGCGGCGCGTTGCGCAGGTCGGGGATCGTCTCGAACAGCGGGATCACCATCAGGCCGGCGCGCGCGGGGTCGTGCTCGTGGCCGAGGCGTCCGCGCAACAGGCCGGTTTCCTTCTGCAGCAGCATCACCTCGACCAGGTCGGTAACGGTCTCCGTGTGCGAAATGATGTAGTTGCGCACCGCGCGCGCGCCGAACTTCTCGCGCGTCATGCGCGCTTCCTCGAGCACCGCGAGTTCGCTTTTCACGAGCTCGGAGTAGTCGGCGGAGGGCACGCGCAGCGCGCGCGGCTGCGCGAGTTCGGCGAGCAGCACGGTCAGCTTGTCGGCTTCCGGCAACGCCGCGTAATCGTCCTCGACACCGGCGCGCTTGAGCAGCTCGGCGATCACCGCTTCGTGGATGTCGGAGCTTTGCCGCAGATCGATGCTCGCGAGATGGAAGCCGAACACTTCGGCCGCGCGCGCGAGCGGCGCGAGACGCGGCGCGGCGAGCGGCGCGCCGTGATGCTCGGCGAGCGAATCCATCAGCACGTGGAGGTCGCGCACGAAGTCGGCGGCGTCGTCGTAGGGAATCGCGCGGACCGGCGCGACGCCGCGGCCGGCGCTGCGCAGCGGCACGCTGCCTTCGCCGAGGCGCACGCGCGCGCTTGCCGCGAGCCGCGTGTAGATGCCGATCAGCGCGCGACGATACGGCTCGTCGGTGCGATGCGGCGAATGGTCGGGCGAGATGGCCGCGAGCTCATTGAGCGCATCGCTCGCGCCGACGAGCACATTCGACATCGATAGCTCCTCGCCGAGCTTGTGCACCTGCTCCAGGTAGTGCTCGAAGATCACCGCGGCCTGACGCGTGATCGCATTTTCGAGCGTTTCGGCGGTGACGTTCGGATTGCCGTCGCGATCGCCGCCGATCCAACTGCCCATCTGGAAGAACGGCGGCAGGCGCGCTTCGAGACCATGCTCCTTCAGCGCCTCCTCGATGTCGGCGTACAGCGCCGGCAGTTCTTCGAGGAAGGTGCTGCGGTAGTACGACAGCGCGTTTTCGATTTCGTCGGCGACCGTCAGACGCGAGTCGCGCAGCATGCGCGTTTGCCACAGCGACGTGACGCGCGCGCGCAGCATCGCTTCGTTGTGCGCTCGCTCGCGGTCCGTCAGCGGCTGGTCGCGCTCGGCGAGCAGACGCGCGATGTCGTGCTGCGCGTCGAGAATGCTCTTGCGCTGCACTTCGGTCGGGTGCGCGGTCAGCACCGGCATGATCAGCGCGTCGTCGAAAAACCGCTGCAGCACCGGTGTCGCGGCCGCACCAGCCGCTGCGAGCCGCTCGAGCGCATGGGCGATCGTGCCCGGCTGCGAGGCCGAGCCCGCGAGCGCGTGAATCCGGTGACGGCGGTTGCGGTGACGGTCCTCGGCGATGTTCGCGAGATGCGAAAAGTAGCTGAACGCGCGCACGACGCTGACGGTCTGCTCGGGCGTCAGCGTGCGCAGCTTCTTGTCGAGCGTCTGCGCGGCGGCGCTGTCGTCCTCGCGACGGAAACGCACTGCCGTCTGCCGGATCGTCTCGACGATGTCGAACACCGCCTCGCCTTCCTGCTCGCGCAGCACGTCGCCGAGCAGACGCCCGAGATAGCGGATGTCCTGGAACAGCGGGTGGTCCTTGTCCTCGCGCGTGCGGCCGCCGCTCTTCGCGGTGGTCGCGGCGGCGGACTCAGCCGGCGGCAGGTCCTTCGGTTTCGACGGTTTCGCGGCGCGCGGGGGTGTTGCGTCGCCATCGACCTTGGCCTTGGCCGGCTTGCGCGCGGTGGCCGACGTCGCGGCCTGTTCAGCCTTGCTGGCCTTGCCGGCTTTCGACGCCTTTTGCGCCTTGTCCAGCTTGACGGGCACCGAGGTCTGCGCGGCCTTCGGGGCTTTGGTGGCGCGAGCGGCGAGGGCGCGGCGCCTGGCGCGCTGGTCGGCGCGCGTGTCGCCATGTTGACCGACGCTCGACGATATGGCGTGCGCGGCAACGTCGGACAGGGCGTCAGGCGCCGCGGGGTCGGCCGGGCGAGCGGTGGGCGAGGCAGTGTTGCGGCGGGCGGGGCGCGCCGATCCGGAAGACGTCACGATGAGTTTCCTCGGGGAAGCCAGGGTCTGTTGATTGATGAACTGCGACTGCGGAACTGCCACCAGCAAGTGCAACGTGAACTGCGTGCAACAGGGACTACGCAACGGACTACAAGACGGACTGCTAGTGCAACTGCAACGGAGACTTGAAACGGCGACTGTACACGGCGATTGCTCGACCCACTACGAAGCGGCCCGCGCGTGCCGCACCGCGTACGCGGAACGACACGAGCGCTGCCGAATCGAGACGCCGACGAGGGAGAAAGGAGCCACGGGCTGCCAGCCCGCGCTGGGACCGAACACGCGGCAGGCATTGCCTCAGCATGTTCGCCGCATTGCATCATCCCGCATGCCGCCGCGCAGTGCGCGAACGACCGTACGTGACAACGCGGAATGGGGACCTTCGCGCATGGCGCGAAGCCCGTCTCCTCCGTCGATGCCGCTTGCGCACGGCGCTTCGCCGTGCCTTGGAACCAAAGGGCGCGAACGAGGGCGCGTGCTAACATTGATTGTTATTCCATCCCGACATCCAGCAGCAAGCTAATGAACACCGAGACGTTTTCCACGCCACCCCACACGCTCGTGATTGCGTCGCGAGAGAGCCGCCTTGCCATGTGGCAAGCCGAGCATGTGCGATGTGCGCTGCACAAATTATATCCATCTTGTGATGTAAAAATCCTCGGAATGACGACACGCGGTGATCAGATTCTCGATCGCACGCTGTCGAAGGTGGGTGGCAAGGGGCTCTTCGTGAAGGAGCTCGAAGCCGCGCTCGCCGATGGCCGCGCCGACCTCGCGGTGCATTCGCTGAAAGACGTGCCGATGGAGTTGCCCGCCGGTTTCGCTCTGTCCACCATCATGGAGCGCGAGGACCCGCGCGACGCGTTCGTGTCCAATCAGTACGACTCGCTCGCCGCGCTGCCGGCCGGTGGAGTGGTCGGCACCTCGAGTCTGCGGCGTGAGGCGATGCTGCGCATGCGCTATGCGCATCTCGACGTGCGGCCGTTGCGCGGCAATCTCGATACCCGACTCGCCAAGCTCGATCGCGGCGATTACGCGGCGATCATTCTGGCCGCGGCCGGGCTGAAGCGGCTGGGTCTCGCCGATCGCATCCGCGCGCTGCTCGATCCCGAGGACAGTCTGCCCGCGGCGGGCCAGGGCGCGCTCGGCATCGAGATTCGCGCCGATCGCGCGGACCTCGCCGCATGGCTCGCGCCGCTGCATCATCCGCACACGGCGGCGGCCGTCGAAGCGGAGCGCATGGTATCGCGCGTGCTCGGCGGCAGCTGCGAGGTGCCGCTCGCGGCCTACGCAACCTGGGGCGATGGCGCGCTGCATCTGCGCGGCATCGTCGCGACGCCGGACGGCCAGCGCGTGCTGAGCGCGCAGGCGTCGGCGCCGGCGCCCACCGTCGAGCGCGCGCTCGCGCTCGGCGAGGAAGTGGCGCACTCGCTCGTGCAGCAGGGCGCCCTCGACATCGTCCGCGCGCTCAGTACGGCGAGCGGTCCCGCGGCCGCGCCCAGCGCGGCGGCCAGCGAGTGATGGCCGCCGTCTCGCCCGAGAAGGCGCCCTTCACGGTCGTGATCACGCGGCCGGCCGGCCAGTCGAGCGAACTCGTCGAACGGCTCGAAGCAGCCGGACTCGCGTCGCTCGACTTCCCGCTGATCGACATCGCGCCCGTCATCGACGACGCGCCGTTGTGCGCCGCGCTCGCGTCGCTCGAACGCTACGCGCTCGTCGTGTTCGTGTCGCCGAACGCAGTCGATCACGCGTTCGCGCGCCATGACGATATCTGGCCGCATGCGCTGCCGATCGGCGTGGTCGGCCCGGGCAGCGTGCAAGCGCTCGCGCGCCACGGCGTCAGCGCGCCCGAGCATCGCGTGATCAGCCCCGCGGCGGGCGCCGACGACGAATCGACGAGCTTCGACTCCGAGAGCCTGTTTGCCGCGCTCGAGGCGCAACTCGGTGCCGCGGGCCTCGAAGGCAAGCGCGTGCTGATCGTGCGCGGCGACGGCGGCCGCGAATGGCTGAGCGAGCGCCTGCGTGAAGCCGGCGCCGAAGTCGACGCGGTGGCCGCTTACCGGCGCATCGTGCCGGAGCCGTCGATCGGCGCATGGGCGCGCGTGCACGAACTGCTCGCGGGCACGCCGCACGCATGGCTTCTGACCAGCTCCGAAGGCGTCCGCAATCTGCACGAACTCGCGCAGGAGCATCTGACCGCCGGCGAGATCGAGCAGCTCAAACACGCGCCCCTCGTCACGCCGCATCCCCGCATCGCGCAGACCGCGCGGGCATTGGGTTTTGATAGGATTACGGTGTCCGGCGCGGGCGACGAGCGCATAGTCCGAGCCCTCGTTGCCGCGGCCGCCGTGCCTCCCGTCGTCCAACCGGTATCGTCCAACCCGGCTCAACCACGCATGACTGAAACGAACGCATCCACGAACGCCTCACCTCAGCCGCCCGCAAGCGCCGCCTTGCCGCCGAACCCACCCTTCACGCCGTACGAAGCGCAAAAGCGCCGCAGCACGAGCGGACCGCTGCTGTGGTTGGTCATCGTGGTCATCGCGTGCGCGGCGGGCGTGGGCGGCTTCGCGATGAACCGCAAGCTCGTGCGCACCGAGCAGGAACTCGCGCAGCGTCAGCAGGCCAACGACACGCAGACCAACGAGCTGCGCATCAAGATCGACCAGGCGCTCGCCACCGTGCATCAATCGGACTCGCAGGTCGCGCAGCTCGAAGGCAAGCTCGCCGATGCGCAGGCCGCGCAGCAGGCGCTGCAACAGCAATACGCGGATCTCGCGCGCAATCGCGACGACTGGACGCTCGCCGAAGTCGGGCAGATGCTGTCGGCGGCGAGCCAGCAGTTGCAGCTGACCGGCAATACGCAGCTCGCGCTGTTCGCGTTGCAAAGCGCCGATACGCGCCTCGCGGCGTCGGACAGTCCGCAGGCGGTCGCGGTGCGCAAGGCGATCGCGCAGGACATCGACAAGCTGAAGGCCGCGCCGTCCACCGATCTGACCGGCCTCGCGATCAAGCTCGACAACGCGATCGATCACGTGAACGGCCTGCCGCTGTCGGGTGAAGCACCGATTCCGCGTGCCACGCCGCATGCGGTCACGTGGGCCGACACCGCGAAGGTGGCCGCTGCCACCGGCAAGCCGCGCTGGGAAGTGTGGATCGACGAGGTCACGCACGGCATCGGCCAACAGCTGACGAGCCTCGTGCAGGTGCGCCGTATCGACAACGCCGACGCGATGCTGGTCACGCCGGATCAAGGCTACTTCGTGCGCGAGAACCTGAAGCTGCGTCTGCTGTCGGCGCGTCTCGCGCTGCTGTCGCGCAACCAGACCACGCTGAAGTCCGACCTGCAGGCGGCGCAGTCCGCGTTGACGCGCTACTTCGACGCGTCGTCGAAAGACACGCAGACGGTCATCGATCTGGTCAAGCAGGTGGACGCCGATTCGGCCGCGGTCGAGCTGCCGAACCTCGATACGAGCCTGCAGGCCGTCAATCAATACCGGAACCGGGGTTAATCATGGCGATCCGGGGACTCCTGTGGCTCGCGGCGCTGTTCGCCGTCGCGGTCGTGCTCGCGGTGGGCGGGCGCTTCGACGCTGGGCAAGTGCTGCTGATCTATCCGCCGTACCGCGTCGACATGTCGCTGAACCTGTTCGTCGTCGGGCTGGTGGTGCTGTTCATCCTGCTCTATGCGCTGTTGCGCATCATCCGCAATATCTGGCGCATGCCGCAGCGCGTCGCCGCGTACCGCGCACGCGCGCGTGTCGCGAAGGCGCACGCGGCGTTGCGCGACGCGATCGGCAACCTGTACGCGGGGCGTTTCTCGCGCGCGGAAAAGGCCGCCAAGGACGCGCTCACGAATGGCGACAACAAGGGCGCGGCCGGTTTGATCGCGGCGACCGCAGCGCATCGCATGCATGAGTACGCGCGGCGCGACGAATGGCTCGCGCAGATCGACGAGGCCGACTGGCAGGACGCGCGCCTGATGGCCACCGCCGACATGCGCGCCGACGGCCGCGACGCCGACGGCGCGCTCAATGCGCTGACCGAGATGCAATCGCAGGGCGCGCGGCGCATTCACGCGCAGCAAATCATGCTGCGTGCACAGCAGCAACTGAAGAACTGGGGCGAAGTGCTGAAGCTCGTGAAGACGCTGGAGAAGCGCGAGGCGATCCATCCGGCGGTCGCGGTGCGGCTGCGTCAACTGGCGGCGGAAAATCTGCTGCGCGATCGTCGCCACAATGCGGACGCGCTGCTCGAACTGTGGAACTCGCTGTCGGCGACCGAGCGTCATTCGCCGCGCCTCGCCGACACCGCCGCCGAACTGCTGGTCGCGCTGAACCGTCCGCAGGAGGCGCGCAAGATCGTCGAGGAGGCGCTCGCGCAGAACTGGGATGCGCGCCTGCTGCGACGCTATCCGGACACGGCCGGCGGCGACGCGTTGCCGCTGATCCAGAAGGCCGAGGCGTGGCAGAAGGATCGGCCGGAAGACGCGGACCTGATGTTCGCGCTGGGGCGCCTGTGCCTGCATCAGCAGTTGTGGGGCAAGGCGCAGTCGTTCCTCGAACGCGCGCTGAAGCTTGCCGACAACGAGACGCTGAAGATCCGCTCGCATCGCGCGCTCGCGCGTCTGCACGAGCAACTGGGCGATACCGACAAGGCGAGCCAGCACTATCGCGAGAGTGCGTTGGCGATGAACGTGACGTGAGTTCGGCGTTTTCGGCCATGCGCTGAAGCGCGCAAGCCTCGGAAGCCGCTACCTGATGGCCGCAGCCCCGCGCTGCGGCCATTTGTTTTTCCGGCGGCCGGCGTTCCGGCGGCCGGCGCTCCGGCGGCCGGCGTCCCGGCGGCCGAGCGTGCGCTGGACTCGCGCGCAATTCGCAGATCCCCAGCTCGAATCGTCGGGACTGCGCTTTGCTTCACCACCTCACTGGATACGCAACCTCGGAGGTGTTCAAAGTGGCCAGCGACGCTGTGACGGTGCAAACCGAGACCCGCAGCGGCGACGTCGAGCGCAAGGGCGTCGTCGTCATTACAGGGGCAAGTGCCGGCGTGGGGCGCGCGAGCGCGTCCGAATTCGCGCGGCAGGGCTACGACGTTGGGCTCATCGCGCGCGAGCCGCGACGGCTCGCTCGTGCCGCCGAGGAGATCGCCGCGACCTATGGCGTGCGCGCACTCGCCATTCCGGCCGATGTCGCCGATGCCGACGCGATCGAGCGCGCGGCGCAGCGCGTGAAGCGCGAGTGGGGCGGCATCGACGTCTGGGTCAACGTCGCGATGGCGACCGCGTTTGCGCCGGTGTCGGCGCTCAGCGCGCGCGATGTCGAACGCGGCACGCAGGTGACCTATCTGGGGCAGGTCAACGGCATGCTGGCGGCGCTCCCCGTGATGCGCGCGCGCGGGCACGGCACGATCGTCAATGTCGGCTCGGCGCTCGGGTACCGGTCGGTGCCGTTGCAGTCGATCTATTGCGGCGCGAAGTTTGCCGTGCGCGGCTTCACCGATTCGTTGCGTTCCGAGTTGCTGCACGACGGAGTCGATATCCATCTGACGATGGTCGATCTGCCCGCGGTCAATACGCCGCAATTCGACTGGGCGCTCAATCGCACGGGGCGCAGGGCACGGCCGGTGGCGCCGGTGTTTCAGCCGGAAGTGGCGGCACGGGCGATCTACTTTGCGGCCACCCATCGGCGGCGGCAGGTGTGGGTCGGGTGGTCGACGGTCAAGGCAATCCTCGCGAACCGGATCGCGCCGGCGCTGCTCGACCGCTATCTCGCGCGGGCGGGTTACGACGGGCAATTGACCGATGAACCGTTGCCCGCCGATGCTCCCGCGAATCTCTACGAGCCGGTGCCGGGCCACTACACTTCGCATGGTCGCTTCGATGACGAAGCGCATGCGTACTGCTGGCAGATGTTCACCGAGCGGCATCGCAATGCGGTGTACGGCGCGGCAGTGATGGCGCTGGCGGGGGGCGTCGCGTGGCTGCTGAGGCGCCAGCGGCCCTGATGCGCGGCCGGTCGGCCTCATCCTGTCGCCAACGGAATGTCTGGACTATCCTTCGAATGACGGTACCGCCCACAAACCGTGGTGCGGCGTCCTCGACTACGAACATTCCAAAAATGGAAGCGGACAGGCCAGTTCCTCACAAAGAACAGACTGCTGTAAGCAGGGCGCGCCGCTGGATGCGCTGGCTGCCGGGACTGACGGTGCTCAAGACGTACCGGCTGAGATGGTTGCCGAACGATCTGACGGCGGGACTGGTACTGACCACGATGCTGGTGCCGGTTGGGATCGCTTACGCGGAGGCATCCGGCGTCCCTGGCGTGTACGGCCTCTACGCGACGATCGTTCCGCTGTTGGCGTATGCGCTGTTCGGTCCGAGCCGGATTCTCGTGCTCGGTCCCGACTCCGCGCTCGCCGCTCCGATTCTGGCGGTCGTGGTGCAAATCGCTGCGGGCGACCCGTCGCGCGCGATTGCGGCGGCCAGCATGATGGCGATCGTGTCCGGCCTGTTCTGTATTGTGATGGGCTTGCTGCGGCTGGGATTCATCACTGAATTGTTGTCGAAACCCATTCGATACGGCTATATGAACGGCATTGCGCTTGCCGTGCTGATCAGTCAGCTGCCCAAACTGTTTGCCATCTCAATCGAAGAGCGCGGGCCATTGCGGGACATCGTGAGCCTCGTGCAGGCCATCGCCGATGGCAAATCCAACTGGTATAGCTTCGCGGTGGGCGCTGGAAGCCTCGTGCTGATCCTGTTTCTCAAGCGCTTCGAAAAGCTGCCGGGCATACTGATCGCCGTGATCGTTGCGACGTTGTGCGTAACCGCATTGCACCTCGATAGCATGGGTGTGAAAGTGCTCGGCAAGATTCCTCAAGGCCTGCCGACCTTTGCGCTGCCGTGGGTCACCGACGCCGATCTGGTCAAGATTCTGCTCGGCGGCTGCGCGGTCGCGCTGATCTCGTTCGCGGATACCAGCGTGCTGTCGCGAACTTTCGCGGCACGTTTTCGCAGCCGCGTCGACCCCAATCAGGAGATGGTCGGGCTCGGCGCGGCCAATCTTGCGGCCGGCCTGTTCCACGGCTTCCCGATCAGCAGCAGTTCGTCGCGCACGCCGGTCGCCGAGGCGGCGGGTGCGAAGACGCAACTGACGGGCGTCGTCGGCGCGCTGGCGGTCGCGGCGCTGCTGATGGCCGCGCCCAATCTGATGCGCTACCTGCCCAACAGTGCGCTCGCCGCGGTCGTCATCGCGGCGGCGATCGGTCTGTTCGAGATCACGGACCTGAAGCGGATTTTCCGCATCCAGCAATGGGAGTTCTGGCTGTCGATGGCCTGCTTTGCCGGCGTCGCGGTGTTCGGTGCGATCCCCGGCATCTGCTTCGCGGTGGTGATCGCGGTCATCGAATTTCTGTGGGACGGCTGGCGACCGCACTACGCGGTGCTCGGTCGCGTCGAAGGTTTGCGCGGCTATCACGACTTGCAGCGCTATCCGCATGCCCAGCGAATCCCCGGGCTCGTGCTGTTTCGCTGGGATGCACCGCTGTTCTTTGCGAATGCCGAGCAGTTTCAGGAGCGCCTGCTGGAAGCCGTCGCCGAATCGCCGGCACCGGTGCGGCGTGTGGTGGTGGCGGCCGAACCGGTGACGAGCGTGGACGTCACCTCCGCCGACATGCTGCGGGAACTGACGCGCACGCTCGACGAGCGCGGGATTGTGCTGCACTTTGCAGAGATGAAGGATCCGGTTCGCGACAAGCTCAGACGCTTCGAGTTGACGGATCTGATTGGCGATGCGTGCTTTCATCCGACGGTGAACAGTGCGGTTGATAGCTATGTCGAGGGGGTTGGGAAGGAATAGTATTCAGACTTGGAGCTGGATCACCGGAGAGCCGGCATGCGCCTGCCGTCCGCGTCTAAAACGCCTGCGAAAACGGTTTGGGACCGCGCCAGTTCACGTCCGCGGCATACCGTGATCCTGTGTTTCGCCGTGGTATTCGTTGTCACGTTGATTCTTGCTGTACACCAATATTTTCTCGTACGTGCCCGGGAGCTCGATAACCGTTCGCATCAGCTCGAGATTCAGGCCAGGGTTCTCGATGTCGCGGTCCGCAATAACAGGCAGCACTTGCAGTTTCTTCGCGAGAGTGCCGAGCGGCTCCTTGCGGACCGGACAGCACAGCTCGATCGAACACCGGATGCCTCGCTCCAGGCAGTACTCCGGGCGCAGGACGAGCGCGTCTGGAATCTTCAAGTTCGCGATATCGACGCCCCCATTCGGGGTATCGGCACACAGCAGCTCGCGGTGACTCCTGGTTTGCACCGTGACGAGCCCACATTTGTCGAGGACCTGCGGCTCGCCCAATTGATGAGCCGGCTGTTTGCCGTGCAATTCCAGATGGGCACGGGTCTCGAACGCGCGGTATATGTCTCGCCGACCGGTATCGTGGTCGCTCACCCAACCATTGACGACGACGAGGTAGTCCGGCTGTTGCAAATGTACGGCAGCTCGCGCCTGTTACAGCTGGCCAACCAGAACCCGCTCGACTATGACGTCACGTTCGATCCGGTTCGCGGGCGCAAGAACCCGGCAGGACCTCGCCTGCTGTTTGGGACAGCGGTGATGAGTAACGACGTGGTTCGCGGCCTCATATTCTTCGTGGTCCCGCAACGCATCGTTCAGGACTATCTGTGGAACAACACCACAGCGGATGAAACTCACGCTCTGATAGACCCGAGCGGGATGCCAATTGCAACGAGCGGAAGTACTTTCTCGGTCAATGATGAGAATTGGCTGAAGACTCTGCCGGCGCAGTGGAACACGCTCTCTGCTTCCACGCTGTTTCGGACACCCAGCGGAACGTTGAGTGCGGGACAGGACTTCCTGCTCTTCAGAAAGCTGGATACGGCGGATCTCGTATTGACCGATTACGTATCCGCTGCGACCGTATTCTTCTCGGTCGTTCGCTTGAGCAGCGCGCTGTTTGCCGGGGTGTGGATACTGATGGCATTGCTTCTCTGGGCCACTCTTTTTGTCGTCGACCAGCTTCTTTCCACGCAGATGGCACTCAACGGGCGGCTGCGGGAATTGTCGCTCGCGGACCCCCTGACCGGTCTCGCGAACCGCCGCCGTTTGAATGAGGAATTCGACGCACTTTCACGGCGCAACGACGAGCGCCGCATCGCGCTGCTGATGATCGATATCGACCATTTCAAGGTGATCAACGACAACTGGGGGCACGCTGGCGGAGACGAGGCCCTGAAGCACCTGGCCAACGTGGTCAGGATTGCCGTGCGCCCGGGGGATCTGATGGCACGTCTGGGTGGCGAGGAGTTCTGTGGGCTGCTGCCCGATACGACCGCGGACGACGCGGCCCGAATTGCGGAGCGCGTGCGCGAGGCCGTCGCCCGCAACGCCTGCGTCCTTCAGGAGACGCAATTAACCCGCACCGCGCCGGGCCGTGAGATATGGTTCACGATATCGATCGGGGTGGCGGAGAGTGTTTCGGATAACTGCTTTGACCTCGAGGGGTTGATTGCGGTCGCGGACCAGCGACTGTACGCCGCGAAGGCGAGTGGGCGAAACAGGGTGGTGGCAAGCGAGTCCATGCAAAGCTGAAAATGCGGATGTCGTCTCTGCACATGCGGCGCTTTGCCACCTGCTGTTCAAGACGGGCTCTATTTACGGTGTTGCCGTCTCAACGCGGAATAGTCACGACTGAGGAGAACGTCCATCAGGACCGGCGTTTTGGGTTCGTCCGGCGCCGGATCGTTCGGGTCGGGGTCGCCGAAAGCAAATTCGACGTCCACCGGAAACCGGCTCGTTGACAGATTCGAAGCACGATAGCGATAGCTATGCAGCCGAATCTGCGGTGGCGCCGTTCCCATATCGTTGCCGGGCCAGCGCTCGCCGTTGCCGTCGATCCAGTAGCCGATATCGACATGGAGGAGGTCTTCCAGCGTCGAACGGTTAATGTCTGTCGACAGTGGACTGAAACGGATCGTGAAGTGCGTCGCGACTTGCTTGCCCTTCGTGCGGTCGGCGGAGGGGGCGGCCGGATCGGGTACCACAAATAGAATGATTTGCGTCCGCGGAAATGCCGGATTGACGAAGGAGTACTGCATACCACCTACACGACCGCGCAGTGGGTGCGCCGCGAGAATGCGGCCGAAAATCGTATGCGCGGGATCGAAGGGCTGGTCGTCCCGCAGGATCGCCATTGCCGTGGTCAATATTCTGAAGGCCATGTCGCGCTGGGCGTCGGTCACAGTCGGTCTCATCTCAGTTCCTGGCCCCGACGGTCCTGAGGGCGTCAGCGTACTGAGCTGTGCATGTACCGGGGTTGCGAACGAGAGGATCACCAGGATTGCGCCAGTAGGCCTGAACCACTTCCGCGCGCCGTGGCGCGTTGCCACCTGCTGTTCAAGACGGGCTTCATTCACGGTGTTGCCGTTTCAACGCGGAATAGTCACGATTGAGGCGAACGTCCATCAGGACCGGCGTTTTGGGTTCGTCCGGCGTCGGATCGTTTGGGTCGGGGTCGCCGAAAGCAAATTCGACGTCCACCGGAAACCGGCTCGTTGACAGATTCGAAGCACGATAGCGATAGTGATGCAGACGAACGTGCGGCGGCACTGTCCCCATATCGTTGCCGGGTCGCCGCTCGCCGTTGCCGTCGATCCAGTAGCCGATATCGACATGGAGGAGGTCTTCCAGCGTCGAACGGTTAATGTCTGTCAACAGTGGACTGAAGCGGATCGTGAAGTCCAGCATGACTTGCTTGACCTGCGCGCGGTCGGCAGAGCGGTCGAGCGGATCGGGTATCACAACTACGGTGATTTCCGTCCGTGGGAACGCCGGATTCTCGAAGCAATACTCCGTAACACCTACCACGCCGCGCTCAGGCCGCGCCGCGATAATGCGGCCGAAAATCGTATGTGCGGGATCGAAGGGCTGGTCGTCCCGCAGGATCGCCATTGCCGTGGTCAATATTCTCAAGGCCATGTCGCGCTGGGCGTCGGTCACGATCGGTCTCATCTCAGCTCCTGGCCCCGACGATCCTGAGGGCGTCAGCGTACTGAGCCGTGCATGTACCGGGGTTGCGAACGAGAGGATCACCAGGATTGCGCCAGTAGGCCTGAACCACTTCCGCGCAGGCGTAGGCATCTTCTTCATGAATCTGGCTCCTATAGCCGGTTTCGAATTGCACCATTTTTTGAGCTGTTTCAGCGGAGACATTCAGCAGGTCACATACCTTCCTTTCAGCACTCGGGAGATCTCGCCTGACGTACTCCCAGCCCGGCTTGTCCTGCATGCAGGAGATCAGCCAGTAGTAGTGGAATACAAGCATCCTGTGCAGACCGATGTGAACGCGGTGATCGTCGGGTAGCTGCGTGTTTCCAGCCGCCGTATAGGCCTTTTTTAGCATCGTCGACCAATACACCAAGCGGATATTCGGCAGCTCCCTGTAGTCGTCTGGAAAATGCTGAAGCAAAGAAAGCATCCAGAAGTACTGTTGGCAGTGGCGAGACTCGTGATACAGCGTGTCGGCAAATGCCCTGAGGCGGTGATCCAGCGAAGCCGGCTGGTCCATCAGTTCGACGATGCGTGCAATCTCGCTCTCGTTGACGGCGATAGCCCAATCGTCACCGATAAACGCGGCGCTGACATCCTGCCGCAGGGCGTACTGCGTTGCCCGCTGTGGATCGACAATCACAAGCTTTGGCATGGCACCACCATTTTCCGAGTTGGCGGCATCGCGTCGTGGCAATCCAAAGGGCCCCTCACTAAGCGCGATTTCCAATTGCGGCGTGACCGCGTTTTGAATCGTCTCTATCGAACTGGAAGTCAAAGGCCACGGCAACCCGGCCCAATCGATTCCCTGCAACGCGGTTTTAATTGCAGCCGTATAAGCCTTGGTCACCGGATATTCAACATCCTTGCGCATCGACACACCGGCCGGCGCATCAGCCTCGGTCGCACCGTTGATGAAGTGATAAAAGCGCAGGCCGAAGTTCATCGGATCACACGAAACGAATTCGGGCGGCTTGTCTTCCGTCGTCGCGCTTTGATTGGGAGAGGCCACGGCCCTTCCTGCGACCCTGGCGGTGCGTTTCTCGGCGTTGGGCACTGCGCCCGCAAACGGCTCGTCCGCCTCCCTGATCACCGCGCCTCTGCTCACCGCAATAACCTTGTCCGGTTCACTCGCGGCGAACAGTTCAACCGTCGCGAATGCAAGAAGATTGCTCGTGACGAGACTCGTTTCTCCAAGCGCATTGGTCACGCCCTGAATCACCTGACCATCGTCGAGCGTGATCCGGTACGGCTGGTTCGGCAGTGCAAAGCCCGTATCGTGTTCGATCAGAACGTGATGCGCGGCCAGCTTGCCCGGCTTTCCGGGCGTTACCGGCACATTGACAGGCCGCGCCGCTGGCCTGTCAGTTTGATGACCACGCGCATGGACCCGATGCTCTCCATCCGTATAGACCCTGTACCCTTCCGAATTGATCACCACCTTCGTGCTTCCCGCATGGAGCACGATCTCTTTGCTGGCCATCAGATTGATCGAATCGGTTCTACTGATGATGCTGACGACCCGCTGCGCGATGACCTCGACATCATCGCTCTGCGCGTCGATTCGCACCTTGCCTGACGCGGCCTTGAGCCTGATGCCGAGATTCTGCGTGAACACCCGCACGCCGTTGATTGCCGACGCCAACAGCGATTTCGCCGCGGCCATGCTGACGTGTCCGCCCGCTGTGAGCGCGATGTGTTCGATACTCGCCACGTGCGTGCTTTGCGCTGCGGTGAGACCGACCCCCGCCGCGCTGGCCAGCACCATGTCGGGTGCGCTGAGTTGCGGGAAGGGAAGGTCCGCACGCGCCGCGACGCCGCGTATCGCCTCGTTCTGCGCCTTGATGGCCCGCGATACGTCGCTTTGACTGGTCTGTTGCTCCTGTGCCTCATACTGCCGCGCGAGACCCGCGAGGTTCTCGTGGATATCGCGCGCCTGCGTGAGGCGCGCCACGGTCTCGCCGAGATCCTTTGCCGGCGCGGTCGCGCCGCGACGCGCCTCCGTGGTGAACAGCACGCCTCTGTTGGCGCGCGCGACACCCCAGGCGTCGGTGGCCAGTTCCCAGCCTTCACCGCGTGCCTGCTGTCGGCCGGCCTCGCGCACGACCTGCGTGTTGTAGCCCAGCACGAGGCGCGAGCGTGCGTGATCGCTGGCGAGCTGTGCCTGGAGTTGGCCCGGCGTGTCATCCAGTACGACGTGATTGGTCTGGCCGTCGCAGCCACCTTTGAGCTCACTGCTCAAGACGCCTGAAAGTGCCTGGTTATCCGGTAGCTTCCAGGGCGGCTGGTTCCAGCCATTGATCATCCGGCCCGATACGTACGGCTTGTCCGGGTCCTCTTCGTGGTAGCTGACCATGACCTCCTGACCGACACGCGGCGGATAGATCGCGCCGAAGCCATTGCCTTGCCACGGCGACGACACGCGCACCCAGCAACTGGCGCTCTCGTTTGTCGGGCCAAGCCGGTCCCACACGAAACGCACCTTGGCGCGCGCGTATCCATCGACCCAGATCGGCTGGTGCTCGGGCCCAACCACGATCGCCGTTTCCGCCGCGCAGCGCGGCTTTTTCTTCGGGCGGTTTCTGAAGAATGTATTGGCAGGCTGAAGCACGAAGCTGGTCACGCACTGGCGCAACGCGTCGTTCGTGTCGTTACCGGACGGCTGTGTGTTCTGCGGCGCGTTGCGAATGTCGAGTGTGGTCGATACCGCCAGGTACTCGGCGTTGATGTCGCATTGCGGATGGTTGTCGAGCCAGAATGTTTTGCCGGTTGTCAGGCCGCGCAGATTCCCTCGGCCCTTCAGACGCAGCCGGTGGCAGCGCATTGCATCGACGCGCACGCTCGCGAGGTGTTCGGCTTCATTGCGGAAGTTGTTTCGCCTACCCGACAATCCCATCTCGCCGGCGAGCGGTTGCGAGTAGTCGCCCCAGCCGTGTTGCTCGATGTTGTCGAAGGCCCGTTCGCTGAAGCTCTCGTACTCGCCCTCGAAGTGCATGCCGGGGCGCGTGTAGTCGTAGTCGATCAGACTGACCTTGCCCGTCGTGATCTGACGCGAGACCTCGAGCCTGTGAATGTGTTCTTCGTCGACGTGCCGGCTGTCAGGCGCGTGATAGCGGATAGTGTCGTAGCCGTTGTCGTGCTGTTTGTGCGAGCCGGGCGAATCGCACAGTACCAGCGTCATTCCGTCGAACAGATAGTAGATTCCCCATTCTCTCCAGATCCGCGTGAGGAATTCGAAATCGGATTCCCACATCTGCCGGACATGGTCCCGCTTTGGGTAGCCTTCGCACAGACCGGTCGCGCCCAACTCCATCACGACCGGAAAGTGATAACGCTCCTTGAGTATCCGGTCGGTGATGTCCACCACGCTCGCGTCCTGAAAGATCCTGCTTTCGCGGTTCTTCGTGGCCAGCCACAGCCAGGGGCGCACGACGAAGCGGTAATGGGCGCGCCGGTCGTCGGTGCCGGTCTGTTTCACGCCTGTGACGAGGCCCGAAATCGTGCGGCGGCCCGCGCCCACGTGTGCCACGTCACCGGGTTTCAACTCCTGTTGACCGAACAATCCGTTGCCGTCGAACGCGATCGAAATGTCGATGACTTTGCCAATCAGGTTGTCGGGTACGACCAGTTCCTTTGCTTGCCACAATCCGAGCGTCGGACTTTCGATCGTCGCCACATCGAGCGTGTATCGATAGAGCTTGCCCAGGGATTCGGTGCCGCGCAGGCGTAGCGGAGCCAGCAAAGGCTCATTGCCCCATGTGGGTAGTGCGTCACTGGAAAGACCTAGCGTGCGGTCTTGCGCGGGTTCGACCATGCGTGCAAGGAGCTCGGTGTTTCGTGGCAATCGGGAAGCGATCATGAAGCGATCAGGATCGCGCCGCAGCCCGTCCTGTCGCCGGCATGGCTGACCCGCTTGCCGTTGTGGGTTCGCTGGCCGGTCGCGATGATCGGATAGACACCGCCACACCTCGGACACTCGACGCCGTGTCCATCGAGTGCAACCGGGATGCCCATGTGCATGAGGTCTGTCGCGGCCTCGATGACCGTGCCGTCGTGCGTCGTCTTGTCTGCGAGCCGGATCATCGGTTGGCCGTTGCCGTTCTTCATCGGTCATCCCCTGTTATGTGCGAACGACAGTATCGGGAGCGGGGCAACCAGGAGCATTCGGAATTGGATGAATTTTTAGCCTATGCAGGCAATTTGTTTGATTTGTCGGGCGAACGTGATCTCACGGCTTCCAGAAGAGAAGTCGAGGCGGACTGAGGTCTGAGGGGACTTCGTGATTTCGCATCGATTGATGCAGCCGGAGCGGCCACCACGCCGCACGGCTGCATTCTTCGGCACGCGCCGTCCATAGACGACGCGCCCTTCGCTTAGAAGAACCCCAGCGCCTCCGCCTGATAGCTGACCAGCAGACACTTCGTCTGCTGATAGTTCGACAACGCCATCTTGTGTGTTTCGCGCCCGATCCCCGACTGCTTGTAGCCACCGAAGGCCGCATGCGCCGGATACAGGTGATAGCAGTTGGTCCACACGCGTCCCGCCTCGATCTCGCGTCCCATCTTGTAAGCGCGGGTACCTTCGCGAGTCCACACGCCCGCGCCGAGGCCATAGTACGTGTCGTTCGCGAGTTCGATCGCTTGCTGTTCGTCCTTGAACGTCATCACCGAGGCGACCGGCCCGAAGATCTCCTCCTGGAACACACGCATATCGTTGTTGCCGAACAGCATCGTCGGCTTCACGTAGAAACCCTCGCCGAGGCCGACGCCAGGGGTTGCGCGCTCGCCGCCGACGAGGCACTGCGCCCCTTCGTCCCGGCCGATGTCGATATACGACAGGATCTTGTCGAGCTGCTGCTGCGATGCCTGCGCACCGATCATCGTTTCGAGGTTCAGCGGATGGCCAGCCTTGATGCGTTCCACCCGGGCGATCGCCTTCTCGATGAAGCGCTCGTAAATCGACTCCTGAACCAGCACGCGCGACGGGCACGTGCACACTTCGCCCTGATTCAGCGCGAACATCGCGAGACCTTCGAGCGCCTTGTCGAGGAACGCGTCGTCGCGATCGAGCACGTCGGCGAAGAAGATGTTCGGGCTCTTGCCGCCGAGTTCGACCGTCGACGGGATCAGGTTGTCCGCGGCTGCGTGCAGGATGCGCTTGCCGACCGGCGTCGAGCCGGTGAACGCGATCTTCGCGATGCGCTTGCTGGTGGCGAGCGCTTCGCCCGCTTCCTTGCCGAAGCCGTTGACGATGTTGATGACCCCGGCGGGGAACAGGTCGCCGATCAGTTCGACCAGCACGAGTATCGAAGCCGGCGTCTGCTCGGCGGGCTTCATCACGACGCAGCAGCCGGCCGCGAGCGCGGGGGCGAGCTTCCATGCGGCCATCAGCAGCGGAAAATTCCACGGGATGATCTGACCGACCACCCCAGCCGGCTCGTGAAAGTGATAAGCGACCGTGTTGTCGTCGATCTCCGAGATGCCGCCTTCCTGCGCGCGGATGCAGCCCGCGAAATAGCGGAAATGATCGACGGCGAGCGGCAGGTCCGCGGCCATCGTTTCGCGCAGCGGCTTGCCGTTGTCGATCGTCTCGGCGACCGCTAGCAGCTTCAGGTTCTTCTCCATGCGCTCGGCCACCGCCAGCAACTGGTTCGCGCGCTCTGTCACCGAGGTCTTCGCCCATTTGCGGCGCGCTGCGTGCGCGGCGTCGATGGCGAGGTCGATATCGGCAGCGCTCGAGCGAGGCACGCGACAAAACGGCTGCCCGTTGATCGGCGACACGTTGTCGAAATAGTCGCCGCCGGCCGGCGGTACCCACTTGCCGCCGATGTAGTTTTCGTAACGCTGGCGATAGGGATACTCGATGTCGATGCCGAGTGCTTTCAGGTCAAATGGATTCATCACTTGTCTCCGTTTTGTGATGGTGATCGGGTGACTGCGCGGGACCACATCAGGCACGAACCGTACCAATGCATCGAAGTGGGCTATTTAAGGGACTGCGGTGAGCTGGATGGCGGAAGTGTTCCGTTTCGGAACAGTTGCGCGGGCAGCGGGTGTTCAGAAACGCCGCAGATTCGGCCGACGCTGACGCAGATCAAGGATGCGGGCCCGCGCGGGGTCGCCGCACGCGTCGGGCGGACTGACAAAGGGAGTATTCTGTTGACACGCATCAAAGCGTCCGGCACGACCCGGGCGCATTCAGGAGGAGACAATGCGCGACGACGTTCATCCGCTCGGCGTGGCGGCGGCTAACCGCTCCAAAGGTTGGCCCGCACCGGCGATCCAGAAAGCCCACGAACGCTCCGAGACGTTCGGCCTGCGCGCATCGATCCGGCCGGATTACGACATCCTGTCCGGCACGGGACTCGCGCTGCAGCGCGAACAGAACCAGGTGCTGTGCGCGCATGCGATGCCGGTCATGGAGACGCTGCGCGAGCAGATCGTCAACACGCAAAGCATGATCGTGCTGACCAACGCCGAAGGGTTGATCCTGCATTCGATCGGCGATGACGACTTTCTGCATCGCGCGGAAAAAGTGGCGCTGCGCCCTGGCGCGAACTGGGCCGAGGATCGTCAGGGGACCAACGCGATCGGTACCTCGCTGGCCGAGGGGTGTGCGATGGTCGTTCATGGGGACCAGCACTATCTGGCGGCGAACCGCTTCCTGACCTGTTCGAGTGTGCCGATTCTCGATCCGTACGGCGATCTGATCGGCGTGCTCGACGTGACGGGCGACCACCGCAGCTATCACCAGCACACGACGGCACTCGCGAAGATGTCGGTGCAGATGATCGAAAACCATCTGTTCTCGACTGCGTTTCGTGACGTGCTGCAAGTGTCTTTTCACGGACGGCCGGAATTTCTCGGCACGCTGATGGAAGGGATCATTGCGTTTACCGATGATGGGCGCTTTCTGTCCGCGAATCGAAGTGCGCAGTTTCAGTTGGGCTTGTCGCTCGCTGCGTTGCGCGCGCATACGCTGTCGTCGCTATTTCAGATCTCGTATGCGCAATTGATCGATCGTTTGGTGCATGGCGTCGCGCCGCATCTGATGCTGAATTTGCACAACGGTGCGGTGGTTTGCGCGCGCGGGCAGTTCAGGCGGGCGTCGTTTGGGCTGGGGCGTGGAGCCGTCGATGTGCAGGGTGCAGTCGCACCGCGACCGGTGTGTGCGAATGCGCGTCAACCGGCTGCGGGACTGTCGCGGCTCGGTGATCTCGATACTGGCGATGCTCGTGTGTCCGCACTGATCGCGAAGGTTCGCAAGGTGCTCGGCAAGGATATTCCGATTCTGATCACCGGCGAGACCGGTACCGGCAAGGAGTTGCTCGCGCAGGCGATTCATAACGATTCGCCGCGAGGTGATGGGCCGTTTGTTGCGGTCAACTGTGCTTCGATTCCGGAGTCGCTGATCGAATCTGAGCTATTCGGGTATGAAGAGGGCGCGTTTACCGGCGCGCGGCGTAAAGGGGCGATCGGCAAGCTGATGCAGGCGAATGGAGGCACGCTGTTTCTCGATGAGATCGGGGATATGCCGTATTCGTTGCAGGTGCGGTTGCTGCGTGTTTTGCAGGAGCGGGTTGTGACGCCGCTTGGGGCGACGCGGGCGGTTCCTGTCGATGTCTCCATTATTTGCGCGACCCACCGCAACTTGCGCGAGATGATCGCGCAGAACCAGTTTCGCGAGGATCTTTACTATCGGATCAACGGGCTTGCGGTTCGGTTGCCGGCGTTGCGTGAGCGGAGCGATCTCGCGGTCGTCGTTCAAAAGATGTTGCGGTGGGAATCAGTCGAAAGCGGGGGGCGGCAGGCGCTCAGCGTTGCGGCTGATGTGATGGCGGTGTTCGGGCGACATGCGTGGCCGGGTAACTGTCGGCAACTGGCTAATCTGCTGCGGACCGCGGCGGCGATGGTGGAGGAGGATTGGGTGATTCGCTGGGAGCATTTGCCGGATGATTTTTTGGATGATGTGGGGGGCGCGGGTTGCGGCGACGGCGAGGTTGGACAGGGGGACTCTGCTGCGTCGGCCGCTTCGAGCTCTTCAGCCATTTCGGCCGGTTCGGCTGCGGATGCCCCCGCTGCTGGCGATGCGTCGCGGCCCGACGGTGCTCGGCTGCAGGATGTTGCCACCTCTGTGGTTGCGATGACGCTGGCGCGCCACGGCGGAAACGTGTCTGCCGCGGCGCGTGCGCTCGGGGTCTCGCGGAACACGATCTATCGCAGGATGCCGGCTGTGCAGCCGGGGCGGGTGGCGGAAAAGGATTGACGCGGGAGTTTTCGCAGGACCAATCGATAATGGCCGCGGTGACCGGCCAGTTTTCCCTATGAGTCGAGTCACATGGGTGACGAAGGCTGCGGCGCCCGATGGCCGCCCGCCCGCCGCGCGCGCCGCGTGATGATCATGGACGTAGCCCCCATTACTTCACGAGCTCCCGCAGACTGTCAACGACCTCCGGGTTAGCCAGCGTGGATACGTCTCCGGGGTCTTGATGGTTTGAAAGTGCTGCGAGCACGCGCCGCATGATCTTGCCCGACCGGGTCTTGGGCATGTCCGGAACAATGACCACCCGGTGCGGCTTCGCGATGGCTCCGATCCGATCGACCACCGAGTTTGTGACCCGCTTTGCAAGCTCCTCCGAAGCTTCCACTCCGGGCTTTAACGAAACATACAGTTCGGGCACTCTGCCCTTGATCTCGTCGGCGACGGGCACGACAGCCGCTTCGACGACTTCGGGGACAAGCAGGGCGGCTGACTCGATTTCTTTGGTACCGAGGCGATGGCCGGCGACGTTGATCACGTCGTCGATGCGACCGAGAATCCGGAAGTAGCCGTCCGCAGCGTCGACAGCACCGTCTCCCGCCATGTAGGGCCAGTCGCGCCAGTCCTTGCTCTTGGGATCCCGGCAGTAGCGGGCATAGTACGTTTTCACGTAGCGCTCCGGGGCTCTCCAGATGGTCTGAAACGCGCCGGGCCACGGATTGAGAATACAGATGTTGCCCGCCTTGCCGGAACCGCTTGCAAGTTCATTACCGGCGTCGTCGTAAATCACCGGATGAATGCCAGGTATTCCCGGACCGGCACTGCCGGGCTTCATCTTGTGCAACGCCGGCACCGTGCTGCAAAGGAACCCGCCCGTTTCAGTTTGCCACCACGTGTCGACAATGACGGCCTCCCCCTTCCCGACAGACCGGTGATACCACTTCCAGACTTCGGGCTCGATGGGTTCGCCCACGGTCGTCATGTGCTTGAAGTGATAGCTGTACTTCGCGGGTTCGTCCGGTCCGCTGCGCCGCAATGCGCGGATCGCAGTCGGCGACGTGTGGAAGATATTGACGCCGAGGTTTTCGGCAATTCGCCAAGGGCGCCCGGCATCGGGGTAGACGGGCACGCCTTCGTACACGACCGACGAGGCCGCGAGCGCGAGCGGGCCGTAGACAATGTAGGAGTGACCGGTAATCCAGCCGATGTCGGCCATGCACCAATACACATCCTCGGGGTGGATGTCCTGGATGTATTTCGATGTCCAGGCGACGTAGGCGAGGTAGCCTCCAATGGAATGCTGGCACCCCTTAGGGCGGCCCGTGGTACCGCTCGAATACATGAGGAATAGCGGTGCCTCAGCGGGCATCTGCACGGGCTCGACACGTTTGCCGCGAAACGCCTTGAGGGCGTCGTTGACGATGACATCGCGTTCTTCCACGAGCTGCGTCGGACTCGAATACTTGCCCGGATACCGCTGCCAGATCAGAACCTTCTCGGCCTGGTGACCCTTCCCGGCAGCTTCGGCGAACGCGGTGTCGGCTTTTTCCTTGTGATCGATCAGCTTGCCGCCACGCCAGTAAGCGTCCATCGTAATCAGCAGACGGCTCTCGGAATCCAGGATGCGGTCGGCGCAGGCCGCGCCGCTGAAGCCGCTAAATACCTGCGAGTGAATCACTCCGAGCCGGGCGCAGGCGAGCATCGTGATGGGCAGCTCCGCCACCATAGGCATATGGAGAGTAACCCGGTCACCGGCTTTTAGACCGCAGAAGTCGCGTAGCATGGCCGCGAACTCGCTTACGCGGACATAAAGTTCCTGGTAGGTGACATGCTGGACCGTCTCGTCCTCGGGCTCTGGCACGAAATGGATCGCGGCCTTGTTCCGGTAGGCGGCGAGGTGACGATCCACGCAGTTGTAGCAGGCATTGATCCGGCCACCGACGAACCAGCGCCAGAACGGAGGATTGCTCGCGTCGAACATCGTGTCCCAGTACCTGTACCAGTCGAGAAGGTCCGCGAACTCCTTGAAGCACTCGGGGAATTTGTCGAGAGAGAAACGTGCGAACACTCCCGCGTCTGTCAGATTGGCTTGGGCGATGAACGAGGCGGGCGGCGGGAAATATTCCTCTTCAGGCCAGTGCACGGCGATTTGCGCCTCGGAAACCTCGGCCGCTTGTTGCTCTGCGGAAGCGCGGCGCGATGACTTGTCTCGTGACATGACAGTTCCTCCTTGCTTCTAGGTGCCCAGGGACACGAGGTGTCCCACGCTACCCGCGGCAGCGCGTCTTTTGACCTGTCTCATGGGTCTGGACACCAGGCGCGACAGTCCGTGCGCTGCATAACGAATTTAAGGCCAGGGCGGATGCAATGCCAAGCAACGTATTCCCTGTCAAAGAGCTGCATCCCGAGGGCCAATGGTGTTAGCGCGACGACGAGCGTTGACTTGCCGGTCGCTCAACCCTGAACTAAATTTTCATTGGGGTTCATCAAACGGGAGAGGCGCCATGGATCTGCTCGTTGAACGTGTCGACGTATGGGCGGCCACAATCGAGGACAGGCCCGGCGGTCTCGCCGAAGTGTTAAGTGTCCTGCGAGATGCCGGAGCGAACCTGCAATTCATCATCTCCCGTCGAACTGCGGAAGCACCCGGGAAGGCAGTCGTGTTTCTCGCGCCGCTTCAGAACGACCGAGAAATTCGTGCCGCCTCGCAGGTGGGGTTCAACGTCCTCCCGAGTCTTCACTCGGTGCGGGTGATGGGCCCCGACCGGCCGGGCATCATTGCAGAGTTGACCCAAAAGTTGGCTACCGGGGGAATCAACCTTCGCGGCGTTTCGGCTGCCGCTATCGGCACACAGTTCGTTGCCTACCTGGCAATGGACGCGCTGGGTGACACGATTCGTGCAATGGAGATTTTGCAGCAGGCGTAGGACGTTGCGCCGCCGCGACAGCAACGGGTGCCGCAATGCCGTGTGCTCGGCACGGCCCACTCCTCAGACAAGACGAAGGCGACGCCGGCCGTGGGACGCCATCAGAGCAGCGCCCTGACACGTTTACGACGTCGTAGAGCCGGCCAGCGATCACAGCCGCCGATAGCGCGAATTGTCAGGGGTATTCGTTCGAACATCAGAGTTCCTCCATCGAACGGCGATTCATCGCCTCGTAACGAGTCCAGTCGGTCCACATTTCTCGACCCACTTAGCTGATACCGGAAAGACTCGATACTCAGACTTGGTCTCCGTCTCCATGGAGCACCGCAGGCCTGACTGGCCGGCGCGCTTGCTGCACGCCGGCCGACCCGCGCCGAGTGGCTAGGCCGCTTGCGGATGGGCTTGTGCCCAGTCGTGTGTCGGAAGCACGGTGTGTCCGAAGCTTTCGTTGATTACCATCGCCGCCGACGCATAGAACGCCAGTAGAGCGGTAATCAAGCCTACATAGCCGCCGGCCCGCGTGGCAAGGCCCATACCTGTCCATGCGCCGATCGCCAACAGCAGAAAAGTGACCCACAGCGAGAGAAACACCAGTTGCACAGACGTACTCGTGTGCAGCGAGCCGATCCACATGTAGAACGTGAAGACCCCCCACACAAACAGATACCAGCCGATGAAGGCCTCAGGCACGTTGGTGCCCAGGAACGCGGCAAACAGCGCAAAGGACCACCAGAAGGCGCCGTAACTGAGGAACGCCACTGTGCCTAGCGTATTGCCGCGTGGAAATTCGAGCACGCCCGCGATCATCTGCGCCGTGCCGCCGAAAGCGAACGCTAGCGCCAGCACGAGCCCCAAGGCATCCTTGTCGAACCAGCCGGCGTTCACCATGCTGAGCATCCATGTGGTGAATGCGAATCCAGCGAGCCCGAGCGGCGCCGGGTTGGCTAACTTACTGTTCATAAACCGCCTCCTTGGTGGTTAGCATCTGAGACATATCCGGAGACGATACGAATCCCTCGGTCGCCGCCGAACGCGACCGCGCCATGCTCGCTATCGATGGCCATCAGCGCAATATGCGTTCGGCCCAATTTGTGGCGCAGCCACGTGCAAGCCTGCGCGGTTGAACTTAAGTGTAGGATGCGTTGCGCCGCTCGCCGAATCGGATGGTACTGATCTGGCTGGAGGATGACCGCCAGATAGACGCAGCGTGTCGCTACCCGTATGGCGGGTGCTCAGCGGTACCGGCAACGTTCTCGCGCGAAGGCTGCCGATACAGGGATACGAAAGCATGATCCCGCGTGCACATCTCCCCGCGCGGGGGGAGATGTGTCTAGCGCGCCGCGATCCCTTGTGCCCCCGACGGTACGCCGGTGACTGAGCCAAGTGGCTCGAGTGTTCCGTCTGGCATCACGCGAAAGCCACTCACAGCGCCGTTACCTTCACGAACGTAGAGGAATTTGCTGTGACCACTGAGCGCCATGTCAAGGGGAGCGCTGAGTGTGCCTGCAGTCGGATTGAGCAAGCGTACTGTACCGTCCGCCGCGATCCGCAGACTGCTGATCGAGTCGCTCCCGGCATTGGCCGTGTAGGCAAAACGTCCATCGCCCGTGGTGACAAGCCAGCAAGGGGCGCTCTGGCCCAAGGGAATTGCCGCACTGATGGAAGTCAGATGTTTGCTGTCCTCGACCTCATATGAGGAAACAGAACCAGACCCGGCCTCGGAGACGATCGCATAACCCCGGGTCGTGATGGAAAACCCGAACGGCGTGACGCCGTTTGACGCATGGGGGGTTGGAGTCTTCGAGGCGTAGCCGGTGAAGCCGACATAATACGTGTCAATGAGTTGTGTGCCCTTTTCGGTCACGAGCAGTTCGTTGCCTTCCGGCGCAAACGTCACTTGCGCGGGCTGGGCGGAGTTTCCGCCGGCAAGTGGTCGTTGTGAGCCTGGTAATGGAACGAGACGCTTGCCAAACGCGTCGACGATAAAGCCATTGATGTTCGGTGTGCCTCCGGCATTAAGCACATACGCGATGGGCCCCTTGACTGTCACGCTGACGGGCATTTGACCACCCGATGGTTTTCTGTCGAGCAGCGTCAGTTTGCTGCCGTCGACCGCGAACAGCGAAACATCATTGCTGCCCGGATTCACGGCGAAGAGAAAGCCCGCTGCCAACGTTAGGGAACCCTGCGAGCCTAGTGGATCGGCTCCCGTGCCGGCTCCTTTACCGCCAGTTGAGTACGTGGCCTCGTAGTTCAGTATTCCGTTGGCAGCGCGCGAATAGACAAGAACCGAGTTCCCGGACGGCTGGTTTGACAGAACGTAAACCGCTCCTGGCGGATCGACCTCCGAATCGGCTTGCGCAATGCTGATTGAAGCGAATCCTAACGCCGTCGCGAACGCGATGGTTCGCAATAGAAACGTTAAACGGCACGTGATAAATGACATGGCGTACTCCTTGCGTGGACGACGAGCGAACGGGTGACGTCGGATGGACGAGTGGGCAGAGCAGGTAGCTGTGCGTTACGTCCTTGATAAATTGGGCTACAGGCAGACCTGCAGGAGCGTTAGCCAGTTCGCGAGCTGTTTCATTACTTCACCCCTTGTCGCGTTGACTACACGGTGGTTAAGGAGGTCGAACAGGGAACATCGGGCAGCGGTGGATTGGTCGGGAGCGCGTCGCCCCCGGCAATGATGCTAACGCTGCGATCCACTGACCGGTCTATGTGGGAAAAGACGGGTCGCGACTATTCGGCGTCGTACATCTCCGTTCGGCTTGACTGCGGCTCTCGCGGACCTGAGTCAAGGGCGGTTTTCGTTGGACGTACAGCCATTCGCCGCCCCTCGTTTGTATATAGTCCATCTGGGCCGCTTGACCATGAACATTTTTTGACGGGTGCTCCCGATGCCGTTGAATCCCGGCAAAGGTATGACTGATCCGCCAGTAAGTGCTGCCAATGGACTACCTTCGGCCTTGACTTGAAAAGCCCTTCGGGGCGAATAGATTGACGATGGCCTCCTGTAGGGCAGCAAGGGGACATTCGTCAACGTGGATTGAGTGACTCGAAGGGGTCGCGTGCCGCCAATCGCTGCCGGGCTGCAGCCGGGGAACGAGCGACACTCGCCCGCGCCGGGGCAGTACACTACCGGTCTCGGCAAAAGCCCGGTAATTCCATCCACGTCAGACAGTCCATGGACTACTTCGCCGCAGTACGGGCCTTCGTTTGCGCAGCGGAACTGCAGAGCTTCAGCAAGACGGCCAATGCACTGTCAGTCAAGACCTCGACTGTCTCCCGCTACGTCAGCGAACTCGAAAGAGATCTGGGCATCGCCCTATTCAACCGGTCGACGCGCGGCCTCGTCCTGACAGAAGGCGGCCGGCTGTTTCGTGAACACGCCTTGTTAGCGTTGCAAGCACTCGATGACGCGCGCGAAGTGACGTCGTCGCTAAATCGCACGCCACAAGGCGTGCTGCGCGTGACAATGCCACCGGCATTCGGCCGCCTGCACATCGTGCCGCATCTGCCGGCCTTCATGGCGCGCTATCCTGATATCGACCTCGACATCGTCTCTACGGACGAAACGCTCAACATGATCGATGCGGGCATTGATGTGGCGATCCGTACCGGCGTGCTGCCCGATTCGTCATTGATGGCGAGGCGCCTGGCACCGCATCGTCGTATCGTCTGTGGCAGCCCGGCGTATTTCGCGCGTAGCGGCACACCGCGTGTGCCTGGCGATCTGGCCGCGCGCGATGCGCTTCGCGTGTCCCTGGTCCCGGACGACAAATGGTATTTCACGCTGGTCACCGCGGACGCGCGGGCGTCGCAAGAACAGGAACAGGTGCTGGTGGAGTTGCAGGGGCGCTTGCGCGCTGACGACTCCGAAGCCGTGCTCGCGCTCGCCGTGGCCGGTTGTGGCGTGGCGCTCCTGCCGACATGGCTCGCCTCTACGGCCCTGCGCGGAGGACGCTTGCAGCACGTGCTACCGGAATGGGAAGCACGCACCGGACGAGCCGAACCCGCGGTCTGGGCGGTCTACCCACCGAAGAAGATCGTCTCGTCGAAGGTGCGCGCCTTCGTGGATTTCTATGCCGAGGCGTTTGGCGAGCCGCCGTACTGGGACGACGGACTCGCACTGGAGCGTCAGCCTTAATGGGCGAAGCGGATGTCTAGCGTGCGCAGGTAAGTCTGCAAGCCTGCATCCTGGATCGGAATCACATAGGCGTTTTCGTTCGTTTCGTTGAAATGCGCATGCCAGTGTCCCGGCGGCGTGACGAATGCCATTCCCGCTTCCCAATCGACCCGGGTCGGGTTCACGATATTGCCATCCCTGTCCAGTTCCGTTCCGACCAGCGTATAGACACCCGGCTTGCCGCCGGCGATGAAGTCGAGTGCAATCGACTGGTGCCGGTGCGGCTTCTGCACCGAGTTGGGCGGCACGATGCCGAACATCGCCCACAACACATGCGTGACCGTGCGCGTCTGCGGAAAGTTGGTGTTGCCCATTAGTACGCTGATGCGGTTGCGACGACCCGCGTTCGCTTGTTCCGCGACCGCGCGCAGTGCTGCCTGCGCCTCGGCGGCCGGATAGCGTGTCGGCGCAAAGCGCGCATGTACCCCGGTGGTACCAAGATAGGTGAGCAGTGGCGCGTCATTGACGTAATAGAGCGTGGCCGTCGCAGCAGCGGACAGCACCGTGGCATGGCCGCCCGGGAACGTGAAGAAATCGCCCATCGAAAACGGGAAGCTCGTTTCGGACTGCTGCACGCTACCCGCTCCGCTAATGACGTAGCAGACCTGCGAGGTCGCATTGGGATCGAGTGTCAACGCGTCGCCCGCATTGATGCGCAGGAAGTTGGCGCTCAAGCCGGGACCGGTCGCGGGACCCGGGCAGCCCAACTCCGCAGACAGGTCAAGCGGCACGACTCGGGTTGCGCCGTCTGCATAAAGCGAAGGCGAGAAGCTGCAGAACGGCACACGCGAGATGAGCTTCGCGCCAATCGGATTGGCGGACGAAGTGTATTCGAAGTATTGCGCGTCTTCCGTGGCGACATTCGGTTTGGTGAGAAGCGCGGGGGATGTCCTGGTCAGCATGGTTTTGCTCCTTTTGAGTTTTGAGGGGGCTTCGCGCGGTTCCATTTGTGAGGATCCGCATCCGAAGGCTGACCTGACTTTAGGCGCGGGGCGTTGGCGCCGGAAGTGCCGGACATCGAAATCACCTTTGCGCAAAAGGAACACCGTGCCACGACGGTTTCGAGGCGCGGCGGGTTGTTCGTGCCGGGCCGCTAGCCAGTTCATCATCGGCCAAGGTTACTTATTAACCATCCTCGCCGGCACACTAATAGCAAGCAAACCGCCCAGCACCATGAACGCCGCCAACATATACATCCCCGAATCGTTCGCCGCGGTAACCTCCTTCAACCACCCCACAGCATAAGGACTAAGGAAACCGGCAAGGTTGCCAATCGAATTAATCATCGCAATCCCGGCAGCGGCGCCGGTGCCTGCCAGAATCGCCGTAGGCAAACTCCAAAACAGCGGCAGTGTAGTGAGGATGCCCATAGTAGCCAGGGTCAACCCAGTCATGGCAAGCAGGGTGTTATGCGCCCAAACGACGGAAAGCACGAGCCCCACAGCACCAAGAAACGCCGGCAACGCAATATGCCATCGCCGTTCCCTCGACCGATCCGCACTCCGCGCCACAAACACCATCGCCACAACAGCCGCCGCAAACGGCACCGCCGATAGCAGCCCAATCAAAAACGCATCGGTAACGCCGGTCGATTTGATAATCGTCGGCAACCAGAAGCTCACCCCATAAAGCCCCATCACAAACGAGAAGTAGGTGAGGCTCAACATCAACACCCGCCCGCTAGTGAGTACCTGCCGAATCGGCATATCGTGCTTGGTCGCTTCCTCAGCCGACACCTGACTCTCAAGCAACTGCTGCTCTTCCCGGGTCAGCCACTTAGCCTTCGAAATCCGATCATCGAGCATCACGAACACGATGATCCCGACCAGCACCGACGGCACCCCTTCGAGCAGAAACAGCCACTGCCACCCGTGCCACCCGTTCACGCCGTTGAAGTTCTTCAGGATGTACCCAGACACCGGCCCACCAATCACCCCCGACAACGCAATCGCCGTCATAAACCAGGTCGTCATCCGTCCACGCCGATGCGCCGGATACCAGTAGGTGAGATACAAAATAATCCCAGGAAAGAAACCCGCCTCTGCAAGCCCGAGCAAAAAGCGCATCACATAAAACATCGTCGGCGTGGTGACTAACATCGTCAGCATGGATATCACGCCCCACGAAATCATGATCCGCGCGATCCAGACACGCGCGCCGACCTTATGCAGGATCACGTTGCTCGGCACTTCGAAGATGAAATAGCCGATGAAGAAAATCCCCGCGCCGAAGCCATACACCGCATCGCTCAAGCCAAGATCCGTGCTCATCCCCAGCTTCGCGAAGCCGACGTTCACACGGTCCAGATAGGCAACGATGTAGCAGAGCATCAATAGCGGCGCGAGCCGCCAGGTAACCTTGCGATAAGTCGCCTCTTCGAACGTCGAAGGCGGCGCGCCAGCGCCGGGATGGTGGAGCGGATTTGCAGGACTAGCCATGACTATGTCTCCTCATTTTTATGGAATTGAAGTGCCGCCGCCGAACGATTCTATCCGCGGCAGGTTTTTTGCAGGACGAATCGATATTGGGGGAAAACACTGACTGCGCGCGCAGTGCGTGCGCAGCGCTTCACCTACCGCTACACGCAGCGCCCCCCATCCACTTCGAGGCACACGCCGGTAATAAACTCCGCCTCATCCGAAGCCAGATACAGCGCCGCATTCGCAATATCCTGCGGCGTCGAAAACCGCCCGAGAGGAATCCCTGCCAGGAACTTCTGCCGGTTCTGCGGCGTATCCTCGACCCCCATGAACTCGGACAACAGCGCGGTCTCACCGATCACCGGATTCACGCAGTTCACGCGAATCCGCTCCGGCCCCAGCTCAACGGCGAGCGACTTGCTAGCGACGATCACCGCGCCCTTGCTGCCGTTGTACCAGACGAGCCCGGGCCGCGGCCGCACGCCCGCCGTCGACGCGATATTGATGAAGCTGCCGCCGCCTTGCTCGCGAAAATACGGCACGAACTCCTGCACGCTCCAGTAGATGCTCTTCACGTTCACCGCATAGACGCGGTCGAACTCGGCCTCGGTCACCTCGAGTACCGGCTTGTTGCGATGCGTGGTGCCCGCGTTGTTGACGACGATCTGCACGCTGCCGAAGTCTTCCAGCGCGGCCTCGCGCAGCGTGCGCCAGTCGTCGCGTTGCGCGACGTTGCCGGGGACCGCGATCGCCTTGCCGCCCGCAATCGCGATCTCACTCGCGACGCGTTCGGCGGCCGGCCCGTTGAGGTCGTTGACCACGACGTTCGCGCCTTCGCGCGCAAAGGTCTTTGCGATGCCTTCGCCGAAACCCGAACCGCCGCCCGTGACGATGGCCGTTTTACCTGTCAACCGCATGATGTCTCCGTTGTTTGTGATGGATAGAGCGATGCGTTGTTGCGTGTAACGTGCTGCTCGCGCCGATCGCGAGCGAGCCCTACGGCACCCGCTAGCCGTGCCGGATCGCGATCGTCTTCAGCACCGTAAAGCCATACAGCGCCTCGAAGCCTTTCTCGCGGCCATGTCCCGAATGCTTGACGCCGCCGAACGGCAATTCGACGCCGCCGCCCGCGCCATAGTTGTTGATGAACACCTGGCCCGAGCGCACGCGTCGGGCGAGGCGCATCTGGCGCGCGCCATCGCGTGTCCAGATGCCGGCGACGAGCCCGAACCGCGTGCCGTTCGCGAGCGCGAGCGCTTCGGCTTCGTCATGGAACGACATCGCGGCGAGCACCGGACCGAATACTTCGTCGCGCGCGAGGCGGTGGCTCGCGGGCACGTCGCGCAGCAAGGTCGGGGCCTGATAGAAGCCGCTTTCAGGCGCTTCGGGAATCACCTCGCCGTGCGCGGCCATCGCGATGCCATCGTGTTGCGCGTCCGACAGAAAGTCCCACACGCGTTGCTGCTGTTTCGCGCTGATCAGCGGCCCGCAGTCGAGGTCGGCATTCGACGGCCCGACGCGCAACGCCTGAAAGGCGCTGCTGAGTCTGTCGAGCAGCGGCTCGTAAATCGCCTGCTCGATCAGCACGCGACTGCCCGCCGAGCAGGTTTGCCCGGCGTTCTGCACGATCGCGGAGATCAGCACCGGCAGCGCGGCGTCGAGATCGGCGTCGGCGAACACGATTTGCGGCGACTTGCCGCCGAGTTCGAGCGTGACCGGCACGTGGTTTTCGGCGGCCATCTGCGTGACGAGCTTGCCGGTTTCGGGCGAGCCCGTGAAGGAGATGTGATCGATGCCCGGATGACGCGCGAGCGCGGCGCCCGCTTCGTGCCCATAGCCGGTCACGATGTTCAGTGCACCGGCCGGCAAGCCGGCCTCGGCGGCGAGCTCTGCGACCCGCAGCACGGAAAGGCACGCGTCCTCGGCCGGTTTGACGACGCATGCATTGCCGGTCGCGAGCGCCGCGCCGACGCTTCGCCCGAAGATCTGCATCGGGTAATTCCACGGCACGATGTGGCCGGTCACGCCGTGCGGCTCGCGGATCGTCAGCACCGTGTAGCCGGATTGGTAGGGCAGGGTTTCGCCGTGCAGCTTGTCGGCCGCGCCGGCGTAGAACTCGAAGTAGCGGGTCAGGGCGGCGGCGTCGGCGCGCGCCTGCCTGAGCGGTTTGCCGGTGTCGCGCGCTTCGAGCCGTGCAAGGTCTTCCTGGCGCGCTGCCACCAGCAGCGACAGCCGGTACAGCACGCGGCCGCGCTCGGCGGCGCTCAGCGCACCCCATGCGCCGTCGAACGCTGCGCGCGCGGCGTGCACGGCGGTGTCGATATCGGCCTCGGTGCCGCGCGCGATGCGCGTGAACGGCTGGCCGTCCGAGGGATCGAGTACGGCGATCGATTCGCCGCCGGAAGCGGCGCACCACTCGCCGCCGATGAAATGCCGTGCTTCTTCCATGCATGCTCCTTGATGACGTGCGGCCGGCGTGCGGCGGCGCGGGTTCGAAGGGGAGACACAAAACGGTAGAGACGCGAAGCGAGACTCGCCAGACGATTATCGCGCCGATCCGACCGCGGATGCCACCTGCCGATTGGCTATAATGGCGCATTCCGTACGGTCCGGTGCGCGGCCCCGTCGTTCGGGGCGAGAGGGTTTCAGTGCCCGACGTTCGCGGTTCGCACACAGTTCGCACCGCATCCGCAGCCCGCGCGCCGTTCGCCGCCTTCCGATTTCCATCCCCTTCAGAGAGCGCTCATGAGCTTCAATCACGTTCCCGCAGGCAATGACCTTCCGCACGATTTCAACGTCATCATCGAAATCCCGGCGCAAAGCGACCCGGTGAAGTACGAAGCCGACAAGGACCTGGGCCTGCTCGTCGTCGACCGTTTCATCGGCACCGGCATGCGCTATCCGGCCAACTACGGCTTCATTCCGCAGACGCTGTCGGGCGACGGCGACCCGGTCGACGTGCTGGTGATCACGCCGTTCCCGCTGCTGGCAGGTTCGGTCGTGCGTGCCCGCGCGCTCGGCATGCTGCAGATGACTGATGAGTCCGGTGTCGACGCGAAGCTGATCGCCGTGCCGCACGACAAGATTTGCCCGATGACGGCGAACCTGAAGTCGGTCGACGACGTGCCGGCTTACCTGAAGGACCAGATCAAGCACTTCTTCGAGCAATACAAGGCGCTCGAGAAGGGCAAGTGGGTCAAGGTCGAAGGCTGGGCCGACGTCGATGCTGCCCACAAGGAAATCAGCGAAGGCGTGGCGAACTACAAGAAGTAAGCGCGCCGCGGTTCATCCGCTTGCTGCATGCAGTACGAAAACCGCGCGAGTCCGCAAGGACCGCGCGGTTTTTTCATCTGATTTGCGCGGTATTCGACTACCGTGCAAAAACGCCGCGATCTTCGTCTGGCACGCGTCGTCTCGCACGCATAACCTGAACGCATCGCTCCGATGAACGGAACGCATTTTTATATTTAGGTGTAAACCCTTATCATTCGCCGCACGACCTCGCGCGCGCACTCACGGCATCAACGCGCGTTTCCATCACTTCAAGAACCACGGTCCGGATGATGAACCGCAGCAAGTCCCACTCGACATCGCCGCGCTGGTCGACCCGGCTGCATTCGGTCGTCACCGCGATCTATCGCAAGCGGCCGGTCTGGATGGTGTCATTCGCGGCGAGCGAGGCGAATCTGTCGGAGGGCTTGAGGGCGGCGTGCGCATCGACGGCGATGCTCGCGCTCGGCAACGTGCTGCACGATCCGGTGTTCGCGTGGGCGGCGATCGGCGCGTTCTGGACCTGCCTCGCCGATGCCGCCGGCTCGAACCGCGCACGCTTCATGTCGATGATGAGCTTCGCGCTGCTGTCGACGCTGTGCGGCGGCATGACCGCGTTCGCGTCCGCCTCGGGTGCCGCGTGGGCCGCGCTCGCGGTGCTCGCGTTCACGACGCTCGGCGCGTTCGGCCGCATCTGGGGCGCGGCCACGTCGCAGGTGACGATCCTCGCGGCGACCGCCTGCGTCGTGATGGTCGACCGGCCGATGCACGACGCGCGCGCGGGTGTCGCGTTTCTCGGCGTCTATCTGGTCGGCTGCCTGTTCGCGATCGTGCTGAGCTTGACCGTGTGGCGCATTCATCCATTCGGCGCGAGCCGCGCGTCGTTGCGCGCGGTGTATCTGCGCCTCGCCGATGTCGCGTTCGATAGCGCGCGGCTTGTCGGCGGCCGTGCCGCGCCGCGCGAATGGGCCACGCATGCCGCGCGCTTTCGCGCCGATGCGCGCGCGTCGCTCGAACGTTCGCGCGATGCGCTCGCGAACGTGCCCGCATCGAAGGCGGGCGGGGCGGCCGTCTACGACACGTTGCTCGGCCTGCTGACCGATGGCGAAGCGCTGTTCGCGTATCTGATCGCGGTGTCGGGCGCGGGCGCGAAAGTGCCCGACGATTCGCGCCGCACGCGACGCGCGGTGCGCTCGCTCAATGCGATCGGCGAAGTGCTCAGCGACATCGGCAGCGCGACCGGCGACGCGCGCTGGGAACGTCTCGCGGACCTGCAGGCGCGTCTGCGGCGTCTCGCGCATCGGCTCGAAAGCGCGTTGCTCGAACCGGTGAAGCTGCAATCCGGTTTCGAGCTCGTCGATTTCGCGCCGCGTGAGGTGCACGACGAGCCGTGGAGCGCGTGCGTCGCGCGTTATACGGCGCGCGCGTGGTCGACGCTGAAGGCCAATCTGTCGTGGCAGTCGGTCGGCTTGCGCCATGCGGCGCGTGTCGGCGTGACGACGACGGCGGGCTTCGTCGTGATTCGCGCGCTCGGTCTGCCGTTCGGCTATTGGGCCACGATGGCCACGCTGCTGATCCTGCAGCCGTCGATCGCCGCGACCTGGCCGCGCAGCATCGAACGCGCGACGGGCAGTATCGTCGGCGGCGTGCTCGCGGCGGCGATCGGCTATGCGATTCATTCGCCGCTCGGCATCTCGCTCGCGGTGTTCCCGCTGGTGATGGCGACGATGGCGCTGCGCCCCGTCAGTTACAGCCTGTTCGTGCTGTTCCTGACGCCGACCTTCGTGCTGGTCGCCGACTTCGCGACGCCGGGCGCCAACGAGTTGGCGTTCGCGCTGACGCGGCTCGGCAACAACGTGCTCGGCTGCGTGCTCGCGCTGCTCGCGACGTTCCTTCTATGGCCGACGCGCGAGAAGCTCGATGTGCGCGTCTATCTCGGCGACGCGGTGCGCGCGAATCTCGCGTATCTGCGCGCGTCGCTCGACGCGCCTCGGCATGGCGGCAAGGAGATCGAGCAATTGCGCCGCGCCGCGGGCCTCACCAGCAACAACGCGGAGGAAGCGATCGGCCGCGTGCGGCTCGAGAAGCTCGAGGACTCGATGGCCGATACGGTCACGCTGACGGTGCTGAGCCTGCTGCGACGGATGGCCGGCACCGCGACGCAGTTGCGCCTCACCGCGAACCGTCGCGACCTGCATAGCGAACTCGACGAATGGGTCGAGGCGATCAGCGCGGCGATCGAGGCCGCGCTGAATCGCACGTTACGGCCGGTGCGGCTCGAGTTACCCGCTCGCGCGCAATTGACGTCGCTGGAAGCAGATGTGGTGGGCGAGCTGGCGCGGGTGCATCGGCTGCTGACGGAGAGGATGCGGGAGGCGAGGGGGTAGCACGACTCAGCCGTCGGAACGCTCGCCGTCTTCCGCGACGTCATTCACCGCTGCAACCGGCAACACCGACTGCAGCGTGAACACCCCGGCCGCCAGCGCCCGTTTATCGGCCGCCGTAAGCCGCTTGACCCAATACTCGGCGCTCGACGCGCTCGACCGGTCCGCCAGCTCGAACGACGCCAGCACCCGCACCGGCTTGCGCGAGCGCGTATAACGCGCGCCCGTGCCGCTCAGATGTTTGTCGAAGCGAGCAGCGACATCGGTCGCGATGCCGGTATAGACGCTGCCGTCCGAGCATTCGAGCAGATAGAGAAACCACGCCATAACCGCGCTTCTAGCCTTTGAACGGATTGTGTTCGCGCAGCTCGTCCACGTACGCGTGGATGCTGTTTTTTTCGTTATCGAGGAAATGGCCGACCGCATCGGCGAACGCCGGATGCGCGAGCCAATGCGTCGAGCGCGTGACCGTGGGCAGAAAGCCGCGCGCCATCTTGTGCTCGCCCTGCGCGCCGCCTTCGAATGCGCCGAGCTTTTCTTCGATGCAGAATTCGAGCGGCTGATAGTACGCGGTTTCGAAGTGCAGGCACGGCACGTGTTCGAGCGCGCCCCAGTAGCGGCCATACAAGGTGCCGCCGGTTTTCTCGTCGCGCTGATAGACGACGAGCGAGCTCGCGATCGGCTTACCTTCATATTCGGCGATTACGAGCAGCAGATTCTCCGGCATCGAGGCGCCGATCATCCGGAAGAAATCGAGGTCCAGATACGGACTCGAAAAATGCTCGCGATAGGTTTGCCGATAGCACTTGCTGAAGAAGCGCCAGTCGGCATCCTCGATGTCTGCGCCGCGGATCCTTCGCATCGTGATGCCGGCCTCGTGCACCTTGCGCCGTTCGGCGCGGATGTTCTTGCGCTTCTTCTGTTCGAGCGTCGACAGAAAGTCTTCGAAGTCGCGATAGCCATCGTTGAGCCAGTGAAACTGCACGCCTTCGCGCTGCATCATGCCGATATCGGTGAGCGCGTCCGCTTCGCTCTGCGTCGGAAACAGCACATGCAGCGACGACACCTCGGCCTGCTCGGCGAACGCCATCAACGTGGCCGCGAGATGGCGCAACGCATGCTCGTTCGCCGACAGCAGCCGGTTGCCCTGTACCGGCGTGAAGGGCACCGCGCACAGCAGCTTCGGGTAATAGGGCAGGCCGTTGCGCTTGTACGCGTCGGCCCAGGCCCAGTCGAACACGTACTCGCCGTACGAGTGTCCCTTCAGATAGACGGGCGCCGCCGCCGCGAGCATGCCCGTGCGCGCGTCGGTCAGCGTGACGAATTGCGGCGCCCAACCGGTGTCGGGAACCGCGCATTGCGTCGCATTGAGCGCGCTCAGAAACTCGTGCCGCAAAAACGGCGTGGGCTGCGACTGCGCGGCGAGGAGGGCGTTCCACTCGGCGGCGTCCACCTCGGAGGGCGAGGCCAGAATGCCCGTGCGATAATCGATACGTTGCTGGTTCAATCTGAGTGACTGTATGCAATGACCGGCGCGGCGCTGTGAAACTGAAGCTGCCACGTCGTTCGTTGAGTTCGTTTATCCGGTTTGTTCAATCCCGTCGAGCCATCGAGCCGCGGTACCGCGAGCCGTGAAGGCTTGCCTGTCGATCCTGCCATGAAGACCCGAATCGCTCTTGCTCAAATCAATGTCACCGTCGGCGACTTCGCCGGCAACGTCGCGAAGATCGTCGCCGCCGCGCGCGCCGCGCACAGCGATGGTGCGAAGCTGCTGGTCGCGCCTGAACTCGCGCTGTCGGGTTATCCGCCCGAAGACCTGCTGCTGCGCCCTGCGTTCTACACCGCCAGCGCGGCCGCGTTGGCCGATCTCACCGCACAGTTGAAGCCGTTCACCGGTCTGCATGTGATCGTGGGCCATCCGCTGCGCGACGGGTCGGACAACCTCGCGCACCGCCCGGCGAACGGCCATGGTAATGCAAACGCGCCGATCGAGCGCGGCGTGCCGCCGGTCGATACGTTCAATGCGGCGTCGCTGATCGTCGACGGCGAAGTGAAGGGCACCTATCGCAAGCAGGATCTGCCGAACACCGAAGTGTTCGACGAGAAACGCTATTTCGCCTCCGACCCGCAGCCGTTCGTGTTCGAACTCGACGGCGTCAAGTACGGGGTCGTGATCTGCGAGGACGCGTGGCATGCGTCGGCCGCGCAGATGGCAAAGGCCGCGGGCGCGCAGGTGCTGCTGATTCCGAACGGCTCGCCGTACCACCTGAACAAGGAAGCGGTGCGCTTCGACATCCTGCGCGCGCGCATTCGCGAAACCGGTATTCCGATGGTCTACGTGAACATGGTCGGCGGCCAGGACGAACTCGTGTTCGATGGCGGTTCGTTCGTGCTCGACGCGCGGGGCGAGCTCGTCGCGAAGCTCGCGCAGTTCGAGGAAGCCACGGCTGTCGTGGAGTTCGACGCTGGCACGCCGCTGCCGGCCGCGATCGCGCCGGAGCAGTCGATCGAAGCGCAGGTCTACGCGGCGCTCGTGATGGGCGTGCGCGACTACATCGGCAAGAACGGTTTTCCTGGTGCTTTGATCGGTCTGTCGGGCGGCGTCGATTCGGCGCTCGTGCTGGCCGTTGCATGCGATGCGCTCGGCGCCGACAAGGTACGCGCGGTGATGATGCCGTCGCGCTACACGGCCGATATCTCGACCAGCGACGCCGCCGAGATGGCGCGCCGCGTCGGCGTGCGCTACGACGAGATCGCGATCGCGCCGATGTTCGACGCGTTCCGCGGCTCGCTCGCCGAGGAGTTCGCGGGCCGCGCCGAAGATGCGACCGAAGAGAACATTCAGGCGCGCATTCGCGGCACGCTGCTGATGGCGCTGTCGAACAAGTTCGGCTCGATCGTGCTGACCACCGGCAACAAGAGCGAAATGGCGGTCGGCTATTGCACGCTGTACGGCGACATGGCCGGCGGCTTCGCGGTGATCAAGGACATTGCGAAGACGCTCGTGTACCGGCTGTGCCGCTATCGGAACGCGGCCACCACGTTTGCGACGCGCGACGTGATTCCCGAGCGGATTCTGACGCGCGCGCCGTCCGCTGAGCTGCGCGAGAACCAGACCGACCAGGACAGCCTGCCCGAATACGAAGTACTCGACGCGATCATGCGCATGTATATGGAGGAGGACCGTTCGCTCGCGGAGATCATCGCGGCGGGTTATCAGGTCGACGACGTGAAGCGCGTCACGCGCCTGATCAAGATCAACGAGTACAAGCGCCGTCAGGCGCCGATCGGCATTCGCGTCACGCATCGCGCGTTCGGCCGCGACTGGCGTTATCCGATCACGTCGCGCTACACCGAACCGGTGGAGTGAAAGACGACACCCGCGCGCGGATGCCGCAATGCATCCGGCGCGGCGTAGAATAAAAATCATCCTTTTCCTTTTCACTCTTCCCATCAAGAGACGAGGTTCGCCATGAAGCGCATCACCGCAGTCATCAAACCGTTCAAACTCGACGAAGTGCGCGAGGCCCTCGCGGAAGTCGGCCTCACCGGCCTGACCGTTACCGAGGTCAAGGGGTTCGGCCGCCAGAAAGGGCATACCGAGCTCTATCGTGGTGCGGAATACGTGGTCGACTTTCTGCCGAAAGTGAAGATCGAAGTCGTGGTCGCGGACAGCCAGTGCGATCAGGTCATCGACGCGATCATCGGCGCGGCGCGTACCGGCAAGATCGGCGACGGCAAGATCTTCGTCGCGGACGTCGAGCGCGTCATCCGTATCCGTACCGGCGAAGAGAACGAAGCGGCCGTATAAGTCGACGCAATCACGCACCGGCCCGGTGCGCGCAACGGCAAAAACCGTGCGCCGAATAAAAAACGGTGCAATACCCTTGCGGATATCGCACCGATACGCGCCTCTCGCAGCAGCGTGAAAAAGATTCTCTCGAAGAAACCTGTATTGCACCCCGAGGGATGACCCTCGGGGCGCACCGTTCGATTAGAACGAGTGCTGGATACCTGCGTACACGCCGCTTTGCTGGCGGCCTTGCAGCGGGTTGTCCGTTGCAGCGGCGAAGCCCGCGTTGTTCGCGTTCAGACCGAAGTTAGCATTACGGCTGTTGCGCACCGTCGCGGCCTGCAGGTCGAGCAGCGTGCGCTTCGACAGGTTGTACGAACCGCCAACCGTGTAGATCGTCGCATTGCCCGCGCCGTTGTTGCCGTTCACGTGGTAGACCGCCGCGATCAGCGCTGCAGCCGGCGTTGCCTGCCACGTCACACCGCCCCATTCGTGATCGAGCGTGGTCGGCTGACCGGGCAGAACCCCCGTTGCGCCTGCCGAACGGACTGCCTGGTAAGCAGCCTGAATCTTGAACTGGCCGAGGAACACGTTCAGCAGAGCGGAGTACTCGCGCGATGCAGCGAATACGCCGTTGGCCGTGTTAGCCGTATTGATACCGTTGTTGGCGACCGGGCCACCCCACAACCCACCGGTCGTCGGGTTGCGGATTTCGTCGTACAGACCGCGGACCTGAAAGAGCGAGGTCGTGTAGGTGACCTGCGCGCCAGCTTCGCGACCTTGCGGCGTCGTGCCGTTACCGTTCCAGCTCGTCGCGTTCGACAGCGCGTACTGACCGTAGAAGTCAAAGCCTGCGATCTTCGGCGACTGGTACGCGAAGTTGTTGCTCGACTGCGGCCAGTTGCGGCCACGCACCAGCGATGCCGACGACCAGTTCGACTGACCGAACGGGTCGAAGTCCCACACGCCGTTCGAGATGAAGAGCATGCGGCCCATCGTGAACGTACCGTACTGGTTGTTCGAAATACCGACCGTTGCCCAGCGATTGAAGAGACCGCCGCCGCCGGGACCTGCGCCCGTCATCGTGTTGAACGAGCCTTCCAACTGGAACAGGATCTTGTTGCCGGCGCCGATGTCCTCGACACCCTTCATGCCCCACAGGCTGGTGCCCCAGTCGCCGCTTTCCGCCTTGAAGCGGTTCGAGCTGGTGTTGGCCGCGCCGTTGGCGTTAGCGCCTGTCGGGACGCCCGACATGTACTCGAGACCTGCATCCAAACGGCCATACAGCGTGACGCTACTCTGAGCGTGTGCAACAACGCCGGCCGACATCAGCGCAGCGACGAGCAAAGCTTTCTTCATCTTCTCCTCCATACCCTGTCAAAAAAGAAACCCAGTACTGCGAGTGGTGTTCGGACGCGATAAGCACCGAACAGAAAGCGGTACCAGGGAGAGTGGCGGGTGGATAGGGATTCTCCTGTCATGACATGTAGCGTCGAGCTATCTTTGCATCATGCCGATCCCACGCCGACCGGTTCTCCTCTGCGTTTTGAAGTGAAACTACTTTTAATCAACTTTGTTTTGCTACTTTGGTTACCAATTTATCAAAAATAACTTTAACTGGGAGAAGAAATTAGTACCGCCAACAGGGGGTGTCGCCAAATTGCAATACGAATGTGGGCTGGGACCCGAAGGAGTTCCTCGGGAAAAGGCGAAAAGCCTTGTCCGGCAAGGGAATCGCGGCTTGGAAGGGGTCGTATTAAGGATTGTCACTATTGACGAGTCAAAAGTGGCGGGGTAGGCGAAAACTCGGCCTGAATGGCCCGTTTTGTGGGATTTTCGGCGCTTTTTCGTCGTTCGAATGGCCGGGCGGAAGGACATGGTAAAAACGAAAAAGGCGCTCGTAAGCGCCTTGTAAAACTACATTGACTACATTTTCCATGCCATTCGCATCATAAGTCGCGGGTAATTTTATTACTTGAGACTGCCCGACAGGAATTGCTTCAGACGTTCGCTCTTCGTGTTCCTGAACACTTCGTCGGGATGGCCTTCTTCCTCGACGCGGCCCTGGTGCAGAAACATCACGTGGTTCGACACATTGCGCGCGAAGCCCATTTCGTGCGTGACGACGATCATCGTGCGGCCCTCCTCGGCGAGCTTCTGCATTACCTTCAGCACTTCGGCGACGAGCTCCGGGTCGAGCGCGGAGGTCGGCTCGTCGAACAGCATCACGTCGGGGTGCATCGCCAGCGCCCGCGCGATCGCGACACGCTGCTGCTGGCCGCCCGACAGATGCGACGGATACTGTTTCTCGAGACGCGGCGCGAGACCGACCTTCTCCAGATATTCGCGCGCGCGGTCCTCGGCTTCCTTGCGCTTCAGACCGAGCACATGCACCGGCGCCTCGATGATGTTCTCGAGCACGTTCATGTGCGACCACAGGTTGAAGTGCTGGAACACCATCGAAAGCTTGGTGCGCACACGCTGCAACTGCTTCGGGTCCGACACGCGCAACGCGCCGTCCCTGGCGGTCTGCGTGCGCACTTCCTCGCCGTCGACGAAAATGCGCCCCGCGTTCGGCTGTTCGAGAAAGTTGATGCAGCGGAGCATCGTGCTCTTGCCCGAACCGGACGAACCGATCACGCTGATCACGTCGCCGGCATTGGCTTTCAGCGACACGCCCTTGAGGACTTCGTTGTCGCCGTACTTTTTGTGAAGCTGGTCGACGAAGAGCTTCTGCTTCTTGGAATTCATCAGGATCCTTAACGAGCTTGCTTGTCCAGGGACGCGCAGTTACTTGCCTTGCGGCCGCAGGTAAGCGAGCCAGCGACGCTCGGCGCGGCGGAACAGCCACACGAGCGCGAAAGAAATACACAGATACAGCAGCGCGGCGATGCCGAACGCGTTGAACGACTGATACGTCGCGGAGTTCACGTCGCGCGCGATCTTCAGGATGTCCGGCACCGTGGCCGTGAACGCGACGGTGGTCGCGTGCAGCATCAGGATCACTTCGTTGCTGTAGTAGGGCAGTGCGCGGCGCAGCGCCGACGGCAGAATCACGCGCCGGTACAGCGTGAACGAAGACATGCCGTACGCGCGCGCCGCTTCGATCTCGCCATAGGGCGTCGCCTTGATCGCGCCCGCGAAAATTTCGGTGGTATAGGCGCAGGTGTTCAGCGTGAACGCGAGCAGCGTGCAATGCATGCCGTCGCGAAAGAACGCGTTGGTCAGCTCGTTGTTGCGGATGATCTCGAGGCTGTAGAGACCCGTGTAGCACAGCAGCAGCTGCACGTAGAGCGGCGTGCCGCGGAAGACATACGTATAGAGCCACACGAGGCCCGCGAGCCATTTCTTCTTCGACACGCGTGCGACCGCGAGCGGCACCGACAGGCAGAAGCCGAGGCCGATCGACACGACCAGCAGCCATAACGTGATCGCGACGCCGGTGAAGCGATAGCCGTCGGTGAACAGATAGTTGCGCCAGTATTGCTGAATGATCTCGATCATAGATCCGCCTTTCGCACGCCGGTCGAGTAACGCTTTTCGAGGTACATCAGCACGAAGTTCGACACGGTGGTGATGACGAGATAGATCGCCCCCGCGAGCAGGGTAAAGAAGAAGAACCGCAAGGTACCCTTGCCGGCGTCCTGCGAGGCCTTGACGACGTCGGCGAGACCGATGATCGACACGAGCGCGGTCGCCTTGACCATCACCTGCCAGTTATTGCCGATGCCCGGAAGCGCGAAGCGCATCATTTGCGGGAACATCACGCGCGAGAACACCTGCCAGCTCGTCATGCCGTAGGCGGCGCCCGCTTCGAGCTGGCCGCGCGGCACCGCGATAAACGCGCCGCGGAACGTCTCGGTGAAGTACGCGCCGTAGATGAAGCCGAGCACCGCGACGCCGGCCACGAACGGGTCGATGTCGATCTGCTCCCAGCCGAGCGCGTCGGTCAGGTTGTTCAGCCAGATCTGGATGCTATAGAACAGCAGCAGCATCAGCACGAGATCGGGCACGCCGCGCACGAGCGTCGTATACACCGTGCCGATGCCGTTCGACAGACGGTTCTTCGACAATTTCGCCGCCGCGCCGAGCAGGCCGAGCACGAACGCGAGCGCGAGCGAGAACACCGCCAGCCTGACGGTTTGCCAGGTGCCGCTGAGAAGCAGCGGGCCGTAGCCTTGAAGGAACATAGGTAGTCCACGACGATGCGCTACGCGCACCGCGAAAGACGCGGTCCGCGTAGCGCCGCGTCGGGGACGAGCGCCTGGCTCGCCGTGATCCGCAGCGCACAGCGTGCCGCTGTGCAAATCATGCTGCAGAAACGTTCGTGCTCCTGCAGCGCGCTTGTGGGACTTTCGTCTCGGATTGTTTTGAATCTACTGCCTGGTGTCGCCACCTTCGTTGCCGCTTTCCTGCCACCGGCACGAGCCGGCTTACCACGCAGTATCCTGCCTGTTTCGCTCAACGGCCAGGATAAATGTCGAAATCGAAGTACTGCTTTTCGAGCTTCCTGAACGTGCCGTCCTGATGAACCTCGGCGAGCGCCTGATTGAACTTCGCCTTCAGCTCGGCATCGCCCTTGCGCAGACCGATCGCGGTGCCTTCGCCGATCGTCTGCGGATCCTTCACTTCCGGACCGGCCCAGGAGAACCCTTTGCCGCGCGGCGTCTTCAGAAAGCCGGCGTCGGCCTGCACTTCGTCCTGCAGCGCGGCGTCGAGGCGGCCCGACGCAAGATCCGCGTACACCTGGTCCTGATTCTGGTACGACACGACGAGCACGCCCTTCGGCTCCCACCAGGCCTTCGCGTACTGTTCCTGCGTCGAACCCTGCTCGACGCCGACGTGCTTGCCTTTCAGCGATTCAGGGGTGGGCACAAGCGGCGAACCGGTTTTCGCAATCATGCGGGCGGGCGCGTCGAACATCCTGTCGGAGAAGTCGATCTGCTCGCGGCGCTTGTCGGTGACGCTCAGCGAGGAAATGATCGCGTCGAACTTGCGAGCTTTCAGCGCCGGGATGATGCCATCGAGATCCTGCGCGACCCACACGCACTTCACGTTCATCTTCGCGCACAGCGCGCGGGTCAGATCGGCATCGAAACCGACGATGTCGCCATCAGGCGCCTTCGATTCGAATGGCGGATAACTGGCGTCGACCCCGATGCGCACCGTTTTCCATTCTTTCGCCATCGCGCCGGTGGCCATGACTGCCAGAGCCACGCACAGTGCGAACTTCTTCATGTTTCTCCTGAATCAAACTGATCGTCGTAATGACACGACTCGACGAGCACCGGCCGAGGGCCGACGGTCGGTATTCTAGGCGGTCAAAATTGCCGTGCCGCAGGGATCGTCGCCGCGCTCTGGTCGGTCCTTGCGCGGGCGGTTCGTCCGACGTGGCGCGCCGGTCCGGCGCGTTCGGTGCGTATCGGGCGTGGCTCGCACGGTTTGGTGCCGAGTCGAAGCCCGTCGCGCACCGGTTGCGGCCCGCCCGCCGAGGCTTGCCGGCGCGGCCTGCGCGTCCCGCGGGACGTCCACGCGGCTTGAAAAGCGCGGTATTTTACCCGAAGAGCGGCAAGCTGCCAGCGCAGCGCGGCATCGAGCGGCAAGACGCCGTGCAACGCGTTGTGCGTGCGCGACGCCGGCGCGGTTTTGCGGGCGCCGGCTGCCGGGCGCCGGGCATCCGGGCGCCGGGCTTTCCGTGCGATGGGCTCGCCGGTCGCGCGATTGCATGCAGCGATGGAACGCTGCGGTGCGGTTGCGCACGATTGTTATGGGGCGGCGCAACCCCTACATTCCCAGCATCGCTCTGATTGACTACTTACCGGGAGACTTTCCATGATCGAGATTCGCCGCTCCGCAGAACGCGGTCACGCCAACCACGGCTGGCTCGATTCGTATCACAGCTTCTCGTTTGCCGATTACCGCGACCCCGAGCACGTGCACTTCGGGCCGCTGCGCGTGATCAACGAAGACCGCATCGCCGGCGGTCAGGGTTTCGGCACGCACGGGCATCGCGACATGGAGATCGTCACGTATGTGCTCGAAGGCGCGCTCGCGCATCGCGACAGCATGGGCAATGGCTCGACGATCCGTCCCGGCGACGTGCAGCGCATGAGCGCGGGCACCGGCGTGCAGCATAGCGAGTTCAACGCGTCGCGCGACGAACTCGCGCACTTGCTGCAGATCTGGATCATCCCGCGCCGCGCGGGCGACCAGCCCGGCTACGAGGAAAAGCGCTTCGACGCCGACAGCAAGCGCGGCCGCCTGCGCGTGATCGCGTCGCCCGACGGCCGTGACGGCTCGGTGACGATCCATGCGGAAGCGTCGATCTACGCGGGACTGTTCGACGGCGCCGAACACGCGACGTTCGCGCTGCCGGCGGGGCGCCTCGGCTATTTGCACGTCGCGCGCGGCACGCTGAGCGTGAACGGCACGGTGCTCGAGGCGGGCGATGCCGCGAAGCTCAGCGACGTCGACACGGTGACGCTGGAAAAGGGCGACGACGCGGAAGTGCTGCTGTTCGATCTGGGTCAGTTGAACGGCTGATTCAAGCAGTTGATTCGCGCGGGCCGCCGATCGAGCGGCGAGCAGCGCCAAACAGCAACGCCACGGAAAACCTCTTCCGTGGCGTTTTTCTATTAGCGAGGCGCCCTCCCTGGTCCGCCTCGCGAATGCGCCGCTTATTGATTGGCGGCCGGCGCCGACGCGGCGCCCTTGTGATGCTCCCAGCGCTCGCGCATCTTCTCGTGACGCTGCTCCATCCGCGCGAAGCGCTGCTTCAGCGCCGTGCTGACGGTGGTCTTCTGCTGGTCGTTCAGGCCGTTATAGAACTTCAGCCACGCGTCGGTGGTTTGCTGACGCAGTTGCGCGTCCTTCTGCTCGATCTGCTGATGCGTCGCGGCCATCGCGTTCAGATCCAGGATCGGCTGTTGCTGTGCGGCCTTGAACTGGTCTTGAACCTGCTTGTGGTTGGCGCGCATCGCTTCGCGGTTCTGCTTCATCGTATCGAGCGCGTTTTGCCACAGCTTTTCCTGATCCGCGTTCAGCTTCAGCCGGTCGTGGAGTTGGGTCAGTTCCTTCATGAAGTGGCCATGCCAGCCGCCGGGCCCGCCGTGCGCCTGCTCGGCGGGTTGGGCGGCGTAAGCGGCGCCCGCGCCGATGGCGAGAGCGGTGGCAGCAACGGCGAGAACGCGCGACATCTTTTTGGTGGACATATGAGGCTCCTTGTAATGGAATAGCCGACGAAGCAACCGGTCTTTGGACTGCCTGCACTCGGTAAGGCACAGCGTAGAGAACCGCGTGCGCCGCTGTGTTACGCGCCCGGACGCCGCTATTACCAGCAATTACGTGTGGCTTTCACCGTAACACCCGGTAACCCTTCAGACCGTTTGGAAAACGAAATCCCTTTTGGCTGCGCGTTAAACTTCATTCCATGGCTACTCAAATCCTGGTCGTCGACGACGACGTCGAACTGCGCGATCTGTTGCGCGACTATCTCGCCCGTCAGGGCATCGAAGTTTCGGTGCTGCACGACGCGGGCTCGCTCGAACGGCGCCTCGAGCGCGAGCGCCCCGACCTCATCGTGCTGGACCTGATGATGCCCGGCGTGGACGGCCTCACCGCGCTGCGCAAGCTGCGTGCGTCGGGCGACGATATCCCCGTCATCATGCTGACCGCGCGTGCGGACGACGTCGATCGTATCGTCGGGCTCGAACTCGGCGCGGACGATTACCTCGGCAAACCGTTCAATCCGCGCGAACTGCTCGCGCGCGTGCAGGCGGTGCTGCGGCGGCGCCGCACGCTGCCGTCGGCGGCCGCGCCCGAGCAGCGCGAGCCGTTCAGCTTCGGCCGCTTCACGCTGGATTTCCAGTCGCGTACGCTGCATCTCGAAGACAAGCCGCTCGCGCTGTCGGGCAGCGAGTTCGCGCTGCTGAAGATTTTCGTCAATCACCCCATGCGCACGCTCACGCGCGAGCGCCTGCTGGAACTGCTGCACGGTCCCGAGTACGACGGCACCGACCGCGGCATCGACGTGCAGGTGTGGCGCCTGCGTCGCATTCTCGAAACCGATCCATCCACGCCGCGCTTCATCCAGACCGTGCGCGGCCGCGGTTACGTGTTCGTGCCGGACGGCGAGCAGCATGCGTCGGCCCATTGATTCGCTGTTCGGGCGGCTCGCGCTGCTCGTCGTCGCGGTGCTGTTGCTGTCGCATTTCGCGTGGTATGCGCTGATGCGACTCGAACGTTCGCAACTGCAAACGCGCTACGCGGTCGAGGAAGCGACCTTCCTCGTCGACGCGGTGCGTCAGCACGTCGCCCGCACACCGGATCAACCGCTGCCGTCGCGTGTGAAGCTGGTCGACCCGGCGAGTCCGGACGTGCCGGCGGCCAGCGCGAACATGCCGCCGCCGCTCGCGCGTTTCGTCGAGGACGTGCGCGACCGCATGCCGGCCGACACCCAGGTGCGCGTCGGTCCGCCCGGCGCTCCGCCCATGCTATGGGTGCGCGCCGTGACCGATCAGAACTGGATCGTCGTGCCGGTGCAGCCGCTGCGCATGCCGCGCTCGCTCGACCGCACGGTCTTGTGGCTCGTCATCATTTTCTCGTTTGCGGTGATGGCGGCGCTGTTCGCTGCTTGGGCGCTGCAGCGGCCGCTGCGCTTGCTCGCGCAGGCGGTGGCGCGCTTCGGTCGCGGGCTGCCGGTGCCGCCGGTGCCCGAGCGCGGGCCGCGCGAGTTGCGGCAACTCACCCATGGCTTCAATCAGATGGTGCAGGAAGTCGCGCGCACCGAGAATGATCGCGCGGTGATGCTTGCCGGTGTCGCGCATGACCTGAAGACGCCGCTCGCGCGTCTGCGGCTGCGCGCCGAAATGATGGACGACGCGAAGACGCGCGACGGCGTCGTGCGCGACGTCGATTCGATGACGCATATCGTCGAGCAGTTCCTGCTGTTCGCGCACGACGGCGCGGACCGCAGCGAACCCGTGGAAGTGGATGCGCAGTGCGAGCGTGTCGTGCGCAGCTATCGGGCGGTGGCCACCAGTGCGCCGACCGTGCACACGGAACTGAACGCCGGGCCGTCATTTCTGCTGCCGGCGGCCACGCTCGACCGGATTCTGTCCAATCTGATCGATAACGCGCATGCGTATGGCGCGCCGCCGGTGGTCGTCGCGACCGCGCGCACACCGCAGAGCTTTACGCTATCAATTAGCGACAGCGGCACGGGCATCGCCGCCCAGGACCTGATCAACGCGAGCCGGCCGTTCGTGCGGCTCGATCCGGCGCGAGGCGGCAACGGCCATAGCGGGCTGGGCCTTGCGATCGTCGAGCGGCTCGTGCGGCGCGCGGGCGGTGAATGGGAAATCGGCAATCATGGCGGCCGCGGTTTGCGGGTGTTGATGAGTTTTCCGTTCGACGTGCTGCCGCGGGTCGCGACCGCCTCGGAAAACGCCTGGTAGAAGGCAGGGGTGTTGGAGTCGCGATGCGCGCGCGAGGCGTCGGCATCGCGAGCGGCGAGAGCTCAGTCCGAAAACAGCGTATTCAACGCGTTCGCCGTTTCGCTATCGACGGTATTCCACGTCACCGATTCCGCCTCGAAAATATAGTGCGTCGTATATTTGCCGAGGCGCGCGAGTATTTCCTCCTGAATCAGTTCCGGCGCGACCTCCAGTTTCAGATACCACGCGGTCGACGACAGACGCGTCTGGAACGCGCCGTATTCGGCGAGCAGCTGGTCGAAAGCATCAGCGTCGTGATCGCGACAGACGATCACCAGATTTCCCTTCATGCGAATCTCCCGTTAGTGCGGTAGTGACAATCCGATATCAGGATTGATGATACCTGCTTCGTTGTGGGAGGCTCGGCGTCGTTTTCAGCGCGGGGCAGGGTGTCGGCGTGGGTTGGCTGAGCGGAGAGGGCGATACCGTCGCGCGCTGAATATTTCGGCGAGCGTCAGGCATTCACCAGGCATTCACCGCGGTGCGCGTAGGCGGCGCCGTATCGTCGGGCGGCAGTGCTTCGGTGCGGTCGCGCCCGCCGGTCTTCGCCGCATACAGCGCGGTATCGGCGCGGCTCATGAGACGCTCGGGCAGATCGTCGGGCGACAGTTCGGTGATGCCGATGCTCACGCTCAGCCCCGCCGAGGCCGGCAGCTTCGGCGAGGGCACCGCTTTCAACCGCAGCCGCAGACGCTCGACGACTTCGCGCCCGCCCGTCAGATCGGTGGCCGGCAGCAGCAGGCCGAACTCTTCGCCGCCGAGCCGGCCGACCGCGTCGGAGCCACGCAACTCGGCGCGACATGTATCGACGAAATGTTCGAGCGCGCGGTCGCCGGCGGCGTGGCCGAAGCGGTCGTTGATCTGCTTGAAGTGGTCGAGATCGGCGATCGCCATGCACAGCGGCTCGCGCCCCGCGTGCGCGCGATCGATCTCGTGGCGTAGCAGGTCGAGGAAATAGCGCCGCGACAGCGCGCCGGTCAACGCATCGTGCCGCGCCTCCGCCGACAGCAGCGTATTGGCCGACTGCAACTGCTCGGCGAGATCGCGTGTCGCGCGATGGTGGCGCCGCTCGCGCACGTAGGACACGGTGATCACCCACGCGAGCGCGACGGTGCCGGCCAGCGTCAGGAACACCAGCAGGTGGTCGCGCTTGTGGTTGCGCAGCAGCTCCGGCCACGCGGCGAGCGGATCGACCAGGTGCGCGGAGAGCCCCGAGTTCAGGCCGCCGCGGTTCTGATAGAGCGCCGGGGCCGGCCGTTCGATCATGCCGAACAGCTGCGCGGCGACCGACGCCGGCACCCACGGCGCCTGCTCACGCACTTGCGTGTCTTTGCGGATCAGCATGTCGGGGAACGTCTCCCGGCGGTAGATGATGCGCCGCTCGGCGGGGCTCATCAGCGTGACGCGCGAGTTCGGCAACGCGTGGCCTTCGAGCGCGCTGTTGTGCGCCATGATGATGACGCCGTTGTCGTCGGACACGAAGGTGCCCGCGTGCGCGACCCAGTGGCGCAACCGCGCGATGCCGACCTTCGCGACCACCGCGCCGACCAGCAGCCCGTCCGCGTACACCGGCGCGGCGATGAAGATGCCCGGCTCGCCGCTCGCGCGACCCACGCCGTAGGCTTCGGAGAATGCGCCGAGCAGCGCGTTGGTCAGATAGCCGCGCGCGCGCATGTCCACGCCGACGAACGATTGCTGCGCACCCTCGGGGTTCGACATCGTGCCGCTCGACGCAACACAGATGCCGTTCGCGTTGACGATCCAGACCTGATCGAGCCCGGAGAAGCCCTGCGCTTCGTGCAGGAACCTGCTGACCCCGGCCATCTTCGGATCCTTGAGCAAGGCGGCTCGCAAGGCGGGTTCCGCCGCCTCGCTGTTCACGGCATAATTCTGCGATTGCACGAGGGCACGCTGGACCACGTCCATTTCGGCCATGGTTGCGGGGATCGCGCGGGACATCGCGAGGTCGCTGGCAATCACTTCGGCCATGTTGTCGACGATCGACGTGGACATTTGCCGCTGCGTGCGCAACGCCGCGTCCAGCTCTTGCTGTACCATCCGGTCCGCGACCATGCCAGCCACGAACCAGCAGACGAGTACGATCAGCACGAAGCTGACCGGCCCGGCTACCTGGCGCAAGGTTGTCCTGTTCATCGACCCTCTGATCCGTCTGGCTGTGACATGCAACTTGCTCGTTCGTGGGCAGCGCGCTCTCAACGCTGTGTCGTTATCTGCATCAGCTGCGGTTTCGTCCCGTCGCGAGCGAGGTGCGCTGCGCCGTCGCCATGCCCGGGATGATCCGCTGATAAACAGGTACGTCGTTTCCCGATTTTAACCGTCGCGGGGCACGATGCCACCGTTATTGCTGGGATGCCGCCTGCATATGCCGCACTGATCAGATTCTTAACGGCAGCCGCGCCGCTTTCTTGATAGCTGTGCGGGCCAATGAAGCGATCGAGCGACGACGGCCGGGGCGACGCGCCGATGTGGCTTGCGCGCCACGCCGCGAGACGGCCTCGCGACGTGTCACGCTGAAGCACGCGGCAGCAGAGTACAGTGCGGCGCGGCGACGCGTGCCGGGGCTTGCTGAAGCCTTACGCCCCGGCCTCGCAAGGCCGTATCGCAATTTGCGGCGAAAGGTTGTGCCTGAAACATAGGATGGTGTAGTGTCGTGCCGTCCAAAACGAGGAAAGCCCGCCAGCCCTCGGGCGGCGCCCGCGGCGACAGGAGTTCGGCGTGATGGTTGGGGTCGTGGGCGACGCGTTCACGAATCTGTCCATTGCCGGCCCATGTGTCTCCAACGCTAACGATTTACCACGCACGCGCGTTTTGCCATGCCTGATTTCCGCTTTCCGGACCGACCCATAGACCGCCGCGGAGCAGCCGCGGCCTCCTTCGAGCGTTCGAATGCCTGTTTGAAGAGGGAGGGCATCTGATGGATTTCAGCTTCAACCTGAATCGCACCGCCAATGCGTCGGCATGGCGCGTGTTGCCCAACCGCTGGGACTTCGTCGCGTTCCCGCTGATCATCTGCCTGATCGCGATGGCGTCGATCGGCTTTCACGAGACGCTCGCGCCGATGTCGACGCTAAAGACGCAGGCGATCTCGCTCGATCCGGCCAACCTGCCCGAGTACGCGATGCGCACCACGCTGCGCATGCTCGCGGCGATGGTCGCGTCGTTGATCTTCACGCTGGTCTACGGGACGCTGGCCGCCAAGAGCCGCCGCGCCGGTCTCGTGCTGGTGCCGATTCTCGACATCCTGCAGTCGGTGCCCGTGCTCGGCTACATCTCGTTCACGGTCACGTTCTTCCTCGCGATGTTCCCGGGCCGCGTGCTCGGCGCCGAACTCGCCGCGATCTTCGCGATCTTCACGAGCCAGGCGTGGAACATGACGTTCAGCTTCTATCAGTCGCTGCGCACGGTGCCGCGCGATCTCGACGAAGTCTCGCGCGGCTTTCATCTGACTTCATGGCAGCGCTTCTGGAAACTCGAAGTGCCGTTCTCGATGCCCGGCCTGATCTGGAACATGATGATGTCGATGTCGGGCGGCTGGTTCTTCGTCGTGGCTTCCGAAGCGATCACGGTCGGCAATCATACGGTTACGCTGCCGGGCATCGGCGCCTACCTGGCGCAGGCGATCAGCGACAAGAACCTGCACGCGATCGGCTGGGTCATCCTCGCGATGACGGTCGTGATTCTCGCCTACGACCAGTTGCTGTTCCGTCCGCTCGTCGCGTGGGCGGACAAGTTCCGCATGGAGTTCACGAGTTCGGGCGATGCGCCGGAATCGTGGCTGCTCGACCTTATCCGCCGCACGCGGCTGATTCACCGGTTGCTCGTGCCGCTCGGCTGGATGTTCGCGCGCGCGGCTCGGGTGCGCTTCCAACTGCCGGCGTTCAGCGCGCCGCGCTTTCACATCCCGCAGCGCGAGAAGAACTCGAAGCTCGGCGACTTCATCTGGGCGGCGATCGTGCTGCTCGCCACGGTGTATGTGGTGTACCGCGTGTTCCTGTATGTGCGTACCGGCGTGACGCTCGACGAGATCGGCCACGTGTTCGTGCTGGGCCTGATCACGCTCCTGCGCGTGGTCGTGCTGATCGCGATCGCTTCCGTGATCTGGGTGCCCGTCGGCGTGCTGATTGGCCTGCGCCCCGCGCTCGCGGAAAAGATGCAGCCACTCGCGCAGTTCCTCGCGGCGTTCCCGGCGAATTTGCTGTTCCCGGTGTTCGTGATCGCGATCGTGCGCTTTCACCTGAATCCGGACATCTGGCTGTCGCCGCTGATCGTGCTCGGCACGCAGTGGTATATCCTGTTCAACGTGATTGCAGGTGCAAGCTCGTATCCGAACGACTACCGCGAGGCGGCCAAGAATTTCCACATTCGCGGCTGGCAGTGGTGGCGTCAGGCGATGCTGCCGGGCATTTTTCCGTACTACGTGACCGGTGCGATCACCGCGTCGGGCGGCGCGTGGAACGCGAGCATCGTTGCCGAGTTCGTGCAGTGGGGCGATACCAAGGTCGCCGCGCATGGCCTCGGCGCCTATATCGCGCAGACTACCGCGGCGGGCGACTATCCGAAGATCATCGTGGGCATCGCCGTGATGTCCCTATTCGTGACCCTGTTCAACCGTCTGCTGTGGCGTCCGATGTACGCCTACGCCGAAGGCAAGCTCCGTCTAGATTGAGAAATGAAGGCTTAACGCGATGCAAAATCCTAAAGCTGCTATGACCGCCGCGCCGATCCAGACGCCGCCGAAGCCCCCGCGCCTCGGCGAGGAAATCCTGCGCGTGAAGGACGTGTGCCGCGGCTTCAACAAGACGCAGGGCGAACTGCTCGTCCTCGACGACGCGAATCTGTCGCTGCGCGAGGGCGAGATCGTCGGCCTGCTTGGCCGTTCGGGCTCGGGCAAGTCGACGCTGCTGCGCATCATCGCCGGTCTGATCGAGCCGACCGACGGCGAAGTCACGTACATGGGCAAGCCGCTCGCAGGCCCGGCGAAGGGTGTCGCGATGGTGTTCCAGACCTTCGCGCTGTTTCCGTGGCTGACCGTGCTGCAGAACGTGGAAGCGGGTCTCGAGGCGCAAGGCGTCGGTGCGTCGGAGCGGCGCACGCGCGCGCTTGCCGCGATCGACCTGATCGGCCTCGACGGCTTCGAAAACGCGTATCCGCGCGAGTTGTCGGGCGGCATGCGCCAGCGCGTCGGCTTTGCGCGCGCGCTCGTCGTCGATCCGACGCTGCTGCTGATGGACGAGCCGTTCTCCGCGCTCGACGTGCTGACCGCCGAAACGCTGCGTACCGACCTGCTCGATCTCTGGACGCAGGGGCGCATGCCGATCAAGGCGGTGCTGATCGTGACGCACAACATCGAGGAAGCGGTGTTCATGTGCGACCGCATTCTGGTGCTGTCGTCGAACCCGGGCCGCGTGATCGCCGAGATCAAGGTGCCGTTCAAGCATCCGCGCAACCGTCTGGACCCGGCATTCCGCCGCCTCGTCGACGAGATCTACGCGAAGATGACCGCGCGTCAGACCGACGAAAAGACCAAGAAGGGGCTGGAGCTCGGTAGCTGGCTGCCGCACGTATCGACCAACCTGATGGCCGGTCTGATCGAAACGCTCGCCGCCGCGCCGTATCACGGCCGCGCGGACATGCCGGAAATCGCGCGCTCGCTGCATCTGGAGGTCGACGATCTGTTCCCGATCGCCGAAGTGCTGCAGCACCTCGGTTTCGCCGACGTGCGCGAGGGCGACATTTTCCTGACGCCGCCGGCGCGCGTGTTCTCCGAGTTCGGCACGCAGGAACGGAAGATGATGTTCGCCGAGCATCTGCTGCGGCACGTTCCGCTCGCGGCGCGGATCAAGAAGGTGTTGAACGAGCGGCCCGGACATCGCGCGCCGCGCGTGCGTTTCGAGCAGGAGCTCGAGGACTTCCTGTCGGACAGCGCGGCGGAAGAGACGCTCGACGCGGTCATCAACTGGGGCCGTTACGGCGAGATCTTTTCGTATAACGACCAGACCGAAATCTTCAGTCTGGAAGACGTGGAGTCTTAAGCCTGGGTTGCCGCGGAAACGACTCCGGTTCAGACAAAAAAGCGGCGAGGAAAACCTCGCCGCTTTTTTATTGCAGATTGCCCCAGCGTGCAACCGCCGGCTCGGCCGTCGCCCACTTCCAACCCTTGTCCTGCTGGCACGCGCTCGCCGTGAACCACCTCTCGGGCGCGTTCGGGCCGTCGCCGTCCTGCACCGAGAACACGAAATCCTTGCACAGCGCGAGCGCCGAGCTGAACGCGCGGGTCACGCGCACCTCGCCGTGGCCGTTTTCGATCGGCAAGGTGTGCTTGACCGACCACGGTTTCGTTTCGCCGACCGGCATCGTGCCGACCAGCGCCGCCATCAGATCCTGCTGATCCTTGTGCATGCTGCGCATGTAGCGCGCGACCGCTTCGTCGGTCGCGGCCTGCACGGCCACGCCGACGCCGAGCGCGACGGCCGGATTGCTGGTCACGAGGCCTGACGCGATACCCGCCGCCGCGCCGCTCGCCGCGCCGATCGACGCGCAGCCGCTCGCCAGCAGGCTCGCGCCGACGCATAGCGCGCCGGCCGCGATGAGCCGCATCCGATCACCCATCGGAACGCCAAGCGAACGCAATTTCATTGCAGCGCACCCCAGCGCTCGGTGGCGGGTTCGGCCGATGCCCAACGCCAGTCCTTACCATCACGGCAAACCGATGCGATGTAGAACGCGCTGCTCGCGGGCTTGTCGCGGGTTTCGTTTTGATCGACGGAAAAGACGATTTCCTTGCAGTCGAGCGGGCCGGTGCTGATCAGACGGCTGACGGTCACGCGGCCGTGTTCGTCGTCTTCGATTGGGAAAGAGTGGGTGATGCTCCACGGGGCGACCGCGCCGACCTCGAGCGGACCGGCCGCCTGCGCGATGCTGTTCTGCGTATTCGTGTGAACTACGCGCTCCGAGTACTGCACACCGGCGCGCGCGGCGGCGACCGCGCCAAGACCGATACCGGTCGCGACCGCCGCATTGCTGGTGACCTTGCTGGCGACCGCGGCGCCCGCGACACCGGCGCCCGCGACCGCGCCTTCCGAGTACAACGAACTACAGCCGCTCAATGCCGACGAAACCGCCAGCGCCAGCGCAATCAGCGCTGTTACGTGGGGGCGTTTGCCAGCGACAACGGACTTTGCGTTGACAACCCGCACCATGTTCTTTTGCATTTCTCCCATCCCTGCCCGTACAGGTGCCTGCGTTCACGCTTCGCGCGTGTAAACGAAGGACACGTCGTTCATTATGCAGCCGCATTGTGCAGGATGCGTTTTGTAATTGGCAGCGAAAAAATGCAAGAAATTGCAAAACATCGTGCGCTGCGATGTTTTCTGTCGCATGGGCGGGCTTACCTGGCTCTGCCAGGTATTGGGGACATCAGGTGAATTCGCCGTCGGCGTGTGACGTTGAGCAGGTGAATTCGGTGCCGCGAAGCGCGCGGCGAAAGGATCGTGACGAACAGCGCAACAGCTGGCCGCCGCCATCGGCGCACGGCTCGCGTTGCACCGTGCCTATGAGTCGGCTTCGTCTTCCCCGCTTTCGTCGCCGTATGCGCTCAGCCGGTTGTACAGCGTTTTGAGGCTCACGCCGAGCGCTTTGGCAGCGCGTCGCTTGTCGCCGCCGCAGTACTTGAGGGTGCCGAGAATGATCTGCTTCTGCGCGTCGGCGAGCGGCGTGCCGATCCACACGCTCATCGCGTCGCCTTGCGTGACCGCTTTCTTGACTCGCGACGCAAGATGCGGATGCGGCAATTCAACCGTCTTTTCCGCGAGAATGAACGCGCGATAGACGGCGTTCTTCAACTCGCGCACGTTGCCCGGCCACGACCACGAACGCAGCGTTTCGATCGAGCGTTTGCTGAAGCTCTTGTTGGTGCCTTCCTGCTGATTCAATTGCGCGAGGAAGTGTTGCGCGAGCAGTTCGCGATCGTTTTCGCGCTCGCGCAGCGGCGGCGCGCGCAGCGGAAACACCGCGAGCCGGTACATCAGATCCTCGCGCAAGCCGTTTTCCTTGACGGCTACGGCGGGGTCGCGATTGGTCGCGGCGATCACGCGCACGTTGCCGCTGATCAACTCGTTGCCGCCGACGCGATAGAACGTGCCGGTTTCGAGCGCGCGCAGCAGCTTGACCTGGCGCACCGGCGCCATTTCGGTGATTTCGTCCAGAAACAGCGTGCCGCCGTTCGCATGTTCGAAGTAGCCGATGCGACCCTGGACCGCGCCGGTGAAGCTGCCTTTTTCGTGGCCGAACAGTTCGGCTTCGATCAGCTCATCGGGAATCGCGCCGCAGTTCACGGCGACGAACGCGCCGTCCTTGCGGCCGCTGCGCTCGTGAATGGTGCGGGCGATCAGCTCCTTGCCGGTGCCCGATTCGCCGATGATCAGCGCGGTCGCGTCGGTATCGGCGACGCGTTCGATCTGTTCGTACAGATCGAGCATTACCGGCGACGAGCCGTACAGCAGCCCGTACGATTTCAGTCCCGCGACGGCGTCCGCGACGCGCTGCTTCGCTTGTGGCGAAGCATTGCCACCGGCGGACACGGTGGGCGAGTCCAGATCGATTGACGCCATAAAAAGGGAAGTCCTGTGCAAATGGAGTTCGTGTTGCGGCGCGCAGGCCTTGAATGCGATAGACCGTACAGCCACTATCTCATAAAAGACGATTTAACCACTTCGACACTGATTCCGGCAATCGAACTGGCAGTCGCTGAAATAGCCGTGCGCGCAATCGGTCGAAAGTGCGCGAAATTGGCTTTATCAGCGCGTTGGAGCGGTAAATATACCGGGCACACGCATTGCATCATTGACCGTTTGATCGAGTCGTGCGAGGTTTGACGGCTACGTCGCAGCGCCGCCGGCCAGCGCAAACCGGCAACCCGCATCGTGCGCCCGAAGCCCGAACTGTTGCACCGGTCGACGCACCGATTCCGCGGCAACGCACGAACGCCGAATCAGACGAGGAGTGAACGATGACTGACACCACACAACAACTTGCACTCGGCGGACAGAAGATCGTCGAGGATCTTCGGGTGCTGCTGAGGGACTCGGAGGAAATGCTGCGGCTCGCCGCCAACGTGCCGGGCGAAGGCGTCGGCGCCTTGCGCGACCGGCTCGGCACGCACGTGGAAACGCTGCAATCGACGCTCGGCGATGCGCAACGCAACGTGCATCGCCGGTATCGCGGGGCGGCGGTCAGCGCCGAGCACTATGTGCGCCATAACCCGTGGCGCTCGCTCGCGCTCGCGGCGGGCAGCGGTTTTCTGCTCGGCGTGCTGGTCGCGCGTTAGGCGCGGCGCACGCTTGGCACGGCTGCATCCATCCGCATCACGATCCAAGGAGTTCATGATGACACGACCCACAATTGGTTTTTTTGGCGCATTGATGGCAATCGGCGGCTTCCTGGCGGTTCGCTACGTGCAACACAAGCGCATGGGCCAGGTCTCACCGGCGCGCGAGCTGAGCCGCTGGGAAAACGAGGGCGGCGCGGTGGCGGCGCCGGCGACTTTGTCGACCGAGCTGGCGCCTGCCTCGCACAGCGCCAACGGCTCGGGGCAGGTCAACGGCGAACCTCGCGCATGGCCCTTTCCGCGCGGCTGACGCGGTTCGCTCGAATGCAACGCGGCCTGCCGCCGGCGCCTGGAACGGGATTGTTAAATGAATCTTATAAAGCCGTATAATAGGTAAATAGACAACAATGACGCGGAAGTTGGCGCGAATCTGGCCGTTATTGTTGCAATTTTTCATCAAATGGTCGGCGGAACGGAACGCAATCGAGTCCGCGTCATGCAGCCGACCGGACCCAGCCGCATGCCCATTGGCATGTTCCGCATATTTTCTGACCCACGCTTGCAGGCTTTCGAAACGCGATGCCACATGTACTCATTGTCGATGACGACGCAGGTACCCGTGAGGCACTTTCCGCCGTCATCGGGGAAGACGGGCTGACCACCGCCACCGCGGGCGATCTGCGCGAAGCGCGTATTCAACTGATCCGGCAGATGCCGGACGTCGTTTTCACCGACCTGAAGCTGCCCGACGGCAGCGGGGTCGATCTGTTCGAAGATCTCGATCCGCGCTCCGGCGTCGAAGTGATCGTGATCACCGGCCACGCGACGGTCGAGTCGGCGGTCAGCGCACTGAAAATGGGCGCGGCCGACTACCTCGTGAAGCCGATCAACATGCAGCGCGTGAAGTCGATCCTGTCGCGCCTGCCGCGCGCCGGCGACCTGAAGGCCGAAATCGGCACGCTGCGCGGCGAGTTGCGCCGCATGGGCCGCTTCGGTCTGATGCTCGGCAATTCGCCGGCGATGCAGGAGGTCTACGACCAGATCAGCCGCGTCGCGCCGACGGCGGCCTCGGTGATGCTGGTCGGCGAATCGGGCACCGGCAAGGAAGTTGCCGCGCAGACGCTGCACGAGCTGAGCCTGCGCCGCAAGCACGCGTTCCTCGCGGTCAACTGCGGCGCGATTTCGCCGAATCTGATCGAATCGGAAATGTTCGGCCACGAGCGCGGTTCGTTCACCGGCGCGGACCGGCAGCACAAGGGCTATTTCGAGCGCGCGAACGGCGGCACGCTGTTCCTCGACGAAATCACCGAGATGCCGATCGAGCTGCAGGTAAAGCTGCTGCGCGTGCTTGAGACCGGCATGTTCATGCGCGTCGGCACGACCAAGGAAATCGAAACCGACGTGCGTCTGATCGCGGCCACCAATCGCGATCCCGAGCAGGCGGTGCTCGAAGGCAAGCTGCGGCTCGATCTGTACCACCGGCTGAACGTGTTTCCGATCAGCCTGCCGCCGCTGCGCGAGCGCGGCAAGGACGTCGAGCTGCTCGCGCAATCGTTCCTCGATGAGCTCAACGAGCGTCACGGCACGAAGAAGCATTTCCCTGTCGCGGTGAAGGACATGCTGCTGTCGTATCCGTGGCCGGGCAATGTGCGCGAACTGAAGAACTACGTGCAGCGCGCGCACATCATGTCGAGCGGGGATTCGGATAGCACGGCGACGGTGCCGTTGCAAATCACGCTGTCGAAGCCCGCGGCCGGCACCGCGATCACGATCCCGTTCGGCACCTCGCTCGCGGAAGCCGACCGTCAGCTGATTCTTGCGACGCTCGAGCAATGCGGCGGCGTCAAGACGCGCGCCGCGGAAATTCTCGGCATCAGCCTGAAGACGCTGTACAACCGCCTCGTCGAGTACGGCAACGATGCGCGCGACGACGGCGATCCCACCGACGAATCACGCGCACTCGGCGGCGCGGACGCCTGATCCGCGCCTCGTTCGCACGTCATCCGCGTCCCCAGTATCCGCCCGCCCGGGCTTCCGGGCGGGCACCCGAACGGCACAAGCCTTGCTGCGCTCCGGTGGAACGCAAAACGAGGTCACCGACATGCCGCACCTGCCGCCGCACCTGTCGCATTACGCTGCCGTTTCCGCGCCGTCCAGGCCGTTGCACGCTCATCGGCCCGAACCGGTCGAGCCGCCCACTGCACCTCCCATCGCGCCGCCGGACCCGGCCGAACCCGACACGATCCCCGGCCCGACACCCGATCCGATCGAACCCGTCGAACCGGTCACGCCGCCGATCGGCGATCCGCCGCCGCAGCCAACGCAAACGCCTCAGGCCGCCGACCGTCCGTCGCGACCCGCGGCAATGTTGATACGACCGTCGATTGTCGGCGCCCTGTCGCGCACTCGATGGAACCACATCCCGCACTGCAAGGCGTCATGCCCTGGGTCGGTGCAGAGCATTGCTGTACTTGTTACAAAGCCGGCGCATGTTTTACCGGCAATTTACGGTTTCGCCCCCTAGACTGTAGGGATGCCCGACAAGCGGCAGGCTTCCCCCGGAGGCACGATCATGAGACATCCCGCATTGCGACGTTCCGCGCGGCACCCCAAGCGCGGGCCACGGCCGGCCGAGGTCGAGACTGAGCCGGTGGTGTCGCCGGACCCGGCCGCGCAGAATCGGATCGCCCCGCATACGCCGCCGGACGGCGAGCACAACCAGGGCGGGGTGCGTCAGGAAGGCCTCGAATACCAGCGCGATCTGGGCTCGGAGCAGGATGCCTGAGGCAGCGTAGCACCCGGGCGGGGGTATCCCGGCGACCCGGGATACCGGTAAGAAAGACCTCTGGATTCGTCGGATCTAACAGAAAAATCTTCTTCGCAATCCGTGATGATTGCGGGGATTCGCTCGTTTGTCACATTTTCATACAACTTTATTTCCGATATCTCATATATCGGCACGATGATTGCATGCACCGTTTTGGCGCAATTCCGCATACAACGAAACAATGGAGCACTAATGAGCAGATTGATCGTGGTATCGAATCGTGTCGCACCGATTCAGGAAGCGCGTCCGGCAGCGGGCGGGCTCGCGATCGGCGTGCTGGACGCACTGAAGGAGACCGGCGGCGTCTGGTTCGGCTGGAGCGGCGAAACGGTCAGCGAGCCATCCGCGCCCGTGATCGAGAAGCAGGGCAACGTCACCTACGCGACTGTGGGCCTCACCAAGCGCGATTACGACGAGTACTACCGCGGTTTTTCGAACACCACGTTGTGGCCGACCTTCCACTATCGCAACGACCTGTCCCGCTACGACCGCGAGGACTACGCGGGCTACCAGCGCGTCAACGCGACGCTCGCCAAGCAGCTCAAGGAACTGCTCAAGCCCAGCGACATCATCTGGGTGCACGACTACCATCTGCTGCCGTTCGCGCGCTGCCTGCGCGAGCTCGGCGTGAAGAACCCGATCGGCTTCTTCCTGCACATTCCGTTTCCGGTGCCCGAAGTGTTGCGCACGATTCCGCCGCATGAAGAACTCGTCAAGGCGATGTGCAGCTACGACGTGATCGGCTTTCAGACCGAGGCGGATCGCCAGTCGTTCGTCGACTATATCGAGCGCGGTCACCATGGCACGTCGAGCGAAGACGGCATGGTGCACGCGTACAACCGCTTCCTGAAGGTCGGCGCGTACCCGATCGGCATCTATCCCGACGCGATCGCGAAGACCGCCGAGCAGTTCACCGACCGCAAGGCGGTGCGCAGCCTGCGCGACGGCATGCGCGGGCGCAAGCTGATCATGAGCGTCGACCGGCTCGATTATTCGAAGGGGCTGGTCGAGCGCTTCCAGGCATTCGAGCGGCTGTTGCAGAACGCGCCCGGCTGGCACGGCCGCGTGTCGCTCGTGCAGATCGCGCCGCCGACCCGCGCCGACGTGCAGACCTATCAGCGCATCCGGCAAACGCTCGAAGGCGAGGCGGGCCGCATCAACGGCCGGTTCGCGCAGCTCGACTGGACGCCGATCCAGTATCTGAACCGCAAGTACGAGCGCAATCTGCTGATGGCGCTCTTCCGCCAGTCGCAGGTCGGCTATGTGACGCCGCTGCGCGACGGCATGAACCTGGTGGCCAAGGAGTACGTCGCGTCGCAGGATCCGGCCGATCCGGGCGTGCTCGTGCTGTCGCAATTCGCGGGCGCGGCCGAGCAGCTGCCGGGCGCGCTGGTCGTCAATCCGTTCGATCTGTCGCAGATGGCCGAAGCGCTCGAGCGCGCATTAGCGATGCCGCTCGCCGAACGTCAGGCGCGTCATGCGGACATGATGGAGCCGATGCGCGAGAGCAACCTGTCGGTGTGGCGCGATACGTTGCTCGATGATCTGCGCCACGTCGCGACCGCGTCTTCGGTGACGGCCAAAGCGGTAAAGCTCGCTGACGTGACGGCATCGCCCTGAGCCGACAGGCGCGGCCCGCGCGGGCGGGCGGCGCGTGTGTGCCGCTCACGTTGTGCATGTCTTGCGCGCGTAACGGCCACAGCCCTCAGGCCGGCTGCGCCACCTTCTGCACGACCCGCATCGTGCTGACGACCGCCGCGACCGCCGAGAACCCCGCGGCCACATACAGCGCGATGATCGTCCCGCTCTGCGGCGCGACGCCGAAGATCAGCGCGACCAGCGCCGCGCCGAGCGTTTGCCCGGTCAGGCGCGCGGTGCCGAGCATGCCGCTCGCGCCGCCGCTGCGTTCGCGCGGCGCGGACGACAGCATCGTGCGATTGTTCGGCGACTGGAAGATGCCGAAGCCCGCGCCGCACAGCGCCATGCGCCACGAAATCTGCAGCGCGTCCGGGTGAGGCCCGAGCGTCGCGAGCAGCAGCAGGCCGACGGTCATCGCGGCGAGCCCGACGCCGCCGAGCCAGCCGGCCGATATCCTGTCCGACAGCACGCCGGCAATGGGCGCCGCGATGATGATGATCGCGGGCCACGGCGTCATCAAAAGACCCGTTTCGACCTGCGACATGCCGAGCGTTTCCTGCAGCAGGAACGGCAGCGACACGAACGCGAGCATCTGCGCGCAGAACGAGCAGACCGACGTGCCGATCGACAGCGCGAACACCGGAATACGCAGCAGGTCGATCGGCAGCAGCGGGGCGGGCCGCGTCAGCTGGCGACGCACGAAGAAGTAGCCGATGACCAGCGCTCCGAGCGCCTCGAGCGTCACGTAGCCGAAACGCTCGCCGTGGCCGAGGCCATCGACCGCGAAAATCAGCAGGCCGAACACGAACGCATTCATCACCGCGCTCAGATAGTCATACGGGGATTCGTGGCCGGGGTTCATCGGCAGCGCCTTGAAGCCGCCGACGATCGCCGCGATCCCGATCGGCACGTTGATCGCGAACAGCCACGGCCAGCTCGCGATCGCGAGCACGCCCGAGGCGACCGTCGGCCCGACCGCCGACGACACCGCCACCACCATCGCGTTGATCGAGACGCCGCGCCCGAGCTGGGCGGGCGGATAGATCATGCGCACGATCGCGGTGTTCACGCTCATGATGCCGGCCGCGCCGAAGCCCTGGATCACTCGCGCGAACGCGAGCGTCGCCAGCGAGTTCGACAGCGCGCAACCGAACGACGCGACCGTGAACAGGATCAGGCCCGACAGATAAATGCGCCGGTAGCCGACGCGGTCGCCGAGCGACGCGAGCGGCAGCAGCGAGATCGTGATCGCGAGCTGATACGCGTTGACGACCCAGATCGACGCGGCGGCACTCGCATTGAGGTTGCGCGCGATCGTCGGCAGCGCGACGTTGGCGATCGCGCTGTCGAGCACCGCGAGCGTCAGCGAGAGCGCGATGACGAGCATCGCCCAGTAGCGTTGCGGAACCGGTAGGCCCAGTTCCTTGCCTTCGAAGCGGGAAGTGGAGGGCGTCGAGCCGTCCGTGCGCGGGGAGGGTGCGTGCATCGATTGTTTGATTTGTCGGAGATGTTGGCGCGCCTGTGCGCGGCTCACGCGCTGGCCGCTGCGGGCGTATCGGTCGGCGCGGCGCCGGCGTTACCGGGCGCCGGCGCCGCGCGTGCGTTATTTGAGTTCGTAAAGGCCCGTGTGGGTCGTCGAATCGATTTCGTTCAGGTGCGTCATGAAGCGCGCGACCGCGTTGGTGGTTTCCGCGCTGACCGGCAGATGCGGCACTTTCAGCGCATGCAGCCGGAAGATATAGCGATGCGTGCGATCGCCGCGCGGCGGCGCGGCGCCGCCGAAGCCGACCGTCCCATAGTCGTTGCGCACCTGCATCGCGCCCTGCGGCAGCAGCGAGCCGTCGGCCTTGCCGGCGTTGCGCGGCAGCGAGCGCGCGTCGGCCGGAATGTTCACCACGACCCAATGCCAGAAGCCGCTGCCGGTCGGCGCGTCGGGATCGTGAACGGTGAGCGCGAAGCTTTGCGTGTCCGCGGGCGGCGCTTCCCATTGCAGCGACGGCGAGATGTTTTCGCCGTCGCCGCCGAACGCCTTGTCGTTGTACTCGTGGGCTCTCGGCATGAAGCCGTTGGTGGGAAAATCGTCGGACCAGAGACGGAAGTCAGCCATGATGTGCCTCCCTTGTTGATTGGTTCTGGGATCGTCGGAGTTCGCGATGTCGCGGCGGGCGAGGCGCATCTCGCGGCATGCCGAAGCGCGTGAGGACGTGCCGCGAAAGCGCCTGGAAGCACCCGGAAAACGCCGCCGAAGCGTGCCTCGAAGGCATCTCGAAAGCGCGCCGGGTGAGCCTTTCGAGTGTAGCACCAGCGGCCGCGAGACTCGCGCGAGCCGGGCAGGTCGCGCGCGGTTTTCAGCCGCGTTCCTCGAACTCCGGCGCGTCGCTTCCGATCCATGCGACGAGCCGCTCGATCACGCCCGCGATATCGCGATTCGCGCCCCGCAAAGCGCATTCCCACACGACCGCGACGCGCCAGCCGCTCGCGAGCAACGCGGCGCGCACCTTGTCGTCGTTGCTGCGATTGCGGCCGATCTTGTCGCGCCAGAAGTCGGGCCGCGTCTGCGGCCATTTGAACAGATGACAGTCGTGGCCATGCCAGAAGCAGCCATGCACGAGCACCACCGCGCGATAGCGCGGCAGCACGATGTCGGGGCGGCCGGGCAGATCGCGCGCGTCGAGCCGGAAGCGCAGGCCCCGCCGATGCAACAGGCTGCGGATCAGGATCTCCGGCTTGGTGTTGCGGCCGCGAATGCCGGACATCATCCGGCTGCGCGTCGCGCTATCGACGATATCGACCATCGTCAGCGGGCCAACGGGTCGCGCGGCCGCTCACGCGTAGAGCGGCAGGGAGTGTTTCGACGCATCGCGGGTCGGGTGGGCAAGCAGGGTTTGCACATGCGGCAGCATGATACGCGCCACTTCGCGCATTACCGGCATCACGACGCTATTGCCGAACTGCCGGTAGGCCTGCGTATCGCTGACCGGAATCCTGAAGGTGTCGGGAAAGCCCATCAGTCGCGCGCATTCGCGCGGCGTCAGGCGGCGCGGGCGCAGCGCCTCGCCCTGATAGACGAGAATTTCGGAGCCGTCCTTGTGATAGCGCGCCGACAGCGTGCGCGTCACGCTGTCCGGATAGGCCATGCCGAAACCGAAGCCGTTGCCCGCCGCACGATGCTTGGCCGCGTAGTTTTGCAGATACGCCCACAGCTTCGGGGTGAGCGTGTACTTCGGCTGCACGCGGCGCGCGGTGTGGTCGAAGAAGCGGTCTTGGTCCCACGGCAGCATCGGTTCCGTGCCGTCCGTGCGATGCAGGATTGCGCCGAGCCGCGGACCCTGTTCGGGCAGGCGCAGGTCGTCCCATGTGAACCCGGTCTTGCCGCGAAAGCCCACCACGATGATGCGCTCGCGATGCTGAGGCGTGAAATGCTGGCCATCGATCACGCGGTAGTGCACCTCATAGCCGAGCTCGTCGCGCAGCGTTTGCAGGATCACGTCGAAGGTGCGGCCCTTGTCGTGCGACAGCAGGTTCTTTACGTTTTCGAGCAGGAACGCGGCGGGGCGCTTCGCGGCGATGATGCGCGCGACGTCGAAAAACAGCGTGCCCTGGGTCGTGCATTCGAAGCCGTGCGGCCGGCCAAGCGCGTTTTTCTTGCTGACGCCGGCGATCGAAAACGGCTGGCACGGAAAGCCGCCGAGCAGCACGTCGTGGCTCGGCACGTCCTCGGCGGGAAACGTGACGATGTCGCCGATCAGCGCGTGCGCGCCGCCGCTCGCGGAGTTGTCGCCGTGGTTCTCGCGATAAGTCCGCGTCGAGAACTCGTTCCACTCGCTGGTGAACACGCATTCGCCGCGGTGCGCCTCGAAGCCCATGCGAATGCCGCCGATACCCGCGAACAGATCGATGAAGCGGAAGCGCGCCGCGTCGCCCGCGTGTTGCGCCTCACGCGCGCCTTGCCGCAGCAGATCGCGCAACGCGGGTTCCAGCATCGCGGGACAAGGCGTTTCACCTTTTTCCCAGCGACGCACCGTCTTGATGTCCTTGCCGACATGGGCTGCGATTTCGCGTTGGGTGAAACGGGCGCGCGCCTGCTTGAGCAGGTCGAACGGGGCGGCGAGGGTCACTTGGCGTCCTTGCTGGGAATTTTTGCGGACATTATGACCTAAGGTCGTCCCATTTCCCTATTGTTGGCGCCGATTGATCAGGAATTTTTCGCGATACGTCGCGCCGCTAAGTTTGTCTGCCGCGAACCATGCCTGTGACGAATGCGGATATACGCTTGTCCCGTGACGCTGGTCTCCGGCGTTGCGACGTGTGTTGGCGGCCGCGACCTCGTGCCCGGCCGCTTTTTTTGCGGCGCGCAAGACGAGCCGCGGGCCGGCTTGGCGCCACGCGTGCGGGTGCAGCGGGTGGGGCGGATGCGGTCAGGCCGACTTCACCTTCTTCACCGGGCCAGCCGGCTCGAATCGCGAGGTCGGCGCGGGCGCGAAGCGTTCCCATTCGGGCAGCGGCGTCGAGGCCAGCCGATCGAGTTGCAGCAGCAGGCTATCGACTTTGTCCAATTGGGCGGTAGAAAGCTGGCCGCTGTCGACCAGCGTGGTCAGTCGTTTGCGCCAATAGGTGGCTGGCAGGATCGGACCGCCGAAATCGCCGCGTAGCGATACGTGCATCACCCGCGCGATGTGCGCGATGTCGTGATCGATCAACGCAGCTTGCGATGATCCCGAAATCGTAGTCTCCGTGCGGTCCATGACTCCTCCCTGAGCGCATTTACGGCGGTGCGCCGCGAGACTTTAGGCCTTTCGATAAAAAATTTGCCCGATCGCGCGTCGGCGTTCGTCGGTGCCGCGGCCCGGCGCGCGGAGCAGCTCCCGGGAACAGCCGTTGCTGCTTCCCACACACCGGCGCAATACCGCGCCGGCATTTCCGTCGACTACGCATATGGGAGCCGAGCATGAACAAGGATCAAGTGAAGGGCGTTGGCGAGCAGGTCAAGGGCAAGGTCAACGAGGCCGTCGGCAAGGCCACGAAGGACCCTGCGAAGGAACTCAAGGGCGACCTGCAGCAGGGCGCCGGCAAGGTGCAGAAGGCCTATGGCGATGCGAAGGAAGACGCCAGGGACGATGCAAAGCGCGGTCGTCACTGAACCCGTTCGATGCAGGTTGCCGTAACGGCGGAGGCGTCGCGATCGTCGCGGCGCCTTTGTTTTTTGTACGGCGCAGGTCGGACACGACGCGTCCGATTTCACCAGTTGGGTCACGGCTGACGTTGGCGCGGCGGCCGGCCTGGGAGTAACCCGTGATCGCGATGATCGGCATTCCGCACGCGCTGCGAGCCCTTTAGACTTGGCGCAATCCCATCAGGAGGTCGCGCCAATGACACCCGAAAAGATACTTTCGATGTTTGAACGGCAGTATTTGGAAGGCAAGGCGCCGCCCGATCTCGAAGCGACCTGCGCGAACTTCGCGACGTGGCTCGCGACCGCGTGGGAACTGCTCGACGGCACCGAAAAGACGCTGCTGCTGACGGTCGGTGCGGCGCTGTGGCGCGAGGGCTTCAACGTGCGCGCGGGTACGGCGACGAAGGACTTGTGGTGAACCGCCGATCGCGAACGGCGCTGTTGCCGCAGCGTTTGTAGGGTCTTCACGCGGCCTCGCACGCGTTGTGGCGAGTCGGTTTATATTGGGCGGTCTTGCAATTTCTGTCCCATAGGGCGACCCGAACCCATGACCGATTTATCCGCTTTCGCGATCACGAAGAAATGGCCGGCCGAGCATCCGGACCGGATTCAGCTCTATTCGCTGCCGACGCCCAATGGCGTAAAAATCTCGATCATGCTCGAGGAAACCGGCTTGCCGTACGAGCCACATCTGGTGCGCTTCGATACCGACGATCAGATGACGCCGGCGTTTCTGTCGTTGAACCCGAACAACAAGATTCCGGCGATCCTCGATCCGAACGGTCCCGACGGCAAACCGCTGCCGCTGTTCGAATCGGGCGCGATCCTGATCTATCTCGCCGACAAAAGCGGCCGGCTGATCCCGCGGGACGCCGCCGGGCGCTACGAGACGCTCCAGTGGGTGATGTTCCAGATGGGCGGCATCGGTCCGATGTTCGGCCAGGTCGGCTTCTTCCACAAATTCGCCGGCCGGGAGTACGAGGACAAGCGTCCGCGCGATCGCTACATCGCCGAATCGAAGCGGCTGCTCGGCGTGCTGGAGCAGCGCCTGGAAGGACGCACATGGGTGATGGGCGATCAGTATTCGATCGCCGATATCGCGATCTTCCCGTGGGTGCGCAATCTGGTCGGCTTCTATGAGGCGGGAGAACTGGTCGGCATTCAGGACTTCCCGAACGTGCGGCGCGTGCTGGCCGCGTTCGTCGAGCGTCCGGCGGTGGTGCGCGGCCTGAATATTCCGCAACGGCCGGCTTGATGGCCTGAGCGTTTCGCGAGCTTGACCGCTCGGCCGCCCGGGCGCGAATCGAACGCGCCCGGCCACTCGGCATCGCGACGCTCTGCGCTGCCATGCCCCCTTACGCACTTTGCCGGATCGAAGGGCATGACAGGTATCAGGAAGTATCGATCAATTCAGGCGTTGCGCGCGCTCGCCGCGCTGGGCGTCGTCGCGTTTCATACCGACGGCATCGTCGCCGCGCATGGCTGGCTCGTCCATGTTTTTCCGCGCGTGTCGCGCTATGGCGAAATCGGCGTCGACGTCTTCTTCGTGATCTCCGGCTTCGTGATGGTGCTGGTGACTCAGGGTTTGCCCCCGGGAATCCAGTCGGCGCGCTCGTTCATTTGCGCCCGCATCGCGCGGGTCGTGCCGCTCTACTGGATTCTCACCGCGTTGTTTATCGCGCTCGTCGCGTCCGTGCCGGGCGTTTCCGAAGCGTTCGGTCATGCGCGCGTGAGCGCCTGGCATGCGCTGTCGTCGTTTCTGTTTCTACCGTCGATGAGCTGGACCGGCATGGCCGCGCCCGTGCTGGGCGTCGGCTGGACGTTGAACTACGAGATGTGGTTTTACGGCGTGTTTGCCGCGGCGATGTGCGTGACGAGACGTCGTCTGCTGGCGGTAGGGGCGTTCCTGCTCCTGACGTCCGCGTTGCATCTGCTGCCCGGCGAGGGCGTCGCGTTCGCCTTTTACACGAATCCGCTGGTGCTGGAGTTCGTGTTCGGGTGTTGCTTCGGAGCCTGGTATGCGACGGGGCGGACGGTGCCGGTGGCCGCGGCGGCGGGATTGCTGGTGGCGGTCGCCGCAGCGGGTGTGTTTGCGCCGAGGTTGACCGATGCGAACCGGTTTCTCGTATTTGGCCTGCCGGCGTTGGCGGTCGTGGTGGCGGGATTGTCGGTCGAGAGCAAGGTGCGGTGGAACAGGTGGCTCGAGCGCATCGGCGATGCGTCGTATTCGCTGTATCTGACGCATCTGCTCGCGATGCCGGTCGTGGTCGGCTTCATGCAGATGATCGATGTGCGACATCGGTTGCCGGGAGATCTGGTTGGCGGGGCGGTTGTGGTCGCGTCGACGGCGGTGGCGCTCGGGTCGTATCGGTGGGTCGAGCGACCGGCAAGTCGGGCCGTGGCCAGCTGGATCGCCGGGTTGTCGTGGGGAAGCGCGGTAGCCGGAGCGAAGCGGTAAGCGTGCTTCGACGGGTTTTCGTGTCCTTGAAATTAATACCGCTGAGCGCGTATAACCTTTGAGGTGAGTAAAGTTCTTACCGGCTTATCGGGCGAGAATCGCGCGACAGCGCTGTGATGCGACCGGACGAAAAGGTGAAGCAATGAGCGCCGTTACATTGTTCGCGTGGTCCGTTCCGGCGTATTTCCAGGATTCCGTGGTCGACCATACATGGGTGACGACCTACGACAGCCGCGTGAAGATTTACCCAGCGCTGGCGGACGTCCTGATCGCGGGCGAGCACTATTGGTACAGCTGGGGCAGCTTCCACGCCCGAGGTGGGACGCCGGTCAGTGCGGATGGTTTTTTGGCTTCCGGCGCGGCAAATCTGCTTTATGCTAGTTGTCTATGTAAGCCCGATGTGGACTCGAACATCGATCCGGCCGCTCGTGGAACGATATTCAGCTATGGTCGCGATGGTGTATGCCATCAGCTGTCAAACCAGATTCTTTGGGCGACCGGCAGCGGTGGAGCGGCTCCAGCTACCGTCCGCATGTCCAGGGGCTACTGGTTGAGCATCGCGATCTTCGGACCATACGGCAAGCAGCATGCTGCATGGGCGAGCAAGAAGATTCAGTGCTCGACACCAAGCGGGAGTGACGCGATGAAGCCAGGACATCAGGAATCCGATGTCGACGATTTTCAGGAGCATCTTCAGGCGACTTTGAAGGGTCCCGACGCGGATGCGAAAATCAAGTCGTTGATGAATCATCGACGCGTATTTATGGTGCGGGTCGAGCGTTTGCAACCTGCCCCGCAGGGCAGCGATGTTCCGTCCGCCTCGGAGCTGAACCAGGCCTATTCGTCTTTTCTCCACGACGCTGCTGACATTCTGGGTCCCGAGGACTTCGAGCGAGTTTTTGGTGAACGCCCAAAGGATCAGATGAACGTCGTCGACCCTTCGATATATGAGCAAAGTGTCCGTCGGCCGATGCAAAAATAATGGAGCCGCTGGACTGGCGTCGTCTCAAACACGTTTCGCGATCACCGTCGTCGAACTCGCAATGTCGAGATTCTTTTTTGCGCTTAGCTGCTTCACAAACGATCGATCCAGCAACGTCGGCGGTCCTTGCAGAATTTCTTCGACCGTGAGCGCCTTGAATTCCTTCAGCGCATTCTCGTCGAGACCATCGGCCCATTCGCTCATGATCCAGTAAATCGACCAGATGGCCGATGTCGATTCCGGTACGTACACACGTTCGACATTGATCGCAGATCCGAACAGGTTGAGAATCCCCTCGGCTGTCATGTTGTAGTAGTGATGCGGGTAGCCGTGAGTAGGTTGAGTGAGCGGAACCACCACGACCAGATCGCCTCCTGGCTTCAACACGCGAAGAATCTCTTTGGCGGCAGTGAATGGGTCCTTCACATGTTCGAGGACATTCAACGACAGAAGGCCATCGAACGATGCATCTTTGAATGGCAGAACTTCGCCGACACCGCGCACATCGGTGGATGGATAGTTGGTGATGTCGAAATTGATCACGTTTTCGTAGATCGCGGGACGGCTGCCGGCCCCACAATCCAGAATGATCCCCGACGGATGGCGCTCGATCATACTCAGTGCATCCTGATCGTACAGATTGCTTCCGGCCAGTTCCGAGTCGTAAATGTCGAACTGGGAGCGCAGATCGGGCGACAAAAAATCGAAAAATTTTCCGTCGTCACTAAATGGCATATCAGTGCGAAGGACAGACGCTATTCTTTTTCTTCGTTCCTGCCTGGATTGGGCCGCCACCAGTGCATCTTGCCTGCGATGACTTTCGGCGCTTCCGAAAACTTCGAAATGCGATCTTCCCGATCGTAATGCGCCGAGCCTGACAGCCTCAGCGACGTCCGGATTTGCGGCGAGATAGGCCTGCTCACAAAAATTCAACGTGGTAACGCATTCAAGCGCTTGATCCATGTCGGTCCTCGGAAACGTTTCGAAGTCGGCTCGCCGATTATAGCGATCTGAGATTTACGGGAGCGGCCTGATTTTCCGGGGTTGTCGAACGGGTGGTTCGCCTGGAAGGCGGATCGGCAACGAAAAGCACCGGTGGCGGTTGGTCGCCCTGACAGAATTCATACGTCAAGGCTGGCGGTGTTTGCGGGGAGTTTTCGATTTTGTTGTGCCCCCCACCTGTGCCCCTCGAATCGGTCTCCTGAGGAAAAACGTGTGCGATTCCTGTGTGACCTGGATGCGGCGCAATCGATCGCGGGGCGATTGATTTGCTTGTATAGCCCCCTAAAGCGGGGCTGCTTCATATCCGGCGTCACATAAGAGAGTAGTTTTTCGCCGCTTCGCCGCCTCAGTGCTGCTCCGCATTCAGCAGCATCTAGACTCGTCTCCTCCTTGCAGGAATCCTTGCAAGTCCGGTTTTTCGTCCGGCCTTTTCGGCGCTTCGACACGCGCACGGCCGTGCGTGGTGACGCATGGCGGACCGGCGCAGGGACGAGTGTCAACGATTGTGTCGGATCTGTCGCTCCGTTCCCGGCTTTGTGCTACATAGCCTCTTCAAATCGCTTTTGGAGGAGGCACAAGTTGATGGGATTACAGACAGATGGCGATTGACTTCGACGTCGGAACGCATCGGCGCTGCACGCTCTACACGCGACATGAGTATCACGGTAATGCCCTGAGCAACGAGGCGCGCGCCGGCCGCCAGCTCATTACCTCGGCAGGATTGCGGGAACTCACGCGCGACAGACGTCAGCTAGCGCGGCTCGTCGAATTCATGCGCAACGCGCGCAGTGGCGCATACGCGAGTAGCGCTGCTCCAGAGCAGACCGCCCGGGCGCTACAGAGCGCCGTCGAACGTGGCGATGTGATCGCAGTCGTGCCCACGCCGCGTACGTCGCGCGGAGGCGGTGCGCCTATTGAGCAGAAGATCCGGCCGTACCACGCGACCGTCACGCCGTCGCAGCTATTCAGGCGCTCGCTGCCTGTGGTGAGTGCCGGGCGTTCATTCCAGCGTCCAGTACTTCCGCGACTGGCCGCCGACGATGATCTCGCCATCTGGTTCGCCCGCCCCGGTGACGTGCTTCCGGATGGAACCATCGCTACGCCGGTATCAACGCCGCTTGGCGATGCGCAGGCGTTCGACTATCAGCCCGACATGCCGGGTGGTGCAGCAGATGAAGTTGCCGGGATGCCGTTCAAAGGCACGCCGGGGACGTGGATCTCCAGTATGCCGGGGACGATGCCGCAGTTGCGTCAGTTCGGGCCGAATGCTAGCGGACTTTGACCTTGAAGCGCACCACGGCAATCCAAATCCGCACGCGCACAATTGGGACGGCTACATCCGCGACGAGGGCGCGCCGGTCTCCTTACTCCCTTGGTAAATCGATATGACGGATGAAATATTGAAGGCGTGGGGCTATTTCCACGATTGGTATCTGGACAGCGTGGTCATTGGCCCGAATACCGAGCCCCGGACGCTGACGCTAGGCCTGTACCTTGCCAACAGGCGCGCGTTGGTCACGTTCAACGGCGTGACGTGTGTTTCGGTTGAGCATCTTGGCTTGCTGAATATCGTCTACGGCATTCACATCGTTGCCCCGGACGACGCGAAGCACGCGCGGGCCAGTGCTGTGCTCGAAGCTGGAGAGCGACTTACCGACAAGAAAGCCGCACTGCTTGCTTTCATCTATTCCACTCTGGGTGCCGAACTCGCGATTGAGTGTGACTCGCTTGAGGTCCATGAGACCGACGGCGGAACATGTGGCCCTCGGCTCCCGTGATCGCAAAACGAAAGCGGGACCGCCTCGCTGGCGAGCGTGGTTGCTTCGTTCAGAAGTACGCGCGTAAGGCGCACGCCGGGCATGATCGGAACAACCGCCGATACGACAGGGAGATCGAGAAAGCGATGCTGGCGGTACGCGCAGACGAGCTTTCCCAACTGCTGTCCGGCGACGGCAACGAGGACGAACTGCCAGAAGCGCTGAGCGGCACGGTGGAGATTGACGAGTACCGCTAGAGCGGGCACGAATGGATGGACTAGTGGCAATCGAAATCCAGGCGAGAGCCGGCAACCTTTGTGTGGTCTATGCTCGACCGGAATATTGCGGCGACGCCGGGAGTAGTGAGGTACGCGCTGGCCGCAAACGCATCGTCACTGCCAGCCCGACCACTTTGGCGAGGGACGAACCGCAACAGGTGAAGCTCGCTGAATTTCTGCGCGCTGCCTCCGCACCGTCTCACGTTCGCGGCGACTCGTCAGTGCAGATTGGGCCCATGTTCAATACTTTTCTGGGCAACGCCGGGAAGCTATCTGGTCCCCCTGACAGGAATCGAACCTGTATCTAGCGCTTAGGAGGCACTTGTTCTATCCATTGAACTACAGGGAGAGGACCGAGCCGGACAGACCAGCGAGCGCAGAGTATATCAAACCGGCGCGGGCAAGAGGAGAGCCAAGCCAGCAGCCGCCCGCGCCTCGCACAAATCCCGCAAAAACAAACGCCCCGAAGACATCGCCTGCCGGGCCGCGAAAACCACCTGAGCATCTGACGAAGCGCACGCAACCGCGCCTATCGCCCCAAGCTCATCTCACTGTCAAAACTCCACTACCGCGAACTCCGCCTTGCCCACGTCGCACAGCGGGCAGCGCCAGTCTTCCGGAATGTCGGCGAAACGCGTGCCCGGTCCGATGCCTTCTTCGGGCAGACCGTCTTCCTCGTTGTAGATCCAACCGCAAATCAGGCAGACCCAGCTCTTGAATTCCGTCACTTCGATTACTTCGCTCACGACACGCTCTCTCGTTCAATGCAATGGCCGGCTTGCTCTGCCCCTTTATGGGGCGGCGCGGCGACCCGCAATATTACCGGAATTTGTCAAATCAGCCGCAGACGACCGAAGCGGCGCCGCCCCAACGCCTCTGCGGCGAGCCCGGGTTCGCGCGACGGGCCTCGTCACACAAGCCGTGTACGCTTTGACCTGCAAGCTATTCGATTGGACAGATGTGGCGCTCGCTTCGCACGTATTGAGACGATCGGTCTCGGAGAGGCCGCTGGCGGCGCCGCATCGCCGGGTTTCGCTTCCAAAGGAGAAAACGATGTTTATAAACAGATGGTTGGTCGGCGTCGCGGCGGCTGGGCTACTCGCCGGGTCAGGTGTGGCGCAGGCGGAGGGCGTGACCTTCGTGCAACCGGCGGACGGCGCGACCGTCACCAATCCGATGCACGTCGTGTTTGGCCTTGACGGCATGAAGATCGCGCCCGCCGGCACGCTAACGGACGGCACCGGGCATCATCACCTGGTGATCGACGGCAAGCCGCTGCCGAAGGGCGAGGTCGTCCCCGCGACCGACAAGTCGCTGCACTTCGGCAAAGGCCAGACTGAAACCGATCTGACGCTGCCGCCGGGCGACCATACGCTGACGCTGCAATTCGGCGACGGCGCGCATCGCTCGTATGGGCCGGAGATGAGCAAGACGATCACGGTGCACGTCAAGTAAGCAACTGCTTGAAAGGCCGGCCCGGCCCGCGCCGATAGCGTTGCACACTGTGTCGCGCGCTTCATCGCACGGATGTTCCCGCCCGGCATACCTGCGGCCGGCCCTACGCCCGGTACAATGAGCAGTTCCGACTCATCGCTGTCTTCTCCCATTCCCATGTCGCTTTACACCATTACCGGAGCGCAGCTCGCGTTCGGTCACGTCGCGCTGCTCGACCACGCGGATTTCTCGCTCGAAGCGGGCGAGCACGTCGGGCTGATCGGGCGCAACGGCGCGGGCAAGTCGTCGCTGTTGAAAATCGTCGCCGATCTGGCCAAACCCGACGACGGCCTCGTCACGCGTCAGCAGCATCTGAGCACGGTCTACGTGCCGCAGGAGCCCGAGTTCAACGCCGACGACACCGTGTTCGACGCGGTCGCCGCCGGACTCACCGAGGCGCGCGCGCTGCTCGACGAATACGACGCGGTCGCGCATCAGCTCGCCGACACGCCCGAGGGCGCCGAACACGACGCGCTGCTCGCGCGCATGAACACGCTGCAATCGTCGTTGGACGCCGCGGACGCATGGAATTGGAGCACGCGCGTCGCGACCACGCTGCAGCAGATCGGCCTGAACGGCGAAGCCCGTATCGGCTCGCTGTCGGGCGGCATGCAGAAGCGCGCCGCGCTCGCGCGCGCGCTCGTCGTGCAGCCCGACGTGCTGCTGCTCGACGAGCCGACCAACCATCTCGACTTCGACGGCATCCGCTGGCTCGAAGATCTGCTGGTGTCGCTGCGCGCTGGGCTGCTGTTCATCACACACGATCGCGCGTTTCTCGACCGCGTCGCGACGCGCATCGTCGAGCTCGATCGCGGGCGGCTGCTGTCGTATCCGGGCAATTTCTCCGCGTACCAGACGCGCAAGGCGCAGCAGCTCGAAGTCGAGCGCATCGAGAACGAGAAGTTCGACAAACTGCTCGCGCAGGAAGAAGTGTGGATTCGCAAGGGCGTCGAGGCACGCCGCACGCGCAGCGTCGGCCGCATCGCGCGCCTCGTGCAGATGCGCAACGAGCGCGCCGAGCGCCGCAACGTGCAGGGCAACGTGAAGCTCGACGTCGGTCAGGGCGAGAAGTCCGGCAAGATCGTCGCGGAACTGACGGACGTGACGAAGCGCTATGGCGAGCGCGCGGTGGTGGACCGCTTCACGGCCACGGTGATGCGCGGCGACAAGATCGGCTTCGTCGGTCCGAACGGCGCGGGCAAGACCACGCTGCTGAAGCTGATCCTCGGTGATCTGGCGCCGGACGAGGGCAACGTGCGCGTCGGCACGAATCCGCAGGTCGCGTATTTCGATCAGATGCGCGCGGCGCTCGATCTGGAAAAGAGTCTCGCGGACACGATCAGCCCCGGCAGCGAGTGGGTCGAAATCAACGGCCAGAAGAAGCACGTGATGAGCTATCTCGGCGACTTCCTGTTCGCACCGGAGCGCGCGCGTTCGCCGGTCAAGTCGCTGTCGGGCGGCGAGCGCAACCGGCTGTTGCTCGCGCGCCTGTTCGCGCGCCCGGCCAACGTGCTGGTGCTCGATGAACCGACCAACGACCTCGACATTCCGACGCTCGAACTGCTCGAAGAACTGCTGATCGACTACGACGGCACGGTGCTGCTCGTCAGCCACGACCGCGCGTTTCTCGATAACGTCGTGACGTCGGTGATCGCCTCGGAAGGCGGCGGCAAGTGGCGCGAATACGTCGGCGGCTTCACGGACTGGCAGACGCAGCGCGATCGCTCGGAGCAACTCGCGCTCGAAGCGCAGAAAGAATCGAGCAAGGAAGCGCCGAAAGAAGCGGCGCCGAAGGACAGCGCGTCGGGCCGCAATGCGCAGCGCAGCGCGAAGCTGTCGTTCAAGGAGCAGCGCGAACTGGAGGCGCTACCGAAAATGATTGCCGACCTCGAGGCCGAACAGAAGGCAATCGGCGCGCAGCTCGAAGACGGCTCGGTGTTCGCGAAAGATGCACGCGAAGGCGCGCGTCTGACCGAGCGCTATGCCGAGATCGACGAAGAGTTGATGCTCGCGCTCGAACGTTGGGACGAGCTGGAAAACCGCGTCAAGTAACGCGGCGTGCGCGGCCGGCACAAAAACAACAGAAAGCGCCGCCGCGCACGGCACCGAAATTCAGCCGGCGCGCGCCCGTGCATTTTCCGCCGATACCTATCGCGCCGCCGTCCTGCGAGCCGTCCATCCTCCATTGCATGTCCCCCCAACGCCCGCCGCGCCTTATCCAGTCGGCCAATTCAGCGCGGGGTCAATTGCCGCGGTGATCGAAATCAGTACAATACCCCGCGAACAGGCTTCCCCGGCGGGCTGTGCGTCCATCTCCGGCATTCGAGCGCGCCAACGGAAGCCGCGCGACAAAACAGCTTGCCCGCATCGCGGGCGCTCCACCTAACCCCGTTGTTTCGTTTCGCTTTTTTTGAATACTCAACGCATTGTCCACGGCCCTGTCCACAGGACCTGTGGACAACGATGAACCGACGCACCGAGTCAATCATGTCTACGAAAAAGCCAAACGCCGCGTATAGCGAAGCGTCGATCAAGGTGTTGAAGGGTCTGGAGCCGGTCAAGCAACGACCCGGCATGTACACCCGCACCGAGAATCCGCTGCACATCATTCAGGAAGTCATCGACAACGCATCGGACGAGGCCCTCGGCGGCTACGGCCGGCAAATCACGGTCACGCTGCACGCGGACCATTCGGTCTCGGTCGACGACGACGGCCGCGGCATTCCGTTCGGCCTGCACCCCGACGAAGGCGTACCGGTCGTCGAAATCGTTTTCACGCGCTTGCACGCGGGCGGCAAGTTCGACAAGGCCGCCGGCGGCGCCTATACGTTCTCGGGCGGTCTGCACGGCGTCGGCGTGTCGGTCACCAACGCGCTGTCCACGCGGCTCGACGTCACCGTGTGGCGCGACGGCAAGGTCGCCGAACTGAGCTTCGCGCACGGCGACGTCGCGAAGCCGCTCGAAGTGCGTGCCGCCACCAAGGCCGACAAGAAATCCGGCACGCGCGTGACCGCGTGGGCCGATCCGAAGTACTTCGATTCGCCGAACCTGCCGCTCGGTGAATTGCAGCGTCTGTTGCGCTCAAAAGCGGTGCTGCTGCCGGGCGTCGAGGTCACGCTCGTCAACGAGAAAACCGGCGAGCGGCAAAGCTGGAAATACGAAGACGGCCTGCGCGGCTATCTGCTCGAAGGCATGAACGGCAGCGATCTGCTGATTCCGCTGTTCGAGGGCGAGCGCTACGCGGAAAGCTCGCGTTCGAGCGAAGAGACGTTCGCCGAAGGCGAGGGCGCGGCGTGGGTCGTTGCGTGGAGCGAGGAAGGGCCGCTCACGCGCGAGTCGTACGTGAACCTGATTCCTACGCCCGCGGGCGGCACGCACGAGTCGGGCTTGCGCGACGGTCTTTATCAGGCGGTCAAGAGCTTCGTCGAGTTGCACAACCTGCAGCCGAAGGGCGTGAAACTGCTCGCCGAAGACGTGTTCGCGCGGGTGTCGTTCGTGCTGTCGGCGAAGGTGCTCGATCCGCAGTTTCAAGGGCAGATCAAGGAGCGCCTGAATAGCCGCGATGCGGTCAAGCTCGTGTCGTCGTTCGCTCGGCCGGCGCTCGAACTGTGGTTGAACCAGCACGTCGAGCATGGCAAGAAACTCGCGGACCTCGTGATCAAGCAGGCGCAGGCGCGCACGCGCGCGGGGCAGAAGGTCGAGAAACGCAAGAGCTCGGGCGTTGCCGTGCTGCCCGGCAAGCTGACCGATTGCGAATCGACGGAAATCGGCCGCAACGAGCTGTTCCTCGTCGAGGGCGACTCGGCGGGCGGCTCCGCGAAGATGGGCCGCGACAAGGAATACCAGGCGATCCTGCCGCTGCGCGGCAAGGTGCTGAATACATGGGAAACCGAACGTGATCGCCTGTTCGCGAATAACGAGGTGCACGACATTTCAGTGGCGATCGGCGTCGATCCGCATAATCCGGACGACAAGGTCGATCTGTCGAATCTGCGCTACGGCAAGATCTGCATTTTGTCGGATGCGGACGTCGACGGCTCGCATATCCAGGTGCTGCTGCTCACGCTGTTCTTCAAGCATTTCCCGCAACTGATCGAGCGCGGTCATGTGTGCGTCGCGCGTCCGCCATTGTTTCGCGTCGATGCGCCCGCGCGCGGCAAGAAGCCCGCGCAGAAGCTCTATGCGCTCGACGAAGGCGAGCTCGAGGCGATTCTCGACAAGCTGCGCAAGGACGGCGTGCGCGACAACCAGTGGTCGATCAGCCGCTTCAAGGGGCTCGGTGAAATGAGCGCCGAGCAGCTGTGGGATACGACGATGAATCCCGACACGCGCCGCCTGCAGCCGGTCGCGCTCGGCGAACTCGACTACGATGCGACCGTCGCGCGCATGACGATGCTGATGGGCAAGGGCGAAGCGGCGTCGCGCCGCAGCTGGCTCGAAGAGAAGGGCAACGAAGTGGAAGCGGACATCTGAGCGCATTGCGCCTCAATGCGGCATACGACACTTCAAGCCAAACACGGACACGGAATCTAGATGGACGACGATAACACTCTCGACCTTTTCAACGAGCCGCCGTCGGACAGCGACGTGCTGACGCTCGGCAACTACGCGGAGCGCGCGTACCTCGAGTATGCGGTCAGCGTGGTCAAGGGCCGCGCGCTGCCCGATGTTTGCGATGGGCAGAAGCCGGTGCAGCGCCGCATCCTGTTCGCGATGAACGAGATGGGCCTCGGCGACAACGCGAAGCCGGTCAAATCGGCGCGCGTGGTCGGCGACGTGCTCGGTAAGTATCACCCGCACGGCGACCAGTCCGCGTACGACGCACTCGTGCGTCTCGCGCAAGACTTTTCGATGCGCTATCCGCTGATCGACGGCCAAGGCAACTTCGGCTCGCGCGACGGCGACGGCGCGGCGGCGATGCGTTACACCGAAGCGCGCCTGACGCCGATCGCAAAGCTGCTGCTCGCCGAAATCGATCAGGGCACGGTCGACTTCATGCCGAACTACGACGGCTCGTTCGAAGAGCCGAAGGTGCTGCCGGCGCGTCTGCCGTTCGTGCTGCTCAATGGCGCATCGGGCATCGCCGTCGGCCTCGCGACGGAAATTCCGTCGCACAACCTGCGCGAAGTCGCAGGAGCGGCGGTCGCGCTGATCCGCAATCCGAAGCTCTCGCATGCGGAGCTGATGCAGCATGTGCCCGGTCCGGACTTCCCCGGCGGCGGCCAGATCATTTCGAGCGAGGCGGAAATCGCCGCCGCGTACGAAACCGGCCGCGGCAGCCTGAAGGTGCGCGCGCGCTGGAAGATCGAGGACCTCGCGCGCGGCCAGTGGCAACTCGTGATCACCGAACTGCCGCCGAATACGGCCGCGCAGAAGGTGCTCGAGGAAATCGAAGAACAGACCAACCCGAAAATCAAGCTCGGCAAGAAGACGTTGACGCCCGAGCAGTTGCAGACGCGGCAGACGCTGCTCGGGCTCGTCGACGCGGTGCGCGACGAATCGGGCAAGGACGCGCCGGTGCGCCTCGTGTTCGAGCCGAAGTCGAGCCGCATCGATCAGACCGACTTCGTCAACACGCTGCTCGCGCATACGAGCCTCGAATCGAACGCACCGCTGAACATGGTGATGGTCGGCGGCGATGGCCGGCCGCGTCAGAAGGGCTTGAGCGAAATCCTGCACGAGTGGATCGCGTTCCGTTTCGCGACGGTGACGCGCCGCACGCGGCATCGTCTGTCGAAGGTCGACGACCGCATCCATATTCTCGAAGGCCGGATGATCGTCTTCCTGAATATCGACGAAGTCATCCGCATCATTCGCGAATCGGACGAGCCGAAGGTCGCGCTGATGGCCGCGTTCGGTCTCACGGATCGCCAGGCCGAGGACATCCTCGAAATCCGGCTGCGTCAGTTGGCGCGCCTCGAGAAGATCAAGATCGAGAAGGAACTGGCCGAGCTGCGCGACGAGAAGGCCAGGCTCGAAGAGCTGCTCGGCAGCGAACCGGCGATGAAGCGCCTGCTGATCAAGGAAATCGAAGCCGACGCGAAACAGTATGGCGACGAGCGTCGCACGCTGATCCAGCAGGAAAAGCGCGCGACGTTCGAAGCGCGCGTGGTCGACGAGCCGGTCACCGTCGTGGTGTCGCAAAGGGGCTGGGTGCGCGCGCTGAAGGGCCACGGGCTCGATACGGCCGGCTTCAGCTTCAAGGCCGGCGACGGCCTCTACGCGGCGTTCCAATGCCGCACGCCCGATACGCTGATCGCGTGGGGTAGCAACGGGCGCGTCTATTCGGTCGCGGTGGCTCAACTGCCGGGCGGACGCGGCGACGGCGTGCCGGTCACGTCGCTGATCGAGCTCGAATCGGGCAGTCATTTGATGCACTACTACGCGGCGTCGGCGGAACAGGCGCTGCTGCTCGCGTCGAGCAACGGCTTCGGCTTCATCGCGAAGCTCGGCGATATGGTGAGCCGCGTGAAGGCCGGCAAGTCGTTCATGACGATCGACGCCGGCGCCGCGCCGCTCGCGCCGATGCCGATGCTGCCGGACGCGGCGCAGGTCGCGTGTCTGTCGTCGGGCGGACGTCTGCTCGTGTTCGGCCTCGACGAGATGAAGACGCTGTCGGGCGGCGGCCGTGGCGTCACGCTGATGGCGCTCGACGACAACGAAACGCTCGTGCAGGCGCTCGCGATCAATCAAGCAGGCGTGATGCTGATCGGCACGCGTCGTGGCGGCCGCGTCGACGAGGAGAAGCTGGCCGGCGCCGAGCTTGCGGCGCATGTCGGCAAGCGTGCGCGCAAGGGACGCGCGCCCGCCAGCAAGCTGAAGCTCGACGGCATGCGTCCGGTGCTGCCGGCTTAATGGAGTCGATTTAACGAAGTTTGACGCTGTAAAACCGTGAGCGCCTGCTAGCATGCGGGGCGCTCGCGGTCTGTCGCAGCAAAGTCCGTCGCGCGAAGGGCGTGGAAGCAAACGGGGCGCGGCGGCGTCGAGGCCAGATGAACGGGCCGCGATCACAACGACAAAACACGACGCAATAGACGTCGATACCCGGAACTGCCTGCATCACGTATGGTCGAACGCGCTCAGTTGGTGCTGAGCGGGATCGCGTGTCCTAAACGGTGTGGCGTCGTCGGGAGAGGAAAACTACATGAACAAGGCTATCGAAGTCGCGCTTTTTCTGCATCTGCTCGGGGTGGCGGTGTGGGTCGGCGGTATGGTGTTCGCGCATTTCTGCCTGCGCCCTGCGCTCGGCGATCTGTCGCCGCAACTGCGCCTGCCGCTGTGGGAGTCGGTATTTGGCCGCTTCTTCAACTGGGTCGGGGTGTCGGTGCTCGTGATCCTGATCAGCGGCGGCTTCCTGCTGATGCAATTCGGCGGCGCTCATGCTAGCTGGCCGCTGCATGCGATGACCGGTCTCGGCATCGTGATGATGCTGATCTTCGGGCATATCCGCTTCGCCGTATATCCGCGCATTCGCCGCGCGGTGCAGGCGCAGAAGTGGCCCGATGGCGCGCTGGCGGTCGGCACGGTCCGCCGTCTCGTGCTGATCAATCTCGTGCTGGGCGTCGTGACGATCGGCTTCGCTGCGCTGTCGCGCGGGTTCTGATCGCCGGACCGCCGGACCGCCGGATCGCCGGATCGCCGGACCGCCGGATCGCCAACGGCGCAGCAGGCTTCGTGCGGCCCGCGACGCATCACGTCGTGGCGCCGTACGCGAGCCACAAACCGCACGCCACCGCCACCGTTCCATACACGGCATAGACCGGCACCTTCAGCTTCGCGAAGCACATCGCGGAGAACGTCGCGGTCAGCAGATAGATCGGCTCCAGCGGTACGTGCACGGCAATGCGCAGTACCGCGACCGCGAGAAACGCGGTCGTGACCGCGCGCAGAATCCTCATGCCGTGCTCGAAGCGCGGGTTCACCTTCAACTGATGCAGATGCCGCTGCGCGAGCACGACGAGGCAGCCTGACGGCACGAATAGCGCGAGCGTCGCGATCAGCGCGCCGAGCCAGCCATCGACGAGATAACCGAAGAACGGGACCACGTTCAGCAGGGGTCCCGGGGACAACGGCGACAGCGTAAACGCGAGCGTGAAGTCGTTATCGGACACGCCGACCGCCGGCGTGACGAACAGCGTCTTCAGCACCGGCAACGCCGAGAAGCCACCGCCGAACAGCGTCATGCCGGCGCCCGCGAGGCGCGGCCACAGCAGCGCGAGGTCATAGCGATGCGGCAGCGGCAGCGCAAACAGCACGAGCAGCACGCCGAGCGCGGCCAGCAGCCGACAGTCGCCGCGCTGGAGCGACACGGCGAGTCGCGAGTCGCGCTCCCGACTCGCGAACCAGCCGGCGCCGAAGGCCGCGCCGAGCATCACCACATACGCCGCGGCGCCGTGCGCATAGAGCAGCGCGATGCTGCCGAGCAGCGCCGCCGTCCATTCGAGCTTGCCCCGCACGAGCGCGCGGGTTTGCTTGTACCAGGTGAGCGCGATCAGCGTCGCGAGCACGACGCTGAAGTGATGCAGCAGGGTTTGCGACGTGATCGTGTGCATGATGGGCGTGCGATAGAAGATCGCGAACAGCGTCATCAGCGTGAAGAAGGGCAGTACGCTCGCCACCCCGGCGACCCATGCGCCCGCGCGTCCGCGCAGCGCGTGCCCGAGCTGCACGGCGACGTTGCAGCCGACGGGTCCCGGCACCATCCACGCGAGCGCGATCAGGTCCGAGAACGCCACGCGCGAGAGCCGCCCCTCGCGTTCCACGTAATGATGCTCGAGCTGCGCCATCAACGCGAGACCGCCCCAGGACAGCGCCGACAGGCCGCACACGACCCGGAACAGCGTCCATAGCGGTTCCCGTTGCCCGCGGCGGGCAGTCTCATCGCTCGTGATGGTCTGCATCGGCGCTGCGCGGGCCCCGCCGTGCGGGTGCCCGTCCTTTAATTGTTGCTGGATAGGCTGCTTGCGCTGTGGGCTTCGTGCGCGACGCGGCGGCCGCCGACGCTGTTCATGCCGCATACCCCGAAGCGCTCGAGCAGTGCCGGGATCGCCTCCACTGGCACTGGCCGCGAGAACAGGAAGCCCTGTGCCTCGATATGGCCGAGCGCGGCCAGCCACGCAATCTGCTCTTCGGTCTCCGTGCCTTCGACCACCACCGTGAGCCCGAGCGAGCGCGCGAGGTTGACGATCGCGGTGACCATTACGCAGACGCTGCGGTCGCCTGGAATCGCCTGGACGAACGAGCGGTCCACCTTCAGCGTATCGACGGCAAAGCGGTTGAGATAGGACAGCGAAGAGTAGCCGGTGCCGAAATCGTCGAGCGCGATGCGTACGCCGAGACGCTTCAGCGCGAAGATTTTTTCGGAGACCACTTCCGGAAATTCCATCATCGTCGTTTCGGTGATTTCGAGTTCGAGGCGACGGGCGGAGATGCCGGTTTCCTCGATCGCGCGCGAGACCGTTTCGAACAGGTCGCCGCGCCAGAACTGCACCGCCGAAATGTTCACCGCGAGCGATAGCGTGTCGTAGCCCTGCTGCTGCCATTGCGCGAGCTGACGGCATGCGGTCTCGATCACGAAGTCGCCGATCGGCACGATCAGGCCGGTCGACTCGGCCACGGGGATGAACTCGTTGGCCGGGATCAGTCCGTGCTGCGGATGGTTCCAGCGCACGAGCGCTTCGAAGCCGGTGATGCAGCGGCGCTTCAGATCGATCTTCGGCTGATAGGCGAGGAACAGTTGCCCCTCGGCCAGCGCGACGCGCAACTGCTGCTCCCACTTCATCAGATGGTCGGCGCGGTGCGACAGATGCGGCGAATAGAACTGGTAGCAGTTCTTGCCGGCGTCCTTCGCGCTGTACATCGCGAGGTCGGCTTTCTTCAGCAGGTCGATCTCGCTTTCGTTGGCGACCGAGTACAGCGCGATGCCGATGCTCGCATGCAGCACGAACGCGCTGCCGCGCACCTCGAACGGCTTCGAGAACGCTTCGCCGGCGGCTTCGGCGAGCGCGACCGCGCGCTTTTCGACATCGTCGCCCTTGATCACGACGACGAACTCGTCCCCGCCGATGCGGCTCAGCGCGCCGTCGTCGCCGACCGCGGTGGCGAGGCGCGAGGCTGTCATCTGCAGCACGATGTCGCCGGCGTTGTGGCCGAGCGTGTCGTTGACGGTCTTGAAGTTGTCGAGGTCGATAAAAAGAATCGCGAGGCGACCCAGGTTGAACGGCTGCGCGACGTCATGGCGCAGCGCCTGCAGCGTCGCGTAGCGATTGCGCAGGCCGGTCAACAGATCGTATTCGACGAGTTGCGTCATCTCGCGCTCGCGGCCTAGCAGTTTGCCTATCAGGCCGGTCGCGACCGCGAAGAAGCTGAGCATCGCGAGCGAGATGAAGCCCGCCATCAACAGATAGACGTTGCGCGTGTGGTTGTAATCGGCGAATTCTTCGCCCTGCGAAAGACCGACGAGCACGCCGAGCGGATAGCCGTCGATGTGCCGGTACGACACGATGCGCGTGACGTTGTCGATCGAATCGACGTAGGTGCCCGACACATGCTCCGAGGTCGGATACGTGCCGCTCGCGGTGAACGTGCTGCTCGTCCTGCTGGCGTTGCCGGTGCGGCGCGCGAGCACGGTGCCGCTGTCCGAGATCACCGCGATCACGCCTTCGCGGCCGATCGCCGCGTTGTTGTAGAAGTCCGACGTAAAGTAGCTCGGGTCTTCGGAGACCACGATGACGCCCGCGAACGAGCCGTCCGGATGATTGAGACGCCGCGTCATCTGCAGCGTCCAGTGACCCGACACGCGGCCGAGCACGGGCTTGCTGATGTACAGCTGGTCGTCGTTTTCGTGCTCGTGGACCTTGAAGTGCTCGCGGTCCGACAAGTCGATGTGAGCGGGGTTGAGTTCGGCCGTATTGGCGATCAGTCTGCCGTGCTCGTCGATTATCGACACCTGCACGAGCGTTTCGCTTTGCACGACGCCTTTTTCGACCGTGCTCGCGAGATCGAAATGATTGGGCGTCTTTTCGAACTCGTACTTGACGAAGCGCGTGATCTGATCGACCTGGTGAATCGCCTTGATGGTGTGCTGCTCGAGCGCCGCGGAAAGTATTGCGGAAGACGCCATCGCTTCGCGGTACGTCGCGTCCCTTTCTACCGACAGCCGCGCGAAGATCACGGTCCACAGCAGGATCAGTACGAGTACCCCGAGGGCGGGAATGACGAGCAATGCGCGCCGGCGCGTGACCAATGGATCGCGTCGCGGCCTGGCTTCGCGCGGCTCGGAGAAGCGGGACTGAGTCATCGCGCGGGCCTTGGCTGGGTGCGGGCCGCTTGCAAACGCATGGGCATCGACTGCGCGAAATAGATGGATGGCTGCATGGTGACCAAGATGCCAAAGCTGCTGCGCAGGATGAGAGGGCGTGGCGCCGCGCCGGACCGTCCACAGGTCATCGGATACGGTTCGATATTACTGAATGCCACTGGATTAAGGAAGCTTCCGGGCATGGGGTATACGCTCGCGCGGCGGGCGCGCGGGTGCGGCTGTTCACGTGGCCTGCATCGCCGGTCTTATGACGCGGCCGGTCCGTGATTTGTCGAAGACTTCATCGGCAACGGTGCCTGCCACTGGGCAGTTTCTGGCAGGGCTTTTGCAATCCGGCCACGATGAATTCGGAGAACCAGGTATGGCGACGCCATCGCGCTGCGGCTTTTTGTGGTGTGAAGCGGCGGCATGTGGCGTGTCGCCGTGGCGTGCGCGCGAAGCCGCAGCTCGCTTACGCGAGCCGGCACGTGCCGTCGACGATCGTCACCGAAGGCCCGCCGATCCAGATCTTGCCGCGCGCATCGTCGTAGTGGACCGACACGTGGCCCGCGCGCCCGAGCGCGGTGCCCTGACGCGCCGTGTAGCGTGCAGCGGGACGACGGTGCTGCAGGTTCAGCAGACCCGCGAGCGCGGCATTGGCGCTGCCCGTCACCGGGTCTTCGCCGACACCGAAGCCGCCGCCCGCCATCAGGCAACGGACCTCGAACGTCGCGGGGCCGTCGGCGTCGTGTGGTCCATACACGGCGACGCCGTGCGTGTCGACCGAATGCGCGAACTCGGCGAGCGCCGCCGCGTCGGGTTCGAGCGCGAGGCAGGCGCGTGCCGAATCGACCCGCACCACGAGCCACGGCGCACCGTTGTCGACCGCGCATGGCGGCGCGCTGAAGTCGATCGCCTGACTACGTAAAGCCGTAGACAGCGCTTCGTAACGATGCTCGGCGAGCGGTGTCACGCGCGCGGGCGGCGCGGCGAACGCCCATGCGCCGTGCATGTTGTCGCCGCCGTCGAGCGCTTCGAGTTCGACGAGACCCACGCCGCATTGCTGGATCAGCTTGCCGGCCTGCTTCGGCTGGTAGCCGCTTTCGCGTAAAGCATGCGCGGTGCCCAAGGTCGGATGACCCGCGAACGGCAACTCGCCCCCCGGCGTGAAGATGCGCACGCGATAGTCGGCGGCCGCGTCGGTCGGCTTTAGCAGAAACGTGGTTTCGGACAGATTGGTCCAGCGCGCAATGGCCTGCATTTGCGCGGTATCGAGCGCGTCGGCATCGAACACGACGGCAAGCGGATTGCCCTTGAACGGTGTCGACGTAAACACGTCGACCTGTTTGAAACGAACGGTGTGAGCGGACATCGACAGGCCCCGGTGCAATGGACATTGAGGGAGTTCGCGGATTCTATCCGCCTGCGCGGCGGCGATCCACCGTCGCCATAAAACAGAAACGCGCCGCCGGTGCGTGACACCGGTCGGCGCGTTTCAATCGCAATGCGGCGTGAATCAGGTGCCGATCTCGCGCGACACCGCACGCATTGTCACATCGCGTCGATGCTATTGGACCTCGGCGATCAGCTCGATCTCCACGCACGCGCCGAGCGGAATCTGCGCGACGCCGAACGCCGAGCGCGCGTGCTTGCCGCGTTCGCCGAACACGTCGGCGATCAGTTCGGACGCACCGTTGGTGACCAGATGCTGCTCGGTGAACTCGAGCGTCGAGTTGACGAGGCTCATCAGCTTGACGACGCGCGTGACGCGGTTCAGGTCGCCGACGTGCGCATGCAAGGTGGCGAGCAGATCGATCGCGATCGAGCGCGCGGCGGCCTTGCCTTCCTCGGTGGAGAGCGTCGCGCCGAGCTTGCCGACCCACACCTTGCCGTCCTTCTTGGCGATGTGGCCCGACAGGTACACCGTGTTGCCGCTTTGCGCGCTCATCACATAGGCCGCTGCCGGCGCACCCGCCGCCGGCAATTCGATGCCGAGTTCCTTGAGCTTGTCGTACACATTCGATTGAGCCATATCGTTTCCTCGTTTCGGTGAGATTGCATGAATGCAGGCGGGGCGAAGTCCGCCCGCAACGCGCGTGCAAGCTTCGCCCCGATGGCAGTGCGGCTAACGCCGTTCAGATTTTCGCGCGCACGAGTGCGGCGAGACGCGCCACGCCTTCGTCGATTTTAGCCGGTGGCACCGTGACGAACGACAGACGCAGCGTGTTGTGCTGCGCCTCGCTCGCGAAGAACGGAGCGCCCGGCACGAACGCGACGTTCTGCGCGACCGCTTCCTCGAGCAGCTTCATCGTGTCGATGCCCGCCGGCAGATTGACCCAGATGAACATGCCGCCTTCCGGACGGTTCCAGCTGACGCCTTCGGGCATATAGCGTTCGAGCGCGGTGAGCATCGCGTCGCACTGGTTGCGATACAGCTCGCGGATCGTCGGCACGTGCGTGTCGAGAAAGCCGTCCTTGACCACCTCGTGCACGATGCGCTGCGTGAAGCTCGGCGTGTGCAGGTCGGTGGCCTGCTTGGCCTGCACGAGTTTGAAGATCAGTTCCTCGGGCGCGATGATGAAACCGACCCGCAGACCCGGCGCGAGCACCTTCGAGAACGAGCCGAGATAGACGATGTGATCGGGCGCCATCGACAACATCGTCGGCAGCGGTTCGCCCGCATAGTCGAGCGCGCCGTAGGGATCGTCCTCGATCACCGGGAACGGCGCGGTCTTCGCGAACTCGGCGAGCGCGCGGCGGCGTTCGACCGGCAGACGGCGGCCCGTCGGATTCTGGAAATTCGGCTGCGCGTACAGCAGACGCGCGCCATTGGTCAGTTCCGGCTTCAGGCCCTCGGGGATCAGGCCCTGCTCGTCGGTTGGCACCTGCACGTAGTGCGGCTCGTACATCGAGAACGATTGCAGCGCGCCGAGGTAGGTCGGCGTTTCGACCAGCACCGGGCTATCGACGCAGATCAGCACCTTGCCGAGCAGGTCGAGCGCCTGTTGCGAGCCGGTCGTGATCAGCACCTGCGACGCACGGATCTGCGCGCCGTTGATCGAGTAGCGTTGCGCGACCCATTCGCGCAGCGGCAGATAACCTTCGGTCGCGCTGTACTGCAGCGCCGCGGCGGGCGTGTCGCGCAGGATGCGGTCGGACGCCTCGCGCATGCGCTCGGCCGGGAAGGTGGCAGGCGAGGGCAGGCCGCCGGCGAAGGAGATGACTTCGGGCCGTTCCGTGACCTTCAGGATCTCGCGGATCGCGGAGCTCGTGAGCTTGCGCGCGCGTTCGGACAATTGCCACGTGGGGGCTTTCAGGTCGCTTTGGTCCATGATCTCCTCTGGTATTTCTGGAACCGGTCAAAATTTCAATTATCGCGCGACTGGCCAACCATTGCCGTTGGGGTGCCACCGGGGTTGCCACGGGGGGTGCCCAATCACGCGCTGTTTATCCGAGGGTTCGAGAACCCTCGGGTGTTTCGAATTCGGCGACGAGCGCCGCGGCGCCGTCGGTCGGCTGTACGTCTAGCAGGTGCGCGGCGCCGAGCCAGCGCAGTTGCTCGCCAATCAGCTCTGGCCGCGGATGCACGGCTTTCAACGCTTTCAGCGCGAGGTTGGTCGGCGCCAGCGACTGCGACGGATGCCGCGTCGAGTCCCACTGGATCAGCGAGGGCAGCACGCCGTCGCCGGCGCCTTGCCACGCGGGGAACGACCCGTCGTCGGGCACCGTCAGGCCCCACGTGAAATCGCCGCGCGTCATCGGCACGACCGGCGCGATGCGCTGCGGATACTGCGCTTGCCACGTCGCCAGATGCTTCGGCCGCTCGACGCGCGCGACCCAATGCGACAGATACGGCCCGTTTTCCAGTCGGGCCTGCGTCGCCGGGTCGTCGAGCGCGAACAGGCGCGGGCGCGGCGCGGTGCCATCGGTTGCCTCGGCCGCGGCGTGCGGATCGATGGCGATCACTTCCAGGTAGACCCCGCCCCACAGGCCGAGCAGGCGATTGTGGGTCCGCATCAGCGGATGCGCGCCACCGCCGGCCGGCGCGACGCCGAGCGTATCGGCGACGTACTGGACGCCTTCGTCCAAGGTGCGCGCGGAGACGACGAGGTGATCGAGACTGAGCGATTGGGCTGTCAGGGTGGTCATGGCGGATCGACGGAAAACGCTGTTCTGTGCAAGGGCCAGTTGCGCGCCACGCTTGTGGGCAACGCTGCCGGGGCCGTAAGCATAACCGTTTGCCGGATCGGCGCGCCATACGTATGGATTTACATGGTGTCACCAGCCGCGCTGGATTCAAATGTAACGGCCGTGACCTGCACAGTAACGGTACAATCGGCGCGATACTGTTCGGTACAGTTGGAGTCCGTCATGTCCGTCCCGCTTACCCAGATTCCCGCCCCGCACGACACCGCGTCCTTGACGCTAGTCGAACAGCTCGTCCAATGGGCGCGGCGCCGCATCGAGGAGCGCGTGTTCCGCCCCGGCATGCGCATGCCGTCGATCCGCAAGCTAGCGCTCGACAAGAGCGTGTCGCGCTTCACGGTGGTCGAAGCGTACGAGCGGCTCGTCGCGCAGGGTTTTCTGGAGTCGCGGCGGGGGTCCGGCTTCTATGTGCGCGAGCGCCAGGGCGGCGCGGCGACGGTCTCCGAGCTGCACCCGCGCGCCGAGACGCTGCCCGCGCCGGCCAATATCGACGTCGTCTGGCTGCTGCGCAACATGCTGCACACCGGCGCGCGGCCCGAGCGCAGCCCGGGCCTCGGCTATCTGCCGGCCCGCTGGCTCGACGGCGACCTGATCACCAACGCGCTGCGCACGCTCGGCCGGCAAAGCGGCATGCAGATGCTCGGCATCGGCACCGCGCAAGGTTTCCTGCCGCTGCGTCAGCAGTTGCAGACGCGGCTCGAGGAGTTGGAGATCGGCGCGTTGCCCGAGCAGATCGTGATGGTGTCGGGCGTCACCCAGGCGATCGACCTCATTTCGCGCATCTACGTGAAGCCGGGTGATGCGGTGATCGTCGGCGATCCGGCGTGGTTCCAGATGTTCGGCTGCTTCGCGTCGCAGGGCGCGCGGCTCGTCGGCATGCCGTACACGCCGAACGGCCCCGATCTCGACGCGCTCGAAGCGCTGGTCCAGGAATGGCGGCCCAAAATGCTGGTGATCAACTCGGTGCTGCAGAACCCGACCGGCACCTCGCTGAGCGCCGCGCAGGCGTTCCGCATCCTGCGGCTTGCCGAGGCGTACGACTTCATCGTCGTCGAGGACGACATCTACGGCGACCTGTGCCCGCCCAGCTACGCGGGTACGCGGCTCGCGAGCCTCGATCAGCTAAAGCGCGTGATCTACCTCGGCAGTTTCTCGAAGACGCTTGCGCCGAATTTGCGCGTCGGTTTCATCGCATGCGCGGCAGAGGTCGCGATGGTGGTCGCCAATCAGAAGATGCTGGTCGGCATGACGAGCCCGGAGTTGAACGAGCGCGTGATCTACAAGATCCTGACCGAGGGCCACTACCGGCGGCACGTCGAGCGCATTCGCGCACGGCTCGACGGCGTGCGCGAGAAGGCCGTGCGGATGATCGAGAAGACCGGCATGAAGCTGTTTCTGACGCCGACGGCCGGGATGTTCCTGTGGGCCGACACCGGCGTCGACGCAGGCGCGCTCGCCGCGGCCGGGCACGAAGCCGGCTATCTGCTGACGCCGGGCGGGCTGTTTTCGCCGCAGCAGTCGCCGAGCACGTGGATGCGCTTCAACATCGCCAATTGCGGCGATCCTGAATTACCGGCGTTTCTAAGCCGTTATCTCGACGGCGTCGCGCGCCGGGCCTCTTGAAACCGCGCCGGAGCGTCCCCATTTGCGCGGACGATCCGGCGGTCCGGCGCTCCGGCACGGCGAGCCCGAACCGCGGTTGGAATCCGCTTCGGCCGCCGCTCATCCCCCAATTCGCAACAGAGAGGAAGTCCGACCATGGCACAAGAAACCATGAGCTTTCAGGCAGAAGTGAAGCAACTTCTGCAACTGATGATCCATTCGCTGTACAGCAACAAGGAAATCTTTCTGCGCGAGCTGATTTCGAACGCGTCCGACGCGGCCGACAAGCTGCGCTTCGAGGCGATCGAAAACAGCGCGCTGTACGAGAACGATCCGAACCTGCGGATTCGGGTGTCGTTCGACAAGGCCGCGCGCACCATCACGATCGACGACAACGGCATCGGCATGAGTCGCGACGAGACGATCGCGCACCTCGGCACGATCGCGCGTTCGGGCACCAAGGAATTCTTCGGCAAGCTGTCGGGCGACCAGCAGAAGGACGCGGCGCTGATCGGCCAGTTTGGCGTGGGCTTCTACTCGGGCTTCATCGTCGCGGACAAGATCACCGTCGAGACGCGCCGCGCCGGTTTGCCGGCCTCGGAAGGCGTGCGCTGGGAAAGCGCGGGCGAAGGCGATTTCGCGGTCGAGACGATCGAGCGCGCCGCGCGCGGCACGACCATCACGCTGCATCTGCGTGCCGATGAGGACGAACTGCTGTCGTCGTATCGGCTGAAGTCGATCATCCAGAAGTACTCGGACCACGTCGCGCTGCCGATCCTGATGAAGAAGGAAGAGTGGGACGCGGAAAAGAGCGAGATGGTCACGAAGGACGAGGACGAGACCGTCAACCAGGCGAGCGCGCTGTGGACCCGTTCGAAGAACGACATCACCGACGAGCAATACAAGCAGTTCTACCAGCACATCTCGCACGATCATCAAGATCCGCTGACGTGGACGCATAACCGCGTCGAAGGCCGCAGCGAGTACACGCAACTGCTGTACGTGCCGGCGCACGCGCCGTTCGATCTGTGGAACCGCGAGCAGCGCGGCGGACTGAAGCTGTACGTGAAGCGCGTGTTCATCATGGACGACGCCGAGCAACTGCTGCCCACGTACCTGCGCTTCGTGAAGGGTGTGGTCGATTCGGCCGATCTGCCGCTCAACGTGTCGCGCGAAATCCTGCAGGAAAGCCGCGACGTGAAGGCGATCCGCGAAGGCGTGACCAAGCGCGCGCTGTCGATGCTGGAAGAACTGGCCAATGCGGACAACGACGCCGATAAGGAAAAATACGCCGGCTTCTGGAAGGAATTCGGCCAGGTGCTGAAGGAAGGCATCGGCGAGGACTTCGCCAATCGCGAGCGCGTCGCGAAGCTCGTGCGCTTTGCGACGACGCATACGGGCACGGCCGAGCAGACCGAGTCGCTGGCCGACTACGTCGCTCGCATGAAGCCCGAGCAGACGAAGATCTACTACGTGACCGCCGACACGTGGCAGGCCGCGTCGAACAGCCCGCATCTCGAAGTGTTCCGCAAGAAGGGCGTCGAAGTGCTGTTGCTGACCGATCGCGTCGATGAATGGATGCTGTCGTTCCTCAACGAATTCGACGGCAAGCCGCTGCAAAGCGTCGCGCGCGGCGACCTCGATCTCGGCGCGCTGAACGACGAGGAAAAAGAGGCGCAGGAGAAGATCGGCGAAGCGTTCAAGCCGCTCGTCGAGAAGATGAAGGAAGCGTTGAAGGACAAGGCGAAGGACGTGCGTCTGACGTTCCGCCTGACCGACTCGCCGTCGTGCCTCGTTGCCGACGACGGCGAAATGAGCGGCTACCTGCAGCGCATGCTGAAGGCCGCGGGCCAGCAGGCGCCTGAGTTCCATCCAATTCTCGAAGTGAATCCGGAGCACGCCCTCGTGAAGGGTCTGCATGCCGATAGCGCGAATTTCGACGACTGGTGCCATCTGCTGTTCGATCAGGCACTGCTCGCCGAAGGCGGCGCGCTGGAAGATCCGGCGAGCTTCGTGAAGCGGACCAATGCGTTGCTGCTTTCGCGCGCGGGTTGAGCGTAAGCCGAAAGCGTTGATGTCGTTGCTGGATTGACGCCCGGTAGTTGAGAAATGCGCTGCTTCGGCAGCGCATTTTTTTTTGGTGCGCCAGGCATGGCGCGTAGCGCCGTGACTGGCGCTGTCCGACCCGCTGTGGTGGCGAGCCGGATGACTTGGGGGTGAAAGTCCTCTGCACACCCGGCAAGGGGAAG
>NZ_CADFGP010000006.1 GCF_902833905.1 Paraburkholderia tuberum STM678 | reverse complement strand
CCGCGAAGCCGATCTGCCTCTTCATCCTCGTGAGTCCGTTCTGTGAGCTGCCTTCTATAACGTCTTCGGCTACGTGAGCGATGACCGCCGAGCTCCATTAATCAGCGTTTCCCTAGCTAGTGGGAGATCTTGTGGGCGGCGCGGCGAATTAAGCTAGTACCGTTTCTTCTCGATCAACCCGTGTCCTGTTTCTTCAATATCCGCTGTGGATTCGAAACAGGCCGTTCAATACCCTCAACTACGCCAGTCGAGTGTCATCGTGAGAGTCCGAGGCCCTTTGGTGAATTGGAATCGCAGTCAGGCGCGTTGTACTTGCGCTGACGGCGCCAGCGCCGACGGCAGCAACGGCAGCCTTGCGTTTCGCCGCTTTCTGTCCGTCATCACAGTCCTGTCGCGTCGTTCCGTTCGACGCCGCAACGTCCTCTCCGCGCGCGCGTTCATCGCGGTGCGCACAGACGAAGTCGCTTCGCTGCTGCCGTAGCGCCTCTCCTCTTTCATCTCTTTTCGCTGCTCGATTCGTCCGTTTGCTCGCGTTTTCGCGAGCTGGCTGCTTGCGTCCGCGCGGCACTGACTGATCACCGCGCATCGCGACGGATTCAATCGAGCCGCTTCTAATCGGGTAAGCGCTGCGCGTTATTGCGCGGATTCGCTTTGGCGTCGACTCGCCTTCGCGTTTTCCCACCTCGCCGCGCGATATTTCGCGCCTTCGGCGACGCGTGTCGCCCGCGCATGAATACACGAAACCCTGCACACATGACCCAGATCGCGGACCAAAACAGAGAGAACAATCATGCATGACATCGACGAATTTCTGAAAAAGCATCATGTCACCGAAATCGAAGCAATTATTCCGGACATGGCCGGCATCGCGCGCGGCAAGATCATTCCGCGCAGCAAGTTCGAATCGGGCGAATCGATGCGTCTGCCGCAGGCGGTGATGATCCAGACCGTCACCGGCGACTATCCGCAAAGCGATTCGCTGACCGGCGTCACCGATCCCGACATGGTGTGCGTACCCGACGCGAGCACGATCCGGATGATTCCGTGGGCAGTCGACCCGACCGCGCAGGTGATTCACGATTGCGTGCATTTCGACGGCACGCCGGTCGAAATCTCGCCGCGCTGCGTGCTGCGGCGCGTGCTCGAACTATATAAGGCGCGCGGCTGGAAACCGGTGATCGCGCCGGAGCTCGAGTTCTATTTGGTCGACATGAACCGCGATCCCGATCTGCCGTTGCAACCGCCGGTCGGACGCACGGGTCGCGCGGAAACCGGACGCCAGGCGTATTCGATCGAAGCGGTCAACGAATTCGACCCGTTGTTCGAAGACATCTACGAGTACTGCGACGTGCAGGAACTCGAAGTCGATACGCTGATACACGAAGTCGGCGCCGCGCAGATGGAAATCAACTTCATGCACGGCGATCCGCTCAAGCTCGCGGACAGTGTGTTTCTCTTCAAGCGCACCGTGCGCGAAGCGGCGTTGCGTCACAAGATGTACGCGACTTTCATGGCGAAGCCGATGGAAGGTGAACCGGGCTCGGCGATGCACATGCATCAAAGCCTCGTCGATATGGAAACCGGCCGCAACCTCTTCACCGCCGCCGACGGCGAGCCGACCTCGCTGTTCACCGGCTATATCGCCGGCTTGCAGAAATACACGCCGGCGCTGATGCCGATCTTCGCGCCGTACATCAATTCGTACCGGCGTCTGTCGCGTTTCATGGCCGCGCCGATCAATGTCGCGTGGGGTTATGACAATCGCACGGTCGGCTTCCGGGTTCCGCATTCCGCGCCGGTCGCGCGCCGCATCGAGAACCGGATTCCGGGTGTCGATTGCAATCCGTATCTGGCGATTGCCGCGACCTTGGCGGCGGGCTATCTCGGCATCACGCAGCGGCTCGCCGCAACCGAACCGCTGGCGAGCGACGGCTATGCCCTGCCCTATCAATTACCGCGCAATCTCGAAGAAGGCTTGACGTCGATGAGCGCGTGCGAGCCGATTGCCGAAGTACTCGGCGAGCAGTTCGTCCGCGCGTATCTCGCGTTGAAAGAGACCGAATACGAAGCGTTTTTCCGCGTGATCAGTTCGTGGGAACGCCGGCACTTGCTGCTGCACGTTTGAGTGCTGCGGGCCGATCGGTCAATCGGTCAATGAGAACCTTGAATAGACGGAGGCAGTATGAGCCATAAGACTGAAGACGTGATGTATGCGGAAAAGGAAACGTCGCAGCATGGCGGCACGAAAGACGCGCCGACCTCGCAAGCCACATCTCGCAGCACCGCCGAATACCGCGCGCTCGATGCCGCGCATCACATCCACCCATTCTCGGATATGGGCTCGCTTAATCGCGCGGGTACTCGCGTGATCGTCAAGGCGCAAGGCGTGTACCTGTGGGACTCGGAGGGCAACAAGATCATCGACGGCATGGCGGGACTGTGGTGCGTGAACGTCGGCTACGGCCGCCAGGAACTGGCCGACGCCGCATTCCGGCAGATGCGGGAACTGCCGTACTACAACACGTTCTTCAAGACGACGCATCCGCCCGTGATTGAACTGTCTGCCCTGCTCGCCGAACTGACGCCCGCCCCATTCAATCACTTCTTCTACTGCAACAGCGGCTCGGAAGGCAACGACACCGTGCTGCGCATCGTCCATCAATACTGGGCGACGCAACGACAGCCCGCGAGGAAGTTCGTCATCGCGCGCAAAAACGCTTATCACGGGTCGACGATCGCGGGCGGCACGCTCGGCGGCATGGCTTATATGCATGAGCAGATGCCATCGAAAGTCGAGAACATAGTACATATCGATCAGCCCTATTTCTTCGGCGAAGCGGCAAGCGATCAGACGGCGGAAGAATTCGCGCTGGCTCGCGCGCGGCAGCTCGAAGCGAAGATTCTCGAACTCGGTGCGGACAATGTCGCCGCATTTATCGGTGAGCCTTTCCAGGGAGCGGGCGGCGTGATTTTTCCGGCTGACACGTATTGGCCGGAAATCGAGCGCATTTGCCGCAAGTACGACGTGCTGCTCGTCGCGGACGAAGTGATCGGCGGCTTCGGCCGAACCGGCGAATGGTTCGCGCATCAGCACTTCCGCTTCGAGCCGGACCTGATCACGCTCGCGAAGGGACTGACGAGCGGTTACGTGCCGATGGGGGCTGTCGGTCTACATGATCGCGTCGCCCGCGCACTGATCGACAACGGTGACTTCAATCATGGCCTCACCTACTCCGGGCATCCGGTCGCGGCGGCCGTCGCGCTTGCGAATCTGAAACTGCTGCGCGACGAGAGGATCGTGGAGCGCGTCAAAGTAGATACGGGTCCGTACTTTCAGAAGAAGCTGCGTGAGACGTTCGCCGGTCATCCTATCGTTGGCGAGATCAGCGGCGCGGGCCTCGTGGCGGGCGTGCAACTCGCCGAGAAGCCGCTCGAGCGCAAGCGCTTCGCGAATGGCGGCGATGTCGGTACGATCTGCCGCGACTTCTGCTTCAACGGCAATCTGATCATGCGCGCGAGCGGCGACCGGATGCTGCTGTCGCCGCCGCTCGTGGTCAGCCGGCCGGAAATCGACGAAATCGTCTCGAAGGCAGAAGCGGCGATCGATGCGACCGCGCGGCAGGTGGGCATCCGATAGCACTGCATGGTTGCGATTCAGTTTCCCTCAGCCCTCGAGTGCCCGCACAGCCTTCAAATCGCCGGTCAGCCGCAGGATCGCACCAATCATCTGCCCCCCGTGACCGCCGCCGGAATGCGCTGCGGTCCTACTTTACGTTGTACCGGTCGCGCGAGCGTTCCAGGTTATGGTCAGAGAGGCCACCAGCCCTTACCGCCGTTGCCTGCGTCATGGTCCGGGTGCGACCCGTCATGATGCCCGTGCTCGTCGGCGTCCCGGTCGAAGTCGAAAAGATCGAACAGGTCGCCGATCGCGGGCGCATTGACCGGGCGACTTCGTTCCGTCGAGCACCCCTCGTTGATCTGTTCGACGGCCGCCTGGCCGTCAGCCGTCGTCCGACGCGAGGAAATGCCACGCCTTCTCCTTGCGCGTCTCCAACCCGTAGCGCCACGCGTGATGACCATTGCTCGCACACCGCAATAGCGTCGGGATAAAAACATTGCAAGCGTATGACAGCGGGCGCGGTTGTTTATCGACGTGTAGCACCGTATGCTTGGATACGTCGCTTTCCGATCGTCAACTTCGAGAAGGTCATTCAGTCATGAACGAATACTGCATGTTCAAGGGAAAACTGCTGCGCGCGGCGCCTTTCAAAGATTCGTATATAGGCAGTCCGCACTATGTGATCACGGTGACTGGCAACGACAACACGCCATTCAACATCGTCGTCAATTCGGCGTCGACGCAACCGGGCGCAAGCGGTAACGACGACGTGTACTTCTATGCCGATCTGAACTTCGCCGATCCACTCAGCGCGAAACTGCAGCCCCTGAACCTCGGCCTCTACACGAGCGGCTTTCCACGGCTCGATTACTTCCAGGACAGCAGCCTGCTCGACATTCACCGCATGCGGCCGGTCCCCTACGAGGATCAAAACGGCAACCGCGCCGACGTCAACGACATCATCGACGAAATCCTCACCATCGACGAAAGCAAGCCGTCGCAAAGTCTGCCCTACGACAACGGCAGCGGCCAGTTGCACAACCGCGATTTCTGGACACCGACCACCGCGGGCATCGTGGTCTATGGGTTCGGCTTTCTGTTTCTGCCGAAGAAGGACGGCCTTCACGAGACTCACATGAATCAGGGCAATCCGCGCGGCCCGCATTACAACGAAAACGGCGCGTTCCAGGACGGCGCGGTGATCGTGCAGCGCGCCGATGGGTTTGCCGCGATGTTCACCGCGTTTCAGACACAGTATTTGCCGACCAATGCGGCCGGCGATCCGGCGGCGAATGCAGTGGCGTTACCGGTTTATATTCAGCAAGGTTGATAGCGTCGCTCGTGCATGGGGCAAGTGGAAACCGCCGCGATGCGCGAGAAACAGGCTCTTGCATAGGGGAAAATCAGATCGCGCGAAAAAGTCCCTCGCGATACGAACGCACCGCGAGAGACGTCGCGTCGATCAGCGCGCGCTCTCGGCGCCTCGACGCGGAATATGCCGCTGCACCACCGCCAGCGCAATCAGCACGATGACCATTGCGATACCGAGCATCAGCAGATAGCCCGATGCGCCACCGGCCGTGATCACCGCGGCACCGGCGAATGCGCTCAGAATTGCGCCGACGCGGCCGAACGCGAGTGCCGACGCGGTGCCCGTCGCCCGCACGCTGGTCGGATAGACGTATGCGCACAGCGCGTACATCGTCGATTGCACCGCATTGACGAACAGCCCGTGCAAGCCGAGACCGACGATCATCAACGCCGTATGCTGCGTCGCGCCGACGCCGAGCAGCATCCACGCACTCGCGACGCCGCCCGCGCAGCACAGCAGCAGCGGCCAGCGCGAGCCGTAGCGCCCGATCGCCAGCGCGCACAGCACCGCGCCGATTACGCCGCCGAGGTTGTACGCGCTCAGGCCATAGCCCGCGAGCGACACGCTCAAACCCTCACTCGTCAGCATCGACGGCAGCCAGCTGAACGCCGCATACACCGCGAGCAGGCACATGAAGAACGCGCCCCAGATCGCGACGGTGTCGCGCGAACGGCCATCGCGGAACAGCGCGGCAAAGCCGACGTGTTTCTCAGCGCTTTGTTCGCGCACATCGGTGAAGCTCGCATCGGCCGACACGTCGCGCGCCATGCGCCGCAGCAGCTTCACGAGTTCGGGCCAGCGATGCGGACGGCGTGCCAGAAAACGCGGCGATTCCGGCAGCGCCGCGAGCAGGACGAGGGCGAGCACGAGCGGCAGCACACCACCCGCTACGAACAGACCGCGCCAGCCATAAACCGGCAGCACCTGGCCGGCGAACAATCCGGCGACCATACCGCCCAGCGGCACGCACAGAATGGTCGCCGTCACCGCGAAGGTACGAAAACGCGCGGGCGTGAACTCGGCGGTCAGCGTAGTCGATGTGGGCAGCGCGCCGCCGATGCCGAGCCCCGCGATAAAGCGCAGCGCCGCAATGGCCGCGACGTTCGGCGCGAGACTGATCGCGCAGGTCGCCAGGCCGAACACGAACACGCTGCCGATCACCGCCCAGCGGCGGCCGAAGCGATCGGCGAACAGCCCCGCGAACGCGCTGCCGATACCCATGCCGACCAGCCCCGACGCAACCACCGGCGCAAATGCGTTGCGCGTGACGCCCCACTCCTTGGTCAGCATCGGAATCGCGAAGCCGATCAGCTGGCTGTCGAAGCCGTCGACGACGATCGACAGCGCCGCGAGCACCACCGCGATTTTCTGCAGCAACGTGTAGGGGCCGTCGTCGAGTGCATAACCGATGTCGACCGTGTTGCCGCCGCGCGCGATGCCGGCGAGCGCCGCGTCGTCGCGCGCGGTCGCGGTCGAGGCCGCGGCCGAAGCGGGAGGAACGAAACTCATGAACCTGTCTCCGTTGTTTGCGCTGCACGCGCGTTGTTCGATTTTTTTTGCTGTCGGCAGGACGGTGCGACGCGATGGCCCGCTTCGGCGAGTTGGCCGCCGAACAGCGAGCCCATCGCGTCGCGCCTCATCAGAACGGATAGTGACGCGGCATCGTTTGCAGCGTGACCCAGCGCAGATCGGTGAATTCCGCGATCCCCGCCTTGCCGCCGAAGCGGCCGAAGCCACTCGCCTTCACGCCGCCGAACGGCATCTGCGCTTCGTCGTGCACGGTCGGGCCGTTCACGTGACAAATGCCCGACTCGATGCGTTTAGCGACGTTCAGCGCGCGCGCCGTGTCGCGGCTGAACACTGCCGCCGACAGGCCGTATTCGTTGTCGTTCGCACACGCGATTGCGGCTTCCTCGCCACGCACGCGCACGATCGGCTTGACCGGCCCGAACGATTCGTCGTGATAGATGCGCATGTCCGGCGTCACGCGATCGAGCGAGAGATGCACGTTGAAGCCGGCCCAGATGCCCGACGCGCCGGTCTCGGCGGCCATCGCGGCCGCGAAGGCCTCGGCCTTCGCTTCGAGCGCGTGCGCGCCCTTCGTCAGCAGCGCGCGGCGCTCGCTCGGTCCGAGCGCGGACCACACCGGAAAGGCGGCCGCGGCGGCATCGGCGGCGGCCACGGCATCTTCGACGGTCGCGGCCGGCGCGCGCGTCGCGACTTCGCCGTCGAGCGGACTGCGGCGCTCGAAGCTCGCGCCGTTGCGCGCCTGTGTCTGCTCGCCGCCGATCAGCATCGATACGTTTTTCATCGTAGGTCTCTCTCCTGTTCGTGAATGGGAAGCGCCGTTACGCGACGATCGCTTCGACGAGCGTGGGACCGCTTTTCAAGTCACGTTCGGTCAGCGCGCGACGCAACACGTCGGCAAGTTCAGCCGCCTCGCTGACGCGCGCGCCAGGGCAACCCATGCCCGCCGCGATCGTCACGAAGTCGAGGCCCGGCAGGTCCGTGCCCTGCACGGTTTCGCCAGGCGCGAAACCGAACACCGGCGCGAAATCCTGCAACGCCGCGTAGCGCGTGTTGTTCAGGATCACGAATGTGATCGGTAGCTGCATCTGCACCGCGCTCCAGATCGCCTGAATCGAGTACATGCTCGAACCGTCGCCGATCAGCGCGATCACGCGCTCGCCCGGCCGCGCAAGCGCAACGCCGAGCGCCGCCGGCATGCCGTAGCCGAGGCCGCCGCTGTCCATCGTCAGGAACGTGCCGGCGCGCGCGATCGGCAGATAGGTCTGCATGATGGGCCGCGAGCTCGGCGCTTCCTCGACGACGATGCCATCGGGATCGCGCACTTCGGCGAGCGTCTGCAACGCGAACGCGACCGACATCCGCTCGCCCCGCGCGGGCGGCAGCGCTCGCGGCGCCACCGCGCGCGGCGCGGGCAACTCGCGCGCTTTGGGCGCGGCGCGCGCGAGCAGATCCTGCACGCCGAGCCGCACGTTGCCGACCGCGGCGATGCCCTGCGGCGTCCATGCGGCAACGCCCGGATCGTCGATCAACTGACACAGCCGCGAGCCCGGCGGCACATGCGGACCACTGCCTTCGACGTGATACGTGAACGCTGGCGCGCCGATCACGAAGATCGCGTCGTGCGCGCCGAGCAACTCGACGATGCGCTCACGCAGCGCCGGCAAAAAGCCCGCGAACAGGCGGTGCGTTTCGGGGAAGCTGCAACGTCCTGTCATCGGCGCGACGTAGACGCGCGCGGAATGCCGCTCCGCGAGGCGCACGACTTCAGCCGCCGCGTCCGCGCGATCGACCGCGCCACCGACCACGAACGCGGGCCGCTCGCACGCGTCGAGCACCGTGCCGATGCGTTCGAGCATTGCCGGATCGGGTCGCATGATGTGCGCGACCTCGCGGTCGGCCACGCGCTCGGCCGGCTGATCCCAGTCGTCGGCGGGAATCGACACGAACACCGGGCCGCGCGGCTCCTGCATCGCGATCGCGTACGCACGCGCGATCGCGAGCGGCACATCCTGCGCGCGAGCCGGCTCGATGCTCCACTTCACGTAGGGCTTCGGCAATTCGGTGGCCTGGGTCGCGGCGAGGAACGGTTCGAACGGCAGGATCGAGCGGGCCTGCTGACCCGCGGTGACGACGAGCGGCGTGCGGTTGCGAAACGCCGTGAAGATATTGCCCATCGCATTGCCGACGCCCGCCGCCGAATGCAGGTTCACGAACGCCGCGTTGCCGGTGGTCTGCGCGTAGCCGTCGGCCATGCCGACCACGACCGCTTCCTGAAGACCGAGCACGTAGCGGAAATCCGCGGGGAAATCGCGGAACATCGGCAGCTCGGTCGAGCCCGGGTTCGCGAAGATCGACGTCATGCCGACGCGGCGCGCGAAGTCGATGACCGCGTCGCGTACGGTCCACCGCGTGCTCTGTTCTTTTGCGTGTGCCTGATTCTGCTGCGGCGCGCTGCTTGTCATGCGAAGTCTCCTGTCTGGTGAGCGCGAAAAATCGAATGGCCATTATCACGGCCGCCGGGGTAGCCGAAAATTGCCCAATTCGCAAAAAGGCATTACCTTTCGGCATGACTTACAACCTGCAACAACTGCAGGCGTTCGCGGTGATCGTCGAGAGCGGCAGCCTCGGACGCGCCGCCGAAGCGCTGCACATCACACAGCCGGCCTTGAGCCGAACCATCCGCCGTCTCGAGGAACAGGTCGGCGCGCCGCTGTTCGAGCGGCATTCGCGCGGCATGCATCTGACCGCGGTCGGCGAGGCGCTGCTGCCGCATGCGATCCTGTTGCAACGCGAAGCCGAACAGGCGCGCGAGGAAATCGACGCGATGCGCGGCCTCGCGCGCGGCACGATCCGCGTCGGCGCGGTCGGCAGCATCGCGAGCCTCGTGCTGCCGCTCGCGGTGAGCGGCGTGTTGACGAAGTGGCCGAACCTGCGCGTGGAGATCATCGAGGGCGTGTGGGACCGGCTCGCCGATGCGCTCGTCAAACGTCAGATCGATCTCGCGCTCAGCATGGCCGTGCCCGATACCGACGAGATCACCGCGATCGCCGATTGCCGCTGGGAAGACGCGAGCTACGTGGTCGCCGCGCTCGATCATCCGCTGCGGCGCAAGCCCGAACTCACGCTCGCCGACACGCTGGGCGAACGCTGGGCGATTCCGCCACGCGGCACCGGCCCGTTCGAGCACATGCAGAGCGTGTTTGCCGAGCGCGGGCTGGGACTGCCGAACGTCGTCGTCGAAACGCGCTCGGTCACGGCGCTGAAGAGCCTGGTCGCGCGTTCGGGCTTTCTGAGCTGGATGGCGTCGACGATGTACGTGACCGAAAGCAAGGCCGGCGTGTTCGATACGCTTGGCGTCCCAGGCGTGGTCGGGCGGCGCACGTTGACCGCGTTCCGGCGGCGCCAGGGGATTCTGCCGAGCCCGGCGGTCAAGCTGCTGGAGCAGTTGCGGCAGTTGACGGCGGAGGGTATGACCGCGGGTTGATCGTTTCCCGCACACGCTGCCACTTTCTCGGCGTTTACCCGATGAGTAGATTTTATCGACTATTTATCAATAAAGTCTCGCGTTAGATTCCGTCGCCAAGCGTCGAGGAAACGAAGCAAGGAGAGCCGGATGGGGGTTTTGATTGGCGTGCCGATCGTGGCACTCGGCTTCGCATTGCGCTTCAACGCGCTGCTGGTGATGACGATCGCCGGCGTCGCGACCGGGATGGCCGGCGGCTTGCAGACGGTGGAGATCGTCAGCGCGTTTGGGCGCCTGCATGCGGCCACCACCGGCCGCGTGCTCTCATCACGCTGGTCGGTACGCTGACGCTCAAGTACGCGCCTTTCGTCGAAACGAAGAATCTGGTTTCTGCGGCACGCTGATGACGCCGATGGCGGCGAACTTCAACATCGTCCCCGCCGCGCTGCTCGAACTGAAGGACCAGAACGGCGTGATCAAGGCGCAATGGCCGACCGCTTTACTATTGCCGATCGTCAACACCATACTGTCGTACGTGTTCGTATTCCGCTTCTGAGGAACCGCCGATGACCACCCAGCTCACCCGCGAATTCGCGTCCAGATTCGCCAATGTCGCGCTCGCCCACCTCACGCGCGAATACCCGAACAAGCTCACGCACTCGCTTGAAGGACCGCAGGACGTGCAGGGTCCGCGCGCCTTGCATCCGATCTTCTACGGCAGCTACGACTGGCATTCGTGCGTGCACGGTTACTGGCTGATCCTGCATCTGCTCGAACGCTTCCCCGATCTGCCCGAGGCCGCGCGCATCGTCGCCGTGGTCGACGAGCATTTCACCGCGGCGAACGTCGCCGGCGAACTCGCGTATCTGGAGCTGCCGCACAACCGCGGCTTCGAGCGGCCGTATGGCTGGGCGTGGCTGCTCGCGCTCGGCGCGCAGTTGCAGTCGATGAAAATCTCGGAAGCCGCGCGCTGTGCGAAGACGTTCGCGCCGCTCACTCAGGCGTTCGTCGAGCGCTTCGAGGAGTTCCTGCCGAAAGCAACCTATCCGCTGCGCGTCGGCACGCACTTCAACATGGCGTTCGCGCTCGCGCTGACGCTCGATTTCGCGCGGCAAACCTCGCGCGAATCGCTCGAGGCGCTGATCGTCAGCACCGCGGAGCGCTGGTATCTGGACGACGTCGCGTGTCAGGCATGGGAGCCGGCCGGCGACGAATTCCTGTCGCCGTCGCTGATGGAAGCGGAGTTGATGCGGCGTGTGTTGCCGTCGGCGCAGTTCACCGACTGGTTCGGACGCTTCCTGCCGGACCTCGGCGCGAAAAAACCGGCGACGCTGTTCGAGCCCGTCACCGTGACCGATCGCAGCGACGGCAAGATCGCGCATCTGGACGGCCTCAATCTGAGCCGCGCGTGGTGCCAGCGTGCGCTCGCGCGTGCGCTGCCCGCCGGCGACGTGCGTCGCACCGTGCTGTTCGATGCGGCCGAGCGTCATCTGCACAGCGCGCTGCCGCATGTGACCGGCGACTACATGGGCGAGCACTGGCTCGCCACGTTCGCGACGCTGGCGCTCGAAGCTTGAGCGAACCGGGAACGAACTGAACCGGCTTTGAAGAGATGAAGCCGTGCTGGTTGGGGCGCTTCAGTACGAAGCGCCCTTTTCATTGCCCGTTCAACAGTCCCTGCCTGCGGCGGTAAAATCGCGCAAGGCGATTGCGCCGCTTTAAAGGTGGAAGTTTGACTGAGTTCGAGCAGGGTTTCATTTTGACCCGACATTGGCGGGACACGCCCGCCGGCACGGAAATCGAGTTCTGGCTGGCCACGGACAGCGGGCCGCGGCACATCCGTCTGCGCCCTCAGCCGTCCGTCGCCTTCATTCCGGCCGAACATCGCGAACGCGCCGAAACGATCCTGCGCCGCGACGCGCCGCTCGATCTGCGTTCGCTCGAATTGCGCGACTTCCAGCATCGGCCGGTCAGCGGGCTTTACTGTGCGCAATACCGGCAATTGAAGGGCTTCGAGAAGCGCCTCAGAGAAGGCGGTGTCGATGTCTACGAAGCCGATATCCAGCCGCCCGAGCGCTACATGATGGAGCGCTTCATCACCGCGCCGGTGTGGTTCAGCGGCGTGCCGCAGCAGAATGGTCCGGGGCTCGATGGCCCCTGGCTCGACAGCGAACTCAAACCGTCCAACGACTATCGTCCGCCGTTGAAGCTCGTGTCGCTCGACATCGAAACGAGCGCGCATGCCGAGCTATATTCGATCGCGCTCGAAGGCTGCGGCGAGCGGCAGGTGTATATGCTTGGGCCGCCGAATGGCAACCTCGGCAACATCGGCAACGTCACCGACGCCATCGACTTCAAGCTCGAATACTGCGAAACCCGCGCACAGCTGCTCGAAAAACTGATCGAGTGGATGGAGCGGCACGATCCCGATGCGATCATCGGCTGGAACCTCGTGCAGTTCGATCTGAAGGTACTGCAACAACATGCCGGGCAGTATCGCGTGCCGCTGCGCATCGGACGAGGCGGCGCGGTGATGGAGTGGCGCGAACACGGCGTCACGCGCAATCACTTTTTCGCGGGCGTGGCGGGTCGTTGGGTCATCGACGGCATCGAGGCATTGCGTTCGGCGACGTGGAGCTTCCCGTCGTTCAGCCTCGAATACGTGTCGCGCTCGGTGCTGGGCGAAGGCAAAGCGATCGACAATCCGTATCAGCGCATGGACGAAATCCAGCGCCGCTTCGACGAAGACAAGCCCGCGCTCGCGCGTTACAACCTGAAGGACTGCGAGCTCGTCACGCGTATCTTCGCGAAGACCGAGTTGCTGCCGTTCCTGCTCGAACGCGCGACCGTGACCGGCCTGCCCGCCGATCGCAGCGGCGGCTCGGTCGCGGCGTTCACGCATCTGTACATGCCGCGCATGCATCGGCAGGGCTATGTCGCGCCGAATCTCGGCGACGTGGCCGGCGCCGCGAGCCCCGGCGGCTTCGTGATGGATTCGCGGCCCGGGCTCTATGACTCGGTGCTCGTGCTCGACTACAAGAGCCTGTATCCGTCGATCATCCGCACGTTTCTGATCGACCCGCTCGGTCTGGTCGAAGGCATGCTGCATCCCGACGACGCGAGCTCGGTGCCGGGCTTTCTCGGCGCGCGCTTTTCACGCACGCGTCACTGCTTACCGTCGATCGTCGCGCAGGTGTGGCAGGCACGCGAAGCGGCCAAGCGCGAGCACAACAAGCCGCTGTCGCAGGCGCTGAAGATCATCATGAACGCGTTTTATGGCGTGCTAGGCTCGACCGGCTGCCGCTTCTTCGATCCGCGGCTTGCGTCGTCGATCACGATGCGCGGCCACGAGATCATGCACACGACACGCGAGCTGATCGAGGCGCAAGGCTACGAAGTGATTTACGGCGACACCGATTCGACCTTCGTCTGGCTCAGGCACGCGCATGACGAGGAAGACGCCGCGCGCATCGGCCGCGCGCTCGTCGAACATATCAACGCGGCGTGGCGGCAGAAGCTGCAGGCGCGCTTCGGTATCGACAGTGCGTTGGAACTGCAATTCGAGCGGCACTATCGGCGCTTTTTCATGCCGACGGTGCGCGGTGCCGAGGAAGGCAGCAAGAAACGCTACGCAGGACTTACGGTATTGCCGGACGGCCGCGAGGACGTGGTCTACAAAGGGCTCGAAACCGTGCGCACCGATTGGACGCCGCTTGCGCAGCAGTTTCAGCAGGAACTGTATCGGCGCATCTTCAAGCAGCAGCCGTATCAGGATTACGTGCGCGACTATGTGCGCGATACGCTCGCCGGCCGGCTCGACGATCAGCTCGTCTATCGTAAGCAGTTGCGCAGACCGATCGACGCTTACGAGCGCAACGTGCCACCGCATGTGCGCGCGGCACGCGTCGCCGATGAGTTCAATCGCCAGCAGGGACGTCCGCTGCAATATCAGAACGGCGGCTGGATCAGCTATGTGATGACGGTGGCCGGCCCCGAGCCGCTCGAAACGCTGCGCTCGGCGATCGACTACGAGCACTATCTGACGCGGCAATTGCAGCCGGTTGCCGACGCGATTCTGCCGTTGCTACGCGACGATTTCACGACGCTGATGTCGGGGCAGAAGCAGTTGTTCTGATCGGGGCGGCGAACGCGCGGCTGCGAGCATGGACGAATTGCCTACTTCACCATGGACGGCGGCTCGGCCTCTTCATCGGAGTGCGTGTCATGCACAGCAAAGGTGCGGCAGGGCGAGTTGCCGCGGGTCGCGTATCGCATGCTCCGCGCTCTCGAGGCCGGCGTAAATCGACGGCGCAATGTAACTGTGCCGCTACATCGGGGATGGCTAAAAATGTCAATCAGACACCGGTAATCCGTGATTAAAGGCGGAAAAAAACTAATCCCTGGTTTTGATTTGCAACCCTATCAACAGAATTAGAGCGCCATCATAATTTGAAGTATTCTAATTTCTTCGGTTGTTCGCGCAATTGGCGGGATTTGCATTGTTGCTTGACCTAACCCTTTATTGTCCTATAGTGCCATTTGATCCGCCTCAGAAATATTGTGGGGGCGTGTGTGTGATATCCCTGAATCTGTAGCCCCAACGATCTGCAACGACAGGAGAAGATGCATGAAAGCAATCCACGCCGTCAAACTGGTCGGTACCGCCCTTCTGATTTCGGGTTCGATTCACGCCTATGCGCAGGCGAGCAACGCTAACGCCCCTGCGTCTGCCCCGACCACGACGCCCGAAGCCCGATCGCATTACAAGTCAATGAAAGCAGCGAACCGGGCGCTACAGCGTCAGGTTCGAAATGCGCTGGTGAGAGACAGGAACATCTCAACGGCCAATATCACAGTTCGCGCCCGCGATGGTGCTGTCACGCTGCAGGGCAGCGTACCGCTTCAGGCAGAAAGCGACCGGGCAACCGAGGTGGCGAAAGGGGTACCCGGCGTAACTTCGGTCAGGAACGCGCTGTCGATCCGTCCTGTGGGCACCTGAAGCAGTCCTGGACCCCGCTTTGCAGGAAGGCCGGCGCTCTGACCGTGCATTCCATTGAGGGCATAGCCAATGCGGCACATCGCGGCGGGCCGGCTCGACAGCCGGCCTTCGCTAGGTGGATATCTTCTCGAGTTCGAGCCCTTTCGTCTTCGGCCCCATCAAGCCAATCGCCAGCATCACGATCAGCATCGCGCCCGCGATGAACACGAACACGCCGGTCGTGCCAAAGTAGCGCAACACGGCCGCGATCAGAAAGGCCGTGAAAATCGCGGAAAAGCGGCTCCACGAGTAGACGAAGCCGACCGCGCGCGCCCGGATGCTGGTCGGAAACAGTTCGGTCTGGTACGCGTGATAACTGTACGAAATGATGTTGCCGGCCAGCGTCAGGCACACTCCGAGGCTCACGAGGAGCACCGCCCCCGATACCTGACTGAACCACAACCCGCACACGATATTGACGCCGGCCATCACGACGATCACCGTCTTGCGCTCGAAGCGGTCGCCGATAAACAGCCCGATGATCGGACCGAGCGGCGCGGCCAATGCGATCACGCTCGAATACATCAGGCTCGTCGTGATCGTGATGCCCTGCTTGATCAGCAGCGTCGGCACCCAGTTCGCGAAGCCATAGAAGCCGACCGTCTGGAAGATGTTGAAGATCGTCATCATCAGCGTGCGGCTGCGGTACGGCGGCACCCACATGTCGCGGAAGCTGCCGCGCGGTGGGATCGGCACCGGCGGCGCCGGCGGCGGCAACTCGCGGCCATATTCGTGACGTACCTTCGCCTCGAGCGCGTTCATCACGCGGTCGGCTTCGGCGAGACGTCCTTGCTGCGCGAGCCAGCGCGGGCTTTCCGGCAACGCGCGGCGAATCCACCAGACGAATAGCGCGCCATGCGCGCCGATCAGCACGACCCAGCGCCAGCCGTCCAGACCGAACAGCGTGCGCGGCACCAGCAGAAACGATAGAAACGCGACCACCGGCACGGCCGTGAAGCCGACCGCCTGCTCGCACGCGAACGCGCGGCCGCGGATCTGCTTCGGCACCAGCTCGGAGATGTACGTGCCGATCGTCACCAGTTCGACGCCGATGCCGACACCGGCGACGAAGCGCCAGAAATTAAGGCCCGTCGCGGTCTCCTGAAACGCCATCACGAGGTTCGCCGCGGTGTACCACAGCAGCGACCAGGTGAACACCGCGCGCCGCCCGAAGCGATCCGCGAGGAAACCGCACGCGATCGTGCCGATAAACAGGCCGCCAAACAGCGCGGCGATGAAACTCGCGACGCCGGTCGAGCCGAACAGGCCATGCGTGGTCGCGGTCAACATGCCGCTTTTCACGAGGCCCGGCGCGATATAGCCGGAGTACAGCAGGTCGTAGAGTTCGAAGAAGAAGCCGAGGCTCAGCAGCACCACCAGCTTCCAGACGGAGCGCGTGGCGGGCAAGCGGTCGAGGCGCGCCGAAATGCTGCCGGCGTCGAGCGATGCGTGGCCCGTCACCTGCGCGGGCGCGCCGCGCTCGGCGCTGCCGGCCGCGTCAGTGGAATGCGCCACGGTACCGCCGCTGCGCGCGACGGACCCCGCGGGATCGGGGAATGCCATGTTGTCTGTCTCCTTCTGTTGCGACTGCTTTTACGGCAGGGCTGATCGCTTACCGCGGCCGGTTCGATGCCGGCCTTGCGTCTTGTCGCGCGTCGCACGCGCCACGATGGGTCGGCCGGAGTCCGGCCAGCATTCTAGCCGTGCCCGCGTTGCAATTGTTCGAACGTGGTGATTTTCCCGGCCAGCGCGCTCGCCGCGACCGTGTACGGGCTCGCGAGCCAGACGTCGCCTGGTCCCGAACGGCCGGGGAAATTGCGGTTGATCGCGCTGATCGTCACGTCGTTCGGGTTGGCCGATTGTCCCGGTCCGCAGTTTGCGCACGAGCCGCAGCCAGGCATCACGAGCGTCACGCCCGCGCGCTCGAACACCGGCAGATAGCCCTGCTCCTCGCAATACGCGCGCACCGCCATCGTCCCGAATTGCAGATACAAACGCGTGCGCTCGGGCACCCGTAGGCCGTGCTCGACGCCCCAACGCAGCACCTCGTGATAGAAATCGAAGTCCTCGCGCTTGCCCGCGGTGCACGAGCCGCCGTACGCGATATCGATCGCGACGTCCTGTTCGAGCCGCGTCGCCGGCACGCCATTGCCGGGGTCGCCCGGACGCGCGAGCATCGGTTCGATCGCGTTCGCATCGATATGGATCGTGTCGCGATAGGTCGCGTCCGCGTCGCTTTTCATCCAGCCTTCCAGCACGAAATCGACGCCGCGCCGCTCCTTCAGGAACGCGACCGTGCGCTCGTCCGGTTCGACGATGCCGGTAAAGCCGCCGAGTTCCGCGACCATGTTGGTCAGCGTCGCACGTTCGTCGATCGACATCGCGCGCACCGCCGCGCCGCCGTATTCGAACACGAGGCCGATCGCGCCGCCCGAGCGAATCGCCTCCATCCGCAGCAGATGCAGCACGACGTCCTTTGCGGTCACGCCGTCGCGCAACTGGCCGTCGATCTCGATGCGCAGCGTCTCCGGCACTTTGCAGCGCACGTAGCCCGTGACCCAGCTATTGGCGATTTCGGTCGCGCCCGCGCCAAATGCGAGGCAGCCGAGCGCGCCCGAATGCGGCGTGTGCGAATCGGTACCGCATGCTACCTGGCCCGGCAGCGCGTATTGTTCGGCCATCAACGCATGACAGATGCCCTCGGAGCCGGGCACACCATCGAGCGCGCTGTGCGAGCGCACCGGGTAGCCGCGCGAAAACGACGTGTGGCCTTCCATCAGATTCGCGACGCCCGGCAACAGACCGTCGCGCACGTGAGGGATGCTCTGCGGCGCGAGCACCAGATGATCCTGGAACGCGATGATGTGATCCGGCGCATGCAGCGGCGCGGGCTTGCCGAACGCCCGATGCATCAGATGCGCGCACATGCCGGTGAAATAGTCATGGCTGAAGCGCCAGTCGGCGGCGATGAACACGCCGTCGCCGCGCTGCGCGCTCGCGGTGCCCGGATGCAGATGACGGTCGATGATCTTCTCGACCAGCGTTTTCGGCTCGGCGCCCGGCGCCTCGTTCGGGGCATCGCTCGCGCGCTCGCCCGGCGCGGGCCACTCCGCGAACCGGCTATACGCGAGCAGCCCGCCGCTGCGGATGATCTGCTGCGTGAGCGAGTCGCGGCCTTTGAGGAATTCGTCGATCGGCACCGCTTCGCCTGCAAGCAGGCGATCGAGCACGGAAAAATCGGTCGTGGTCAGAATGCCGATGTTGTCGCAGTTCTGCTGATAGATACGCTCGAAGCTCTCGGCAACGATCAGGCGAATCCCTGCGGACAACTCCGCGAGCGGACTCGATTCGCGCGACGAGCCCTTGCCGTAGCGCTTGCCGGCCACCGTCACGCGAAAGCCGCCGTCCTTCACCGCATTGCGGCCGATCGGCAGACGCTCGCCAGCCTTGAAGCCGACGTACGGGTACTGGCCGAGGCGCTCGTCGTAGGTGAGCATTACGGTGACGGGCGTGATCTCGTCCGTCGACACGTTGTCGCGCAACGGCCCCGCCGTGTCGCGAGTGAAGTTTTCGCCGGCCAGTTGCGCCTCGATCACGGCCGGGTCTTGCGACAGGTACAGCACGCGGCCGTCCAAACGAATCGTATCGCTCATCACTGCATTCTCCTTGCGCTCACTATACGGCGCGCAAGGCGGATGCCGAAGTGCCGGTGCGGCAACGCTGCCGTCTCGTTTCGCGAATGCTCGATGGCGGAGCGGTGGCGCGCAGTGCGGGTGGTGGAATCGTCTAAGGCGGATTGCCGAGGAACGACACCAGCGCGGCCGCGCTCGCGCTCAACTGCTCGCGCGCCTTGAAGATGATGATCAGATGACGCTCCGCCCACGCATCGGCAAGCGGCAGCAGCCGCACGTCGAGCGTGTTCACGTAGAGCAGGCCGACCGGCTCGGGCACGATCGCGATGCCGAGCCCCGCATGCACCATCCGGCACAGCGCATCGAGACTGCTCACGCGCATGCGCACCTCGAGCTGCCGCCCCGCGCTCGCCGCCTGCTGCGCGAGCAAACGTGTGAGCGCGCTTTCGCTGCGCAAGCCGACGAAGCTGTCGTGCAACAGATCGTCGAAGTTCACCCGCGCCGCGCTGGCGAGCCGATGCCCACCCGGCACGAGCACCGCGAGCCGGTCCTGGCGGTACGGCACCTGCTCGAACGCCTCGCTGCCAGCAACCGGATTGCAGATGCCGAAGTCCGCGCCGTGTTCGTCGACGATACGCAGCACGTCCGCGCTGTTTTCTTCTTCGAGTTCGATCGCTACATCCGGGAACGCGCGGCCGAACGCGGCCACGTCTTCAGGCAGAAACTGCACGATCGACGACAGATTCGCGACCACCCTCACGCGCCCTTTGACGCCCGTCGAAAAGCGCGACAACTCCGCGCTCATCTGCTCGATATTGCCGATGATCGCGAGCGCGTAGCGCAGCACGGTCTCGCCGACCGGCGTCACGGTAATGCCGCGCGACTGCCGCTGAATCACCGGCAGGCCGATCAGCGCCTCGATCTCGGCGATGCGCCGGCTCACCGCCGACGACGCGATGAACTCGCGCTGCGCCGCGCGCGCGATATTGCGCTCCTGGCAAACGGCGACGAACAGACGCAGCGAAGTCAGATCGAGTTTCTTGAGCAGGTTTTCCATGGGACGAGGCGACGGATCTCACGACAATGGCGGCAGATCGCTGGAATCGTGGCCGTTATCGTCTCACGGCACGCGGTGTTGCGCCATTGCGCCGACAGCGGCCCTCACAGCGCATCATGAAAGATGATGCCGACCGTATGCCGATGTCCCGAGCGCAGGCGGCTCACGCCGTGCCGCAGATTCACGCGATACGGCCCGCGCGTACCCTGCACGGGCCGGCTGTTCACGGCGAACACGACCGCGTCGCCCTTCGCGAGCGGCACGACTTCGGCACGCGACTGCATGCGCGGACGCTGCTCGGTCATCACGAACTCGCCGCCTGTGAAGTCGCGCCCCGGCTCCGACAGCAGTACCGCAACCTGCAGCGGGAACACGTGTTCGCCGTACAGATCCTGATGCAGGCAGTTGAAATCGCCCTCGCCGTATTGCAGGATCAGCGGCGTCGGACGCACCTGGCCGGCGTCATGGCAGCGTCGAATGAAATCCGCATGTTTCGGCGGATAGCGCACGTCGATGCCCATCGCCATGTTCCAGCGGTTCGCGACCGGCACGAGGTGCGGATAAAGGGCACCGCGCAAGCCGCCGACGAGCGACGGCAGCGGATACGCAAAGTACTTGTATTCGCCGCGACCGAAGCCGTGGCGCGCCATGACGACGCGGCTGCGATAAAGCGCGTCGCGTGTATAGAGCGCGCTCAGCGCGTCGCATTCGCGGGGCGTCAACAGTTGCGGCACGGCGGCGCAGCCGTACTGATCGAGATCGTGTTCGATCCGCGGCCAGTCGAGTGCGTCGACGCGGTGGTCGATCGTTTGGGTGGGAGCGATTGCGTTCATCGTCGATGAGTGGGCGGCGCGGGCTCGTCGCCCCGCGCCATCAAGGTAGGTAGCTCGATGAACTTAGTGTACGAGTGTGGTGGCGGGAAAACACTCCGGGTCTTGCGGTCAAATTCAGCCGCACTGCACGGACGGACGATTCACGCTACGCTGTCGGTTTCGTTGCGGCCGCACTTGCCGCCGCCGCATCGCAGTTCATTCCGCCAGGACAACCATGAAACAGCAGCTCACCATCGATTTCGTTTCCGACATCGCCTGCCCGTGGTGCGCGATCGGCCTGTCGTCGCTGCAGCTCGCGCTCGCGCGGCTTCAGGACAAAATCGACGCGCGTATCGTCGTGCATCCATTCGAACTGAATCCGCAGATGGCACCGGACGGCGAAGACATCGTCGAGTATCTCGGCAAGAAATACGGCCGCACAGCCGCGCAGATCGCCGAAACGCAGGCGATGATCCGCGAACGCGGCGCGAGCGTCGGCTTCGATTTCGGTCCGCGCATCCGCACCTACAATACGTTCGACGCGCACCGCCTGCTGCATTGGGCCGGCCTGAAGGGCCACCAGTTACCGCTGAAGCTCGCGCTATTGCGCGCGTATCATGCCGACGGCAAGAATCCGGGCAATCATGACGTGCTGGTCGAAGCGGCCCAGTCGGTAGGACTCGACGCCAACGAAGCGCGCGACGTGCTGACGAGCGGCGCGTATGCCGATGAAGTGCGCGAAGCGGAAAAGAACAATCAGGAAATGGGCATTCAATCGGTGCCGTCGATCATTTTCAACCGCCGCTATCTGGTGACCGGCGGCCAGCCGGTCGAGCAATTCGTGAAGGTGATCGAGGAGATCGTGGCGAAAGAGACAGCGTAAGGTTCATCGTCGAAGCGAAGCGTAATGGACGGCCCATTCTGAGCACCTGGCTCAAGCATGCACTCGCGAATGCTTGCGCGTTGTCTCTTCAACACATCTGAGCAAAGATAGCCTGGGTCCATTGTCCAAGCCGTCCCGGCTGCTTGCAACAGGTCTTTCTTATCCCACTGCACGCGCCTTAAAGCCGCTTACAGATAGCTGCAAACGTAGTCCAGCGTTTCAACCACATCGATATCGAAGCGGCTCTTGCCAGGCACCGAGAACGATTCGCCCGCGCCATAGGTCTTCCACTCATCGCTGCCGTCGAGACGGATGCGGCATTTGCCCGCCTGCACTTCCATCAGCTCCGGCGCGTCAGTGCCGAAGTTCAGCGTGCCGGGCAGGATCACGCCGAGCGTCTTGCGCGTGCCGTCGGCGAACAGCACGGTGTGCGACACGCACTTGCCGTCGAAGTACACGTTGGCTCGTTTGACAACAGAAACCTGGTCGAATTGCGTTGCAGCCGTCATGGCGGTCTTCCTCTGGATCATCGTGAAGGGATGCGTTGCGGCCCGGTGGGCGCGGCAGACGGCGCGCGATCCGCGCAAGCCGCCCGCGCAGGGCCCCTGCCGGGCGCGAGCCCGCCATCATACATGGCTATTGATGGCGCCAATACGGTAAAGTCTGCCAGAACGATATCGACACCTACACAGACTCATTCGACCCATGCGTTCTCCCGCTCCTTCCGCCGGCGCCGTATTGTTGTTGATCGATCTGCAACGCGCGATCGATCATCCGAGTTGGGGCGAGCGCAACAATCCCGCAGCCGAGACGCAGGTGAGCCGCTTGCTCGCGCATTGGCGTAGCCGAGGCTGGCCGGTGTGGCATGTGCGGCACGACTCGACGGAGCCTGGGTCGCACTATCGGCCGGGTCAGGCGGGACACGAATTCAAGGCGTCCAACGTGCCGTTGCCCGACGAACCGGTGATTGCGAAACGCACGAATAACGCGTTCATCGGCACGGGACTCGAAGACCGCCTGCGCGCCGCCGGCCACACGACGCTGGTCGTGGCGGGTGTCATCACCAACAACTCGGTCGAGGCCACGGTGCGGATGGCCGGCAACCTCGGTTTCGATACCTATCTAGTGGCCGACGGCTGTTTCACTTTTGCACGGACCGACTGGAACGGAACGCCGCGCAGCGCCGACGACATTCACGCGATGTCACTGGCCAACCTCGATCAAGAGTACTGCACGGTCGTCACGACGGACGCGCTATTGGGCAACGGGCAAGCGCAATAGCCGCAACGTCGATCTGCTGCGCGGCGAGCGACAATCAGGTGGTACAGGAGGACTTGTGAGAAAAGACAGCGCGAGCACCCTAATTGGCGCCATTGCCGCGGCAGCAATTGCGATCGGCACTGCGACCTGTGCGAATGCGCAAACCAGTGGCGGCATGCCGAACGATGCTTCCGCGCAAAGCCAATCCATCGCGGCATCGCCGGCTCGCAACAGACCCGATAGCGAGCTTGCGCGCGACGTGCGGCGCGCGCTCGCACGCACACCGAACCTGCATTCAACGTCGATTCACGTGCAGGCGCGCCGCGGTATCGTGACGCTGACCGGTTGGGTACCGCAGCGCGCTCAGGTGCAACGCGCGGGCAGTGTCGCGAGATCGGTGCGCGGAGTCAGACAGGTGAATAACCATCTGAATGTGCGCACGAGAGGTGCCAGCGGCCACTAGCGCAAAACGAATAAAAGAAAGTACTCAGCCCGCCACGAATGCGGCGGGCTGAGTACTTTCTATCGGCCAATCAATCGATGCGTGCGAGTATTCGCCGCGGCGTTCCATTGCTGCGCAACGCCGCCACGACTCGCGCAATACCTCAACGCCACATACGATAGCTGTAGACCGGCGCGCGATACGCATACACGCGCGGCTGCGCCCAATAGACCGGCGGACGATAAACCTGATAAGCGACAGGCGCGACCGGTTGAACCACCGTTTCCACGACCTGCGGCATTTCATCGTATTGCGCCTGCGGATAAACCGGCACGTACTGCACGGGCGGCTGAGGATAGTCCTGCCGCACGTATACCGGCTGGTTGTCGTAGACCGGCTGCATCTGCGCGTAGGCCGGCGCCTGCTGGTATTGCATTGGCGGCGGCGCGTACTGCGGCTGCTGGTACACCTGCTGATATTGCTGTTGCGGCGGCGGTTGCGGCACCTGACGCTGCGTGTATTGGACCGGCCGCGGCTTCTGAGGCTGCGGCGGAATACTCGTGTACTTCGAGTTATCGTCTTCGGGAACGCCCGGCGGCAGCGGCGGCACGTCGACCCGCGCGACGTCGGTCCTGGCGGGTTGCCGCTGACCGTGATTGTGCGAGTCGATCATTGCCTGGTAATCGGCCTGATCCTGCTTGCCGCGATTGATATAGCCATTGCGATACGCGCGGGCCACGTCCGACATCTTCGCATTCGGATCTTCTTTCATGCCGTCCGCATTGACCTTGTACTCGTTCGGACTGAGCGAGCCGGCCGGCACCTCGTCGTCGGACGCATACGCCGCTTCGGGTCCGTCGGCCCACGCCGGATAACATTGCAGCGTTAGCACCGAAGCGACCGTCGTCACCCCGAGCCCCCAAAGCGTCCTTGTTCTCACGATCCACCTCGCGGCCGATTAAGAGTATTGAAAGCCGAAATTTTTACTTGCAGGCGTGGCTATTTGTCTGCGCGTGCAATTGTTATTTTCTAGCACATTCCTTTGACGTCGGCATTATTTTTTCTTTGCAAATGAGCGGTGTAGCGCACGAGTGACACGGCGGGTCCAAAGGCGAGTCAGGAGAAACCCTGAGAGTCAGAGTTGCCGAAATGGACCGTTTGGTACGGCGGCTCCGCACGCCGCCGCGGAGCGATTCTTTTCGCCCTGAATGACGTAGTAGCAACGCGGCCTTTTAGCGCGCCATGTCGTATCAAGCGCCACGCGACAACTCGGCTTTCCCTATTGCGCGCACTACCGTTCTCTGCTCGCGCGAAAGTCAAACGATTCGCATAAAGGGCGGTCAGCAATTCACGTTGAATACCTTCCGAAAGATTCGCGGATTACGATTTACTTTATCTTTGCACGCGGCATTCGGTTTGCTGAATACTGACATTTCCGTCCTGTCCCGGAGACAGCTCATGAAAGACACCGCCACGCCAACCGCCGCGGATCGGGTTCCACTGACCGCCGCGCCTGCATCGAGCGCCGGTGACGACGGCTCGCTGCCGCATCTGCGCGAGATTGCGTCTTTCGGGCACCAGGTGACCGGCGTCGCCGTCGCCGCGGACGGACGCATCTTCGTCAACTTCCCGCGCTGGACAGAAGACGCGCCGATCTCCGTCGGCGTACTCACGCCCGATGGCGACGTCCGTCCTTATCCCGACGATCGATGGAACGGCTGGCGCAATGCCAGGCGTGACGAGTTGAACCCGCAGGATCGCTGGGTCTGCGTGCAGGCGATGCTGTGCGATTCCCAAAACAACCTGTGGGTACTCGACCCCGGCGCGCCGGCCCAGGCGTTCGTCGTGCCGGGTGCCCCTAAACTGGTCCGCATCGATCTTGCGACGGATAGCGTCGTCGGCTGCATTGCGTTCACGCTCGAAATCGCACCTCAGGGCAGCTATCTGAACGACGTGCGCATCAGTCCCGACGGCCGTTTCGCCTACATCACGGACTCTGGAACACGCGGCGCGATCGTGGTGGTCGATCTCGGCACCGGTCAAGCGCGCCGCGTGCTCGACGGGCATCCGTCGACGCAAACGGATCCGGGCGTCACGGTCCATGCAGGCGGCGCACCATTGCGGCGTCCCGATGGACGCGGCGTCGAATTTGCGGCCGACGGCATCGCGCTCACTCGCGATGGACTGTATCTGTACTGGCAGGCGGTGAAGGGCAAAACGCTTTACCGCGTGCCCACCGAAGCGCTTCGCGATACCACGCTCGCGACCGATGAAGTCGGCAACCGCGTCGAGAAAGTGCTCGAGCATCGCCCCGCCGACGGGCTGCACATCGACCGGACGGGACGCCTGCTGATTACCGCGGTCGAAGAACACGCGGTGAAGGTATGGGACGGCGCGACATTGACGACGTTGCTGCACGAGCCCGGCCTGCGATGGCCGGATACGTTCGCGGAAGGGCCGGACGGCACGATCTACCTGACCGATTCACGCATTCCCGAGATGAACTGGTTCAAGCCGGGCCATCCCGACGCGCTGTCTTCGAGGTTGCTGATCCTTGCCGACGCCGGCCCGTCAGCGGCGCCGGACACCAAACCGGGCACGCCGCCCGGCTCGCAAAGCGAAGCGGATCGGAACCGCTCACCCGACTGACGCCACACCGCGGCCGCCGTTCGTCCGTGCTGCCCGGCGCGCCGAGGCCGGGCCGGGAACGCGCCATGCTAGTGGAGGACAAGAACTGGCGCGCGCCAGCGCGTCTGCCGTGCATGCACGCGCCAAACGGCGCCAGGGGTCGAGTGATGATCGGCGAAACCTCATTCGCAACGCGCTGCCCGCCTGAAAACGGACAGCCGATGGAGAACGTCGCATGACGATCGGCTGCCCCGAATGCGGCGCGCTCGAAGACATCCCGCCGCTCACCGCCCATACCTACGCGCGTTGCCGCGCCTGTCACTTTCCGCTCGAGCGGCGTAGCGGCCGAAGCCAGACCGCGGCGCTCGCCTGCGCGAGCGCGACCTTCGTATTGCTGTTTCCGGCCAACCTCGCGCCGCTGATGTATGTCCATATGCTCGGCGTCGAACGCTCATCACTGCTGTCGTCGGGCATCGTGCAGATGTGGAACGATGGCTGGTTCATTCTCGCGGTACTGCTCGGCACCTTCGGTATCGTGCTGCCATTCATCCGCTTTGGCGGCCTCGTGATCGTCCTCGCCGCGCTGCGGCTCGGCCGGCGTACCAGAGGAATCGGCGCGCTGTTTCGCTGGACCACCTCGCTCGATATCTGGACCATGCCCGATGTCTATCTGGTCGGCTGCTTCGTCGGTTACGCGCGCGTGACGCAGAATCTGACCGGCACGATCGCCCCCGGCGGCTACTGCTTCATCGCCGCGGCGCTGCTGTCGATGCTCACGCGCGCGTCGCTCGACCGGAGAACGGTGTGGCGCGCGATCGCCGCGGAAAACGAGTTGCCGGAACATGAAGCGCCGCTGTCCTGCACGGTTTGCGATCTGGTCGTGCCGATGTCGCAGGAGGGGCGTCCGTGCCCTCGCTGCGCACTGACGTTGCGCGCTCGCAAAACCGACGCCGTCGTGCGCGCGGCTGCGCTGTCGCTCGCCGCGCTCGTTCTGACGATCCCGGCCAACCTCTTTCCGATGACCACTTCGATGCAACTCGGGCGGACCCACTCAACCCGGATCATCGACGGCGTCTACCAGCTGTTTCACGCTGGCCTGTGGCCGCTCGGCATTCTGATCATCTGTACGAGCATCATCATTCCGGTGGCGAAGATTCTCGGCATGGCATGGTTCGTCGTCTCCGTTCGGCGCCGTTCGCGCCGGCATCTGCGGGTCAAGGCGCATCTGTACCGCCTGATCGACGAACTCGGCCGATGGTCGTACGTCGACGTGTTCACGATCGCGGCGTTCGTGCCGCTGGTCCGGTTCGACGGCATCGCCGCGGCGAGACCCGCCATTGGCGCCACCGCGTTCGCGCTGGTCGTGTTTCTGACGATGGCCGCTTCGCGCGCATTCGACCCGCGCCTGATGTGGGACGTCCACCCGCGGAGCAAGCGATGAGCGGCACGCGTCCCCGTCGTTCGCAAGCTCAGGTGCGGCGCAGCTCTTGGCCCGGCTGGATCTGGGCGGTGCCGGTCGCAGCCTTCGCGATGGCCGGATGGCTCGGCGTTCGCGCGTTGATGCATCATGGCGAGACGGTCACGGTAACCTTCGACAACGCGTACGGCATGAAGCCCGACGACACGATCGTCACGCTGCGCGGCGTGAAGGTCGGCGCCGTCTCGGAGATTACGCTCGCGCCCGATGGCCGACACGTGCAAGCCGAGCTAAAGATAGATCGCGCCGAAAAAAAGTATCTGCGCAGCGAGACCAGGTTTTATCTGCGCGGCGCACACGTGGATCTCAACGATCCAGCGTCGATCAAGGGAGTGCTGACCGGCCCCGAGATCGTGATGGAGCCCGGGCCCGGCGAACCGGCATCGCATTTCGACGGTGTCGATCGCCGCCCCGCGCTCGCGCCGGGGCACGGCCCGGTCGTCACCTATCTGGTGCGCTTCGAGGGCGCCGTCGGCGACCTGAAGAGTGGTGCCGATGTGCAATTGCGCGGTTTCGACGTGGGCACCGTCACCAGCGTGCGCCTGAACTACGACGCACGCACGGGCGCGCTGAGCACCCCGGTGCAGATCGCGCTGAACCCGTCGCAGCTTGGCATCGTCGGCGCGCCGCCACCGGCCAACGGGGACTGGCGCCCGCTCGTCGATGGCATGCTCACCCGGCTCGTCGCCACAGGCTTGCGCGCGCGGTTGTCGCAAGATCCGCCGCTCGTCGGCGCGGACAAGATCAACCTCGACTTCGTGCAAGGCGCGCCGGTGGCGACGCTCGCCAGCGAGGACGGCCTGCCCGTCATTCCGAGTGTCGCCGCCGCGAATCTCGACACGACGATGGCCAAGGCCAACGAGGTGATCCAGAAAATCGACGATCTTCCGATCCGGCAAACCGGCGAACAGGTCCGCAGTATCGCCGCGCATATCGACGCGCTCAGTTCCTCGCCTCAGATCAAGGACAGCCTGACGCACATCGACCACTCGGTCGCGCAGATCGATCACACGTTGCAGCAGGTCTCGCCACAGATCGGTCCGCTCGTCGCGCAATTGCGCGAGACGGCGAACGCGGCCGATCGCACCGTTGCCGCGGCGAACCGGACGCTAGGCGGCGACGCGTCGAGCCAGAACGACCTGCCTGCCGCCATGCAGGAGCTGACCGACACCGCACGCTCGATTCGGGCACTGGCCGACTATCTCGACCGCCATCCGGAGGCGCTGATCCGTGGCAGGCAGCAGGAGGCTCAATGATGACGAGGTCCACGTTCCCCGTCGGACGCGCCGTCGCGGCATCGCTCGCGACGAGCGTCAGGACGGCGGCGTTTGTCGTAACCGTCGCGGCGATGACGCTCGCCGGATGCGGACACAGCATACCGACACGCTATGTGACGTTGAACCCGATGCCCGCCGACGCGCCGCCCGCCACGGCGCCGATCCCACCGATTCAACTGACCGCCGTGCATATTCCCGCGGTGCTCGATCGGCTCGAAGTCGTCACGCTGGCTTCGCAGAACCGGCTGACGATCGACGATAGCGACCTGTGGGGCGCACCGCTCGCTCAGATGATGCGCAAAACGCTTGCCCAGGACTTGCTCACGCGGCTGCCCGCCGGATCGTTCGTCGTTCCGGATGCACCCGCGCCGCCCGGCACGCGCACGCTGGTCGTCACCGTGCTGAATGCCACGGCCGACTCGAGCGGCACGCTGACGCTGCAAGCGGAGTGGACGCTGCTGGCCGGGCACTCGGATCAGGCGACGCTGCGGCAGCAGGTGACGCTCGACTCCGCGATCAATGGACACGATGCGCTCGCGCAGGCGGCCGCGTTGAGCCGCGTTCTCGGCGATTTGGCCGACCGGATCGCGGCGGCGGTCCTCGCGCACTGACCGACGGCGTCGAGTTCGCTGCCGCGCCGATCACGCAGTACCGTTATCGCCTTTCCTTGCGCAAAGCCGGTTGAAACGCTGCTCGACCACGCGTGTTCCCCATTGCGTGCCTTCCGATTCTTCACTTAGCCGAAAGCCGAATGACTCGTACAGATGACGCGCCGCGTCGAGCCCCTTGAACGTCCATAGATAGGTTTCGTCGAACCGCTCGTCGACGAAACGCATGGCATGCGACAGCAATTGCCGTCCAATCCCGGGGCCGCGCAAAGAATCGTCGACGATGAACCAGCGCAAATGAGCGACACCCGTGTCGTTATCCCCGTCGATCACGACAGCCGCGAGCGTGCGGCCGTTTTCGAGGTATAGCCAAAGCCCTTTACCTTTCAACCGCTTGACGGTCAACGCCAACGGCACAGCAAAGAAGATATGCGACATGAACCCGCCGATAATCACGGCCGGGTCGAAGTAAGCCGGGTGGCTTGAACTACACATCGGAACTTTCAAATCGGATTACCCAGCGGACAGCGCTGCCTTGATGCGCGGCCTTTAAACGGCGTCGGGTACCTGACGAGTCTTCAGAAACGCTTCGAGCGTTTCGCCACGCATGCTCGCGTACACGCCGAGGTTGGTGATCTTCACCACACGCGCGAACTTCTCGAGCACGAAGAAAGACACCCCATAACGGATCAGACCGATCCAGTCGGTGTTGTCCACCAGCGTGCGTTCTTCCGGCGTCAGGCCGGCCGCATCGTATGAGGCGGTGCGGTTTTCGAGCCACAGCGCGCGCGCCGACGCTTCGCGCATCTGCCAGAAAAAGCGGTTCAGGCGCATCGCCTTCATGCTCTGGCGGATATCGAACGGATACGTGCCGGTCAGTTCTTCGACGCCAACCAGTTGCGGATTCATTACGCCACCTCTTCTTCGTAGATCGTCACGGCCATCGCGGTGCTGGTCGCCAGGTAGTAGCTGCGATGCAGTTCGCGGACCTTCTGACCCAGCGCGCCGCGCATCGCGAGCCACATGATCGTCTCGACGCTTTCCGCGCCGCCGAGGCGCACGTAATCGACGTGCTTCATCGCGGCAAGACGCTCCGGATCGCTGACGATCAGGTCGAGGAATTCCATGTCCCATTCGGTGTTGTTGAAGCCGCTGCGTTCGCCATGCACCTGGTGCGACAGCCCGCCCGTGCCGACCACCACGACCTTCAGATCCTGCTCGAACGATTCGATCGCGCGACGCAGCGCCTGGCCGAGCCGGTAGCAGCGATTCGCGGTGGGCAGCGGATACTGCAGCACGTTCACTTCGAGCGGCACCAGCGACAGCGGCCAGCCGCCCTGATGCGGCAGCATCAGCGACAGCGGCGAATTGACGCCGTGATCGAGCGGGCGGTCCTGGAAGACGGTCAGATCGAATTCGTCGGCGACCAGTTGCTCGACGATATGGATCGCGAGATCCGGATGACCGGCGATGTCGGGCAGCGGACGCTTGCCGGCGCCTTCATCGGCGAACTCGTGGTTGGGCGACACGCCGAGCGCGAACGTGGGATAGCAGTCGAAGAAGAAGCTGTTCGCGTGGTCGTTGTAGAACATCACCATCACGTCGGGCTTGTGCTCGGCCAGCCACTGCGCCACCGGTTCATAACCCTTGAACATCGGCGCCCATGCCGGTTCGTTCTGCTTGCCCTTGTCGTACGCCAACCCGATCGTGGGTACATGGGACGTGCCGATACCACCAATGATTCTTGCCATATTCGTTCTCTTCCGTCACTTCGTGCCGCTGCCAATCGGATAGGTCGGCAGGTTTGCCGCGCTAGTCATCACGACCGTCTTGGGATACAAAGATAGAAATTGTGCCGCGATACGGGAAGCACGGGTATACCTCAGGCAGCGCCGGGTTGACGAGTAAAAACCCGGCATTTGCGCGGCCGGAGCGCGGATGAAGCGCACCCCGACCCACGCCGCGCAGCGCTCCCTCGGTATCCCAAGCCGGTGAGGCAAGCCTTCCCTGACGCCTTGGCATCTCGTCACGCGATAAATAAAACAGATGGCCCGGAAAACAACTCGCAACGCACATTTCCAAGGCTTGGAGCGGTGCTGCACGCGTGGCTATACTGCGCTGCTTCCGACGAGCGACGAAACGATGAACGAGACCACCCAGCAAGCGATCGTGCAGACCTTACGCGAGAAGATCCTGTCGGGCGAACTGTCGCCCGGGCAGCGGCTCGTCGAAGCGCAGCTTGCGCAATGGCTCGGCGTGTCGCGCACGCCGCTGCGTTATGCGTTGAGCGTGCTGTCGTCGGAATGCCTGCTCGATCGTTCGGGCTCGCGCGGTTACGTCGTGCGCCGCTTCAGCGTGCGCGACGTGCTCGACGCGATCGACGTGCGCGGCGTGCGCGGCGTGCTCGAGGGACTCGCCGCGCGCTCGGTCGCCGAAAACGGCGTGAGCCCCGCGCTCGCCGCCGCGCTCGACGACTGCCTGCGTGAAGGCGACGCGATCTTCGAGCAAAAGCATCTGCAGCCAGGCGACGACGTGCGCTACGCGCAGATGAACGGCCGCTTTCATGCACTGATCGTCGACGCGGCGCAGAACCAGGCGGTCACGGCCGCGCTCAGTCTGAACGACAAGGTGCCGTTCGTGTCGCCGTTCACGATCGCGTTCGACGAATCCGCGCGCGAGCGTCAATTCATGATGCTGATGTACGCGCATCGCCAGCATCACGCGATCGTCGACGCGCTGAAAAAAGGCGAAGGCGCGCGCGTCGATGCGTTGATGAAGGAGCACACGCAGATCTCGAAGGAAAGTCTGAATCTGTCGCTGCCGTCGTTGCATCTGATCGCGGGCGCGGCATGAGCAACGACACGCTTTCCGCCGCCACCAGCCAGGCGAGCGCCAAAGCGCCGCTGTCGGTCAGCAGCAAGGACCTGCTCAATCTCGCGCAACTGCGCGCATTCCGGCTCGTCGCCGAGATGGGCAGCGCGACGCGCGCGGCGGCCGCGTTGTTTCGCGCGCAGTCGGCGGTCACGCGCTCCGTGCAGGAGCTCGAGTCGGCGCTCGGCGAACCGCTGTTCGATCGCGGTCCTTCGGGCATGCTGCCCACTCCGGTCGGCCGCGCGGTGCTGCATCGCTGCGAGCGGATCTTCGCCGAACTCGAAGAACTCGCCCGATGGTGCGCCGCGCGACAGACGCGCCGCCGGCCCGTCGCGGAAGGCGCATTGCCCGCGTACCTGCTCAACACGCGGCGCTTGCAACTATTCGCGGCACTCGCGCGGCATCGGCATATGCCGAGCGCGGCAAAAACCTTCGGCATCAGCCAGCCCGCGGTGAGCACCGCGATCCGGGTACTCGAAAGCGGCTCGGGACTGAGTCTGTTTCACCGCAGCCCGCGCGGCATTCTGCTGACGGCCGAGGGCGAAACGTTCCTGCTTCACGTACGCCGCGCGCTGAACGAACTGCGCCACGTCCCCGACGATATCGCCGCATTGCACGGCAAGATTCAGGGCTCGGTGACAGTCGGCGCGTTGCCGCTCGGGCGCACGCTGATCCTGCCGAAGGCGATCGCGCGAATGACCTCGGAGAATCCGGGCGTGCGCGTGGTCACCGACGAAAGCGCCTACGAGACGCTCGTGGCCGGTCTGCGCGCGGGCGACATCGATTTCATTCTCGGCGCGCTGCGCGACAACGACGCGACGAGCGGCCCGAAAAACGAGCGGCTGATGTCGGAAGACATGGTGGTGCTGGTGCGCCGCGGTCATCCGCTGACTCACGCGCACGATCTGACCATCATGGGTCTGCGCGACGCGCAGTGGATTCTGCCGCGCAGCAACGCGCCGGCGCGTGCGCTGTTCGAAACGCAATTCAAGCGGATGAAGGTGAAGCCTCCACTGCCGACCGTCGAGACCGCCGACCTCGCGGTGATTCGCGGCCTGCTGCTCGGTACCGACATGGCGGCTGCCTTGTCGGCGCAGCAGTTGCATCACGAGATTCAGTCCGGGCAACTGGTGGTGCTCGATGTACCGCTGCACAACACGCGGCGCGAGATCGGCCTGACGATGCGCGCGGCGGGCACGCCGTCACCGGCCGCGCGCGCATTGATCGACGCGATCCGGCTGTCGGTCGTCGATGTGACGCGCACCGTCAGTATCGGCACGAACCGCAAGCGGAAATAGCATAGCGAATGACGCGTTAATGAAGCATCGCCGTATCACGTGCGGCGACAATTCTCCGACAATAGAAGAGCGCGCACCTCACCACGCGGCGCCTCGACGACACCCGGAGAAAACGTAATGAACAAACGCCAGTTCCTGACCAGCGCCGCGGCACTGGGCGCGGCGGTCGCGCCCGCATTCGGCGCGAAGCGTGAGCACGCCGAATGCGGGCCGTCTCCGGTCGTCCTGACGATCTCCGGCGCGATCAAGCACAGCAATCGCGGCGCGCTCAATCCGGCTTTCGATCAACTGCTGGCGAAGCACCAGGTGAAGTTTTCGCAAGCGTACGGCGTCGATCTGCCGTGGCTCGCCAGCATGAAGACCGTGACGATCCATCCGACGATCGAATACGATGCGCACATGCATACGTTTAGCGGCCCGCTGCTCACCGACGTGCTCGCAAACGTCGGTGCGCCCGACGCGGGCAGCATGCAGATCGTCATGCACGCGGTCGATGGCTACGCGGTGTTGACGACGCTCGACAAGGTGCGCGAGTATCACTTCATCGTCGCGACACAAATGGACGGCAAGCCGCTGGCGCTCGGCGGCGTGGGGCCGTTATGGGCGATCTACGACGCCGATCAGATTCCCGAACTCGCGGCCAAGCCACTGAAGGACCGCTTCGAATTGTCGCCGTGGGGCCTGTATCACATGCAGCTCACAGAGGCGTCATAGCGCGCCGCCGAATCGCTCGACGCACGCCTGCCGCGCGCGCTCGACCGAGCTCGCCCACTGACCCAGCGCGAACGAACACGCACCGGCAATATTGAACGCTTCGGCCCGCTGATCGTTCGGCAAGGCGGAATCGTCGAGCAGCGGCGCGACGAGGGGCAACGCGTCGGCGAACTGCCCGGCCGAACATAGCGCCACGGCTCGCTGGTTGTTGCCTCGGCCTCAGCGCACCGAAATAAGCGCTGTTTCATCGTCTAATCCGCCGTTATGCCCGTCATTGCGAATGAAAGGATCGCGCGGTGATGCTAGAATCGCGCCCGTCTTTTCTTCGACGATCATGACTCGACACTCGCGCAACCACCTGACCGCATGGCTTGGCCTCATCGCCATGTGGCTCGTCGTGTTCGCGCCGCTCGTGAGTCAGTTGCTCGAATCGGGCCGCGCCCACGAGCCGATTGCCGCGCTATGTTCGGCGCTTCACCCGGCTGGTGCAAGCAATGTGAGCGATGCGAGCGTCGTCGCTCAAACCAGCCCCGCGCCCGTGCATCTGAGCCACGACGATGCCTTCGGCGCCTGCGGCTACTGTCATCTGCTCGAACATCACGTCGCGATGCCGACGCTCGCCGCCGTCGAGCCGCCGGCCGCGCTGCCGCTGGCCGGCACCGCGCCGCCCACGCTGTCCACCCGCTTCACCCCGCTTGGCGCCTTCCCGTCGGGACGTCCGCGCGCCCCACCTGCCGTTTCCTGATCGCTACCGGTTCTGATCGCGCCTTCGTCGCCCACATCGACGAGGCCTGCGATCGCCTGTTCAATGCATCGAGGAAACGCTCATGTTCAACTTCGCGCTGCGAAGGCTCTCTTATTGCGTCCGCCGTGACGCTGTCTTTTCCGCTCGTCGCGCGGTTCGTCGTTCCGTTCTTTGGCCCGCGCTCATGCCTGCCTTCGTGCCGGCTTTCGTCGCAACACCCACGCATGCCGCCGACGCAAACACCGACGCGACGCTGCCCGCCGTCAGCGTCAGTGCGAGCGCAAGCGCAAGCGCGAGCGCCGCACCGCGCGCCGTCGACCCGAACCTGCCGGCCTCCGTCGAAACCGTGACGCGCGATCAGTTCGCGAACTGGAACGTCGTCAACACCGAGGACGTGCTCAAGTACATGCCGAACCTGGCGGTACGCAAGCGCTTTATCGGCGATCTGAATTCGATCATCGCGGTGCGCGGCACCAGCAATACGCAGAGCGCGCGCGGCCTCGTCTATGCGGACGGCTTGCTGCTGAGCAACCTGCTTGGCAATAGCTATTCGTTTCCGCCGCGCTGGTCGATGGTGTATCCCGACGAAATCCAGCAGGTCGACGTAATCTACGGGCCGTTTTCCGCGCTGTATCCGGGCAATTCGCTCGGCGCGACCGTGCTGATCAGCACGCGCATGCCAAAGCAGTTCGAGGCCAACGCCGACGTGAAGGCATTCACGCAGCACTTCAGCCTGTTCGGCGTGAACCAGAGCTTCAACGGCAGCGAAGCGAGCGCGTCGATCGGCGATAGCATCGGCAAGTTCTCGTACCGGCTCGGCGTCAATCATCTCGAGAACACGAGTCAGCCGCTGCAATTCGCAACACTCGCTAAATCGACCACGCCCGCCAAGGCCGGCGACACGCCCGTCACCGGCGCCTATTTCTACAACAACCAGACCAATGCGCCGACGGCCGTGCTCGGTGTGAACGGCGAAGGCATCGAGCACACGGTGCAGGACCAGTTCAAGCTGAAGATGCAGTACGACTTCACGCCGACGCTGCAGGGCGGCTTCACGCTCGGCTACTGGCACCAGACGTACAACAGCGAAACATCGACGTTCCTGCGCGACGCGGCCGGCAACCCTGTGTACAGCGGCAACGTATCGATCAACGGTTACCACTACACGATTCCGGCGGCCGCGTTTGCGCCGGGTGTCGGGCACAGCGAGAACTGGCTCTACGGCGTGTCGCTGAAAACGCGCAACGCGACCGGCTGGAACGGCGAGGCGATCGCCTCGTATTACGACATCGGCAATGGCGTCGCACGCACCGCGAGTGCCGGCGGTCCGGGCAATGGCCCCGGCACCGTGCTGTTCAACGACGGCACCGGCTGGAAGACGCTGGACCTGCGCGGCACCTATACGCCCGCGACGAACCAGCCAGGACTGGCCAATCACGCACTGAGCGTCGGCTACCACTACGACAACTACTACGTCGACAACCAGACCTACAACACGCTGAACTGGCGCGACGGCGACGCGACCTCGTTCGCCAACGCGTTCACCGGCAAGACGCAGACGCAAGCTCTTTATGCGCAGGACGCGTGGCGCTTTCTGCCGCGCTGGAAGCTCGTCTACGGCGCGCGCTATGAAGACTGGCAAGCCTACGATGGCGCACAGTCGCTGCCCGGCACGACGATCGCGTACAGCGATGCCAGCCAGCGCCACCTTTCGCCGAAGGCGTCGCTATCGTTCGATGTCAGCGACGAGCTGACTTTGCGCGCGTCGATCGCTCGCGCGTATCGCTTTCCGACCGCGAGCGAACTGTTCCAGGGGCAAATCAACGGCTCCGCGATCGTCAACAACAATCCATATTTGCAGCCCGAAGACGATCTGTCGAAAGAGCTGAGCGCCGAATGGGCGCATTGGAATGGCGTGTTCCGCTTCTCCCTCTTTCAGGACGACGTGAAGAACACGATCTTCAGTCAGACCGACACCACCGTGATTCCGAGCGTGACGAACTTCCAGAACATCGGCAAGGTTCGCTCGCGCGGCGTCGAAGCAAGCTATTCGGGCGAGGACGTGTTCGTGCGCGGGCTCGATCTGCTCGCGAGCGTCGCGTACACGCAGTCGAAGATCCTCGAGAACGCACGGAATCCGGCCTCGGTCGGCAAGTACTTCTACCGCATTCCGCTGTGGCGCGCGAATCTTGCCGCGACGTATCACTTCGACGCGCGCGCGGCGCTGACGCTCGCTGCGCGTTACTCGGGTCGTCAGTACAACACGCTGACGAATACCGACACGAACCCCAACGTGTTCGGCGGCACCAGCACCTACACGGTTGTCGACGCGAAGTTCACGTTCAAGCCGACGAAGCTCAGCGAACTCGGCATCGGCGTCGACAACCTGTTCGACGCGCGCTACTTCGTCTACCACCCGTATCCGGGCCGCACGTTTTATGTCGAAGCGAAGCTGCATATCTAAGCCTGATGCGAGACGCGGCAAACCGCTTGTCGCAAACGAACCATCGACCCATTTGCCCGACGAGGATTTCATGTCCACGACTCGAACCGCCGAACGCGTGCGCGCGCAGAACGGTACAACCGCCGCCACGAGCGGCCCGACACATCCAGGCTATCGAACACTGTGGCGCTGGCATTTTTATGCGGGCCTCTTCGTGATGCCTTTTCTACTCGTGCTCGCCATCACCGGCACGCTGTATTGCTTCCAGCCGCAGATCGAGCCGCTGCTTTATCGACAGCAACTGGTCGTCGCACCACAAGCCGTGCCGAGGCTGGCCGACAACGCGCTGCTCGCGAAAGCGCGCGCGGCGATGCCGCCCGGCTCGATCGCGACGACCGCCGTGATCACCCGCGATCCGCAACGCAGCGCCGAATTCGTATTTCGTCTCGCGGACGGCTCGCAGCAGAGCATCTATCTGAATCCGTATAGCGGCGAGGTGCTGGGCACGCTGAGCGTCGAGCATCGCTTGATGCAGGTGGATCGCATGCTTCATCGCAAGCTGCTGCTCGGCAAGCCCGGCGAACTGCTGATGGAACTGGCCGCATGCTGGACGCTCGTGATGATCGGCACCGGCGTCGCACTATGGTGGCCGCGCGGCAAAACGACCGCGCGCGCGGTGCTGCTGCCGCGCCTGGCGCTGAAAGGACGTCCGCTATGGAAAAGTCTTCACGCGGTGATCGGCATCTGGCTCGCCCTTGGCGCACTTGCGTTCGTATTGACGGGGCTGCCGTGGACCGGCTCGTGGGGCAAACAGTTCAAGGCGTTCGCGACCGCGACGAAGCTTGGCGCTCCGCCGGGCGCGTGGGGCGGTTTGCCGTTGCGCTCCATCGTGCCGGGAACGCCCTCGGACCACCCGGGCCACGCGAGCGCCACGGTCGCGCATGCGACGCGCGCCGACATGGACTCGATGCCCGGCATGGTCATGGACGACCTGCCGTTGCCGCTGACGCCGTGGGCCGTGGGCAACGCGAGCGTGCCCTCTTCCGCGGCCACCGACGCGGCGCAGCCTCTGTCGCTCGGGCATATCGTCGCGCTCGCCGCGTCGCTCGGTATCGCGGACGGCTACCGCATCGTGCTGCCGAACTCCGCAGCCGGCGTCTACACGCTCTCCTATTTCCCCGCGAATCCCAAAGACGAACGCACGCTGTACGTCGACCAATACAGCGGCGCGATCCTGAAGGACATTCGCTACGGCGATTACGGCGCGATCGCGAAGGCCGTGTCGTACGGTACGTCGCTGCATATGGGTCGCTACTTCGGCGTCGCGAATCAGATACTGTGCGCAGCCATTTCGCTCGGCCTTGGCGCGCTCGCTGTGACCGGCTTCGTGATGTGGTGGAAACGTCGGCCACAACGCTCGCTCGGCGCGCCGTCGCGCGAGCGCGCCGCACCGCCGATGCGTGGCTGGACAACCGGCCTCGCGCTTCTCGGCGTCGTTTTCCCGCTGATGGGCGCAACGCTCGTCACGGTGTGGCTGCTCGACCGGCTGGTTTTCGGCCGTGACTCACGACCGGAACCGAACGGCGTCGCGTGAGATCAAGACGAGCCGGGGCGCACCGCTTGCGCCCCACGAGCGTTTACGATACATTTTGCTCGATTATGATCGATTCACACCGGAACGGAGACGAGACCCATGCAGCGAACCCGGGAAGATGCAATCAACGGGCTACTGCCCGAGCAGCGCGAAGCATTGATTCTGGAGCGATTGCGCGCGCATGGTCGCGTGCTCGCGGCCGAGCTGGCCGCCGAGTTGCAGATCTCCGAGCACACCGTGCGCCGTCATCTGCGCGATCTCGCGGATCAGGGGCTCTGCAAGCGCGTGTACGGCGGTGCGCTACTGATGTCGCCCGCCGACAAACCCGCGGCGCTGCGCATGCATGAGGCCGTCGATCGCAAGGCACGCCTTGCCGCGGCGGCCGTATCGATCGTTCGTCCGAAGCAGATCGTGCTGCTCGACGCGGGCACGACGAACGTCGCGATCGCGTCGGCGCTGCCCGACAACGCCGGCCTGAGCGTCGTCACGAATTCGCCCGAGGCCTGCGCGCGGCTGCTGAACCGCCCGGGTATCGACGTGATCCTGATCGGCGGCCGCATCGCCGGCGGCGCGGCGGGCTCGCTCGGCGCGACCGCGCTGCTGCAGATCCAGCAGATCCGCGCGGACCTCTGTTTTCTCGGCGCCTGCGCCTTCGACCCCGACGAAGGCGTCGCCGTATTCGACGCAGAGGACGCCGAACTGAAACGCGCGATGGTCAAAGCGAGTAGCCAGATCGCCATCGCACTGACCTCGGAAAAGCTCATGACAGCGGCGCCGTTCGCGGTAGCGCCTGTTTCGGCCGTCGATTATCTGTTCGTCGAAGCGGACGTGCCGGACGCGCGTGTCGCGAGCCTGCGGGCCGTCTGCGATAACGTGATGGCGGCACGCCCATGAACTCACTCGTCAGGGAACGCATCGCAACGCTCGCCGTCTTTCTGGCCAACGGTTTCGGCATCGGCGCATGGGCGGTCGAGGTGCCGCGCATCAAGGAAAGCCTGGCGCTCAGCGACACCTCGCTCGGCATCGCGCTGTTCTGCTTCGCGCTCGGCGCCATCGTTGCGATGCCGCTCGCGGGACAGCTCGCGCCGCGCGTCGGCAGCGGCCGCGCCACCGCGCTGCTCGGCGCGGCATTCGCGATCGCGTTGCCGTTGCCCGCGCTCGCGCCGGGCATGCTGACGTTGTGCGTGGTGCTGTTTGCGCTTGGCGCGTCGAACGGCGCGCTCGACGTGTCGATGAACGGACATGCGAGCGCGATCGAAACACGCTGGCGCGCGCCGATCATGTCGTCGTTTCATGCCGCGTGGAGCGCGGGCGGCCTGCTTGGCACGGCGAGCGGCGCGATGTTGCAGAAAGGCGGCGTCGGCGTCATGGGCGGGCTGTTCGCGCCCGATCTGTTGATCGCGGCCCTGATCATTTTCGCCGCGTCGTTTGCGTTGCGCGATATCGGTCCGCGCGCGGCCGCCGCGTCGAGCGGCTTCGCATGGCCCGACAGCAGCGTGATGAAACTGGCGCTGCTGGCGTTCATGTGCATGCTCGTCGAAGGCGCGGTGGCCGACTGGAGCGCGGTGTACCTGCGCTCCACGTTGAACCAGGAAGCGAGCGTCGCCGCGATCGGCTACTCCGCGTTCGCGTTTTCAATGGCGGCCTGCCGGATCGCCGGCGACGCATCGGTGCGGCGCTTCGGTTCGAGCAAGGTCGTCGCGCTCGGCGGTCTGATCGCGCTCGCCGGACTCGCGCTCGTGCTGAGCCTGCCGACGGTGCTGACCGCGTGCGTCGGCTTCGCGATGGTCGGCATCGGTCTCGCGAATATCGTTCCGGTGATTTTCAGCGCGGCGGGTCGCTCGAGCGCGACGCCGGCGATCGGCGTGTCGATGGCGGCCACGTTCGGCTATGCGGGCTTTCTGGTCGGGCCGCCGCTGATTGGTTTCGGTGCCGGCGTGCTCGGCCTGCGCGCGGCGCTGGGCGTGCTCGTGATGGCCACGCTGATCGTGTCGCTGCTGGGCGGCAACGCGGTGCGCGCCGCGCGACCCGCGTAGCCAGCGTTATTTCGCTTTCTTGTCGAGCACGGCAAGCGGCTTGCGAACGGGTAACGCATCGCGTGCCGCATGCTGACCCAATGGCCAGCTGAACGCGCCGAGCAACGAGCTCGGCTGCGTACCATCGTCGAGACCGGTGGCGGGCCACTCGTGTTTCGCGGGCACCCAACGCGTGCCGAACACGTGATCCCACATCGGCAATAGCTGCGTGAAGTTGTGATTGAAATGCTCGGCGCGAATCGAGTGATGCAGCCGGTGATACTGCGGATTGTTGACCCACGTGACGTAGCGGCCAAGGTCCATGCGCAGATTCAGATGCGCGAAATAGTTGCCGAACATGAACACGATCGAGGTCGCACCGACGATCCACGGCTCGACCTTGAACAGGACGCCGACGAGCGGATAAAGCAGGCAGCCCTTGAGCAGCACTTCTATCCAATGATGCCGCAACGTGATCGTCACGTTGAAATCCACCGCGCTATGGTGCAGCGAATGCAGCTTCCACAGGATGGGCCATGTGTGCTGCAAGCGATGAAACGCGTATTCGAGGAAATCGATCGTCAGCAGCACGATCACGAACGAAGCAAGCGCGCCCCACCCGCGCGACACCAGCACCACCATCCCGCCGCCGAGTGCATTGACGATCGCGACGCTCGCGGCCGCCGTCAGCGGCTTCGTGGCTTCCGCCAACGCCAGATACAGACCCGCATACGCCATGTTCAGACGCTGCCCCGCGCGCGATTGCAGCAATGCGGCTGGCCAGCGACGCTCGAGCAACGCACCGACGCCCATCATGACCAGCACGAGCGCGTAGGCTTGCAGCCACAGGCTCGCGTGGTGCAGCAATGCGGGAAATGGGCTCGACGCTAACATGGAATTCCCTGATGCGGCGGTCGTTAGCATGATCTTCGCAGCCCGCCGGCCCGCGCGCAAGCGCCCTTTAGCGGGGGCCCGCCGCGAATTCGGCTTCACCCGCAAGCACGGAAAAAAAATGGCGGGGTCATCGCTTCACGCCGTCACGATCGCGAGCGGACGATAGATGCAGCCGTATCGTCCGCTTGCGTCGTCGTTGTTTGTCGACATCCGTTTGCTATTGGCCCCGCCGCACCTCGCAAGTTGCGCCAAGCTCCCCGGGCGCGAATCGCGAAGATTTTTGCTGCCGTCGGCATTTGTTCACTGCGTGAAATCCCGGCTGCAACATGTGTAGTTCTTGTGCATTCGTCATTGCAATGGCTATGCCATGCTGGAATGAAGGCCTGCTACGTATGGAGAAATGCCTGCCGGGGCACTTCGAAGCGGGCCTGATCGCACGCAATGCATCGGAAATGAGACGCCGCGGGGATGCCCCGACGCCTTCGTGCTGGCTCGTACACGTCGTTCGACGCGCGCGGGAATACCCGAACGCGCATTGACGGACCAAGGTTTGCGATCCCTACCAGTCAACATGCCGACACGTCATGCGACGAAAGCGCGCCTGAATCATGCGGACCGGCGTGTCGCAAAGTTGAGACGGCAAGCGGCTTACAGCAGCGCGGTCAATTGCGCGACACACGACTCGAACTGCCGTAATTCATCGCCGGCAAGCGACCTCTTCCGCGGCAGGTCGACCTTGAGCGGATCCTGCGGCACACCGTTCACGGTGTACGCGGGAGCTTGCGCAGCGGGCGCGACCGGTGCGGGTGCCGACGCCGGTATCGGCACGCGGGCAACGGCCTGCGTCGAGTCCTTGCTCAGGAGCGACACGTCGGGGTCGCCGTTGCGCGACCGGGTTACGACAACGAAGCAAGCATGTTCGACAGCCGTCGGACATGGGCCTTGAACGCGTCGCTCGTTTCGCGGTTCGTGGTGGAATTCAGATGCGAGCTTTCGGCGAGTTGCGCCTGCTCGTGAAAGTCGTTGGCGATCCTGCGCTTGATATCGTCGGGCAGCGACCGCACGATGGAGATCAGCAAAGCCTCTTCGGCATGCAGCATGCCGAGAATCGAATGTGTGTCCATACGGGAACCTCCGTGGGGAACATCGTCGGTGCCGGCCGGCAGTGGCGCCGGCGCTCCTCATGTTACCCCGTTGGTTCCGCGTCGTTGGTCGTGCGCGTTACTCGGCGATCGAATAGCGCGACGGACGAGCACGCGGCTGCTCCGCCTCACGCTCGACGCGCGGACTCGCGCCGCGGATGAACAGGACCGCGCAAAACGCGACCATGGCCCAGATGCAAAGAATGACGGTCAAAGCGCTCATGTCAGTTTCCGGTACTTCGGGATAGTACGGTGATGCTGCCGCGTAGGCTGTCAATGCAGCGTGGACCGCTCGGGCGCACCGAACAGCAGCTCATCGATCAGGGCGGTCGTGAACGTCAGCTGCGTTTCGAGCGATTGGCGCGCGGCTTGCGCGCCGGCTTCGTCGCTTCGGGCGATGGCCGCGTGTGCCTGCGTGGCCAGACGCACGATGGCTTCGGAACCGCGTTGCAGTTCGCGCATCGCGCGGTCGTCCGGACCCGGCGTCGGCTGATCCCGTTCCGAGGTGACGAGTTCCGGCATGTCGGCGTCGAACCGGTGGGGTTTGTCGTGACGGGAAGACATCCGGGGCTCCTGACGGAAAAGCGCGATATACGCGACGGGACGAACCCAGTGTGCGCCGCCCCCCCGCGCTTCAATTCACCGAACAGAAGCCGAATCTGAAGCCAATCCGGGGGCTTCGGGAAAAACGAGGGTTTTTACCGAGCAATTAGCGCAGGTGGGCCGCAAATCCCGTCGCCGGGGCGTTGGAATTCGCGGCAGCGGCAGGAAAACGTCTACCTTGCCGGCGCGGAAAAGACTTTGAGCGGCCTCAAGCTGCCGCAACAACACCGATGCGCAATGCCTCGCCGCCAGCGGCAATCGCCAGCAGGTGGTCGACGTTCGGATGCGCGCCCGGACGGTTGCGCGCGTCGGCCGTATGCTCGGCAAACAGCGCGAGGCCGTGTTCGGCCGCCTTCGCGTCGAGCGTGCCGAACGCGCCGCGCAGGTAGTTGTACACCGCGAGCGAGCCCTGCTTGCCAGGTTTGTTCTCGATGCTAGCGACCACGGTACCGCTGCCATTGACCAGATCGATGCGTGCGATGCCGTCGATCGCCGGCATTCTGGCGAGATTTTCCTTGAAAACGTTGCTCGGTTCGATCATTGAAACCACTCCTTCCGTTCTAAAAAATGCATGGCGGGCCGTATCTTATCCGATGGGCGGCGAGCGGGCGAATTGGTGGCCACGACGGATCTCGATCTGCAGGTGCACACCGTGATGACATTCGCCAAGAGCTCGATCACGCGCACCGATACGCTGAGCTCGGGCACGTTGACGGGCAATCTCGCGGTGGAAACGGACTACACGTCGTTCGCGGACTTCCTGAACACGACGGCGAATAGCGACGGCTACTCGGTCAGCTACACGAATAGCCCCGCGACGAACCCGCTGTCGACCACGCCGATTGGACAGTTGCACTCCAACTTCGCCTGTACGACCAACCCGTTCGCGTTGACGGGCGGCACCAGCCGTACGCTGACGTGGACGCTGAAGTACGCTGATCCGGCCTGATAGCGGCAGGCGCCTTCCTTCCTGTTTTCAGGCAGGAAGGCCTCGTTCGATGGTTGATACGGGTAGCAGCCATACCCGTAGCAGAAGTTGGACCTCGCGAGCGAAGTCGGCGAAGGCAAGCGGCCTCTCGATAGTGCGCGCGCGGCGTTGAATGCCGTTATGCAGCGGGTCAACCCGGCGTAAGCTGAAAAGCGTTGATCGAGAAGTCAGCGTGCGAGCAGCAGTTCGCCGCGCCGAAAAAAAGCCCGCTTCCGCGGGCAACCCTTCTCTACGCAGCAGCGCCACGCGTGAACAGCATCACCCCTTCGTCGCGCCAAACGTCAGACCCGCGACGAAATGCTTCTGCATCGCAAAGAACATCATGACCGACGGCAGCGCCGCCAGAATCGATCCCGCCGAAACGAGATTCCACGCGGTCGTCCACTGCCCTTTCAGCGCGGCCACGCCGACCGTGATCGGCGCGGCGTCATCGCCTTGCGTCAGACACAAGGCCCAGAAATAGTCGTTCCACACGAACGTGAACACGAGGATCGCCAACGCCGCGAGCGCCGGACGAATCAGCGGCAGCACGATCCTGAAGAACACGGTCCACTCGTTCGCCCCTTCGATGCGCGCCGCCTCGACCAGCTCGAATGGCAGTTGCTTGATGAAGTTGCGCAGAAACAGCGCGCAAAAGCCGGTCTGGAACGACACATGAAACAGAATCAGCGCGCTCACGGTATTGAACAGACCGAGTTGCAACGACAGATCCCGCACCGGAATCATCAACACCTGGATCGGCACGAAGTTGCCTGCGACGAACGTCGCGAACAACGTCGAATTGCCGCGAAAGCGATAGATCGCCAAGGCAAAGCCCGCCATCGCCGCGAGTGCGATCGAACCCACTACGGAAGGAACCGTAATCAGCACGCTATTCCAGAAGTAATGCAGCATCGGCGACGTCGTCAATGCCTCGCGATAGTTATCGAACATCGCGAAGTGCTTCGGCCATCCCCAGTAGTTGCCCTCGCTCAGTTCTTCGGTCGAACGCACGGACGTGACCAGCACCGCGATCATCGGCAACAGCCAGATCACGAGTGCAATCGGCAACGTCAGTTTGTATGCGCGGCGCGTGGCCGGCTTCCATTTGTCGATCGGAATCGGAAACATTAGCGGCTCCTCATTGCTCGGCGCGCAGCATCCGCCGCAGGTGATAGACGATGTACACGAGCATGATGCCGAACAGCACCACCGCGATCGCCGCCGAATAGCCGATGCGGTAGTACTTGATCGCCTGGTCGTACATGAAATAGGCGAGCACCGTCGAGCTTTCGAACGGACCGCCGCCCGTCATCACCGAAATCAGATCGAAGCTGCGCAGCGCGCCGATGATCGTCACGACGATCGCCATGAACGTCGTGGGCCGCAACTGCGGCAGGATGACATGCCAGAGCATCGACCAGCCCTGCGCGCCTTCCATTCGCGCAGCTTCGATCTGCTCGGCGTTCAACGTGGTCAAGCCGGTCAGATAAAGAATCATGCAGTACGCGGTTTGCGGCCACAGCGCCGCGAACACGATGCCGAGCGTCGCATAGCGCGGATCGCCGAGCACCGGCACGCCGTGGCCGAGCATCATCGCGAGCAGGCCGAAGGTCGGATCGTAGAACCATGAAAAGATCAGTCCGACCACGACCCCCGACAACACGAATGGCGCGAAAAACAGCGACTTGACGATGCGGATGCCCGCCACCGCCTGATTCAGATACAGCGCGACGGCGAGGCCCATCGGCGGTGCGAGCAAAAACAGCACGAGCCAGATCAGGTTGTTCTTGAGCGCCGTATAGAACGTGGGCGTATGGACCAGCTCGATATAGTTCGCGAGGCCGATGAAGGTCGGCTCGGTCATCCCATCCCAGTTGAAGAAGCTCAGGCGGATCGTCGAGAGGATCGGCCACACCACGTACACGGCCACCATGAAGCAGGCCGGCGCGAGAAACAGGAACGCGGCGCGCCGCTGCCGCCGTGCGGTCGGCGTCGGGCCGCGCCGGCGCGACGCGACCGACGCGCCGCTCAGCGCACCGCTCGACGCCGGCAAGCCCGGGCCGCCGGGTTCAACAGGACCGTCGACGCTACGACGGCTGACGGAATGCGACACGATCAATCTCCCGATCCAATCCGATGCATCGGACAGCGGCCTTGCGGCCGCCGCCGCTCACTTCTTGTAGATACGCTGACGCGTCTGCTCGAGCTGCGCGAGGATGTCGTCCAGTTTCGAGGGATCGGAGACGAACTGCTGCATCCCCTTCATCCCTTCGTCGGCCATTTCCTTCGTCATGTCGCGATCGTAGAACTGCGCAATGCCGCCCTTCGTGTTCGACAGGATCTGGAAGCCGATCTTCGAAATCGGATCTTCAGGCTCCGGCGATTTGCTGTTCGCCGACAACGAGCCGAGTCCCTTTGCGAGTTGCGCACCGATCTGAGGCGTCTCGACGAACGCAAGGAACGTGTGCGCATCGGACTTGTTCTTCGCTTTCGACGGAATATGCAGCGATTCGACCGGCCCGTCCTCGGCGGTCGGCACCTTGGAGTCGATGATCGGGAACTGGAAGTACCCCATTTGCGGCTTCACGTTGTCCGGGAAACCCGCCGCAATGAACGTCCCCATCAGCATCATGGCAGCCTTGCCCTGGAACAGGAACGGCTGCACCGCGTCGAGATCGTAGGACAGTGAATTGTTGATGAAGTAGCCGTCGTCGATCAGTTGCTTCCACGTCGTATAGACCTTCTTCACGCGCGGATCGGTGTACGGAATTTCGCCGGCCATCAGCTTCTGGTGAAACGCATTGCCGTTCAGGCGCAGATCGAGATAATCGAACCAGCCGGCCAGCGTCCAGGCATCGCGGCCCGCCACCGCGATCGGTGCAATGCCGGCGGCCTTCAGCTTTTTCGCGGCGTCGAGAAACTCGTCCCACGTTTTCGGCTCGCCCTTGATGCCGGCCTTCTCGAACAGGTCCTTGCGATAGAACATCCCCCACGAGTAGTACACGGTCGGCGCGGCATACTGCTTGCCCTTGTACGACGATGCTTCCTTCGTCGACGCATACATGTCGTTCCAGCCGTTCTTCTGCCAGTCGCCGGTCAGATCCTCGAACAGGCCACGCTGCGCGTAATACGCCATACGCTCGCCGTCGTGCCAGTTGACGATATCGGGCGCGACAGTCGAAAGCCAACCCGGCAACTGAACCTTGTAGGCTTCCTCATCGATGAACGATACCTTCACGTCGATCCCGGGATGCGCCTTCTTGAACTCGTCGACCACCTGCTGCCAAACCGCGCGCTGGCTCGCACCCTTGTACGCGATGTTCATCGCGAGCGTGGCCGCCTGCGCGGTGCCGACGACCGAGGTCCCCGCGGCAACCGCGGCCAGCGCGAGCGCCAACAGAATCTTGCGTGGTTTCAGTTTCATCCTGACTGTCTCCTTCTTTCCATGGTTTTTACGTCGTTGTCGCTTCTATATCGAATGACTGCGTGGAATTGCCAAGGCCAGACTTCTATTGCGAGCGGTAGACCGCCACCCCTTGCGGCGCCACCTCCCGGGAGCCGATCACGAATGCGTCGTCGGAAATGTCGTCGAGCGCGTGGGTGCTATCGCCATAGTTGAACACATACGTCAGTCCGCCGCGACGGCTGATGCGCACGCTGTCGCCGAGTGCCTGCGTTTCGAGGCCCGCTTCCTGCGCGATGCGCGCGAACAGGCGCACGGTCAAGGCGTCGTCGAACAGGCTCGCGAAGTAGTGATACGCGCCGCTTCGCACGTACGCCGGATGATCGTCCGCGAAACGCGCGCGCACGTCGAATGAAGATGATGCATCGCTGTCGATGAAATCGCGCCAGTGTCGCGCGAAGCCCTCGGCGGCACCGCCCTGCTGTTCGAGCACGACGGCTTCGGTCACGTTCGGCCGCATCGATTCGACGCGCCACACGCGCAGCGGCAGCACCGACGCCAATGCGCCCGGCGGCAGATTCGCCGGAATCCGCAGCTCGCGCGTCTTCGATCCGGTGCGTGGACCGAGCACGACCTGCGCGCCCGAGCGCGCGAGACGTTCGGCGAAATCGTCGGGCACGACCGGCAGCGGCGGCACGACGACGAGGCTATAACCATCGAACGATGCATCGGCCGGCACGACATCGACGTCGAGTCCGAGCGCGCGCAAAGCCGAGTAGTACTCGAATGCGAACCGCGGATAGTGAAAGTCCGCGCCCTGCGGATGAATCTCGAACAACCACTTCGCTTCATAGTCGTAGACGAGCGCGACTTTCGAGCGGATCGACGCATTGGCGTCGGCGCTCGCGGCGAGCACCGCGTGAATTTCCGACGCCACCCGCGATGCTTCATTGCCGCCGACGTCGAGCCGGTTGTCGGGCGTATTGAGCCCCGCATGCATCTGCTCCTGCGCGAACGGCGCCTGACGCCAGCGGAAATACGACACGCAGCCCGCGCCGTGGGCGAACGCTTCCCAGCTCCACAGCCGCACCATGCCCGGCAGCGGCGCCGGATTCCACTGCGCCCAGTTCACCGGTCCCGGCTGCTGCTCCATCACCCAGAACGGCAGCTTCGACATGCCGCGATAGACGTCGTGATTGAACGACGCGAAGTCCGGATGACCAGTGCGCAACCAGCGCGCCTTGATGTCCGGCGCGAACCACTGCTCTTCTAGCGCGCCGAGCGGATAGCTGTCCCACGTTGCGACGTCGAGATCGGCCGCGACCTTGTAGTGATCGAACTCGGTGAAGAGCTGCATGAAGTTGTGCGCGACGGACCGCCCCGGCGAATGCGCGCGAATGATCTCGACCTGCATGCGGTTGTAGCGCGCCACTTCGTCGGATGCGAAGCGCCGGTAATCGAGACGATGCGAAGGATGCGCCTCGGTCACGGTGCCGACCGGCGCGTCGATTTCTTCGAAGCCGCGGTACTCCATGCTCCAGAACACTGTGCCCCACGTCTCGTTCAACGCCTGGATCGTGCGATAACGCGCCTTCAGCCACTCGCGAAAGCGCGCGACCGCGGCCGGCGAATAACTGACCACCGTGTGATGACAGCCAAATTCGTTATCGGTCTGCCAGAAAGCGACCGCCGGATGCTTGCCGTAACGCTCCGCCACCGCCGTGCAAATACGACGCGACGCCTCGAAATACGCGGGCGACGAGAAGTCGTAATGACGCCGCGAGCCGAACGCGCGCGGACGTCCATCGGCGCCGATCGGCAAGATCTCCGGATGACGATCGATCAGCCACTTCGGCGGCGTCGCGGTCGGCGTACACATGACGACTTTCAGGCCAGCCGCGCCGAGCACGTCGACGGCGCGATCGAGCCAGCCCCAGTCGTATTCGCCGGGAGTCGGCTCGATCCGGCTCCAGGCGAATTCCGCAATCCGCACCTGCTCGATGCCGAGCGCTTTCATCCGGCGCGCGTCGTCGTCCCACATCGGCTCGGGCCAGTGCTCCGGGTAATAACAGACTCCAAGACGCATCCCTATGTCCCCAGTGTTTTTCAAGCGTAGTGTTCGACGGATTCGAGCGACGCGGCCGCGAAACCGTCCTCGGTAAACAGATGACAGGCCGTGCGCGACACCCGCAGGCTCGCGCGATCGCCTGGAGCGAGGCGCGTGTTGCCGGGCGCCTTGGCGATCAGAACGGCGCCGCCGGGTTGATCGAGGTGCACGTAGCTGTGTTCGCCAAGCTGCTCGACGAGCGATACGGTGCGCGCGAGCACGCCGTCTTGCGACGCGGCCGCATTCGTCGTGGCCGATGCATCGACGAACTCGAGATGCTCGGGACGCACGCCGAGCGTGACCGGCTGCGCTGGCTGCAGTCCGGCGCTGCTGACCGGCACACGCACGTTCTCGCCGGTGTGATCGAGCGTGACGAGCACGCCCTGCGCATCGAGTGACGCCACCTTGCCCGGCAGAAAATTCATTCGCGGCGAGCCGATAAAGCCGGCCACGAAGCGGCTTTTCGGGCGGTGATACAGCTCGAGCGGCGCGCCGATTTGCGCGATGCTGCCGTAACGCTCGGTGTCCTTGCCCGAATGCAGCAGCACGATCTTGTCGGCGAGCGTCATCGCTTCGATCTGATCGTGCGTCACGTAGACCACGCTCGCCTTCGCAAACTGCTTATGCAGACGCGCGATTTCGACGCGCGTTTGTCCGCGCAAGGTTGCATCGAGATTGGACAGCGGTTCGTCGAACAGAAACACGCCGGGCTCGCGGACGATCGCGCGGCCGATCGCGACGCGCTGCCGCTGGCCGCCCGACAGCGCCTTCGGCTTGCGCTCGAGCAGTGCCTCGAGTTGCAGGATGCGCGCGGCTTCACGCACCTTGCGTTCGATTTCATCCTTCGGGGTCTTCGCGAGTTTCAGGCCGAACGCCATGTTCTCGAACACGCTCATGTGCGGAAACAGCGCATAGCTCTGGAACACCATCGCTACGCCGCGCTGCGCGGCCGGCACGTCGTTGACGGTCTTCCCGCCAATCGACAGGTCGCCGTCGGTCACATCCTCGAGCCCGGCGATCATGCGCAACAGCGTTGACTTGCCGCAACCCGACGGGCCGAGAAACACGCAGAACTCGTTTTCGCCGATGTCCAGATCGACGTTGCGAATCACCGGCGCACCGTCGCCATACGCCTTCTGCACGCCTCGTAACGAAATGCTCGCCATTGCATCGACTCCGTGATTTAATCGGGGCGAAGTCGGAGATTAAGCGCTTAATCAGCATGACCGAAAAATCGATCGCAAGGCGATCGTTGGTCTGTCTCCGATATCGTTTTGTACGTTGTTCGATGACAGATGTTGCCGCGCCTCGCGCCGCGACGCAAATGTCGGACAGCCATCCCAAATACTGACCACATCATGCCCACACTCAGCGAAGTCGCGCGCCATGCCGGCGTCACGCCAGCGACCGTGTCCAACGTGCTGCGCAAGCGCGGCCGCGTTGGCGAAACGACCCGGCAACGCGTGCTCGAGGCAGTCGCGGCGCTCGGCTATCGCCCGCATCTCGCCGCACGCGCGCTCGCCGAGGGCCGCGCGCCGACGCTCGCGCTGATGGTGTCGAGCATCGCGAATCCGTTCTATCCGGAGTTCGCGCTCGCGGTCGAACGCGCTGCGCGCACGAGCGGCCACTTCGTGATCATCTGCAATACCAACGATGATCCGCTAAGCGGCCGCGCGTACCTCGACCAGATCGCCGGCACCTTGTCCGAAGGCGTGCTCGTGACCAACGCGAACCTCGATTTCGCCGATCTGCACGAGACCGAAGCGCGCGGGACGCCGGTCGTGCTGTGCATGTGGGAGCGGCCCACCGAGCCGCCCGGGCTGCCGTGCGTCGCGGTCGATTTCCGGCTGGCCGGCAAGCTGGCCGGCGAGCATCTGCTGGAGCTCGGGCATCGGCGCTTTGGTGCGATCGTCGGCAGCAAGGTGTCGGGCATTCACGCGGCGCGCTTCGAAGGTTTCGTCGACGCGTTGCGCGCGGCCGGTGTGACGAGAAATCGCGTGCGACACGCGGCCGACACGATCCACGGCGGCTACCTGGCGGCCCGCGCGCTGCTTGAAGCCGATCCGCAACTCAGCGCGATCTTCGCGACCAACGATTTGCCTGCCCTCGGCGCGATGCACGCGGCCGCGGATCTGGGCCTGCGCGTGCCGGACGATCTGTCCGTGATCGGCATCACCGACATCCAGCTCGCGCGCGAGTCGCGCCCCGCACTGACGACGGTGGCGGTGCCGACGGTCGAGGTCGCTGGACTTGCAGTGGAACTGCTGCGCGAGCTGATCGAGACTTCGTACGGACAGCCGGGACGCGCCGCGCGGGACATGCCGGCGCCCGTGCCGATGCGGATTTCGTCCGAGCCGAAACTGGTCGTGCGCGCATCGACGGCCGCACCGCGTTCGGGTTGATGTGGCGGTTACAGCCGCGCCGCAAGGTTGCAGTAACGCGCAATTGCGCGGGCACACCGATGCGTGGCGCGAACGACACCTGTGCGAACGTCCGGACGCGCGCCTGGACCGTTTCGCATGCGAGCGCGGCCAACGCCGCGGTGACCAGAAAGTCGTCGCTGCCACCAGTGCGAAGGCATGGGTCTCTCCGAAAAGTTCGCATTCAGTCGCCGCGCGCAAGCGCTGTTCCGCCGCAACCTCTCGCAAACATTCAGCGCCCACTGAAAAAGCGCGTTACGCACCTCGAATTGCGTTGAAAAACCACCGCTGACATTTCAACCCGCTTTCAGACGGGCCAGGACTTTCCCCAAGCCGAGAAGCGCCGCTTCGCACTGCAGCACAGCGCGAAAGCGTTACGACACAAGGCTCTCAGCCTGCACGCGGTTCGCGGCGCGGCGAATTTCCGCGTTCACATTTCCTTGACGAGCGGTCGCGCGCCTGCTGTACTAAATCAACCAAAGTGATTTAGGCGATTTCCTTCGGACCATATTACGTCGAAGCGTCATCGTCAACGTCAAGCCCGCAGCTTCGCAGTTTCGATCTATCTGCAGTCCCATACGTCGTTGCCAATAACCGGAGGAGCGTCTCATGAATCTGAATTCCCACAGGCGTCCTGTCGCCAGGACAATCGCGTCGATGTGCGCCGCGGCAGCGGCGCTGTGGTGCGCAAGCGCGAGTCAGGCCGCCGACCAGCCCGTCATCGGCCTGATCACGAAGACCGATACGAACCCGTTCTTCGTCAAGATGCGTCAGGGCGCGGACGCGGCCGCGTCGAAAGACGGCGCGAAACTGATCACGGCCGCCGGCAAGTTCGACGGCGACAACGCGAGTCAGGTCACCGCGATCGAAAACATGATGACGGCCGGCGCGAAAGCAATCCTGATCACGCCGAGCGACACCAAGGCGATCGTGCCGAGCATCAAGAAGGCGCGCGCGGCCGGTGTGATGGTCATCGCCCTCGATACGCCGACCGATCCGCAGGACGCAACCGACGCCCTGTTCGCCACCGACAACTTCAAGGCCGGCGTGCTGATCGGCAAATATGCGAAGGCCGCGTTGAACGGCAAGCCCGCGAAGATCGCCACGCTCGATCTCGCGCCGGGCGTGTCGGTCGGCGTGCTGCGCCACAACGGCTTCCTCGAAGGCTTCGGCATCAAGGAAGGCGATCCGTCGATCGTCTGCAGCCAGGACACGCGCGGCGATCAGGCGAAAGGTCAGACGGCGATGGAAAACTGCCTGCAGAAAGCGCCCGACATCAACGTGGTCTACACGATCAACGAACCGGCCGCGGCCGGCGCGTATCGCGCGCTGAAGGCGGCGGGTAAGGACAAGGGCGTGATGATCGTGTCGATCGACGGCGGTTGCGAAGGCGTGCGCAACGTGAAGGCCGGCGCGATCGCGGCGACCTCGCAGCAGTATCCGCTGAAGATGGCCGCGCTCGGCGTCACCGCCGGCGTCGACTACGCGAAGACCGGCAAGAAGGTGTCCGGTTATCACGACACCGGCGTCACGCTGATCACCGACAAGCCGATGTCCGGCATCGACAGCAAAGACACGAAGTTCGGCCTCGACAACTGCTGGGGCAACAAGTAACGCGCATTGCATAGCAGCCCGTTGCGCGTCGCACCGGGCCGCCAATTGAGTTGCCGCGTGACCTTCATGTCACGCTCATGTACCGAGGACTGCCATCATGTCGACCCCTTCCGCGCCCGCCGGCCGGCCGCGCCCGTCTTTCACCGAGCACCTGCCGTCGCTGTCCGAAATCGGACCGCTGATCGCGCTGGTGCTGGCCTGCGCATTCTTTGTCTCGCAGAGCAGCCGCTTTCTATCGTTCCAGAACCTGTCGCTGATCCTGCAACAGACGATGGTCGTCGCGGTCATCGCGATCGGCCAGACACTGATCGTGCTGACCGGTGGCATCGATCTGTCCTGCGGCATGGTAATGGCCTTCGGCTCGATCATCATGACGAAGTTCGCGGTCGTGCTCGGCGTGCCGCCGATCCTCGCGATTCTGTGCGGCATCGGCGCCAGCACCTTGTTCGGCTTATTGAACGGTCTGTTGATCACGCGCATCAAGTTGCCGGCGTTCATCGTCACGCTGGGTACGCTGAACATCGCGTTTGCGCTCACGCAGATCTACTCGAACGCGGAAAGCGTGTCGAACCTGCCCGATGCGATCATGTTCCTCGGCAGCACGTTCAGGCTCGGACCGGCGGAAGTCACGTACGGCACCGTGCTGACGCTGCTGATGTATCTGGGCACGTGGTTCGTGCTGCGCGACACGGTGCCCGGCCGGCATCTGTACGCGCTCGGCAACAACGCCGAGGCCGCGCGACTGATGGGCCTGTCGTCGCAGCGGATTCTGCTGACCGTCTACACGCTTGCCGGCGCGATCTACGGCATCGCCGCGCTGCTGTCGGTAGCGCGCACCGGTGTCGGCGATCCGCAGGCCGGGCAAACCGAGAACCTCGACAGCATCACCGCGGTCGTGCTCGGCGGCACGAGTCTGTTCGGTGGACGCGGCTCGATCGTCGGCACCTTGCTTGGAGCGCTGATTGTCGGCGTATTCCGTAACGGCCTGACGCTGATCGGTGTTTCCTCGGTGTACCAGGTATTGATCACCGGCATCCTCGTGATTCTCGCGGTCGCCGCCGATAAACTCTCGCACCGCGGCCGTTGATCCCGCACAGGAGCCCTCTCATGTTGACCTCCGCCTCCCCTTCCACGTCCGCTGCGATGCCGGTTCTGCAGGCACGCGGGCTCGTCAAACGTTACGGCAACGTGACCGCGCTCGACGGTTGCGATTTCGAAGTGCTGCCCGGCGAAATCCTCGCGGTGATCGGCGACAACGGCGCGGGCAAATCGTCGCTGATCAAGGCGCTCTCGGGCGCGACGGTGCCCGACGAAGGCGAGATTCTGCTCGACGGCAAACCGGTCAAGTTTCGCAGTCCGCTCGATGCGCGCGCACAAGGCATCGAGACCGTGTACCAGGAACTCGCCGTCGCGCCGGCGATGAGCATCGCCGAAAACCTGTTTCTCGCCCGCGAATTGCTGAAGCCCGGCTGGCGCGGCTCGCTGTTCAAGATGATCGACAAGCGCCGCATGCTCGACGAAGCGACCGCGGCCATGAAGGATCTGCAAATCGGCATTCGCTCGATGCGCCAGGCGGTCGAAACGCTGTCCGGCGGCCAGCGCCAGGGCGTCGCCGTTGCACGCAGCGCGGCATTCGCGCGCCACGTGGTGATTCTGGACGAGCCCACCGCCGCGCTCGGCGTGAAGGAAGGCAACATGGTGCTCGAACTGATCCGGCGCGTGCGCGAGCGTGGCCTGCCGGTGATTCTGATCAGCCACAACATGCCGCACGTGTTCGAGATCGCGGACCGCATCCATATCCAGCGGCTCGGCCGGCGCGCGGCGCTCGTTAATACGAAGGACGTGCACATGTCGGAAGCGGTCGCGATCATGACCGGGGCGAAGGAAGCCGACGTGAAGGCGATCGCATGACGCGCCGCCCAATCCGCTGAGCCACGAGGCCGGTACACGACAATGGACACCCCCAGCACCAGCAGGCGTTCGCCGGTCAAACGCACAGTCGGTTCGAATCAGGTCGGCATGCGGCAATTCAACGAGCGCATCGTGCTGCAAACGATCCGCTTGCATGGACCACTGCCGAAGGCCGAGGTCGGCCGCCTCACGCGTCTTTCGATGCAGACGGTGTCGATGATCGTCGACCGGTTGATCGCCGACGGCCTGCTCGAAAAGCACGCGCGCGTGCGCGGCAAGATCGGCCAGCCGTCGGTCCCGATCGCGTTGTGCGCGGACGGCGCGTACACGATCGGTATCAAGGTCGGACGCCGCAGTCTCGACGTGCTCGCGATGGACTTCGCCGGGCGCATCGTATGCCGCGACGTATTCGAGTATGCGTATCCCGATCCGCGCGCGCTGTTCCCCGCGCTCGAAAACAAACTCGCGCGCGTGAACCAGACGCTCGGCGCGAAGGCGGGCAAGGTGGTCGGCGTCGGTGTCGCGGCGCCGTTGTGGCTCGGCGGCTGGCGCGACTTTCTCGGCGCGCCGCCCGACGCGCTCGATGCCTGGAACGACATCGATCTGCGCGCGCGCATCGCGACGATAACCGGCCTGCCCGTCGAGTTCGCCAAGGACACCACGGCCGCCTGCGCGGCCGAACTCGTGATGGGCCAGGGCCGCGGCATCCACAACTTCCTGTATCTGTTCGTCGGCACCTTCATCGGCGGGGGTCTCGTGATCGACGGACGTCTGCACGGCGGTCCGCACGACAACGCGGGCGCGGTCGGTTCGATCCCGCTGCGCGAAGGCGGCGCACGCAAACCCGCGCGGCAGTTGCTGCACGCGGCATCGGGCTTCGTGCTCGAACGACTGTTCAGCGATGCGGGCGCGCCGGCGGCCGCGGCGCATGATCATCGCGCGTTGTCGCCCGAGTTGTGGCGGCATACCGAGCGATGGCTCGACAGCGCGTGCCCGGCGATCGCGAACGCGCTAACCAATGCGGCCGCGTTGCTCGATCTCGAAGCCGTCGTGATCGACGGCGAGTTCGACCGGCTACTGCTGCGCGAGATCATTCGCCGCACCGAGCGCGTGCTCGATCGTTTCGAATGGGAAGGGATGGTGCGGCCGCAATTGCTCGAAGGCGCGATCGGCGCCGATGCCCGCGCGATGGGCGGTGCGATTCTGCCGCTATATGCGCATTTCGCGCCGGTGCATGAGCTGTTCCTGAAGCCGGCGGCGTCGGAGACGGGTTATAACGAGCGGTGAGCGATTCACTGCGCGGCAACTTTCGTCGCCGCGGGCGTCGATCCCGCCGGCGCCGCGATCGCGGTTTTCTGAACCGGCTTGTCGAGCAACGGCTGCAACGCCGGTGCCATCGACTTGAGCAACTGCACCGCCAGCGCACTCGTGAAGTCGTAACGCGCGGCATACGGCTCGTGCACCCACGCGGTCAACGTGCCGTAGAAGCGGTCGCCGAGCGCGAACACGAAGGTCGCGCTGCGATTCACCTTGCGCGACTCGATCAACCGCGCGCCCTTCGCGTACACGTTCAAGCGCTGATCGCCGGTGCCGGTCTTGCCATAGACTTCGAGCGTTTCGCCGTTCGGGAACGTCATGCCTTGCGCGAGACGCCTCGCGGTGCCACCCGTCACGACGTCGCGCAACAGCATCCGCACCTCCCCGGCAATCTCCGGCGACACCTGCTGCTGCGGCGCGACCACCGCGCGCCTGAAATGCGTTTCGTACGGCGTGTCCTTCGCGAAGTCGATTTGCGTCAGCGTTTCGGTCGGCACCTTGTTGCCGCCGTTCGTGATCACGCCGATCAGTTGCGCGAGCGCCGCCGGACGATCGCCCGACGCGCCGATCGCCGCCGCATACGACGGCGTCAGCGACGCGAACGGATAGCCGAGCGCCTGCCACGATTTGCCGATCGCGTCGTAGGCGCGCAGCTCGACCATGCGCTTGATGCGGTGATCCTGGGTCACGTGATAGCGCGTCTTGAAGAGCCACGAGTAAGTCGACAGGCGCACGTCCTGGCTCGCGGCTTCGATCTGCGCCAGCGTCGCATCCGGATGCGAGCGCAGGTAGTTCAGCGTCCATAGTTCGAGCGGATGCACACTCGAAATATAGCCGCGGTCGTTCAGGTTGAAGCGGTTGATGCCGTACTTGTCGTACAGAATCGCGAGATCTTCGTCGTCGAGCATCGAAGCCGCCGGCGTGTTCTTCAGCGCCGCGTACATCAACTTGTTGAACCACGCGTTCGATTGATCCGGCGCGACGCTGCGCAACGCGGTCGCCACTTTCGGGGGCGACTTGCGCACCCCGAGCAGCAATAGCGTGATCTGCTGATCAGGGGTCTTGCCGTGGTACTTCGTGTAGAAACGCTTCATGTACACGCGGCTTTCCTGATCGGCGAAACGCGTCAGGTACATCTTGCGGGTCGCCGGATCGCCGAGCCATTGCGACGACGGCCCGGTGGTCTGCACCATTTCATAGTGCACGATATCGCGCATCAGCCGCACGAACACGAGGTTCACCGAATGCTGGAACGCGCGATGCACGGTCAGGATGCGGCTGTTGTCGTCGGACTCGAAGTTCGTGAAGGTCTGCGCGCCGCCGCCCGTAAAGAACGTTTCGCCCGGGCTCGCCGAGTATTTACGCTCGACGGCGGCGTCGAGCATAGGCTGCAGCGAATGGTCGCGCGTGTGCAGCAGATAGTCGATCGCCCAGCGCGTCAGCCGATCGTTCGGATCGGGCGTGATCGCCTTCAGCTGGGCATTGCTCAGCGATGCGTAACGTGTGTGCAAATCGGTGACGATCTGCAGATACGTGATGACGGTGCGCAGTTTCGCGGTCGAGCCGAGGTTCAGGCGCGCGCCGGAATTGATGTCGAACGGCTGGTTCACGCTATCGGTCTGCACGCGCACGAGGTTCGCGTCGCCGTGCCGCTCGAACAGCGTGAAGCTGTAGGCGATATGTGACGGATCGTCGGACCCGCGCAACATTTCGTAGCCGACGAGACCCGCGGCCTTCGCGCCGTCTTTCGTCGCGGCGGCGGCGAGGCGCTCGGCAACGGCTTGTTGCACGTCATTGTTCAGCGTGCCTGTCGCCTGTACGTCGAGGCGGTCCAGTTCATAGAAACTACGCACGCCGAGCGCGGCGAGCAGATGCGAGCGCATCGACGTGACGGCCTTGCGCGACACGAACGAACCGAGATCCGGTGTGCTGCGCGGCGCGCGATGCAGTTCGACGTGCGCCGCCAGCGCCGCGTCGCGCAACTGCTCAGTGATCACGCCGCCACTCGCGAGCAGCCGCATGTAGCTGTCGGTCAGCCGTTCGAGCTCGGGATAGCCGCGCTGCAGAAAAAACGACGGCGCGCGCTGCGCGATCATCAGCGACAGCACTTCGCGAAACGCCAGACCCTGGTCGGGCAGATTTGCATCGGTCGACGGCGCCTTCAGCAGCCGGTTGGTCTCGCGGAAATCGCGCCCATACCAGGCGGCGAGCCCATCGCCGATACCGTTGATTTCGCCGACGCCGGGCTGCGCGGCAAGCGGCACCGAGTTCAGATAATGGACCACGATCTGTTCGCGCGCGGGCAGCGTTTGCGGTCCGTTCAGATAAGCGCGCACCGACGCCGACGCGATTTGCCGCAGCTTTTCCGGCGGCGTCGCGGTGCGGCCCCCCGCCGAGTGACGGAATTTCTCGATCTGCGTCGCGAGCGTGCTGCCGCCGGGCGTCTGTTGATGACGATTGAACACGCGCGCGCCCTGGTCGACGAGCGCGCGGCTGAAGCGCCCCCAGTCGATCGCCGGATTGCGGTTCGGCTGATCCGGATCGAGCAGATAGCGGTCTTCGATGAACAGCAGCGAGTTCACCACGAGCGGCGGAATCGCGCCGAAGCTGTCGTACACGCGACCGGGAAACTGAGCGCTGTATAGCGGCACGCCGGTGCCGTCGAACAATTGCAGGCCGGCCGTGTCTTTTTCGTCGTAAGGCAGGAACAGGCCATCATCGGCTAGCGAAAGCATGCGTTCTGAATCGCGCGCCTGCGAGCTGATTTCGAAGCCATGTTGCAACAGACGCTGCTGGATAGCCGGCAACAGCGCGTAGCCGAGGCGCGCGTCGTACGGGCCCTTGTCGGCTTGCGGAAAGCGGATGGAATGACTGGGACCGTCGGTGACCGAAAAAGCGACGTCGCGGGTCAGCTCGGAAAGGTACCGCGCCTGCAGTCGCGAGGTCTCGATCTCGATCTGCACGAGCCGCGCAATCAGCGCCACCGCGAGCAGCAAAAACGCGCCAAGCCCCCATTTGAGCCAACGCCAACTCCGCACGGTCACGGTGCTGGTCACGCGAAGCGGAAACCGAAGCGGTGGCCGATTCATGGCTGCTCTCCCCGAGCGATGGCCAGGGTGTCGAGCCTGGCTCAGTTCATTCAAAGCAGTGTAGCTCGGAACGAGAAACCCTCATCGGTTCGGATTGATGCGACAGTGTCGCGGCTACAACACCTGCTGGCGTCGGATGACAAAGCGCGAACCGGCATGAGATATTGAAGCTCTTTTCACACCAATAACAAACCGCCTTTTCGGGCGGTTTTGCCGTTTCTGGCGGGCCTTGCCGAAAGAAAGTCGCTTTTTGGCTGGCATTCTTACCGGCAACCGGGCGGACGGCTGGGCAACTTGTTTACGGCGCGCCTAAATTCGCGCTTTCGTCTGTGCACGCAACAGCGCGATAAACCGTTCCGCCGGCGGCGACAGCACGCCGCCCTTGCGCGTGACGATGCCGAACGTCTGCGATGGCGATTTGAGCCTGACCGGCACGACGCGCAGCATCTTGTGCCGCACGAACGGCCCAGCAATTGCACTCGGCAGCAGCGAAACGAGTTCGGCGCTGCTTTGCAGCAGTGCAACTGTCACGAATGTGGAAGCCGTCGAAATCGGATTGTCGGGCATGTCGAGGCCGGCGAGATCCATCTCGCGTTCGAGCAGCGCATGCAGCGGCATGTGTGACGGATACATGACCCAGCGATGCCCGGCGAGATCGCGCAACATCATCTCGCGGCGCGGCAACGGCGCATGCTGATAACCGACCACCACCGCCAACGGCTCGTCGCCGAGCGGACGATACTGATACTTCGACGGATCGGCCGCGACCGCCGCTCGGCCGACCACCAGATCGAGCCGCCCGTCGTCGAGCTGCGCGAGCATTCGTGCGCTGGTGTCCTCGACCACTTCGATCGACAGACCCGGTTGCGCCGCATGCAATTGATTCAGCGCGGGCACCACGCAGTCGGGAATCGCGCCCATGATCGCGCCGAGCGCGAGCCGCCCGCCGCGCCCCGAACGAATTTCGGCGACGTCCTGGCAGAGCGCGGTCAGGTCCGACGTCACGACGCGCGCATATCGGATCACGCAATGACCGAGCTGGTTCGGGATCATGCCGCTTTTCGAGCGCTCGAAAAGCGGCGCGTCGAGCATCGATTCGAGCTCCTGCAGCGCCTTGCTCGCCGCCGATTGCGTCATCGACATCACGCCGGCCGCTTTGTGCAGCGATTTGTGATCGTCGAGCGCGATCAGCAGATGCAGCTGCTTCATGCGCAGCTTCGACAGCAGGACGCTGAGCGTGTCTTTCATCGGTGGGGTGAGTCGCAAAAGCGATCACGATATGGAAACAATTCAATATACCCGCGAGGCCCAGCGCCGTATAGTCGCCGAAGGAGACATTTATCCAGTTGCGCCGCCCGTTCGCGGGCTCGAGCGCAATCCTTCCATCCTCGTACGGACCACATCGCCATGAGCCAAGCGTCACACTCTCCCGCCCTGCGCGGCGTCTTCCCCGTCGTGCCGACGATCTTCGACGACGCCGGGCGTCTCGACCTCGAAGGCCAGAAGCGCTGCCTCGATTTCATGATCGACGCCGGCTCGAACGGCCTGTGCATTCTCGCGAACTTCTCCGAGCAGTTCGCGCTGTCCGACGACGAGCGCGACACACTGATGCATCTCGCGCTCGAACACGTCGCGGGCCGCGTGCCGGTGATCGTCACGACCACGCACTTCAGCTCGTACCAGTGCGCGGAGCGCAGCCGCGCAGCGCAGGCCGCGGGCGCCGCGATGGTGATGGTCATGCCGCCGTATCACGGCGCGACGATCCGCATCGGCGAGCGCGGCATCTACGAGTTCTATCGTACGGTGTCCGATGCCATCCAGATTCCGATCATGATCCAGGACGCGCCGGTCAGCGGCACGCCGTTGTCCGCGCCGTTCCTCGCTCGCATGGCGCGCGAGATCGACAACGTGTCGTACTTCAAGATCGAAACGCCGCAGGCCGCGAACAAGCTGCGCGAGCTGATCGAACTGGGCGGCGACGCGATCGTCGGTCCGTGGGACGGCGAGGAAGCAATCACGCTGATGGCCGACCTCGATGCGGGCGCGACCGGTTCGATGACGGGCGGCGGTTATGCCGATGGCATCCGCCTGATCGTCGATGCCTATGCGGCCGGTGATACCGAGGCCGCCGCCGTGCACTATCAGCAGTGGCTGCCGCTGATCAACTACGAGAATCGCCAGGGCGGCCTCGCATCGTGCAAGGCGCTGATGAAGGAAGGCGGCGTGATCGGTTCGGACGCGGTGCGTCACCCGCTGCCGCAGATGCATCCGGCGACGCGCGAAGGACTGTTGAAGATCGCACGCCGGCTCGATCCGCTGGTGTTGCGCTGGGGTCGATAACGCAGAACGAAGCGCGGCGGGGCGCCTGTCGACGTGCGCGCTCACGCGGGCTGGACGGGCACACGCGATTGCCGCTAACCTAGGGCGTGTCCACAAGCTCGCGCCCCATGCAAAGTTTCTACGAAGCCACCGTCACCCGCTCCTCCGCCTACGCGCCGCTCAACGGCCGACGCAGCGCGCACGTCTGCATCGTCGGCGGCGGACTTGCGGGACTCTCCACCGCGCTGGGACTCGCCGAACGCGGCGTCGAAGACGTCGTCGTGCTCGAGGCGCAGCAGGTCGGCTTCGGCGCATCGGGACGCAACGGCGGCTTCGTGTTCGGCGGCTACAGCCTCGATTGCGCCGACCTGCTGAAGACGCTCGGGCCGACTCGCGCGCGCGAACTCTATGCGCTGACCACCGACGCGGTCGAGCTGATGCGCAAGCGAATTGCGCGCTATCGGATCGATTGCGACGCGACCGATGCCGGCGTGATCCTCGCGAACTGGTTCGACGAACCTGCGCGTCTCGAAGCGCAACGGCGTCTGATGCGCGATTCGTTCGGCGTCGACTGGGAACCGATCGCTGCCAACCAACTCGCCGCGCAACTGAAAACGAGCCGCTATCACGGCGGCCTGTTCGAGCGCAACGCGTTCCATTTTCATCCGCTCAAGTACGTTGTCGGCGTCGCCGCGGCGGCCGCGCAAGCGGGCGTGACGATACACGAGCGCTCGCCGGCCGTCAGCTTGCGGCGCGACGGCGCGGGCTTCGTCGTCGAGACGCCGCAAGGTGCGCTCGACGCGCGTCACGTCGTGATGGCGGGCGGCGGCTATGCACGCAACGTGTACGCGCGCGTCGAGCGCGCGGTGCTGCCTATCGCCACCTACGTGATGGCAACGGAGCCGCTCGGCGAACGCTTGCACGACGCAATCGCCACACGCGCCGCGATCTATGACACCCGCTTCGCGTTCGACTACTACCGCCCGTTGCCCGACACGCGCATCCTGTGGGGCGGCCGCATCTCCGTGCGCGACCGCGAGCCCGAGGCGATCGCGCGTCTGTTGCGACAGGACCTGCTGAAGGTCTATCCGCAGTTGCGCGACGTGCGCATCGAGCACGCATGGGGCGGCCTGATGAGCTACGCGCGACACAAGATGCCGCAGATCGGCCAAAGCACGGACGGCGTCTGGTACGCGGTCGGTTTCGGCGGACACGGCATGGCGCCGACCACGGTGTCGGGCGAACTGCTGGCCGCGGCTATCTCCGGTGAACGGCCGGTGCCCGACGCGTTCGCGACCTTCGGCCTCGCGCGCACGTACGGCCCGCTCGGCCTCGCGGCCGCGCAGCTCACGTACACCGCGATGCAAACACGCGACGCACTCGCCGCGCGCCGCCGACCCACGCGCCCGGTCGCGTAAGCGCCACGCAAGCTCCTTCGAGATGCCTTCGTCGATGCCCGGGACCCACGCCAGAGGCCCGTTTCGCCATGCTAGAATGCGCCGTCACTGCCGCTCGAAACCACAATGAAAAAGGGAAGCAAGGCCGCCGAGCCTGATACCAACGGCATCGTGTCTGGCACGCCGCACGCCGACGCGCGACGTACCGGCGCCAGGCGTACCGACGCCCCGCGTGTGGACGCCCCACGCAAATACGATCCCGAGCAGACTAAGCGCAACATCCTCGACGTCGCGACCCAGGAGTTCTCCGCGATGGGGCTGACGGGTGCCCGCGTCGACGCGATCGCGGAACGCACGAACACCACCAAGCGCATGCTGTACTACTACTTCGGCAGCAAGGAAGGGTTGTACCAGGCGGTGCTGGAAAAGGTGTATGGAGACATTCGCGCGCTCGAACAGGACCTGCACATCAGCGAACTCGATCCGGTCGAAGGCATGCGCGCGCTGGTCGAATTCACGTTCGACTACCACGACCGCCAGCGCGATTTCGTGCGCCTCGTGACGATCGAAAACATTCACGGCGCGAAGTACGTCGAGCAGGTCAAGACGTTCAAAGGACGCAACGTCACCGTGATTCACACGATCGAGGATCTGCTCGCGCGCGGCATCGCGGCGGGCCAGTTCCGCAGCGACATCGATCCGATCGATCTGCATCTGATGATCAGCTCGCTGTGTTTCCATCGCGTGGGCAACCGGCATACGTTCGGCACCGCGTTTGGGCGCGATCCGTCGCATCCGCGGCTGCGGGCGCGGCATCGGGCGATGATCGTCGATGCGATCTTGCGGTTCGTGAAGAAGGACGATTGACGCCGGTTGCGCGGCGACCGGCTGAAATGGAAACGGGATGTGGTGAAAGCCACATCCCGTTTTTTATCGCTTCGAGAAACGCAGCGCGTTCAGCGGCTTACTGCCCCGGCAAACCGGTGACGGCAGTCGACGTGGTTGCCGCCGCACCGCGACGACAACCGGGGATTCGAAGGGAACTACGACCGTCACATCAAGCGACGGCTCAGCGGGAAGACTCAATCCACCAGCACGATCCGCTTGATATCGCCGACGACGAAGATATACGACAGCGCGCCGATCAACGCGATGACACCGATAAACACCAGCGCGCCCACGAACGAACCGGTCGCCGCGACGATCAGGCCCACCACGAGCGGCGTCACGATACCCGCCAGGTTCGCGGCGAAGTTGAAGATGCCGCCGGTCACGCCGAGCAAGCCCTCGGGCGCGATATCCGACACCAGCGTCCAGCCGAGCGCGGCCATGCCCTGCGCGAAGAACGCCACCGACAGAATCGCGATCACCACGACGTTGCTCTCGACATAGTTGGCGAGAATGATCGTCGACGCGAGCAGCAGACCCGCGATGATCGGCAGCTTGCGCGCGACGTTCGGCGATTTGCCGCGGCGCAGCAGCCAGTCGGAGAACACGCCGCCGAACATCACGCCGATCGAAGCCGCGATGAACGGCATGATCGCGAAGAAGCCGATCTTCAGCCACGCCATATGACGTTCGGTGGCGAGATACGTCGGGAACCACGTGAGGAAGAACACCAGCGTCGAATTGCCCGCGAACTGGCCGAGGCAGATGCCGGTCAACTGGCGATGCTTGAGCAGTTGGCCAATCGTGCCCCATTGGAAGCCGCTCTTCTTCGATGCCGCCGTATCGGCTGCACCCGCGGCTGCACCCGCGGCCGCACCCGCGACATCCTTGTTGCGTTGCGTGAGACCGCCGCCCGCCTCGATATAGTCGAGCTCTTCCTGATTCGCCGACGGATGATCGCGCGGCTCGCGATACAGCAGCCACCACACCACGCCGAACGCGATACCGACGCCGCCGACCACGAGGAACAGCGAGCGCCAGCCGAATGCGCCCATCAGCATGAACAGGAACGGGCTGAAAAACGCGAGGCCGATATATTCGCCGACCGTGTAGGTGCCGGTCGCCATCGCGCGCTCGCTTTGCGGAAACCACGTGGCGACCACGCGGCTATTGGTCGGAAAGCATGGCGCCTCCGAAACGCCAAGGCCGAGACGGAAGGCGAACAGCCCGCCGATGCTCCCCACGAGCCCTTGCGCGAGCGTGCAGAGCGACCAGAACGTCATCGACAGGAAGTAGGTGAGCTTGCTGCCGAAGCGGTCGAGAAACAGGCCGCCCGGAATCTGCGAGGCCACGTAGCTCCACGAAAACACGGAGAACAGCAGGCCCATCAGCGCGGCGTTGATGCCGAGCTCCTTCGTCAGCTGCGGTGCCGCGATGCCGAGCACGGTGCGGTCGAGATAGTTGATCATCGTGCCAACCGCGAGCAGCGCGAGGATCTTGTAACGGGCCTTCGAACGGCGCGCGGGGCTCGCCGCCTTGTTCTGCGCGGGCGAGCCCGCGGAGCTGGATTGGAACGATTGCGTCATGGCGTGCTTGTCTCCTCGATCAGCTTGGGTGCCGGTCTCTACGCGGCCGGTTAGCGTTGCAACAACGATTGAAAGTGGGTGTAGACGCGCTCGGCGTCCGGCTCGAGGCCCGTGAAAATACGCATGGCGTCGACCGCCTGGTAGACCGCCATGCCGCCGCCACTCAGCGTGCGGCAGCCAAGCGCCTCGGCCGCCTGCAGCAGCGCGGTGCGAATCGGGAAATAGACGATGTCGGCGACCCACAGGTCGCGGTGCAGCAATTCGGCCGGCAGCGGCAGGCCCGGCATTTTAGCCATACCGGTCGGGGTAGCGTGAATCAGGCCTTGCGCGGCGCCGAGCGAATCTTCGAGCGACGTGCCCGCGCTGACCTTGGCTTTCGGGAAACGCGCCTGCAACTCGTCGGCGAGCGACTGCACGCGGGCGGCATCGACGTCGAACAGCGTCAGCGACTGCGCGCCCATGTTCAGCGCCGCATGCGCGACCGCCGCGCCGGCGCCGCCGGCGCCAAGCTGCACGACGCGTTCCAGCGACACGTCCGGCAGGCCGCGCTGGAACGCGCGCGCGAAGCCGGACCAGTCGGTGTTGTGACCGATGCGCTTGCCGTCCTTGAACAGCACGGTGTTGACCGCGCCGAGCGCGCGGGCGTCGTCGGACAGTTCGTCGAGCAGCGGAATCACCGCCTGCTTGCACGGATACGTGATGTTCAGGCCGTTGTAACCCATCCGTTCGGCCGCCGTCAGCAGCTCCGGCAGCGCGGCGGTGTCGAGCTTCTGCGCATCGAGATCGATGCGTCGATAGACATAGTGCAGTCCGAGCTTGCTGCCCTCTTCCTCGTGCATCGCGGGCGTGAGCGAACCGCTGATGCCCGAGCCGATCAGGCCGACCAGAAAGGAGTGGGGAGTGGCCCGCAAGCTCGCCTGCGCATTGGCCAACGCGGCGATCTGCGCGTCGGTCCGGGAATTTTCCCGAGTGTTCGCTTGAGTGTTCGCTTGAGTGTTCATTTCGCCGCCCTATTCTTAAGAATCGTCGCCATCCGTTCCAGCGCGAGCACATAGCCCTGCGTGCCACAGCCGACGATGATCGCGTCCGCCACCGCCGACACGTACGAGTGATGCCGGAACGCTTCGCGCCGATGCACGTTCGAGATATGCACCTCGATGACGGGCTTTTCGATCGCGCTCAATGCGTCGGCGATCGCGACCGACGTATGGGTGTAAGCGGCCGGATTGATCACGACGCCGTCGACCTTGGTGCGCGCCGCGTGCAGCCAGTCGATCAGCTGATGCTCGGCGTTCGACTGGCAGAAGTCGATCGCGAGGTCGAGGCGCTCGCCCGCGTCGCGGCACAGCGTCGCGACGTCGTCGAGCGTTTGCGCGCCATAGATGGCCGGCTCGCGCGTGCCGAGCAGATTGAGGTTCGGTCCGTTCAGGACCAGTACGGAGGCAAAGCTCATGACAACGACTCCCGCAAAATAAGGCGCGACTCGAACCGCGGCACCCGCGGCGGTTCTTCGACGCATGGCGAAGTGTGCGCGCATCGGCCGTCGTCGTCATTCGGGGTTTCTACGAATTTGTACCATCTAGTTAGTTTGTATAGACTATCGAAACTCCCGGGTAGTGTGGGGTATTCTGGCCTGCGTCTTGCTTCAGTACGTAACGAACTAGCTCATTTTTGCGCATTGCAGCAAGCCCGGCAGGCCGCGCCACCAGGCGCGCCGCCGCGGTTTTTCTCTGAGTTCCCCCTCGTTTGTCCGTTTTTGCAGGAGCCGTTCATGCAACGTTCGATTGCCACCGTGTCGATTAGCGGCACCCTCGTCGAGAAGCTGAGCGCGATCCGCGCGGCGGGTTTCGAAGGTGTCGAAATCTTCGAGAACGACCTGCTGTATTTCGACGGCTCGCCCGCCGACGTGCGCCGCATCGCCGACGACCTCGGCCTGAAGATCATGCTGTTCCAGCCGTTTCGCGATTTCGACGGCGTCAGTCCCGAACGGCTCGAGCGTAATCTCGACCGCGCGAAGCGCAAGTTCGACGTAATGCACGAGCTAGGCACGGACCGCATCCTCGTGTGCAGCAACGTGTCGCCGGACACGATCTGCGACGACTCGCTGATGATCGACCAGTTGGGCGCGCTCGCCCGCGCGGCCGAAGCGGCTGGCGTGCTCGCCGGTTACGAAGCGCTCGCCTGGGGCAGGCACGTAAAGACCTATCGCCACGCGTGGAAGCTTGTCGACGCCGTGAATCATCCGAATCTCGGGCTCGTGCTCGACAGCTTTCATACGCTGTCGCTGAACGACACGCCCGACGCGATCGCCGACATTCCTGGCGAGCGCATCGCGTTCGTGCAGATCGCGGACGCGCCGAAGCTTGCGATGGACGTGCTCGAATGGAGCCGCCACTACCGCTGCTTCCCCGGCCAGGGCGACTTCGATCTCGCGAACTTCACCGCGCAGGTCGTCAAAGCTGGCTACAAGGGCCCGCTTTCGCTGGAAATCTTCAACGACGGCTTTCGCGCCGCCCCCACCACGATCACGGCCGCCGATGGCCATCGCTCGTTGTTGTTCCTCGAAGAGCAAACTCGCGCGTTGCTCGAAGAGCAACAGCAGCCGCGCAAAACGACAGGCGGCCTGTACCGCTCGCCCGCCGCTCCCGCGCACGTCGGCTATCAGTTCCTCGAATTCGCGGTCGATCACACCACGCGCACGCAGCTAGCCGACTGGCTCGGCAAGCTGCGCTTTCGCCAGGCCGGCCAGCATCGCTCGAAGGACGTAACGCTGTATCAGCACGGCGCGGCCTCGATCGTGCTAAACGCCGAGCCCGACTCGTTCGCAAACGCGTTTTTTCAGCAGCATGGTTTGTCGCTGTGCGCATCGGCGTTTCGTGTCGATGACGCGAGCCACGCATTCGAGCGCGCGGCCGGCTTTGGCTACGCGCCGTTCTCCGGCCAGATCGGGCCGAACGAGCGCGTGCTGCCGGCCGTGCAGGCGCCGGATGGCAGTCTCAACTATTTCGTCGACGAAACGCCCGATCAGCCCACGCTGTTCGAGGCCGATTTCGTGCTGACCGACGTCAACGGCCCGACCGAGGTGGGACCGCTCGAGCGCATCGATCACGTGTGTCTGTCGGTGCCGGCGAGTGCGCTCGATACGTGGGTGCTGTTTCTGCGCACCGCGTTCGGCTTCCTGGCCGAGCCGGGGGTGCTCGTTCCCGATCCGTACGGCCTCGTGCGCAGCCGCGCGCTGCGCAGCCCCGACGGCTCGGTGCGGATCGCGCTGAATGCATCGGTGGATCGCCATACGGCGGTGGCCGAGGCGCTGCACACGTATCACGGCTCCGGACTGAACCACGTCGCGTTCAGCACCGGCGACATCTTCAGCGCTCTCCCCGAGTTCGTCGCCGACGGCGTGCCGATCCTGCGCATTCCGCGCAATTACTACGACGACCTCGCGGCCCGCTACGCGCTGTCCGACACGCTGCTCGAAGCGATGCGCGCGAACAATATCCTGTACGACCGCGACGAACGCGGCGGCGAGTTTTTCCACGCTTATACGGAGCAACTCGACCAGCGCTTCTTCCTCGAGATCGTCGAGCGGCGCGGCGGCTATGACGGCTACGGCGCGGCCAATGCGGCGGTGCGGCTCGCGGCGCAGGCGCAGCGCCGCAAGTAACGGGCGGACACCGGAGGCACGACGGCGGCTTCGTCATTGGAAGTCGCCGCGTCGATACGGATTTCGTCTTTTCAGGCAGGCGACCTGCGTCCCCGATCGGGACAGGCTCGCCGTCTCGATATAATGGCGCCTGCTCAGCCGAATCCCCGAATCAACGCCAGGAGAGATATGAAGAAGTTCGCTGCAGTCCTGTCCCTTTCGCTACTGCTCAGCGCTTGCGCGTATTTCCAGAAAGACCCGGATTCCGGCGAACCCGTCACGGACACGACGACACAGCGTTCCGTCGATGACGTGGTCGCCTGTCTGACGCAGATGGCCAATCATCACAACGCCGCGTTCAAGTCGACCGGGATCCCGCAGGGTCAGATGCTCGACTTCGGCGACTCGAACGTCGTCAAGGTACGCAGCGACAACGGCGCGACAACTTACCGTTTCTATGCGGGCAAGCGTCATGTAAGCAACCTGTGGATCGAATCGGCAAGCAAAACCTGCGCGCCGTAAGGCTTTGTGGCGCATAAAGGCGAAGTTGCAGGCGCCGGAATCTGATCCATTGCAACGTTCATGTCACGGTGTTACAGGACAATGGAGTCTTAAGAATCGTTTAAGACTTCGTCCGCAAGATCCCCGGACATGTCCCCGCACGAGGTGCGCTCCATGAATCAGCCCGAAATCAACACCAACGAAACACCGGCCAAACGGCCTACTATCCTGCGCCGTCTGTTGAGCCATCACGAGCTCGCGACGCTGCTGCTGCTGCTGCACGCGCCGATCGATGCATCCGCAAAACCCGAAATTCCGCAGCTTTACGAAGCAGGTCTCGTCGAGACCGTTTCGAACGATGCGGGCACGCCGCATATCCGTCTGACGTCCGAGGGTAATGCGGTGTTGCGAGGGCTTGGGGTGAAGTAAGCAGATCGGCTCGCGACCCGGTCATCCGAGGCCGCGTCAGCGCTTTGCGTTGACGCGGCTTTTTTCTATTCAGGCACAGCCATTGAGCGTGGCCTACGTTTTTGGCGATAGATCAGACCGCCGCGCTTCTGCATCAGTTTCGTAGACATGCGAGGCATCTTTAAGAACGCTCCGATTGTCTGGCACCGACGTACACGCAATAGTCATTGCTCCGCCACCTCAGGGAATTCTGGAGCAAAAACCAATGACTGTAAGCTGTATCTTCGAGCTCAATCGGAAAGAAACTTCACGATTCGTCTGTTCAGGCTTTGGCGCGGTCGAGGCCTATTCAGGTCAGAGAGCCGGCAGGGACAATCCCGACAATGTCGCGGATGTGGATGTCGGCCCGATACCTCCCGGCAGGTACTACCTGATTGACCGCCAATCCGGCGGACGCATCGGGGGACTAAGGGACTTTATCGGTGAACACTTCGGAAGTAGTGATCGGCACAAATGGTTCACGCTGTGGAATCCTCACGGCGGCGACGTGACGATGATTCAAGGCATCCGGCGGGGTCAATTCCGCCTTCATCCCGAAGGGTCGAGGCATCTAAGCCAAGGTTGCATTACCGTAAAAGATCTGGCTGGCTTTGAGCGGCTGCAGCGCTATATCCGTCGGACTTCGCCAACGCTGCCAATACCAGGAACTAACATACGAGCTTACGGGCGAGTAGAAGTGCGATGAGAGACGCCCGATTGCTTCGATGGTGCATCAGTGCACTTGGGATATGGGTCGCATTAGGCACTGCACTCGCATGGGGCACGCAACAACTATCGTTCCAGATACCGTTATGGCTCGCCGGTTCCGTTCGATGGCTACTGCGTTGCCTATATCCCAATTGGGAGCCCGACGCCTACGATGTCGAGGCTTGGGGCAACTTTGTGCTGATCGTTTCGGGATATATCGTCGCCATCGCAATCGTAGTGCCGGCAAGCGTCATCGCATGGCGGCGAGCACATTGAGCACGCTCGTCACAATGGAATTCGGCCGCGTCAAGCCTTTCAAGCCTGCCATACGCCATACCCCGCCTCGCGCAGCCCGATCGCCAATTCCACTTCCATATCCTGCGCGCCGCGGCAAGGCATCGGGTTGAACACGTCGTACAGTTCGGGCATCAGACGCAGGCCGTAGTCGCGCACAAAGCGATTCGCCTGAATGCCCGCCTTGTGCCGATCGAAGCGCAAGTCCGGGTCGAGCCCCGTCATGCCGACGTACACGCACGGCCTGTCGAAACGGTAACCAGGATTCGCGCGACGAAAGCGCGCCTCGTTCCACACCTTGTCGTCGAGCGCGACGACGTACACATAGTAGTGATGCGCGCGACCCGCCATGACACGCCCGACGCCGTTCAGCCGCGCAGCGTACCGTGCAGCAACATCCGGTATTCGGTCGGTGTGACGCCGACGGTCGCCTTGAATTGCCGTGTGAACGCGCTGTGATCGGTGTAGCCGCAACGCGCGGCGACGTCGGTGACCTTGTCGTGCGACACCAGCAGCGCGGTCGCCGCGTCGAGTCGCGTTTTCAGGAGCACCTGGCGCGGCGTCAGATGAAACACCTTGTGAAAGTAGCGCTCAAGCTGCGCGACCGACATGTCCGCCATCGCCGCAAGCTGCTTCAGGTTCAGCGGCTGCACGTAATTCTGCTGGATCGACTGCACGACGGCGGCAAGCCGGCTGTAGGCCGGATGGCTGCTTTCGTCGGCTTTCAGATCGCGGGAGATGCCGGCGAGGCCGACCACCTTGCCCGTCGCATCGCGCAACGGTTGTTTGCAGGTCAGGCACCAGCCCGGTTGACGGCCCGGATACAGATGCAGTTCGAGCTGATCGAGCATCTGGTTGCCCACGCCGATGATCGCCTTGTCCTGCGCGGTATAGATGCGCCCGAAGCGGCGCGGAAACACGTCTTCCGCGGTCTTGCCGAGCAGCGCGGCCTTTTCCTTGAAGCCGCAACGCGAAGCGAGCGTGCGGTTGACGAGCGCATACCGCGCGTCGGCGTCCTTGACGAAGAACACGACGTCCGGCATTGCATCGAATACCGGCTCGAGCAACCTGAAATGCGACAGCATGCCGGACAACGTCGTATCGTCAGTTTCGAGCGGATGCGCCAGCGTGTTCATCGTGCGGTTCCGTGGGTGCGTGCCTGGTTGATTGCGTTAGGTTGCGTTCGCGGATCGCTGCGCCGGTGCGGCCGGGCAGCCTGCTCGTGCGGTTGATTGCGGTCGATTATAGAGCCGCGCGTCGCCCGCCAATATCTACCGAGGGTAAGCGCGGAGCCGTCATGGCGCCGCAGTCGGCGGTTCGGCGGCGCTCATCAGCGTGCCGATTTGCGCCGGACTGAACGGCGGACGCGCCGCGGCGGCCGGCCAGCCGAAGTACAGGCTCGCGGCCGCCCCGCAGATGCGCCCCTGGCAAGGGCCCATACCGCAGCGCGTCTGCAGTTTCGCGTCACGCCAGTCGGCGCAGCGGCGCACCTCGCCGACGCTCACGTCCTCGCAACGGCACAACAGCGTCGCGTCGGCGGGCGGCGTGCGCGCGGCCACGCCCAATGCGAACGACGCTGCGACGCGCGCGCCAAAGCCCCGCCAGCGAGCGCGTTGCGCGACCAGCGCCGCCAGCGCGGCGCGTTGCGTGCTCGCCGCGCCGCTCGCCACGAGACCGGCGATCTCACCTTCCGCGCCAGCGAGCTCAGCGCCGCCGACGCCCGTGCACTCGCCCGCTGCATAAACGCGTTCGAGCGAGGTGCGCTGTCCGTCGTCGATGACGATTTCGCCCGCGTCGTTGATCGCGCAGCCGAGCGCCTGGGCAAGCGTGACGTTCGGCAGCAGTCCGAAGCCGCACGCGACGCGGTCGCAATCGAGCGTCACCTCGCGTTCGCCGCGCCGGATCGTCACCTGTTGCACGCGCTGCGCGCCACGGGCTTCGCTCACGATGCTGCCGGTCCAGTAGCGCAGTCCCACGAAGCCGCGCGTGAGGCTGATCGCCTGACGCAGCTTCGCGGGCTCGCGCAGCAGCGACACGCCGAAACGCGCGACCTCGGCCGCCGATGCCTGCTCGACCACCGCGATCACGCGCGCGCCGGCCTCTCGCGCGGTGGCGAGCGCGGCCATCAGCAGCGGGCCGCTGCCGGCGATCACGATCCGTTCGTCGCGCACCGGCATGCCGCCTTTGATCAGCGCCTGCAATGCGCCCGCGCCGGTCACGCCGGGCAAGGTCCAGCCGGGAAACGGCAGAAGACGCTCGCGCGCGCCGGTCGCAAGAATCAGTCTGTCATAGGTGATCGACACGCCGCCGTGTTCGGCGGATTCGAGCAGCAAGGCTTGCGCGCCGAGCGGCGCGATCACGCGCGTCGATGGCCAGTAAGTGAAGTTTTGCTGCGATTGCAACGCCGCGAGCAACGCCTGCAACGCTGCTTGAGGCGGATAGGCGGGCCCCTGGCGCCAGACCTGGCCGCCGGCGCGCGGATTGTCATCGATCTGCGCGACAGTCGCGCCCGCCTGCGCCGCCGCTCGCGCGGCATTGAGCCCGGCCGGACCACCGCCGATCACCACGATGTCGAAGTGCTGCGTCATGCGTGTACTGTCCCGTTTCGTGTCTGCACGCGCTGGCCGTCGCGGCATAGCGTCTGGCACGCGAGCGCGTGCGCGCGACCGTCGATCGCGACGCGGCACTCCTGGCACACGCCCATCCCGCACAAGGCTTCGCGCGGCTCGCCCTTGACCGACAGCCGCGAGCCGCGCACACCCGCGATCGCGAGCGCCGCGGCTATGGTCGTGCCGGGTTTCACTTCGATGCTGCGGCCGTCGACGGTCAAACGGATGCGGGCCGCGTCAGTGTCGGTCATGGGCCACCTGCTCTGCAAAACGCATCGGTAGATAAGGTTCGCACGGAATCGGCGCGGCATGGCCCGCGATCTGCGCCGCGAGTAGTTTCGCGGTCGCGAGCGAGGTCGTCACGCCAAGCCCTTCGTGGCCGACCGCGAGCCATAGGCGGGATGCGGAGCCAGAGCCGACGTCGGGCGCGAACTCGCCGGCCGGTCCGATCAGCGGCAGGCCGTCCGGCGACGCCGCGCGAAACCCCGTCCACGCGCGGATGCCGCTGAGCGCCGGCAACCGCGGCAGATACTGCGCGGCGCGTTGCAGCATCCGGGCGAGCACCGGCATCTCGACGGCGGGATCGGTTGTTTCGAACTGGCGCGACGAGCCGATCAGCAGTTGCCCGGTCGGACGCGGCTGTACGTTGAACGCGACCGACGTGCCGGTCGCGTGATGCGCGCTCTTGATATAGCCAAGTTCGAGCAGTTGATGACGGATCAGCCCCGGGTAGCGGTCGGTGATCAGCAGATGGCCTTTCTTCGGCTGCAACGGCAGCCACGGCAACAATTGCGCCGCCCCGAGGCCGTTCGCGACGACCACGTGCGCCGCGCTGGTGCGCTCGCCGCACGCCAGGGTCACGCCACCCGCACCGACCGACGCGACCGGCGCTCCAGGTCGCACGCTGATATTCGCCGCATGCGGCGACTGCGTGAGCAGCCATTCGGCGGCGGTCGGCGCATACACGATGCTGTCGTGCTCGATGCGCAAGCCGCCCGCCATCGATGGTGCGAGCGCCGGTTCGCAGGCGCGCAGTTCGGACGAGTCCAGCAATTGCGCGGCGACGCCTTGGCTCTCAAACGCCGCCTGCATTGCGCGGGCGGCTTGCCGTTCTTCGTCGTCGGCTGCGACCCACAGCGTGCCGCAGCGCGCGAACGCGTCGCGCGCGCGCAGCTGCGGCGCGAGCTCGAGCCATAGCTCGCGCGAATAGCGGCTCAGTGCGAATTCGGCGGGCGAGTCGTTCATCACGACGATATGGCCCATGCCGGCCGCCGTCGCGCCGCCGCCGATGCGCTGCGCATCGAGCACGTCGACGCGCATGCCGAGCGCGGCCAGTTCCGCCGCGCACGCGGCACCGACGATACCCGCTCCGATGATCAGCGCGTCCGGGCTCATGCGGTCCGGATACCCCACGCGAACGGATCGCGCTCGTCGAAACACAGACACCCTTCGGCCATGATGTGCGCGTGACCGGTGATGGTCGGAATCACGTGGACGCCGTCGCCCGCCGTGCGATAGCTCGCCTCGAACACGCTGCCGATGATGCTCTCCTGGCGCCACACCGCGCCTTCGGCAAGCTTGCCGTCGGCCGCGAGACACGCGACCTTCGCGCTCGTGCCGGTGCCGCACGGCGAGCGGTCGTACGCATTGCCGGGACACAGCACGAAGCTGCGGCTGTCGAGGCCCTCGCGCGAACCCGGTCCGAACAGCTCGATATGGTCGATCAGCGCGCCGTTCGCGCCGGTGATGTTCCGTGCGATCAGCGCGTCGCGAATCGCCGAGCTGAAAGCCGTCAGGCTCGCGATGTTCGCGGCTTCGAGCTCGTGCCCATGCTCGGCGACGAGGAAAAACCAGTTGCCGCCCCAGCCGATGTCCCCGGTTAGTGCGCCATAGCCTGGCACGTCGACCTGCACCGCCTTGCGGTGGCGATACGCGGGCACGTTGCGCACCGCGACGCCGCCGTCTTCGTTCAGCGTCGCCTCGACCATGCCGACCGGCGTTTCGATGCGGTGTCGTCCCGGCCCGATCCGCCCCATGTGCGCGAGCGACACGACGAGCCCGATGGTGCCGTGCCCGCACATGCCGAGATAGCCGACGTTGTTGAAGAAGATCACGCCGGCCGCGCAAGTCGGATCGTCGGGCTCGCAGAGCAACGCGCCGACCACCACGTCCGAGCCCCGCGGTTCGGTAACGATGCCGGCGCGCCAGTCGTCGAAGCGGGTGCGGAACACCTCGAGCCGTTGCGCGAGCGTGCCGCTGCCCAGATCCGGGCCACCCGACACCACGAGGCGGGTGGGCTCACCGCCGGTGTGCGAGTCGATGATGTTGAGGGTTTTCATGTCGCCCATGGTAGGAATCGCGGGCCGGCGGGTCTTGGTGCGCGTACGCGCGGATTGAGACGATTTCGGCATAGCGGCGCGATGCGTGAGCCGCCGCGCGCGCGGCGCGCGAAACGTCCCGCTATTCGGTATCGGCGTCGACGACCCTCGGCGCAAACACGGCAACCCGGCTAACCGATACGGACACGTAAGGAGAATGAACACCGCTGGCGAGCGCGACGGGCTGCAACGCGGATTTCAGCATATACCTGGCCGTGGCGACCTCATGCCGTGCGCGCCGACTGCGAATCTTCACTCCCTGAGCACATGGTCGTGAAGCTGCAGCAACCGGTAGCCGCTTCTGTATACCGGCTGCAGCCGGAAACCATTGTGCGGCTCGATCGCGAGCAGCAGACGCAGCCGTGACACGTGACTGTCGATGGTCCGCGTGAACTCGCGCAGTTCGCGGCCCCACACCGTCGCGAAGATATGGTCGCGCGACATCACGCGATCGACGTTGGAAAAGAACAGCGCCGCGATCCGGTACTGGGTGGGCGACAGCGGCACCGGCTCGCCGCGCAGCGTGACCGCCCGGCCGATCGTGTCGAAGCAATAGGGGCCGATCTCGAAACAGGTCGCGGCGCTGAAACGCTCCGGATACGCGCGCCGCAGAAGCGCCGCGACTCGCGCGCGAAACTCGGCGTCACGCAGCGGCAACGCGAGGTAATCGTCGGCACCGCCGGCGAGCGCGCGCACCATGCTTTCCTCCGAGCCGTCGTCCGACACGAACATGATCGGCACGTGCTCGCCTGCCACGCGGCGCACCGAGCGCAACAGGTCCGCGCCGGCGGGCCGCATATCCTGCCAGTCGAGCACCAGCAGATCCATCGTGGAGCGCACGAGCGACCTCGACAACGCAACGCCGTCGTCATAGGCCGCGCAGAAATGGCCGGATCTCACCAGACTTGATTCAATGGACTGACGCATGACCGGGTCACGCTGAAGAACTGCAATGCGCATGGGATAGACTCTCGACAAGGACATGCAGACCATTCTCCGAGCCGCACCCCGGTCCCTCCCTTCGGAGCATTCCGATTTTCCGCCGCTTTTTTCGCCCAACTGGGCGCTTCCGCAGGACTTCCGCTTTCATCCTGTAAAATCCGCGCCGGCCTCCGTCGTCAGCGCGCCCGCCCTATCAGGACGGCGCGCCCGTGTCCCGTGCTCTACCCAGCGCCTGCCACACTTCTCGCCCGACGACCGCCGTATGTCCACGCCCACGCATCACCCGCCGCGTGGCTCACAATTCATCAAAAGACATGGCAATGCAAGCGACAAATCTGGGTGGAGCGCAGGCTGTCACCCCCCGCCCGCTTGGGCACAGCGATTACAAGACACTCGGTCTCGCCGCGCTCGGCGGAGCCCTCGAGTTCTACGACTTCATCATCTTCGTTTTCTTCGCGCCGGCGATCGGCCAGCTGTTCTTCCCGGCGGCGATGCCGGACTGGCTGCGTCAGGTGCAGACCTTCGGCATTTTCGCGGCCGGTTATCTGGCGCGGCCGCTCGGCGGCGTCATCATGGCGCACTTCGGCGACCTGTTCGGCCGCAAGCGCATGTTCACGCTGAGCGTGCTGCTGATGTCGGTGCCGACGCTGCTGATGGGCCTGATGCCCACCTACGCGAGCATCGGCGTGCTCGCGCCGGTGCTGCTATTGCTGTTCCGCGTGATGCAGGGCGCGGCGGTCGGCGGCGAAGTCCCGGGCGCATGGGTGTTCGTCGCAGAGCATGTGCCCGGGCGGCACGTCGGCTATGCGTGCGGCACGCTGACGGCCGGCCTCACGGCGGGCATTCTGCTCGGCTCGCTGATTGCGTCGGCGGTCAATCGCCATTTCACGCCGGCCGATATTTCCGAATATGCGTGGCGTGTTCCGTTCCTGATCGGCGGCGTGTTCGGTATGTTCTCGGTCTATCTGCGCCGCTGGTTGCACGAGACGCCGGTGTTCGCCGAACTGAAGCAACGCAAGGCGATCGCCGCGGAAGTGCCGCTGAAGGCCGTGCTGCGCGATCACGGCCGCGCGGTGATCGTGTCGATGCTGCTCACCTGGATGCTGTCGGCGGCGATCGTCGTCGTGATCCTGATGACGCCGACGCTGCTGCAAAAGCAATTTCACATCGAACCGGCCACCGCGCTGCTCGCGAACTGTGTCGCGACGCTGTGCCTGACGATCGGCTGCGTGGTGGCGGGTTCGATCGCCGGACGCATCGGCGCGGGTCGCACGATTTTCGTCGGCGGTGTTGCGCTTGCGATCACGTACTACGTGATGTTTCGCCAGTTGGCCGTCGATACGTCCCTGCTCGTGCCGCTGTATGCACTGGCCGGACTTTTCGTCGGCGTGATCGGCGCGATTCCGCTCGTGATGGTCCGCGGATTCCCGCCGGTGGTGCGCTTCTCGGGCATCTCGTTCTCGTACAACGTCGCGTATGCGGTGTTCGGCGGTCTGACGCCGATCGCCGTTTCGCTGATGATGAAGTCGAACCCGCTGGCCGCGCCGCTGTACGTCGCGGCGATCTGCGTGCTGGGCGCGCTGACCGCGCTGTTCATCAAGGATGCGCCGCGGGCGCGCTGATCCGGCGACATCCATACTTCACGCCACGCCGAAACGTGGCGCGCTGCATCGGGCTTACGATGCAGTCATGAACTCATCCACACCCTCCTTTTCGCCCGCCCTCGGTCGCGTTCTCGCGACCGTCAGCGTCGGCTTCGTGGTCACGCAACTCGACGTGACCATCGTCAACATCGCGTTGCCACGAATCGGCGCGGACCTGCACGCGAACGTCGCGGGCCTGCAATGGGTCGTCGATGCGTACACGCTCGCGTTTGCGGTGCTGATGCTGTCGGCCGGCGCGCTCGGCGACCGCTTCGGCGCGCGGCGCATGTATGCGTGCGGAATCGTGCTGTTCGCGCTCGCGTCGCTGGCCTGCGGGCTCGCGCTCGACGCCCCGATGCTGATCGCCGCACGCGCGGTGCAGGGCATCGGCGCGGCCGCGATGCTGCCGAATTCGCTCGCGCTGCTCAACCAGTCGTTCGGCCACGAACCGAAGCTGCGGGCACGCGCGGTCGGCCTGTGGACCGCCTGCGGCGCGATTTCGATCGCGGCCGGGCCGGTGGCTGGCGGTCTGCTGATCGCCGCGTTCGGCTGGCGCAGCATCTTTCTCGTCAATCTACCAATCTGCGCGGCCGGCCTGCTCGCGACACTGCTGTGGATTCCGCGTCCGCAAACCTCGCAACGCGGCGTGCCGGCCGCCGCTCGCGGCAACACCGGCGCGACGCCACGCGGCATCGATCTCGGCGGCCAGTGTCTCGCGATCGTCGCGCTAACCGCGTTCGTCGCCGCGGTGATCGAATGGCGGCCGCTCGGGCTCGCGCATCCGCTGGTTGCCGGCGGCTTCGTGCTGGCGCTGCTGGCGGCGGGTGCGTTCGTGTTCGTCGAAGCGCGCGTCGCGCGCCCGATGCTGCCGCTGTCGCTGTTCGGCACGCGCACGTTCAGCGCGGCAGTGCTGTTCGGCATCTGCGTGAATCTGACGTATTACGGCATGGTGTTCGTGCTGAGCCTTTACCTGCAGCGCGTGCGCGGCTACACGCCGTTGCAGGCGGGCCTCGCGTTCCTGCCGCTGACGGGCGGCTTCCTGATCTCGAACGTCGCGAGCGGCTGGGTGATCGGCCGCCTGGGAGTGCGCGTGCCGATGATCCTCGGCGCGATCACGGCCGGTCTCGGCTATGGCCTGCTGCATCTCGTCGACGCCGAGACGCCGCTGATTGGCCTGCTGCTGCCGTTTTTGCTGATTCCGTCGGGTATGGGGCTCGCGGTGCCGGCGATGACCACGGCGGTGCTCGCATCGACCGAAGCGCGGCGCGCGGGCACGGCGTCGGCGGTATTGAACACGGCGCGCCAGGCCGGCGGCGCGGTGGGTGTGGCGGCCTTCGGCGCACTCGCGGGCGGTGCGGCCGCGACGCAGATCGTGCCGGGGATGCAAGCGGCGACGGCTATTTCGGTGGGACTGCTGGTGCTGGGTCTCGTGCTCGCGTGTTTCGTGCATCCGGAGCCGCACGCGGCGGCATCGTCTGCGCGCGGCGCGAGCGCCGCGAGTAAGTAAGCGGTGTGTAATGCAGGCGCCTACAGCGACGCCTCCTGAATCGTGCCGGTAGCGATTGCGCGCTCGATCAGGCCTTCATTGCGCGCTTTGGCGATCGCATCCGCGAGCAGCTTTTCCGGGTCCTCGATGTCCGCCTTCAGCGTGCCGATGAATCCGGACGCATCCAGAACCACCAGGGTCTTCGCCGACTCGGCGAGGCTGATGATCACACGATGCGGCGTCGGCCCTTCGCCGAGACTCGCGCACAGTTGCGTGAGCTTGCCGCCGATCATTTGCTCGAAGTTCTGAATCATCATCTGCTCCCATGATTGGCGCGGATTGGAAATCCTGCTGTGTAGCAGGATGCGGGCCGCGCCGACTGCGCGCGCTCACGCTTTACAGCCCGCCGAGTCCGCTGCGCGGCGCGCGCGCGTTGTCGATGCTCAGACGCCCCGCGCCGGTAACGAACAGCAGCAGGAAACCGCCCGCGATTCCGATGTTCTTCCAGAAATGAATCACCATGTCGTGCTGCAACGCAGGGTCGGTGATATTCCAGAAGTCGTGGCCGAGCACCGCCGTCGCGACCGTATACGCCGCCATGATCAGCGCGAGCGGCCGTACCTTGAAGCCGACCACGAGCAGCAGGCCGCCGAGCACCTCGATCGCGGTTGCGATCGGCGCGGCGATCTGCACGAACGGCACACCTTTCGAATGCAGGTAGCCGACGAAGCCCGCATAGCCCAGCAGTTTCATCACCCCGCTCCACAGGAACAGCACGGAAAGCGCAAGACGGGCGATGAAAATAATGCCGAAATCGACGGGACGCGACATGGGGGGACTCCTGTAATGAATAAGCAGCAGACCCGAATGGACGGGCTCAGTTCCCCGCCTCGCCCCTGAGCATATGAGCAATGGCCGCGATTTCCAAGCCCGCTCAAGCTGACGGATACGTGGCGACCTCGATCAGGTTGCCGTCCGGGTCGCGGCAATACACCGAGGTCATCTTGCCGCGCGCGCCGTCGCGCTCCACCGGCCCCGCCTCGATAGCGACGCCTTGCGCAAGCCAGTGCGCCTTGACGTCGTCCGGGCTTGCGGTGGTCACGAAGCACAGGTCCGCCGTGCCCGGCACCGCCTCGCGCGACGTGAACCAGGCGACGGTATCGGCCGACGCGGGACGCAGATTGATCTTCTGATTGCCGTAGTTCATCGCCACGCGCGTGCCGGTGCGCGACGCGAACTCGGTGCGTCGCATGCCGAGCATCCGCGCGTACCACGCCGCGCTCACTTCGACGTCGGCGACGTTCAGAACGAGATGATCGAGACTGGCTAGCTGGAAGCTCATGGGTTTGTCGTGATGAATCGAGAAAGGTGGTAGCGACTATACGCGTGGCGCGTCCGGCGCGAGCAACACGCCCTTCGTGAATACGAAGCAGCCGTAGCCGCGCTCCTCGCCCGTCGCGATCACACAGTATGCCTGGCGCGCACGCTCGTAAAACGCGAACCGCTCGATCGACACGAAGGGCACCTCGCGCCCCTCGCCCGCGTTGACCTCGGCTTGCGCTTCGCGCTGCACCGCGGGAATCGTGTGCGGCTCGCCAACCACTTCCATGCGCGACGCGGGATGCTCGATAAAGGTGTCGAGTGGCAGCACCGACAACACCGCGCGGATCGCGCGCGGCGAACTGACGCCGTCGAGACGCAGCGGCTTGCCGAGCACGGTATCGCGCGCGACGGCGTCGGCCGGGAAGTTGGCGTCGCAGATCACGAGCTCGTCGCCGTGGCCCATCGAGCGCAGCGCGTGCAGGATATCGGCGTTCAGTAGCGGGTCCAGATTTTTCAGCACGGGGTCTCCAGGTCGTTCGGTTGGGAACATGCTGAGGGGGTGAGGTCGTGAGCTTTGCGCAAGACGATGCGTGTCACGCTTCATCCGCACGACGATCGATTGTAGCAAGCGCGCCGGACGTCTTGCGGCGCTGCGCTCGCACCGCATTGCCAGCGCAGCCATCCGACCAAAGCGAGCAGCACGAGCCCCGCGCCGCCGAGCACCGGCTCGCGCCAACCGAGCAGTGCGATGAACATGAACGCCCGCGCGCCGCCGAGCAGCGCGAAACCGGCGATCGCGCTCGATAACGCATCGAGCGCGGCCGCGACGCGCAGCAACGCGAGATGGACTTGTGCGGGCTTGGCAGCGGCGGGCTCATGCATGATCGTCTCCGTGAAAGACGCCTCAGGCGGCGCCGGGGGTTTCGTCGAGAAAACCGGTGACCGCTTGCAGACGCCCATGCGCGTCCACCACGCCGAAGTCCGAGCCCTTCACGATCGCCTCGCCCGCGGGGGTCGTCAGTGCCCACGAGAAGCGCAGGCGATTCGCGAAGCCGTCGACGTCGGTCGTACGGCGAAACGTTTGATGCGGAAAACGCTCATGCACCGCGCGGATCATGGCGTCGATGCCATCGTGGCCCGCGCCCGCCAGCAGCGGGTCGCGATAGTCGGCATCGGCGCTCCACGTTGCCGCGATCAACTCGCGACGACGCGCGCCATCGGTCTCGTTCCAAGTGTCGAAATAACGGTCGATCAAATCGGTATGCGCATTCATCTCAAACTCCTCGATTGACAGGACTGAGCACTTCGCGCGGCATACGCATCGCATGCGGCGGGCTCGGAATGAAGATTGACGGCTCGCGTGCATTGCGTCGATTACGTGAGAGGTAATGAGTATCAAACAGAGGATTCCTCAATTAATTCATGCGGTTACGATGTGCCAGGAGATCGCGAAGGCTCCATTGAGATGCACAACTGCGACCTAATGAAATCAAAGGCTTACAACGCAATTCCAGACGCGCATTTCCCGACTTGGCGTATTATCTAAACCTGTACGGATATACAGGTATCGAGATGGGGCTAACCAATCCCTATGGAACCGCTCGCCCGTGCCGCGGATGCGAGCATTGGGGCGGCGAAATTGCCGACGGACAACATGCGCTGTGTCTCCGCGATGGCCGCCGACAGGTGCAAGCTCAGCCTGAAAGCGGCTGCGTGCACTGGGTGCGGGCGATCGGTAGCGACGACGAGCCCGCGATTTACACATCGCGGGGAAAACGATGAAAGCCGGAACATTGAAGACCATCGGCAGTTACGCGTTCGCGGTCTGCATAGTCGCCCTCTACTTTTATGCGCTCGCACACGACATTTACACGCGCTCGTTCGGACATTTGGCTTTCGACGCGGTCTTCCCCCCCGCGGGCGTCGTCCATGCTCTTTTGCTTCTGTGATATGAGGACCGAGGACGCGGCCCACGACCTGTAAAAGCAGGCTGCGGGCTGTTTTCATGCTGCTGGCTTCAGCGGCGCAGCGGCCAACTTTTCGAGCCGCGCAACCACCAGATCGATCGAGTGGTCACTAGGATTGAAGCCGCCCGGCCATTTCGACGTGTCGATCATCTCGAATCCCGTCGACGTCAGCCAGATCATCGGGCCAGGGCGATGCAGCCAGTCACCGAGACGCGGGTAGTTCACCCAGATGTCGCGCCCGTTGCCGACGATCACGAGCCCCGCCAGCTCGCGCACAAACTTCTGGTAGTACGCGACGTTCGCGCCCTTCGGCGGCTCGAAGGCGTGCAGCGTGCCGATCTGCGCATCAGGGATGAATAGCGGCGTAAAGCTCGTACGCCAGCCGCCCAACGAATGGCCGCACACGTTGAACACCGCGCCGGCCGGCACCAGCTTCAGCGCCCAATCCCAGATTTCCTTCGCGCTTTCATACGCGCCGCGCGTGACCTTCGCGCCACCGCCTACGTCGACCGGCGCCAGATCGATGTCATTGAACAGATCGCCAATCTTCCGATCTGAGAATCGCGTCCCCGAAATGCTGAGATACGTCGCGCCGCTCGTATCGGTCGAGAGAACGGCTTGGCTGTCCGCGTCCTGATATTGGGCGACGAACGTGTGCCCAAGCGCTTCGAACGCGGCCTTTGCCTGCGTCACGTCCATGATGTATGCCGCTTGCGAGCGAAGCGCCGCCGCTAGAATGGGCGTGAAGTCCATCTCACTGGCTCGCGGCGATAGGAGCCGATGCAGCAGATGCCGAGCTCGAAGCTACAGGCGCTTGAGCAGCGACGACTGCCGAAGCCGCATCAGCGGCCACGCTTGCGGTAGCGCAGACAACGCCATTGACCGCCGCCGCGCTGGCGATCTGCGGGCTTGCGACGGCTGCGGCCGTGAGTGTAGGTTCGACGATTGAACAGCCGCTCTTGATCGTTTGCAGCGCGATCAGATTCGTCTGGTTCAGATTGGCCAACGTCTGGTTCACGTTCGCCTGTTGAGCGGTCGAACATGCGCCGAGAGCGAGCGCAACGAGGCCAGCCGCGAAAGCGGCGAGGATCTTCTTCATGGGGAAACTCCAGATGTTTTGCGAGAGGTCCGGCGGGTTAGTCCGGAGGTTTGCGGGGATTCAGAAGCGAAACTTGGCGCCAAGCTTTACGCTCACGCCTTTGGCATCACTGTTTTGAACTTCGATGGAGCTCTGAGTCGTCTTGCTGTACTCGACATATGCCTTGCAACAACTGACGGCATACGTTTTGGGATTCACTACCGGGACGACCTGGACGTGCTCGAGTACCGTGCAGCCCGTCAAGGCGCACGCCGCGAGAGCGGAGCGAATCACTGCAGCGTCGGCGCCGGCGCACCTGCCGTCGGTGCGGGCGGTGGTGGCAACGTGGCACCGTCAGCAGCGGTAGGCGTATAGCCGCCAATCGGCGGCGGTTGGACGGACTTGTCAGTTGCGCCGCGGCCTGACGACACATGCTTGCCGAGGAACGTCAGACCAGCAGCGATCGCTACCACATAGCCGTTCGGATCGGTCTTGCCGAGCAAAACAAGCGCGCCCCACGCGGTATAGAGCAGAACCGCGCCGAGGAAGAAGAAGACGTTCATTGCTACCTCCAAATGAAAGCGGCCGCACACGGCGGCCAGTTGGGAAAACAACCGCGCCGACGTCAACTGTCGAGCGCGCTCAGGTTGTGCGTGTTGATGATCGAAGTGATTTTCGCGGCGTAGTTCGGGTCGGTTGCATACCCCGCCGCCGCGACCGCGCACGCGAATGCGTCGCCGCTCTGGCACGAGAACGCTGCCGAGTAGCGTGGGTTCTTCTGCAGGAATGAAGCTCGGTCCTGCAAGCTAGCGAGCCAACTGGAATACACGCGCCACGCTGCGGTGACTGTTGTCGGCTTGCCGCCGACATATTCGGTAGTCGGCAACATCACCGTGGGACCGGTCCAGCTCGCATCAGCTTTCACGCCAAAGAGGTTGAAGTACTGCGTCGCAAGCTGCGATTTCGCCCACCCGGATTCGAGCGCAGCCTGCGCAACCGTGAAGCTCGCGGGGATGCGTGTGGTCGATGCCAGCTCACGCGCGGGCGCCGACAGCGCATTGATGAAGTCGACAGGCGTCATTGCGGCCTCCTGCTCTTCGGAAACAGTCGGTCGCGAATCTGCAGCACGAGCAACACGATGGTGAACACGCCTACCCACCACGAAATATCGTGTCCATTGAGGCACGTCCAGATGCTGACGGCAGCTCCGCCCGGAATAGCGATCGGCGCCGTCGTGCTTGATACGGCATTCGTCGCGCTGGCGATTAGGTCCTTGATCATGTATGCCCCGAAAAAGAAAAACCGCCTCAAGGGCGGTTGGCGTTTGCTGCTGATGTAAAAAAGCCGCCCTAAGGCGGCTATCTGCGGTATTGCGAATCTTCAGTTCGGCACGTCGAACACATACCGGCGATGCATGCTCCCCACCGGGACAATCGCGCCGGCGCGTGCCCCGCACTTGGCGCCGACCAGATGCACAACATCATCGACCCACACCACTCCAGGTCTCGTCGTCGCGTGCGCCCCAGTCAGGCTCGCCACTCGCCCCTTCATGAACGTCACGGAGCCCGCGCGCGATGCAGCCTGTGCACCGGTTAGCGCCGCCGTGGTGCTGGCGCGCCCGAATGCGAAGCTGACGGCATTGGAGGCCGGTGCGCTGGCACTGCTTGCAAAATTGAAACTGACCGCGTTACTGGCGGGTGGGCTATAGGTCATGGATCACCCCGGCTGGATCTGGTCGAAGATCATCGCCTGATAGGTCGACGGATCGAACGCCGCCACGAACACCTGATCGCTGCCGTTGGCGTAACACATGATGCGGTAGCTGCCATCCGAAGCTGTTGTCGCACTTCCCAGCAGCGCGCCCGTGACCTGGTCGTACGCCCGCACTGTCAGACCGGCCGTCGCCACGCCCTGCACAGTCACGACTCCTGACACGTACTTCGACGCCAGCAGGTTGCTGTCCGCGATGACCTCTGCGAACACCTTGGCGACGCCAGATCGGGACGGCCCGAGGCCGCCGATCACTTCCGCGAAGGATTTGACGACGGCAGATTCTGCTGGCCCCAGGGCGCCGATGACCTCGGCAAAGGATTTGACGACGGAAGACTGGCTGGTCGCCATCTCAGTCCCCGAAGCCGATCTGCATACTGTTGATGGTGGCCGCCGTCAGCGCAGCGCCGGTCGCGTCCGCCGTGAACAGGGTCGAGACTTCGGTCGCCGTGGCGGTGAGCACACTGCTCGCCCCCGACTGGATGCTCTGCGTCTGGATTTTCGGGGTAAGGCTGTGCGCACCATCACCTGCTGGGTTGCTGGCGAGTGCCGTGACCAGCACGCCGTCCACCATGCCCGGCGAGTACGAGACGCCGCCGGTCGTGTACAGGTCGGTATGCCCCGTGCCCGTATCCGTGAGCGTCCCGCTGGCGCCCCATGCCTGCGCCGCGATGCTGTAGTTACTGCCACTCGACGGCGTGAACTGCGTGCTACTCCCTGCGCCCGCCGGGTTCAGCGTCGTGATGCGTTTCGGGCCGCGCGGGAAGGTGTTGAACGTCGAGCCGGTGTTGTCCCACACTTGAACGTCGTCGTATTGCACAGTGTATGTATTACCGGAGTTGGTCGCGCCATATGCGCCAAAGCCAATGGTGCCTAACAACGTAACGCCGCTCACCCATGTCTGAAGCCCCGACGCGTTGGCGACTACGACGCCATCCACGTATAGCTGAAAGCTTCCAGACGTCGCTGAGAACACGAACGAGGCTTCGATGTAGTGCCAATTGCCGTCGTTAATGGCTTTGCCGGTAGTGACTAACGCCGTCTGATTAGCCGGGTTATATATCGTTATCAGGCCGCTGGCGTTATCCCCGATTAATGTTGCAAATCCGTTTGACGAATTGGGCAGAACTAGCCCACCGTCACGGGAAATAGTACCGGAGTAGCCAAAGGAGCCGCCAATAGTGCACTTTCGCCAAAAACCAATGCATAGGGTATTAGATAAGGATAGGCCCGCGATTTGGTTCGTGCGTAAGAACCCCGCAGTGTTATATGCGCCAGGCATCTGAAGGGCTTGCGTGCCAAACGGTCCAGCGGCCGCCACAAGGGTAGGAACCGGCGCTGTCTGCTCTGCACCAACCGCCCCCCAGCGCGAAGCCTGCATATTGGCAAGACTGCCGTAAGGGTCGAAGCCTTCAGCGAAGAGAAGGGCCATTCGCGACTCCAGAATAGTTGACCGCATCGGACGGTCGCACATAAAGCAGCAGGCGGCCGACAACGATCAGGCCACCGGCAAGTGCGAACCCCCCGAGGATGTCGACGAGGTAGTGAGCCCCGCAGTAGAGGGCTGTAAAAGAAACGGCTGCGTTCACGGCGACAGAGATAGGGAATATGCCCCGAATGCCTCTGACGGCGTACACGAACAGGACCGCCCCGGCCGCATGCATTGACGGCATTGACACAAGCCCCTGATGCTGCGACAGATCGATCAGCCGCAGGCCATTCCGCAGCGGATAAAATAGTGACCAAGGAGAGGCGTCGCCTTGCGCAACCAATCCGAAATGAAACATCGGGTTCGTCGCCGGATAGTATGCAGAGACCACGATAGCGATAGCCGTGGCAGCGTAGAACAGCGCGAGGAACTCGCCAAGAGCAGCCATGCGTCGCGTCCAGAGCAGGAACATCGCCGTCAGCACGATCTCTACCCCCCACAGCAAGTAGACACATTGGGACAGATGCGCCGCGCCATCGTGCGAGGCATACCAGCGCGCCAGGTCGGGCCACGAGAATCCCAGCGCGGCATCTGCGCGTATCAGTGCGTCATCCACCAGCGGCGCGCTGTGCGCAACGGCGATAGCTTGAAAAATGCTAGCGGCTACGACAAATGCCCCGATATAGGCGAGCGTGCCGAGCGCGGCACCCCATGCATTTGGGCTTAGCCACCCGCGCAAATGCCGGTACCGCTGGGCCCGTCCAGCACAGTGCACCACGGCACACGCAAGAGCCACGCCGATCAGGACACGCGAAGATCCCCATGCGATGGCGAACCCTGCGGCGCGCATACCGACCACATCGGCCATAACGAGTGCCAGAAATATCGCTGCCGACACAACAAAGGCCCGCTGCACATCAATCATTGCATCCTCCCCTATTTCTAACCGGCAAACTATACATGCACTCAGTCGATCTCCACCAGCGCCTGACCCTGACCATCGGCGGGCACGATCAGGGTCATGTCAGCATTGTTGATGGACTGTGCGGCGAAGGCGTAGACCCCGACCGCGCGGTTGCCCTGGCTAGCGTTGTAGACCAGCGCGCAGTCAAACGGCGAGGCGATTGTGATGGCCGGGAAAACGATGTTGGCCGTGGGCGTCGTGACGGCAGAGCTTCCGCCCGATAGCGCAGGGGCGACGAACGTCACGGGGACGCCCCCTGCCGTGTAGCCGCTCCCGCTGACCTCGCCGGCCGTCGTATAGGCCGTCGTCCCTGCGCCCATGCCCTGATTCTGCGTGTAGAGCGCGGCCTTGAAGGTGTCGGCGGTGCGGAAGTCGGAATTGAAGGCGTGAAAGCCCTTCAGCAGCTCGATCTTGAAACTGTTGCAGATGGCCGTGGCGTTAGCTGTCATGGTTCACCTTATGGGCGCGTGCCGGCGAACGTGAAGGCGATGCCCGCGAGCGTCGAATCGGGTGTCGCCTGACCGGTCAGCGTGAACATGCCGCCGGCCGACACGGCGACCGCCGACGTGATGGCCACCGTACCGACCGTCGCGCCGGCCGCCCAGCTGATCGTGCCGACCGCCGAGCCGTTGTAGTTGAGTGTGAGCGTATAGGCCGCCGTGGCCGCGACATTCGCGACCGCCGCGCCCGATGCGCCAGCGGGCAACGTCCAGGAGCGGGGCGAACAGAAGCCCCATGCCGACTCGTTGCCGAGTACCTGCTTTTCCAGATAGCCACCGACGTCGTAGGCCGTGCCGGTCGCGAGCGCGCTCGGTGCGTAACTGCGCACGTCGGTGTAGCTCGTAACGCCGCTCGCGTTGGTCACGACGCTGTAAAGCGGGATCGCCCCTGCCGGAAAGCCGGTCGTGGCCACGCCGACTGCGCCGGTCGTCGCATTGGCATAGACGTAATTCGTGGTGCTGGCTGTCAGCGTCACGGTGCCATTCGAAAAGGACTGTGCGCCGCTGGTCGATGTATAGAAACATCCGCCGTAATAGCCCCACGTCAGGCCGCTGGTCGCCGAAGCGTGACGCCCCCAGATCATGGCGGGCGACGCGGCGTCGAAGTTGGCATTGACGAGGACTTCCTTCGTCGCCTGCGTCGAGCTGATCTGGTCGATAAGTGTCGTGCTGTTGGACATGGGATTACCTGGTGAACGTAACGGAGGCGGTACCGCCGGCCACGCCGTAGTCGCCGATCTGGCTCACAGTTGCGGTGATGCTCTGCCCACTCGAGAAACCATCGTTGGCGGCCATCGCGGACGTGTAGATGAAATACGGCTGGTTCTGGCCCGAGCCATAGTTGAACGGTGGCAGCGTCTGGCTTGCCGGGTTGGCCGCGTAGGCCTGCGGCGTGCCGCCGTTCCACATCACACCCGCACTGGTCAGGACGTAGGAATTCTTCTGCACGCCTGACGAGTTGAAAATGTTGATGCGGTAGGATTCCTGCGACCAGTCGAGCGGCACGTCGGCTCCGTCCAGCCACTGGTAGTTGATGCGCGCCTTGCGGAACCAGCGCAGCATGAACGAGCTTGCCGGACTGAGCACAGGCTGCACTGTCAGCAGGTGCGGAGAGAGCGGCGCGAGGCGGGCGTTTGCTGGTTGCGCGCTGACGGCCGAGCCCGGCGTGCTGCCCATCAGGTTGTTCAGGTACGGCTCAAACCACAGCGTCTGGCCGATGTCCGACAGGTTGACGCTGATCGGATATAGGTTCGCGCTGTTGAGCAGCACAAAATACTCGCCGAATGCGTGCGTCGACTTCGCTGCCTCGGTGCCGATCTGGCCGCGCAGCAGGCCGCTCAGCGTCCACTGGTTGGCGCTGATCTGCGTCGCATTGCGGAAGAAAATGATTTCGCCGCCGAGGTATGCGACGTTCGCGCCGTTCAGGAAACTCGCATAGCTGACCGACGAAAGTTCCGCGTCCTGATTGAATAGCTGGATCGTGACCTGATTGAGCTCGTCCGGGATGTTGCCGCTGAACGTGCCGAGCACGGTCGACGCCTGACCGATCACCGCGGCCTGCAGCGCCTGCGCCATCTGCGTGAAGTTCACGTCGTCGCGGCTCACGTCCACGATCGCGCCGGGCCAGTTGTTCGAGAAGCCACAGGCAGCCAGATACAGGCCCGGCGTCGTGGCGTCCTGCGCACGCAGCGGCGGAATGTCCATGATCTCGAGGACGGTGGGCCCGCTGTAGGGCACCTTCTGGACGGGCACGCCCTGCGCGACCGCCGCCTGCACGGTGGACTGCGTGCCCGGATTCGGATAGATCTGCGGCACCGTGAAATCGGCGTTGAAGGTGCAGACGCCCTTGCCGTCGGCCTGAACCTTCGTGATGCGCACCGGCACGCTCGCGCCCGACTGCTGCTGCAGCAGCACGGTATCACCCGGCTCGAGCTGCAGCCACTTGTAAGTCGTGGCAAACGTGAAGCTGCGCCGCTTGCTCCACCGCTCCCACAGCATCGCCTCGGCGCGCGCGCGCGCGTCGTTGTCGGCCAGCACGATCGGCACCGACACCGTTTCGTCGAGGTTCGACATCGTGTTGCTGTTGAACGCCCGCTGCGTGAGGGTCTGGTAGTCCGTCGATGACGAGAGATAGCTGACCGTCTCGCTGCGCGGCAGCTCAAATTCCTGTGTGACCGTCTCGGAAATCGGGTTCTGCTGCTGCGTGCTGCCCGGGTTCGCGTCTGCTCCTAGATCATCCCAGGGGATCGTAATGGTCGGCGTCGCGCCCCGGCGCACGAATTTCAGCATCCCATCACTGTCGCTCACGTCGATGAAGTAGGCCGAAAGTAGCGGCTTGAGAATGTCGCGCGGGCTGCTGTTGCTGGTGCTCGCGAAGCCGATCACCGTGTCGGTCATCTGGCTCACGTCGATCTGCGACGCTTGCAGGTTGGCCTGCTCGCATACGGACGTGATGATCGCGCCGGTCGTACTCGAGGCGATGGACGTGAACGGCAGGATCTCGACCTGCGCGTTGCCTGTGGCAGTGTTGCCGGCAATGACGACCATGTTCTCCTGCACGCTCATGATCTGCGCGCCGACCCAGACGGCCGGTGCCTTGAACGGCTGCTCGATCCACGACGCCCCGTTGAACATCCACACGTTGCTGTACTGGTCCACCACGTAGACCTGCGTGTCGGCGTTGGCCACGCCGATCCCGACACCCGGCGCGACGCCGTGGTCGGCAATAAGGTCGCCACTGAGGTCCATCTGGATCAGGTGCCCATTATTGTCCAGCCCCCACACCGAGGTCGACGTAGCACCGAGGTAGCGCGTGATGTAGGTGGTCTGGTACGGGATCTGGTTCTGGCCGATCCAGTTTCCTCTGGAGCTGCCGGCAAACCACGAGGACGCGTAGACGATGCCGTTCGCGACCAGCGCGGCGCCCTGGCCGAACGCCAGCATGCCCCAGCTCGGCCCCGCGTTGTCGACGTAGGTGCCGTCTGGCCCGTACAGCGTGCCCACGTCGATCAGGATGCGCCCCTGGCCGTCCTGGTCGTAGGTCTGGAAGTTGTCGCCCAGGGTGTTCAGCCCGATGCTCCGGGTGCCCACGCGGCTGAACGTCGTGCCGTACGGCCCGAGTGTGAATCCAGCCCACTGGCCGATGATGGTGGGACCGGATGCGTATGACTGCATGACCTGGCCGACGACCGACCCGCCCGGGATGATGGACGTGGCTACCCAGCCACCGTCGCCGGTTCCGGAGAGCGGCGGATTGGCCGCAGTGGCCGTGATGGTGGAGCTGACATTGGCGGCGCCGTGGCCCTGCACCTCGAAGGTCAGCGAGGGCATGTAGTTGCCCCACTGCTGCAGGTTCAACTCATTGAACACCACATAGGCCATCCCGCGATAGGCCGGCGTGCTCGCCCCGGTGTAAGACTCCATCAGCGGGTCGGGCATCTGGTTCTCGTCGCCGTAATACAACGTCCAGCCCGTGACCATCGACGAGGAGCCCGAGAGCGACTGCCAGTCGGACGGGTTGCTGACGTCATAGATCAACTGGCCGTTGGCCCAGATGCGTGTGATGCCGGTGATTGGACCTTCGCACAGCGACACGGCAAACGACAGTGTGGTGTAGGGCTGCCCCTGCTTGCCGCCGCCCTTGCCGCCGCTGGATCCGTGGCTGTGCGGCGTTCCGATCCAGATCACGTTGCCCGCGATCCGATAGCGCCCCCACACCTGCGGAATGTATTTGCCGTAAGCACTGTCCTGCACGCGCACGTCGGACGGACTCGGCCCCTTCTGCGGAGACAGGAGGCTGCCGAGCAGTTCGCCGCCGATCATGCCCGCCTCGATCGCCCAGGTCGCGCCACCCGTGAAAAAGCCGCCGACGGCCGCGCCGACGATGCCCAGCGCAAGGCCTACTGACTGACCCATCAGGCCACCCCAGGGAAGGCACGGAAGCAGGCGATCCTGCGCCGCCACCGCTCGTCGATGCGGTGTTCGCAGACGACGCGGTTGATCGCAAACGCATGGATGATGTGATCAGGCGACGTCAGGATCGCCACATGCATCGGCTCAGCCGCCCACTGAAAGACCACGATGTCGCCAGCGTCAGGCTCGCCAGTAACCGGCTCGGTCTGCGCCTCGATCCCCGGCATGAGCGTTCCGTCCGGTCGACGGCTGTAATCGCTCACGGGTTGATGCGGCACGCCCAGCGCGGCGGCGACGCCGAACACGAGGCCCACGCAGTCGACGCTCAGACCCTTGACGCGCCCCTGGTGCCGGTATTTCGTGCCGAGCCACGTGCGGGCTTCTGCGACGATCTGTTCGCGTGTGATGGTCATGGGTGGATCAGCTAAGCGGTGCAAGGATGACATCGGGACCGGGGATATAAGGCTCACCGCGGAAATTCACCACATTGTTCCAGCGCGCGACGCACGTGCCGATCTGCCTGTCGCATCCGGCCGTGATCACGTACTGGTCGCCGGCGGAAATGGGAAACGGCGTCGGCAGCGACAGCGTCACGACGCCGGGTGAAAACGTCCTGACGTTGAAGCTGTATCCAGCGTTCGCGCCGCTCGTCCATCGCACGGTGCCGAAGCTGAAATAACCCTGCGCGTAATTGAAATTGATGAATATCTCATTGCCGGCGTTGTTGCTGTTGAACGTGTAGGTCGCGCTGCCGTCCGCGTTCGGTGTCACCGAATACTGCAGATTTCCCGGCGAGCCGCCTGTCTGCCCGTAGGTCTGTTTCCCGCCGTCCACCACCGATACGGAGGACGCCCACGAACCGCTCGGCGGCACGACGATGATCTGGTACGGCGACGCGGTTGGAATCGTGTAGCCGATCGTGTCGATGTATTCGCTGACCGGTCCGGTCTGCGTAAGCGACGGATCGCTCCACACCATTCCCGCCGTCGTGACCGATGCCACCATGCCGCTCGCGGTCGGTGGCGTGAGCTTGCAGCGGCTGTCACCGAAGAGCGCGCGGCAGCTCGGCGAGTACATCTGCGAAATGGTCTGCTGCAGCGTTTGCGCCAGGCCGCGCAGCTCCACCTTCCATCCTCCGTTCAGGATGGTGAACTGCCCCAGGTTGCCGGCTGTCAGGTTGACCTGGCCCATTGTCAGGTCGGCATAGTTCACACCGAAGATCAGGACCGCTGCGTTATCCCACAACCCGGCTTCGATGTCGGCCTGCGTCACGGCACCGCCGCTGTCCAGAAACAGGGCATTGATCTCAAGATTCGCCGTGGACAGATCGTCGGCCGCCTCGACGGCCGATGGCGAATAGCCGCCGCGGCTTTGATACGTGAAGCCGTTGTAGACGATGTCGGCGTCGTGGTCGGTAAAGCCGAACGCCGTGCCGTCCTTACGCGTGATCTGCGCACAGGTGGCGAACGTCAGCACGTCCGACGCCAGCCATGTCGCCATCGCCTGGCTGATGTTCCGACTCATACGCGGATTTCGATGATGGGCACGGAGTCCCAGGTGACGATCAGATCGCCTGACGGGCCGCTCCGGTCCAGGATCTGTTTCTGCATCTGGTCGGTGTCAAAGCGCACGGGCACATCGAACTGGCCGGTCCATGTCAGCGATTCATTCGGCTGCGGATAGAGCTGCGCCGTGCCGCCCGTCAGCGTATCGCCGGTCGTCGCAGCAGAGACGGTCACGGTCGTTCCGTTGATCGCAGTGATCGCGACGCTCTTTCCATTCAGCACACCGCCAGCGTCGCCTGTGATCCCCGAAAACGAAAGCTGCTTGCCCACCGTCCACGCCGCAGGAACAGACGGCACCATGAAACTCGTCGTCGCGCCTGCGCTCCAGGCGGAACAGGTCGCCGCGCTGTCCGCGACGAACGTCACGAGGCCCGTCGTCGAGTCGATCGAGACGTTCCCGGCAGAGCCGCCCGCGATCGCCGCGACGCCCCCGCGCTGGATGGCGACCAGACCATAGACAGGCTTGCGAATCAATCGCTGGTTGGAGAGCGCCCCGGCCACGTAATTCTTGGCCATCTGCCAGACGCCCGGCGTCGTGGTCTGGATCAGCACGCCCGCGCCCGCGTCCAGATAATCCGTCCAGTCCTTGATGCGGAAGCCGTTCGCCTTGCCCTGCGCGGCTCGGAAGAACGCATCGAGCGCCGCGGTGTCGATCGCGTTCATCGCACGCCGGCCGACTTCGAACTGCAGCCGCGACTGCGTCCATGCTGGCGTGCGTTGCTCGCGGCCGCTGTACACAGTCGCCACCACCGTGCTGAACGTCGGGCCAACCGTCGCGCCGAACGCGATGTTGTCGGGAAAACGCGGAGATTCGAGAAAGGTCATCCGTTCCTCGCCATCGCAATGCGCGCCTGACGCATGATCGACATCGCCTGCTGGTTGGCCGTCTGCTGCGTCGAGCCGGGCGGCACAGAAATGTTCATGTTGAAGGTGCTGCCGGCGGACCCCGATGACGAGGTCGCAGGCGTCCGGTCAGGTGCGTTCGTGAGCGCATAGTGCGGGACGATGCTGCCGCTCACACCGGGGACAAACAGTTCCGGCCCCTGCTCGCCGACGTAGTACGGACTGCCGCCCGAGACGTCGCCGCCGCCGGCCACCGCCGACGCTGCCGCCATCGCCGCGTCGCTAAACGCCGAACTGCCGCCCAAACCGAAAAGGGTCGACATGCCGTCGCCGATACCTGCGCCGCTTGCGACGGCGTCCGCGCTGCCGGCGACGCCGGTCGCAGTGAATCCAAACATGCCCGCCATATCGCCGCCGCCCAGGCTGCCGAGAAGACCGCCAAGCGCATCGCCGGCGCCCCCCGATCCGCTGCCGCCCGATCCGACCATCGTGCCGACGGTCATGCTGGCGACGGTCGCGGTCGCGGCGGTCAATGTCGACGTGCTCTGGATCGCCGACTGCAGCTCGGCGACGTTCATCGGGCCGCCCATCGTGCCGAATCCCTTGGTGAGATTCATCAGGTTGCCGAGCGAGTCGCCCGGCAGCGCGCTCGCGACATTGGCGGCGGCGCCCGTGTTCTTCGAGAAAAATCCGGACAGGGCGCCGAGCATGCTCGAGCCATTGCTGAACAGGCCCGAAATGCCGTTCTGCACGATCTTCCGGGTAATGTCGGTTTCGATCGTCTGCGAGAGGCTCTGCAGGTTGATCTTTCCGGTCGTCACGAACTTCGTGACCGCGTCTTCGATGCTTTTCGTGGCGCCCTCGAATGCCTGCTGCGCCGAGCGCGCGGAGTTCGCTGACATGTCCACGTAATCCTGCATGGCCGTGGCGACGCCGTTCGTCCAGTCGGCCTGCTTCTCCTTCAGATCGGTGTAGTACTGGTCGTATAGCTGCAGCGACTGCTGCAGGCCAGCCTGGATTTTTGCGAGGTCGTCCTGGTAATCCTTGCTCCCCAGCAGATCCGCAGGCGTGGATTTCGTCAGTTCTTCGGCCTGCCGGTTGTACTCGCCATAGATGCCCTTCACCGCCTGCGCGCGCTGCTGCGCTTCGGTGCCCATGCCGTAGGCGTCCAGTTGCCGCGAATACTGCCCGCGCTGGTTGGTCTGGTACGCGTCGATCGCACTACCGATCTGTCCGGAGCGCTCGTGCAGCTTCTGGATTTCCTCGCGCTGCTGGATCTGTTTCTCAAGCTGCACGTTCTGCTGGAGCATCACGCGCAACTCGTCCTGATGCGCGACGAGGCTCTTTTGCGCATCGGTGAGCGTTTTGCCTTTCCAGTCGCTGATCTGCTGGTTGAACTTCACGAGCTCCTGCTCGGCGCCGGAGAGCTTCTGATCCGTGTCGAGCTGCGCCTGCAATGTCGCATGCTGATCGCTCAACTGCTGCATTTTCGCCGTGGCAGCGTCGTCGTGATACGCAGGCGCCTTCGGCGTCTTCGGATCTTTGTAGCGGTTGTCGGCGTCGGCGATCAGCCTGTCGCGCTGTGAGGCGAACTGTGCGTCAAGTTGCGGCGTGTATGTGCCGGCCTGCTTCGCGAGCGCGATGCGCTGCGTGTACTGGTCATTCAGCGACTTCTCGGCCTTTGTGCGCTTCTCGGCGTTGGAGGCGCCCTGCTCGAGCGCCTTGTTCACCGTCTGCTGCATCTGGTCGAGCGACGCCGCGGCGCTCTTCGCCCGGTTCTGCTGGTCCGTCGCGGCCTGTTGCGCCTGCATCTGCTTTTCGAGCGCGGCGATCTGGTCCTGGATCGCCTTCGAGTTGATGCCGAGCGGGTTGGGACCGTCCGCGCGGGTGTCGGCCAGTTGGGACTTCAGCGCAGCCAGCTGGTCGGTCGAGGTCGAGTTGCCCGTCATCGCCCGGCCGATCCGGCCGACGTCATCGAGGAACCCATGCCACATCCGGCTCATGAGGCCGACCTGCGTCGAGGTGCCCGACTGCATCGTCTGCAGTTCCTGGTCGTACAGGATGCGGAGTGCCGTGACGTGGTCGCCCGCCTCGTCGACCGCCTTGATGTGGTCGAGCGTCGCCTGCGACATGTCGTGGTGCGACTTCTGCCAGTCCTCGGCCGCCTTCTGGACGTTATCCGACTGCGCGATGACCTTTTCGAGCGCCTTGTCGAACCCTTCCTCGGTCTGCTTCGCCATGTCCATCGCGATGATGGTGACGGTCTGCAGATCCTGCCCGAGCACGCGGCCGGAGGCGACCGTGGCGTCGATGTTCGACTGCGCGGTGCCGAACGAGGTGCCGGTCTGCGTGGCGATCGTCTGCGCGAGCTGCGCCGCCGATTCGCGCGTGACGCCGGCCCAGTCGTTCGTCAGCTTCAGCGACGCGTTGAACTTGTCGACCTCGGCCTGCACCGAGTTCAGCGCCGTATAGACACCCACTGCCACCACGGCCAGCGCGGCCAGCGCGATGTTCGTCGGCGTGATGTACTTCGTGAGGTCCATCCGCTCGGCGAGCACCATCATCGAGCCGCCGAGCCGCGAGAAATTCCCCTGCGACAGCTCGTGCGCCATCACCAGCAGCTCACGGCGGGTGCCGGTCGAGCTGTGACCGAGTCCGGCCATGGCCTGCTCGGCCGCCTTGATCTGGTTGATGTACGGCGTGGCCGCGGCAGAGACGCCCAGCATCGATGCCTGCATCTGCAGCATCTCGGAGCGCGTCTTGCCGGCCTGTTCAGCCTGCTTCGCGAGCGACTGGATAAACGAGTTGACCGAGCGCGTCGAGGCGGTGCTGCTGTTGGCCGTCGCCTCCTTGATCGCCTGCTGCGCGGTAGTGACGCGCGCAGCCAGCGCATCCTGCGACACCGCGAACGCCTGCGCCGATGTCTTTGCTTTGGCGAGTTCGGCCATATAGCCGTTCGCGTCTGCTCCGATCCGGACAACGGTGTCATTAGCCACGCTTCAGTTCCTCGATCTTTGCGTTGATGGTTTGAATCACCGCTTCCCCTGCTGCGTCCCGCACCGCCAGGTAGCCGGGCCGCAGAAACGGCTGCGCGCCCATCTTCGACGTGCCGTACTCGAGAAAACGCCCGTAGTAGGCGTCCTTCGACCACGTCACGAGGTACATCGCGAGACTGCCCGGCACCGACAGCTCCTTGTCGTATGCAATCAGGAGCGAGTCGCGCAGGAAGCCGGGCGGATGCTGCTTGTTGCCGCGCTCGTATGTGCTGTCACCGACCGGCGCGCGCGCGCGGATCTCGGCGAGCAGAACGCGCGCACCGGCCACCGCCGCCTGCCGCAGCACCGACTCGCTCTGCACCTCTTCGAGCCGGCTGATCGCCGCGGTGAGCGCTTCCGGGTTCTCGATCGTGACGGACTTAGCCATTGCGACGCGGGAAAAGCATGCGGTCGATCATTGCGGAATGCGCCTCAGGGTCGTCAAGCAGGAGCGGCTCGGCCGTCTCCGCGTCGCGGTGATGATCGTTCCATGGGATGAAGTCCAGCGCGTCGAATGGCTCGCGCCGCACCTTCGTGTTCCGGTTCACGTTCGCGAGCATCGACGCGATCACGCCCGCGCGCAGATCGTCGTAGTGGCTCCCGAATGGCTCGACCTGGCTGAAGGCGATCCACTCGGTGAATTCAGCGCTCGAAATCTCGCGCTGCGCCTGTGCTACTGATTTTCCGAGGTGAGCGGCGAGCCGGAACCAGAAGCGCCGCTCAGGGCGGCGCCGGAGTTTTTTGCCGCATCCTCGACGGCCTTCGGCCCGATCGCGTTGAGCGCGAGCGACACGTCGACGAGGCGCGCCACTACGATTGCACTCTTTTTCATGAGAGCGTCCAGATCATCGGCCGCGAAGATCGGCGCGCCGGTATCGTCGACGACGGTGGCGACGAGCAGCGCCGCGGAGAATCGGGCATTCGACGGCTTTTCGCCGACGGTCGCATAGAACGCATCGCGCTCCAGGCCGCTCATGGCCTTGACGCCGACGGCGCCGCCCCATTCCGGCACTTCGACGGTCTGGATCACCGCATCGGATGCGGCGAGAATCTGGTCTTTGGTAAGCATCGTGTCTCTCGTGGATTCAGTTCAGGAAAGGACCGCGTCGCGCGATTAAGCGTCGGTCACGTCGCCAGTGATGCGCAGCGTGACGCTCGTCGACTGCAGGAGCTTGTCGACACCACCTTCGAGCGGCGACGCCTTGCAGTAGGCGTTGAAAGTGCGCGTCCTGCCGCTCGGCAGCGTCAGCAGGTAGGTCTCCATCGAGGCGCTGCGCTTCGAGGCGTCGAGCGCCTGCTGACCCGGATCGGAGAAATCGCGGTTCATATCGATCTGCACGTTGCCCCAATCCTGGAGGCCGATGCGGAATTCCTTTGCGACCGAATCCAGATCGGTCGCGTCGAGCTCGGCGGCCTGGCCGTCGAAACCCTTGAAGCTGATCAGGTTCTTGATCTTCGTCCACTGCACGGGCGTCGCGGTGCCGCCCGAGACCCACGCCGGGCCACCCGTGGTGTCGACGTCAACAGCGAACGTGTTCGCCGTGGCGTTCTTGACAACGCACGTCAGGCCGTTCAGGACCGTGTTCCCGGTGAGCGCGCCGAACGACACGACGCTACCGTTCGTGAGACCATGCGCCGTTGCCTTGACGATAGTCGGAAAGCCGGTAACGAGACCGGTGATCGTGACCGCCGCGCCGGTGCCGGTGCTGATCTGGAGCGTGGAACCTTGCGCGCTGATTGCGGAGCTGGTCATTTTCACACCTCATATGTGATGGCCCGCACAATGCCGGCCGAAAGGGAATTTCAGGGGTTGAACCAGATCGAAAAATCGATCCGTGATCCGTAAAGTTTGGTGTCCGGCTCGTAGGTGCTCACGGGCGCACCGAGCGACGTCGCGAGGATCGGTTCCGGACAGAGCGCGCCAATTGCGGCGTTGATCATCGCGACCGCTTCCAGTCGCGTCGTCGCCCAGGCGTTCACCTGGACACGTGCGTTCTGGAGAGCGACCACGTCGTCGAGCTGGTTGACGCTCTGACCGCCAACCGCCTGATATGTGAACCACGGCCGCGCTGCGTTCGCCGGCGCGACGTCCGGATAGACGCCGCCTTGGCCGAGCGCCGTCAGCGCGTTGTAGAGAATCTGCTCAGCACTATTAGCCATCGCTCAGCCCTTCTTCGGCGAGGATGGAAACGACCCGGTTGCGCTCGTCTTCATTCATCGCCGCATGGATGTCGAAGATCCGCGAACCGTAGACGATACGCATTGCAGCGACCACCTTCGGGACCTGCAACTCGGACCGGTAACGCACCGTGATCGTGTGCGTGACGCTCGACTGCACGGCCTGCGCCGCGATGAGCTCGCGGCCGGTCAGCGCGTCGATTTCGCCCCACACGGTGAACGCATCGACCCAGGTCGTGCTCTGCTGACCGAGCGTGTCCTGTGTCGTCTGGCGAGTCTGGAACGTGAGGCGCCGACGCAGGTTGCCACTGCGCACCACGAAACCATTCACGATGCCCACGTCAGAACTCCCACGTCATGTAGGCGTCGAGCAGCCGGTCGACATACGGCAGTGCGTCGATCTTGCCGCGCGTCATGATCGCGACTTCCTCGCGATTCTCGTAGAGCGTCGCGAGCCGGATCTTCATCCACGCCTTGAAGCCTTCCGGGATCACGCCGATGAACGACTGGCCGCTGCCGGCATCGGTCAGCGTGACGCCCTGCAACTGATAGACGCCCGGCGAGACGACAGCCGACACGGTGTAATCGGTGTTCGGCTGCAATGGCGTGGGCAGCGCGCCAGTGACGTTGGAGAAGCGCACCGCGTCACCCACCGCGAGAGACTTCCACAGCGGCGCAGCGATCGTGTTGGCCGATGTGTCGGCCGTGAGCGCATCGGCGTAACCAGCGCGGAAATTGACCCACACCGCGGCGATCTGCGGCAGCGGAATAGGCCAGATTTGCCCGAATACCGGCGTGATGCGTACCGGGTCGGATGCATAGTCGACCGTATAGTTGGCTTCGGGCATCGTCTGCACGTCACCGGCCATGTCGAGATACTGGATCGACTCGACGCACAGCACTGGGTTGCGCTCGAGGTAGATCGCGTGCCCCGGCAGCGTCAGCGCGCGACCGTATGGGATGCCGATCAGCGACGGACCCGGAAAGCTGTCGAGCACCTGCTTGAAACGCGCTGCGACCATCTGCTTGTGCGTCAGGCCTTCGGCATAGTCGCGCGTCGCCGAAATCAGCGCGCCGATGAGCACATCGTCGTCGTCGATGTCGACGCGCGCCTGCAGCTTCGCCTCGTCGAGGGTGATCGGCTCGGCGCGGGGTGCGGTGAGGACTTGAATGGGCATGGTCTATCGGGCGGCCCGAGCCGCCCGGTTGCCGTTTAGCCGACGATCTGCGCGACCGACGCGTTGTTGGCGTCCGACGCCGGCGCGTAGCGTGGCGCGAAGCCGAGCAGCAGCGCCGAGGTCAAGCTGGCAGCGGTGCCGACCGTCACCGACAGTTGCACGAACGAGAAGCCATTGGCGACGTCGAGCTGCGCCGGATCGAGATTGATCGCAGCGATCGAGTTGCTGGCCGTGATCGCCGTGATTGCCTCGCCGGTGACGTCCTTTGCCCCCGTGCCGGTGGCGTCCTGCGCCTGCTGGAGCTTCGCGTTGATGGTTGCCGACGCGCCGAGCGTGCCCGCTTGAATCACCGCGAGCAGCTTGTGAAACGCGCTGACCGGAACCCAGCCAGTCGTTTCCGCACCAGCGGCCTGGTTCGACGGCTGGATCGAGTCGAGCACCGCGAGGGCTTCGGTAGCCTTGATGTTCAGCATGATCTTTCCTTGAATGGTGAGCAGATACGGGACGCGGATCGAGTCCGCGCCCATCGGATCCGAAGGCCCGCTTAGGGGCGCGCGCCCAGCGTGACGAAGTACGAACGGCTGTTCGTGCTCTTGCCGGCCGGCGGCGTGATCGGCGCCTTGATGATCGGCTGACCGTCGATGCGGAACATGAAGCGGAACGCCGTGAGATCGGCGTCGAAGTACAGGTGCATCGACGTTGCCGTCTCGATTCCGCCCGCCTTCGTGATCGTGCGATAGCCCTTCAGCGAAACCAGCGACAGGTCGCTCTGCGAGCCGAGCGCCGCAGCGTGTTCGCTGAGAATCAGAGGACGACCGTTCAGCGTGCCGTCGTAGCCGCCATCGCGGATACCGGTGCCCGGCGGCAGGAAGATCGGGATCTGGCCGACGGTCATCGATTCGAGCGGCGGAAGGATGTCGGGGTTGCCGATCCACACGGCGTTCTTCAGCTCGCCGGTCTTCAGGCGGCTGCGCATCTTCGAGATGTTCATCTGCTCGATCGTGCCCGTCCCCTGGCCGGTCTCCTTGGCGACGACCACGAGTGCCTTTGCGTTCAGGCAGCCGAACGGCTGACCGGCACCCGTGCCGAACAGGATCGCCTCATTGGCCTTCCACATGATGCGATCCGGCGCGATCTGGCTGAGATAGCTGCCGAGCGCCACGCCGTCGGCGAGCAATTCGTCGGTCACCGGCACGAGCGCCATCAGCTTGTGCAGGCGCAGCGTGTCGAGGCCGAGCATAGGCTTCGTTGCATTCGCGGCAGCCGCTTCGTTCTGCCAGTACGCCTGGACACCCGAACCACCCCACGGGGTCGTTTCGTCCTTCGGGAACGCCATGCCATTGCCCGACACTTCCGTGTTGTCGGTCATGGGGATGAGGGAGCCCTCGCCGAGCGACATATTCCAGATGTCGGCCGAGAACTGCGGCGGGATGGCGAAGCCGCCATCAGCGCCGGAGCCTTCGTTGGCGTACGAGCCGGATGCCGGCGCGGCCGCGCCGATCGTCAGGCGCTGATCGGCGGCCGCGTTCTTATTGGCAGCACCGCGCACTGCTGCGGCGAACTCGCCGAAGGATGCGAAGCCGCGGCGCGGATCGCTTTCGATGTTCTCGCTGACCGTGATCGTCGCGCCGGCCGCCGCCGAGATCGTGACGCCGCGCTCGGCCTCGATCAGCAACTGCTCGCGGTCGATCGCGGCGCTCACGCCGGCGAGTCTGGAGCGCTCGGCTTCGAACTCGGCCACTTCGTCGTCGTTGAGGTCACGGTCTTCGGCCGCAGCCTTGTCCGTGATCGCGCGCATCGCGCCGACGTGCTTTGCCTTACGAGCCTGCAGCTCGCGCAGATTCTTGCTCATGTGGACTCCATAAATGAAAAAACCCGCAGAAGCGGGTGGATTTGCGGTTACACCGACGCGGCCATCGGGCCACGCGTCAACGCCTTCGGGCGCCAACGGCTCGGGCTGGTGTTAGCCCACGATCTGCAACTCGCGTTGTGCCGCTGCCAGACGACTGGCCGGCGCTTTCGCGGCGCGGATGTTCTTTTGCATGTTCGCGACCACCTGATCGATCGTCGCGATACCGTCGATCATCTTTTCGGAGAGCGCGTCGTCGGCGCCGAGCACACGGCCCTGCCCCATGCCGTTTCGCGCGGCATCGATCGGCACCTTGCGACCCTTCGCGACGCCCTTTGTGAAGGCGCTGTAGTAGTCGTCGACGCGCGACTGCATGAACGCGCGCGCGTCAGCGTCGAGCGGCTGATATGGGTTTCCCTCGACCTTGAACTTGCCCGCCGAGATCAGTGTCGTGTCGACGCCAGTCTCGGCGAGCGCCTTCGACCAGTCCTGGTGCGCCATCCACACGCCGATCGAGCCCACTTCGCCACCGGGCGTCACGTAGAACTCGCCGGCAGCGCAGCCGAGCCAGTACGCCGCCGACGCCGCGAGGCTGTTCGCCACCGCGACGACCGGCTTCTTCGAACCCGTGATCTGCGCGGCCAGCTCCTGCACGCCGTAAACGGAGCCACCGGGGCTGTCGATGTCGAGCAGGATCTGAGCAACGGTGTCGTCGGCTTGAGCGTCGGCCATCTGCGCGCCGATCATGTCGCAGCTCGTCCCGCTTTCGCACATGCCGATCTGGCTAGCTCGCTGCACGATCGGGCCATGCACCGGAATCACGGCAATCGCGCCCGACCGCCCCGAATTGCCGCGCGAGCGCGGCCCGGCACTGCGTTCATCGCCTGCAGCGGCACCGGCTTCGATCGCGCGGACCACGGTTTCCGACGTCACGCTGCGCGCGAGCACCGCAGCGTATGCGGACATGCGCTCTGGCATCAGCGCCCACGGCGTCGACAGGCACCAGGTGATAAATCGTTCGTGTTTCATACGTTTTCCGGCTCCTTTGGCTCCTGCTTCTGCTCCGGCGTCGGCTTTTCCGGCTCGATCGGCTGCGTTTTTCCGGCTTCGCTGACCGGGACCATGTTCAGCGGCATCAGCGGCTCGTCGAGGCCTTCGATCGGCTCGTAATTCTCGTTTTCGCGCGCCTCGTTTCGGGTCATCCAGCCGTCGAGAATGCCGTTGTGGTAGTACATCGACCGCGCGCCGGCGTCACCGCGCAGCAGGCCAGCAAAATCGAACTGCACCTCGAGATCCTGGTCGTCGGAGAGCAGCAGCCACGTCTTGATGGCCGATTCCCAGCGCGCGACCCAAGGAGTCATCGTGTAGATCACGAATTCGAGCGACTGCTGCTCGATGTTCGAAAAGGTTGCCTTGCTCAGATCGCCAACCAGATGCGGCGGCACGCGGAACATGCGCGCGATGTCACCGACTTGAAACTGCCGCGCCTCAAGAAACTGCGAATCCTTATTCGTGAGGCCCAACTGGTGCCACTTCATGCCCCCTTCGAAAACCGCAACCTTCCCGCGGTTCATGCCGACCTGGGCGTTCTGGTAAGACTCGCGGAAGTTCTCGCGCGCAGCCTTGTCCTTAAACGTCCCCGGAAACTCGATCCAGCCGCCGCCCGGCGTCGCGTCGTTCGCAAAGAAGCGCGCACCGTAGTCCTGCGCGGCAAGCCCGAGTCCGACCGACTCGCGCGCGAGCTCGATCGGGTTCAGACCGACGATGCCGTCGCTCGACAGACCGCGCAGATGCCAGATTTCCGACGCTGCGTAATGGGTCACATTGCCGTTGCGGTCGGTGTATTTGTAGCGGAAGTCGAATTCAGACTTGCCCGGCAGTGGCTCGAGCCGCATACCGTCCGGATGCTTCGGAATCAGCGCGCGCACGGAGCCATCCGGCGCGGTGACGATCTGGTTGAACGCGTTGCCGCGAAGCGCGAGATGGCCCTGCATCATTTCGCGCCACTCGTAAGGCGTCTGCCACTGGTTCGGCGCGCCGCAAAGCAGATCAAGCAGCCAGTGCCTCGTGACCGGCTTCTTTTTCCCGTTCCGGCCGCAGCGGTAGAGCTTGATCGGCAGTACGCCGAACGTCTCGGCCAGCACGCGTACGCACGCGAACACGACGGGCAGTTGCATCGCGCGGTCCGGCCCGATGCGCATGCCCGAATTCGTGCGTGCGCTCACCGGCTCGAACCAGAAATTTCCCCACGCGGAGCGGTCGTCGGCGCCAGCCCGGAATCGCGAAATGAACATCAGCTATCACCCTCGCGTCGCGCGCCGGGCAACATGACACCCACGGAACGCGCAACGACGAACACGAGCGCGAGCATCAGCACGCCGGACACGATCAGACCGATCGGCGCGCTCAGCATGCAGCCGCCGACCAGCACCATCAGCCAGCCGAGCAGGATGCAGATGTTGAAAACGAGTGGATTCATACGGTCACGAATTCGTAGTCGGAGCCGATCACAAAACCGGCTTGCGGGTTGAGGCTGATCAACGACACGGCGTTAAAAAGTGCCATCAGCGGGTCGATCTTGGCCGATCCGCTTGCCTGTTTCGTAATCAGGATTGCATTGCCGCGCGGCTCGACGCGCGCATTGCCGACGCACCAGGCCATCATGCGTTGGCCGCCGTGCAGCAGCGCGCCCTCGGCGATCCTGCGCTCGGTCGTCTTGATTGCACCCCCGAGCTTCCAGCCCTGCGAAATGCCGATCACCTTGTCCTCTGGAACACCAGCATCGACCAGCGCGTCGAGCACCGCGCCGATGCCGGCCGGGTCGACACCGACCTTGTCGAGCAGACCCGACGACTCGCACTGGCTGACGAGATCCGCGACATCGGCGACGTCCTCGCCGATGTGCTCGACCAGCGTCAGGTCGCCGTCGTCAGAAAAATCGTTAAAACGTGCCGCTTCGGACTTTCGCCGCTCGAGCACGGACGGATGCGCCCAGGCATGCGACCACGCTAGCCAGTTGCCGGTGCCGCGCTCTCGACCCACCACAGCAAACCCGAGCAGGTCATCGAGGCCGCCGCCGTCAATCCCAACGTCGACCACCTCGCAGCGCGCAAGCAGTTCGTCTAGCGTGCGCGTCCCGCGCGCGGCGCCTTCCCAGAAGTCCGCACCGGCCCAGCGATCCGAGCGCAGTGCCAGGCCGATCTCGACGTTCGCATGCTTCGCAAGGAAGCCGCGGAACGACTCTTCGCCCGTTTCCTTCGCCTTGCGAAACTCGCGCTCGAGATACGCCTGATCGACGGAAAATCCGAAGTTCGGGTTGACCATCGCGAGGTTTTCGACCTTCAGGTGCTCCTTGCTGGCGATCATTTCGGGCGGATGCTCGAAGATCACCGGCACGAAGCACGGGTCGACAATCTTGCCGTCGCGCACGTCGCGCGCGTATCGAAGCTTTTGCAGAAACACACCTGCAGGCGGGTCGTTCGACTGCGTCGTCAGGTATATGACGAAGCCTTCCGGGCGCGAAGCCAGACCACCGGTCGCCTCGCGCAGCATGTCCTCAGCATCCGGCTGTTTGCCGAAAAGCCACAGCTCGTCGATCAGCGTGCCGACGCTCTTCTTACCGGAAACCGTGTTCGAATCAGCCGCGACGACCTTCAGCATCGCGCCGCTCGTGCGGTGCGTGATCGTCTTGATGTGTGCCTGCACCTGGAAGAGGTCGTCGAGCTCGTCCTCGTGCTTCACCATGTCGCGACTCGGCGCGAAGCTGTTATTGGCGACCTCGATCGTTGGCGCGAGAATCGCGTATTCCGCCGACATGCGCCAATTCAGGATCATGGCCGTCATCATGATTCCTGCGGCCAGCGTCGATTTGCTGTTCTTCTTGGGGATGCAGACGAACCACTCTGTGATCAGGCGACGCCCGTTCTCAGCGTCGTATGCGCCGAAGATCGACGCGACCAGATCGAAGACCCATTGCGCCGATGACTCGCCGAACGTCGGGCTACCCGGCGCGTCCACAATCTTCAATTCCTTGAACACAGCAAGCGCCTGCTCTGCCTGCTCGGGGAAGATTGGCGGTGGAATGATCGACCGCCCCGTCTTGAGCCGTTCGGCCCAATCGGGACAAGCAGTCGACCATTCCATGCGTTATTTCCTGTTGACCAGCTTCAGCGGTGGCGCGAGCGCACCGAACTTGCTCGCAGCTTTCTGCGCCCGGTCGGCCTGCTCATCCTTTTTCCCGCCTTCGCCCTTCCTGGCGTAGAGGAAAGGCAGCGCTGCAGTCGCTGCGCGCACCTGAATCATCGTTGCCTCGACGCGACCGAGAGCGATGTCTTGCATCAGCGTCAACATGTCGCAATCGCCGATCGCCACCGCGACCGCCTTCGTGCGCTTCAATGCGCCGCCGTGCGCCTGCGGCTCCAACTCTTCTTTCTTCGCCGCACGGCGCGGTGCGACCTCTTTCGGCTTCGCCTCAGCCTTCGGCTTGCGCCCCGCACCGGGCCGCGCACCACCGCGACTGCTGGTGGTTTGATTTTTTGCCGGTTTGATTTCGGCGTTTTGCGGCTTGGGTTTGCGACCAGCACCCGGCCGCGCACCGCCGCGCCCATTGGTTTTGCCGGTCATTTGATTTCCCCTGTTTGATTTCCGAGAGGCGTTTAAAGGGCGATTTTTTGTCCGCGTGCGGGAACGGTCGGTTTCCCGCCATCCGAAACGCTAGAGATCTGCACCCCCATGGTGCATGTGGCGTGGAAACAACAAACGACTGCGATTTGTTGGTTTCACGCAACATTTCAGCGAAATCACGACCAAACCGCAACAAATCTGCCGTTGTGTACATCGATTGTTGCTGCGAATGCGCCAATCACGGCCGGCCGGTCAGTCGTTGGCGCGCCTCGGCCGTCGTCTTCACCGTGTGGCAGTCATCGCACAGCAGCTGCAGGTTGGCGTCATCGTTGCTGCCACCCTGCTCGAGCGGCGTGGTGTGATCGACCTGATCGCGCCACGGCAGCCATGCACGACCGCACGACTGGCAGCTGAACTGCTGGGCGACGGCGATGCGCTGCCGGGTCTTGACCCATCGACTGCCGCGAATCCGTGGCGTTGCGCCGGCCTTGTGCTCGAGCGTCGCCACACGCGGTGAGGCTGTCGTCTGCACGCGCGACTGCAACATCGTCAGCCTGCGACTCATCGAATGCGGATGATCGTTGCGCGACGCACTTTCGCTGCAAGCTTGTCCGGATCAGGAACACGACCAGACAGCACCGCGCACACGGCCAGCAGATGAACGTACGGTTTGAGCCACCGAGCGAACGAGACAGACACCTTGTTCTGCATTCAGCCACCTGATGTTTGAACGTCGACGCCAATCGAAAAGAAGTCAGCGGCATCGTCGAATGCCAGCGACATCAGCCATGCCGATCGTGCGAAGCACCGGAACAGCTCGCTGATTGCTTCGAATGTGTCGACATCGAACATCGCGACTCCAATGCAAAAAGCCCGCTTGCTTTCGCTTGCGGGCTTCGTGTTCGCACCATTGGTACGGTATATGAAAATGGACTATATGGCGGATTTTCCCGCCAGTCAAGCGGTTTGCAGCAACATTCCGGCGGCGTCGAGCCGCTCATACCACTTCGTCCATGCGTCTTTTTCCGCATCCTTCAGGAATTTTCGGATAGCCGAAGCGTGACGATCGGCAGTTCGCGGCGGCAAGCCGAGATCCTCGGCGATCGCCTTAATGTCATGCTTTTCGCCGAAATACTTGTCGACGACGGCATACCGATGCCTACGGAACGAAAACGCGCTGCCGAGCACGGGCATAACCAGTTCGGTGAGCTGGCTCACGGCATCGCGATAAATCGGATTCGGTTTCCAACCGCTGCAGCACGAATGCGTGCACTCGCAACGCTCTTTGCGCGGCGAGTTTCTCGCGACCAGAATCAGCATCTGCAGGTAGTCGAGCCCATCGAGCTCGGCGAACACCATTCCAGACTGCGCCGCGCCATCCAGACCGATCAGGCCGCGACCGCTTCCGTGTGCGCCGCGCTGAAGCAACTTTGCCATCGGCGACATTGCATATTGCTGCGATGTGTAATTGCATGCGAAGACGATCGCTTCGTGTGCGCTCTTGAAAATGCCTTCGTGGCGGATCGCTTCCATAGTCACCTTGTGTTTGTCGTTTTCGGTCACATGCGCACTTATACGCAACCCACCGCCGCGCGGTACTTCGCATAGGGCTTGCGGATGTGCTGGTCGAACTTCGCGCGCGCCGCTGCGTCGTGGTCGAGCTGCGCGCGACTGTCGATGCCGCAAACTGCGCGGATAAATGCCGCGGCGTGGTCGGCGCCGTGACAAGGGTTTTCCTGAATCAGCGCCACCCAGTCCCAGAACGCCCGTTCGTTGGACCATCGGCCAGCAAGCTTGGCGAGCTCGCCGCCTTTCGGTCGTTGCGTTGTCGTGTTCACACGATCACCGTGAAGCTGATGCCGTGGTATAGCAGCCAGTCGGTGAATGCGCTGCGTAGCACCACGCCGCGCGGAAACGAGTACTCGACCGATTCGGGCTTGATCTCGCCGTCCTCGACCTGCTCGTCGCGCAGGAAGCCGACCAGCGGGCAGCCGTCGAAGGCGATCAGCATGCTGCCGGTCGCCTCGTCATGGTGCAGTGCGCGGGTGGCGAAGACGGGCGGCGGCACGTCCTGCGTGCGGATGATCGCGACTGCGCTCATGGGTTGGCTCCTTGGCGGCCGTGCGTGGCCGGGTTAAACACGGATGACCCGCTGTTATTTGCGAAGTCAGGATTGATGCGGCTTTGCGCGGCGTCGTTCGCCATTTCTTCGCCGCTCACTTGGTGTTTCTGACTGCTTTTCATACCCATCGTGTCGGTGAGTCGCGCCTGCGCACCAACGACGGCGCCGAGGTCGGATTCCAGATAGACCATCGTCGTGCGTGCATCCTTGTGGCGCATCACCCGCTTGATCGTTTGGATGGGCACGCCCTGTTCACTGAGCAGCGTCGCGAACGTGCCGCGCAGGCGGTGCGGCGTCACACCGCGGATTTCGCAGGCGTCGTTGGCCAGTCGCATGGCACGGCGCGTGAAGCCTTCCGCGAATGCATCACCGGTCGGTCGACGCACGATCAGGCCGGTCGACTGACGCATCGGTGCGAGGTAGTCGAGCAGCCAGACGGGCAGCGGTACCGGATCGGCTTCGCGACCCTTGGTCTGGCCGGGCGTGTAGGTGCCGCGTTCCCAGTCCAGCCATTCCCAGCGCGCGGTGATCGTTTCCGACTCGCGCAGGCCTGCACCGAGCATCAGGCGCACGGCGATCGCGATGCCGGGACGGCGCACCGCTGCGGCATCGATCGCGTCCAGCCATTGCGCGGCCATCGAAACCGCGAGCGTCGCGCGCGGTCGCTTCTGCAGCTTGATCAACTTCACTGACCATGGCAGCAGCGGGATCACCTTGCGCCGTACAGCCCAGTTGCAGGCGACCTTGATCGATCTGAGCCAGTGATTCGCGCTCGATCGGCTGTGCGTTTTGAGGTGCTCGATGCGCGCATCCTCAATCAGTTCGGTCGACAACTCGTCGATCATCATGTCGGCGAGGCCGTACAGATGAAGTCGGGCAATCCGCTCCATTGCCTTGATGTGCGCGCTGCTGACAACCGGTTCGTGTGCGGCGAGCCACTGCGCGAACAGTTCGCGGAGCGTCGGGACCGGCGACTCGCCACGCGCCCACAGCTTCGCTTTCGTGAAGGCGCGGTTCGCAACGGTGTCGGCCTTGTGCTTGACGGTCTCGCGCGTGCTCCGCTGCACGCGTGCACCGTTGATCTGGAAGCGGTAATGCCAAACCTTTCCGATCCGAAATAACTGATAGCTCAAGTCAACGCCTCCCGCTCCCTCTTCTGCATTTCGCGTTCGATATACCAACGCGCCTTTTTCAAATCTTCGATGGCGTCGTTTTTCAGGTCGGCGCGCCAGATGTACTTGACCGCGTTTCCGAGGTTGAAGCCCATGTGCTCAGTGATCTGGATGCACTCCACGCCGCTCGGGTGTTGCGTGTAATGCTTCGGGTGATTGACTGGATCGCTCATGCGGCCACCTGTGCGTACTTGCCCCGTCCGTACAAAGCATCCATCAGTTCATCGCGGGGAAACTCGAATTTCGATCGCGTCGTGCGCTTATACTTCGCCCGCCACGCCCTATATTTCTTCGCCCCGAGTCGCTGGCGGAATTTGCGGCTGCGCTCAGCTGACGTCATCCGAGCGGGTCGCGGAACAGTCTTGCCACCGCCTTTCTTGTAGAACGCCTCCAGCTCACCACCGCTCGTTGACGCAGTCCACCGAACAACCCGGTACTCACCGCGCTCCACAGCCACGTTGATCACAATTCGAACTTGCTTGTGTCCCCTGCCGATCAGAGCAGCGATCTGCCCCGCGGACCGTGCCTTCTTGTCCGTCATCAGTGCGTCGGCGAGACGAAACACCTGAGATGACGGCAGGCACTTCTGACCAAGTTTCAAGACCTTGGTGGCGTGCTGCATAGCAGTGTCATAGGTCCGGCCGGGCAACAGATCCATTTGCGTCTTTAGCAGGCGCGGAGACCGCCATATCTTCGTCAGAATGGCCTTCTCTTCGGGTGACCAGCGCTTGCCCATTTACTTCACCTCCTTGATCGTAATGCCATGCCGGTCCAGCATCTGTTTGCGCTCCTGGATGTTCACGCTGCCTCCTGGTGATCTGGCCGATCGCGCGGGACTTCGTTGAAATATGCGTACAGCGCTTCGTAGCGCTCTTCGCTTTCGCGACCGACCGTGCGCAGAAGCTCTTCCATCCATTCGCCCGGGCCCGCTGCCTTGCAGACGCGCGCCTTGAACTGCTCGAAGAACTGGAATTTCGCGCGGTCGATGCCGAGCTGCTGGCCACGAGCCAGATAGCCGCTTTCGGTCTTCCACCAGTCGGCGGCAACACCGGCGGCCGTGCCGGCCGTCGCGGCGTCAGCCTTCACCGGAAACAGACCGGTCCAGCCGCGCAGCACTGCTTCGTCGACCGTGACCTCAGGGCTTTGGCCGGCAGCAGCGAGCATTTCCAACTTCTTGATCGACACGCGGGCAGCCGGTCGCGTCCACGGAGCGTCTTTGCTTTTGGCTTCGCGGTGTTCGCACCATGCGTCCCAAACGGCAAACGGGATGCTTGCAGGCAGTTCGATGTTCAGAAGTTCCGCATGCAACGCAACTCGCGGCGCACGCCGCGCAGGTTGACGGTTCAATGACGGTTCTTCTGATGGTTCTTTACGGTTAGTCGGCACCTGGTGCGGGGGTGTGGCGCATTTGCTGCGGGGGTCAGACGCATCTGCTGCGGGGGTGGGTGCATCTCCTGCGCCGGTGCATTTGCTGCGGGGGTGCATTTCCTTCGGGGGTGCATATGATGCGGGGGTGATGGTGTAGCTTGTGTGGCGTCCGTTGTTCCGGTTCGCCAGAACGATGCCCGCCGACTCCAGCCACTTGATGGCGTTCTGCACCGCGCGCTCGGATGCGCAAATCCGCTTCCCGATCGTTGCGATGGACGGCCAGCACACGCCCTGGTCGTTCGCGTTATCGGCGAGCGAGATCAGCACGGCCTTCTGTGCCAGAGACATTCCTTGGAGCGGCCAGCAGGCCGACATGATCATCGTGCTCACGCAGTCACCTCAGCCGGCAGGCCCATCGTTTCGTTCTGCACGCCGGTCGCCGTGCACTTCTGCGAGCCGCGCACCTGCAGCGCTTCGTCGTCGAGCAGCTCGCGCACACGGCCGCAGACGCTCGACAGCCGCAAGTTCGTACGATCGGCGATCTCCTGCCGTGTCAGCGTCACGTGCGGCGTGCAGAAGAGGTTCAGAATCATCTGCTTCTGCGTGCAGCGTTTCGTGCCGGTGACCGAGTCGTAGCCGGCCAGTTGCGTGTGTGTGGAGCGCATCAGGACACCTTTCTGAGAACCGACACGGTTTCTTCGCCGGTCCGGTGCATTGCGGACTCGACAGCGCCAATCAGGGAACGCTTCACCCTGACGTCATTGACGAGGCTGTTGTGCAGGCGCGGCAGTTCGCCCGGGTCAATGCCATCGAGTAGGTCGGCGGCATCAGATTCGGTGCGATGATTGGCGCGCATGATGGTTTGCACGAGGTCGCGCGGGTTGATGTCGCCATTCGCTGAGAACGATCGGCCGCGGGCAGCGCAGTCGATTTGCGCGAGAACTTCGTTCAGCAGCTCAACGCGTCGCTCCATCGGCAGGGCCGCGAGAATCGAATTCTCGAAGTTCGCCGGCATCAGGTTGTTTTCTTTCGACTCGTCGTCGAGCCAGCGCCAGATGCGGTCCGCATGGTTCTTCTGCATGGTGTAGACGTCCCCGTTCTTCTCGAAGACGATCGCGCCCGACAGGTGTCCGCCGATACGCTCATGGGCGGCGACGATCTCTGCTGCCGCCGTCTCGCGGCTCCAGCCCTGCGCCTTCCGCCAGGCTGCGACGTGATCGCGGATGATTCCGATTCGGGACTTGTGCGAACTGTCTCGCATGATCTGTCACTCGTTAGTGGCTACAGTGTCAACGTGCGATAAGGACTACTAAGACGACGCACGCGACACAGGGAGAGAAAAATGAAAACGCTACGGGAACCCTTTGCTGCCGGCCTGACCGATGGTCGATCGGCAGTTACTTCGCTACTGCTGCTTGCTTCGCTGTCGCCGCTTTCAGCTTCTCAAGCTGATCGACAGCCAGTCGCCATGCCTTCTCAACCTGAGACTCGACGCAACCGCGATCAATCATCGCGAGAATCAGAGCGCGGACTTCCTTCTGTTCGCCTGCTGTGAGCGCCATGTCAGCCCTTCTTTCCAGGTGTACCTACGGGGGGTTGAGTGTCATCGGAAGCATCAAGGCTGGCGGACTGAGGCAGTTCCGGCCAAATAGAACTCCAGTCGTCCGGTCGGAGCATCTGACGCGTCACTACGCCGTTGGTCGCCTGCTCGATCGGAGTACAGTGCTCGATGGGAACCTTGCGGCTGGCGCTCATCCATTGGTGCACAGCCCCCTTCGTCACGCCGAGAATGTCGGCCAGTGCCTTATAGCCACCGACAGTAGCCGCGGCAATCGCGATGGGATGTTTGTTCATGTGGAGGTCGGCAATGAGTGAGCTTCCGACCAAGTATAGATTTGCTAGACCTGAAAGTAAAGAAAAACGAGACCCGGATCGTTTAGATTTCCTATACCCTCCGCGCATGGAAATGAGAAACTGGATCAGGTCCGCCCGGAAGAAAGCCGACCTAACACAAGAGCAGCTCGGCGAAAAGCTCGGTGTGACCAAGGGAAACGTGTCTGCTTGGGAAAACGGCAGGCACGAGCCGAGCTATGCTCAGATCCAAGAGATTTCCGTCGTCACGAAGTGCCCGATGCCGGATTCTCAGCCAAGCATCGGCAGCACGAGCGCCCTGGACAGCAAAGACGTCGCCGAGCGAGTGCAAGAGATGCTCACGGAAACTGGCATGGACGCCGGCGCCTTTGCGGCAAAGGCCGCGATCCCGCTTGAGAGGGTGGAGGCGTGGCTCAAAGGAACTGCAATCAGCGTCGAGGACGCGGTCGCTGTCCAAACTGCTTTCGGCTACAACAGCGCCTGGGTGCTGGCCCGCGTGGGTCAAAAGAAGGTCGCTATCCAGTATAACGACGAGTTCCGTCCCAAAGGCCTCGGGAAACGGAAACGACTAGCGGTGGTAGGAATGGCGCAACTTGGCGACAACGGATTCTGGGCCGACATTGAATACCCAGTTGGCCACGGGGATGGATATATCGACTGGCCGACGTCCGACCCGGACGCGTATGCAATAGAGTGCTCAGGCGATTCCATGAGGCCGCGGATCAAGCACGGCGAGTTTGTGATCATTGAGCCGAATCACCCGATCCAGCCTGGCGAAGAGGTTATGGTCAAGTCGAAAGACGGCCGGGTGATGGTCAAAGAACTAGCCTACAAATCAGCGGGCCGTTATACCTTGCTCTCAATTAACGAGGCGCACGGCAAGGTCACCCTGCACGAAGACGAAATCGACAAGTTGCATTACGTGGCAGGGATTGCCAAAAAATCGATGTGGCGCCCAGATTGATCCAACGATCCGGGCATCGGGCCGCTAGCGCGGCTCAGTACCTCCCCGCGATGCCCGTCGCGGAAACTTCAAAACCTCACCCACAACATCTTCATCGCCGCGGCTATTCAGCTCGCGCAATTCGTCACGAATCTCCCTAAGCAGGTCGATACCCTCGTTCACGCGCCAATACCACAGCGTGACCGAGCGCAGCCAACTGGCTATTGCTGATAGAACCAGTACCGCCGTCGCAAGAACCACAGGCGACAAAATCCACGAATCTTTCATCTTTACCCCCGTCCGCTCTGTTTTTGTAAAAGGGCACTTATCGCGCGCATGAGGATGGTCGCAAAAAAAACATAGTCCCGAGTATCGTTTTTCTTGACTTTAACTGTATAGCTTTTCTATACTTCATCTCACGCGCTCACCGACCTACCGGGAGACCTTGAGATGAGCACCCTGCACGCACCGGCGCCCCGCTTCACTGAAGCAACGCGGCCCGCCAATGAGATCGATTACTTCGCCGCTGGCGGCATGACCGACGCCGAGCTCGAACAGTATGCACGCCGCACGACGAAGCGCCCGCTGCTCGGCTTCGCGATCATCGCTGCCTCGCCGTTCGTTGTTGAGCTGATTTGCCGTCTGCTGGGTGCGTGGTAATGCGCGATCTCAAATTCTGCCTGCGCATGTGCGCTGCTTTCGGCGCGATCGTTCTGATATTGGGTGTCGCTCAGAAATGGGATGACGCCCAGACCGAGAGCGTACGCGTGTCGATGCGCAACACCTGATCCCGTAAAGGCTCACCCAAATGTACACAGCCATTGATCTCTGTTTAGTACTCCTTCTCGGATTGTTGGTCGGAGCGAGCCTCGGCGTGATCTTTGGCAGCATCGACCGAAGCACGAAGCAGATCGAGCGAAGCAAGCAGTTCCGCGTGCCGGCCGCTCATCGCGAGTTCGAACACGAATGCGATGCGCACTATCCGCGCATCGGTGATTAACCGGTCCGGCGGCTCCCAAGGTCGCGGCTTTGTGGGTGCTGTACTGGCCCACTCTTTTTGGATACCTGACATGAGCACGTTCAACGGCACCATCAGGATGGCACTCGCCACCAAAGCCGATGAGGAAGTCGGCTATGAGTTGGTGAATCTGCTCGAATCGATTGACCGTGGCGACTACGTGGCGGCTGACGTCGACGGAGAAGCCGAAGACGACTGGTTCGATGAAGACGACATCAATCATCACAAGGCGCTCCACGCTCGCCTGAAGAAGATCGCGGACCAGTCCGGCGCACTATGGCGAATCCTTGGCGGCTGGTCGTGCATCACGAATCCGAAAAACGCCCTGCTCGACCTTTCAAAAGACACGGTCGATTTTCATCCGCGCATCGCCGCGGCGGCCGAACTGCTCCAATTTGCGCAGTTGGTGCTCCGTGGCATCGAATCCGGCCATGTGAAGGCTACGCCGTTCTTAGACTTCAGCGACGCCAACGCGGAAAGCATCCCGATGCGCTCCATCGGCGACGCCGCGCGCGCGGTGATCGCCAAGGCAACCGGAGAGCAAGCGTGAAAGAACGCCCGATCCTTTTCAGCGGCCCGATGGTGCGCGCTTTGCTCGACGGCAGCAAGACGCAGACGCGCCGTGTGGTTAAGAACCAGCCAGCTGCCGACGTTGCCCCGATTCGCCTCTCTCGATACCACCCGACAGTAATTGACCGTCGCGGCGAAGAACAGCCCGGCGCTGAAATATTCGGCGCGTACAGCGACGACGGCGAATGGGGAAGCAAATGCCCATACGGCGAGCCAGGTGATCGTCTGTGGGTGCGCGAGTCGTTTCGCTTCACGAGCGATTTCGACGCAGACAGCCCGGCGCGCGTTGGCGAGCGCTGTCTCGACGCCGGATACAAGACGGCATGGGCCCCGATCCAGTTCGACGCTGACGGCGCGCAGCGCGATTGGGGATGGGTCGGCACACCTCCGGGGCGCGAGGTAACCGCCGGTCGCATTCGTGCGTCTATGCACATGCCTCGCTGGGCATCGCGCATCACGCTCGAGGTAACCGGCGTGCGCGTCGAGCGCTTGCAAGACATCCGCGAGACCGACGCGATTGCTGAAGGTATCGGCAAGACGCCAAGCGGATTCTGGAAAACCTACGGCCGCAGCGGCGTAGACGGCACCTATTCGCCGCGAAGCTCGTTTCACTGTCTGTGGGACTCAATCAACGGGCCTGAATCGTGGGACGCCAACCCTTGGGTCTGGGTCGTCGAGTTCAAGCGAGTCTCCTGATTGGAAACCTACGGATTAATCGCTCTCGCCATATTAGGCGCTGCGCTGGCGGGCGTAGGTCTGGCGATTCTTCAAGAGCGATCGAAGCGCAAATAGTCCCGCCCAAAGGTCGACTTATGAAACGACATTGCTCGGATTGCATCCACAGCACGAGAGGCGAATACCCAAAGTGCCGGCATCCGAAAAATCTCCGGGCCGACCTTTTTGGCGAATACCCAGTCTTCAGCCTTGCCGAATCCCACCGTGCGTTTGGCGGCGAAGACGAAACGCGAATGCCATCGATCTGCGGAAAGTCTGGACGATGGTTTGATAACGGCGAAATTTGAGGCAAACATGAACAACAAACCACTTGTGATCTACCACGGAAACTGCGCAGACGGCTTCAGCGGCGCATGGTGCTTCTGGAAGAAATACGGCAATGACGCGGAGTACGTCGCTGGCGTCTATCAGAAAGATCCGCCCGACGTCGCCGGCCGCGTCGTCTATCTGGTCGACTTCAGTTACAAGCGCGAAGTCGTCAAGGCGATGGTGCAAAGCGCGCTGCGCGTGACACTGGTCGACCACCACAAGACGGCGATCGAGGACTTGGCCGACCTGCCGGGGTTGTTCACCTATACCGATCTGAATCGCAGCGGCGCGACGCTTGCGTGGGATTTCCTGTTCGACGGTCAAGATCGCCCCCTGCTGCTCGGACACGTCGAGGACCGCGACCTCTGGCGATTCAAGCTTGCCGGCACCAGGGAGATTCAGGCGTTCGTCTTCTCCCACGAATACACATTCGAACTATGGGATCGCCTCATGGGCGCAGATCAGGCTGAACTCGTGAAGATGACGGCCGCGGGCGCCGCGATCGAGCGGAAGCATCACAAGGATATTGCCGAGCTGGTGAAGGTTTGTAAGCGCCGCGTGGTGATCGCCGGTTACGACGTGCCAGTTGCGAGCCTACCCTACACCATGTCGAGCGACGCCGGCCACCTCATGGCCCAGGGTGAAGCCTTCGCCGCTTGCTACTGGGACACGGCCGAGGGCCGAACCTTCAGCCTGCGATCCACTGACGATGGTATCGACGTGTCTGAGATCGCCAAACACTACGGCGGCGGTGGTCATGCTAAGGCGTCCGGTTTCAAGGTGCCGCGCGATCACGCATTAGCCACCGCCTAAAGGACCCCTGAAATGACCACCCTCAACCAACCTGCGGGCGATGAAATGCTCGAACAGATGACGCCAAACCAACGTCGAGCACTCGACAAAGGGCTCGCAGCGCTCGAAACGATGGCTGGCCTATGGGCCGCCGAAATTCGCCTGACCGAGATGGCGCAGCGCATTTCCGAGGTGCCCGACGCCGCCGAGCGAGCCACGCGCATCGCAGCGATGATCGAACTCGGTTTCACCGAAGGCGCGTACCGCTGCTTCCTCGACCACAAAGACCAGATAGACGAGCTCGCCGCCGCCCCTATCCCTCGCTCTGCCGCGACTGTGAGCGACGAGCGGGCGGCGTTGTTGGCCGATCACATCGAACTGAACATGAGCAACTACGGGCCGGATGACGTGGACAAGCTCAACGCATGGGCAATAGAAGCCTACCACTTCATAACCCGCGCCGCATCTACTGTCAGGCCCCTTCCGCGCGCCAGCGATGCAGCGCCAATGACTAACGGCGATTTTCACTGCCCGCAGTGTGGTGAAGTCATGAAAGGCCCAACTGCATGCGGTACATGTCTTTGGGAGGCCGACACATGCGGCTATGCCCATCCGCGCGCCAGCGACGAGGGGGTGTCGGAAGCGGCGCGCGACGTGCTGGCCGAGCGCAAGCGTCAGGTGACGGTGGAAGGGTTCACCCAAGATGGGGCGCAGATCAGGGACGCCGACGACTCCGACCATCTTTCCGTGCTGCTATGCGAGATCCGCGCGGCTTGCGGAGATAACGGAGAGCGCGAGAGGGATGAGCTTGTGGGATTCATTGGCGAGGTTCGCAGGGATGCGGAGCGGTATCGAGCGTTCTTCGACTCCGGCCTACCGATCTGCTTTCGCGGTGTCGAATATTTTGACAAGGCGAGTCTCGACGCTGCTATCGCGGCATCCGCAGAGAAGGGAGATAAGGCATGACGGTCTACGTCGACGACATGCGCGCCAACTTCGGCCGCATGGTGATGTGTCACATGGTCGCGGACACTGACGAGGAATTGCACGCGATGGCCGCTCGCATCGGCGTCGCCCGCAAATGGCATCAGAAGCCGGGGACGTCGCACAGCCACTACGACATTTGCCTGTCCAAGCGCGCGCATGCCGTGAACTTTGGCGCAATTGAGATCGATCGCCGCGGCCTCGCGGACCTAATCCAAAGAAAGCGCGCTCTTGCTCAGAATCAGGAGAAGCTGTGATGGCTAACACGACATGGCCGATTTCAACGCTGCCAGGGCCACGTTTCGAGATTGCTGCCCCAACCACAAAAAGGCACCGCGGCGTCTACACACCGCTGGTGCGCGCGAATGAATTCTGCTGTTTGCGCATCAAGCTGCTGTCGATTGATTTCACCTCGATGAAAGGCCAGCCATGCGGCTTGGCGCCGCTTCTTGATCTCAGTAAGAGCTTTAGGTGCCGCCTGAAACTCGTCGCGCTGCTGTTGTGTTTGCATTTTCCTTCCACCCAGTTTTGCATGAGAGGAATAAATAATAGCCCCAGACGGGAGAGAAAAGTCGAAGTTCCAGAGACAGCGATCAGCATGAGTGATAGTTCACGCGCAATCAGTGAGGTGTGAAATGAAGGTGATCGAATTGCCCAAATTGATGACGCTGGAAGCGTGGGCCGAGCGCATGTTTGGTGACGCCAAGCCCCACCGAAACACGCTGCTCAACTGGCGACGCAATGGCCGCATCGTCCCGCAACCTATCAAGTGCGGCGGCCGCTATTTCGTCGAGCCGAACGCCGTCTACTACGATGACGCCGGCGAGATGTCGCGGAGGCTCGGCAATGGCGGCTAGGCGACGCGAAGCAAAGCGGCGCAACTGGCCGAACCATCTGAATCAGAACGGCGCCGGGTACTTTTACTGGCGCGACCCCGACACAAAGCAGGACTATGGCCTTGGCCACGATCAGGCGCGCGCGTTTGCCGAGGCGCGCGCCGCAAACCTCGCGGTTGAGAAGCGTCGCGGGAACATGTCGCTCGCGCAGAAGATATTGGAGCCTGCAGGCAGAACGCTGGACGTGTGGGCCACTGAATACGAGCAGATCTACATCGACACACGCAAGGGAACGCCGGCGACGATCAAAACAGTGAAATCGGGCATTCGCGCAGTGCGCACCGCGCCGTTCGTCGGCAAGCATCTCCGGGAGATCGAAACAGCCGAGGTCTCCGATTTCATCCAGGCCGCCATCACAACCCGTGGCGCCCAAATGGCCAAGCTGATTCGAAAGACGCTCGCGGACATGATGCGCGAGGCAGAGACGCGCGGCCTCATTGAAACCGGGAAGAACCCTGTCACCGTTACTCGTGCTCCAGACTCCGAGGTCGAGCGCTCCCGCCTGACGTTGGACCAGTTCCGGGAAATCTACGCCGTCGCGCTAAAGGACGTCCCGTGGGCGGCCCGCAGCATCGAACTTGCGCTTCTGACCGCGCAGCGCCGCGAGGATGTTGCCCCAATGCTGTTTTCGGACGTGAAAGACGGGTTCCTGTTTGTGACCCAGAGGAAGACCGGGGTCAAGCTGCGCATCCCCGTCGGAGTCCGCATCGATGTGCTCGGGCTATCGCTCGATGATGTGATCAAGCGCTGCCGCGACGCCGTCATATCGAAGTCGATGCTCCATCACGTGAGGCGACATGGACACCGGAAGCCCGGCGACGCGCTGGAGGTCAACTCGCTGACTCGGGCTTTCGCGCGGGCTCGAGACGCGGCCGAAGTTACGTGGGAGGAAGGCAAGATGCCGGCCACCTTCCACGAGCTGCGCAGTCTCGCCGCGCGACTCTATACCGAGCAATACGGTCCCGATTTCGCGCAGGCGATCCTCGGACACAAGAGCGCCAGCATGACCGCGATGTACCGAGACGTGCGGGGCGCCGAATGGGTCGAGGTGAAGCTAGCCGGCTAAAAATTCCAGACGAATTACAGACGAATTCCAGACGCTCTAGCTGGGGCGGGCGTTTCCGGCCAACTCGATTACGTGAGAGGTAATCAAGCGGATGCAGCCTTCGCTGTCACGCAGCGCTTTTCACTGTTTTTCTCGCCAAATAGGTCATTCGGCCGAGTCGTCAAAAAACCTTCGCACCGCTAACCTCAAGTGACTCATCGAAGCCCGCCGACGACATCGCGAGGCGGGCAATGCAATGAACAGGAGGGCCGCTTGGACCGCTTTATCGAGACGCTTTTCTCGCTTGCACGACCGTATCCCCGGAGATACAATCATCCGCAGATCGAAACACCGCGCGTGTACACGATCAACCGCACCGAAGAGTTCGACCGTTGGCTTCACGGCCTCACCGACCTCAAGGCGAAGGCGCAAATTCTCGTGCGGATCCGCCGCGCGGAACGCGGGCTTTTCGGCGACGCGAAGTTGCTGGAAAACGGCGTGTTCGAGATGCGCATCGATTGCGGGCCGGGTTACCGGGTCTACTACGCGCGCGAGGAACGCATGATGTATCTGCTGCTCTGCGGGGGTAACAAGTCCACGCAGCAGGCGGATATCAGGCATGCCGGAGCAATGTGGACAACCATCAGAAAGGAACGGTCATGAGCAAGATCAAAACGGCACGCTTCGATGCATCGAAGTACCTCGACAACGACGAAATGGTCGCGGCCTATCTGAACGCCGCCCTCGACGAAGGCGACTCCGATCTGCTGCTCGCCGCCATCGCGGATATCGCCAAGGCACGCGGCATCACGAAGATCGCCGCGGCAGCGGGCCTGGGCCGCGAAAGCCTCTACAAGACACTCGCGCCCGGCTCCAAGCCACGCATGGACACGGTCCTCAAACTGGCGAGTGCGATCGGCGTCAAATTCACCGCCGTGCCGTTGCGCCTGGCTCCCGCCTGAGCCGGGCACGCGTCTCGTTGACTGAAATTGGCGGAGCATTACCTCTCAGGTAATCGATTGCTTGCACGCTTTGACTATGATCGGTGGCATGAACACACTCTCTATTGCACAAGCGGCTCCATCATCCGCGCCGATCGGCACTCGGGCGGTCGGCGAACTTCTCCGCGAATGGCGTCAGCGGCGGCGCATGAGTCAGTTGCTGCTCGCCACGGAGGCTGACATTTCGACCCGCCATCTGAGTTTTGTCGAATCGGGGCGCGCGCTACCGAGCCGGGAAATGGTCATGCATCTCGCCGAGCGCCTCGACGTGCCGTTGCGCGCGCGCAATGCTCTGCTCGTCGCGGCCGGTTACGCGCCGCTGTTTCGCGAACGTGCCCTCTCCGACCCGCAGCTCGCCGCCGCGCGCGAAGCCGTCGAACTGGTGCTCAAAGGACATGAGCCCTACCCGGCCCTCGCGATCGACCGGCACTGGACCATCGTCGCGACCAACAATGCGATTGCGCCGTTGTTGAGCGGCGCGAGTCCCGAACTGTTGAAGCCACCGGTCAACGCACTGCGCCTGAGTCTGCATCCGCAAGGCATTGCGGCGTCGATCGTCAACTGGCATGCGTGGCGCGAGCATGTGCTGGGCCGCCTGCAACGGCAGATCGACGTCAGCGGCGACGACACGCTGAGCGCACTGCGCGACGAACTGGCCGGCTACCCCGCGCCGCCGGACGCAGACGCCTCGACGCTGGACGATGCAGTCCTCAACCAGATCGCCGTGCCATTGCGGCTGCGTACGCCGCTTGGCGTGCTGTCGTTTTTCAGCACCACCACGGTGTTCGGCACGCCCGTGGACGTTACGCTGTCGGAACTCGCCATCGAGGCGTTCTTTCCGGCGGATCAGCAAACCGCGTCGGCGCTGCGCGAATTTGCCGAACACCAGCGCGGCTAGCCGCTCGCGTACCTCCACTCCACTCGCCACGAATAAGTGAGATGTCCGTCAACGCCGACACCCTGTTGATCCGCCAACTCGGACCCGCCGACCGGGACGCCTATTTCCAGCTTCGTCTGCGCGGGCTGAAGGCGCACCCCGCTTCGTTCGGACAAAGCCACGACGAAGCGCTGGCGAAAGGCGCCGGGCAGCATGACGCGACACTGCAGGGCTCGGAGACGGAAGGTACGTTTCTGCTTGGCGCGTATGCGTCGGCCGACGCTCCGCTGATCGGCGTCGTCGGTCTGCTGCGTAATAAAGCCCACAAGGAGCGGCACAAGGCGAACGTGGTCGGCATGTATGTCGCACAGGAAGCGGCTGGTCGTGGGGTCGGGCGCGCGCTGCTCGGCGAGTTGCTGACGCGCGCGGCGCGCGTCGACGGTTTGCGACAGGTGCAGCTAACCGTGGGTAGCCGCAACGACGTGGCGCGCAGGCTGTATGAATCGCTCGGCTTTCGCAAATATGGGTGCGAAGTCGGCGCCTTGAACGTCGACGGGGTGTTCCATGACGAGGATCTGATGGCGCGATTCCTCGCGTAGCGCCCCCGGGAATCATTGACGACGCCTCCTTGCGGCCATTCCCGGCCCCTCGTCAACGTTGTAATGTCGTCCTATCGCACCGACATCGTGTCAGACAGCCTGCACGGCACTGGCTTCTCGCAGCCTCCGTGCGCAACGTGATCGGTACGCGTCTGCGACCGCTGTTCGGTCTCGGGGTCGAACGCGTGCGACAGACCGGCTGCCCTTCCTCATCGAGCCGTTACAAATCCGGCCCTCGTTTGCGTAGTTTGTAACGGGGGACGCTTCATACGGTTACAGGCTCCATCCGCCCCTCACGCGCCGCCCAGCACGAGTATTTATTACCGTATATTCCATCGCTATCTGTTCCTTTCTAATCCAAAACAAGTTTACCGATCGCCGCGCGGTGCGGACGCACGCCTCTGACAATCGCGCAGACTTCCCATCCAGCAAGGGTTTTCATGGATTAGAAGCCAGTGTCAAAAGGCTATAAATTCACTTGGCATCATTCATTACAATGGCGTGAAAAACTTACCGAAAAATGATGTAGTTTTTTGAGATATTTTTTTGAGAAGGGTTGATTTCTGGTTTTAGCCTTCATACAATTCGTCCGAGCTGTTACGAAATGTAACGTCTTGTATCAAATGTTCGCTGTCTGTAGCAGGTAGCAACATATAGCCGGAGGCCACGTTGCCGGCGAGGCAGAAAAGACATAACGGCGCAAAGCCGACATAGTAATTCGGGGCTTCGGAAACAGACAAAATGGACCGTAGCAGCGAGACGCTGGATTCAATCCGCGAGATCAACTTGTCTTACATCATGCTCGCGCAACGCATGTTGCGCGAGGACAAACCGGTCGGAATGTTCCGGCTGGGACTGTCATCGGAACTGGCTGACTTGCTTGCCGGGCTGTCGCTCGCGCAAATCGTCAAGCTGGCCGCTTCCGACCAGCTTTTGTGCTTCTTCCGCTTCAACGACCACGCGATGCTGTCGGCGTTGACCCAAACGACGAAGCACACCGCAATTGCACCGACCCACACGGCGATCCTGCTTGCAGGCCAGCCCGCCGAGCAATTTGCCTGATCGAGGTGACTGCAATGCTCAAGCGAAGCCTGACCGAAGATGCACAGGAAGTATTTCGCGCGATCGCACTGATCGAGCTCGGCGCCCGCATGCAGGTGCTCGAGAGCGAGTTGACGCTGTCGCGCGACCGTATGATCCGCCTGTATCGCGAGGTCAAGGGCGTATCGCCGCCCAAGGGCATGCTGCCGTTCTCGGCGGACTGGTACATGACGTGGCTCGCGAACATTCACGCGTCGCTGTTCTACAACACGTACCTGTTCCTCAAGAACGAAGCGCGCTGCTCGCATCTGGATGCGCTGACCAAGGGCTATCGGCTGTATCTCGAACACTGTCAGCACAGCGAAACCGAGCCGGTGCTCGATCTGACGCGCGCGTGGACGCTGGTGCGTTTCTTCGACGCCGACATCCTGCAGTTGACCAGATGCTGCCGCTGTACCGGCAAGTTCGTCGCGCACAAGCACGACCTGCAGCACAACGTCGTGTGCGGCGCCTGCCAGCCGCCGTCGCGTGCCGGCAAGACGAAGAAGGCAGCAGCCGCGCGCCGGGAAGCGCTCGATGCGGCGCAGGTTGCGCAGGCCGCTTGACCGATCGATTCGCCGTCGCGAGACGCGCTCGACCCGATTCAAACCGAAGCTCACATGATTCCGCGCAGTGATTGAACTGCGCGGATTTTTTTTCGCCTTCGCGCCGGGCAAACGGGCGTGCCGAATACCGGTCGTTCAGATCAACCGGCCAGCCCCACCGTCTGGGCAACGAGCCACAGATTCGCCGCACTGATCGCAACAAACAGCGTCCACACGAGCAGGCGCGTCGGCAGCGTGTTGGCGAATTCGCCCATCAGCGATCGGTCGCTCGTCATGCGGATCAGCAGATACAGCGCGAACGGCAGTTGCAGGCTCAGCACGACCTGACTCGCGACGAGCAGTTGGCCAACCGCGGCATTGCCGAGCATCTGCACACCGATCAGCGCCGCGATCACGAGCGATGCGATCGTGTCGATGCGTGACATGCCGATCGCCGAGCGGATGCTGGCCGGATCGCGCTTCACCGCGCGGGTCTGCACGATCGACGAGTGCAGATACAGGTTATGCGGCATCACCGTCGCGCCGATAATGCCAAGCGTCGTTGATGAGGTCGATGAAGCGCTTGCCAACAGGCTTAGGAATTCAGCGCTTCGCCACCTGCTGCTGCGCTGAAACCGATGCGGCTCCGGCCGCAGAGCCGGAAGCCGCAGCCAGCGAAGCCGCCGCGCCGCCGGAAGCACCAACCGGCACCGGCGCCGCCCCCACCGCCGTATCCCCCGCCGTCACATCGCCCCAACCGCCACCGAGCGCGCGAATCAGATTCACGGTCGCGACCGCCTGCGTGCCCGCCAGATGGCTCGCCTGCAATTGCGACTGCAGCACCTGCCGCTCGCCATCGATCACGTCGAGATAGCTGACCGCGCCCTCCGTGTACTGCGTGCGCGACAGATGCGCGGCGCGCTGCGACGCATCGACCGCGTCGTTCTGCTCGCGCATCTGATCGTCGAGCAAGCGCAGATCGGCAAGATTGTCCTCGACTTCACGGAACGCCACGAGCACCTGCTGGCGATATTGCGCGACGTCCTCGTCGTACTTCGAACGGGCCTGCGCGAGATTGGCCTTGCGGCGGCCGCCGTCGAAGATCGGCACCGTCAGCGCGGTACCCGCGAACGGACCGAGGATGAACGCGCGGCTCGACCACATGAACAGATCGCCGAGCGTCGCCGATTCAAAGCCGAACGCGCCCGTGATGTCAAGCTTCGGGAAGAACGCCGACTTCGCGAGCCCGACGCGCGCATTCGCTGCCTGCATCGCGCGTTCGGCTGCCGCGATGTCCGGCCTGCGTTCGAGCAGCGCCGACGGCAAACCCGGCGGCACGCGCACCGCCACCGGCGCGAGCGGTTCTTCCGCGAACGAGAAATCCGCGGGCGGCTTGCCGAGCAGAATCGCGAGGCTATGCTCCGAGGCCGCCCGTTGCCGCGCGACGCCGACCGCATCGGCACGCGCGCTCGCGAGCTCGTTACGCGAGCGCGACAGATCCAGCTCGCTGATATCGCCTTCCTTGAAGCGCCGCTCGACGAGCTTCAGCGTGTCCTCGCGCAACGCGACGGTGCGGCGATACAGATCCTGGTCGGTGTCGAGCTCGCGCAACTGGAAGTAGTTCTGCGCGACATCGGCCTGCAACGACAGTTGCACCGAGCGAAACAGCGCTTCGCTCTGCTGTTCGTCCGAGCGCGACGCGTTCACGTTCGAGCTGACCCGCCCGAACAGATCGGCCTCATACGACGCGCCGACCTGCGCGCGCCAGATCGTGCCCGTCGTGCCGCCCGCGCTGTCCGGCAGGAATTGCGACGCCGCCGACGCACGCTCCCGGGTCGGGCCGAAGCCCGCGTCGAGCTTCGGGAACCAGTCGGACTTCGCCGCCTGCGTGACCGCGCGCGCCTGCTGCACGCGCGCGGCTGCGGCCTTCAGGTCCTGGTTCGCGGCGGCGGCCTGCTCTTCGAGCGCGTCGAGCTGCGGGTCGCCGAACACCTTCCACCATTCGCCACGCAGGGCGTCGTCGGCGGGCTGGGCCGGCTTCCACGTGCCGGTGTTTTGCGCCGGCGCGGCCGAACCAGCCGCCACGCCCGACGCCGCCGCAGCCGACGTCGCCATCGCGGGCGCTTCCTTGAACGCCGCCGGCGTATCGACGTCGGGACGCTTGTACGTCGGCTCGACTGAACAAGCGGCCAGCAGGGCGATCAGCAAACCGCTCGCGGCCGCGCGGCCCCATCCGCGCAAAGAGTCAAAGCGAGATTCAAAGCGTTTCATTGTTGTTTTCTCCTCAGGCGTCCGTAACGGGCGCGCCATAGCGCGGCGCATCTTTCTGCGCGACGTGAATCGTCCCGCCCGCGAGCGAACGCAGCACCACATAGAACACCGGCGTCAGCATCAGGCCGAACAGCGTGACGCCGAGCATGCCGAAGAACACCGCGACGCCCATCGCGTGACGCATCTCCGAGCCCGCGCCGCTCGACAACACCAGCGGCACCACGCCCATGATGAAGGCGATCGACGTCATCAGAATCGGCCGCAGACGCAGACGGCTCGCTTCGATCGCGGCCTGCAGCGGACTGCGTCCGTCGTGTTCGAGCTCACGCGCAAACTCGACGATCAGGATCGCGTTCTTCGCGGACAAGCCCACCAGTACCATCAAACCGATCTGCGTGAAGATGTTGTTGTCGCCACCGGTGAGCCACACGCCGGTCAGCGCGGACAGCACGCTCATCGGCACGATCAGGATCACGGCGAGCGGCAGCGTCAGGCTTTCGTACAGCGCGGCGAGCACGAGGAACACGAGCAGCACGCTGATCGGGAACACCCACATGCCCGCATTGCCGGCGAGGATCTGCTGATACGTGAGGTCGGTCCACTCGAGCTTCACGCCGCGCGGCAGCACCTCGGCGGCCACGCGTTCGGCCGCGGCCTGCGCCTGTCCCGACGAAAAGCCGGGCGCCGGGCCGCCGTTGATGTCGGCGGCCGTGTAGCCGTTGTAGCGCACCACCATCTCCGGTCCGTAGGTCGGCGTCACCGTGACGAGCGACGACAACGGCACCATCTCGCCCGCCGCGTTGCGCGTCTTCAGTTGCAGGATATCGTCGGCGCGTTGACGGAACGGCGCATCCGCCTGCACGCGCACCTGATACACGCGACCGAAGCGGTTGAAGTCGTTCACGTACAGCGAGCCCAGATAGATCTGCATCGTGTCGAACACGTCCGTGACCGACACGCCGAGCTGCTTCGCCTTCACGCGATCGAGATCGACGTTCAGCTGCGGCACGTTGATCTGATAGCTGGAGAAGGTCGGCCCAAGTTCGGGCGTTTGCGCCGCGCGCTTCACGAATGCTTCGGCAGCCTTGTTGAGTTCCGCGTAACCGAGCGCGCCGTGATCTTCGAGCTGCATCTTGAAGCCGCCGAGCGTGCCGAGCCCGAGCACCGGCGGCGGCGGGAACACCGCGACGAACGAGTCCTTGATCGCGCCGTACTGCTGGTTCAGCGCACCGGCAATCGCGCCTGCCGAGAGCTTCTTGTTGCCGCGCTCCTTGAACGGCTTCAGCGTGACGAACACGATGCCCGCGCTCGAACTATTCGTGAAGCCATTCACCGACAGACCAGGGAAGGCCACCGCGCTTTCCACGCCCGGCTGCTTCAGCGCGATCGCGCTCATATCGCGGATCACCCTCTCCGTGCGATCGAGCGAGGCACCGTTCGGCAACTGCGCGAACGCGATCAGATACTCCTTGTCCTGCGCGGGCACGAAGCCGCCCGGCACGACCCGCGCCATCAACACGGTTGCACCGACGAGGATCGCGTACACCGCGAGCATCGCGCCCTTGCGGCGCAGCACGCCGCTCACCCCGCGGCCATACGCTTCCGAACCGCGATGAAAGACCTTGTTGAAACGCTTGAAGAAGCCGCCGAGCACACGGTTCATCACACGCGTCAGCCAGTCTTCCTTCTCGCCATGGCTGCGCAGCAGCAGCGCGGACAACGCCGGCGACAGCGTCAGCGAATTGAACGCCGAGATCACCGTCGAGATCGCAATGGTCATCGCGAACTGCTTGTAGAACTGGCCCGTGAGACCCGTCATGAACGCGAGCGGCACGAACACGGCGACGAGCGTCAGCGCAATCGCGATGATCGGCCCGCTCACTTCGCGCATCGCCTTGTAGGTCGCCTCGCGCGCACTGAGCCCGCTTCCGATGTTGCGCTCGACGTTCTCCACCACGACGATCGCATCGTCGACCACGATGCCGATCGCGAGCACCATGCCGAACAGCGACAACGCGTTGATCGAGAAGCCGAACGCAAGCAGCAGCGAGAACGTGCCGACGATCGACACCGGCACCGCGATCAACGGAATGATCGACGCGCGCCACGTCTGCAGGAACACGATCACGACGATCACGACCAGCGCGATCGCTTCGAGCAGCGTATGGATCACCGCCTCGATACTCGAACGCACGAACTGCGTCGGGTCGTAGACAATCCGGTATTCGACGCCGGCCGGCATGTCTTCGGCGAGTTCCTTCATCGCCGCGCGCACCTGCTCTGAAATCGCGAGCGAGTTCGCACCCGGCGCCTGATTGATCGCGAGCGCAACCGCGGGCTTGTTGTCGAGCAGCGAACGCAGGCCATATTCCGACGCCGCGAGCTCGATCCGGGCGATATCGCGCAGATAGGTCACGCCGCCGTCGGGCGCGGTCTTCACGATGATGTCGCCGAATTCGCCCTCGGTCTTCAAACGGCCGCGCGCATTCACCGACAACTGCAACTGCGTGCCCGGCACCGACGGCGATGCACCGATCACACCGGCCGCGACCTGGATGTTCTGCTCGCGGATCGCGTTGACGACTTCGGTCGCCGTGAGACCGCGCTGCGCGACTTTCTGCGGATCGAGCCAGATACGCATTGCGTAATCGCCCGAGCCCCACAGCTGCACTTCGCCGACGCCTTGAATCCGCGCGAGCCGATCCTTCACGTTGAGCAGCGCGTAATTGCGCAGATACGTCATGTCGTAGCGATCGTTCGGCGAGATCAGGTGCACGACCATCGTCAACGTCGGCGAACTCTTGATCGTCGTCACGCCGAGCCGCTGCACGTCTTCCGGCAGACGCGGCAGCGCCTGATTGACGCGGTTCTGCACGAGCTGCGTCGCGAGGTCGGGATTGGTGCCGAGCTTGAACGTGACCGTCAGCGTCAGATTGCCGTCGCTATTGGCCTGCGACTGCATGTACAACATGTTCTCGACACCATTGATCTGCTCTTCGAGCGGCGCGGCGACCGCCTCGGCGATCACCTTCGGATTCGCGCCCGGATACTGCGCGTGCACCACCACCGAAGGCGGCACCACTTCCGGATACTCGGAAATGGGCAGCTTGAACAGCGAGATGATGCCCCCGAGCAGGATCAATACCGATAGCACGCCTGCGAAGATCGGGCGATCGATGAAGAATTTGGATATGTTCATTGGAAGCTCTTAACGTTGGAGCATGCGCGTTGGAGCATGCGGCTCACGAATTGCCTTTCGCGCCGGCCTCGGCCTTGGCACGCGACTGCGCGAGCGCTGCGCTGTTCGGGTCGTCGTCGGTCGTCATCGGCACCATGTGCGCGCGCACCATGTCGCCGGGACGCACACGCTGAACGCCGTTGACGACGATCCGATCGCCCGGCTTCAAACCGTCCTTGACGACGCGCAGATTGCCTTGCATCGAACCCGTCGTGATCCCGCGATAAACGACGTGGTTGCCCTGATCGACGACCAGCACGAACTTCTTGTCCTGGTCGGTGCCGACCGCAGCATCGTCGATCAACAGCGCCGGATGCGGTGCGCTGCCCCCCACCTTGAGGCGCGCGTAGAGGCCCGGAATCAGCGCGCCGTCCGCGTTGTCGAACTTCGCGCGCACGCGGATCGTGCCCGACGACGTGTCGAGCCGGTTGTCGACCGACTCGATCGTGCCGCTGCGCGAGTAGCCGGATTCATCGGCGAGACCGAGTTCGACCGGCACCTTGCTGCCGTCCTTCGCGCGGCTCAGGTATTGCAGGTAGGTCTGCTCGTCCGCGTCGAACGACGCGTAGATCGGCGACACCGACACGAGCGTCGTCAGCGGCACCGAACTGGCGCCCGCCGACACCACGTTGCCGACCGTGATCTCCGCGCGCGACACGCGGCCCGACACCGGCGCGACGATCTTCGTGTAGCCGAGATTGATGCGCGCGGTTTCCAGCGCGGCTTGCGCGGCCTTCAGGTTCGCGCTCGCCTCGCGCGCGGCGTTCTGCTTCTCGTCGTAGTCGCGTTTGGCGATCGCGTTGTCGACGATCAGCCGTTGCGCGCGTTCCCAGTCGCTTTGCGTGTAGCCGGTGCGTGCCTGCGCGGCCGCGAGCTGCGCTTGCGCGCGATCGACTTCGGCCGCGTACGGACGCGGATCGATCACGAACAGCGTGTCGCCCTGCTTCACGAGCGCGCCGTCCTTGAAGTTCACTGACACGATCGTGCCCGGCACCTGCGAACGCACGTCCACTTTCTGCACGGCTTCGAGACGGCCCGAATAAGACTGCCAGTCGGTGATCGTCTTCTGCACGACGGTCGCCACGTCCACTTCCGGCACGATGGTGGGTGCGGCCGGCGAGCTCGCATCGACACGAATCGCGCCGAACGTGCCAAGCCCGGCAAGGACGACGACGACCACGGCGGCTAACGCCACGCGGCGGCGGGAAAGAGGAAGGATAGTCATGTGTAGCTCCCGGTATCGTTGATTGAATTTCTGTTTATCGATGAGCGCGCGCGTCGAAGCGCCACTGGAAAAAGCGCACCGCTTCCTGCAAAGCGGGCGGATGATCGGCGAGCGCCGCGTGCGACACGCTCGGAAAGCGCACCACCTGGGTCTGCACGCCCGCGTCGATCAGATTGCTTGCATACTTCTCGGCCTCGACGTGCAGCACGTCGTTCTGCGCGGTCGCGATCAGCGTGGCCGGCAAGCCGGCGAGCCGCGACGATTCGAGCGGCGCCGCATACGGATGCATGCGCTGAGACGCTTGCGGCAGATACGCGCGATAACACGCGGCGCACTCGCGCGCGGTGATGTCGGAACCGAGCCGCTGCTCGTCGCCGAGCCGCGTCAGGCTCGGATCCAGCATCGGGCCGAACAGCGCCTGCGCGCTGATCGGCACGTCGCCACGATCTCGCGCGATGAACGCGAGACAATTGGCGAGTTGGCCGCCCGCGTCATGGCCCGCCACACCGATCTTTCTGCTATTGCCACCAAATGCCCGTGCCCGCGTCTGCACCCACAGCGCCGCGCGATGCGCGTCTTCCGGCGCGGCTGGAAACGGAAACCGCGGCGCGAGCGAATAGCCGACCGACACCACGAGCGCCGGTAAGTGTTCCGCGAAATACCGCGCGGCGAAGTCCGCGCACTCGATCGAACCCTTCGTAAAACCGCCGCCGTGAAAATAAAGCAGCACCGGCAACGCGGTTTTTTTCGTCAGCCGATACAGCCGCAACGTAATGGGTTGAGCGTACCCATCGATATCCACGTCGGTGACTTCAAGTGTCGGGTCGTTGGCCTCAGCGCCAGTGTCTTCGGCGGAAACGCCGGTGGAAAAAGGCGGGTACGGCGATTTGAATGCATCCATGTCGAGCCGCGCAAATGCGCATAGAACTTCAATGGTGCGAATTGTGGGTTCGGCAGACTCGCAAATAAATGCCTATAATCCGGCAACACAATTCGGTGCCTTTGAACAATCCCGTTGTGATTGTTTTCGCGGACTCCATTCCCGCCTGTGCACCAGCCCCTTCTGGAGGTTTGCAATGGACCGGCTTCAGGCCATGCAAGTGTTCACGCGCGTCGTCGACACCAACAGCTTTACCCGCGCAGCGGAAACGCTCGACCTGCCGCGCGCATCGGTTACTACGATTATTCAGAACCTCGAAGCGTTTCTCGGCACGCGGCTGATGCACCGGACCACCCGCCGTCTGTCGCTGACGCCCGATGGCGCCGCGTACTACGAGCGCTGCGTGCGCATCCTCGCGGATGTCGAAGAGACCGAGGCGAGTTTCCAGAGCGGCAACAAGAAGCCGCACGGCAAGCTACGCATCGACATGCCGGGCTCGATTGGCCGTCTGCTCGTCATTCCGTCGCTGTGCGAATTCCACATGCGCTATCCGGACATCGATCTGCAACTGGGCCTGACCGACCGGCCCGTCGATCTGCTGCAAGAAGGTGTCGATTGCGTGGTGCGTGTCGGCGCGTTGCAGGATTCGTCGCTGGTCGCGCGCCGCATCGGTCTGTTCGAGGGCGTGACCTGCGCGTCGCCCGACTACATCAAGCGCGCGGGCGTGCCCGCTTCGCTCGAAGATCTCGACAATCACAAAGCCGTCAACTACTTCTCGAGCCGCACGGGACGCACGCTCGACTGGGCGTTCCTGGTGAACGGCAACGAAGTGGAAGTGAAGATGAAAAGCATCGTGTCGGTCAACGACGCGGATGCCTACGTGACCTGCGGACTCGAAGGCTTCGGTCTGATTCAGCCGGCGCGCTTCATGGTGCTGCCGCATCTGGGCTCGGGTCAGCTCGTCGAAGTACTGCCGGACTTGAAACCCTTGCCGATGCCGATTTCGGCAGTCTATCCGCACAGTCGTCATCTGTCGCCGAAAGTCCGCGTTTTCGTAGACTGGATCGCGGAGCTGTTCGATCGTTGCCCATTGCTGAGCGGACGCGGCACTCTCGACGCCACCTGCACGAAGCGCACATTCGAGCAGCGCGAGTCCGCGCCGGCACTCGACACGCCGGTGATGACCGAATGGGTCGCATGAAGTACGGGAAGTGAAACAGTGAATTCCAGCCGCGGCGCCAATGCCGCGGCAACCGTGCAATCGCACGGCCCCGATGAAGCCTCGCTCGCGATTGTTCCTGAATCGCGACAATTCATTTCGCAAAACCGCGATTTATCCATACCGCGTCGACGTCTACATTTCACCCTGTCGCGGCGCCATCGCGCTGCCAATGAATCGACAGGAGTGAATCATGAAACGCAATCTGTTGGCAGGCCTCGCTCTGTCACTGCTCGTCAGCGTTCCGGCATTTGCGCAAGGCGGCGGCGGTATCGGCCGCGCGGGAACGTATGACACGCAACCGGCGCCGAGCGCGAGCACGAAGACACGCGCCGAGGTCAAGGCCGAACTGGTCGCCGCGTATCGCGACGGCTCGCTGCCCTCACTGAATCGCACCTCGTATCCGGACAAAGGCCTGATCGGCCAGACGCAAGCCGCGCGCATCGCGTTGCAGGAAGGAACGAACGGCGAAGTGACGCGCGTTGCGGAGGGCCAGTAACGAGTTAGAAGAAGTTGATTCAGAACCCGGCGCGCTTGCGGCGCAAAACTGCGCGCCTCTTCATCGAGGAGCACATCATGACACCATCGGAACTCGACAACTGGAATACCGACACGCCCGTGTGGACACCGTATCGCCCGGTACAGCATTGAGCGTTGGCTGTCGTTCACGGCACTCGGCGTCATGCGCCCGCGAAGTGGCTTCGCGGGCGCATTTGCATTGAAGCGATCGAAAGCGGTGCGGCCTGTGACGACGCGCTTGCTGTCGTTTCCCTATAATCGAACTTCCTTCCCTCGCAGCGGGTTTGTGCGCTTCACTATAGGAGCAACACGATGGATTATGTGAAACTCGGCCGCACCGGCCTCGATGTATCGCGTCTCTGTCTCGGCTGTATGAGTTATGGCGTACCTTCGCGCGGCACGCACCCCTGGTCGCTCGACGACGAAGCCGCGCGGCCTTTCATCAAGCAGGCGCTCGATCACGGCATCAACTTCTTCGACACGGCCAACGTCTATTCGGACGGCACCAGCGAGGAAATCGTCGGCCGTGCGCTGAAGGACTTTGCGAAGCGCGATGAGATCGTGCTAGCCACCAAGGTCAATAGCCGCATGCATCCGGGCCCGAACGGCGCGGGGCTGTCGCGCAAGGCGATCATGGCGGAGATCGATAACAGCCTGCGGCGGCTCGGTACCGACTATGTCGACCTGTATCAGATCCATCGCTGGGACTACGGCACGCCGATCGAAGAAACGATGGAAGCGCTGCACGACGTCGTGAAAGCCGGCAAGGCGCGCTATCTCGGCGCGTCGTCGATGTACGCATGGCAGTTTGCCAAGGCGCTGCAGGTGGCCGAGCGCAATGGCTGGACGCGCTTCGTGGCGATGCAGAACTACGTGAATCTGCTGTACCGCGAGGAAGAGCGCGAAATGCTGCCGCTGTGCGAAAGCGAAGGCATCGGCGTGATTCCGTGGAGTCCGCTTGCCCGCGGACGCTTGACGCGCGACTGGGACACCGAAAGCGCGCGCTCGGAAACCGATGAATTCGGCCGCACGCTGTACGCGCACACGCAGGAAGCGGATCGGCGTATCGTCGAGCGGGTCAGCGAGATCGCGAAAGAGCGCGGCGTGCCTTGCGCGCAGGTTGCGCTAGCGTGGGTGCTGCAGAAGAAGCCGATTACCGCGCCGATTGTCGGTGCTACCAAACTGCATCATCTCGACGATGCGGTTGCGGCGCTCTCGTTGAAGCTCAGTGACGAAGAGATTCACCGGCTCGAAGAACTGTATGTGCCGCATGCAGTGGCGGGGTTCAAATAAGCGCTGTGAAGCGTACTGGCATCCAGTCGGGACGGGCGGAATGACCCGCGATTGCAGCGCACGTCGCTTCGCCTCATCTCGCTTCCTCTCGCCTCCTCTCGTCCGCGGGGTTCATGGACCCGATTCATGCCCGAGTGGAGAAGTCTTCTTTAATTGCGCGGCACATCCGGTTCGAAGAACACCCAGCGCACCTGAGGAAACGTGGCCTGCAGATCGGCCTCGATGACGTTGATCGCATCGACCATCGCGCGGCCGCTCGCGTAGTCGATCATTTCCGCCTGCACCGCCACCACCACGTGACGCCCCCACTGCAGCGTGATCAAGTTGATGATGCCGCGAATCTCGGGACGCGCGCGCAGATGCGCGTCGATGGCGCTGCGCACTTCCGGGCTCGCCGATTCGCCGACGAGCATCGACTTCACTTCACGCGCGACGAGCCACGCGATCGTCATCAGCAGAAAACCGATCCCCACCGAGCCGAGCGCGTCATACACGGGGCTGCCGGTCACCATCGTCGATAGCACCGCGACGAAGGCGATCGCGAGACCGAATAGCGCGGCGATATCTTCGCCGGCCACGACCAGCAGATCCGATTCGCGCGTTTCGCGAAACCAGTGCCACAGATTTTTATCCGGATGCGTCTTGCGAATCTCCTTGACCGCGCCCCACAACGATAGCGATTCGAGCACCACCGACACACCGAGCACCGCCAACGCGACGAACGCATATTGCAACGGCTCGCGCGCAATCAGTCGATGCACGCCCTCATACACCGAAAACGCACCGCCGACGAAAAACAGCAGCAACGCAACCAGCAGCGAATAGAAGTTGATTTCGCGGCCGCTGCCCATCGGATGCAAAGGGCTCACCGGCTTGCGCGCTTCGCGCAGTCCGAATAGCAGCAGCAGTTGATTGCCGCAGTCGGCGGTGGAGTGAATCGCTTCGGCGAACATCGATCCGGAGCCGGTGAACGCCGCCGCGGCGAACTTGCAGACGGCGATGCCGAAGTTGGCGGCGAGTGCGTAGAAAATGGCTTTCGGCGATTCTTCTTTCATCTGCTGGCGGGGGTCGGTGAGTGGGCTGGGTATTGTTGGGTATTGCACGAGCGAAGTGATCGGCAAGTACTCGATATTATGGATGACAACGACACACCCGCTCGCAGGAATCGGACCTGATGTGCCGTCGTGCCGCCAGTTCCCCAGGCGTCCTTCGCACCATTCGTGCGGCTCACGCCCTCTCGAGCGCCGCCATCTCCCGTACGACAACCAGCAGCACCGAAAGACTCGCGCCGCCCGTCGCGCGCAGATCGGTCAGCAGACGCGTATAACGCTCGAGCTGTGCCGCGCGTTTGTCGCGCCACGCTTGCACCAGCGAATCGGGCGTCGACGCATCGGTCGCGCCGGCCAATGCGCTCGTGGTCAGCGCGCGCTTGAGCCGTGCGAGTTCGGCGAGCGCCGATGCGCGCGCGAGCATGTCCCAATGCGTCGGCGCCGGCAACGAGGCGGCGCGCTCGCTGATCCAGCTGTAATTCAGCAGCGTGCCGAGCGCGAAGTAGACGCCCGCGACCTGTTCGAGATTGCGCCCGCACGTCGACGCGACTTCGGCGATATCGAGCAGAGCGGCCGACACCTCGCCGCTCGCGATCCGCACCGCGAGATCGCTATCGACACCCGCATCGACGAACACCCGTTGCCGCTCCGACAACGCTTCGAGGTCCGCGCCAGGCAACAGCGCCGGCCATTGTGGCGCGAGACGCTGCGCGGCGTCGCGACAGCGCGCGAGCAGGCCGGTCACGTCGTCGCCGGCCGCGCCCGTTTGCAGATGCCGCAGGAACCACAGCGCCGAACGTTCGACGAGCCGCGCGACCTCCGCGAACATGCGTGCCTGCACGTCGTCGGGAACGCGGTTGTCGAGCGCGTCGATGCTGCGCCAGATCTGATCGAGATCGAACACGTCGCGCGCCATGATGCACGCGCGCACGATGTCGCCGGGCTGTGCATCGGTCTCCTCCATCAGCCGATGCACGAACTCGCAGCCGACGCGATTCACGAGCGCATTGGTCAGATGCGTCGCGAGGATTTCACGGCGCAGCGGATGGCGCTGCATCGGTTCGCGGAAACGCTGCTGCAGAGGTTTCGGAAAGTACTCGATCAACATATCGCTAACGAGCGGGTCTTCCGGCATCGACGATTCGAGCAGCGCGTCATAGAGCCACATCTTGCTGTACGCGAGCAGCACCGCGCGCTCGGGTGTCGTCAGTCCCTGCTTCGCGGCCGCGCGCTCGGCGATGTCCTCGTCGGTGGGCAGAAACTCGATCACGCGATTGAGCCGCCCCGCCTTCTCCAGATAGCGCATCAGGCGCGCTTCGGCATCGAGCAGCGCCACGCCAAACCGGCCCGCGATCGACAAAGCCTGGGTCTGATAGTAGTTGTCCGTCAGCACGAGCAGACCGACTTCATCGGTCATTTCGGCAAGCAACGCATTGCGCTGCTTCTCCGTCATCTCGCCGTCGGCGACGACGAGGCCCAGCAGAATCTTGATGTTGACCTCGTGATCGGAGCAATCGACACCGGCCGAATTATCGATCGCATCGGTATTGATGCGGCCGCCGCGCTGCGCGAACTCGATGCGCCCGAGTTGCGTCAAGCCGAGATTGCCCCCTTCGGCCACGACCTTGCAGCGCAGATCCGCACCGTTCACGCGGATCGCGTCGTTCGCGCGATCGCCCGCCTGCTGATTGGTCTCGCGGCTCGCCTTCGCATAGGTGCCGATGCCGCCGTTGTAAAGCAGATCGACCGGCGCCTGCAGAATCACGCGCATCAGCTCGGCCGGCGAGAGCGCCGCCGCGCTGATCCCGAGCGCCACCTGCACCGCCGTCGACAGCGGAATCGTCTTCGCGCTGCGCGGGAACACGCCGCCGCCGGCGGAGATCAGCGACGGATCGTAATCGGCCCAGCTCGAACGGTCGAGCATGAAGAGCCGCGCGCGCTCCGCCATGCTCGCCGCGGGATCGGGATTCGGATCGAGAAAGATATGGCGGTGATCGAACGCGGCGAGCAGCTTGATATGCGGCGACAGCAGCATGCCGTTGCCGAACACGTCGCCCGACATGTCGCCGACACCGACCACCGTGAAGTCCTCGCTCTGCGTGTCGACGCCGATTTCGCGGAAGTGCCGCTTGACCGACTCCCACGCGCCGCGCGCGGTGATGCCCATCTTCTTGTGGTCATAGCCGACCGAGCCGCCCGACGCGAACGCGTCGTCGAGCCAGAAACCGTATTCCTGCGAGATTGCATTCGCGTAGTCGGAAAACGTGGCCGTGCCCTTGTCGGCGGCGACGACCAGGTACGGGTCGTCGGGATCGTGGCGCACCACGTCAGGCGGTGGCACGACGTCGGTGCTCGCCAGATTGTCGGTCACGTCGAGCAAGCCGCGCAGGAAGGTCTGATAACACGCGACGCCTTCGCGCATCCACGCATCGCGCTCGCCCTGCGGCGGCGGATTCTTGACGACGAAGCCGCCCTTCGAGCCGACCGGCACGATCACCACGTTCTTCACCATCTGCGCCTTCATCAGGCCGAGCACTTCCGTGCGGAAATCCTCGCGCCGATCAGACCAGCGCAGGCCGCCGCGCGCGACGCGCCCGCCTCGCAGATGGACGCCCTCGACGCGCGGCGAATAAACCCAGATCTCGAACATCGGTTTCGGCTCGGGCAAGCCGGGCACCTGGGCGGGATCGAACTTGAACGACAGATACGGCTTCGGTTGGCCCTGAGCGTCATGGCGGTAGTAGTTGGTGCGCTTGGTCGCCTTGATCACGCCGAGGAACTGCCGCAGGATGCGGTCTTCGTCGAGATTAGGCACCTGGTCGAGCGCGCTGTCGATCGTCTCCAGACAAGCGTTGACGCGGGCCTCGCGTACCGCGCCGAGCGCCGGATCGAAGCGCGCGATGAACAGGTCGACGAGCATGCGCGCAATCGCCGGATTACCGGTCACCGCGCGTTCGATATACGCGTCGCTGAACGTCGAACCGACTTGCCGCAAATACTTCGCGTAAGCGCGCAGAATCGTCACCTCGCGTGCATTGAGCTGCGCGCGCAGCACGAGGCGGTTGAAGTCGTCGCTTTCGATCGTGCCGGTCCATACCTGCTCGAACGCCTGTTCGAACAGATCCTTGACCCGCTCGATGTCGAACTCGGTATCGTCCGCGAGTTCGAGGCCGAAGTCGTGGATCCACGCGGGCATCGCACCGGGCGCCTCGATCAGATGAGGCCGCTCTTCGTCGACGCGCACCCCCAGATGTTCGAGCATCGGCAAGCTGCGCGACAGTGCGATCGGCAGCCCCGCGCGATACACCTTGAAACGGAACGCGCGCGGTCCCGATTCGATCGGCCTGTACAGGTTCATCGCGAGCCGCTCGCTGCCCTGCACGCGCTCGATCAGTTCGATATCACGCACGGCCGTGCGCGCCGGATAGTCGTCGCGATAGCCGGCCGGGAACGAATCGGCGTAGTGCTGCAGCAAACGGTTGCCCTGCTCTTCGCCGTACGCGTCGAGCAATGCGTCGGCCAGATCGTCCTGCCAGCGTCGCGCGACCTGCACGAGGCGCGCTTCGAGCTCGCGCGTGTCGACGCTCGGCATGCCGCCCGCTTTGGCATGGACGACGAAATGAATTCGCGCGAGCGTCGACTCCGACAGCAGCGGCGTGAATTCGACGTTCTCACCATTGAATGCGTCGGCGAGCAGGTTGGCGATGCGCTGCCGCAGATCGGTGTTGTACTTGTCGCGCGACACGAACACGAGGCACGATACGAAGCGATCGAAGCGATCGCGCCGCACGAACAGCCGCGTGCGCTGATGCTCCTGCAAACGCAGCACGCCGAGGGCGGTGTCGTACAGCTGGTCCTCGTCGGCCTGGAACAATTCGTCGCGCGGATAGGTCTCGAGCACCGTCACCAGCGATTTCGCCAGATGACCTTTCGGCAGGAATGCGGCGCGTCTGACGATATTTGCGCATTTGCGCCTCACAATCGGAATCTCCGCAGCCGACACGAAATAAGCGGTCGACGTATACAGGCCGATGAAGCGCCGCTCGCCCGTCACCTTGCCATCGGCGCCGCTCAGCTTGATGCCGACATAGTCGAGATAGCCGGGCCGGTGCACCGTGGCGCGCGAATTGGCCTTAGTCAGAAAGATCGGCGACGACCCGGAGATGATCTCCGTGGCCGCCGGCGGCAACGGCGTGACTTCCGCCACGCCGCCCGGCTGCTGCGCATCGCGCAGAATGCCGAGACCGGAGCCCGCGACCGCCCGCAAACCGAAGCCGCCGCCGTGCTGCACCAGTTCGTAATCACGGTGGCCGAGGAACGTGAAATGATCGGCGACCATCCATTCGACGAACGCGCGCGCTTCGACGCCCTCGGGACCGGTTTCGCGCACCTTCATATCTTGAATGGTCTGCTTCGCGCGTTCGATGATCTTCGGCCAATCCTCGACCGCCGCGCGCACGTCGCCGAGCACGCGCGCGATGTCGTCGCGCAACGCGTCGAGTTTTGCGGCATCGCCACAACGATCGACCTCGAAATGGATGCACGAGGTCAGATGCGAGCGCGTATCGCCGGCTTCTTCGGCACCTTGGCTCACGCGCGCGATGCTGCCGTCCGGCGCGCGCCAGACCCGAAATACCGGATGGACGACCGAATGCAGCGCGAGCCGATGCCGGTTGACCGACATCGCGACCGAATCGACGAGGAACGGCATGTCGTCGTTGACGATTTCGATCACCGTGTGATCGGAATGCCAGCCATGCTGTTCGAGGATCGGGTTATACACGCGCAGCCGCTGCTCGCCCGGCACGAAGCGCTGCGCGGTCTGCCAGTGGGCCAGCGCCGCGCCGTACAGATCGGCGATCGAGCGGCTTTGCAGATCGCCCGCGTCGACGAAATCGTAGTAATGCCGCAGGAAGGGTTCGACGATATTGAAGGCCGGCTCCGGCAACCGCCCCCGCGCAAATTCGACAACATCGTTCAGCAGGTGTGTGACGGCTTCTTCGTTCTTTGCTTGCATGATCGACTCCCCCGGCTGGCGGCAATGGTGAGTATCGCGTGATTCGCAGGCAACGTCTGACTTGGAATTATGCGCCTGCCGTACGCGATACGGCCGTTTCGCGCAGTCAGGTAATACCCGCTGACCGGTCGTCGAAGAATCGCCAGACCCTAGCATCGCTGCGGCGCGGCAACGCCGTGCGCGGCTCAACGCGCGGGCTTTGCGGGCGCCGGTGCCGGCGCGGCCGCATCGCTATTCTCGGCGCGCTGGGTAAGCCACGCGCGAATCTGCGCGGCCGTCCACGCGGGATCGTCATGGGGTAGATCGTGGCCGGCCCACGAATGCTTGCGATGCGGCGCGCCCCACGCCGTCGCGAGCTTCGCCGAACAGACCGGGTTGACGAGCCCATCGGCTTCCGACGACAGAATCAGCAGTGCACACTCCGGCGCGGCGGGCGCCGCGCTAAAGCATGCGGCCGCCCACAATTGCCGCAGCGCATTCGCGCGGCTCACCGGCGCGCTGCGGCGAATCGCGGTCCAGGCAGCGAGATCCGCGCCCAAGGTGTGGAGGTTATTGCACGTGAGTCGATGGATGCCGCTCTCGGCATCGGCGGCATCGCTCCAATGCGCCGCGACGCCGAGCAGACCAGGCCACGCCGACGGCCGCAGCCGCTCGTGCATGCGGCTGAATGGCCGCATGCTCGTATTGATCAGCACGAGCCGTTCGATCTCGCCGGGATGACGCTGTGCCCAGTGGGTCGCGACCATGCCGCCGAGCGACATCGCGAGCACGTTGTAGGGGCCCGGCACACCCGTTTCGAGCGCTGCCTGCCGCACGAATGCGACCATGCCCGCGACGCTCGCGGGCGCGCGCCGCCGCACGTATTCACCGTTGCCAGGCAGATCGAGCAGCAGCAAACGCAAGCCGGTCGTGCTCGTTGCGGCTGGGGTTGCATCGCGCAAGCGATCGCCCGAAATTTGACCCAGGGTTTCGCGCAACGCCGCCGGCAAGCGCCCCCAATGCCGCGTTTCCCGCGTCAGTCCGCGCAGCAGAATCCACGTGCTCATACGCGATCCGGCCCGTACCAGTGATCGAGCGCGCTTTGCAGCAACTGCTCGCGACGGTTGCCTTGCGGCAGCCAGCGCTGCGCCGAAAACGCCGCGCGCGCGAGGAAGTCGAACAGGTTCGCATGGCGCCGCAGCACGCGCGCGGTGCGATGCTCCATGACCGGATTGAACATGCCCTGCCGCGAAAACAACTGCCGCGGGTTTTTCTTGATCCACAGCCACGAGCCGAGTTCGAGCGTCATCGGCAGAAAGACGTTCGGCGCCGGCGTGCGGTCATACGCGTAGTCCCACAGATCGCCGTGCAGCAGATACTGATGGCTTTGCGGCTCGAACGTGTAGCCGTGATGCGGATGCGCGTGTTCGAACATGCTCTTCAACACGTACATTTCGGGCAGATGCGGCATCTGCCGGCGGGTTCGGGCGTACGGAAACCAGATGCTGTCGCTCCAACCGTAGCCGGAATGGCAATCGAGCGCGATGCTCAACGGCCGCGCGGCGAGCTGCGTCTCGACGACTTGCAGCAGCGCGGCCGCCTCGACCTCCATCGGCTCGCCCGCGCGGCCGCGATACCAGGGCAACCACGCGCCGACGCGCTGGCCGCCCGCCAGCAGCGGCACGCGCGCGTCGGCGTCTTGCGGTGCGTTGCGCATCAGGTCGACGCCGCGCGGATTCGCGCGCGTCGCTGCCCACATGCCGCCGGGATTCGCGATCGGTAAAAAGATCAGCCGGATGGACTGCAATTGCCGCACCAGCAATTCGTCCCATTCGAGCCGAGCGAGCAGCGCGCGCATATAGTCGAGGACGAGTTGCGAGCCGATTCGCTCGAGCCCGTGAATCCCGCCGAAAAAGCCAATGGCCGGCGCGAGCGGATCGGATGAACCGATGCTCGCGGTGTAGACGGAAAAGCGCCGGCCGCGTACCTCGGTCTCGCAGACCGCGCGGATTTCGAAGCTCGCCCTGCCCTGGTCGAGTATCGACTTGAGATCTTCATATTCGGCAAAACTGTCCGGAAGAAAGCTCAAAGGAGTCGGCATGACGGCGTGACCGGAGTGTCGGGATTATTAAGGAGGGCCGGAAAACCCGCACTATAGCCTGGCTGTGTGTCAGCACGCGCGAGCGCGCACGTGTGCACGCGAATCGTGTCATCCGTATGTCACTTTCCGTTTGAATCACTGACTTCGCAATGACTTCGCAATGACTTCGTTTTGCCATCCTGACGACACATGACACAGCGGAAAACGCGACGCACAAAGATGTAGTCGTCTAGACGTTGCGATGCCTTCACTCAACCGTCACAGTCGCTTCCTAGAATGAGCCCACACCTGCCGGCAGTGGCCGCATGCAAGAGGGAATACAGATGGAAGCGATCCGTGAAGCTATTCGAATCGAGCGTTTGAGCAAGACGTTCGGTAACGGCCGCAAAGCGCTCGACGAAATCGATCTGCGCGTCGCGCCCGGTGAAATGGTCGCGCTGATCGGCGCGTCCGGCTCGGGAAAATCGACGTTGCTGCGGCATATCGCGGGCTTTACCGCGTCGGACGCGCAGCCGTCGCAAATCGAGATTCTCGGCCGGCCGATCCAGCAGAACGGCCGCATCGTGCGCGAGGTGCGCAGCATTCGCCGCGACATCGGCTTCGTGTTCCAGCAGTTCAATCTGGTGAACCGGCTGTCGGTCGAAACCAACGTGCTGATCGGCGCGCTCGCGCGCCTGCCGTGGTGGCGGCGTCTCTCCGGCCGCTTCCCGCGCGCGGAACGCGCGCTGTCGCGGGCCGCGCTGCACGAGGTCGGAATCGGCGAATATGCGCGCGAGCGGGCCGCGAACCTGTCGGGCGGTCAACAGCAACGTGCCGCGCTCGCACGGGCGCTCGTGCAACGTGCGCAAATCGTGCTCGCCGACGAGCCGATTGCCTCGCTCGATCCCGAGTCGTCGCGCCGCGTGATGGACATGCTGCAAGCGCTGAACGTCGAGCACCGGATCACGGTGCTGGTGTCGCTGCATCAGGTCGACATCGCGCTGCAGTACTGCGCGCGCACGGTCGCGCTGCGTCGCGGCAAGGTGGTCTACGACGGCCCTTCCAGTGCGCTGACACCGGCGCTGCTAAAGAAACTCTACGGCGGCGATGCGCGCGAACTGCTCGACGACGCGACGCACGACGCAGACGAAACTCACGACGAGCCTGACACCCCCGACACCGCCGCCGCGCGCTACGCGTTCGCGTTGAACGCCGCGCCGTCGAACTGAACCGCGCACGCTGTCGCGCGCTTTTGATTCTCTCCGTCCACTCAACCGGATCTCAACCGATGAAATTCCTGCGCTCCCTGATCACGCTCGCGGCCGGCGCTGCCGCTTTCGCCTGCATCGCCGCGGCCCACGCCGAGGACATCAACCTCGGGATCATCTCGACCGATTCGTCGGCGGTGCTCAAGCAACGCTGGGAACCGCTGATCGATGACATGAAGAAACAGACCGGCCTGAACGTGAAGGCATTCTTCGCGACCGATTACGCGGGCATCATCGAAGGCATGCGCTTTAACAAGGTGCAGGTCGGCTATTTCGGCAACGCGTCGGCGATCGAAGCCGTCGATCGTTCGAGTGGCGAAGTATTCGCGAAAGCGCAGCACGCGAACGGCGACAGCGGCTACTACTCGCTGCTGATCACCAACGTGAACAGCCGCTTCAAGACGCTCGACGACGTGTTCAAGGACACGAAGAGCGTGACGCTCGGGTTCGGCGATCCGAACTCGACGTCGGGCACGCTGGTGCCTGGCTACTACCTGTTCGCGAAGCACAACGCGCCGGTCTACACGTCGTTCAAGAGCGTGCTGCCGTCGAGCCACGAAGCGAATCTGCTGGCCGTCGTCAACAACAAGATCGACATCGCGACCAACAACAGCATGATGATGGAAACGCTGAAGCGCGAGCACCCGGACAAGTTCGCGCAGGTGCGCGTGCTGTGGACCTCGCCGCTGATTCCTTCGGACCCGCTCGTGTGGCGCAAGGATCTGCCGGAAGCGACGAAGGACAAGCTGCGCAAGTTCTTCCTGAACTACGCGAAAACCGATTTGCACGAAAAAGCGGTGATGGCCGGCATCACCGAGTACAGCGGCTTCGAGGCATCGTCGGATCAGCAACTGCTGCCGATTCGCGAGATCGTGCTGTTCCAGCAGAAGCAGAAGATCGAGAACGATGCACATCTGTCCGATAGCGACCGCAAGACGCAATTGGCCGCTCTCGACGCGAAGCTGAGCGCGCTCAGCAACGCACAGTCGAAGCAATGAACTCCGCCGATCTGAGCACGTCGCCCGCGCGCGCAAGCGAAGCGGCCGCCGCGCAGACGGCGCAAGATAAAGATCGTGCCGGCAAGCGCAGCTGGTGGTCGTTGCTCGGCTGGATCGCGGTGCTCGCGGTGCTCGGCGGCGCATGGCACGGCGCCGACATGCGGCCGCTCGATCTGCTCAGCGACTCGGCCAACATGGGCCAGTTCGCCGCGGACTTCTTCCCGCCCGACTTCACCGAGTGGCGCAGCTACGTGCACGAGATGTACGTGACGCTGGCGGTCGCGATCTGGGGTACCGCGCTCTCCCTCGTCTGCGCGGTGCCTTGCGGCCTGATGTCAGCGCACAATCTCGCGCCGCAGTGGGTCGTGCAGCCGATGCGCCGCCTGATGGACGCATGCCGCGCGATCAACGAAATGGTCTTCGCGATGCTGTTCATCGTCGCGGTCGGCCTCGGGCCATTCGCCGGCGTGCTCGCGCTGTGGGTGCATACGACGGGCGTGCTCGCCAAACTGTTCGCAGAAGCGGTCGAGGCGATCGATCCGCGCCCGGCCGAAGGCGTGCGCGCAACCGGCGCGACGCGCCTCGACGAAATTGTCTATGCGGTGCTGCCGCAAGTGCTGCCGCTGTGGATCTCGTACGCGCTGTATCGCTTCGAGTCGAACGTGCGCTCGGCGATGGTGGTCGGCATGGTCGGCGCGGGCGGCATCGGCGTCGTGCTGTACGAAGCGATCCGCTCGTTCAACTATGCGCAGACCGCCGCGGTGATGATCATGGTGATCGTCGTCGTGACGGTGATCGATCTCGGCTCGGCGTGGCTGCGTGAACGGGTGATCTGAGGACGGCGCGCGTCGCGCGCGCGGCACTGAGCAGCCGGATTCAAAACGCCATTCCGGCCTTGTTGCTGCCGCTGCCGGCGCTGGCCGCGTGGCCGTATATCGTTGCGTCGGCAGTGCTCGAATGGGGCTATCTGCTCGCGCTGATTCGCGCGTACAGAAGCGGCGATTTCGGTCAGGTCTATCCGATTGCGCGCGGTCTTTCGCCGATGCTCGTGTTCGTCGGCGCACTCGTGTTCGCGGGCGAGGTGCTGAAGCCGCTCGCCGCGCCCGGCATCGCGCTCGTGTCGTGCGACATCGACTCGCTCGCCTTTCGGCGCTGACGAGCACGTTGCCGAAGCCAAAATCGTAGGTCGCGCCCGCACCGAGGATGCGCTGCTGGTCGGTGCCCGCGCCCGTCGGGCTCACGACGAACGGCGAACTGAAGCCTCAGCCCGTGCTGTCGGCCGGGCCAATCGTCAGATTCGACGGTGTCGCGTTGCTGCACTTCGGAAGTGACGTTAGTTGTACACGCTGCAATCAACGCGTGTAATTCACCACCGGCACGGAATACGAAGTCGGCGCGAAATCGGTGCGGCCACTGCGCTGCGACGAGCCATTCGACGGCGCACCGTAGCCGCTATTCTGCGCAGCCTGGTTTTGCGCCGCGACCTTTGCTTCGGCCGCCTGGATATTGGCCGGATAGTCGATCACGTTCGCATTGGACGGATCACGACCCGCCTTTTCGAGCTGAATCAGTTCGGTGCGGACCTGGGCGCGCGCGAGCGGCTGATCGGCCGGATTCGACTGGGCAAACGCCGCGAGCGGCGCGGCAACGAGAGCGGCGATAGCCCCTGCTTCGATCAGCGACCTGATTGACTTCATGATTTCCAACCTCCCGAGATGGCTTCATGCGATTGCCGCGGAGCCTGGTGCGACCATCGGCCATCCGCAGCGGTTAACGCAGTTTAGAAGCCGGTCGAGCCACGTAGTAAGCCCTGAACCATGAATTCACTGTTGCCATAGCGGCCACAATTCGAGGCCACCACGTTCCGGCTCAGCCTCAACGCGATGCACTACACTGATAACGCCCAACGACGCGCCGCAGCCATTGCATTCGATCGAGGAGATAGACGCTCATGTCGCATCCCGTTGCCCTGCCCTCTTACCGCGACGGCGTGCGCGCCGAATGGGTCGATTACAACGGCCACATGCGCGACGCGTTCTACCTGCTGATCTTCAGTCTCGCGGTCGACGGGCTGATCGATCTGATCGGCCTGCCCGATGCGGTGCGCAAAGAGCGGCATCGATCGATCTACACGCTCGAGGCGCATCTCAACTATCTGCATGAAATCAAACAAGGCACGCAGGTGCGTGTCGACATGCGCGTGCTCGGCTACGACGCGAAACGTATTCACGTGTATGTCGAAATGTTTGCGCTGGACACGACGCAAAGCCAACGCACCGGCCCCGTCGCCGCGGGCGAGCAGATGCTGCTGCACGTCGATAGCAGCGGACCGCGCGGCGTTGCTTTCGATCCGGACGTCAAAGCGCGCGTACACGAACTCGCGCAAGCCCATGCGGCATTGCCGCCGGCGCGTTTCGCGGGACGTGTGATCGCTTTGCCATGCGCAGCGCAAGCGGGAAACACTACTCAAACGGAGTGACCATGCTCGAGCCGGAAATCGCCGCCTTTATCGAACGAGCGAGCGCGCTCTATCCGTCGCATCACGCGGCGATGACGCCGCGCGAACAGCGCGAGCTGTATGACCGCTACGCCGCGACGTTGACGCCGCCACTGCCCAGCGAACTCACCACACGGGACGCAAGCTTTCGTACCGACGCGGGCCATGCGATCCCGCTACGGCTCTACCGGCATCGAGCGAAGGCAAGCGAACACGGCACGATCCGCGGCACGGTGCTGTATTTTCATGGCGGCGGCTTCGTGCTCGGTTCGCTGAACAGTCATCAGATGGTGACGGCGCGCCTCGCCGCCGACACCGGCCTCGACGTGATCGCGGTCGACTACCGGCTCGCGCCTGAGCATCGCGTGCCGGCCGCGCACGACGACTGCCTCGAGATCACGCGTGCCGCGTTGAACCACCGCCTGCCGTTCGACCTCCCAGAGCGCGCCGCATTGCAACTCGCGGGCGATAGCGCCGGCGGCACGCTCGCGGCAAGCGTCGCGCTACGCCTGCGTGACGAATGTGCGAGCGGGGTGCGCGGCATCGCGCTCGTCTATCCGATGCTCGGCACCGAGCCGCAATTGCCCGCGCGCGACACCGAGTCCGATGCGCCGATGCTGACGCTCGCGGACGTGCATAAGTTTCGCGACGCTTACTGGGGAAAAGGAGAGGAAGCCGACCCAACGCCCGGCCCCGCGTGGACGATCCCGCTCGCCGCAACCCGCTTCGACGAATTGCCGCCGACGCTGGCCATCGGCGCCGAGCACGACCCCCTACGCGACGACGCGCGCGTGTTCGTCGAGCGGATTCGCGAAGCTGGTGGAGATGCCCGGCTGCTGGTCGGCACGGGGCTCGTGCATGGATGCTGGCGCGCGCTTGAAACAAGCCCCGGCGTGCAGGCCATGCACAGGGCTGTATGCGAATTTCTCCGCGAAAACGCACGCCATTAGCGCGGCGATATGCACCGCCGCGCCCGGCGCGTTATCGCGGCTCAGCGATTGCGGTCGCCGCGCCACTGCGCGAACGTGACGAGATCGAGGCCAACCTCGGCCGGCTCTATGCGGGTCCAGCCGAAGAACGCGTCGTCCCAGCCAGGAATGCTTTGGGGCGTCAGCGACCGGAACTTCATGCCGCCACGATACGCGAGGTCCGGCCAGAACAGCGGCATCACCTCGCGCGTGGCGAGCTGGCGCAGCAGGTCGGACGGGCCACCCTCGTCGGCGACGATCTCGCCCTGCGAGATCCAGTCGTTCTCGGCCCACGCGACGAACACGCTCGGGTTGCCCGCGGCGTCGAACATCAGGATCACGTTCTGCTCGGGCCGCCAGTAATACTCGACGATGCCCTGAGCGGCCACCACTTCGTCGATCATCTTGCGCGTGCGCAGATCGCAGTAGGTCATGCCGTTTTCGCCGAGCGCGAGCCAGCCCGACTCCGCGCAATGGCGGCTTTTGGCGTCCTTCAGGAAATGCGTGAGGCGATTGGCCGAATCCGCGTCGGTCTTGCGCAGGTACAGGTCGACGATGCCGGCGTTGAAGGCCTTCACCGCGACGGTTTCATCGGCGACGCCGGTGAGCAATACCTTCGCGCAACGCAGGTGCGAGATCGACGACAAAAACTCGACGCCGCCGATGCCCGGCATGTCGTAGTCGACGACGACCGCCGCCACTTCCTCGAAGCGCGACGGCTGCGCGACGATGTCGCGCTCCGCCGAGGTCTCGACGAAGCGCTCGACGCCCGGTTCGCTCAGACACGCCGACGCTGCCGCGAATTCGAGCGAATTCTCGCGTGCGTGCTGGCGGATGTAGTTGAGGGCCGCTTGCGGACGCGTGAAAAACAGGTTCGTGTAGGTGCCCGGGAAGAAACGGCGGAGCGCGTCGAGGTAGCTGTCGTTGTCGTCGACGAAAACTACTGTGGACGGATAAAAAACGGGAGGTCGAATAAAGTTGTTCATATCTTCACGTGTTTCTCACGCCGCCGCGAAAGTCCCCGACCGACTGGTCGGTCGATCTGACGTTTCGCCAAGCGACTGCCCAAGGAATGCCGGGCGATGCCTCGCCCGCGGGTCCGCATGATCAATGGGTGCTTGTCGCTACTACCGGTGACCGCCTGCCGTCGCTGTTCGCGCCGCTATCGACGCTGTTCGCGCGTCTCGGGTGGCGCAGTCTGGCGCGGGCCTGCCGGCATGTGCGCTGCGAGCCAGTCGCTGCAAATCGCTTTCACACGCCGGATAATCGAACCGTGGCTGCCGGTCGTCTGCAATGGTTCGTATAGTACAGGCTCCGCGCATTGGCGACACAACTTAAATCGCATTCCTGCAGGCGCCGGCCGCGCAATTGCGGGGACTAATTGGTCGAAAAAGAAAATCGCGGCATGCGGAAAAAATGTCCGCTTCTGTCGTGCCGGCGAATGGCTTTAGCGGCAAGCGCGCGCCGTTCGTGCCAGGGCCGTTCGGACATCAATCATCGTGACGCGCCGCAATATGCCGACAAGAAGCGTCGATGTCGAAATGGTCGTTTATCATCAGTCAATCGCAGTTGCTTAATGGTTGTTGCTTAGATATGACGAATACCGGCAAGATGATGATAGTCGGGCTGCTCGTGGTCGATGCGGGCGTCGCCGGTTATCTGCTGTACCCAAGGGACGATCAGGCGCCGGCCGTGACCGGCGCGGTGACCCGCAGCGTCACCGGCGCGGTGGAATCGGAACCGCAGACCGATGCGACGCGTGCCGCTGGCGCCAGCGTGAGGCCTGCGCAACCCGTGAGCCCGCCCGCGCCGCAATCGGCGCTGCCGCAGATGGAGTCGGCCACTCCGGCTCCGGGAGCCGCTCAGGCACCTGCTGCGGCGCCCGCCCCCGCCCCGTCCCTGCCCGCCACAGCGGCCGCGCCCGTGCCGAGCGTCACGCCCCAATCGAGCCAGACCGCGAGCGGCCGCATCGATAACGCAGCGTCGCCCGCGGCCAATCCGGCCGCAGGCACGCACGCCCCATCGAAGTCGCAGTCGTACGCACAGGAAAAAGCTCAACCGAGGCCGCAGTACGGGCCGCGCATCGACCAGACCCATGCCCGCCGGCGCGACGACACGCACCCGAACGGCGCCAACCCGGTCGCCGCGATGCTGACGGAACAACTGGTCAAGGAATCGGCGAAACCCGACCCGTCGCTGCCGATGCCGTCCGGCGTCACCGTGCCGTTGCAGTCTGCCAATCCCCCGGGGGCTGGCGCGGGTAGCGGCCGCGGCACGAATCCGGTCGCGTCGGCGATGACCGATCGGCTCGTCCGCGAATCGTCGAAGGTGGGACCGACGCAGCCCGCCGCGGAGCCGCCCATCATCAAACCCTGAGCGACGCGAGGCTCACGGCCGCGACGCCACCTCGTCGAGGTGCGCGAGCAGATCGGCCGGATCGTCGTAGACGCGCAACGCCCCCGCGCGCTCCAGTTCCTCGGTGCCATAGCCACCCGACAGCAGGCCGACACCGAGCGAGCGGCAGCGGCGGGCCGCAAGCATGTCCCAGATGCTGTCGCCGACCACGACCGTGTGCTCGATCGACACGCCGAGCCGCTCGGCCGCGGCGAGGAACAGGTCGGGATCGGGCTTCGCGTATTTGACGTCGTCGCGCGTGACGACGACCGCCTTTGCCGGATCGACGCCGAGCGCCGCCAGATTCAGCGCGGCGGTTTCCATCCGCCCGCTCGTCGCGACGGCCCACGGCGTGCCGGCCTGGGTCAGCGCGTCGAGCAGTTCGCGCGCGCCCGGCAGCGGACAGACCTGGGCGCGCGTCCGCTGATAGGCGGCCGCATGCGCGTGCCGCAGCCGTTCGGCGCGTTCGACGCTGATCTCGCCGTGTGTCTCACGCAGCAACTGGTCCGTGAACAGCCCACCGCTCATGCCGATCTTGCGATGGATACGCCAGACGGACAGCGGGATACCTTCGCTGTCGAGCGCCTCTTTCCACGCCAGCACGTGCTGATAGACGCTGTCGACGAGCGTGCCGTCGAGGTCGAAAAGAAAGGATGTCTGGATGCGCATGCCGGCCTCCGGTGATGATGGGTTCAATCACTATGCCATGTGTCGATGAAACGGCCAGGGCGGCTCGTCGCCCTTGACGACGCTCACGGTCTCTACACGATGTGCGCAAATTCCCACAGATGGGCGCGTATTTGCCCCGATTTCGCTTTACCACGGTCTCACGTTCGAGACGATGAACTCGTTCGGCAACAAGGCCGGCAACTTCGCGAACCACCGCTCGTACGGCTTCGGCCTTTCGTACGCGCAGGGCCCGCCGGCCGATTCGGTGTTGTCGCACGCGACTCTCAACACGCTGCCGCCGACGTCGACGAATACGCGAGTCGCGGTGACGGTGGGCATGCGTCACGCGTTCTGATCTCGCGCGGCGCAGGCGTGGCGCGCCGCGACAGTGCGATGCCCTCACGACTGCGCCGCCGCGATCACCTGCGACGCGAGCGCATGATGCTGGCCGCGTCGCGAGCGGATTGCGTGAATCTCCTCGATCACGCCGTCCGCGCGGCCGAGCCAGCGCAAGCCCCTCGATAACGTGAGATCTTCGGCGCCGAGCTCGGCGAGCGGAAACACGCCGAGCCCGCGCGCCGCGAACACCGCCATCAACGCGCTGTCCTCGAATTCGCCGACGACGCGCGGCCTGATTCCCTGAGACTCGAACCATCGGTCGAGCCGCGCGCGCAGCGCGCCGTGACGGGTCGGCAGCAGCACGGGCAGGTCAGCGAGACAGAGCGGAAAGCCGTCGCGCGCCGACTTGCGCACGACCTGCGCGGGCCCGTACCAGTCGACCGGCGAGCCCGCGACGCGCTGGCTCAGCACGCGCAGATCCGCGCCGTGTGGCGCCGGCTGACAGGCGAGCACCAGATCGAGCCGATGCAGCGCAAGCTCCGACAACAGCTGCGCGGGCTCCCCCTCGTGACACAGCAGCCTGAGCGACGGCGTGGCCAGCACCGGCGCGAGCAACGCATGCGCGGCGAGCTTGGAAATCCCATCCGACAGCCCAACCGCAAGCCGCACCAAGTCCGCGCCGCTCGCTTCGCGCATCTCGTCGAGCAACGCCTCGCCCAGCTGGAAGATTTGCTCCGCGCGATCGAACGCCTGCTCGCCGGCCTCGGTCATCGCGACGCCGCGCCCGGCCGGCTTCAACAGCTGGCGCCCAAGCGCTTTCTCGAGCTCGCGCACCTGCGCGCTGATCGTTTGCACGGCCATGTCGAGCCGCCCGGCCGCGCGCGCAAAGCCGCCCTCCTTCACGACGATCCAGAAGTAGTACAGGTGACGATAGTTGAGCATGCTAATCCGATACTTCGAAAAATCCGAAACGTCGTTCAGGTTATCACTGGTTCATTCGAACCGCGAATAGGCCCATGATGGCGGTTCCGCCGCTCGCGGCGCACTCGATTCCGCCACCTCATGGACTCCCTGTTCGCACTCGTTGCCGATCCCGCCGCGTGGGCCGCGCTCGTCACGCTGATCGTGATGGAGATCGTGCTCGGCATCGATAACCTGATCTTCATTTCGATCCTCAGCAACCGCTTGCCGGAAGCGCAACGCCCGCGCGCGCAGCGCATCGGGCTGCTGCTCGCGCTGGTGATGCGGCTGCTTCTGCTCAGCACCATCGCGTGGATCACGAAGCTGACCGCGGTCGCGTTCACGCTGTTCGATCATGGCTTTTCGTGGCGCGATCTGATCCTCGTCGGCGGCGGCCTGTTCCTCGTGTGGAAGGCGACCACCGAAATCCGTCAGCACATGATCCCCGCTGACGAACTCGCCGCGAAAACCAGCTCGACCGTGCAGTTGACCTTGGCGGCCGCGATCGGCCAGATCATCCTGCTCGACCTCGTGTTTTCCGTCGACAGCATCATCACCGCGGTCGGCATGACCGAGCACCTGCCGATCATGTTCGTCGCGGTGATCGTGTCGATCATGGTGATGCTGTTCGCGGCGCAGCCGCTCGCGCGCTTCATCGATCGCAATCCGACCATCGTGATGCTGGCGCTGAGCTTCCTGCTCGTGATCGGCATGACACTGATCGCCGATGGTTTCGGCTCGCACGTTCCGAAGGCGTATATCTATGCGGCGATGGCGTTTTCCGCGTTCGTCGAGGCGATGAACATGCTTGCACGGCGCGCGAAAACGAAACGTCTGGCAAGCAGCGAGGAGTGATGCCGTGATGAAATGCCCAGTCTGCAAAACGACCGATCTGCTGATGACCGAGCGCCGCTCGATCGAAATCGATTACTGTCCGGACTGCCGAGGCGTATGGCTCGATCGCGGCGAACTGGACAAGTTGATTGCGCAGGATGACGGCGACGGCTCGCGGCGCGGCGAGCGTGCCCTGGAAAGCGAGCGGCAGCGTTACGAGGAGCGTCGCGACGAACATCGCGGGTATCAAAAGAAGCGCTCGATTTTCGACGTGTTCGACTTCGACTGAACGCTTCGGCGGCTTGGCGCACGCAAATTCCAGCCGCCGTTAGCGCATCAGCGCGCCTATCAGCGCACCTTCTTGCGAACGCCCTTGCCGGTCGTCGCGGCGCGCGGCGCTTCCTTCTCGAGCGGTGCGCCGTCGTTCATCTGCTCGAGCCACGACAGCGTATCGACATACGACAGAAATTGCTTCAGATATTCCGGCGACAGCTCGCGCATCAACGACAGCGCGCGATGTACGAGGCTGCTCGAATTGAGCGGCCCCGCGTTGCCTGGCACCTGCGCGAGCGACTGGCGCAACTGCTTTTCGGTGCGCAGTTTGGACCAGACTTCGCGGAAGTAGTCGACTGCGGGCAGATCGGGATAGGCGGCGGCGTGCGGAGCATCGGCGCGCGCGTGGTGGCGGGCGAGGCGTTCGATCAGCGCCGCGAGCGTGGCGTCGTTGGCCGCGTTGGCTTCACCGGACGTGGCTTGCGACGCGCTCTCGTCCGCAGCGGCACGCTCTACCTCGGCCGTATAGTCGGCCAGCAGTCCTGCCAATCGTTGCTCGAGCACTCGTCGCGGCTCGCCGCTGTGCTGTGCCGCGCGCCGCGTAAGCGCGTCGAGCAGATGAAAGCGCACCGGATCGAGCCGAGCCGCGCCGCTCGCGCGCCATGCATCGAGCCTCGCGCGAGCCGCGTGGATCGCGTCGTCAAGCACCGGACTTCTCCGCTGCCGCCGCACTCGACGGCCGCGGCACCGGCGCGATTTCGACGCGGCGGTTTTTCGCGCGGCCGGGTTCGTCGGCATTCGAACTGACCGGCTGCTCCGAGCCGAACGCCGCCGCAAACACCGACGACGCCGACACGCCCTCGTCGATCAGCGTGCGCGTGACCGTCAACGCGCGCTGCGCCGACAGCTCCCAGTTATCGGCGAAGCGTCGATTGCCTTCGCGCAGGCGTTGATCGTCGGTGAAGCCGCTGACCATCAGAATCTGATCGCTCGCGCGCAGATACGCGGACAGCGGCCCGGCGAGACTCTTCAGCAGCGCGCGACCCTCAGGCTGCAGCTGGGCGGAGTTCAGCGCGAACAGCACGTTGCCGCTAATGCCGATGCGCCCATTGACGAGCGTCACGCGCCCCGCCGCGAGCGGTCCCGCGAGTGCCTGTTCGAGCGTCTTGCGGCGCTGCGTTTCAGCCTGGCGCTGCTTGACCTCCTGCTCGAGCTTGCTCGACAGTTCGAGCTGCACGCCGATCACGCTGACCAGAATCAGCACGAACGCGCCGACCAGCACCGACATCAGATCGCCGAACGCGGCCCAGATCGGCGCGGAGGTTTCCACGCCGCCGTCGATGTCCTCGCTCATACCGCGTCGGCTCCAGCGGTCGCGCGCTGCGCGGCCAGCAACTGCAGGTCTTCGACGATCTGCTTCTGCGACATCACGCTGAGGTCGACCACGTCACGCGCCTGCGCGACGTAGTAGGCGAGCTGTTCGTCGCTGCGCGCGAGCGATTTGTCGAGCGCTGCTTCGATGCGTTCGAGATGTGCGACGAGCTTGTCGTTCGCTTCGCCGAAGGTATGCACGGCCGCGCCGAATGCTTCGCCGAGGCTCGCGACTTCGACCGCGCTGCCGGTGACCTGCGCGGCGACCGTGCCGAGCTTGCCGGTCTCGTGCTCGAGGTGCTCGGTGAAGCGATTACCGACGCGTTCGAGCAGACCCGCCGACGTCGAGACCAAGGCATCGACGGCCGTGCGTTGCTCGGTCGACGCGTGGGTGACTGCGTCGAGCAGCGTCTCCAGCGTGGCGAGCAGACGACTGCGCTCTTCGAGCATCGCGGTGTCGCGGACCATGCTGTCGGAGAGCTTCTGGCGCAGCTCCGCGACGACTTCGGCAGCGGCCTTCGGCGCTTCGGACGCCGCTTGCACGAGGCGCCCGATTTCGGCGATCGTCGCGCTGGCATGCGTTTGCGTCTGCGCGGAGATATCGCGTGCGGTTTGCGCGAGTGCGTCGCAGATTTGCTGCTGACGGGTCGCGGTTTGCGAACCCGTTTGCTGCCATTGTTCGTCGAGCTTTGCGGTCATCGCGGCGAGCGCTTCGGTCCATGCCGCGAAGCGCTGTTCGTCGCGCGCGGCGAGTTCGGCTTGCAGGTTTGTCGCCGCCTTCGGTGCTTCAGCCGCGGCTTGAACCAGTCGATCGATTTCGGCGATCGTCGCGCTGGCATGCGTTTGCGTCTGCATGGAGATATCGCGTGCCGTTTGCGCAAGCGCGTCGCAGATCTGCTGCTGATGGCTGGCGGCTTGCGCACCCCTCTGCTGCCATTGTTCGCTGAGCTTCGCACCCATCGCGTCGAGCGCCTCGGCCCACGCGCCCAAACGCTGCTCGTCGCGCGCGCTCAGTTCGGTCTGCAAATTCGCATGCGAGCTACCGACCGCGCTCAGCAACGCCGCGGCATGCTGCTCGAACGTCGCGGCGGCGCGCGCCAACGCCTGTTCGTTGTTGGCGGCGAGTTTGTCGCCCGCGCTTTGCTGCTGAGCCAACGCGTCGCCCCAGGCCTTCGACATGCCGCTCGCCGTCGCTTCGAGCCGCGCGGACACGCCGTCGAGCAGCGCGAGCGAGCGCTGTTCGAACGCTTCGGCAACGCGTTCGACCGAAGCGCGCTGTTGCGCGGCCAACTCGTCGCTCGCCTGCCGATGTCCGGCGAGCGCGCTGTGGCAAATCTCGGCGACGTTCGCGCTGGTCGCCGCGAAGCCGCTCGACATGCCGTCGAGCTGGCGCTGCACGGCCTGGGTCACCACGTCGTGCAACGCGGCGGTTTCGCGCGAGAGGCCGGCCATCGTCGCTTCGACGACCGGCTGCAGGGCCTTGCCGGCGGCCTGCGCGCTGCCGGTCACGCTGTCCTTCAGCGACTGCTCGATCACACCGGCGAGCCGCAGATAGGCGGCTTCGGTGCGGCCGTAAAACGCGTCGAGGCTCGCGATCTGCCGCTCGTTCGACGCGGCGCTCTGCTGTTCGAGCGCGCTCATCATCGTCTGCAGACGTTCGACCAGCAGCGGCGTCGCTTCGGCCTGGCGTTGCAGCATCCGGAAGCTTTCTTCGCGTTGATGGCTCTGCGAGTAGACGCGCAAAGTCGTCGCGATCTTCGCGTCGAGCTGTTGCGCCGCTTCGAGCCGCTCGCGGCGGGACAGCGCGGACAGCAGCCCGAGCATCGCGGACGTCGCGACACCCGCGATCGACGTGCCGAACGCGAAGCCCAACCCCTTGACCGGCGCGGCCAGCGATGCGCGGATCGCCTGCAGGTCGCTAGCGCTCTCCAGCGCAAGGCCGGTGCCGCGCAGCGTCATCACCATGCCGAGCAGCGTGCCGAGCATGCCGAGCAGCACTAGCAGACCGACCAGATACGGCGTCAGCGCGGGTCCCGGCAACGCGACGCGCTCGCCTTCGACGCGCAGCCGCACGCTATTGCGCAGACTCGGATGGACAGGTTCGAGAAACGCGCCGAGGCTCGGCGGTGGTCCGGACAACGCGGCGAGCGCGCCTGTCAGCGTGGCGGTCGCCTGACCATAGCGGCGCAATTCGAGCGCGCCTAGCACGTAGAAGACGCCGATCAGCAGCGTGACGACGAACGCGAGCGGATTGGAAACGGCATAACCGACGGCGATCCAGCACGCCGCGGAGAGCCCCGCGAGAAATACAACGAGATCGATACGATATCTGGACATGGGGTCCCAGTTAGCAGGCGCGAAGAGCCGCGAGCAGCCCTTCGACCGGTTGAAAACGAACCTCCAGCTCGGCCAGCAAAACGCTCTGCATGTCCTTGCGGAAGACGTCGAGCCACGCCTCGGACGCGAGCGGCACGGCAGCGTTGCCGCCATCGGTCGACCTGGCGAGCCGCGTGGCTGCGGTGCTTGCTTTGACTTGAGCCAAGGCTGCTTCCGGCTGCATGGCTGCAGCGCCGGCTTCGACTTCGGCCGACTGCTGCCGCGTGGGATCGGCATCGGCGGCAACTTCGGCCGGTGCTTCCGCCTCCGCCAACCTCCGCTTCTCACCCTCGCGCAAGCGCTCGAAGTGCCCGCCGAGCAACCCGGGCACCGCGCCGAGCAAACTCCGCTCGCGCTCGCCGAGCGCACGCTCCATCACCGCATCGACGACCGCGAGCCGCGCGAGCGACGGCGCCTGCGTCGCCAGCAGCGCGCGCAGCCGGCCACGCAACGTGCCGATCGCCGTTTCCATCGACTGCTGAAGCGCGAGATAGCGCTGTCGGAACACCGCGTAGTCGGCCTGCGTGTCGACCGCCACGCGCGGCGCCGACATCCGGGCGGACGACGGCGACGGGCCACGCTGCCGTGAGCCGGCGAGCACGCTATCGCTGGCGATTGCGCTCACCAGCGAGCGGCGCACGCGCGTGCACTCTTCCTCTTCCGCACGGCCGAACGCGCGCGCGCCACCAGCGACGGACGGCGGCTTGCCATCCAGCGCCGACGACAACGCGATCGCGTCGGTCCAGCCGAGCCACTGGCTCAGCCGATCCGCCAGCGATTGTCGCGATTCGGCGACGTCGGCCTCGGCGAGACGGGCCAGTAAGCGAACGAGCGCAGGCCCAGTGAGGGCGCTGCGCTGAGGGGCTTGCAACATACCACCGGACGCAAAAAAGTCAGCAGTTTACACGCAGACGCCAGCGAGTCCTAAGTCGCCCGCTCGATCGTGCGTCGAAAGACACGGTTTTGCCCGATCGAACCTGGCATTCGGGCGTTTTCCCGAGCGCGGCTTTTTTGCCAATAGCGAAGCGGACCTATCCCTGTATAAGATGAAAGCTGGCGCCTCGCTGCGCACGAACACGGCGGAGCGTCGACAACACACAGAACACACGCAAGGCGGACAGGGAGCATGAAATTCGATACCGTGGTGCTCGGCGCCGGCATTGTCGGGGTGTGCGTCGCCGTGCATCTGCAGAAACGCGGCCGCGCGGTTGCGCTGATCGACCGTAAGCAGGCGGGCAACGAGACCTCGTTCGGCAACGCCGGGCTGATCCAGCGCGAAGGCGTCTATCCGTACGCGTTTCCGCGCGGGCTCGGCACCCTGCTGCGCTACGCGCGCAACCAGTCGCCCGACGTGCGCTATCACGCCGACGCGATGCTGCAGGTTGCGCCGTTCCTGTGGCGCTACTGGCGCAACTCGCATCCGGCGAAGCACGCGGAAATCGCGAAATCGTACGCGACGCTGATCGAGCATTGTGTCAGCGAACATCGCGCGCTTGCCGCGGACGCCGGTGCCAGCGCGCTGCTGCGGCCGATCGGCTGGATCAAGGTGTTTCGCCATGCCGCCGCGCGCGACGCCGAAACCACCCTCGCCGAACAGTGGCATCGCGAGTACGGCGTCGAGTTCGAAACGCTCGACGCGCCGCGCCTGCAACAGCTCGAACCCGATCTCGACAAGCGGCTGCAAGGCGGGCTGCGCTATCCGCAATCCGATTCGGTCAGCGATCCGAACGCGCTCGTCACCGCATACGCGCGGTACTTCGAAGCGCTCGGCGGACGGTTCTTCATCGGCGATGCCGATACGCTGCGTGAAGGCTGGCAGGTCGAGACGCGGGACGGGGCGATCACGGCCGAGTCGGCGGTGATCGCGCTCGGACCGTGGTCGGATCGCGCGAGCACGCGGCTCGGGTATCGGCTGCCGCTCGCGGTCAAGCGCGGCTATCACATGCACTACGCGCCGCGTCGGAGCGCGCGGTTGAACCATCCGATTCTCGACGTCGAACACGGCTATGTGCTCGCGCCGATGGCGCGCGGCATCCGTTTGACCACGGGCGCCGAAATCGCGCGCCCCGAGGCGGCCAAGACGCCGGTGCAACTCGACGCGGTCGAGCCGATCGCGCGCACGCTGTTTCCGCTCGGCGAACGTCTGGATGCCGAACCGTGGATGGGACGCCGCCCGTGCACGCCGGACATGATGCCGATCATCGGGCCCGCGACGAAACATCAGGGACTGTGGTTCGCGTTCGGCCATGCGCATCATGGTCTGACGCTCGGACCGGTGACGGGGCGGCTGATCGCCGAGATGATGACCGGTGAACAGACGCTGGTCGATCCGCGGCCGTTTCGAGTCGATCGGTTTTAGCCGGATGGTCTGAGGCCTGCTCGAAATCCCCGCCTTCATCGCGCAATTATCGTCATCTCACGCTAAAGCCAACCTCACGGCACGTCTCCGACCAAACCACCAGCCGTCGAAGCAATAAAAAACGCCGCGGGCCAACAGCCCCGCGGCGTTCTTCATCGAGCCGGACAACCGTCGACTAGGCCGTCACGGCAGCCCGTCGCGGCGACACTGCCGACACCGCGAAGCTCACGACGATATTCGCGACCAGCGCGATCAGGCCGATATACAGCGAATAGTTCTCGTGGCCGAAATGCAGGCCATACACCGGCTTGAGCCCTTGCGAAATCGCGAGGCCCGTGCCGAGCACGATACCGACGAGCCAGCCGACGAACAGACCGGGCGTGTTCAGACGGCGCGTGTACAGCGTGAACACGATGGCCGGGAAAATTTGCAGAATCCACACGCCGCCGAGCAGTTGCAGATCGATCGCATACTGCGTCGGCAGGAACACGATGAACAGCAGCGCCCCGAACTTGACGACCAGCGAAACGATCTTCGCATTGGCTGCCTCCGCCTCGGGCGAGATGTTCGGCGACACCAGCGGACGCCACAGATTACGCGTGAACAGATTCGCCGCGCCGATCGACATGATCGCGGCCGGCACCAGCGCGCTGATCGCGATCGCGGCAGCCGCGAAACCGACGAACCACGACGGGAACAGCGTGCCGAACAGGGTCGGCACCACGTCGCTTGCCGACTTCACGTTCACGCCAGCGGCGATCGCCATATAGCCGAGCAGCGCGATCAGGCCGAGCAGCACCGTGTAGGCCGGCAGGAAGATCGCGTTCTTGCGCACCGTCTTTGCCGACGCCGACGACAGCACCGCCGTCATCGTATGTGGATACATGAACGCGGCGAGCGCCGAGCCGAGCGCGAGCGATGCGAACGCCGTGTACTGATTCGGCTTCAGCAGGATACCGGTCGCGCCGCCCTTCGCCTGGAAGTGCGCATCGGCCAGTGCGAACACGTGCCCATAGCCGCCGAGCTTCACCGGAATCAGCCATACCGCCGCGATCACGACGATATAGATCATGATGTCCTTGACGAACGCGATCATCGCCGGCGCGCGCAGGCCGCTTGCATACGTATAGAGCGCGAGGATCACGAACGCGACGATCAACGGCAATTCGCCGCTGACGCCGAGCCCCTTGATCACGACCTGCATGCCCACCAGCTGCAGCGCGATATACGGCATCGTCGCGACGATGCCGGTCAGCGCGATGGCCGCCGGGAACCACTTGCCGCCGTACTCGCCGTGCACGTAGTCGGCCGCGGTGATGTGGTTCTTCGCGTGCGCAACCTTCCACAGCTTCGGCATCACTGCGAACACGAACGGATAAACGATGATCGTGTACGGCAGCGCGAAGAAGCCATACGCGCCCACCGAATAAACGAGCGCGGGTACCGCGATCACCGTATAGGCGGTATAGAAATCGCCGCCGACGAGGAACCACGAAATGACCGTGCCGAACTGCCGTCCGCCGAGACCCCACTCGTGCAGTTGCGTCAGATCGCCGCGTTTCCAGCGCGCGGCAAAAAAGCCGATCACCGTGACGAGCACGAAGAACGCGATGAAGACCGTCATCGCAACCGGGTTCACAGGATTCAGATCGCTCATTTGAGACCTCGATACACGATGTAAATCAGCAGCGAGGTCAACGGCACCCACAGAAACTGATACCAGTAGAAGAACGGAAAGCCCGCGAGCGGCGGATGCGTGTCGTTATAGAACGGCAGCCACAGCAGCGCGATATAAGGGATCAGCAAAATGAGCCAGAGCCATGAACGGCCGGCCGAGGGGGAGGTCTCCACGAACGTCTCCTGAGTATTATCGACAGCGCGCGCGATGACTCGTGGCCCGACGCGCAAATGCCCGGTTGCCTGAGGTCAGGCGGAAAACCGGGGAACGTCGCAGACTCGAGCGCCAGGCCTCGCGCGGCGCGGTATGCGACGGGCATGTAGTATTCGCCTTCGCGCGCTTGCTTTCAAGCGCGCAACTACGTAAGCCGTCTACGTAATATTACGTAGCCCGTTGGCTGGCTTTTTTCAACGATGAAACTCAAAGCAAAGATAGTGCTGCTCGCGATCGTGCCCTTTCTGGTGGCGATCGCCAGCATCGAGACGGGCGTGCGCCGCGAAGCGACCGCACTCGCCGAGCGGCAGCACGCGACCACCCAGGCCGCGTACATGGCGAGTAAGGAGATCGAGCTCAAGCACTACGTCGAACTCGCGACGACTGCGATCGCGCCGCTCTACGAGGCCGGCGGCGACAACGCACGTGACGACGCGCTGCTGCGCACGCGTGCGCTCGCGGTGCTCGAAAAGATGAATTTCGGCGAGGACGGCTACTTCTTCGTGTACGACCTGCACGGCCGCACGCTGATGCATCCGCGCGAGCCGGATCTGGTGGGTCGGGATCTGTGGTCGTTGCGCGATAGCCATGGCACGCCGACGATCCAGCAGCTACTCGCCGCAGCCGCGCGCGGCGGCGGCTATGTGCGCTATCTGTGGCATCGGCCGTCGACCGGCAAGGAGGAGTCGAAACTCGGCTACGTGGTGCCGCTCGAACGCTGGGGCTGGATGCTCGGCACCGGCATCTATCTCGACGACGTCGACACGACGCTCGCGCACATCGACGAGGAGGCCGCGGCCAATATCGATCGCACGATGAAGTGGATCGACGCGATCGCGGTGGCCGGCCTCGCGGTCATTGCGCTGTGCGCACTCGTGCTGAACGTGACCGAATATCGCAGTGCCGACGCGAAGCTGAAGCGGCTCGCGCAGCAGGTCGTCGAGTCGCAGGAAAACGAGCGAGCGCGCCTGTCGCGCGAATTGCACGACGGCATCAGCCAGATGATGGTGTCCGTGAAGCTGCTGCTCGAATCGGCGCTCGCGCGGCTCGAACGCGGCGACGCGCGCGTGCCCGCCGCCGAGGCCGCCCTGTCCACCGGACTCACGCGGCTCGGCGATACGCTGCGCGAAGTCCGGCGCATTTCTCATGCGCTGCGTCCGTCGATGCTCGACGATCTCGGCGTCGCGGCCGCCCTCGAACAACTGACGCGCGAACTCGGCGACGAGTCCGGCATCGCGATCGGCTTCACGCAGATCGCGCATACGCATGCCGCCACGTTGCCCGACACGGTCAACACCGTGCTGTTTCGCATCGCCCAGGAAGCGCTGACGAACATTGTGCGACATGCGCAGGCGTCGAGCGCGGCGCTTGCGCTCGAGGTTTCGCGCGATGCGGTCACGCTGACGATCTCCGACAACGGCCGCGGCTTCGACGTGACCGAAGCATTCGTCGGCGGACGTGAAGGTGTCGGCCTGCGCAACATGCGCGAACGGCTCGAAGCGCTCGGCGGCACGCTGTCGCTGAACTCGCAGCCGGGGCACACCGTCGTCGGCGCGCGCGTGCCGCTGCCCACGACGCATGCAACGGTGCCGTCCCTGCAGGAACTCTCATCATGAACGACACGACCTCTCCTTCCATCGCGCGTCTGCTGCTCGTCGACGATCATCCGCTCGTGCGCGACGGTCTGCGCGCACGGCTCGAAGCAGTGCGCCACTTCGAAGTGGTCGGCGAAGCGGGCGACGCGCAGCAAGCGCTCGCGCTGGCCGAACGACAGGCGCCGCATCTGGCGCTGATGGATGTCGGCATGAAAAGCGGCATGAACGGCATTGCGTTGGCGGGCCTCTTTCACGAGCGCTTTCCGGCGATTCGTGTGCTGATGCTGTCGATGCACGACAACCTCGAATACGTGACGCAGGCGGTGCGCGCGGGCGCGAGCGGCTACGTTCTGAAGGATTCGCCGGCGCTCGAAATCGTTCAGGCGATCGGCGCGGTACTCGACGGCAAGACGTTCTTTAGCGCGGAGATCGGTGCTCGACTGATCCAGGCGTCGGCGACGCAATCGCCGGTCGAACGCTTGACGCCGCGCGAGCGCGACATTCTCGATGCGCTTGCCGAGGGACTGTCGAGCAAGCAGATCGCGCAGCGCAACGATCTGTCGGTGCGAACCGTGGAGACGCATCGGCTGAATCTGAAGCGCAAGCTCGATATCGAAGGGCAGGCCGAGTTGATCAAGTTCGCGGTCGAGAACCGGCGCAACAAGCGTTGAGGTTCGCGGGCGCGCGATAATGAGCGGTCCACACCTGGAGCGATCACGGCATGAAGCGCGTGTTCGAACTGAGTCTTGCCGGTCTGATGATTTGCGTGGCCACGGCTCGCGTTGATGGCGAACCGGCGCGCGTCAATCGCGGCCACGATCCATTCCTGCAGATATCCAAAGCGATCGCCGATTGCCCAACTCCGCTTGGCCCATTCGAAACCGAAAAGGAATGGCTCGACGATAGCCATTACAGAATCGAACGCGGCAATAGCTGCTGGATCGAAGGCCGTTGCCGTTTGCCGAACGCGTATCTGTACGACGCGGAAATCGCCGAGAGCGTGCAACGGCGTCTCGCGAATCTGAACGTCGCGACGCACTGGCGCGAGCAATCGACGCTATGGCTCACGCTGCAACGCCGCTTTATCTACGTCGAAGGCTGCGTCGCGCCGGGCTTCGACAAGAAGACTTTCCTCACCGAACTCGCCAAAACGGCGGACGTCGAGCGCGTGATCGACAACACGGTCACCGATCCTCACGCCGCGCAGTTGCCTTACCGCACCCAGGCGGACCCGGACAAGCCCGTGCTCGATCCGGGCGATTAGCGCGGTAGTCTCGGCTACTCCGACATCCACGCGTTCGGCGGCGAAATCAACACGCCCAATCTCGATGCGCTGGTGCAATATCCTCGCGCTGCCGCGAGCGGTGCATCGACTATCTCGACACCAGTTGGCGCTGATCGAACGCAGCATCGCGCAAGCGCTCACACGACGCCGGCTCGACGACCGTCCGGTCACGCAACAACTGCGCGGCTTTGCCAATGCGTATCAACACGCAAAGGCGCGCCTCGTCGATGTGGCTGCCGTTGAACGCCGCAACGGCAAGCGAGCAGTGCGCCCCGACGTCGAGGCGTATCTGAGCAGCGCCGTTCACTGATCCGTCGGCGCTTCGTCTCGTTCGCACCGGCATTCAAAGCTGCGTGTCCAGTAGCCGCACGAATTTTTCGACGAGCTTCTCGGTGAACGAACGCCGCGTCCATGCTTCGAGCGTGACGCGCTTCGACTTCGCGATGTCGTCGTCGAACGCGGCGGTCTGCTGCGTGGCGAAATCGCGGTCGTAGATGTTCAGGTTCGCTTCGTCGTTCAGCTTGAACGAGCGGCTATCGAAGTTCGTCGAGCCGACCGACACCATATACTCGTCGACTACCAGCAACTTGCAATGGAACATGGTCGGTTGGTACTCGTAGATCTCGACGCCCGCTTTCAGTAGATCGCCCCAACACGCACGCGACGCTTCGCGCACCGTGTGCGTGTCGATGCGTTTGCCCGGCGTGACGATCTGTACTTTCACGCCGCGTTTCGCGGCTTCGACGATCGCGTTGATGGTGAGCTTGTCGGGCACGAAGTACGCGCTCGCAAGCTGCAAACTGCGCGTGGCGGCGGTGATGGCCATCAGATACATCAACTGCATGTCGTCACTGCCGCCCGACGGCGAACTGCTGAACATATGCGCGAGACCCTGGCCCGCTCCTTTCGGCTCGGCATCGATGTGCGGAAAATACTTGGGACCGTGCAATACGCTGCTGGTCGCCTTGATCCAGTTGTCCATGAACACGGCCTGCATATGGCCGACCACTGGACCCGTCACGCGAAAATGCGTATCGCGCCAATGCTTTTCGTCCTGCGCATTGCCAGTCCACTCCGGCGCTATGCCGACCCCGCCGGTAAAACCGATCCGGCCGTCGATCACCAATAGTTTGCGGTGCGTACGGTCGTTCATGCGACCGAGTCCGGTCCAATGCGGCTTGTGATACCTGACCACTTCGGCGCCGGCCTCCCGCAGCAGTTGCAGATAGTGCCGATCCATTTTCGACGAACCGACCCAGTCGAGCAGTACGTGCACGGCGACACCTTCGCGCGCCTTATCGGCAAGCGCACGCGCAATCTGTCCGCCGATCTCGCCAGACCAGTAAATGAACGTTTCAAATGTGATGGTTTCGCGCGCCGACCGAATGCCCTCGAGCATCGACGGAAAGATCTGGTCGCCGTTGAGCAGCATCTCGAAGCGATTACCCGGCACCACGGGTGGACCGAGCAATAAACCCATCGAACGAAGGAATTGCGGATCTTCGCTCTTATAAAGCCGCTCGATTCTGTGTTCTATTTTCTTCTCGCCGCTCCACAGATTGGCGATCAGGAGAACGATCACGAGCGTGACGAACGCGGTAATAGAAATGGTCAGCATGCGTGGCCTCGATGGCAGGCGGCGGGTCACGGCATACGACTCCCGCATCCGACGGGGGAATGCCGCACTCGTGCCTGGCTTTCACTATCAGCACGTCATGCACGGCGCGTGCCCGGATCAGGACCGCGCCTTGCTTTCTGGTTCCAACGCTTTATCTGACCAATGCAAACGCCTCGCGGCTTGCGATTTCGCCCGCGCCGAATACGCCGATGACCGTATAGTCCGACGCCACGCATTCGAACGTCGATGCCTGAAACGTAATGACGAAATGCCGCCGCGCCGGTGCCTCGGGAGCAATGGCGACGGAGTCTGTCGCCACGGCGGCAATCTCGGCGCACAACGACGAATTGACGACTTCATGCACCGCGCAGCCGACGAGACCTTGGGCCGCGAGCGGATGAATGGCGCGATCGTCATCGCCCGGCGGCCCGAGACGGTGAAAGATGGCGTCGGCGAACAGCACCGCGCAAAAAGGATCGTCGTCGGGATCGAATGGCCCGAACCGTTCAAAGTCCGACTCCGCGATCGGATAAGTGAGGATCACGCGGCGATCGCTGGCGACGATGAATGGTTCGGCCGCATCGGCTGCCGGATGAGGAGCGGAGTCCAGCAGGAAGACCTGATCTTCCTGCCGGGGTGCATCGAACGTGCTAACCATCTACTTCACGACTCCACGGCTATTACGCGCTTGCTTGCGTCTCTGGCGTTTGGGGAGCCGCCGCGACGGGTGCGGCCGTACTCTTTGCAGCAGCCTTGCGCGCCGGTGCTTTTCTTGCCGCCTTCACAACGCTTTTGCGGCCGGCGGTCTTCTTCACCGCGGCTTTCCGGCTTGCCGGAGTGGCCTTTTTGGCTGCGGTCTTTTTCACGGCCGTCTTGCGCGTTGCTTTTTTCGCCGCGGTCTTCTTGCCTACCGCACTCGCGGTCGCTTTCGCCTGGCTGCTCTTTGCCGCCGTTTTCGCCGCTTTCGGAGCGGCAGCCATGCTCGCGTCATCGATCAGGAATTTGCTGCGGTCCTTGACGGCCGCGAGCCATGCCGGCGCCGGACCGCGGCCGCTCCAGGTCGCGCCGGTTTTCGGATTCAGGTACTTCGGCGGCTGGGCGCCTTTCGGCTGTCCTTTGCCGCCCTTCGCGGCGGGAGCAGCCGCGGGCTTGCTTGCGCTCGCAGCGTCGATCAGGAACGCCGTGCGGTCCTTCACGCCGGCGATCCAGCCAGGCGCGCGGCCGTGCCCCGTCCAGGTCGCGCCGGTCTTGTGGTCGCGATACTTCGCCGGGGTTGCCGACCTGGCGGCTTTGCTCGCACCCGCAGGTCTTCCGCGACCCGCCGGATTGCCATTCAGAGCTCGCGCGGCACGTCGTGCCTTCGCCTGTGCTTCGAGATCGGCAGTCGTGAGACCGTGCTTGAGCATCAATTCGCGAATCTGGTCGACCGCGGCTTGTGCTTTTCTGGCAATGAGAAGGTCAGCTTGCTCCTGGAGCTTCTTAAGCTTGGCTTGGATTTGCTCTAACGAAGGCATTTGATTGCTCCTTATGTGGTAATCGTCGAACTATGCCATGAATGACGGAAGAAAGGCAGTGTATTGACCTATCCCGAGCTTCAATACATCGATACGAGCACCGATGCGGCGTTCAAATAACGAAGCTTTCAGGTTTTTTACCGGGTCATCGAAGCTTTCTTCCTTTTCCTTCCCTCCTGATTCTTCTTTTTCATTTCGGTTCCACCACCACTCAGATAGGTGTAAAAACGACGACCTGGCGATCGGCAATGTACCTCACACTCCGTATGAAGCGGTAGTGTTGACCGTCCGCCGTTATCCGGTTCAGGCCCAGGCGGGTCAGTACCAGCATTTCATCTGCCTGGAAAGCGTCGACGACCCCGGAATCCGTTAAATCCTCCAATGCCCCGGATGGATTTCCGACATAAACGCTGCGCGCCTGCTTGCCGATCCGCATCACGACCACGCTTTTACCCTCGTCGAGCGCCAATTCGAGAAAGCTCGCGAGCGTGCGCAACGACTCCGGCGTGCAAGTCCTGGTCTGATAGATCGCTGCATTCGATGGCGTCATTTGTGTTTCCCCGTCATCCGCATCGGCGACAGAAAGGGCGCCGCCGTGCTTTCTGGCATTAGTCGCTTCTACTATAGCCAGGCCTTTGGATATTCAAAGGAGAGTAGTCCACTTTTTATTTGAAAACGGTCTTTTTTCGTGGCCCGCTATAGCGAACGGATTCAAGCATGCGCGAAACGCCACTGACGACGCGTGCAAAGACACCGCCCCGGCTCCGGTAACGTGCCGTTACGATCTTGCAGCACCTGTTGCTCCTGTACCGGCCAAGTCCATTTACACTTCATATCCGTGCCCAGCGGCGGACGTATGGCCAATAGAGAGTCCTTTGTCAGCCGCCATGCTCGCGGCGGCTATTGAAATGGACGCGGGGCCACCCTAATTCCGATCCACTCAAACACGATGGTACTTGCAATGAAAGCTGGTTTTATTCGGATCGCCCTCGGGGCAACGGCAGTCTCGTTGGCAATGGCCGGCACCGCGAACGCGGCCGGTTGCCTGAAAGGAGCGGTAGTGGGCGGCGTCGCCGGGCACTACGCGGGACATCATGCGGTGGTCGGCGCGGTCGGCGGCTGCATCGTCGGACGGAATATGGCCAAAAAGCACGCCGAAGAACAGCAGGCGGCGACTCAGGCTGCGCAGCATCAGCAAGCCCGAATGCAGTGACTGGAGAATACGGGCGCCGCCGCAAACGTTCGCACGAGAGACGCGGCAATGATCTTCGAATCTCCGTTCGCGGCGACGCGCCCTGCTCCGATCACTTAGGCAATGCGTAATCCGCGCGCGGGCAAGATCTCCTGAGTGGTCACGAAACGGTGCTGTTTGACCGCGTCGTGAAAGAGCCGGTAGTCGCTCTTCTCGAAGGCGGTCGTCCACTCCGGTCTGTCCCCGGTGTCGTCATCGCACAACAAACCGGTGGCCTGGTACTTCCACGATCCTTGTCCTTTGGCGATATAGCCGGGCACGGGTTCTTTCAAACCTGGAATACGGCCTGCATTCACCCATTCGCAAACGGTTCTCAGACGCAGGTTGTCGTCGGGTTCGCGGTTCGTATCGAGCAGCCGGGTCAGCGCGTCTTTAACGTCGTCCGGCATGCCTGGCTGGTTTTCGAAATCTTCGCGTCCGGCCAGATAAGCTCGCACGACACGACAACTCATGTCCGCCGCCTGCACGAAATCCGGCAAATTATCTCGTGAGATGAAGTGATTGCGGCCGTCTATGTAATGCCAGCGCGCCCATGGCTGGTCGGGATAATGCAACGCGGCGCCATGGCCGACCGGCAACGCGATCGTCAGAACGTCCTCCTCGACATGCTCGATCAGATGCGCGACCGCTAGTTCGAGGCTCGCGAGCCAGCCTTTGCGCGTGCAATCCTGTGCCTCGAGAAGATGCACGCGATTCCACGGGCTTTCGATGCCCGCGAATCCCTGGTGCGCCCACGTATCGACATAGGTATGAAGCGTCACGCCGAGCCGGTGCAACGCGGTCTCCGAATCGCGCTGCCGGATCGCGCGCCGCACGACTTCGCGCGCAACTTCACTGTCGGGCCGGCAAACCGCCTTTTCCTCGAGACTTTCACCCTCGCCAGCCGGCAGAAAATGGAACGGCGTCCACACGAGCCGGTTCTGGTCGTTCTCGGTATTGGCGTAATCGAATAACTTGTGCGCGGTCGCGAATCGCTCGAATGTCTCGCCGCCTTTGAACCGCAGTATTCCGCTCGTCGTTGCGTCGTCGACATATTGGCAGGCATGCGCGATGGTTTGCGCATCGCCGGCCGTCATGCCGCCGACGCGCGCGGCAATGTAGACCACGCCGTAATGAAAGTCGATGTTCATGGCAAGCGCTCCTGGCGCGCGTAATCACGGCCGGTTCGTGGCCGGCGATAGGGCGAGACGAATAGAGGGAGCTGCGCGTGAGTAGATAGTAAACGAGCGAGCGGCACACGCATTGAAAAAACATGCGTACTGGACGCGCTTTTCCACGTTTCGCGCCCCGCAACCATTCGGGCTACTGAAGGAACCGCGGGCGCGGCCGGCGAGATGTAACCTGCCGGCACGGAAAGCCGCCGGCCAATGAGGCGGAAAAACGTAACCTGGCCCGATCGGCGCCGGTCAGGTCAAATGTGTAACGGAAAGACGACTATTCCAGTGCTGGTTCAGATATTCGAGCGCAAACATCCGATGGCAATGATGTGGTAAATGTTCACTGCAAAGCAGGCAACCCGATTCGAATAGCGCGATATCCAGATTACTTTCCACGCGGCGGCGCGCGATGAGGTCGAAATATTCCTCCCGAAAGTTCTCCCAGCTCAATTGCTTGCCCTGGTAGCGTTTGAGCAGGTCCGGCTCGGGAGCCAGTTCCGGTATTTCCACGTACGCCGCATTGCACAACTGGTCGAGAAAGTAAGGCAGATCCTGCTTTTTCGCAAAGCCCGCGAGTTGCGACGTGTTGTTGAGGCGAACGTCGAGCACCGTGCGCACATGGGCGTCCTTCAGCAAACCGAAAAATTTCTGGGCGCTCTTGCCGGTAAAACCAATGCTGGCCACCTGCACGCTACTTTTGTCACGTTTCATGGTGAATCCCCTGGCAGGCCATTCGGCGCCCATAAAAAAGCCTCGCTGCGATTGGCGCAGCGAGGCTCGGGTGTCAGTGCATCTTTAGCGCCGCTCGCGTGCTTTATTTGACGATGTCGACCAGTTCGACTTCGAAGGTCAGATCGGTATTCGGCGGAATCGGGCCGACGCCGCGATCGCCGTATGCGGTCGCCGCCGGGCACGTGAGTCGCGCCTTGCCGCCGACTTTCATCTTCTGCACGCCTTGCGTCCAGCACGGAATCACGCGATTGAGCGGGAACGTGGCCGGCCCGCCATGCTTGGCCGAGCTATCGAATTCGGTGCCGTTGGGCAGCGTGCCGCGATAGTTGACCTTTACCACGTCGGTCGCGGACGGTTGCGGGCCCGTGCCTTGCGTCAGATGTTCGACGATGACGCCGGACGGCAGCTTCTCCGTGGTCGGCGCGGCAGCCATCGCGGTCGAGGACAGAACGGCTGCGGCCAGCAAAGCAACGAGTGATTTCAAAGCGAATCTCCAGTGGGGTAGTCCGTTTGATTGTAACGGATCGGGTGTCGGCCGAGGCTCCCACATATTGCCCGATGCCGCGGGTCGTTGCGCGCCCATCAGGAACCTCGCTGAACCGTCGCGCGACCCCGCGGCCCACATGAACGTCCGGCGCGAGTCGCCGGCAAGCGAATCCGCCACGCCCGTTGAGAACGCTTTCGATGACCGAGCCGGCCCATTCCGACGACCCCGCTTGCGATCCCTGCGCAGCGCCAGCCCCCTCCGACGAGCGTGTTCGCGCGCCAAGGTCGCGCCGGATTCCGCGCAGCCGCGCGCAACAGGCGCGGGTCGATGCGCGCCCCGAGTGGGCCGGAGTGATCGCGCTGCATCACGGCTCGCTCAATCAGCAGGTACGCGAGTGGGTCGAACGTGGGTTGAAGAACGGCTTGTTAAAGGTTGTCGTGTGTACGACTAGTCTCGACCTCGGCGTCGATTTTCTGCTGGTGGAACGCGTGTTCCAGATCGGCTCGCCAAAAGGCGTCGCGCGCTTGATGCAGCGCGCGGGCCGCTCGGGACATGCGCCCGGTTTGCCGTCTCGCGTGACGATCGTGCCGACGCATGCGCTCGAATTAATCGAAGCGGCGGCCGCGCGTGAAGCCGTCGACAAGCGGCAGATCGAAAGCCGCGATACGCCGCAAAAGCCGTTCGACGTGCTGGTGCAGCAGCTCGTCACCGTTGTGATCGGCGGTGGCTTCGACGCGCTCAAGCTGTACGATGAACTTCTGCAAACCTATGCATATCGTGATCTGACGCAGTAGGAGTTCGACTGGACGCTGGGTTTCGTCGAAGGCGGCGGCGCGACGCTGCGCGCATATTCCGACTACCATCGCGTCGCGCGCGATAGCGACGGTCTGTACCGCGTCCCGCGCAACGATCTCGCGCGCCGGCATCGCAACAACATCGGCACGATCGTCGCGAATGGCACGTTGAACGTTGCGTATCTGTCGGGCGGGCGCATTGGTGCAATCGAGGAATCGTTCATTTCGCGGCTCAAGCCCGGCGACGTGTTCACGTTCGGCGGCCGCGCGCTCGAACTGATCCGCGTTCAGGACATGACGGCGTGGGTGCGGCGCGCGAGCTCATCGCGTGGCGCAATGCCGCAATGGGCCGGCAGCCGCATGCCGCTATCGTCCGAGCTCGCCGACGCCACATAACTCGTCGTCGAGCTGCTCAAATCGCGCGAGGTCACCACTTCTTCTGCTATCCGTTCGCGGGACGCATTGCGCATATCGGAGTTGGCGCTCTGCTCGCGTGGCGAGTCGCGCGCGACAAGCCCGGCACGTTTTCGATTTCGATGAACGACTACGGTTTCGAATTGCTGTGCGCGCAGGCTTTCGATTGGGCCGCGCAATTAGAGAATGGCCTGCTTTCACCTGACGAACTCGATCACGACATTCTTGCGAGCCTCAATTCGTCCGAACTCTCCTTGCGACGTTTTCGCGAGATTGCGCGAGTGTCGGGACTCGTGATTCAGGCGCATCCGGGACAGCAGAAAAGCGCGCGGCAATGGCAGGCATCGAGCGGGCTTTTCTACGAGATCTTTCGTCAGCACGATCGCGGCAATCTGCTGCTGGGCCAGGCCGATACCGAAGTACTGCTGCAGGAACTCGACGTGCGGCGCATTCGTATTGCGCTCGAACGAATGAACGCGAACCGCGTCGTGCTCACGCGGCCCAAGAAGCCGACCCCGTTCGCGTTTCCGTTGATCGTCGGACGCCTGCGCGAAAAAGTCAGCACCGAGAAGCTCGCCGATCGCGTCGAGCGGATGCTGGCCGAGCTCGAACGGGCGGCGCAACGATGAAGCCGACCTCGCTCGCGATCGACGTCGGCGGACGACCTCTCGTGTTGTCAAGCTTGCGCGCGTGTTTCGATCCGGCGCTGCGCGCGCTTTTTATCGCCGATGCGCATTTCGGTAAGAATGCGGTGTTCGCGCGCGCGGCATTCCAGTGCCGACTGGTTCGACCGCGGAGAATCTGCTGCGGATCGAACGTCTGATCACCGAGTTCGAGCCGACGACGCTGGTGTTTCTCGGCGATCTGCTGCATGCGCCCGAGTCGCTGTCGACGCTCACGCTCGATGCGTTGCATGCGTGGCGCGCGCGGCATGCGTCGAGGCGCGTGGTGCTCGTCGAGGGCAATCACGATCGGCATGCCGGTGCGTTGCCGCTTACGTTGGATGTCGAGTCCGTGCGCGAGCCGTGGCATATCGGGGCCTAGGCGCTGTGCCATCGCCCGCATACGGTCGATCACGCGTATGTGCTCGCGGGGCATGTGCATCCGGTCTTTCGGATCGCGACGCGGACCGATTCAGTGCGTGTGCCGTGCTTTCGCTTTGGGATCGATCGGGGGGTGCTGCCGGCGTTCGGTAGTTTTACCGGAGGCGCGCGTGAGACGGGGCGCGTTCTGGGGGAGAGGGTTTTTCTGGTGGTACAGCAAAGAGTGATCGAGTTGAGGAGTTGAGTGGACGGCGGGGGCCGTCCACTTTGTTGCCTGGTTGGTTTTTTGTTTGCGGATTGGTTGGCCGGTTCGCTGGCTGGGTTTTTTGCTGGCTCTTTCGCTGCAAACTCCCCGCGGCGCGCGAGCGCGGTCGATGTGGGGGCCGGGCGGCGCCGGCTTCCACCCTCGGGAGCCCCGCAAGGTTCGCGGGACTCCTGCCACTGGTTAGTGGTTGCCGCCGCCGTGGCCACCATTGCCGGAGCCACCGCCGCCGTAGCCGCCACCGTGGCCGCCGCTGCCTTGACCGCCGCCGTTGCCGCCGTTGCCGCCACGGCCACCGTGGCCTCCGTTGCCGGAGCCGCCGTTGCCTTCGCCGCCACCGTGGCCGCCGTTGCCGGAGCCGCCGTTGCCCTGGCCACCGCCGCCTTCACCGCCATGGCCACCGTTGCCGGAACCGCCGTTGCCCTGGCCGCCGCCTTCACCACCATGGCCGCCGTGGCCGGAGCCGCCGTTGCCCTGGCCGCCACCGCCTTCACCGCCATGGCCACCGTTGCCGGAACCGCCGTTGCCCTGGCCGCCGCCTTCACCACCATGGCCGCCGTGGCCGGAGCCGCCGTTGCCCTGGCCGCCACCGCCTTCACCGCCATGGCCGCCGTGGCCGTAGCCGCCGTTGCCCTGGCCGCCACCGCCTTCACCGCCATGGCCACCGTTGCCGGAACCGCCGTTACCCTGGCCGCCGCCTTCACCACCATGGCCGCCGTGGCCGGAGCCGCCGTTGCCCTGGCCGCCACCGCCTTCACCGCCATGGCCGCCGTGGCCGTAGCCGCCGTTGCCCTGGCCGCCACCGCCTTCACCGCCATGGCCACCGTTGCCGGAACCGCCTTTGCCTTCGCCACCGCTGCTGCCGTGGCCGCCGTCACCGTGACCGCCGTCACCGTGACCGCCGTCACCGTGGCCGCCGTCGCCATGACCGCTGGCGCCGTGGCCGCCATCGCCGCGGCCGCCGTCACCGTGGCCACGACCGCCATCACCATCACCACCTTGGCCATGGCCATGACCGCCATCGCCGGCACCATCACCGCCGTGCCCATGGCCATGACCGCCATCGCCGTCACCATCGCCAGCGTGACCATGGCCATGACCGCCATCGCCGGCACCATCACCGCCGTGCCCATGGCCATGGCCTCCATCGCCGTCACCATCGCCAGCGTGACCATGACCGTGACCGCCATCGCCGTCACCATCGCCAGCGTGACCATGACCATGACCATGACCGCGACCGCCATCGCCGTCACCGTCACCGCCTTGGCCATGGCCGCCATCACCATCACCACCGTGGCCATGACCGTGACCGCCATCGCCGTCACCACCGTGGCCATGTCCATGGCCGCCATCGCCGTCACCATCACCGCCGTGGCCATGTCCATGGCCGCCATCGCCGTCACCATCGCCGCCGTGCCCATGACCATGGCCGCCATCGCCGTCACCATCGCCACCGTGCCCATGGCCGTGACCGCCATCGCCATCACCATCACCGCCGTGGCCATGTCCATGGCCGCCATCGCCGTCACCATCGCCGCCGTGCCCATGACCATGACCATGACCATGACCGCCGTCACCATCACCATCACCACCGTGGCCATGTCCATGGCCGCCATCGCCGTCACCATCGCCGCCGTGCCCATGCCCATGACCATGACCATGACCATGACCACCATCCCCACCACCGTCCCCGCCGTTATCACCGCCTCCGGTACCGCCGCCATCGCCGCCCGTGCCGCCATTCCCCGAGCCATTCCCGCCACCACCGCTACCCGCGCCGCCGTTACCGTTATCGCCGGCACCGCCGTTGCCGTTGTTGCCGCCGGTATTTCCCGGGCCCACCCCGCCCGGGCCGGAATTAGCCGAGCTATTCCCGCCACCGCTTCCCGTGCCCGTCGAGGACGTCCCGTTGCCCGCCGGCGAGCCGGTGGGCGATGTCGGGCCGAGCCCCGCCGCCGCGACGCCGAAGGCGCCCGCCCCGAGCTGCCCGAATCCCTGCGACGTGCAGCCCGGCCCGCCGCCCGACGAACATCCGCCGTGCACGCTAGCCTCGGCGAGCACCATCACTGCGGGATCCGTTGCCGGCGCGGCGGTGCTCCCCGAATTCGTCTGCGCACCCGCCATCGCCGCATAAAGACTGACCGCGACCGCCAAAGCCGCCCGTCGCGTTCCCAATATCCACGCGTCCCCGCTTTGCTTCTTCATTTCACTCTCCGAATTATTTCACCAAAAAGACCGGTCCAATTAACGAGTGAATCTCCGCTCGTCAACAAAACGAAAAGTCAAAGCCTTTGCGCAGCTTCGCTTTATGCGAATTAAAAATTCGTTCGCACTAAACACTTCTCTCACGGAAAATCCCCGGTCCGATTTGGCGTGCTTCGAGAGAATCGGCTGGCCGTGCGCGCACGTGATCGTGAGAGCCGCACAGCGAGGCTTGATGGACGTTGAAGTTATTCGCAGCGCAATCGCTCGACCGTGCGCTAGACCACGCAATGCGATATTGCCGATACGGCCCGTCAGGCGGCGTTAAACGACGATCCGCCCGCCAAATCCGCTACTCCACACTCTTCAGACAGGTAGTTAAAAAATCTCGCGCCCAGTGCAATCTGATCAGAAAAAAGAGAATTAGCCTTCGGTTTTATCGGACAAATATGGACGATTTACACATTTGGTTTTATTCATGTGGCCATTCGCACATAAAAATAGAAATAGAAAAACCCAATGAGAGCAACCCAATAGACAACGCAATGAAAATCACCGAAACGCGCGTGCGAAACATTACGCGTCGTCGGGCAATGCGCGTGCGTCGCGAAAATCGCTGTCGCCATGTGCGCTACCTCGCACAGTCGTCGAACGTGTGCCTCGGTCGCACGCGATCACGAGCCACGCCCATATGCAAAGTGTCGTGGCACAACCACCAGCGCGTCGGATAACCAACACATCAGCGCGCACGCTTTTCCCGGAGCATTCCCACCATCTTCGGCAGTACCGCCGCGTATCGTCGTTGCCCTGCCCGCAAAAGCCTGTCCCCGCGAGCCACCGCGCGGAATCGCCCACGAACGCGGGTAAACCTTTGTTTGACTTCGACGCGTCGCCCCGTTTACTGCACGCAGCCGAACCTCTCAATCCGCTTTCATTCACCGCCCGCATTTTTGGTTGGTCTGCGGAGCAGCGTTCTGCGAGCGCCTCCCCCTCTTCGACGAGGTACAACATGGTTACTATCTCCAGCAGCGCGGTCGACGAATTCAAATCCGGACTTCGCGGTCAGCTTCTGCTGCCCGACACGCCGGGCTTCGACACGGCGCGCAGCATCTGGAACGCAATGATCGACCGTTCTCCCGCGATGATCCTGCGCTGCGCGGGTGTTGCCGACGTGCGCCGCGGCGTCGCCTTCGCGCGTGACAACGGCCTGCCGCTCGCGATTCGCGGCGGCGGCCACAACATCGGCGGTAGCGCTGTGTGCGACGACGGCCTCGTGCTCGATCTGTCCACGATGAAATCGGTGCGCATCGACCCGCAAGCGCGGCGCGCCTATGTCGAACCGGGCGCGACGCTGCACGATCTCGATCACGAAGCGCAGGCATTCGGACTCGCGACGCCGCTCGGCATCAACTCGACGACCGGCGTCGCGGGTCTGACGCTCGGCGGCGGCTTCGGCTGGTTGAGCCGCCGCTACGGCATGACGGTCGACAACCTCGTCGCGGCCGACATCGTCACCGCGGACGGTGAATTGCGCCGCCTGAGCGCCACTTCGCACGACGATCTGTTCTGGGCGATTCGCGGCGGCGGCGGCAATTTCGGCGTCGTTACGCTATTCGAGTTCGCGCTGCATGAGGTCGGCCCGCTCGTGTACGGCGGCCTCGTCGTGTTGCCGCTCGCCGACGCGAAGGAAGCGCTGATCAAATACCGCGATGCCGTGCCCGCGATGCCCGACGAGTTGGCCGTCTGGGCCGTCGCGCGGCTCGCGCCACCGCTGCCGTTCCTGCCGCCCGACGTGCACGGCCAACCCGTGCTGGTGTTCGCGATGTGCAACAACGGGCCGGTCGAAAAAGGCCCAGCCGCGGTGGAAGCCGTGCGCGGCTTCGGCAAGCCGCTCGGCGAACATCTCGGTCCGATGCCTTATGAAGTTTGGCAACAGGCCTTCGATCCGCTGCTCACGCCGGGCGCGCGCAACTACTGGAAGTCGCACAACCTCGCCACCATCGACGATGGACTGATCGACGCGCTGATCCGCGCGATCGACACACTGCCGTCCGCGCAATGCGAAATTTTCTTCGGCTTGATCGGCGCGCAAACGCAGCGCGTGGCGGTCGATGCGACCGCTTACCCAAGTCGCGAGACGCAATACGCGATGAACGTGCACGGCCGCTGGGACGATGCGCGCGACGACGAGCGCTGTGTCAAATGGGCGCGCGACTTTTTCGACGCGTCGCGCCCCTTTGCGCTAGGCAGCGTGTACGTCAACTTCATGACGCAGGAGGAAGGCGGCCGTATCGCGGATGCCTATGGGCCCAACTATGAGCGGCTCGTCGCCGTGAAGAACCGCTACGATCCGCGCAACCTGTTCCGCCATAACCAGAACATTCGCCCAACGGCGTAGCGACGACGCGTGACGGAAAACGGCGCAAAAACCCGAACTGCAATGGCCGCGCCGCTCTCGCGCAAGGCGGCGCGGCCCTTGGGCACGCTCCCTGCTATTTGAGCGGTGGACCTCCGCGATGCGAACGTCGCGGTACGCCGCCGCCCGGCTGCGATGACCGCGCGCACGGAACCTCCAGCGTGCAGATGAGAACAAAGCAAAGCAGGCGACTCGCCGCACTCTTCCAAAACGTACAACACGCGTGAGAAACGCAAAGGAAAACCGTCATGCGCAGACGACAATTCATCATGACCGGCAGCGCTGCATGGGCCGTCGCAGGCCTGAGCCTCACCGGTTGCACGACGACTTCGCCGTCCTCGAACGCATCGCCGTCTGCCAACGCCGGCAAGCGCGACACGATCAACGCCGGCGTCGACTCGACGCTCGCGCGTCTCTACGAAAACGTCGACGGTGCGCGTGAGCTCGTTGCGAAAGCGCGTGGCGTGCTGGTGTTTCCATCGGTGATCTCGGCCGGCTTCTGGGTCGGCGGACAGTATGGTGAAGGGGCGATGCGCATCGGCGGCCGCACGGTCGGCTACTACAGCACGGTCGCGGGCTCGTTCGGGTTGCAGATCGGCGCACAGTCGAAGGCGCTCGTGTTTCTGTTCATGACGCAGGAAGCGCTCGACGAATTCATGCACAGCCAGGGCTGGGCAGTCGGCGCGAATGCGACCGTCGCCGTGCTGAAAGTCGGCGCGAACGGCGCGGTCGATTCGTCGACCGCGACGAGCCCGGTGCAGGCTTTCGTGCTGACCAACGGCGGCTTGATGGCCGGCGTGTCGCTCGAAGGCACGAAGGTGTCGCGGCTGATTATCTGAGTATCCGAGCGGAGCTTTCCCTCTTGCGGATTTGTGGTGCGAGCGCGCCGCGCGATTGCACCACAGATCCGCGCCGCGCGTTCGGGCCATAGCGTTCCCGCCCGCTTCGCCAGCGCCGTTCATCGCGCTACGGTAGAATTCACGCCTTTCGTAGACCGTCCGCGCCCAGCGGAAGCAATCCTTCGCGCAGCCGCGCGTTGCCACGCCAGTCCAGCGCAGCCCATACAAGCCTCAGCATTGCGCTCGCGCGCCACCTCGTAGAACATGAACACCGCTAGTCCCGCTTGCGGTCGGCCCGCCTGGCTGTCCGGCATTCGCAGCAACGTGCTCGCAGGCTTGACCTCGTCGTTCGCGCTGGTGCCCGAATGCATCGCCTTTGCGCTCGTCGCCCATCTGAATCCGTTGATGGGTCTGTACGGCGCATTCTTTATCTGCACCGTCACCGCGCTATTCGGCGGACGTCCCGGCATGATTTCGGGCGCGGCGGGCTCGATGGCCGTCGTGATCGTCGCGCTCGTCGTCGAGCACGGCGCGCAGTATCTGCTTGCGACCGTGATCCTGAGCGGCCTCCTGATGATGCTGTTCGGCATATTGCGGCTCGGCAAACTGATCCGCATGGTCCCGCATCCGGTCATGCTCGGCTTCGTCAACGGACTCGCGATCGTCATCGCGACCGCGCAGCTCGCTCACTTCAAAACGGTCACGCCGCACGGCGAAGCCTGGCTGCACGGCAGCGCGCTCGCGACGATGTGCGCGCTCGTCGCGCTGACGATGGCGATCGTCTATCTGCTGCCGCGACTTACGCGAGCCGTGCCACCGGCGCTCGTGGCCATTCTCGGCATCGGCCTTTTCACGCAGCTGCTGCATCTGCCGACGCGCACGCTCGGCGACATGGCGCATGTCGCCGGCAATCTGCCGACGCTGCATCTGCCCGACGTGCCGCTCGATCTCGAGACGCTTCGCATCATCCTGCCGTACGCCGTGCTGATCGCGATCGTCGGTCTGCTCGAAACGCTGCTGACGTTCAACCTGACCGACGAAATCACCGAAACGCGCGGTCAGCCGAATCGCGAATGCGTCGCGCTCGGCGCGGCGAACCTCGCATCGGGGCTGTTCGGCGGCATGGGCGGTTGCGCGATGATCGGCCAGACCATGATCAACCTGAACTCGGGGGGACGCTCGCGGCTGTCGGGAATCGTCAGCGGCGTGATGATCCTGCTGTACATCCTGTTCCTGTCGCCGCTGATCGAGCGAATTCCGCTCGCGGCGCTGGTGGGCGTGATGTTCGTGGTCGCGCAGCAAACCTTCGCGTGGGGATCGCTGCGCGTGCTCGGCAAGGTGCCGCGCAACGACGCGCTCGTGATCGTCGCGGTCACGGTCATCACGGTGTTTGCCGATCTCGCGATCGCGGTGATGTGCGGCATCGTGATCGCCGCGCTCAACTTCGCGTGGCAGCACGCGCGCGAAATTCACACGCATGCCGAGGATCGAGCGGGCCATAAGACCTATGTGCCGCGCGGCACGCTGTTTTTCGCGTCGACGACGCGCTTTCACGAGCTGTTCGATCCGGCGCGCGACCCGGCGAGCGTGACCGTCGATTGCAGTCACCTGCTGCTCGCCGATCATTCGGCGCTCGCCGCGTTGCAGGGTCTGGCCGAGCGCTATCGCAAGGCAGGCAAGCAATTGCGCATGAAGAATCTGTCGGAGCGCAACCGCCAATTGTTGAGCCGCGCGGGGATCGGCTTGGCGTGAGGCACGCACCGCGTTGCGAGCCCGCGCGCGGTGAATTCTCGCGCGCGTCGACAATGCGGCCTGGTGCTTTAGCGCTGCTCGGGCAACCGGAACACCGCGATCGCCGCCGACAACTGCCCGGTCTGCGTCTTCAGCACATCGGCCGCCGCGCTCGCCTCCTCGACGAGCGCCGCATTCTGCTGCGTCGTCTGATCCATGCTCGCGACCGCGATGTTGACCTGCTCGATGCCCGAGGTCTGCTCGGCCGACGCCGCGCTGATCTCGCCCATGATGTCGTTGACACGACGTACCGCCTGCACGACTTCCTGCATCGTGTCACCCGCGCGTCCGACGTGCTCCGAACCGCCCGCGATCTGCGCGGCCGATTCCTCGATCAGCGCCTTGATCTCCTTCGCGGCCGCCGCGCTGCGTTGCGCGAGCGTGCGCACTTCGCCCGCGACCACCGCGAAACCGCGGCCCTCCTCGCCCGCGCGCGCCGCCTCGACGGCCGCGTTCAACGCGAGAATATTGGTTTGGAACGCAATCCCTTCGATCACGCCGATGATGTCGCCGATCCGGTGCGACGACTGTGAAATCCCGCGCATCGTGTCGATCACCCGCCCGACCACCGCGCCGCCGCGCGCCGCGGTCTCCGACGCGTTGTGCGAGAGCTGGCTCGCCTGCTTCGCGTTGTCGGCGTTCTGACGCACGGTCGCGGTGATCTGCTCCATGCTCGACGCGGTCTCGCCGAGCGCGGCCGCCTGCTGCTCGGTGCGGCGCGACAGGTCCGAATTGCCCGCGGCGATCTCGTTCGATACCGACGAAATCAGCGTCGCGCCGGCGCGAATCTGCTCGATCGCCTGCGCGAGACGCTGCTGCATCCGTTTCATCGCGGCGAGCAGGCTCGTGCTGTCGCCGGCCTTCGCGTCGACGACCACGTCGAGGTCGCCGTCCGCGATACGCGACGCGATCTGCAGCGCGTACGCCGGTTCGCCGCCAAGCTGACGCAGAATGCTGCGCAGAATCACGCCGATCACCAGCGACACGAGCGCACAAAGCACCACCGCCGCGATCACGTATTGCACGAGGGTGCGGTAGAACACGCCGTCGATGTCGTCCGTGAAGACGCCGGTGACGATGGTCCAGTCCCACGGCTTGTAAAGCCGCATGTAGTTGATCTTCGGCGCAAGCTTGTCGGTGCCGGGCTTCGGGAACTGCAGATGGACGAAGGCCTCGCCTTCGCGCTGCGTTTGCTCGGAACCTTCCTTGAACACGTGGCGGCCGTCCGGATCGGTGACGTTGGTCATGTCCTTGCCGACGAGGTCGGCGCGCGTGGCATGCATCAGCACGTGCGCCTGGCTGTCTTCGAGCACGAGATAGCCGCCGGCACCGTCGTAGCGCATTGCGCGCAGGTCGTCCATCGCGGCGCGCTGCGCATCGGCGAGCGGCATCGTGCCGGCCGCGACGAGCGCGTTGTAGCGATCGAGCACGCTGTACGCGATGCTGACCACGTTTTTCAGCTCGCCCTCGCGATCGGCGATCATCGTGTCTCGTGTCTTGAACGCCCCCCACAGGCCGATCGCCAGAATGCCCATGCACATCACCGCGAGCGCGAGCCACAGCCGCACTTTCAGGCGAAACCGTTCCATCTTCCGTATCCCTTGTCGTGGTCGGCGGCTGTCCGCGCGAACGGACGCCGCAAACGTTTCATGTCGTTGTCGGGATTAACGGCGCGACGGAAGAAAACTTCAGTGCGGCTTCAAGGTTGCGGGTTTCCGTCCGCAGGCAACGTCAGCGCCGCCACCTCGCAGCGCGGCCATTGCCGCAGCACGTCGGGCGACATCAGCAGCTTGGCCGCGCGCACGCCGGCGCCCATCACGATCTGCGCACGCTCCATCACGGCGGCGTCGACGAGGATGCGCCAGTCGGCCGGCAGACCGAACGCGGTAATTGCGCCGAACTCCATCTGGCTATGCTCGACCGCCGCCTCGCGCTTCGCGAATGACAGCCGCTGTGCGCCGAGCGCGGCCTTCACCGCGCCGTTGATGTCGAGCCGCCGCGAGCCGAGCGACACGAGCGCCGCATAGTGCTCGCCACCCTCTTTCCTGTAGCGGATCACGATCGTGTTCGCGCAGTCTTCGAGACCGAAGCCGTAGCGAGCGCTGAATGCGGCGGTGTCGGAGGCGTCGTCGGTGACGGCGAACACCGTGATCCCGCGCGCCGGCAATTGTTCGATGACGTGCGCGGGCAGATGCGCGCTCCACTGGTCGCGCTCGATGACGTCCAGTTGCTGTACGAGTTCGTGCGAATGCATGATGAGCGGAAAGGTGACATTAACCCGCTGCATTCTAGCGGTACGCGCGGGCGGCCGCGAAACGGGCCGCAAAACAGGCCATGAACGCAGGCCATGCAGCGCGCCGCTTAACTTGTATAGTGACGGGCACGAGGTTTGCGAAAGGCAATGAAGCAAACACCCTGAAGGCGCCCTCACGATTCAGACACGATCATGGACATCGACACGCTCTCTCGCGAGAACCTCCAGCAGGCCGCGCGTCATCAGGCCAATTGGGCGATGGGCGCACTGCGGCAGTTCGCGGAGAACCGCTGTCCTGCGTTGGCGGCGAGCATCGCGTTCTATGCGGCGTTTTCGCTCGCGCCGACGCTCGTGATGGTGCTCGCGGTGGCCGGCTGGTTCTTCGGCCCGGCGGCCGCGCGCGGCGAGCTGTTCGGCCACATCAACGGGCTGATCGGCGACCAGGCCGCGGCCGGCGTGCAGACGATCGTCGAGAACGCGCATCACGCGGGCGCCAAAGGCGGCATCGCGACGATCATCTCGTTCTCGCTGCTGGCGATCGGCGCGTCGGCGACGTTCTCGTCGCTGAACAGCGCGCTCAATATAGTGTGGCCGTACAGCGGGCCGCGCACTTCCAGCTGGCTCGCGCTGGTGCGGGTGCGACTGATTTCGTTCGGGCTCGTGCTCGGCGTCGCGTTCCTGCTGATCGTGTCGCTGGTGCTCGATACGGTGATCGTCTTTATCGGCAACTGGCTGTGGGGCGACTCGCCGTATGTCGTGATCGGCAATCTGCTGCAGCTCGGCGTCGGGCTGTTCGTGCTGATCTTCGCGTTCGCCGGACTGCTCAAGTTTCTGCCCGACGCTCGGGTGCTGTGGCGCGATGCGGTGGTGGGCGGCATCGTCGCGGCCGTGTTGTTCACGGCTGGCAAGAAGCTGTTCGCGCTGTATCTCGCGCATGCGGGAATGGCCAGCGCGTTCGGCGCGGCCGGCTCGCTCGCAGTGCTGCTGATGTGGCTGTACTTCTCGGCGTTGGTGCTGCTGCTCGGCGCGGAGTTCTCGGCGGCGCGCGGCCGGCTGCACGATCCGCGTGGCGGCTGGGGCATGCAGGGCGAGTCGCCGCCGGGCAGCCGCGCGAAGCTCGCGTCGGTACTGGCGGCATCGACCGTCGCGGCAAATGCCGCGCCGTCTGCTCCCGCTGCTGTGGGTGTTGCCAGCCAAACGGCTACGCCGCTGCCCGCGGGAATCAACGCGGCGGCGCAAAGGCGCTCCGCGCATGAGACCGCGGTGGACGTTACGCGCAAGGTGCTCGACGCCGAAGCGCAAGCCACCCGTTTCGCGGCGTCCGCCCTCGTCGAAGCGCGCCGCCAGGCGACGGCCGCCGACCGCTACGTGCGACGCAACCCGTGGACCTCGGTGCTGCTCGCGGCCGCCGCAGGGCTCACGGCCGCGGCCATGGCGCGCCGTGGCGCCGACCGGCGCTGAAGCGGGCGCTTCTCACCACGCTACCGTCCATACCCTGATAGATGCACGTGTTGTGCCGTCAATCCAGTCGATTGCGCCTGGACACACAACGCGCCCCTTCTGTCCAGCCTGTCCAGTCCTTTCGTCAGCCGTCTCTTTTTATGATTTCACTACAAAGACGAGTGGACGTGGACACGACTAGGTTACATTTAGCATACAAATCGATGCTCATCCTGCGTTCGTTCATCCAGTCACTATCAACAAATCAACAATAATGCACATCAGACCAATAAATGTTGCGCAAATGGAAACAATCGTTGAGAGCTTTAAATACAAGGGTTTGCATCGATTGTCAGTTTTTGGCGACACTCTTTTTTTTCCGTTTCTACCCCGCCGAGCCGCTGAGCTATTCTGCTTTCCGCAACAACGAACAATCATCTGCGTGGAGAAATGGATGAAACGAATCGCACTGTCTACCCTCTCGCTGGCGCTCCTCGGCGTCGCCGGTATCGCTCACGCGCAAAGCAGCGTGACCCTGTATGGCGTGCTGGATGAATCGGTCCAGTACGTGAACAACGCTACGCCCAACGGCGGTAGCCTCGTACAAATGTTTGGCGGCAACCTGCAAGGTAACCGTTTCGGCCTGAAGGGCACGGAAGACCTCGGCGGCGGCCTGAAGGCAATTTTCCAGTTGGAAAACGGCTTTGACATCAACAACGGCAAGCTCGGTCAAGGCGGCCTGATGTTCGGTCGTCAGGCTTACGTCGGTTTGACGGGCGACTCTTGGGGCACCTTCACAGCTGGTCGTCAATACGACCCGCTGGTCGACATGATCCAGCCGCTGACGGGCGACAACTACTTCGGCAGCACGTTCGCTACGCCGGGTGACGTCGACAACAACGACAACAGCTTCCGCGTGAACAATTCGCTGAAGTATGTGTCGCCGGTGTTTTCGGGCTTCCAGGTCGAAGGCATGTACGCTCTGGGCGGCGTCGCAGGCGCGACGGGTTCGGGTCAAACGTGGGCCGGCGCAGCAACGTACGCAACGGGTCCGTTCAGCGTCGCGGGTGGCTACCTGAGGACTGACAACGCAAGCACCAACCTTCCTGTCCGCACGGGCTGGAACAGCACGACGGTCCCCGGCGCTACGTTCGACACGGCCTTCCCGAACAACGCAGGCATCAACCAGGCTTACACCACGGCGAAGTCGATCAGCATCGCTTCGGCAGCTGCTCAGTACGTGACGGGCCCGTTGACGGCTAACCTGTCGTACAGCAACGCGCGCTACAAGCCGGACGCACAATCGGCGTTCACGTCGACGCAGATCTTCAACGTCGGCCGCGTGTACGTCGGCTACCAGATCACGCCGGCAGCCCTGCTGGGTATCGGCTACGCGTACACCCGCGGTACGGGCGACGCGGTGGCAACGTACAACCAGGTTTCGCTGGGCGGCGACTACTCGCTGTCGAAGCGCACCGACGTGTACACGGTCGCCGCATGGCAGCATGCAAGCGGCCAACAGCGTGATCCGGCTACGGGCGCACTCGTTTCGTCCACGGCTTCGATCGGTTCGTATGGCAACCAGTCGAGCACCAACAACCAGGTCATGGTCAGCCTCGGTATCCGTCACAAGTTCTAATCGGACTTCGAATCGGACCTGCTACGCAGCCGACGGGCTGCGTAGCCAGAGACCAGAAACCAGCCAGAGGCGATGCCGATGGCTGGTTTTTTTTCGTCCTGAGGTTTTGGTGCGGGCCCAAGCGAGCCTGACGCGCGCTCCGAACCCAACGCAGCTAGCGCCGCTGCGCCTTGCCCTTGTCGGCCTGCGCGAGAATCTGCGCGGGCGACACATCCTGCTCATGCTCGACGCCATCGGCGCCGACCGGCGCGCGATATAGCACCAGCGCCCGCTCCGACTGCGGCGACGGCGCATCCAGCGACCGCTGCCAGTCCGGATCGGGAATCTCGGCGAACACCTGGCGCAGACGCTCGCCCCACGTGCGGTGAAGCATGTCGAAGTACGCGTTGTCGCGATCGATCGACACGAACCGCGTGACCCGCAGCGCATCCTTCTCGTACACGAGCAGATCGAGCGGCAAGCCCACTGACAGGTTCGAGCGCAGCGTCGAGTCCATCGAGATCAGCGCGGACTTCGCGGCCTCGTCGAGCGGTGTGGACGGCGTCAGCACCCGGTCGATGATCGGCTTGCCATACTTCGCCTCGCCGATCTGGAAATACGGATTCACGGCCGACGCCTCGATGAAATTGCCCGCCGCGTAGATCATGAAAAGGCGCATCCGGTTGCCCGCGATCTGGCCGCCGAGAATGAAGCTGCAATTGAAGTCGACACCGAACTTCTGCATCGCCTCGGCCTCGCGCTCATGCACGCGACGCACCGCGCTGCCGACCACGCGCGCGGCGTCCGCCATGGTCGGCACGCTCCACAGCGTGGGCTCGCTGGCATCGGCGGGCTCGGACAGCTCGTGCAGCACCGCTTGCGTGATCGACAGATTGCCGGCGCCGAGCAGCACCAGCATGCGTTCGCCGGGTTGCTCGAACACCGACATCTTGCGCGCGGTACTGATGTGATCGACGCCCGCATTGGTACGCGTGTCGGACAAAAATACGAGGCCGTCGTTGACGGCCATCGCTACGCAGTAAGTCATAAGGGATCCGCGAAAGGCAAAGGAACGGGGCTATTGTAATGCGGCGCACAGGCGCCTTTTATCCGTGTTTACGGCCCTTTTTTGCAGCCTTTTTTGCAGCCTTTTGGCAGCTGATTCCGAACACGTGGCAGGAATGTTAAATGCGGTCGCGCGCGTTGGCGTTGCAATGCGGCTACTGCGACATCTGCGCGCTGACCGCCACCGCCACGTGAAGCTCCTCTTCGAGTCCGCCGATGCGTCGGCCGCGCACCGGTGCCGCGGCCTCATAGTCACGGGCGACCGCGAGCCGGCAGTAGATCTCGCTGGCAAACCCGGCATGCGTGACGTCGATCGAAATCCACCCTTTGCCTTCGAGCCAAACGTCGACCCACGCGTGACTCGCGCCATGCGGCACGTCGCCGGGTTCGATATATCCGCTTACGTAGCGCGCCGGCACGCCGCGCGCGCGGCAGCACGCGAGCATCAGATGCGCATGGTCCTGGCACACGCCGTTGCCGAGCGCGAGCGCCTCGGCGGCCGTGCTCGTGACCTCGGTCACGCCGGGCCGGTACTGCACGCGCTGCACGATCTGCTCGGACAGCGTGAGCAGGCTTGCCGGGCTCGCCAGATTCGCCACCGACTCCGCCAGTTCGCGGATCGCGCCGTCGGCTTCGGTCAGACGCGTCGCGCAGGTGAAATGCTCGAGCGGAATCGGGCCGGGCGGATCACCCAGCACGCCGTCGACGAGCGGCATCGTGTCCACCTCGCCCGACACGCGCAGATGAATCTCGTCGTGCGGCTTGTTCATGACGAGCGTGTGCAGCACGTTGCCGTAGGCGTCGAGCGTCGCGTCGAGCTTGCCCGGCGCGTCGATGTTCCAACGCCGCACGGTCTGTCCGGCGCCGCTCGCGGGTGTCAGGCGCAACTGCTGGATCGAATAGTGAACCGTCGCTTCGTAGCGGTAGGAGGTGTCATGGCGGATCGTCAGGTACATGAGAAAACTCCGTCAGGCCACTGGCAGCATCAGATAAGTACGCGCCACCAGATTGCCCAGATCGAACACGCGAGCGAGGAACTGCGTCAGATAGGCGTGCAGACCGCTTTCGAAAATCTGCCGGATGTCGGCATACAACAGCTCGGCGCGCAGCTTGCCGGCGAAGCGCTCGCACTGGTTCGAGCCCGAGGTGCGCAGCATCGCGAGATTGCTGCACACGCCGTCGAGCGAGGCGAGCAGCGAGCGCGGCATCTGCTGATTGAGGATCATCAGCTCGACGACGCGCGCGGGCGTCACGACGTCGCGATATACCCTGCGGTAGATCTCGAGCGCCGACACCGAACTCAGGATCGAGGTCCAGTAATAGAAGTCCTCGAGCTGGCGCGCCGCGTCGCGTGAATTCGGCTCGACGTTCGCGAAACGCACATCGAGAATCCGCGCGGTGTTGTCGGCGCGCTCCAGATACGTGCCTAGCTGCGTGAAGAAGAACGCGTCGTCCTGCAGCGCGGTGCCGATCGTCACGCCGCGCGACAGATGCGAGCGGAACTTGACCCACTCGAACAACGAGCCCGGATTGCTCGCGGCCTGCCCGCTCGCGAGCCGCTCGTTGAATTCGAGCCACGTGTCGTTGATGGTTTCCCACCACTCGGTCGTCAGCGTGCCGCGCACCGCGCGGGCGTTTTCACGCGCGGCCTGCAGGCACGAATGAATGCTCGACGAATTACTTGCGTCGGCGATCATGAAGTCGAGCATGTGCTCGCGCGTCGGTTCGTCGTAGCGCTGCGCGAAGGCGCTTTCGAGCTCGGAGATGCGCAGCACCGAGCGCTGCGCGCGAGCCTCCTGTTCGGCCGTCTGCGGCAGCAGTTGCGCCTTCAGGTTGATGTCGAGCATGCGGGCGGTGTTCTCCGCACGCTCCATATAGCGGGCCATCCAGAAGAGGTGATCGGCGGTTCGGCTAAGCATGACGACGTTCCATGTCTGTGATCTGAACGCGCGAGGCCTTCGTCAGCGACGAAGGTCCGCGCTGGTTATCCGTTGAGCGCCAGCGCGCATCAGGTTGCGAGTGTCGCGCCCTGCTCTGCTCTGTTGCGAGCGAGGCGAAAAGCGAGGCGAAAAGCGCGGCGGCAACCGCGTCAGTCGACCATCCAGGTGTCCTTGGTCCCGCCTCCCTGCGATGAATTGACGACGAGCGAGCCCTCCTGCAACGCGACCCGCGTGAGGCCGCCCGCCACCATCGTGGTGGTCTTGCCCGACAGCACGAACGGCCGCAGGTCGATATGGCGCGGCGCGATGCCCGATTCGACGAAAGTCGGACACGCGGACAGCGCCAGCGTGGGCTGTGCGATATAACCGGCCGGACGCGCGATCAGCCGCTCGCGGAAGGCCTCGACTTCGGCCTTCGTCGAGGCGGGGCCGACCAGCATCCCGTAGCCGCCCGCGCCGTGCACTTCCTTGACCACCAGCTCCGGCAGATGCGCGAGCGTATAGGCGAGATCCTCGGGCTTACGGCACTGATAGGTCGGTACGTTGTTCAGAATCGGCTTTTCGCCAAGATAAAACGCGATCATGTCAGGCACGTACGGGTAGATCGATTTGTCGTCGGCGATGCCGGTGCCCATCGCGTTCGCGAGCGCGACGCGGCCGGCGCGATAGGCGGTGAGCAGACCCGGTACGCCGAGCGCGGAGTCGGGGCGAAACGCAAGCGGATCGAGAAAATCGTCGTCGACGCGCCGGTAGATCACGTCGACGCGCTTCGGTCCTTGCGTGGTGCGCATGAACACGTAGTTGTCGTCGACGAACAGATCCTTGCCTTCGACGAGCTCGACGCCCATCTGCTGCGCGAGGAACGTATGCTCGAAATACGCGGAGTTGTACATGCCCGGCGTCAGCACGACGACGACCGGATCGTCGACGCCCGCGGGCGCGACCGAGCGCAGCGTATCGAGCAGCAGGTCGGGATAATGCGCGACCGGCGCGATGCGGTTCTGCACGAACAGTTCAGGGAAGAGCCGCATCATCATCTTGCGGTTTTCGAGCATGTACGACACGCCCGACGGCACACGCAGATTGTCTTCGAGTACGTAGAATTCGCCTTCATCGCCGGCGCGCACCACGTCGACGCCCGCGATATGCGCGTAAACACCGAGCGGCACGTCGACGCCCTGCATCTCGGGGCGATACTGTGCGTTGGTATAGACCTGGTCGGCCGGCACGATGCCCGCGTGCACGATGTTGCGATCGTGATAGACGTCGTGGATAAACAGGTTGAGAGCCTGCACGCGCTGTCGCAAACCCGCTTCGAGCGTCTGCCATTCGCCGCGCGGGATGATGCGCGGAATCAGATCGAAGGGAATCAGCCGCTCGGTGCCTGACAGGTCGCCGTTTACTGCGAACGTGATGCCGACGCGCCGGAACAGCAGGTCCGCTTCCGCGCGCTTGCGTGCGATCGCTTCATCGCCCTGACTGTCCAACCATCGCTCAAAGCGCGCGTAATGCGGCCGTACGCCATCGGCGTGATGGCGCATCTCGTCATAGCATCGCATGTCAGCCCCAGTCTTGTTGTCAAATAGAAGGCGAATGCGCTGCGCATTCGGTATTCGACCTTCGATCAAGCAAGCGTTATGCCATTGAATGTGTCTGGATAAAGCGCGTTGACGTGCCCGCTAACGGGGCATCCGCAGGGCGTCGGATTGCCTTGATCGTACTGTCGTGGCTCATGATGCGCCAGTCAGGTGCGTATGCGCCATCAGGGAGCACACTATGAGAGGCGCGCTTGCCGTTTCGCCATTGGACTCGACGCGCACTACGAAGCGAGCGCATAAAAAAAGTCCCCGTGAATCTTCATCCACGGGGACTTCGATCACCTGCATGCAGGCGCTTTTTCACGCACTCAAACGTCAGGCATGGTTAAACACAACAGCGCCATGCCGACGCCTGAGTCGTGCGAGCAACGCGTTCAGGCTGCCGCTGCGTCCTTCAGCTTCTTCAGCGCGCGTGTCTTGATGCGCACGCTGGCCGGCTTGGCCGGGAACCAGCGCTCTTCACCCGTGAACGGGTCCTTGCCGAAGCGCTTCTTCTTCGCCGGCACAGCCTGCACGACGATCTTCAGCAGACCCGACAGCGTGAATTCGCCAGCGCCCTTCTTGTGCACCGTGCCGAGGATCGTGTCTTCGAGCGCGGCCAGCACGGCCTTGGCGGTCTTCGGTTCCACTGCAGCGCGTTCAGCGATGTGAGCTGCCAACGAGGCCTTCGTGAAGGTGTCCTTGATCGGCGACGGTGCGCCAGACGCCTTCACGGCGACCTTCTTGGCTGCGACGGCTTTCTTCGCAGGAACTTTCTTTGCAGCAACCTTCTTGGTCGGTACCGGGGCAGCAGCCTTCTTGGCCACCTTTTTTGCGGAAGTCGGCATGTTTCTCCTACCTGTTGTGGTCAGTGAATTGCTCGAAGCGCACACCGTATGTGCACGCTTCAACGCCGGATTCTACAAGCGCTAAAGCGATTTGCGCGACTCTTTTATGTATTGCGATGAAGTTTTTTGCGCGGCGCCGACTGTGCAACACGTTTTAGTCCCTGTTTTAGCGCCTAAAACGTGCGTGGCGAGCTCTTTAACATGCAGGAGTAACGCTCGTTACAGTTCGTTTCGGCCGTGGTTTCGAGGCGGTTGCGTCGGGGCGAGCCGGTGTTTTCGTCCCTTGAAACAGGGCATTTTCTTCGTTTGACGGGTCAAGCAACGCCCCCCCAACGTTTCGACGATGCCTACGCCTCGCTTGCGGCGAGCTCCGTTTCAGCGTGCGATGCGCTGCAGGATGTCGGCGAGCGTCGTCAGCGCCGTGTCGATATGTTCGGCCGCGATGCTGCCATAGCCGAAGATCAACCCAGGCTGCGGTGTCACGCGATGGTGAAATGGCGCGAGTCCATAGAGGCCGATCGACGCTTCACGCGCGGCGGCAACGAGCACCTCTTCGCCGAGCGACGCCAACGGCCCCTTGAGCCGCGCCGCCAGATGGATGCCGGCGGTCGGCACGATCGGCTCGAACCAGCGCGCGAGACCGCCTTGCAGATGCTCGAGCAGCATCGCGCGGCGGGCCGCGTAAGCCTTGTGCATGCGCCGCAGATGGCGCGCGAAGTCGCCATTGAGCATGAACGACGCGAGCGCCGTTTGCGTCAGCGTGCAGCCGTGACAATCGGCGATCTGCCGCGCCTTCAGCAGCGGGCCGTGCAACGACGCGGGCGGCACCAGGTAGCCGATCCGCAGCTCGGGGAAGATCGTCTTCGAAAACGTGCCGACGTAGGCGACGAGGCCGGCGCGATCGAGGCTCTTCAGCGGCTCCATCGGCCGGCCTTCGAAACGGTACTCGCAGTCGTAGTCGTCCTCGATGATGACCGCGCCGCGCTTTTGCGCCCATTCGAGCAGTTCGACGCGACGCTCGAGGCTCATCGGCATACCGAGCGGAAACTGATGCGAAGGCGTCACGTAGACGAGCCGTGCCTTGTCCGGCAGCTTGCCGACGATCAGGCCTTCGCGATCGACCGGTACCGGCACCACGCGCGCGCCGGTCACCTTGAAGCATGCATGCGCGGGCGGGTAGCCGGGGTCTTCGATGGCCGCGATTTCACCGGGCCGCAGCGTGATGCGCGCCATCAGATCGAGCGCGTGCTGCGCGCCCTGCGTGACGATCACGTCTTCCCAGTTGCTCGACACCGCACGGTTGAAAGCGAGGTAGCGCGAGATCGCGAGCCGCAGCTGCTGCTCCCCTGCGGCGTCGCGATAGGTGCCGGGACTGCGCGCCTGGCCGCGTAGCGCATGATTCACGCAGCGGCGCCAGACGTCGAAGGGAAACAGCGTCTTGTCGGTCGCGCCGCCGATGAAGTCGAGCGGCGACGGCACCGACGGCCGCGGCAACGGCAGACTGTCGGGCATCTGCTCCCACAGCGGCTGCGCGCGCGCGGCGGCCTTCGCTTGCGCGGCGGCCCGCTCGCGCGAACGAGCCGCCGCGCGCGCGTGGGCGGAACGCTCGGCCGGCAACCGTTCGAGTCCGTCGGCGACGAAGGTGCCCGAACCGGCGCGGGCGCTCAGATAACCTTCTGACAGCAGCCGCTCGAAAACGTCGAGCGTGGTCTTGCGCGACACACCGAGCTGCGTCGCGAGATCGCGCGTGGACGGCAGACGCGTGCCGCCGGCAAGGCGCCCTTCAAGAATGCCCGCGCGCAACTGCCGATAAATCTGTCCGGACAGATCGTGATGGCCTTCGACCGCGATGTGAATGTCCATTCGGGTGGTTACCTCAAATAACGGCGAAAGGGTTATTTCGACCGACCAGTGGCGAACGCAAGCTTACCGCCACGGACGCCCGACGCGCGAACGCGCGGCGCTCGAATGGACGGAGGCGCTGACGCTGGTCGCGCAAACGCGCGTGCCGGATACGGTATGGGACGCGGTGAAGCCGCATTTCAGCGAGCAGGAAATCAGCGACCTGACGCCGCTGATCGTTGCGATCAACGGCTGCAACCGCATTGCGGTCTCGTTCAGGAAGATGCCGGAGTGAGCGGCGGCGCGTCTTCGCGGAGCTTCAGAAGATCACGGAAACCGCCACCGCGAGCCAGATTGCGGTCACGCCCGCGAGAAACAGATGCCGCGCGATACGCACGCGTGAGTCGCTGTTCTCCGGCTCGACGGGACTCGTCGCCATCCATGGCACGAGGCCCAGGCACGCGAAGCCGGCCAGCGCGAGCACAAAGACCGCGACGTCGGCCTTGTGCCAGGCAGTCGGCTCATACATACCCCAGTAGCCGAGAAACACGATGCCGATCGAGAACACGGTCGCGGAAGCGGCGCTGAGCGCGGGCACCGATCCAGTTGGAGCCGGCATGCTTGACCTCCGATCGTCAGGTTGCGGCGGCGCTCGCGTGCGTCGCGCCATCCGCCCGATCCGCGTTCGCGTTGGCCGCGGCGAGCCGTCAGGAAGTGCGGGTCTGGCGAGCTTCGTACGTCTTCAGATGACTATAGGCGATGCGCAGCAGCGACACGCCGTGTTCGTCCTTTTGCGCGTCGCCGCCGCGCGAGATCAGGTCGCCGAGGATATGATCCGCCTCGGTGTGCGAGCGGTTTTCGACGTCGCGCAGCATCGACGCGGTCAGCGGCGACGGCGTCAGCAGCACCTGGGTGGCGCGTACCTCGAAGTCCGCGGCCATCGTGAAGCCGTTGTGCTCGGCCGCCGCGCGGCATTCGCCGAGCAGATTCTCAATCACGCGCTTGCCGTCCGGCGCAGCCAGGATATCGCCGACCGAACCGCGCATCAAGCACGTACTCGCGGCCAATGTGGCGAGGAACACCCATTTTTCCCACATGCGCAGCAGGATGTTGTCGCTGATTGCGACGTCGAAGTTCGCGCCGGACATTGCATCGGCAATCGCCTCGGTGCGCTCCGAGGTGCCGCCCACGAGTTCGCCGAAAGTGATCGCGTGCATGTCGTTCAGATGCACGATGTGCTGCTCGGCATCGAGCGTCGCGGCGATCACGCACTGACCGCCGAGCACGCGCTCCTTGCCGAAGCTCGCGGTCAGCACGTCGATATGGCGCATGCCGTTGAGCATCGGTAGGATCAGCGTGTCTTCGCCGACGAACGGCGTGAACGAATCGATCGCGTCGTCGAGACTGTAGGCCTTGCAGCTCAGCAGCACGAGGTCGAACGGCTCGGCGGCGACACCGGCCAGTATCGTCTTCACGTCGGGCAACTGGAGATTGCCGCGCGGGCTGTTGATGACGAGGCCGTCGCTCCGTAGCTTTTCCGCGCGACCGGCGCGTACGAGGAAGGTCACGTCCTGCCCCGCCGCGGCCAGACGTCCGCCGAAATAACCGCCTACCGCGCCCGCTCCTACTACCAGAATTCGCATCTTGAGCCTCTTGAAAGATTTCGATTTGCCGATCATGCGCGTCGCTGGCGGACGCATCTTCATGGTGCCGCGTATTCGGTGCTTGTGCAGGAATGTAGCAAAGATTGGGGGATCGGTTCAGCGTCACGCGCCTCGCTGCCTTCACTGCGCCGCCACCGTTTCCCCCTGCTCCCACCCGCCCCCCAGCGACCGGTACAGCGCGATCGCCGAAAGCGCGTGCTCGCGACGGGCCTGGTTGAGCGACTCCGAGTCGCGCAGATACGCTTCCTGCGCGTCGAGCACATCGAGGAAGCTCGACGCACCGCCCTTATACAGCTCGGTCGACAAACGCAGCGCGTGATTCGACGCATCGAGCGCACCGGCCAGGCGCTGCACCTGCACCGCGCCGCTGACGAGATCGCTGCGATTGTCCTCGACTTCCTTCAGCGCCTGCAACATCGTCTGTTGCAAGCCGAGCTGCGATTCGCGCATGCGGCTCTCGCTCGCGTCGATGTTCGCGGTGATGCGCCCGGCGTTGAAGATCGGGCTCGTCGCATTCAACGCAGCGCTGAACAGGTTGTCGGTCAGCGTCGGCAAGCCAAGGTACGACGATGCGAGCAGCCCATTCGTCAGGTTGATCTTGAACTGCGGATAGCGCTGCGCCTTCGATACCCCCACTTCCGCCGCACGCTGTTCGACGAGCGCATAGGCGGTGCGCACGTCGGGTCGATGCAGCAACGCGTCGGACGGCAACACCTGCGGCGCGCTTTGCGCAGGCACCGGAATCTCGCGCGCGTTGGAAAGCAGCAGCGTATCGAGGCTTTCCGGCGTTCGCCCCGAATACACGGCGATCAGACTCAGTTGATGCTGCACCGCCGATTGCATACGCGGAATCTGCGCCTGCAAGTCCTGCAACTGATTCTGCGCGCGGGCGACGTCGAGCTGCGTCGACAGGCCGTAATGCAGACGCTCCTGCGTGAGCTTCAGCGCGCGGCTGCGAATCTGCTCGTTGTCGTCGAGGATCTGCAATTGCGCCTGCGCCCAGCGTAGATCGATATATGCAGCAGCCGTGTTCGCGGCGAGCGCGAGCCGCAACTGGTTCAGCGCCGCAACGCTACCCGACACCTGCGCCTGTGAGGCGAGCACCGCGAGACGTTCGCCGCCGAACACGTCCGGCGTCCAGCTCGCGGCGAGGCCGAAGCCGGCCTGGCGCACATAGCCGAGCGGCGGCGGCGTGTTCTGCCGCTCGGTCGATGCGCCCGCGTTCGCATTCAGCTCCGGCAGCAGCGCCGCGCGATTCTGCGTCACCAGGTCCTGCGACTGCTTCACGCGTTCGGCCGCGGCCTGCACGTCGAGGTTGCCGGTCAACACCGATTCGATCAGCTGATGCATCACCGGGTCGCCGAATTGCGCCCACCAGGCATCGGTGTTCACGCTGTCTTGCGGCGCGTCGACGCTCCACGCGGCCGGCGCGAGCGTCTGCACCGTATGCGGCAAATCCGCGTGCATCGCGGGTTGCACCGCGCAGGCCGCGAGCGTCAGGAACGCCGCGCTCGCCAGTAACTTCATCACGATTCGTTTCATGTTGGTCTCCTAATGGGCATCGGGCGGGGGCGCGCTGTTGCCGAACGGGCGCGAAAACAGCACGCTCAGCAAGCCGACCACGAAGCACAGCGCAACCGCCAAAAAGGCGTCCGAGAATGCGAGCACCAGCGCTTCGCGCATCAATGCCGCGTGCAATTCGGCGAGCCCCGCACTCGCGGCGTTCAAGACATCACCACCAACGGCCGACAGATACTCGGCCTGCTTCTGCAAGATCGATTCGACGACCGGACGGCCCGCATTCAGATGTTCGTCGAGCCGTTCGTAGTGCAGGTTCAGACGGTCGTTCAACATCGTGCTGCTGACCGCGATGCCGATCGCACCGCCGAGATTGCGCATCAGATTGAACAGCCCGCTCGCGGAGCGCAGCCGCGACGGCGGCAACGCACCCAGCGCCATCGTCACGATCGGCGGAATACAGAATTGCTGGCCAATTCCGCGCAACGCTTGCGGAATCAGCAGCTGCTGCCAGCCCCATTGGTTCGTCAGCGGCACGTACAGATAGCAGCCGATGCCAAACAGCGCGAGTCCGAATACCATCAGCATGCGCATATCGACGAAGCGCGCGAGCGTCGAGTAGGCGGCCAGCGCGAGCAACTGAAAGCAGCCAACGGACAGCAACGCGAGACCAATCTGCAACGAATCGAAGCCGCGCACGCGCGCAAGAAACACCGGCGTCAGAAACACGGTGCAGAAGATTCCGATCCCGGTAATGAACGACAGCAGACTGCCGATACCGAAATTGCGCAACGCCAGTGCGCGCAGATCGACGATCGGTTCCTTCGCGGTGAACGCATGCACGAGGAACAGAAAGCCGCAGATGGCCGCGACCCACGCGCACAGCACGATCACGTCGTCGCCGAACCAGTTTTTGCGCGGTCCCTCTTCGAGCACGTATTCGAGACAACCGAGAAAACCCGACATCAGCAAGATGCCGAAGTAGTCGCCCTTTTTCAGCAAGGACAGATCGACCTTGTCGATATGCACGTACTTCGGCACCAACAGCGTCACGGCGACGCCCGGTACCAGGTTCAGATAGAACAGCCAGTGCCACGACCATTGCGACGTGATCCAGCCGCCGATCACCGGGCCGATCGTCGGCGCAAGCGACGCGAGCGCGCCGATCGTCGTCGACGCGATCAAACGCTGCTTGCCGGGAAACAGTACGAACGCTGTCGTGAACACGGTCGGGATCATTGCGGCACCGAGCGCGCCTTGCAGACCGCGAAACAGGATCATCGAGTTGATGTCCCACGCGAGACCGCACAGCATGCTGGTGACCGTGAAGCCGAACGCGGAGAAGGTGAAGACCCAGCGCGTCGAGAACACGCGCGTGAGCCACCCCGACATCGGAATCACGATGATCTCCGCGATCAGATACGAGGTTTGCACCCAGGAGAGTTCATCCTGACTGGCGGACAGTCCGCCGCCGATATCGCGCAGCGACGATGCGACGATCTGGATATCGAGCGTCGCCATGAAAAAGCCGACGCACATCAGCGCGAATGCGAAGACCTTGGTGCGGGTCGGCTGGTCGGCGGGGTTGTCAAAAGCGTGAGTCATGATCGGTTCATCCCTGCGCGGCCGGATGGCCCGCATCGAGGTGCACTTTCACGGTCGCGGACAGGCCCGGACGCAGCACGCCCTGCATGTCCTTCGGCACGTCGAGGCGCACGCGCACCGGCACGCGCTGCACGATCTTCGTGAAGTTGCCGGTCGCGTTTTCCGCGGGCAAGACGCTGAAGGTTGCACCGGTCGCCGGTGCAAGACTGTCGACCACGCCGTGCAGCGTTGTGCTCGACGCATCGAGTTCGACGTCGACGCTGTCGCCCGAATGCATTTTGCGCAGCTGATCTTCCTTGAAGTTCGCGTCGATCCATAAACCGCTCGCCGGCACGACGGTCAGCAGCGACACGCCCGTGTTGGCGAGCAGCCCAACGCGAGCGGTGCGATTGCCGACATAGCCATCGATCGGCGAGCGGATCGTCGTGTACTCGACGTTCAACGCGGCGACGCGCTGCGCGGCCTGCGCGGTCGCGATGCGCGCTCTCGCGTCGCCGATCTGAGCGTCGAGCACCGCGATCTGGCGTTGCGCCGCGAGCAGCGCCGCGCTGCTGCGATCGACCGCGGCGCGCGCTTTGGCCAGATCGGCGTCGGCCTTCTCGACGACCTGGTTCGACACCGCGTCGTCTTTCACGAGCTCGCGGTAGCGCGTCTGGTCGGCGGCGCTGCGTGTGAGCTCGGCGCCCGACGCGCGGACCTCGGCGGCCTGCTCGTTGATCGCCGCGAGTTGCAGTGATTTCTTCGCTTCGAGTTCGGTGACGGCGGCCTGCGCGCTCTCCACTTCAGCGCTGGCCTGGGCGAGGCGCGCGTCGTAGTCGCGGGCATCGAGACGCACGAGCACCTGGTTGGCGTGCACGAACTCGTTGTCGTGCACGAGCACGTCGGTGACGAAGCCGTTGACCTTCGGCGCCATCACCGTGACGTCGCCGCCGACGTACGCATCGTCGGTGCTCTCGACGAAGCGGCCGACGAAAAACCAGTACGAAGTGGCAAGCGCCAACACGACGAGAACGGAGAGGATCGCGAGCAGCATCCACGGGATACGCCGCACCTGTCTGGCGGGTTGTACCGCGCTTGGCGGCGCGACGGTCGAAGGAGTTGTGGACATGGTGTCGATATGTGCGTATGCACTCTTCAGATTGAAAAAAACGGCGCAGTGCGCCGGCCTCCGCTATCTTCAGCGTTTATGTCAAAGCGTATCCCGGGTGATCGCAAACAGCTCGGTGCGCAGTGCAGCCGCGCGCTCCTCGCCGAAGCGGTGCTCGAACTCGGCCTGTGCGGCATACCAATGAGCGCGGCCTGCGTCTTGCCGCTCTTCGCCCGCGGCGGTCAGCGAGATCAGCAGCGCGCGCGCATCCGCGCCCATCGCCTCGCTCGACACCAGCCCGTCGCGTCGGAGCGGTTGAATCGTCCGGACCAGCGTGGTGCGCTGCATGCGCATGGCCTCGGCAATCTGCTTCATCGTCATCGGACCGGTGCGCTTCAGGCGCCCCAGCAGCGAAAACTGCGTGATGGTCAGCCCGACATTCGACAGGTGCCGGTCGTAGATCTGCGATATATGACGCGCGGCCTGGCGGATCGCAAAGCAGTCGTCGTCGAAAAGCGCTTCCATTCGCTGCACTTCCTTTGCTCGTTAGTGCATATGCACATTAAGAGGCGTCATAAAACCCGCCGAAGCGGGTTCCTACGCGCGATCTAACCGGTGATGCTGAACAGCTCGGTACGCAGCGTCTTTGCGCGGGCGCGGCCGAACTTCTTTTCGAATTCGTCCTGCGCGGCGCGCCATGCGACGGAGGCCTGATCGAACGTCGTCTCGCCTTTTTCCGTCAGGCTGAACAGCAACGTGCGGTTGTCGTGGTCCGCCGCCTCGGCCAGCACGAGGCCGTCGCGCTGCAGGGGCTTCATCGCGCGGACCAGCGTGGTGCGCTCCATCACCATCGCGTCCGCGAGCTCCGCCATAGGCAGGTTCGGTGTGCGCGCGAGCTTCGCGAGGATCGTGAACTGCGCAGCGGTCAGCCCGACGCTGCCGAGATGGCGCTCGTACATCTGCGTGACGTGCCGCGCCGCCTGGCGCAGCGCGAAGCAGTTGCATTCGTCGTAGGAGAGAGGACGGTTCATGGAGCGAAGTTTATGTGTGCATATGCACTGTGTCAAGTTTTTCGAATGGCAACGGGCAAATGCCTCACCCGTTGCGCTACGGCGGCCTTCATTTTGCGACTTGCCACCTGTAATTGTTATGTTATAACATGACCAAAAATTGGCGCTGCAGCCCTGCCAGCCCTGCCGTTTTTCACACCGGCCCACTGCGACGCCCAACAAAATCCGTCCGACCTATGAGCGGACAGTCCATGCTCAACGACCACTTATGACCGTCATCGCCATTACCGTTCTCATCGAAAAGTAGTCCTGATCGACGGGCCTGCTATCGCGCGTCGTCAACCTCCAGTTCGCCTGTCCTTCCCCTGCCGGCCAGGGGCGAGGTGGGTGAGCTTTTGCCGAACGCTTCTGTTTATCAACGCATCGTCCTTAGCGCGAGCAACAACAATGAAAAACCGCACACTGACCGCACAGGCGGCGATCGTGTTCTGTACCGCCATCTCGAACGCATGGGGTGCGCCAGGCAACGCCATGTTGACGGGCACGGTCTCCGATCCCGCGGGCCATCCCGTCGCTCACGCGAAAGTGGAGGTACAGGACGCGAGCGGCGCCTCCATCGGCACGTCGAACACGGACACGTCGGGCCACTTCTCGATCGACGGCGTGGCGCCCGGCACGTATGCGGTCGTCGTCACCGCGGCCGGTTTTGCAAGCGGCAGCAGCATCGCGACCGCCCAGTCCGGCGCCCCGGCGAGCGTCAGCGTACAACTGCAAAAGAGCGATACACTCGACGTGCAGGTCAACGCACAACGTCTGAACGCTGCCCGCAACGGCTTGCTGCCCGAAACGGGCAGCAGCGTCTATCGCTTCACGCAGGCGGACATCGACACGATGCCGGCGGGCGCGAACACGCCGCTCAATCAGGTGCTGCTGCAAGCGCCCGGCGTCGCCAACGACTCGTACGGCCAGCTGCACGTGCGCGGCGAGCACGCCAATTTGCAATACCGGATCAACGGCATCATCATTCCGGAGCCGATCAGCGGCTTCGGCCAGTCGCTCGACACGCGCATCATCGATCAAATGAACCTGCTCACTGGCGCCCTGCCCGCGCAGTACGGCTACCGCACAGCCGGTATCGTCGACATCCGCACCAAATCGGGCGACACGGGCAGCGGCGGCTCGATCGACGTATTCGGCGGCAGCCATCAGACCGTCAAAACGAGCGCCGACGTGTTCGGCAGCGAGGGACCGTTCAGCTACTACCTGAGCGGCTCGCTCGGCATGAACAATCTCGGCATCGAGAATCCGACGGCGAGCGCCAGTGCGATTCACGATCACACGCGCCAGGGCAATGCATTCGGCTATCTGTCGTATCTGATCAATCCGCTCACGCGTGTGAGTCTGTTGTTCGGCGCGACCAGCAACCAGTTCGAGATTCCGAACACGCCGGGGCTCACGCCGAACTTCGCGCTCAACGGCCACAGCACGTTCGATTCGTCGCAACTGAACGAAACGCAATCGGAGCTGAACAATTTCGCGGCGCTCGCGCTTCAAGGCACCAACGGCGGCGCGCTCGATTACCAGGTCGCCTTCTTTACGCGCTATACGCGCACGAAGTTCAACCCCGATCCGATCGGCGACCTGATGTTCAACGGGGTAGCATCGGAGGACTTCCATAGCAACACAGCCAACGGCGTGCAGGTCGATACGACCTGGCGCATCAACGACAGTCACACGGTTCGCGCGGGCGTCTTCTTCCAGCAGGAACACGCGATATTCGACAATAACGTGTCTGTGTTCCCCGCCGACGCGGACGGCAACCAGCTGTCCGATGTGCCCTTCAACATCCAGGACAGCAGCAGCAAGACCGGCTATCTGTACAGCCTGTACGCGCAGGACGAATGGAAGCTGACCGACCGGCTCACGCTGAACTATGGCTTGCGCTACGACCGCATGGACGAGTACACGAGCGCGAGCCAGTTGAGCCCGCGCGTCGGCCTCGTCTACACGCTCACGTCGTCGACGACGCTGCACGCCGGCTACGCGCGCTACTTCACGCCGCCGCCGTTCGAACTCGTGTCCGGCTCGACGATATCGAAGTTCGACGGCACGACGAATCAGAGTTCGGTAACGCAGAACGATCCCGTACAGCCGGAACGCAGCCACTATTTCGATCTCGGCATCACGCAGAAACTCGGCCCTGCGGTCACGCTCGGACTCGACGCGTACTACAAGAAATCGACCGACCTGCTCGACGAAGGACAGTTCGGCTCCGCGCTGATCTACACGCCGTTCAACTACCAGTACGGCAGAACGTATGGCGTCGAATTCACCGCCAACTACAAACAGGACAATCTCTCCGCGTATCTGAACCTCGCGTATAGCCGCGCGCAAGGCAAGAACATCAACTCCGCGCAGTTCAATTTCAGTGCGGACGAACTGGCGTACATCTCGAACAACTGGGTGTACCTCGATCACGACCAGCGCGTGACCGCATCGTTCGGCGCGGCATACGACTTCCACCAAACCACCTTCACGTTCGACGGAATCGTCGGCTCCGGCCTGCGCAGCGGCTTTGCGAACACCGATCGCCTGCCCGTCTATGCGCAGTTCAACCTCGGCGTAATCCAGCACTTCAACGAGCCGATGATCGGCAAGTTCGACGCGCGTCTGGTGGTGATCAACGCATTCAACCGCGTGTACGAGTTGCGTGACGGCTCGGGCATCGGCGTCGGCGCGCCGCAGTACGGTCCGCATTTCGCGGTTTATGCGGGCGTGACCAAGTACTTCTGATCGACGGCAGGGAGAATCATCATGCAGGAATGGACAGGCTTTATCGCGGCGATGCGCACCGGCGGATGGATCATGTATCCGCTCAGCGTGCTCGGCGTGCTCGCATTGACCATCATCATCGAGCGGGCGTATGTGTTTGCCCGCTTCGCAAGCGCACCGGCGCGTGTTTTGCAACCCACGTCGTCAGCCGATGACAACCGTCTCGACCGCCTCGCCCCGCACCACGCGTTTCGGCGCATGGCCGCGCCGTGGCTGTCGGAATCAGACTCGCCGCTGTGGCTGCGCGAGGCGTCGGCGCAATCGATCGCGTCGCAGATCGAGCGCGACATGGGCCGCGGTCTGTGGCTACTGGAGACGATCGTCACGGCGGCGCCGCTGCTCGGCTTGCTCGGCACGATCGTCGGGATGATGAAGTCATTCCAGCTGTTCGGCGGCAATGGACTCGTCGATCCGGGCGGCGTCACGGGCGGGGTGGCGCAGTCGCTGGTGGCGACCGCGATCGGACTGATCGTCGCGGTCTTCGCACTGTTCGCGTTCAACTATTTTTCACGGCGGCTCGAGCGTCTGATGGATGAACTCGAACTGTTCGCCAACGCGCGACTCAGCGCGCTGCGCCTGCAACAAGAGGCGCGAGGCGAGCGCTGATGAAACTCAAACGCTCGCGCGCCTCGCGGCGCGGCCGCATCGAAATCATTCCGATGATCGACGTGATGTTCTTTCTGCTCGCGACCTTCATGCTCGCCTCGCTGGCGATGCAACGTCTCGACGCGGTGCGGATCAACCTGCCTTCGGGACGCGCGCAGCCGATCAGCACGAGCGAGCCGCTGACGATATCGGTGAACGGCAACAACGAGGTCTCGATCAATCGCCACGTCGTTCGCGCGGATCAGATCGAGCCTGAAGTGAAGCGCCTGCTGCGCGCGGACGGCAACGTCGTCATCGCGGCCGACGATCACGCGGGTCACGGCGCGGTCGTGCAGGCCATGCTCGCGGCGCGACGCGCGGGCGCCGAACACTTTCTGATCGCCGTGCATCGTGATTAAAGCTTGCCGCGAGCTGTCCGAGGGGCACGTTGTGGGAACGCTGCGTACCGCCGTCGCCTGTCTGATCTCGCTGGGTATCTGGCTTCTGGTGCTGGCGGCGCTCTCGTCCGGGTTGCTGAAGTCGAGTCAGCCAGCCCCACCGCCTGCTCCACTGGATATGCGCGTGGTCGTGCTCGACGAGCCTGCGCCGCCTGAATCCCGTCCGTCGCAAACTCCGGTTGCGGTTCCAGCGGAACAGGCGCCACGGCACGCGCAGACGCAATCGCGTACCTCAGCGCATCGCGCGGTGCCGCCTGTGCCAACCAGGCCGCAGACGCTGACGACGCCCGCTGCCGCAGCGCCGTCGGCACCGGTTGCTAGTCAGGCACAACGCCCGTCGCAAGACGAGCAGCCGGAACAAACGGCCGCCGCGGGATCGCAGCAATCATCCGCACAGCGCGACGCCGCTCCAGCCGCCTCGGCAAGCTCCAACACCGCCGCCCGCTCCATCTCGCAACCGCTACCGACGCTGCCCGACGACTTGCGCGAGCAGGCCTATCAGACGATCGCGACAGCCCGCTTCACGATCCACGCCGACGGCTCGGTCGATGTCGAGCTCATTCACGCGACGCCGAACCCCCGTCTCAATCAGCTGCTGCTCGACTCGTTGCGGCGCTGGCGCTTTTTTCCCGCGCTGCGCGATGGCCGGCCCGTCGAAAGCACGCAAAACATCCGCGTGCATTTCAACGTCAGTTGAACAGTGCCTGCTGGCTTGCGCAGGTGAAATTCGCCGCGACGTTCACGTCTACAGTGAGCCTCGTTGTGTACATCGCAACCAACGTCGGCCCAGGAGGCCGCCAATGTGCCTGGCGGCACGTTTGAAGAAGCATTACTGCCCGACCTTCTCCGATTCGACGACCAGGTCGAGCACATAAGCGACCGACGGCCCATCGGCAGGCGGGTTCCTGACTGTGAAACGCTTCACGCGCACGACGTTACGGATGCCCGGCGTGTGCGTATAGCCTTCGATATCCTGATTCAACGGGTGCCACGGACCAGGCGTGCCGGTCGCCAGGCCCTGCTCGTCGAAGAAGCGATCGCGCACGAGCAGACATTGCGCGTTCGGCATCAACGGATGGTTGCACGGCACGGACTGCGCCGCCACTTCAAGGAACGCTATTTGACCGGGGCCGCCGTAGCGCGTCTCGGCCGTGGGCACACCGCTAAAGCTCAGCGTGTCGCCGCTATCGGTGACCAGTTGCAGGCTCGGCGCGTTGTCCCGCGCGAGCAGGGTCACGTTGACGCTGCCGCGTACACGCTGCGAGATCGCATCGTCGAGTGCGGCAAGCGCGGCATCGTGGCAGGCCATCATCGTGCTGACCATCGGGCCGATCTGCAAATACCCTTTCCTGACGGTGTAGCCTGCTCCCATGCTGTTGCAGCTATTGACGACGGTGATCCGGTACGGACTGAAGTCGAGCTGCACTGGCCTGTCTGGGCGGACGAACAGGGCATCGATGTGCGTGCCATTGCGATCGATCGCGTTGTTCAGTTGCCAGTGGTATCGGGTCAACAGATCGGTGCCGGTCGGCGACGCCGGGTTGGCGGCGGCCGTGGTTGCCGATGGCGCCGGCGCTGTCACTTCCGGTGCCTGTGCGCAGGCGGCGAGAACGAGCGGCAGCAATAGCATGCAGTATTTCACGTCGGCACCTCGCTGAGTTCAGTGGTCGTTCCGGGCGGTTGCTCGCGTCGTCGGGCCAAGGGACGCGAGAATCAGGTCGCATGCATGAAAGCCGGAAGTGCCAGTGAAGGGTACCACCCGGCCGCATCAGGCCGGGTTTGCGCACCTGCTTCGTTCAGGCCGCGAGCATCGACTCGACGACCGACAGCATAACGCAGGTGGAAGGCGTAAAAACGTCGCTCGATGCTGATCGGATTCCTCGTTACGTGGCCGAACTGCGGCCAGTGCAGCAGGCTACGCCTGGGAAATGTCACGGCCGACGGAAGGACGGGCGTGACGCCGCTTCAGCCGAGGGCGCAACATCAGATAGAAGGCGGCAACATGCGTGATCGCCAGCGTCGGCACATAGATGATCGGAATCGCGTACAAGGCGCCCAGCTCGCCTGCATGCGCGGGCAGATCGGCCGCGGTTGCGTGGTAGTAGTCGATGATCAGGTCGGCCATACCAACCAGATTGAAAGCGACGACGAACGACCAGAAAAGCGGACGTATCCGGGCCGTCAGCAACGCCAGCATCGCCAGCACCCCCGTGGCGAAATCCCCATAGGCGGCGAACACGGCGAAGCTCGCGGACAGTTGCGGACTGACGACACCAGGCAACAGAAAGGCGAGCCCGAAGAAGCGGAAGCTGTGCAACGTGGCGATCGCGCGTTGCGCGTCGAACGGAGCCATCGACTTGAGCTTCGGCCACACGTAGGTGCCGAAGCACAGCAGCCAGGCGAGATAGCCCAAAACGAGGTGCAACTGGAACAGAAGCCGCGATGACATGGTGCCTCCTTGTCGAGTGTTGGACGCGCAGGTGTTAGGTGTACCATCGTCTCGCGCGGGTGACTATTCCTCACAATGTTGACAGGCTATGAAGCAGAACTTCACAGTCAGGCAGGGCGCGCTCGACGGCGTCGAAGTCTTCCTCAGCGTTGCCGAGCATCGCAGTTTTCGCGGGGCCGCCGCGCAACTGGGCGTGACGCCGTCGGCCGTCAGTCAGGCGGTGCGTGTGCTCGAAGCCCGCCTCGGTGCGACGCTCTTCATCCGCACCACGCGCAGCGTCGGCTTGACCGAAGCCGGCGAGCGCTTTCTCGCTCGGGCCAAGCCCGCCTTCGAGGAACTCGTCGCCGCCAGCGAGGTGGCGCGCGGACTCGGCGAGCGACCGTCCGGCCTGTTGCGTCTTTCCGTGCCGCGTGCAGTCGTGCCGATCCTGCTGGAGCCGCTGATCGCGTCATTCTGCAAGGCCAATCCAGAGGTCGAGGTGGAAATAGCGGCCAGCAAGGAGCTGATCGATCTCGCGACGGAAGGCTTCGACGCCGGCATCCGGCTCGGTCAGTTCGTCGCCGCCGACATGGTCGCGGTGCCGCTCACGGCACCGTTCCGTTTTGTCGTCGTGGGAAGTCCCGCCTATTTCGCGGCGCGCGGCCGCCCCGAGCAAATGAACGACCTGCGCGAGCATGCATGCATTCGCTGGCGGCGCTCCAGCGGCGCGCTCGCGTTGTGGTCGTTCAACGACAACGGCCAGCCGATCGAGATCGCCGTCTCCGGTCCTTTCATCGCCAGCGATTTTCCGAGCGTGCTGGGCGCGGCGATCGAAGGCATTGGCCTTGCCCAGCTACCCGAGCCGATGGCCGCCGAGGGGTTGCGAACGGGAAAGCTGGTGCACGTTCTGAAGGCGTACGCGCCGATGGTCCCGGGCGTGTTTCTCTACTATCCGAGCCGCCGCCAGATCATGCCGAAGCTGCGTGCGTTCATCGATCATGTCAAGAGCCGCGCGACGCGCTCGATGCCTGGCGACAGTTGACGAAGTTGATGATGTCGTCGAGGAAGCTCAAAGGTCTTCGCATAGCCGTCGCTCGGACCGGACACCGAAGCAGTAACCGACGATCAGCATGCGAATCATGAGCTCCGGCGTTTCGGCAGCGAACTGATAGGCGCGGCCATGCGAGCTTTTGTTCGTCAACGCAAGCGTTCCAGCGTCTCTACGCTCAAGCCGCTTCCAGCTTGCGAGATCGGTCGCGTTTGTCCTGAGCCCATCATCTGCAGCAGTTTGCGGATTTTATGCCGATGGTGCTTCGCTCTCATGCCGCGATTTTTTCATCGTCGCCGGATCGCGCACGATGGTGACCGCGCACGGCGCGTAGGCGAGCACCTGGCGGGCGACCGAACCGATCAGCCAGCGATCGAACGGCGTATGTCCACGATGCCCCACCACGAGATGGTCGATAGCATGCCGCTCCGCGTACAGCACGATCTCCCTTGCCGGCGGGCCGACCACCAGATCGAACTCCACGGCCCCGATCGAAGCGGCGAGCTTCGCCTTGATGTCGTCGAGGATCGCGGTGGCATGGCGCACTTCCAGATCGATCAGACTTTTTCGCTCAACTTCTATCGCACCCCAGTCCGGCGTGCGCGCGACGACGAGCACATGCAAGCGCGCGTCGAAACGCTTCGCGAGATCGACCGCGAAAGCAACGGCATATTGCGCGGACGCCGACCCGTCATAACCTACCAGCACGTTCTGCATGATCTGCTCCTGTGCGATTCAAACTGGGCCGTGACTTTGTTGGACGAAATGCATCGAGCCATTTGCGTGAACCGCGAGCGCTCCCCGACTTCACGGCGTCGGCGCGAAAGCATGCGCGAACCACTCGCGAACCTGCCGCGTGGATTGTCATGCGGACGACGTCGGCACCTGCGGTGTTGAATCAGTTGTCGTCGCTTCTGGACGGGAGGTGCTCGTGAGGCTCGGGCTCTGCCGCGTCGGCGTTAGGAAGGTCGTCTGGGGCCGGATTTTTCAGGCCCTTCGGATCGGGCTGGCGAGTCTTGCCGGCGGAAGTTTTCGCGGGGTCGAGAGAGGTGCCGGTCGGCTCAGCGGATGGATTGGAGGTCATGATGTGCTCCTGCGCTGATGAATACAGCTTCTACCATGATAGTTCACCTGGCCGATTTGAGGCATACGCGCTGTCACGCCAGCACTACCGTCACGCCCGCCCGCTGTTTCTAGCCACGCTAACCACAGGATCGCCCCGCGCGCCTTTTGTTGCCGCTGGCGGTGCACGCAAGCGGGCCTACCGAGGAAAATTCCGCGTTCCGAATCACACCGAAAATGCACGGGAAGAAACGCCCGACGGCCTTCGTGAGGACGCGGGCGGGAGTCGTAGGTTGATGGAATCCTTGCACATAGCCTTACTGCGGGCCGGCGCCCTGCTTGAAAGCACCGCACGGCAACTGCCAGTCAATGGGCAACGTCGGGATCGACTCGGGGTAGTCCGATGACAGCGCCAAATGGGCCACCGTCTCGTCGTACTCGTAAGCCTTACCCTCGTTGGCCAACTGACGCACCGTCCGGCACACGCGCCCGATGATTGGCGTAGTTCGGCCCAGTTCCAGCCGTTCGACACGGGCATTCAAAATCGTTTAAAACGTAGTCAGACATGACTCTTTCTCATCACTCACCCTGACGGGTGCCCTTGCGATAGTCAGAAGGACTACTGCCGGTCCAATGTTTAAATGCGCGGCAGAAACTGGTGGCGTCGGAAAAGCCAAGATCGAACGCCAGCACTGCCACGCTCGTGTTCGAGTTTGTCCGCCGATGGACAGCGATATCCCTTCGCAGTCCGTCTTTCACGAGCTGGAAGACTGGACATTCAGCGCATTTCATCACGGTTCCATCGTGGCTAAAACGCGCGACTATCTTGAACAGAATATTGCGCAGCCGGTAACCATACAGGATCTTGCGCAGGCATTGCACACATCTGTACGCACGCTCAACCGTAGATTCGCAGAGGAAGGAACGCACCCGAGTGCCCCCGCGCACCAGACTAGCGATAGTTGACGAAGTCGATCAGGTCATTGAGGAACCAGGGCAGAATAAGTTGCGTGTCGGAATAGCTGGTGCCGACAGTGAGTCTCGGTGGTCTTGACGTGGAGTCAGCGGACGGTGCGCCGTCTGGAATGTGCAGGATGTAGGCGTTCGTATCGACCGCCGGCTGATTGTTCGCCGGAGTCGATGTGCAGCCGGTAGCGAGAACGACGAGAACTGCTGCCAAGCAACGAGACTTCATGAGCGGGTGAACTCCGGCGACGTTTTCTACATTATGGCTGAACTGACTTGAATACCGGCAACGAACTGAACCCCATCGCAAAGTCAACACCATTACGCCCAGTGTCGTCCGATGTGCGCCCGCCGCCGCCGATCGTCCCAGGGCTGGTGGCCGAACAGATGTACCCGGACGAGCTACGCAATGGACCGAACCGCCTGAGTGCGCGACTAGGGCTTGCGCAGGTGGTCGGAAGAAAACAGAAGCACTGGCGCCGCCACCTACCGGCGCTCTCGCGCGCTTGGAATCTTTGAGAGTCCGTGCTGCATTTTGACGAACTGCGCCGCTGTGCCACGCACTTGAACAGCGTTATGGTTTTCGCCGCCTTGATGTAATGACCCGGTGGGAGCAGCAATCGCAGGGCTTATCTGGACCGCAGAGCCACGGCGAAGGAACGTGATGGCCGGATTGCCGGCGCGAATTCGCTAGACTGACGCGGATGTCGCCGGCCGGCCATAATCGGTCGCTCGATCAAGCTATCTGACGGAGACTCCATTGTCGGCTCCGTAACAGCTAGCTGACCTTGGCGCACTACTTCGGTCCGGAATAACGTTGACCGAAGCGGACTTTCGATGATTGCATAGCGGACTCGAAGTTCTCGCCTTGCGCTTGCATCGCGCGCAATGTAGTGTCTCAAACGCTGATAACGCGATTAGGAAATCTATGAGCCGTGGTAACCGCTTTGGTTTGGCGAGAAACATACCTGCTCCAACCAAAAGAGCTGTGCGCCAAGCATGTGGCTTCGGCTGCGTTATCTGCGGCAATCCATTTATCCAGTATCACCACGCAGATTTGGCGTTTGCTAACGCGGTCGAGCACGACCCACGGAAAATCACGCTGCTCTGTGGAGGATGTCATGACCGCGTGAGCCGGGGTACATATTCTGACGAAAAGGTCAGGGAGCACATCGCGAAACCATATTGCCTTACAAATGGTCCAGCGTTTACCGATCTCGACTTTGGCTCAGTTGCGCCAAATGTGCGCTTTGCCGGAACCGATATTGAGGATTGTGTGTTTCCGATTCGCGTCGAGGATTACGGCCTCATAATGCTCGAAAAACCGACCGATCCGAACTCGCCGGTTCAAATCTCTGCATTTTTCACCAACACGCGCGGCGAAGTCAGCGTCGCTATATCCCAAAACAACGTATTGCTCATGCCGCAGAATTGGGACGCAACTGCGGAAGGGACACGTTTGCGCATATGGGATGCATCACGACAGCCGTCGCTGTCACTCAATCTTGTTCCTCGGCAGTCGATCGAAATTGAGCGAATCGAGTCGACCCTGTTAGGCTGGAAATTCTCCGGTGACGCTCACTCGCTCAGAGTGACCACGCCTGGCGCGAAAGGTCCAAATACATTCGCCGGTGGGAGAATGTCGGGACCCCATGTCGGCTTCCAGTTCGGTGCCCCGAGGCTAAGGTGAACACGATCCGATATTCGGCTCGCAACGGCCACTGCCACTACAACAGCTGCCATTGAGGTTGCAAACGGTTGAAGGACCGTTGTGGGTCGATCAGCGACATTCGAAACGCCGCTTCTGGACGACCTGTCCCGCCTCCGCTGGCAGGTACCTGCCCAGCTGTGACCAGTATCACCGAATGCGGGGCAGGCTACCTATATCGCAAGATTGTCGGTCACGAACCACGTCTCATCCGTGCTCGCGCCGGACAGCCAATTCACGTCAAGCCACCTTCTAAAGCCCGACGCCATACAAGGGTTGCGGATGCCTACTTGCCGCCGATGCCGACCTTGCCGCGCCCGACCTTTCGATGCGGCACACAGGGGCGCAGCCTCTTCCTTGAGCTAGCCGTCAATGTGACGTGCTCCGCAGGGTAGCGGGTCGTCCTGTTCAGCGCGGCCTGATAGGCGGAATGGCCCGGATCGATGCGCTTGAGAGCTGACATCACTGACTCCTCCTCAGAGGATTCTAGTCCGAAACGGCACGGCGGTTATGTCGCCTTCCTGAACATGCTGTAGTCGAAGTCCGCGACCCGGCGCTCGGCGAACCCGGGCGTGCCCTTGACGTTTGCCATGCGCTCGTTCCGGTGTGTGCCCACAGGTAATTATTCGAGCGCGCGGCGCACACGCGCGGGATTCTAACCTTCAATCCAATCAGGACTCGTGCGTCCCTTCCCGGGTGGGGCGGGACACGGCATGCCGTCGGGGCGACAAAAACCGAATCTCGACGGGCACCCCAAGCAACGCATCCTTTCGGCCATCGATCACGACATCGCGAGCCTGCTGGAACAGTCGGCTGATGCCGAACCGGCTCCGGCACCCCGGCCGCGCATGAAGGGGCGGCTTCATAATTCCGACAATAAAGCACGCTAAGCGGTGGACGCAGGTTGCCGGCTGCGCATTCGTGTCCGCCTCTTGTCGGCCGGCCATGAGCGGTCACTGACCCTGCGAGAACTGTTACCCGAAGCGGTCGCTCATGAGCCTACAATAGGAACGCATCATCGCGGCCGCAGGCACCGAATTGCACTGCGGAGAACCAATGGGGGACGGCGATGTTCAAATTCATCGATGGGTTACCGCAAGATGTGCTCGCGATCGAAGCCACGGGCAAGGTTACGCACGACGACTACAAAAGTACACTCATACCCAAGGCTGAGGCGATGATGGGCAAGGGGCCGATCAAGATGCTCTATGTCGTCGGGAAAGAGTTCACGGGATTTGAGGTTGGAGCGCTTTGGGATGACGGCGCGTTCGGGCTGAGGCACTGGCACGATTTCAGCCACATCGCAGTGGTTACGGATCTCGCATGGCTACGGGTTATGGTTGGTATGCTAAAACCCTTTTTTCATGGCGATGTCCGCTTGTTCTCGCTTGCTGAATTGCCTACCGCGAGACGCTGGATCACGGACTCCAAGCGAGTTAGTCGATGAATAACATCCGCTGGTAAAAATCTGAAATCCATCTGCGCTACAAGGCGTTTCTACGGAAGATGAATTTGCCGGAACAACCTCATTGCACCATTTTCGATTCCCTATTGCTGTCAGTCACGAGTGTCTCAAGCGGTCGGCCTCGGCCTTCCGCGCGAGACGCAGCTCGCGAATTCAGGCCCGTGGCGTCATCTGGCAGAGGTCGGCCAGTTAAAGACCTTCGACGTCTCGGCCAAAATTGACGACAATGTTCCCAAGGAAAGATTGCGGGTCGTGCTCCGTCGTCGGAGACGCCGCTGAATCTAAAAGGAAAACATGAGACGACTGTTCCTCGCTGGGCTCGCAGCCACCTCTTTCGTGACTTGCGTTCATGCGCAAAGCAACGCGTCCGGCCCGCTCGTCACGCCCTCGGGTAACTTGCAATTCGTGCGCGTCGACGGCGATTTCGTGGGGATGCTCGACAAGGAAATTTTCGATCGCTTTAGCGCGAGCATGCTCACGCATTTCGACGACGTAGGCAATGCAAATGACAGCGTCACGCGCACGCTCGTGCAGACTGATTCCGGCCCGGTGCTGTACGACTTTCGCCACCATCCGCCGCTTGTGCAACGCTCGGGTAAGCGCATGACGGTCAAGCGCGTGTTCTGGCAAGGCGATGAAGTCGTGATGCAAAGCTCGCAAGGCTGGTTCCAGTTCAAACGCGGCGTGCTGACGAAGCTGCAGTCGTCTACGACGACGTACCATTGATTACGCGCACCCCCCCCAACACGCGAGCCAGCGATGACATACGTCGCCTCGCCGCGCACGTCGTTGCCTTTTTCCAGGTTGCCTTAACCTCTTGCGGGTCGAGTTCAGCGCGTCGTCGTGGGACAGGTTTCTGCCAATCGACCTCGAAGGCTAAGTCGTTGAAAATCTGTCCGGCGGTGGGCTGGGGGGCTAACGATTTGCGGTGCACGGTTGGCGGACTTCGAACGCTTGAGGCACGTCTTCCGGTCACCCCATTATTCGAAGAGTTCCGCCGGTTTCTCAGTCATCCGGGTTGCAACCATATTGAGATTTCACGCATGCCGATGAAACCTTCAAACAAAACCACGTCCTCGAAAAGACGACGCATTTTGCAAATTGCGGTCGGAATCACATTTTTGCATGGTGCTCGGAAACAGATGCTCGCCTCGGCGCAAGCGGCGGTGTCCGGAGCGCTCACTCGCGTGCGTCCGGGCGATCCAGGCTGGCCGTCCGAGGCGCAGTGGAACGAACTCAGCCAGCAGGTCGGCAATGCACTGGTGAAAGTGCAATCGCCCCTGGTGGCTTGCCTGAACGCGCCCGATAGTGACGACTGCAGGCAACTATTCAGGGAGCTCAAGAACCCCTATTTTCTCGGCGACGAGGTGGGCCTAACGCAAACCCTCGGCTGGGTTGACGCGTGGACATCGACACCCAGCGTCTACGCGGTGGCTGCCCGCAACACGAATGACGTCGTCGTCGCCGTTAACTTCGCACGTCGGAACAATCTCCGCCTCGTGGTGAAGGGCGGCGGCCACAGCTATCAAGGCACATCGAATGCGCCGGACTCTCTGCTGGTCTGGACGCGAAAAATGAACAACATCACCGTGCAGGACGCGTTTGTCGGCACAGGATGCGAGGGACATGCGGCACCGGTGAGGGCGGTCACGGCCGGTGCCGGCGCGCTCTGGGCGCACGTCTACGATGCGGTCACTACCAAGGCGGGCGGTTACGTGCAAGGTGGCGGCTGCATGACGGTCGGCGTGGCCGGCCTGATCCAAAGCGGCGGGTTCGGCAGCTTTTCCAAGGCCTACGGACTGGCCGCGGGAAGCCTGCTCGAAGCGGAAGTTGTGACGGCAGATGGCGCCGTCCGGATCGCCAATGCCTGCACGAATCCCGATCTATTCTGGGCGTTGAAAGGCGGCGGCGGCGGGAGCCTGGGCGTGGTCACCCGGCTGACGCTGCGGGTTCACGAATTGCCCGAGACTTTCGGCGCGGTGAACATGACAATCAAGGCGACATCGACGTCTGCGTTTCGCCGGCTGATTGGCGTGATCATCGACTTCTATAATCAGAACCTGATGAACCCGCACTGGGGCGAACAGATCAGATTTCGCCGCGACAACGTCCTCACTATCTCGATGGTGTTCCAGGGGCTCAGTCGCAGTGAAGCGCAAGCGATCTGGCAGCCGTTCATGGATACGCTTGCCGCGTCCCCGGACGATTTCAAGGTCGAGTTCTCGCCACTGAAGATTGTCGCCATCTCGGCCCGCAGTTTCTGGGCTCCAACCCTGTTCAAGAAGCTCCTCGGCTTCATCAGCACCGACGACCGGCCGGGCGCACCCGACGACAATATCTTTTGGTCGGGTAATCGCGGAGAGGCGGGACAAGTGCTACACGGCTACGAGTCCGCGTGGCTCCCCGCGGCCTTGCTGCAAGATGACCGGCGTCAAACCCTGGCCGACACGCTGTTTGCGGCGACCCGTCAATGGAGCGTGTCGCTGCACGTCAACAAGGGCTTGGCGGGTGCACCGGCGGAGGCTGTCGCTGCCGCGAGAAACACCGCCACGAACCTGGCCGCGCTGGACGCCTTCGCGTTGCTTATCGCCGGGGCGGAGGGGCCGCCCGCGTATCCCGGCATTCAGGGCCACGAGCCCGACACCGCGCTGGCGCGCCGGGACCGGCAGGCCATCGGACGTGCAATGGCCGAGGTGCGCAAGCTGGTTCCAGACGCCGGGTCCTACGTGGCGGAAAGCAATTTTTTCGACGCGGACTGGCAGCGGTCCTTCTGGGGCTCAAATTACAGCAGGCTGCTCGCCATTAAGGATCAGTATGATCCCGATGGTTTGTTCTTCGTTCATCACGGCGTGGGGAGCGAACGCTGGAGCGCCGACGGTTTCACGAAAATCGTATGAACGACTCGACCTTCGAACTCGCACATATGGTTCAGCGGAAATCACATTTCGAAATCTCGTATTGAGGCTTTCCGGCACCATTCGGTCATGACAGGCCGCTAACGTGAATGTTGAAAGGCTATATCCGGCCGACTCCCGCCGACCGCATCGGGCAGGACCCGGCCACGAACGGTCCTTCGCAGTCGGTTGGCGAACGTCTGCGGATGAGCTATCAGTCGCCACTTGGCGAAGCGACGGCGACCGATGATTCGCCGGACGAGCCAGCTTCATTTTCAAGCGCTGTTTCGGGAGTGGGCAGCAGGCAACTCGCACCAGATCCGGAGAATTCCCGGCGCGATTCATCGATCAGTTATATCGAGTAACACCTGTAATCCAGTATGAAACCTTCTTTTCCATGACTCGGACTAGACTGGTCTGGCCTTTTCCCCCGGCAGCGCTTCGTGTTTTTCTCCGCTCGGCCCGCGCCTCCTCAACGTGGGCCAATTTTTTGAGCCAGCGTACCCAACGGTAAAACGGCTGCCCGCTGCAAGCGGTTGCGAACCGCACGTATATTGAAGGAGACGTAAATTGAAAGCACGTCCGACAGCCCGTAATGCCGGTCTGCTCATGCACATTCTTGCCGTGAGTGCGGCGGTGGGCGCAGCCATGATGTCGATCGGGCCGATGGCTTTCGCGCAAGCCAGTTCACCCGTTAGTAGCAGCGTGTTCATCCACCGGTCGTTCGATACGGGCAATAGCGCGGTTAATGAAAACTTTCAGTACATCGCGCATCCGCCAATGCGGCCGGTGGCGGCGAGCGAGCCCACCGTGGTACGCAGTTCGCACCGAGGCCATCGCGGGCAAACGGGAGCGACGGGCAGCGGCACGAACAACGCAGCAGCAGTGCCACTACCGCAGATGCCAGCGGACGCACCATCTAACGCGCCAGTTTCGCAGTAGCGCTTTTTCATCAGATCAGGCCAGGCACCGTGACTGGCGATCGATCGCGGGCTCGTGCCTTCAACCGAGAGGTGATGTGGCGTTCGCGGCTGCGACCGCCCGCTGCTGGACCAAGTGCGGTCGCTCAACGGTAGGAGTCGAAAGGCAGTTACGGGTCGTGAACCGACCTCGATCGTTACCCGCGCGACCTCATGAGAATCTCTATTACAAGGATGTACCGCCGCCAGTTATCGAGGAACTGTGGGCGCGCTTCTTTGCGGCCCTGCAGCCACTGCACGTGTGGCGGGCAAGCTCGGCGCGGTGCTATTCCAGTTTCCGCACTGGATAACCGCAGTACCGAAAGCGATGAGGCTCGTCGAGCACTGCGCCGAGCGCATGCACCCGTTTGTGACCGCGTTCGAATTTCGGCACGAGAGCTGGTTGAGCGAGAAGCACCGCGAGTCAACCCTTGCGATGGAGCGTGAACGCGGGATCGTTCACGTGATTGTCGATGCGCCGGAAGGCGTGACGAAGCGCGCGCACTCAGTTTGGGAAGCGACGTCGCCCGAACTCGCAATCGTACGGCTGCATAGCCGCACCGCGTCGACATGGGGCGGCGCCGAGTCGGCGGCGGAACGGTTCAACCATGACGATAGCGACGACGAGCTTCGCGAACTCGCGCCACCGATCGAGGACATTGCGGGGCGCACGGCGCGCACACACGTCCTGTTCAACAACTGCTATCGCGATATCGCGCGGCGCAACGCTGTGAAAATGATGGGGCTTCTGCGAGTCACGCGGTAAAGGCGCTGGAATGGTTCGCGCTGTCCCCGTGCCGAGAATTCCTGATCCTGATAGCCCTTACGAAGCCCATGAGAGTACTTGCCACACCGATGCGCGAGCGCGGCAAAGACCGGCATAAACGCGATATCGAAGCTGCCGAGCCGGTGTGCGGCGACGTAACCATTAATCACGAACAGTCCGCGCAATACAAGCGCACCAGCAAGGTGGCGAGCTTCCAGCAATCCGGCTCGGCAGATGCGCAACCGCTGCCGCCGCTGCAGGATGTTGAACTGAGCTGGATGGGTCCTAACGGCTTCGTGCTGACCGACATCGAGTTCATCGGTGATATCGCCTATGCTCGGTCGTGGTGGTGCCCGGTCGCTGCATGCCTCGGCGCGCGATCTGTGATTCTGTTTCACGCTGGAATGAAAAGCCCCGCCGAGGCCGGGCCCTATTCTTGTGCTTACGGGTTGATAACCTTGGTGCGTGGGGTCACTCTTGGATCGTTGCACATCCATGCGCAGCTACCTTTACAGATCGGATGCAACTCAACTTCGATCTGGCGGACAGCTAGTTCACCGTCAGCCCGCTTCACCACGAACCCATCCGCAAGAGTTTTCGGCACGATATAGATATTCTCACTTCTGATACCGAGCTTCCTCAAATACGCTTGCACGTTTTCCCCACGGCGCTCCTGCAAAACGTCAAGATCGTGCTCGCCAATATATGCACCGGCCATCACAATCGCCTGAATCTGCACGTCAGGCCACTTCTTTGCCTCTTCCACCGCCTCTGCGATTGCGCGCCGATTTTCCTTTGAAAGTTCGACCGTGTTGAATGGCAACTCAATAGCCGCTACCTCTCCGATAGTACAAGCATTAACCGGGCGTCCCAAGCAAAACCACACGGCAAGCAATGCCGCGAGAAGGCCACCGCGCAAAATCGGTTGTCTACTCATGGTGCGATATTAACTCCATCGAATGTCGCTATGTAGCCAGCGATGCTGTCCGCGTTGCTAATCGCCTGATGAGGCTTATTTCTCGCGAAGATCATCGCCCCCGCTTCGCTGTCGAGATACATGTGGTCTTGCGAATTAAAAGTGTCTGTGAAGTGCGTACATTCATGGATTATCGTCTTGACCTTGCATATTCCCCACAACTGGGCAAATGGACTTTCACAAAACTTCGAGTAAATAGCGATAACCGGTTTTTCCGAATCTGGTTTGCAGACTGCGGCGTGATTGACGCCCGAATCCGGCGTGACCGCACACGACAGGTGCCGGTTTGTTTCACTGTCCCATCGCACAATCCTTTCTGGCTCCAGTTGCTGCATCGCTGCAAGCAATCTCGGAAGCCCTTCGCTAAGTACCCTCTTTGCATGTACATCCGCACTTGCAAAGAAGGTCGTCACCCGGTCCTGCTCTTTCGTGTCCCAACGTGCAAGGCCCTCAATGCGTTTTTTGATTAACTCGACGCCGATATCGCGTGCCCGCATAGCCTGTCTGCGAAACTCCTTGTTGGTCATGTTCGGGCAGATAGAGGTCGTGTTGATCGTGACGTCCCTATTTGAACCAGGAGTCGTGTTTGTAAAAGCAGTGTCATCGAGAGTTACCCATTCGGTGTTGTCGTTCACTTTGCTAGCGCTCCACTTCAATCGCAAGAAACTTGAAACCCTGCGTTGTAACGCGAGAAGTCTGCCCGGCTGCGTTTGTCTTGCCGCTACAGATTTCTTTGCCTTCGGCGAGAATCCGGTATCGCACATCTGGCACAGGGTTGCCGTTGTAATCCCTGATGGTGAACCGTTCATCGAACGGGCCTGCAGGTCGACTGCGACAGAGGCACCCCTCGCCTTGCCCTAACGCCTGCCTCATGTCGTAACCGGACGGGAGAGCCCTGATCGCATTAATCGGAATCCGCTCCCCGGATTTAGGATTCGTCGTCATTGCATGAGGCATATCAGGCCACCCTTTGTATATCTTGAATGTAATACGGCAATCAAGACATTTCCGGTTATCTGATCCCTCGAACATATCCGCAAAGCGAGCCTTCATTTCTGCAATGATCGCCTCTGCGGAGCGCATCCTTTCATACATTGGACCCTCCCATAGGTTAATTCGCGCTCTCAGACCATCAGATCATCAGACCATTGAGCACGCGTAAGAGCACCATCAGTTACCCTCCGCGCTATGGTTCAGATCGGATACAACTGAAGTCCATCCCGCGGGAAAAATTCGCCGGATTCGACATTCAGACCCATTGCAGACGGTATTGGCGTGAAGTTTAAGTAGACTAAATAGGTGATACGGCAAAGCAGGCATTCTTCCTTGCCCACGGCACCATCCTGTTTCAGTTTTCCCATTTGACCTCTTCTGTTTTCCAGCAAAACATCTATCGAATAAACCATTTAAACGGGTCACGGTCAATGACTTTAATTCGAGATAATCCCGTTTTGACAGATATTCACAATTGCTCTGTCCATCTCATTTTCAGGTGCAGTTTTCCAATATCACCGTCCAACAAAAAAAGCGGCATTGAGCCGCTTTTACCGTAAGTGACCGACGCTGGTCAGTGCTTTGCCCATGAAGCGTCCATAGCCGCCAGTTTCCCGTTCGCGCCCTGCGCAGGGTCAGCGAGAAGCGCTGCCGCGTCTCCCGGTGTCAGTTGGCGGTTAGGAAGCCGCTTGGCGTCAAGCGCAAGCACGGTGAACAGTTCCTGATTGGTGCGATTGGTCGCGTGGTAGTTCTCGCCGATCTGGATCATGAGCTCCAGCAGGTTGCGGCGTTCGTGTCTTTCCTCGACAGTCACAGCAGGACTTCTAGCGGAGCCTGAATTGCGCGAGAAGGCCAATAATCGTAGCTGGTCGATCAGCGTTCCGGGCCACAGACAGTCAACGCGATTCGGCTTTATTCGCGTTCTGCTCGACAATGAGTTGCGGGGCGAATAGTTGGCCGACCTCGGTCCAATACCGGCACCGAACCGCGCCCGCAATCACAACTCCAGCACCGTCACCCCGACTTCCATCCGATGCGCGCCGCCGCCAAGAATCGTCCCGCGAAGCAGTGACACGTCGCTGTAATCGCGCCCGATCGCGAGCGTCACATGATCCAGATCGGCGAGCACGTCATTGGTCGGATCGAGATCGATCCAGCCGCTGGCCGGACAATGCACCGATACCCAAGCGTGCGAAGCATCCGCGCCAATCAGGCGCGGGTGTCCCGGCGGCGGATCGTTGCGCAGATAGCCGCTGACGTAGCGGGCGGGCAAACCAAGCGAGCGCAGACAGCCGATCATCACCTGCGCGAAATCCTGACAAACGCCGCTCTTCAGCTCAAACGCGCGTTCGGCCGGCGTGTCGAACAGCGTCGCCGACGGCTTGTACGCGAAGTCCTCGTGAATCCGATGCATCAGATCGATCGCGCCCGCGACGAGCGACCGGCCGGGCGTGAAGCTCGGCAACGCATAGGCGCGCAGCGTCGGCCGCAGCGCAATATTCGGCGAAGCGAAGCAGTACTCCGCCTCGGCACAGAACGCGCCGCCCACGCGAAACCGCAGCGCCTCGGCCACCGTCTCCCAGGGCGGGGTGGCCTCGGCGTCGAGGTTGGTCCAGCGCGGCGTCAGCGCGACCGTGGTTTCGCTGACGAGTTGCAGGCGCTCGTGCGGTGTATCGAGCGCGAAGTACAGCACGTCGTTGCCGAATGCGTCGATGCGGCTATGCTGATACGACGGCTGCGGCTCGATCCGCTCGCTGCGTGAGATCACACGCTGCCACGGACACGCGAGCGGCCGGATCGTCGCCAGATGCTGCGCGGTTTCGACATACGTCGAGTAATGGTAGACAGTGCGATGCGAAACAGACAGCACCGTCGACGCGTTCTTCATGCCCACACCTGCGAGGCAACCGTGGTCGCGTGACTGAAATAGCGCGCGCTGATCTCATGCGCGGCCGCATTGGCGAAGCTGCCGATCTGATCGCACAGCGCAATCAGCTTGCCATACGAGTCCTGTTCGTCGACCTCGCACAGCGATTCGAGCGTCGGCAGCGATTCGACGGGCGGCAGCAACTCCGCGAACGGCCGATGCCGCACACTGCCCGCCGCGATGGCGATCTCGTCGAGTTTGTTGCGCAGGCGCTCGTATACGCCATAAATGCCGCGCGGATTATGCGGTTCGATCACGAGCAGATCGAGCAGCGCCGGTACTTCGAAACGTCCCGGATACAGCGAGCGATACGTGAGCGTGCTGTCGAACATTTGCAGCAGCAGATCGAAGCCGGCCGGCGTCGCGAGCTGGCCGTTCACGGCGACGCCGCGCATGAACGCGGCCATCGTCGCGACGCGTTCGATATGACGCCCGACGAACAGCAGCCGCCACGCCTCATCGCGCGTCATGCGGTCGCCCTGCGCGCCGCTGATCGCCGATAGCTGCACCGACAGATGCTCGAGCGCATTCGCCAGCGTCACGCGGTCGTAGCGATCGAACGCATTGCCGCTGCTCGTGGCACCCGCGCCGCCGTTGCCCGCGCCCACGGCTGGCGACAACACCTGCAACGCGTCCTGAAAGTCGTTGCGCGCCGCGAGGATCATGCGCCAATGATCATTCGACAAACGCCCGCGCACCTCGCCGTTCGCGCGCGCCTGGCAATTGAGGTTCTGGCTGATGCTGACGCTGCCCGCGCTCTCGCCGAGATTCGCGACGAGCGCGCACTCGAACGTCTGCGGCGACGGCAGCCCGTGCGGCGACGCCAGGTCGCCCGACTGCACGAGGCCGCACCATGTCGCGAGTTCGACCAGCGTCGCGAACATCGAATCGGCGTCGTTGCCTTCGAGCGAGCCGAGAATCAGCCGCAGCAGACGCACGTTGTTTTCCGCCCGCTCGCCGTAGCGGCCCGCCCAGAACAGGTTCTCCGCGGCACGGCTCGATACCGTACGATGCTTGCGCGTGAGATCGGCGGGCTGCATCGGCGAAGGCAGCAGTGTGAAGGTCGAGCTTGGCTGGCTCGACAGCACCCAGGTATCGACGCTGCTGCCGCCGTGCTGCATCGATACCGTGGTCTGACGCTCCGCGGCCATGCGCGTGAAACCGCCCGGCATCACGTGCCAGCCGCCGTTGACGTCGGCGATCGCATAGACGCGCAGCACCGACGGCCTTCCGCCGATCGTGCCCTCCTCGAAGCGCGGCGTGCAGGAAAAGCGCTGCTCCTGCTGGATCGTGAACGCGTCGGGCAACGCGTCGATGCGCTCGCGCCATGCCGCGAGCGGCTGCCTGCCCCCTTCGATGCCGGGCGGCGCGTCGCGTCCCGTGAGCGGCCAGGTCGGCACGATGAACGCGTCGTCGAGATGCGCGAACGCATGCTCGCGCGCGGCCCGTTCGCCGCACCACCAGGTCGGCACGCCCGGCAGCAGCAGTTCTTCGCCGAGCAACGCTTCGGCGATACCCGGCATGAAACCGTGCAACGCCGGCGACTCGGCGAACCCCGAGCCCGGCACGTTCGACACGATCACATTGCCCGCGCGCATCACCTGCAACAGCCCCGGCACGCCGATCGTCGAATCGGCGCGCAGTTCGATCGGGTCGCAGAATGCGTCGTCGAGCCGGCGCAGCACGACGTGCACGCGTTCGAGGCCGGCCAGGGTCTTCAGATAGAGCCGGTCGCCGCGCACGGTCAGATCCTTGCCTTCGACCAGCGTGACGCCGAGATAGCGCGCCAGAAACACATGCTCGAAATAGGTTTCGCTGTACGGCCCGGGCGTGAGCAGCGCGATATGCGGTGACGCGTCAGCGCTTTCCTCATTGCGCATCGTCGCTTGCGCGGCCTGCACGAGCGTCGCGATCAGTTGCGAATAGAGCGGCGCGAGCCGGCTCACGCGCAGCGAGCGGAACGGCTCCGCGAGGAGCGTCGACACGATCAGGCGGTTTTCGAGCGCGTAGCCGAGACCGGACGGCGCCTCGGTGCGATGCGCGATCACGCTCCACTCGCCGCCCGGCGTGCGCGCGAGATCGAGCGCGACGACCTGCAGATACTGACCGCCGGGCGGCGTAAAGCCCTTCACCGAACGCAGATAGCCCGGATGGCCGAACACCAGCGCGGGCGGCAGTCGGCCATCTTCGAGCAGCGTCCGCGGTCCGTAGATGTCGGCAACGATCGCGTTGAGCAGATGCGCGCGCTGCGCGACGCCGCGCTCTAGGTGCGCCCACTCGGCCTCGCTGATCAGGAACGGCAGAAGGTCGAGCGCCCACGGCCGTGACTTGCCGTTGTCCGCGTAGACGTTGTAGCTGATGTCGTTGTCGCGGATCTGCTGCGCGATCGACGCGTGATGGTCCGCGAGCCGCGCCACGCCGTCTTCGCCGAGCAGTGCGAAGAACTGCCGCCACGGCTCGCGCAGCGCGCCCGACGCGTCGCGCAGCTCGTCCCAATGTCCGTCATGACCCGGCAGCAATCGCAACAGGGACGAAGCGTCCGCCGGCAGCGCGGACGCCTCGAAGGGCAAAGTCGATTGAAAGGCCAAGGTCGTGTGATGTCAGTGATGCGTGTTTTTCAACTGTGGCGCAGATCGAGTGTGAACGGAAACTCGAGGCTGCGCTGCGGCGTGCCCACGGCGAGCGGCCCCGGCGTATGACCCGACGCAAAGAAACGCGAGCGTCGCCGGCTTTCCGCCTCGTAGGCGTTGACCGGGAAGGTCTGATAGGTGCGCCCGCCCGGATGAGCGACATGATACTGGCATCCGCCGAGCGAGCGGCCGCTCCATGTGTCGACGAGGTCGAACGTGAGCGGCGCGTGTACGCCGATCGTCGGATGCAGCGCCGACGACTGCGACCACGCGCGAAAACGCACGCCGGCCACGTACTCGCTGACGCGGCCGGTCGGCTGCAAAGGCACCGGCACGCCGTTGACGCTCAGCACGTGACGATTGCCGTTCAACCCGAGCACGCGCACCTCGAGCCGCTCGACCGACGAATCGACATAGCGCACCGTGCCGCCGCTGGCGCCCTCCTCGCCCATCACGTGCCATGGTTCGAGCGCATTGCGGATCGTCAGGTCGATGCCGCTCAGCGTCATCTCGCCGACGAGCGGGAAGCGGAATTCGAAGTGCGGCGCGAACCACGCGCTTTCGAAGGCGAAGCCGGCTTCGCCGAGCTCGGCGAGCACGTCGTCGAAATCCATCTTCACGAAGGTGCCGAGCAGGAAGCGATCGTGCAACTCGGTGCCCCAGCGGGTGAGCCGCTGCGTGTACGGTATGCGCCAGAATCGCGCGACCAGTGCGCGCAGCAGCAGTTGCTGCACGAGACTCATGCGCGCGTGCGGCGGCATCTCGAAGCCGCGCAGCTCCAGCAGGCCGAGGCGGCCGGTCGGGCCGTCGGGCGAATACAGCTTGTCGATGCAGAACTCGGCGCGGTGCGTGTTGCCGGTCACGTCGATCAGGATGTTGCGCAGCGCGCGGTCGATCATCCACGGCGGCAGGTTGCCGCTGTCGCGGCCGCCGAGCAGATCGACCTGGCGTTGCAGTTCGGAGAACGCGATCTCGAGTTCGTAGACCTGATCGTTGCGCGCTTCGTCGACGCGCGGTGCCTGGCTCGTCGGTCCGATGAATAGCCCCGAGAACAGATACGACAGCGACGGATGGTTGTGCCAGTACGCGATCAGGCTCGCGAGCAGATCGGGCCGGCGCAGGAACGGGCTGTCGGCCGGCATCGCGCCGCCGAGCACGAAGTGATTGCCGCCGCCGGTGCCAGTATGGCGCCCGTCGAGCATGAACTTCTCGCTGCTCAGATAGCTGTGCGCGGCCGACTGATAAAGGTACTCGGTGTGATCGACGAGCTCGTCCCAGTTCGCGGCCGGATGAATGTTGACTTCGATCACGCCGGGGTCCGGTGTCACCTGCAGCACTTTCAGACGCGGATCGCGCGGCGGCGGATAGCCTTCGAGCACGATCTGCATCTTCAGCTCCGCGGCCGTCGCTTCGACTGCGGCGAGCAGGTCGAGATAGTCGTCGAGATCGGTCAGCGGCGGCATGAATACGTGCAGCAGCGTACGGCCGCTGCCGAACGAATCGGCTTCGGCTTCCGGGCCGGCCGCGCGTTTCGGGTCGCGCGCCTCGACGCACACCGCGGTACGCAGCGTGTCCTTCGACGATTCGCCAAGCGCGGGCAGCGATTCGTCATGGCGCTGCGACGCATACGCGAGCACGCCGCCGTGCGGCATGCCGCTCAGCAGATCGGCCGCCGGCAGCGACAGCGCGGCCGCCTGCCGCGCGCTCGTCTGTTCCTCGGTGATCTGCCGGCCCTCGCGCCCGCCTTCGTACTGCACGCGCAACTGCGCGGCCGTGCGCAGCGGCTGCGGCGGTGCGAACGGATCGTGCGCGTGCTGATACGGATAGTCGGTCTTCGACACCCACGGCAGCGATTCGAGCGGCAGCCGGTAGCCCATCGGCGAATCGCCGGGAATCAGATACATGCGGTCGTCGCGGAAGAACCAGCGGCCCGTGATCCACGTCGGCGTGATGCCCGGCGCGCCGCGCTCGCGGCCGAGCGGCAGCACGTAGCCTGACGGACTCGCGAGCCCCGCGTCGAACACGCGCCGCAGTCGCACGCGTTCGAGCTCGTCGTCCAGACGCGCGTCGAACGGATCGACGTTCACCGGCAGGCGGCGCTCGCGCCACAGGTAGTACCAGGTGTCTTCGTAGCCGGGCTGGATGCAGTCGGGGTCGAGCGACAGCTTCGCGGCCAGATGCGCGATGAAGCGTTGCGCGTCGGCGGCCGTGTAGCGGCCCGGCTCGCGTTCGTCGGCGAACAGGGCCGGGTTGTGCCAGCACGGCTCGCCGTCGGCGCGCCAGTACAGCGACATCGCCCAGCGCGGCAGTTGCTCGCCCGGATACCACTTGCCCTGGCCGATATGCAGGAAGCCGTTCGCGCCGTAGCGGTCGCGCAGCCGGTCCACCAGCGCGACCGCGTAGCCGCGCTTGGTGGGTCCAAGCGCGTCGGTGTTCCATTCGGCGGCGTCGCGATCGCGCACCGATACGAAGGTCGGCTCGCCGCCCATCGTCAGTCGCACGTCCATGTCGGCGAGTTCGTAGTCGACCCGCGCGCCCATCTTCAGCACGTCGTGCCACGCGGCTTCGCTATACGGCTTCGTGACGCGCGGCGACTCGAACACGCGTTCGATCGACATCGTATGTCCGAACTCGACCTCGCTTTCGTCGACCGCACCCGAGATCGGCGCCGCGCTGCCCGGCTCCGGCGTGCACGCGACCGGTATGTGCCCTTCCCCCGCGAACAGCCCCGAGGTCGGATCGAGCCCGATCCAGCCCGCCCCTGGCAGGTAGACCTCGCACCACGCGTGCAGGTCGGTGAAGTCGACCTCGGTGCCGCTCGGGCCGTCGATCGATCTGACGTCGGGCGCGAGCTGCAGCAGATAGCCCGACACGAAGCGCGCCGCGAAGCCGAGCTGCCGCAACGTCTCGACGAGCAGCCAGCCCGAATCGCGGCACGAGCCCGCCGCATTGGTCAAGGTTTCCTCCGGCGTCTGCACGCCCGGCTCCATCCGGATCAGGTAGCGGATCTCGCGTTGCAGCCGCTGGTTCAGCGCCACCAGGAAGTTCGCGGTACCGGCCGGCGTGCGGTCGATGCTCGCGACGAACTCGGCGAAACGCGGCGTCATCGGCCGCTTCACGCGGTAGGGCGCGAGTTCGGCCGCCAGCTCCGGCGCGTAGTCGAATGGAAATTGCTCGGCCGACGGTTCGAGAAAGAAGTCGAACGGGTTGTAGACGGCCATTTCGGCGACCAGATCGACGCTCACCTTGAATTCGCGCGTCTGCTCGGGAAACACGAGCCGCGCCTGATAGTTGGCGAACGCGTCCTGCTGCCAGTTGATGAAGTGCCTCGCGGGTTCGACGCGCATCGAGTACGACAGGATCGGCGTACGACAATGCGGCGCGGGCCGCAGCCGCACGACCTGGGGTGACAGCGTGACCAGCCTGTCGTAGCGGTAATGGGTAACGTGATGCAACGCGACGCGTATGGACACTCCGGACTCCTCGACGAAGGGGGCAGCCCGCCAAAAAAGCAAGCTCTATGCCGTTGCTGGATAAACCCGTATGAATCGTTTGGTGTTGTCTGAACTGCGTTTGCGTTGCGTACCTCGCGCCCTGCCGCGGGCTCGCCTCGGACCGTGCACCAAAGCGGCGCAGCGCCGATGCACGATCATGACCGTACTGTGCGTTAAAGCGGTGACGTCTTGCAATCGCGGCATGAAGATTGCGACCGGCTTTCGTCCGCTATCGCGTTCATGATGCCGCTTACCATGGCTCATCATCGCAAACGACATAGCACCGATCACGAGGCCCGCCCGATGAAAACCTTCCACTGCAATCGCTGCGCGCACCTCGTGTTCTACGAGAACGTCCGCTGCGAGCGCTGCGAGTCGCTGCTCGGCTATCTGCCTGAACTGCGGGAAATCAGCGCGTTCGGGGACGCCGGCGACGGCCGCTGGCGCAGCCTGCATCCCGAGGCGAATGGCGCGCTGTTCCGACAATGCCACAACTACGCGGTCGAAAACGTCTGCAACTGGATGATCCCAGCCGATTCGCCCGACACGCTGTGCTACGCCTGCCAGTTGACCCGCACGATTCCGAACCTGAGCGAACCGGAAAACCGGCTCTACTGGTACCGGCTCGAAGTCGCGAAGCGGCGTCTGCTGTACACGCTGGGCGAGCTTGGCCTCGACGTGCGATCGCGCGACGCGGACCCCGAGCGCGGTCTCGCCTTCGAGTTTCTCGCCGACGGCGGCGCCGGCAAGCCCGTGATGACCGGTCACGACAACGGGCTGATCACGCTGAACATCGCCGAGGCCGACGACGCGCATCGCGAGAAAGTGCGCACCGCGATGGGCGAGCCGTACCGCACGCTGCTCGGCCACTTCCGCCACGAGACGGGCCACTACTTTTTCCGCCACCTGATCGAAACCGAGCCGCGCTGGCTCGAACCGTTTCGCAAGCTGTTCGGCGACGAGCAGGCCGACTACGGCGAAGCCCTGGACGCCTACTACCGCGACGGCGCGCCGGCCGACTGGCAGGCGTCGTACATCAGCGCTTACGCGACGATGCATCCGTGGGAAGACTGGGCGGAGACATGGGCGCACTATCTGCTGATCGTCGACGTGCTCGACACGTCGACGTCTTACGGCCTCGCGCTGCTGCCCGACGATCCGAGCGAGCCGACGCTGACCGACCGCACGCCGGTCGAGGACGCGAGCTTCGGCAATCTGATGAAGCGCTGGTTTCCGCTCACCTATGCGCTGAACAGTCTGAATCGCAGTCTCGGCATGCCCGACGGCTATCCGTTCACGCTCGCCGCGCCGGTGGTCGACAAGCTGCGCTTTGTGCATCGCGTGATCGCGGCAGCGGGTGACAAGCGCGACAAGCGGGGCGACCGCGAGCCAACAAGCGCATAAAAAAGCCCGCCGCCGGACCAGCCGGCAGCGGGCGCATATGACGCTCATCATCGAGCCGCGAGCAACCGGCTACCCGCGCTCGGCTCGCCACTTCAGTACGCCACTTCAGTACGCCACATAAGGCCCCGTCCCACCCGGCGTCGACTGCTGCTCGATCGCCGCATAGACATTGCGACCGTAGAAGAACGGCAGCCCCCAGTCGAACACCGTCGACGTGACGAATGCCGGGCCCGCGAGCAGCGGCAATGCCGAGTCGCCGCTATCAGTCTGCGCGATCGACATCGCATTGCCGACGCTGAACGTCACCGCGCTCGTCGTGCCATTCACGCCTTCGATCATCGCGCTCAACTGCTGCGTCGAGCTCGGGCAGTAATAAGCGCTGTTCGGGCTCGCGCAGGCCGGCATCAAGGTGGTCTGGAAGAAGAGTCCCGTCGAGCCGCTGTCCATAATGCTGCGCGTATACGTGGTGCCGTTCTGCACCGTCGTGAACGTGCCGTTCGACGGGCTCACACCGACCACCTGCGCCCCGCCGAGCGCATTGTCGCTCTGCGTGCCGATGCCGAACACGAGTTGCCCCGACACCGATGGCGCGCCGCCTGACACGGTCGGCAGACTGAGCATCGAGCCGTTGTTGTCGGTCGCGAAGTACGGCACCGGATTGGCGACCTGGTACGTCTGCGCGAGCGGTATCGACGTGCAGCTGGTGCCGCCGCAACCATAGTAGGTCGCGGGGATCGCCTGCTGCACGCAGTTCGCGCCGCAGTCGTGCTTGAACACGCCGATGCCGAGAATGCCATTCGCCTGCAAGGCGGCCGGCGTGTTGCGCGCCGCGCCGACGGCCGCGCAATCGCCCGGCAGCGACGCGTAGCCCGGATCGATCACCTGGATCGGCAGCGCAGCGGCTTTTTCGCCCGCGATCTGTACATCGGCGAGCTTCACCGCGCCCCACGTGTAACCGTCGAAGAACTGCATGCATTCGGCAACCAGGTTGCCCGAGCCGTCCTGCTGCTGCGGCAGGCTCATCGACGCGGGCAATTGCGACGCGAACACGCGCACGCCCCACGAGCCGGTATCGACGAGCACGTGATCGATCGTCTGGCAGTTGCTGGTGCCGGGCGCGCAGATCGTGATGCTGACGAACGGCATGTTCGGCACGTTGCTGACGCCCGAGTCGACCGTCACGCGCACCGCGTTGGCGGCCAGCACCTGCGGCGACGGCGACGTGTTGGTCACGGTCGAACCCGACGAGCTGGTCGAGCTGCCCGAACCGTTCGAGTTGCTGGAGGTGCTCGAATTGGCCGTGGTGCTCGCGCTGCCGCCCCCGCCGCCGCACGCGCTCAACAGCAGCGCCAGAACCACGACGGGCGCCGCGCCCAGCAGAGTCATCCACGAAGACCTGGATCGCATGATTCGCTCCGTTATTGAATAACGCTGACGTCGACGCCCGCGGGCACCGCCTGCGGCAGATAGGCGTAGCCGGTGAAGGCGCGCAGATGGCCGCTCGAGAACACCACGAGGTCACTGTTCGAGACCGCGAGCGGCGCGCCGCGCCGCGCCGCGCTGGCGGCCACGTAGGCATCGAAGGACGCGCCGAGCGTCGCCTTCAGATCGGGCAGCGTCGGGCCGTCCCACGCGACGCCGAACACGATGCCGTTGCCCGCCACGTATTCGCGCACCTGGGTGCCGGACGGCAGCGTCAGCACATGCACCGAATACGCGCCCTGTGCGCTGGCCGCGCGAGCAACCGCATGCAGGCGCGTCCGATCGCCGTCGACGGTGCTGGCGTTCTGGCCGAGCGTCGCGTGCGCGCCGAACGGCAACGCGCAGCTTGCCCCGAGCATTGCGCAGGCAATGCGGGTGAGAAGCATCGGTTTCAAGAGATTTCCTTCGAGGTGAAACGCCGCGACCTGCATGTAGCCGATCACAAACGCGAGACTAGGGGCGCACACCTGACCGGCAAAGCCGGTTGCCTTCACGCCGGTTGGGCTGCGTGAATGCGTCTACGGAAAGGCGAGGCGAAACTTTAGTCAGGCGAATGGCGCGCGGCTATCGTTTGCGGCGCGATTGAAACTGTTCGGAGTTGTTGAATCGATCGACCGGGTTTGATCAGCGTGGGCAAAAGCCTTTTGGCGACAATGCTTTGACGCTTATTCGGTTTCCGTCTGACATTTAGAACTGACCGACTGCGAAAATTGCGGCCGCCACGCGTAAAAGTTGCGAACGTGAGCAGCGCTTGTTCATCGATGTAAGCGTCTGCCGAATAACGAGCGGGCGGAGTCCGCATTCCTCTGACTACATGAGACTTGCAACGCAAATTCCGACGGGATCGGGTAGGAGGCGGGGTTGCCCCCGCCGTCCTCCCACAACACCGGACGTACGGATCACGTATCCGGCGTTTCCTGACGACTGGATTGCTCCAGCGAGCTTCGTTTCGT